>CAZPQK010000001.1:0-51431 GCA_964588695.1 uncultured bacterium
CCTGCAAGACGACGGGTTCGAAAACGTGTGGAACCTTCGCGGTGGTATCCTTGCGTGGGCCGACGAAGTTGATTCTTCGATTCCCAAGTACTAGCTACTGCGCCAGGAAAAAGTTGTGCTTTTTGAAGCCGATCTCGTCGTCTTCAATTGACCGCACGATGCTACGACCGTCCGGCGCGACTTCCGAATCGGTCGACAAGTCCACCAGTTCGGTCGTCTGCGCGTCCTCTTTAAGGACTTCTACCTGGGGCCGATGAATGAACCGGGCCTCTTCGTTTTGTTTTACCACAACACCCCGCTGCCCCGACGTTAACTCCACAACTGTCCCTACCGGGTAAAGCCCCATCGCACGTACAAATACTTTGGCGATGGTCGGATCGAAGATCTGTCCTGATTTCTCCAGGATAAACTTAAGCGCGCGATCCGGTGTTATTGGATCCTTGCGGTAGGTGCGCACTGCTGTCATAGCGTCAAAGTAGTCAGCAATGGTGACGATCCGCGAAAACAGCCGCAAATTCCATCCGTCGGGGCGGCGAGGATAGCCATTGTTGTTAAAGTGAATGTGATGCTGCAGAGCGACGAACATCGGATCGGCCGAGTCCCGCAACGACTTCATACGCGACAACTCTTTAACGCCAAAGAACGTGTGGTACTTCATCAACTCCCACTGGTCGTCGCTAAGCTCGCCAGTGCAGTTTAGAATCGACGCCGGTACGTACGTCTTACCCAGGTCGTGCAGGAGCGCGGCAACTCCCAACTTAGCGACCTCTCGCCGAGGAAGCTTAAGCCGATCCCCCATTAGCATCGCGAGAATGCAAACATTCACAGAATGGGCAAAAGTGTAAGCATCAAAGTTACGAATACTCGACAGACCAACCAGCATAGACTCATCGGTTTGGATGATATCAACCATGCGTTGGGTGAGACGTTTTGCCTTGCGCATGTTTAACGCCTGGCGCTCCTGGTTTGTGCGTAGTATGTCGCCCATAAGTGCGACGGTACGAAAGTAAACCCGGTTACTTTCCAAGCGCAGGTTGTAGGTGGTTTCGTCAACCTCTCGCAACTGGGTTTCGGTTTCTTCGTAGCGGGTAACTTTAACGTTGGCGATTCCTTGTTCGGCAATACCCACTTCGAGAGTGTCAAACGCCGTTGCGCCTTCCGACGCCAGGAACAAGCGCAAGAACTCACCAAGTTCGTCCGCGGCGATACCGTGCGCAAACTCAAGTCGATGTACGCCTCTGCGCAGAAACTCCTCCACCAGAAACTCAAACGGCCCATCCTGCTGGCTGTCTACCGACAGCCGGGTTTCGTTAATGCAAACAAATCCGTTGTGATGGCTAACGTCAACGGTGCCGTCGACCTGTGAGATCTCCCGGATCGTAGCGCTCAAGTCACCAAGTGCGCGTTGGGCGGCGCGGTTATTGGTTTCGTAAAGCCGGAGAGTCTTCACCGCCGAAAACAGCGCCGTTACCAGGCGCGGACCGACCTCGCGAATGAGCTCCTCGCTGCTCGCGGTCGCCACCGACGGCTTTGGGCGTGAGATAGCTTTGGGGTCTAGCGTTTGGCGGCTCATGCTTCCTCCTTGGCCGACATTCTTCGGCGCAGGTTGTTGAGCCCCCGTTGGGCGCGTTCGCGCACGGCGTCATGCGAATCTTGAGAAAGCTGCTCCAGCAGGTTAATCGACTCGGGGTTACAAATGTTCTCGAGCGCGCGAATAGCGAGCAACTTGTTTTCGCGAGAACGTGCACGCTGCATGATGCTTCGCTTCGAAACCAACTGTCGCAACGCCGACACCGTCGAAGTGTCACCCACTCGTCCCAACGCTTTGAACACCGGTTCCGAATCTTCAAATGGAACCTCTCCGCGATCCGCTCCCAGCGCCAGTTCAGTAAGGTGATCTCGAACCCGCGGTTCCGCGCGCGACGCCAGGGCGGCTAGTGCTTTTTCACGGATAAAACGATCATCGTCGGGCAACACTGAAATCAGCATTTCGATGGCGACTGGATTTTCGCTGCGTGCCAACAGCTCGACCATTTGTTCTTTGAGTTGCGTGTCGGGAAAATAAAGCAGTTCTTGAATTCGCGGTGACAACTCCGTCACACCCGCGCGATTGAGCATGTAGACAGCATCAGCCGCGACGTGTGGTTGATCAATGTCCAACTGATCGACCACGCGACTAATGTCATCGGAGTGAATGTCGCAGCACGTGTCGCAAACCGCTTTGTGCAATCGAGTGCCCGACTCGTTATGAATAACGCGCAGAAGTGAGTCGGTGGCAGGCTCGCCGATGGCGGCTAGATAGTCGAGAATTTCTTCGGTTTCGTCGTTCCACCCGCTAATCCGATCGCCGAGCGTTTGCACAAGTCCAGGATTTCGAAAGCTGTTGGTAAGTTTAGTAACCGCGTCCTGTGCCTCAGGGAGGAGCCCATCGCGCTTGCCGTAGTCGTCGACCAGCCGCAAGCAGCGGCCCAACGACTTGGGCCTGGCTTCGTCCACGACGTACTCGCCAATTCGTAGCAACACGCCCGCGACGTCACGTATGGCGGTTTGATTTTCGCCCATCGACAAGAACACAAATAGGTTCTCGAAGAACGCAACCAGCTGATCGTCGGCCCGTTCTGATTCGAGTTCGCGATGCAGGGTGTCAACTTCATCCTGACTGACACCAAACAGGGACTCCATCATTTGTTGAAACTGAACTTCGGCGTCGTCCGCACTGTTCAATCGGCCATCGCCACTGGCAATGGTTTGCAGGTAGTTCGCAATCGGTTCCAGCGGGTCCTGCTTTTGAATGATAATGCGACCCTTGTCCTTGAGCGTCGGCGTAAGTTCTTCGTGATCGTCCGACGGCGGCGTCTCCGGCTCCTGGTCGAACATCTCCCCGCCCACATCGACATTGAGATAGTCGTCGATAACCCGGTAGCTGATGTGCTCGAAGTCCGCGTTCCAGAACTTCGTCACTACATCTTCGTGCATGGATCGGTTGTGGTATTCGTCGCTAAGAATCCTCAACAGCAGGTTAAGCTCGGGGCCCAGCGCCTGTCGGTCGATCGACAGTTCTCCAACGCCATCTTTATATAAGACGAAAGCGATGCTCTCCTCGCGCTTCTCGTTGCTGTAAACAACGTGCCCTTCCCACAGCAACTCGCTCTTGTCGACTGTTAGGACCAGGACATCGTTGAACTTAAAAAACTGCTCGACGGCCTGTTCGAGGGCGCGGGCAAACTCGGCCAGGCGCGGATTATTCTCGCTATAGAGCTTTTTGCCGTGGATAAGCTTGGCCATCGCGACGAGAATTTTCTCGACGCGCTCGGCCATCTCGTGGGTAGATTGTCGGGTAGTTGCCTGCATGTACTAGTTCGTCCCCATCGTTCCTCATTGCACCCGGCGGACGCCCCTGAGACGAAGGCCGGGCCGCGCTAAAGGAAACAGTTTTTGCGAATCATGGAGCAAACAGCAACCGACGTGCCATTTTTGGCGGGGGTTCAAGCCACCGCCGGGACAGCGGGCGTGCCGCCACGGTGGGTGGCCCTGGTAGTTCTAGCGATGTTGATGGTAGCGCTCATGGGAACGCGGGCGCTGGCCTCGGATCCCAAGCTTCGAGCCAGCCGCGAGCTTTCCCCCGCAGAGGTCGCAACCGTCGCCGAACACATCTTTGCCGGGCGCTCAGACCAGGCGCTTGAGCTATTGGCTTCGCTGCACGACGAGTGTGCGGACGCGCCCTTGTTCTACATCTTGCGCGCTCGAATTTACCGCGAACGCTTGCCCATCGACGACGAACGTAAAGACGTAATCGAACGTCGGTCGCAGGCAATTCTCGCCGACCTCGACACCGCGATCCGGTTGTGCGATGCGGCCATCGATGCCGACGACCCGAACCCCAACTACCTTCTTTACCGCGGGTGGGCGTGGATGGCCAAGTCACACACGCGGTCGTTCGCGCGTGCGTTTTGGAGCGCGGGACGGGATGCCGGCAAGGGTAAACGCGACCTTGTGGCTTACCTGGAACTGCGTCCCGACGACCCGGTCGCGAATAGCGTGCTAGGTGCTTTTCTGTACTTCGCGGACACCATTCCGAACTTGTTTAAGTTCTTTTCCAAACTGCTGCGATTTCCGGGAGGCGATCGCGACGAGGGATTGGACCGCATGCGTCGCGGGATTGCGGCTGGCGGGCCGTTCCTGCCGGAGCACGAACTGCTGTTGTATTCGACGTACTTTTTGTTCGAGGGACGTTACGAGGATGGTGCCGACGGAGTATTGAGCGTGCTTAAGCGCCACCGGAATTACGTGCGGGCCAATCTTCCGATGGCCATTATGGGGCCATTTGTTCCGGGGCGACGCGCGGAGTTCCAGGCGGCCGTCGCCGACGGCATCGCGCGATCGGTGCAACATAGTAGCGATCACAACGACACCAACACGCACTACGTTCTACGTTTCGAATCGGCGCTGGCGAACGCGCTGTTTGGTGATGTTGCCGCTGCCGAACGTGAATTCTATGCCATCACCAGCGAAAAACCCAAGCACCCCGATTGGGTAGTGGCCTACTCCCGTTGCGAACTCGCGCGACTCGCCGCGGCGCAGGGGCGTTTTGACGCGGCCATGAACCACTTGCGACTGGCTCGCGAACAAAAAATCGACCTGATCTCCGGCGACATCGAAGCGCTCGAAAAGGAAATCAAAGGCTACACCGGCCCTCCGCCGAACCGCCCGATAGACCCAAGAATCGTCGCCATCTACGAGCAGAACCCAACCAACGACAGGCCGGATTGGCTCGCTTCGGCGTCGGAAGGTGGTTTTTACAAAGGGTTCTATCGCGCCGAAAATGACTTCATAGCTGGCCGCTGGCACGACGCTATCGCCGGTTATCGCGAGATTATCGAGACCCCGCGTCCTACTTGGGACGACCGGTTTAAACTGGTTGCAGGAAGCCGAATCGGCGAGAGTTGGTTTCAATTGGGCGACTACGATCGCGCCGGTGAGGCTTTGGAAGAAGCAATGCAACATTACCGACACGAGTTTCTGGTCGACTGGCTCCTCGACAATCGTCGCGGATACTTTCAACGGGTTCGCGACCGCGACTCCCGCGAATAGTTGCTATTCGTTGACGGGGCGTGACTGTTCCGCCAACCAGCGGTAACCGAGCACGCCACTTGAGGGTTCGGGTAGCCAGGTTCGCTGTCTGGTTCCATTGACAAAACTCACCGCACTGAACTTGCCATAGTAGATGAGTTTATAACCAGCGGCAGCGATGGCGTCCGCCGACTTACCCGTTACCCAAACCACTGTGCGCTGGGGGTTATCGGGGTGCCGAAAAGCTACAAAAGCGGCCGCGCCCGGGTCCTGATACACGGCATCGCGAACCCTGACACCACCATCGTCAACCCCCACCCAGGTCGGAGCAGAGAGCCGATCCCAAACACGGTTCTCCCCAGGATCACCCAACACCACCATGTCGCTAGCCGTGGTCACCGCAGTATCGGCAACGACGGTACCCACCCGATCAGAAAACCGCGTCGCAAGATCGGCATAGGCGCCGCGTTTCATGGCGTCACCTCCGGTCGGCATTGCGACAACGACATCGTCCGCGGAAAGTACGCGGGCAATGTTTACCGGGAGTTCGGATGGGTCCAGCTTTCGAAAGATCTCATGGTTCGGGTCGACATACAGCGCCAGCGGTTCTGCCGGAAGTTTGAACGTGAATCGATTGCTAAAGCCCGTGAAACTTGCTGAAAAACGGTAATTTCCCAGAGACGTAGCCACCACGACCGGAACGTCCAGCAGTTGATGGTCGCCGTATGCACCCAGCGTAACGTCTACAGCGTACGGCGTGTTGTCGTCATCGGTCTCGAACACCGAAGCCTGTTCCAGCACCAACTGCGGCGCACCCTCCCGGTACACCCATTGTCGGAAAAACGCGGTGGCGTCGAACGTGGAAACGTTGGTAAAAGCTTCGGCGATGTCATCCCAGGACGCTTCGCGAAAACGAAAGTCGCGAAAGAACGTCCGCATGACTCGATAGAAACGCTCTTCCCCGATGTAACGTTGTAACATCGCAAAAACCATCGCGCACTTGCCGTATCCGATAGCCGCGTCAACCGCGTTTTCGCGCGAACGAAACTGTGTTAGCGGATAGTCGGTCTTTTCGCTCACATCGAGCGTGAAGTTTTCGTTAATCTCCCGGCGGTATTGCGCCGCCGCCGAATCACTTTTTTCTGCTTCGTAGCGATAGTCGGCATAGAAAGTTGTAAGCCCTTCGCACCAGTTGCCGCTGTCAGCGTCGACGTATACACCATTTCCCCACCAGTTGTGCGCCACTTCGTGCCCAAGTGATGTATCCACTATGAACGGCAACCGCAGCACGTCCTGCCCGATGACTGTAAACCCAGGCATGCCGTATCCGCTTGCGAAGAAGTTGTCAACCACGGCAAAACTCTCGAACGGATAGGGACCAAGTAGTCCGTTGTACAGTTGTAAGTAACGCTCACTTGCGCCGAGGTACTGATCAGCAAGCGACGTATCGGCGGGATACAAATACGTTTCCACCAGGACACCGTCACTCTTGCGTTGATGCCGAACGAAGTCCCCACCCACTAGCGTCGGGTTTCTGGATGGATAGGCGACATCGAAGACTGTGGTTCGCGCTCCATCTTTCACGGTCTCGCGGAGTCGCCGCCCTTCGGTAATAAAGATCAACTCGTCCGGCGCAATGACGGTAATCCGAAAGGTCCCGAGCGTATCGTCGCCGGGCATCCAACCAGCGTCTCCACCCAGGTAAACGCGACCGGAGTCGATGGCTGCCGTGCTGCTATCGGCGAGGAACATCTCAGTCGAACCAAACACCGACCGATAGGAAAGCGTGAGTACTTGCAGTTCCGGGCTGGATGGAACCGCAACCGTGGCTTGCCGGTGGCGATCGGTATCCACAACAACGTCGCGCTGGTTGACTTGTGTCTTGGAGATACTGGTCGCATAGAACGAAAACGTCCGGTCTCCGCCGCCGGAAATCTCGATTCTCGCCTCGACCGTCAGTGCGTGCGCAGCGGGATCGAGCCTCACCACCGCTGTGGTGTGCGTCGACGCAAACCCCGGGCTCGAAGGTCCCCACCAGGCAATTGTTGCCACCAGAAATACCAGCCGCGCCCCACGACGGCGCAGCATTTCCGGTGGCACATGCGTTGCAAGTATTTGACACGGGAAGACTTTCATTGGTTCAGAGTACCGGCAAATAGTTTATTTTTTAAAGGTTTAAGTGCATCTTGGGGCAACCCCTGGTTAGTATTACTCGCCGCATTTTGGCGTTATGCGGTGTCGCACTGCTAGTTGCGGCTGTGCCCAACCGTGCCGTGGCCGACCACGAACTCCGCAGCGGCTGGTATATCGGTTCGAGCTTGCCAGCTAAGATTGGCGTCGGGTTCCGGCCTGATGTCGTCGTGATCAAAGCGACGACAGCGCAGTTCGCGCACATCTCCACTTCGACCATGCCGCCGGGAATGTCCGTCGCACTTGCTGACAACAGCAACCCCCAAACGGGTCTGATCGACTCGCTGACGGCTGATGGATTTGAAGTTACCGGAAACGGCGCAGTAAACGGCTTGCTCGTCACTTACTTTTGGACGGCCATAAAGGCGAGTCCCGAAGCAGTAGAAGTTGGCACTTACACTGGCGATGGTGTCGCCAGCCGTTGGGTGCCCACGACCAGTCGCATAGGCTACCTCATGATTATGGGGGAAAACAACGAGCGCCGCATTCATCGCTACAGCGGTCAGGCGATTGGACAGTCGGCGCGCTTTGATCAGGGCGGAACCCATAGCGACATTTTTGACTTTGGCACGACGGGCTTTCAGCTTTCCGGAACGAACGAAGCTAATGAGGCGGGAGTGACTTTTCACTATATCGCCTTTGATTCGGCTGCGATTTCCGTTGGGTCGTACCTGGGAGACGGTACCGATGGACGTGCGATTTCCACCAACGACCCCGGGATCGTCATCGTCACCAACACGAGTCGAAACACCGACCCCATGTATCGCGTCGACGCGGCAACCGTCGGCGGTGCGAGCTACTTTACCGACGAATTGAACTCGACCGGAACCATTGGAACACTTGACGCGGCAGGCTTTACCGTAGATTCGGCGGATGAAACCAATCGTGCGGGCGACACCTACCAGTGGATGGCGATGTCGGCAACGCCCGGATCCAACTTGGAACTAAAAGCGGCTGCTGTTCCGAGCACGGCCGATGTGGGCGACACCGTTACGATTTTGGTCTCGCTCGAAAACCTTGGCCCTTCGGATGTGGGGTCCGTTCAAGTCAACGCCAGCCTGCCCGCAGGCCTGACTCGGCGGTCGCACAACGTCTCTTCGGGGAACTACGCACCCGGAACCGGCCTTTGGACGATTGGTGCCGGGATCGCCGCCGGGGCTATAGACACGCTTTGGATTGCTGTCGAAGTCGAGTCGGGCTTCGAGGGCCAGACGATTGCCGACTCTGTGTTCGTTAGTTTCAGCGATCAGCCAGATCCTGAGGCGGAAAACAATGTCGCACCCTATCAAGTTTCGGTGACGTCGGGGCAGCCGGCACCGTTGCTAGTCGATGTACCGGGTTCGGTTCAGCCCAACGAAGTCACGCACGAAGACGGACCGTTTGCGTTTCAAATATCGCTCGACAACCAAAGCTCCACGGGTGTCCTGCTCGACGTCTCCAGCCAGATTACGATGAGCGACGGAATGCATACCTACTCGGCATTGCTGGCAAACCCAACCTGGGTGCCCGGCAACGCGCAGGGCTTTCCCATCGCTTTCAACACGTCGTCTTTGCCGCCAGCACTCGACACCAACCGACTCTACCCCCTTACACTCGACCTGATCGGTGTCGACGACTTTTCCAGTCCGTACGTGAGCTCATTCACTACGATCGGATCGAACGAGGTTTGGGTCACCGAGCCGTGGATCGACGTTGCAGCAAGCGCTATCGGAAACGATGCCGCCTCGCCGGGTGATACTTCGAAGGTCGCCCTGGCGTTTACGTTGACCAACAACTACGGGAACTCCAAAAACCTGACGGCGTTGACGCTGGTCAATGCCTCCAGCGGACCGGGTTCAAACGCCAATCTCGACGCGCAGATCTCGCGGGTTCGCGTTTTTGATGTCTTCGGAGGAGCAGCGCTCGGCGAAGGCACTTTCTCCAACGGCGCGCTCACCATTAACGTGTCGCCGAATCTCAATATCCCGTCGGGCGAATCGCGGACTCTTAATATTCTTGTCGACGTCGATTCAACACTGGCTCGCGACGGAGACCGCATTGACGTCATGATTGACGATCATGCCGCAATTGTTTTTTCGGGACCGACACTGGTAGACACTACAGTTACCGCGCTAAACCCGCTTGACTCGTTTGGATCGCTTTCGGTGGACGGTTCGCTCAGTCATCAGTACGTCGCGGCACCGTCAAGTCAAACTCAACTGGTGTCCGGCACGACTAACCAGCACTTGTTTACGTTGTTTCCTCCGGCCAACGGCTACTCGGCCGACACGCTAACGTCGATCACTGTCGCGGACAGCACAGGCTCTATAAATCCGTCGAATCTCACCACCGTCAAACTCTGGCTGGACGACGGAAGCAACCTGTTTGAACCGGGATCAGACACCTTCGTCGCCACGTTTGGTTTCACCGGAGATCGTTACGTCGCTAGCGGTTTCAGTATTCCGGTTTCGGGCACGACCAGCTTCCACGTTGCAGCGGATGTCGCGTTGACGGTGAACGATGGAGATCAACTAACACCGGTGATTCCAATCAACGGGATCGGCGTGACCTCTGGAAACGACGGGCCGCTGAATTCCCTCGTCGCCACCGGATCTAGTTTTACGCTGGTACAAGTGCAAGAAGTTGCGATCAACGCAGTAGCCCTTCCGAGCCTGGCCATCGATCCAGGTCAACCCGATGTCCGACTCCAACATCTGCAACTGGTAAACAACTCGCCGACAGCGATCGCGCTGGATTCCCTTCGAATTACCAATGTTTCGACGGGCGCCGGCACGCAAGCAGACCTGGACGCTGGTGTCGGGTTGATTCGTGTATACCACGACAACGGCAACGGCTTGCTGGATATCGGCGACTTGCTGTTAGGTACGGGCTTCTTCGCCAGCGGTCAAACGACTATCGCAACCGGTCTGAACCTGGACGGCAATGACCTTGCCGAACTGTTGGTGATTGCTGACGTCCCAATTGCTTGCGCACACGATGGCAATACGATAGCGGTGAGCGTGGAAAGCGCTGGTGACGTGGTTACGCCCGGTGGAACTCCGCCGATTGTCGGCACTTTTCCACTCGGCGGCAGCATCAACACCGTTGATGGAGCGGTGGCCGCACAGTTCACGGTGGCGGCAGACTCCGATAGCTTGTTGCTAACCGACCAGTTCGACAATCTGGTTCTGAACGTAATGATCCCCAGCAATGGGGTAACCGGCGACACGCTTGTTGCTTTCACAATCGAAAACCTGGGAACGGCAACAACCGACCACATCCAGCGGCTGGCGCTGTATCGCGACGGCGGTGACGGCGTGTTCGATGCGGCCAACGGCGACGACTTATGGTTGGGCGATTTCGTCGGCCTCAACGCGACAACTTTTCTGGTCACCGGACTGACGCAGGTGTTGGACCCGACATGCGCTGACGTTCGACTCTTTGTGGCGGCAGACCTGGTGGACGATGTTCCCGGCGGAGCATCGATTCAGTTTCAGCTTCCGCTCAATGGCGTCCAGTATACGTCGAGCAACAATGGTCCTCGCGACGCACCAGTCACCAGCCCCACGATCCAACTGATTCCCGTGCCAGACATCATCACCGTGTTTCCTTATTCGGTGGGTGACGCGGTGGTGCACCCCGGATCGCCAGATCTTCTGAACTTTGGGCTTGGCTTCTACAATGGTCTGGACTCACCGGTAACGCTCCAGGAGATGTTGCTGTCGCAGATCGGTTCGGCGGGTGGCGCCGAACTTGAGGCCGCGCACGCTTATGCCGACGTGGACAGCAACGGCCTCTTTACGCCGGCCGACATCGCCGACGTCGGACTAGTCACCACCGATGGCGTTGAATACTCATTCTCAAATCTAAACCTCTCCCTGTCTCCTCAGAAGATTACTTACCTCTTCGTCGCGTACGATCTTGCTTTGATTTGTCGCGACTCGGTTACGATCGACTTTCAGCTGGCCAATGTCGATGATCTGAAGTTTGAAGAAACCACTGTGGTAATCCAAGGCGAGCCGTTTGCCAATTCTCCGGGACTCGACACAGCCAACGGAATGGTTGCAGCGCAGATTACCAGCACCCGACAGCCAGCTTACCGTGCCGCACCCGGAGAGCAGAATGTACCCGTGTTTGGCTTGACCATCCCAGCTAATGGTGCTCAGCCCGACCTGTTGTCCGCCTTCGCCATCACTAGCTCGGGAACGGCGGTGCCTGGGGCGGACATTTCTTTGATGAACTTGTGGATTGAAACCGAAGACGCGAAGTCGGGCTTCTCTGAACTATCGGACCAACTTCTGGCCTCTTTGGTATGGTCCGGATCGGACTGGCGTACGGTTACGGCGCTGAATCAACCAATTCCGACAACCGGACTGCCGTGCTATGTCACCGCCAACATCAACTCAGGAGCGGCTGACGAGCGAACCATTGTTGCGGAACTTCCAGTCAACGGAATCACTGTCGCTTCCGGAAACGATGGTCCGCTGGATCGCGTGATTAGCAACGTCAACGTAACTACAATTTCAACCGACCCATTGCTGGCGTCGCTAAGCACAGATGCGCCGAGTTTTAGTGTCGGCCAGCAGTTCTCGGTTTCCATGCGCATCCGCAACCAGGGCGCCACCCCCCTTACCGGCGTGCACTCGTCGGTGTTGAGTGCGTCTGGAACCGGCTCGGCGTCCGTCGTATCGGGGCCTTCAATTTCCGGTTTTGACCTCGCCGCAGGAGCCGACACGACAGCAACGTGGTTGCTGCAGGCAACGTCTGCTGGCAATATCGAATGGTGCGGCCAGGCCTTTAATGCCGACAGCAGCGAAGTCACCGCGCAAACCTGCACCCCTACTATCGCCATCCAGAACTCGCCAGCAAACATCGTGGCGACGTTCACCAGTACCGCGCCACCCGGCGTGACCGCCGATCAGGACGATGTCAGTCTGTGGTCGTTGGCGGTCGATTATTCGGGCGCGGACACTAGCTTTGCGTCGGTTGTGCTGCGTTCGATTGGATTTAGTGTTGACGATGGTGCCGGCACCAACCGTGCGCCGAATTCCGCGTTGCGTGCGGCGCGCATCATCAGCTCGACGGGAACCAACTTCTCCTCGCCGCTCGATTTGCAGGACACCAACCCCGTCGCCATTGTATTCCCAAGTCCGGTGAAGATCGACCCGGGCGACATCGTCACGCTCACTATGCGTGGAGACATTGCCACCTCGCCGACTCTGGCTCCCATGGGTCTGCGATTTGACGACATCAGCCAGCTCGAGACCAGCGACGCCAACAGCGATGGCGCGATAACGCCAACCACAGTCCAGGCATACCCTTGGAACACAGGGGCGATTCAAATTACAACTCCGGCGGAGACGTTACGGGTAAGCAATGCCGACACGTCGTCGGTAACCGCGAACACCGGACAATCCAACGTAGCGCTGATGGAACTGTCGTTTTTCAACGAAAGTCCCGCAACTTCGTCCAACATTTTGGTTACAGACTTTGCATTGGGAATTGTTGACAGCACCGGGTCACTGATCGCTCCGACAGACGTAGCGTCGCGGATTTCGGTTTACGCCGGCGCGACGCAGATCTTTACGACAACCTCGCTGCCGACATTTGCGGCGACGTTCAACATCGACCTGACCACGGACATACTGGTCGCGCCCCAGACCGATCAACCGGTCACCATTACGTTCGACGCACAGGACTTTCCGTCCGAAGCAAAGTTCCGGGCTCGATTGTTCTCACCTGCTTCGATTTCGGCGCGCGATGCAGCGGACGGCCACGCGGTGACCGTGGTATCCAACGGCAATCCCTTCCCTATGTGGTCTCGGTCTGTGACCTTTGCCCAGCCCGCAACCGGACTGGCGATCGTCCACAGCTCGACCTCACCGCCCGCGGTGGTTCCGGGACAATCGCCGGTGTCGCTGATGTCGCTGCGTGTTGCCCATGCGGATACCGCCGCCAACGCGGCGCCCATTCGCGTCGACTCACTGGCCTTGGAGTTCGGCACACCAAGTGGGTCACCAGTGTTCCCTGGGTCTGTGTTTGACATCATCTGCATAATGGAGGGGTCAGACACACTCGCGGCGGTGACATCGCTTAGCGGGTCCAGCCCGCTCGCTCCTTGTGCGTTCGACCAGCCGCTGGTATTGGCGCCAGGGGATACCGCAACATTACAGGTGGTAGTCGACATTTCGCCTGCCGTGCAGCCGGTCGTGTTCATGGCGCGTATGGAAGCATCTTTCTGGGGCGCCTACGACAGTAACAGCGGCGAACGCGTCACCGGCGTTGCTGGGCAATTCCCTCAGGTATCCCAGCCGACCGAAATCCAGCTTCCAACCAGTCAGCTGCTTTGCGACCTGCAATCTCTCCTACCCGCAAATGTTATCCAGGGTGAAGTTGATGTCGAAGTATTGGACGTAGTGCTTAGCAACGAGAACCCGGCGGGGTATTCGGTCGCGGAACTCCGAGAGGTTACCTTCACGCTAGTCGATTCCAAAGGCAGTGGGCTTTCGGCAAACGAGTTCGTAGCAACGGCAGAGCTGTATCGCGGCCAACAACTCATCTCCACCGGACAAGTCGGAAGCTCCGGCATAGTCATGCCCATTGGCGTGGGCCTGGTTCAATGTGGACCGGAAAGCCAAGAAACGTTGATGCTGAAGGTGGAACTGGCACAGCCGGCTGCGAACAGATCCTTTCGGATTCAGATAGAAGACAACGCTGCCTTGGACATACGCGAAGCTGGCAGCGGCACCGCGATAACGCCGGTCGCGCGCTCGGGCGCGTTCCCATTAACCACCAACGCTGCGACAATCTTGGGGACTTCATTAGCCGAGAGTTTCACCAACTATCCCAACCCGTTCGCCGCTGGTCGCGACAATACGCGCATTACGTTCGTGCTCGAGTCGGAATCGCGGGTAACGCTCAAGCTGTACACACTGTGGGGCAAAGAAGTCACAACAATCCTGGATAACTCGACGTTAATGGCAGGGTTGCATCAAGATTCGCAGTGGGATGGTCGCACTAGCAACGGTGACGTTGTCAACAACGGCGTTTACTATCTGGTCCTAGAGACTTTTCCAACCAACGGCGGCTCCGCTGCCACAGTAAGACGCAAGGTGGCAGTGGTACGATGACTCGACTGCTACTCATAGTCTCACTGGCGCTAGCTTCTATGGCACCCAGCGCCCACGCCGGTTCCAGTGGCTATGGAACCGAACTCCCGTTCGTTATCGGTGGCAACGCGCGTTCCAGCGGCCTGGGGATGACCGGTGTGGCTCGCTCGGGCCGCGCGTCCTTGCTGTTAACCAACCCGGCCAGCCTCGCCGACGTTAACCGGCCAGGCTTCGACGGTTTTCGTACGACATTCTTTGACGACGACACCAACTACATAACGCTTTCCGGTGCCTATCCTTTTCTTAGTTTCGGAACTCTGGGTGTGGGCATAATGCGCCTTTCGGTGGGCGGAATCGAAGAACGCGACGCTACCAACGTTCTCGTTAGCTCGGACTTGAAGAACAGCAACACCAGAGTTGTCGTTGGATACGGAATGACTGTAACCGACATGGTTTCGCTAGGCATAAATCTGAAAGTCGACAACCAACAGCTCGCCGGATTCAGCGGATCCGGAGTGGGCGGTGACCTGGGTGGGCGTTTTCGGCGCGACTTCGCGGCCACATCGGCGTTTAGGAGCGTGTCAGCGGGGTTAGCGGTGGAGAACTTTGTCGAGCCTTCCATAAAACTCGACCAAGAGTCGGTAGCCGACCCCACTCAAGTGGTCCTGGGAACCGAACTGGAATCTGTGTACTCTTCGCTGTCACTAACCACTGCGCTGGAATTGGTGTCACCACGACACTCTCCTACCATCGTTCGCTTTGGTCAGGAGTTTTCCTACCAGAATATGCTGGCATTACGTTTTGGCGCCGACGGTTCCACACTTACCTACGGCGTGGGAGGCTACTACCGCGGTGTGAGTGTCGACTACGCCTATCGCGAAGAAGACCTGGGCGGCAACCATCGCGTTTCCGTCGCGTTTGATTTTGGGCAATCGCGAGAACAACGCCGCGAGCGGGTACAGCACGACCTGGAGCAAGAACTACAAGAGCGACTGGCGAGCAGGCTGTTCGATTTAGAGCAGTCGCAACTCGCAGACCTTAAGAAGTCCGCCGATGCCAAGTTCGCCGCGCGCGAGTGGTACGATGCGCGATCGCAGTACGAAATGATCAGTGTTCTGCAGCCGGACGACGCTCACGCGCTTGACCGCATTAAAGAATGCGCGCGAGAGAACAACCTCGACATTGGGCGTCGTCTCATGGCCGAGGAAAACTACCTGGCGGCGGCCGACAAATTTGCCGAGGTGTTAGCCGACTTTCCCAGTCACCCTGAGGCTCTGCGATTGCGTTCCGAATGTGCGAGCGCGATTAACGCCGCGGCCGATCGCACGCAAATGATCGAGCGACAACTGTCGCGCTCCATCGACTTGTACGCGGCCCGAGATTATCTGGCCGCGCTAAACGGCTTCAATCAGGTGTTGGAGTTTCAACCGGATAATCGACTCGCCGGAGAATACCGGCGCAAAGCCATTGGAAACATTGCGGCGCTACATCGCCAACTGTTGAACCAGGCCGATCAACAAAGCAAGCGCGGTGAGTTCGGCGACGCGTTAACCACACTGGAGAAGGCGCGGGAGCTGCGACCCGACGACGGCGCGACGCGCCAGGCTATTGAATCGGTGCAGCGCGCCATCAGCGAAAGGCGCCAGGCTCAGACGCGCCCCACACCGGCAGAAACCGCTCCCAAGCAGCGCAAACCCGCTGTAGACCCTGAAGTGCTGGAAGCGCGATACGCCGAAGGTGTGGCTGCCTTCGAAAGCGGCGATTTTCGCGCCGCAACCCGCGCGCTCTCGCAGGTTTGGGCGGCCGACCCCAACTACAACAACGCAGTCTCGCTACTCGCGCGCGCCTACCTGCTGCTGGGAATGCAGCACTATGCTGCGGGTCGATACGATGAAGCCATCGACATCTGGGAGCGCGCGTTGACGGTTCAACCAGACAACACCAAGGCCCGACGTTACCTGACGAAAGCCAAAGAGGAAGCCAGCAGGCTATCAAACCAGTAGCATGAAGTCACACAAGCCATCATTTTGGTTCTCGCTGCGAACACAGCTCTTTGTAGGCGCAACCGTCTTGCTATCGGCGACCGTCTTAGGGATTGGTTACGGCCTGATCGTATACGAAAAGCAACTGCTCACTGACTCTGTCGTGGAAACGGTCGTATTGCAGGGACGGAACATTGCACTGTCCAGCGAAAAGAGCCTGCTCCGTCACGATCCAGAGTTCGAGCTGTTTCCGTTGGTCGAACGACTGATGAGCAAGAACGACGAAATCGAAAACATCACGATTGTCGATCGTGAAGGAGTAATTCAGGGGCACCCCGATTTAACCGCCATCGCGACACCGCACAATGTGACCTATTCGGGACGCACCCGCCGAACGGTAATAGAACTGCGACCGAATGAGCAGTTATATGAACGAGACAACGGGTTTGATTTTGTAACTCCAATCGGTGGCGAAAACCAAACCGGCGCCGTCCACCTTTCGTATTCCAACCGTCAGTTATTGGCAGGTATTGACAAGTCCATCAGGCTTACCTTTGGCTTTACTCTGTTTGCGCTTCTTTTGGGAGTAGGTGCCGCTCTTATTCTTTTTCGCCGCATTTCGCAGCCCATCGCCGCACTCATGGAAGGCGTGGATCATTTTGCCGAAGGCGACCTTACTCATCATATAGACCTCGGTGTTCGAAACGAGTTCCGTGTACTGGCAGCGTCACTGAATGACATGGCCACACGAGTGGATCACGCGCGTCGCGACATGATCGCAAAAGAGCGCATGGAAGGCGAACTTGAACTTGCCCGCGAGATTCAACAGTCGCTGTTACCTAGCCCGCAGGGCACTACCCCTGGGCTGACCATTAAGCATAGCTTTACTTCTGCTTTTGAGGTCGGCGGAGATTACGTGGACTACCTGCCGCTGCCCGACGGTCGCACCGCGATTGTCGTTGCAGACGTCGCCGGCAAAGGAGTACCCGGTCTGATTGTAATGGCAATGGTGAAAGTTCTGGTTAACCGCCTCTTGACGGTGTCGCCGTCACCGCGACAGGTTATCCGCGGACTTAACTCCGCGATTCAGGCGAACACAAACAAGAACACGTTTGTTACGGCCTTTGTCGGTCTCGTCGATCCGGTGGCCAACACGCTGGTGTTCTCCAACGCCGGCCACAACCCCACGTTGCTGTACTCCGCACAAACGAGAAAGGTCAGTAGCGCAAAGCTGCCCGGCCCACCCCTCGGCGCGTTTCCGAGCAATGTCTTTGACCCGACGCTCGACGAAAAGACGGTAACGCTTCAACCGGGCGACGTAATTTTGCAGTACACCGATGGACTAACCGAGTCCACAAACCGCGACGGCGACCAGTTTGGAACCGACCGGCTTGCCCGGGTAACGGCGCAGTCCGCCCCGAATGGCCCCGACGCGCTGATAACTGCGCTTGTCAACTCAGAACGGGAATTTCGCGGTGACGCGGAACAGTTCGACGACATCACATTACTCGCGTTTTCCCTGGCGCCGGCAGCGAAAGCGGTAACGACGTGATTCGGATTGTCCCCCGATATTTGCGCTTTTCTAGCGGCCTGGTCGGCATTTCGGCGCGCGACGCTCACCCGGACACGATCGCGCAGCTTCGCGACCTGGCGAGCGAGCTCACCGGGTTCGGTGCCGAACAGATCGCGGTTCACACTCCGCAGAGCCTGCACGATCGACTCCGCACCGCACTGGCCGACGCACCGGTGCAGGTTTGCGATTACGACGCGCCAACACCTGACGACGCTGTCGACATAGAGGTCGGCGTCGGTAACCCCGGAGTTGCGCTGCGAGCGAAGTTTTCATGTCTCGACCACATACTTCCGTGCCTGACTGTGTTCAGCATGTTGTGCGCGCGCTGCTGGCAACTGACCGACGCAGATGCCCTTAAGCTGCGTTTCGCACTTTACGAAATGGGCACCAACTGGTCCGAACACGCCGGCTTTGCCGACGCCCCGACCATTTCCGTTGAAGTCACTTCGTCGGTAACAAAACTGCATATTGAGTTTCGTGACAACGCTACGCCGTTCATACCCGAACAAGCCGGCAAGACTGATCTTACGAATAGGTACGCAGCCGGTGAACGGCGCGGTTTTGGCGTCATGATGCTACAAAGAATTTCTCGACAAACGCAGTACGATCACGTCGACGGTTGGAATATTACACGCCTGGTAATAACCCGGTCGGACGTCGTCAGGGCCAGCAACAGGAGGACCGCAATGGCCAACTTAACCGTAGATGTCACGACCCGTGGAGATTCCGCGGTTGTGCGCTTAGCCGGCAGTGTCGATTCGACTTCGGCGAATCAGTTGGACACACAAATTGCAACCATCGTTGACGCCGGAGTAACCAACGTTATCGTCAACTTGTCCGGCGTCGATTTCATCAGTAGCGCGGGCATCGGCGTTTTCTTGGGAAACGTGTCAACGCTGCGAAGTCGCGGAGGTGACCTGGTCTTTGCCGCGGTTCCGGCAAACATCGCGGAGCTTTTCGAAGTAATCAACATCACCGAGTTTTTTAAGTTCGTCGAACACGAAGACACGGTCCTGTCGTAGACGAAAGCACATGTCCGACGACCAAACACTAGAACAAGACCGTCTACTGGTTCACTATCGGAGCCGGTACGAGCGCACCAACTACTTGCTTAGCACGGTGTTGTCGCTGTTGCACAAGTACGGCACCGCGACCGAACTGGACCTGCTAAGTAACTCGTTGATGTTTACGTTGATGGGTCAGTACGTGACTACGGACGCGTGTTACTACGCGCGTGACGACGAACGCATGCATCCCGTGGCCGCACAGGGACGCCTATCGGTTGGCGACTTGCCAACGCTTTCGATTTCCGACCTGGTCGGCGCCGAAGAGTTCGATACCAGGCCACGCCTTTTGCAGGAGTCACCAGAACAGACGTTGGCGTGGCCCGAACAGCTCCACCACTTCCACGTAGTGGCACCGATGCATGTTCGCGGTCGCCTGGAAGGCCTTGTGCTTCTGGGCGCAAGAGTCAGCGGCAAAGCGTACGATCCCGACGACCTCGAGGTGTTACAAACATTATGCACCGTTTCCGCGACGACATTCTCGAACGCCATTAATATCACCAACACCCGGGCGATCGTCGATGAGCTACGTAGAACGCATGGTATGCGTGCGGAAATGCTGAGTCGCATTAGCCACGAGTTCCGCACACCGTTGACGGTTATCCAGGCTAGCCTGGAACTTCTGGAAGGCGAAGAGTCGCAACCGCTTCGCGAATGCGTTCAGCAAGCGACTCACCGGCTGGGGGCACTGATCGACTCATTGCTCGACATCTCCAAAGATGTTCGGCCCGACGCCAAATCCATTTCGTGGAAGGCCGCGCTGGGCGTAATACACGAAGTCACCCGACGGGTGACGCTAAACGACAGAGTCTCGGTTAGCCTGTCGCACGTTGACACCTGCTCACCCAGAATCTCTCGCGACGACCTTAGCGTTATTACCGAACAGCTTGTGCGTAATGCACTCCAGTTTTCGGATCAAGAACCGGTTGTGGTAACAGTCGAAAAGGCATCGCCGCAGCCAGATGTTGACGGCGAACTTTTGTCGCCCTGGCGTCAGCTTTACGAAGAAAAGATTCAGGAACTAGAGGATGCTTCGCCCTCGGTTGGGCGCTTGGAGGTGCTCGAAAGGGATTCGGGCGATCGCTCGTACTACGCGCTGCGGGTTACCGACCTGGGTATCGGAATTCCGGCGGACGACATTCGTCAGTTATCAGAACCATTTCGTCAGGCGTCAAACTCGCCGAACCTCGGCGTTAAGGGGAGCGGCCTGGGACTGGCGCGCGTCCTGGAAGTGGCAACCCGCAACGACGGCTTTGTCTATTGTCGCAGTAGTGAGAACCAGGGCACTACTTTTTCCGTTTTTCTCCCCATCGACTAATCCGACCCGCGGCAACGTTGGCCTTAACCGCCGCGGCGTTTCGCCGAATTCCTTCTGCGCGCACTCTCCGCGCCGCGCTACCCCTGGTTTTTTTGTCGAACTCGTCGTCGGTGATACTCATAAGCTCGTCGAGCGTCATGTCCAACAATCCACTGCGATCGGATGCACGAAAATGTACCGACTCGGAGGCGACTCGATTGAAAGGGCAAACACTCTGACAGGTGTCGCAGCCGTAAACATCCACACCAATCGAGTTGGCCTCTGCTGATACGTGTTCGCCGCGACGCTCGATGGTGACGTACGAAATGCACCGGGTTGCGTCCAGCACGAACGGGGTGTCCAAAGCGCCGGTCGGGCATGCATCGATACACTTCCGGCAACCGGCACAAAGGGTCTCCAACGGTTCGTCCGGTTTAAGATCCAGAGACGTGAGCAACTCTCCCAGGAAAATCCACGAGCCGTACTCCGGCGATATGACGTTGGTGTTTTTTCCCAACCAGGCGATGCCTGATCGGATTGCCATCGACCGATCGGAGATGGGTTTGGTGTCCACGCAAGGAAGCAGCTCGACGCCAGGAAACCGTTGGGACAGACTTTCGCCAAGGTCCTTCAGCATGCGTCCGAGCACTTTGTGATAGTCGCGTCCGTGAACGTAAACGGAAAATCTGCCCCGGCCGTCGCTTCCATCCATGGTTCGCTGACGGACTTCCAGGTTCTGGTAGTAATTCACCGCCACACACACCGCGGAGCGAGCCGAAGGCAATAGTTTTCGTGGATCGGAGCGTACTTCGCGATGCCGGTGCAGATAACTCATGTCACCGTGTTTGTCGGCGTCCAACCACTTTTGGTAGATCGCATCGTGCTCGGGGTCGGGGTCAACCCCGGCAATGCCGACCAGCGAGAAGCCGCATTCGCGGGCGAGTGCCTTAACTTCTTCTTCGCGAGTCACGCCCGGAGTCCTTTATTCGTCGCCGGACTCGGACGCCGTCAGATGGGCAGCAAATTCACGAAGGGTCGCGTCGACCTGGTCGTGAACGCTACCCTTGGTAAATCCACCGTTTTTAAGCGGACGCCCCGCCGGAGTCTGCATAAGAATTTCGATACCCTGGTCGATTGTAGCGATGGCCCACACATTAAACTTACCGTTGGTGATCGCCTCAACAACGTCGGGACGCAGCATTAAGTCTACCTTGTTGGTACGCGGAATCATGACGCCTTGGGTTCCCGTCAGACCCGCTTCGACACATACGTCGTAGAAGCCCTCGATCTTTTCGTTGACCCCACCAATCGGCTGTATTTCGCCTTTTTGGTTGACCGAACCTGTAACCGCGACATCCTGACGAAGCGGAAGCCCGGAAAGGCTGGACAACAACGCGTAGAGTTCTGTTGAAGAAGCGCTGTCGCCGTCAATGCCGCCATACGATTGTTCGAAGCATATGCTCGCGTTCATGGTTAGCGGTTTGTCTTGCGCGTACTGACGACGCAAGTACCCTTCAAGAATCAACACGCCTTTGTTGTGGGTCCGCCCACTAAGTTCGGACTCGCGCTCGATGTTGGTGACACCGCTCCGCCCAACACCGATCTCGGCAGTAATCCGCGCCGGCTTGCCAAACGATGCCTCGCCGATGTCGTAAACCGACAGCCCGTTCACTTGTCCGACCTTGGACCCTTTCACGTCCATCAAGATGGTTCCTTCGTATATCTGCTCGTGAACCTTTTCTTTGAAAAGTGACACTCGATAGAACCGATGGTCCACTGCCTTCACGACGTGACTGTCACCGACCTCCTTGGCCTTTTCCTTCTTGGCCCAGTAGCTTGCCTCACGCGCCATATCACCGATGAACCCAAACTTCGTAGTCATCCGATCCTGACGGCCAGCCAGACGAACGCCCTGCTCGATGAGCGCCGCGACCGCCGACTTGTGGAAGGGCAGCAGTGACTCTTCTTCGCAAATATTTTTGACAAACTGCGCGTACTTCTTTTGATTGGTTCGACTGTTGGGCATCACCGAATCAAACTCGGATTTGACTTTAAAGATGCGGGAAAAGTCTTCTTCGTAATAGCTCAACAACGAAAATGAATGCTCGTCACCAATCAGGACGACCTTTACGTCAAAGACAATCGGCTCCGGACTAAGCGACGCAACCGGCCGCATCAGAAAGGAATCAAAACTCTGGATCGTCGACCGCTGATACTTGAGCGCTCGCTTGAGCGTTGGCCATACCTGCGGTTCTTCCAGAATGTCATCCAATGAAACCACCAGGTAGCCGCCGTTGGCGCGAAGCAAAGAACCGGCACGAATCCGCGTAAAGTCCGCGATGGTACGCCCGTCAACTTCGGGCATGCGGTCGATGGTTCCAAAAAGGTTCACAAACGTCGGCGCGGTCTCAATTACCACGGGCGCTTCGGTAGTGTCGGCATTGTCCACCAACACATTTACCTCAAACGGCAGAAACGCCAGACGCTCGTCGATTCCCGATTCCGAAGGGTCGTGTGCAAACAAAAGCAGGTTGTTGAGAACAAACTCGGCCAGATCTCCCAAAAACTGATCGACTTCTGGATTGTGCCCCAACGCTGTCGAAAACTCTTCCAGCGCGAAGGCAAGCAGCGGCTGGATGTGCTCGCGCTGGAGTGAATCGATACGCTGATCCAGTTCGTGTTGCAAGTCGCGGTTAACCAGCAAGAATTCGTCGAGCTTCTCCATCAGCAGAGGGTATTGCTCCTGCATCTTCTTGTAGTCACCCCGTCCAATCTTGCCGGATGCCAACAGAGCAGGGAGTTGGTCCATCGCCACTGTTTCACCCGCAATAACAGGGACGATGTCGGGTCGAGTGTAGGGCCCATATTCGACTTCGATAAGCGAGAACCCTTTTGCGGTAAGTTCGTGCTCCAGTTCTTCGAGACGCGCTGTTCGTCGCGCCTTAACGTCGGCAACGATTCGTGACTGCTGGGTTTTAAACGCGTCACCTTCGAACACCGTTGGTACTACTTCACGCACTGTGGTTAGCAGTTCTTTAAGCTGTTCTTGGAGCTTTCGACCGTGTCCGGCCGCCAACGAAAGGCAGTGGGGGCTCTCGGGCTGCTTGAAGTTGTAGAGAAAACAGATATCGGCCAGATCGGACTTTCGCAAATCCATCGATTCGAGCACGCGACGAATCGCGGTTAATTTGCCGGACCCACTGACGCCAGAAATAAAGATGTTGTAGCCGGGACCACCAAGTTCCAGCCCAAGCTGCATCGCGTCCAACGCGCGATCCTGGCCGATGATGTGCGGTTTGCAGGTTAGATCGTCCGTAGTCTCGAACCCCAATCGCGTCGGATCGCACACCCAGCGCAGGTCTTTGGGCTTTAGTTCGAGTGACTTAATGTTCGCCAAGCGGAAACTCCCTTAGAGCGGGCCAAACGTGTAAATGATTATTAACTATTGTGTTAGGCGATGGTAGCGGCCGCAAGGCCCCATGTCAATAGCACCAAAAGCGCGGCCTTCCGCCGGACTGGCAGAAGGCCGATAGTAAGAGATGCCGACGTCAGCTAGTCGAGCTCAAACAGTTCGCGCCAGTTCACGTCCTCTTCGAGCGGTTTTTGCTCTTCCTTGAACATCATGAAACGATCCATAACCAGAACGTCCATGTTGGTACGCATAAAGCACATGTATCCGTCGTGCGGCGTACACACGATCGGTTCGCCGCGAACGTTAAACGACGTATTGATAATCACCGGGCAACTGGTTTTTTCTTCGAATCGCTTGATCAAGTCGTAGTAACGTTCGTTGCTCTTTCGATTCACCGATTGAATACGCGCGGAGCCATCGACGTGAGTAATCGACGGTAGTGTCCGCTGATCTTCGCGAACCTGAGCAACTAGTAACATGTAGGGACTTGGGCGATCGATTTCGAAGATGTCGCTGATCCGCTCTTCCAGTACCGACGGCGCAAATGGCCGGAAGCTTTCCCGGAACTTGATCTTCATATTAACGACGTCTTTGTTCTCCGGGTTGCGCGCGTCAGCGATAATCGAACGGCTTCCCAGCGCGCGCGGCCCAAACTCCATGCGTCCCTGAAACCAACCAATCACCTTCTGGTCGACGATTGCATCCGCGGTTTTGTCGATAACCTCATCAACACTCATCTCGTGGTACTTGATCTCGTTGGCGTCGAGGTAGTTGCGAATTTCGTCGGTAGAAAACTCCGGTCCAAAGTAGGCATGCTCCCACACGAACTCGCGCGGATTGCCGAGCACAGTGTGATGAATGTAAGTGGCCACGCCAACAGCGCCACCAGCGTCACCCGCGGCCGGTTGGATGAAGAGGTTTTCAAACGGGCTTTCGCGGATCACGCGCCCGTTGGCCACGCAGTTTAAGGCAACCCCGCCCGCCATGCACAGGTTCTTGCTTCCCGTCATTTCGTGGGCAGTTTTCGCCATCTTCAACACGATCTCTTCGGTGACCTTCTGCACGCTGGCGGCGATGTCCATGTGGAACTGCTCGAGCTTGCTTTCCGGCTCCCGACGAGGCTGACCAAACACGGCGGCGAACTTCTTGTTGGTCATCTTCAGGCCGTAGTCGAAGGAAAAGTACTTCATGTTCATCTTGAAGCTGCCATCATCGTCGATTTCGATGACCTGCTTAACCTGGTCCACGTACTTAGGCTCTCCATAGGGCGCCAAACCCATGACCTTGTACTCGGCGCTATTCACCTTAAAACCCAAGTAGTATGTGAACGCGCTGTATAGAAGCCCCAGCGAGTGCGGGAATCGAATTTCCTTCTTAAGTTCAATATCGGTGCCCTTGCCATACCCGATCGTCGATGTGGCCCACTCCCCTACACCGTCAACCGTCAAGATGGCCGACTCTTCGAACTCAGAAACCAAGAACGAACTTGCCGCGTGTGACATGTGGTGTTCGATCATCAGCACGTCGCCTTCGTAGCCAAGCTCTTTCTTAATGGTTTGAGGGATCCAAAGCTTCTTGCGCAACCACAGCGGAATGGCTTTCAAGAACGAAGGGAAAGACCGGGGAAACGTCGCAAGATAGGTGTAAAGAATCCGCTCAAACTTGATGAGCGGCTTGTCGTAGAAACCGACGTAGTCGACCTGGTCAATCGTAATTCCCGCTTCACGTAAGCAGTACTTAACCGCTTGCGTCGGGAACTCTTGATCGTGCCGGACTCGAGTGAACCGTTCTTCCTGCGCCGCCGCCACCACGTGGCCGTCTTTCAACAGGCACGCCGCAGCATCGTGGTAGTAGCAAGAGATTCCGAGAATGTACATTGAATGATCTCCTAAAACTGCCGACGGCAGGCTTCCAGCGTACTGGGTAGGTTTTCGCGTTCGTGGTAGTAAGATTCCTTCGGCTTCATGCGCCTATCAAGCAGGTCCGCTCCGAACAGGCGACCGATCGTGGAAATTAACCCCATCATGATGAAGTAAGTGATGGACAACAGGATCTTGGTATTGATGATCCCAAGGACGTGGGCGAACTTTTTCCACCCCCGCCACAGCAGCGAGAAAAACGCCTTCATGGTACCTCTAACGATATATGTGGAGACTCCGGCAGGCCGAATCGAGCGTCGGCAAATCAGGGCGCGGAACTACCTAACTTGGCTAATAATACTAACATAAGGAATCGCCGAAAGTCAATCACCGCATACCCTTTAAACGGCGCCTGGCGGCCGCCTGCGGGGGTCTGGGGCTAGGGCAGAAACTTAGCCGACTGCTTGAGCTTTTCGGGAAGGTAGGTGTCCATCACATAGTTAAGCCCGTGCTTGGCCAGGGCTTGCTGCTCGGCGCGAACCCCCATCTTGATCATCTGGTTGATGGCGTTTTGCCACGCCTTATGGTGCAAGATAAACGGGTCGTTCTTAAGCGCGTCTTTGGCGCGTTTGACATCGACCTCTTTGAGCGGGTGGGTGGGCAGCTTATAGGTATTAATGTCTTCGGGGGTGATCCCAAGAAACCGGGCTTGCGGAACACAAAAGAACTCGTTGAGGTGAGCCGCATTGCCGCTACCCACTTTGAGAGTTCGGTAGATATTGGAAATCCCGTAAGGATCGCCGTCGACAAACACATATACGGGGAGCTTGTTCAGGTCTGCCAGGCGCCGAATGAATCGCCGACAAGCTCGCGTTGGCACGCCTCCCATCGACACCAGAATACAGTTCGCCTGCTTCCAGTAGTTGTGTTTGACCAGGCGTTGAAACATTCCCGCAGTTTCGATCACAAGAATAAAGTCGGCCTTGGTCTCAAACTCAAGTTCTTCGACGCTAATCGGAATGGAATAAGCGCCGCTACCAAACTTGGTGCAGTCGATTCGCAGTTTCTTGCCGGTATCCCGGTCTTTGTCGATCACCACCAACTTGCCGGCCACGTCGCCGCCTTTTTCTTCCGGAATGAACCCCAACTGCTCACGGTTTAACCCGAAGAACGCCTCGACGTCGTCCATCACCGTGTCCGACTCGACTTGTTCCGCAAACCTGGCCGCCTCCCAGTTCTTAGAGACATAGTAGGCTTCCCGCTTGGTGGCGATGTCGTCGGTTTCGATTAGTTCCTTCGACAGCGCCATCATGCGCAGCGTCTGCGCGAACGTCTTTACGGTGTTAACGGTTAGCGTACGCTCCTTCTTTTTGCCTTTCATTTCCAAAAACCCACCCTTGGTGGTGTAGCGCACGTTGCTAAGCGAGCGAAGAGGAAGCTTCATCGTCGGCTTGTCGCCATCGAGTATCGTGTCCTTTACCCGCTTGGCTTCGTCTTTGATTTTCTTGGAAACATTCTTTGTGGGCATTTGGTCCTACCTAGAGCTTACGACTGCGTTCCAGAGTGTCTTTTAGCGTGTCCACGATTTTTTCTTCTTCGCGTTCGGAGAAGCCAAGTATTTCTTGTAGCGCGATGCCAATGTGCGGAATGTACTGTTCGATGTAAGAGCGCTTCTTGGCCTCGTCACGTTCTCGCATTCCCTTGCGAATGTATCGCCCCAACCGCCGTCCACATTCCTGCACCGCGAGTTTGATCTCTTTAATGATCTCCGGGTAATGAGCGATTGCTTCCTTGCTTTCCGATGTAAACGGCACCCATACCGACGAAATTTGCACCAGGATAACCATCGGCCCAGTGGGCAACGCTCCGCGGGATTGACTAACGCCGTATCCTTTCCACGCGGTTTGCACGACCGACTGGGTGATGGCGCATGCCGACTGCTGGTAGATGAGCGGCGCCCGGTTAGCGAAACGGTACAACTGCACCATGTCGTCCGACGTCATATCATCGGCGTCGTACGCCAGCGCGACCTCGACCTGAAACGGGTTACCTCGGTACACGGCGGGCGGGCGCGTGATCGCGGTATAGAACCTGGCCGGAACTTCGCGCTCAAGACTCTTCACCAACAAGTCCTCGCCCACCGGGGCAAGGCAGTTGGTCGGCGGCTTCATGATCTTTACCTGCGGGAAAGCTTTAACCATGGCCTCCGCGCCACCGCGGTCGACTCGCTTGGGGTTGGTGCGGGCCGTCAACCCCGCCAACTCTACAATTTGCTGCGCCGCGCGCGGGCTCATTCGCGAGAACTCACTCGACAAAAACGCAGTGACTGTCTTGGCCTTGGTTGCTTGCAACATATCCATCAAGACACCCAACTCGACCCCATGCGGGTGGGGTTTGATGGCGATCGCTTCGGGCGGGAGTTCATTAGTGAGTCGCTGGTACTCCACCGGATCACCCTTGGGAGGGGTGTATTTAATGAGCGCGTGAGGATTCACCAGGGCGACCTGGTGTATGTGCTGATCGACCGAGCGCTTGCCCTTCTTGTAAGACGCTTCAATCTCCATGTCGATTCGAGTGCCGTGCGGTCGTTCCCATTCGGGGGGAGCGAGCTCCTTGACAATCGGCGTGTTCTTTTTGGTATCGATTTGTACCTGATAACTGTGGGGTTTCTGTCGCGAACTAATCCGCGTGACAATGGTTACCGGCTTGCCCACGGTAAGCTGCGCGTACATGACCGCTGCAGAAATTCCAATCCCCTGCTGGCCCCGTGTCTGCTTGAGTTGGTGGAACTTCGACCCATACAGCAGCTTCCCGAAAATCTTCGGCACCTGAGCTTTAACAATGCCGGGACCGGAGTCCTCAACCACCACGCGATAGCGATTCTCGGCCAGTTCGGTAATCTCCACGATGATCTCGGGAAGCAGTCCCGCCTCTTCGCAGGCATCCAGCGAGTTGTCCACTGCCTCTTTAATAGCCGTCAAAAGTGCCCGGCCCGGGCTATCGAACCCCAGCATATGCCGGTTCTTCGCAAAGAACTCGCTAACCGATATGTCACGCTGGCGGGCCGCCATCGACTGGGCGGTTTCATATTTGGGAGCCGAACCGCGACCCCGCTTGGGCTTGGGTTCTGGCATAGCTTCGGGCGGGATGTCACCGTCGTCGACTTCCTGAATATCTGACGCCGGGGAATCGAAAAGCGACAACGTTCCATTGCCGCTCGACTTTGCTTTACGAGAACGAGTCGCTGTGGACTTGCTTTTGGTCTTGCGCCCACTCGCCTTGGCTTTCCCGCTCGACTTTGCCTTTGCCTTCCCTTTGGGCTTGGATTTTGGCTTCGACCGCGACTTTGCCTTGGTTGTTGATTTCTTAGAGGCTCTTTTTGCCGTCATGGAGTGTTTTTCCCTAGTTTGACCTTTGTCGTTCGAACCAAACACCGTGGCGAACGTTTTGCAGAACACGCGATGGTAGGTCTGGTCTCGGGATTTGGACAAGAAAAATTGCCTCAAGTGCTGGTCGCCGCGCCGCCGCAGAAGAAACAACTGGAAAGCATAGGCCGCAACTGTACCGTCTCGTACCTCCGTGCAGCTTGCAAACAGCGGCCGCCGGTCGATTTGGAGAGGAATCGGCCGATTGCCAAACGTGTTTCATTGCTTCCTGTTACGCCATCGCGTGCGCTCGAAATAGTGGCACACGGATTGCTGAGTCCACTGCGGAAGGAACAACGTTATGAGAAACAAACGGTTTAAGAATTCCAATCGCGGTTTCACGCTGATCGAAACGATGGTCGTGATCGTCGTAATCGGCATCATCGCCGGGATCGCCATCCCCGCATTTGCCGGTTATTTCCAACGACAGCGTTTGCAGTCCGTTCGCACCGAGCTGATCGCCGACCTCGCGTACACCAGGTCGCTAGCAATCGCTCGCCGAACGACCTTCAACGTCCGTTTCGAAGCCAATGAATACCGCATCGAAGACCCAGGTCCGCCGGTGGCCGTGCTCCGCACCCGCGAGTACCCTGCCGGTGTGGCGGTAGCCGCGACCGGGCACCCGAACTTTTATCCATGGGGTCTGGCCGACGCCGTTGACATTACCGTCGACGCGGGCCCGAACCAGACAGTTGTTAACCTGCTACCCAATGGTAGCGTGCAGCACTAGGCAGAGAACTATGAACGCCAACATTCGCAACAATCAAGGATTCAGCCTAATCGAGCTTATGGTGGTTATGGTGGTCCTCACCGTCGGGCTGCTGCCACTGGCCATCATCCAGACGCGCGCGCAACGCGACGTTATGGAAACCGGCCAGATGACCGAAGCCCTCAACCTGGCAAAGCAGCAAATCGAAACCGCCAAGGCGATGGGTTGGAACAATGTAGCCGCAGATTCCGGCGTCGTTGACAACGTCTACGGCTGGAATCGCAACGTCACCGAAGTCAGTTGGGGCTTACAACAGGTCGATGTCATCGTTACCTGGCAAGAGTCAGGAATGCAGCGCCAGGTCGCACTGACCGACCGCATGTCGCGCCGCTAGCATCGTACGAGGAACCGTCGTTATGAACGCACTACATACAACCAACAAGCATCTTCGCGACCAACGTGGTCTAACCATGGTTGAGCTCATGATGACGCTGCTTATTTTTGGCGTGATCCTGGTAGTCATCAACAACGTGTTTTTTACGTCACAGACGCTGTACAACTCGACCAGCACCCGAGCCAACCAGCAAATGAGCGCCCGCGCCGGGTTGTCCGTGATGCAGATGGAACTACGTCAGGCCGGCTGTGACGCCGAGCCCGACGACGCCATTGAAGGCCGCTTGGTTCGTGCTACCGCTGACTCGCTACGTGTAGTGTCCGACTTCAACGGCGACGGCGTTGTGAGCACAGCGGAACCCTCTGAGGATGTTACCTATATTTACGACGCCGACGCGGAGACAATTTTTCGCGACCCCGGCACAGGACCGCAACCGCTGATCACGGATGTACAGAACTACACGGTTCAGTTTTTCGATGCACAGGACAACGTGTTAGGACCGCTGCCTTTAACGGCGGCTCAAACTCAACGCGTTCGTTCGATGGCGATCGACATCACCACTTCCACCCGACAGGGTGGCGACGTAACCGCTACCACTCGGATTGCGTTTCGTAATCTGGGTAGCTAGCGGCAAGGAGTCATTATGAAAAGATTACTCACAGGAAACGATGGATCCGCTCTGGTGACGGCGTTGTTTTTTATCACGGCGCTTAGCCTGACCGCCACGGTAATCGTTTGGGTTACCAGTTCCGAGCGGCGGGTAACGCAAAACGAGTACTCGCAAACCCGTTCTTTCTACGCCACCGACGCCGGTAGCGAGCAGGCTATCAACTGGATCCGTACTCGGCCCTTTCCGCCGGACATGGGTCCGTCAAACGTCGTGGTGGATCAAACCGCATGGACGGCGATGACCGCCGACCATAAGTTTCAGTTTGACATTACATTCGCTGGAAAAGGCATACCGATTCAAGAAGGCGGACACATGACCCAAACTGGAACAGGGTCGGGTGCCATGATGGAGAACTGCATTTACACCATCGAAACTGAGGGCGTCAGTTCATCCGACGCTCAGACCGCAATCGAAGTTAGCGCGGCCATGATGTTTCGGATCGGTTACTAACCCGTAGAGGTATCGCCATGAAGCGAATCAAAACGTTTAACACAGTGCTCGGACTAGCCCTCGTCGCTATGATAGCGACGGTGTCGGCTGGCCATGCCCAGTACACAACCGGTGGATGTGACTATCCGCTGTTCGTTGCCAGCGGCGTTTCCGACGCGAACATTATTATCCTGTTCGACGACTCGGGTAGTATGAACGAAGCCATCTACCATCCGAACTTCGACCCGAACGCGACTTACTCGGGCGGTTTCTGCGGAGACTGTATGTATTACGCCGGTGGCGGTACCTACACGATCAACGGCCGCACCGCTGACCTTACATCCAGCGACGGCGGCCAGTCCGGTCGTTACATCGGTAACTACCTGAACTGGATCTTCTGGCACGCATCTTCGGCCGAACGCGCAAGTCTCCCGCAGGTGACACGTGTTCAAGTTGCTAAGGTTGCGGTGAAGCAGATCATTGACGAGAACCCAGCGTTTCGATTTGGTCTTTCGGTCTTCGCGGATGACGTAACCTACAACGGCACCGGTAACACCGGCATCTACGCGCCGTTGGGCACCAACCATGCAACGCTTAAGACCGACGTCGACAACATCGTCGCAATCACTTCAACGCCGATTGCTCCGACGATGTTGGAAGTCTACGACCATTGGAAGAACAGCAGTGCAATAGCGTTTGAGTGCGAAAAAATGTTCTTCATCATCGTAAGTGACGGTTACCCGACCAACGACTATGTGTCGAGCAGCGACTTTACCAGCCGCGGAATGCCCAGCGACGGCGATGTTGACGGCGACAACAACGAGCCCGGCAACTGTTCGTCTATTGGTGCACCCTACTCGAACAGCGACAACTGCTCGGACTACATGGACGACATCGCAGCCTACATGTACCTCAACGACATGCGCTCCGACCTGGACGGCGTACAGAACGTACTGACCTATACAATTGGTTTTGGCATCGATGCCCCACTGTTCCAGCAGACCGCCGACAACGCCGGCGGCTTGTACCTGAATGCTACCAGCCCGGCGGAGCTAACCACCGCGTTGCAGCAAGTGCTTAACAATATTAATGACCAGGTATCTTCGGGTTCCGCGGTTGCGGTTGTATCGACCGAGGGTTCGTCGGATAACTACCTGTACCAGGGTAAGTTCGAAACCGGCGGCTGGAAGGGCCACCTGGAAGCCTACGCACTCCCCTACATCTACGGCGATCTGCCGGTATGGGACGCTGGTGACATTCTTGAGTCGGCGGGTGCGAACAGTCGGACGATCTTTACCTCGCTTAGCGGCACCAAAGTAAACTTCGTCGATGGCAACGCGTCCGCGCTACAAGCCAGCATCGGCGCTGCGACTCAGGCCGAGGCCGAGGACTTGATTAACTGGACTCGCGGCGACGCCGTATCCGGATATCGCAATCGCGACGGATGGATTCTTGGCGATATCGTAGAGTCGGCGCCGGTGGTTGTAGGTGCGCCTGCTTACTTTTACTTGTTCAATAGCTATCTGGCGTGGCGTAGTGCAAATCAGAACCGTCAACCAATTATCCTGGTCGGTGCTAACGACGGAATGCTGCACGCGTTTAACGAGGAAACCGGCGTCGAGCTGTGGGCTTACCTGCCGGAAGCAATGTTGCCGCGCCTGGACGACCTTGCCGCGGTTGGCTACTGCCACGAGTACTCGGTGAACCTCACGCCTTATGTCTTTGACGCGTACGTTAGCGGTTCGTGGAGAACCATAGCGGTCTGCGGCCAGAAGCAAGGCGGAAATACCTACTTTGCTCTCGACGTAACCGATCCCTATAACCCTGTGGTTATGTGGGAGTCGCAACTACCGATGACGTACAACAGTTGGAACCAGCCTTCGCTGGTCCGACTTAAAGACGGCGATCGATTCGCTATGTTGGTTGGTTCGGGCCCTGATTACACCGGGCTGGAAGCACATGTCATGCTTGTCGACCTGAGCGATGGCACCATGATCGCCTCCGACCTCATCAGTACGGGATCGAGCATTGATGTAAACATGACAACGCGAATTACCGTCCTCGATAAGGACTACGACGGCTATGACGACTATGCGTACCTCGGCACACTAGAAGGTGACATCTGGCGCTACGACCTGTCGCCGACGTCTATCACGTCGGGCACCAGCTTGACCGCGCCGAAGTTTCAGTTGTTCGACGGGGACGACCCGATTCAAGCCCAGCCTATTCTTGGTATTGACTATAACGGTGACGTTTACGTGTTCTTCGGTACCGGCCGCTATCTGGATCGTGACGATATTACTGAGAACGCAGACCAGTACTTTGTCGCGTTGATTGACGACGGTAGCAACACGACCTTGGACTTGGGCGACTTACACGACCAAACCAGCAGTATAACCACCCTCAACGACACCGACCGCGGATGGTACTTCGATCTGGAACTGGGCGACGGCGAGCGAGTCACCGAGCCCGGCGCACTCGTTGCTGGCGTGGTGTACTTTACTTCGTACGATCCGACCGACGACTTGTGTAGCGCGGGCGGGTATTCGTGGCTGTATTCAGTGGACTCCCGTGACGGATCCGCTGAGGATGGCGATGACGAGACCGACGACGGCACCTCCGGCCGGGCCGAAGGCCTTGGCGACGGAATTGCGACGCGTCCTGTAATCGATATCGTCAACGGAACCGCGATTACTGTAACCAGCGACGCCAAAAAACATGTCGACGACATCAAGCGACTCCATCAACCGCTGCAAGTGCGGCACTGGCGTCAAGTTTACGACTAGGAGTGATTGCAATGAAGAAGACAACCATGCTCATGATGCTCGCCGCCGTCACCATGTTGGTTACGGTGCCGGCATCCGCCCAACTGGCAAAGCCGAAGAAGGACAAAACGATCGTCGCCAAAGGGGTCTACAGTGGATCGCTCAGCGGCTACATCAACCTGAACGGCAAGTCGTTTGTGATCGACGACAAGACGTCGATCTATCAGGCTGGCGCCAAGCGCGGTCGCCAGGCACGCGGTCTGTACATCAGCAATACCTACCTGATCGTTTCCGGCACCAAGCGCGGCGATCAGTTGGTCGCCAGAACCATTATCGCTGGTGCCAAACCAACCGGCGCGCAACTTGGCGAAAATGATCTGATTAAGTCGCGCATGTCGGAACGCAAGAACTAGCAACGCGCTTTAGTAGCGTACGCCCAAGCGCCCGTGACCGAATTGGTTGCGGGCGCCGTGGCGCAAACAGGGGGCATCCTAATGAGAATCGCACTGGCCATACTTGCGGCAGGCATCATCGCGTTTGGCGTGTACAAGTTCACGAACCAAACCGACCTTGGCGACATTTACGCCGAAGAACATGGACAACTGTCCGCCAAGGTGCAGTCGTCACAAATCTACCCCAAGTCGGTATTCACCGGTAGCATGCTGCAAATAAAGATGACGGCGGGAACTCCCGACGATTACAAGTACTTGCAAGTTAAGTGGTACCGGAACGGCACCGAGATTCCGCGGCACGCTGGCCCGCAGCTGCCTTCATCCACGTTCCACAAGGGCGACGAAGTCTACGCCGCCGTTAACCTTATCGGCCCGGAAGCCCTGGCCGAGCCAGTGATCACGGCCGCGGTGAAGGTGGAAAACTCGCCACCGGCAATCAGTTCTGGATCGGTGTTTATGCTGGACCAACAGTATTTTCTTGCGCGCGTCAACGCGAGCGATGCCGATCGTGACAAGATCACGTATAAGTACATTTGGTTCATCAACAACCGCGAGATCGCCGGCGAGTCCACCGACAAGCTCCCCGTCAGCTACGCTGAGTCGGGCGACAAGGTGGTTGCCCAGGTTGTCGCATCCGACGGCGAAATCGAATCGGCAGCGTTTAGTTGCGACGCGTTGCAGGTCGAAGGTAGGGCCCCGCAAATCACGTCCAACCCTCCGACCGCGCTGGACGGAAACCGATTTGTTTACCAAATTACGACCAATCGAACCGATCTCTCCAGCCTGACGTTTGAGTTGCTGGATGGCCCCAATGATATGACCATTACCGAGGCCGGAAAGATTGAGTGGGAAGTACCGATTTCCGAAGACGAACGCAATATCAAGGTAAGTGTTCTGGTGTCCGCCGATGACGGTGGCGAGACAACTCACAGCTTTGGGCTCAGCCTGAAACCCAACTACGTCGACCAATAAACCCGCGGCATTCATCTACATGGGAAAGGCCTCGCTAGACTAGCGAGGCCTTTTCTAGTTCTCGGAACGATCGAGCCCTAATATGGCGTCGTAAACGCCCAGATACTTGCGCTTTTCGCGATCCCAGCGATAGGTTTCGTACACTTCGGTCGCGTTAAGCACGCGTTGCTGCATGTCTTCGGGGTGCGCGTAGACATAGCGAATCTTCTCCGCCAGGTCTTTAGCGTCACCGGGCTCAAAATAGATCAGCGAGTCGTCGGGAAAATAGGCCGCCACCGAGTCCAACCGCGACGCAATACACGGCCGACCAAGCGCGACATACTCGTACATCTTGTTGGTATGAACCAGAACCGAATACGGATTGCGTTTGATGGGGACAATGGTTGCGTCAGCCGACATGATCTCTTCGATCATTTCTTCGAAGGAGACAAACCCCAAGTACTGGATGTTGTCCTCGGCGTTGTTCTTTCGCGCTATCTCTTCGACTTCGTCGAGGTAGCTACCCTTCCCCATAAAACGAAACTGAATCCCCGGTATGTCTTCTTTCAGCATCACCACGGCTTGGGCAATCAAATCGAACCCGTAGCGATGCTCGATCGCACCGTGGCAAAGTATGCGAAACACACCCTGGCGACGCTCTTCCTTCTTGATCGCGTCGATCTTGGCTTGCAAGTGGGAATACTGTTCGAGTCGAAAGAACTGATCGTCGGGAACGTTAACGATGACGGTGATTTTGTTAACGTCGTTGCCTCGACGCCCCAGGTTGTCGCGCATTTCTCGCGTGACCGTTAGCGCGTGATCCACAAACGCTACACTCATGCGCTCGGCAACTTTGATCGCCCAAATGATCCCGCCTCCGTACCAGCGCTGAAACATAGTGCCAAAAAGCTCGGGCATGGGTTCGTGGACGTGCATGACGACTTTTGCGCCCAACAGCTTCGGAATCAGGGTACAAAACACCAAATAGTCGGGCATCGTGTTAACCTGGATCGCCCGAAATCGGTGTTTACCGTGCAGCCGCAGTAACTTCCACCCGGCGAGCGCAAAAAACGCGTTGTACTCCCACAGGTACCGGAGAATTTTCCCGCGCTGATGCCCCACCGGCAGCCGGTGAACGTGAACCTCTCCCGCCATCTCGTACGTTGCTTCGCCCTCATCGCGAAGGCAAATCACGTGCACCTGGTAACCGTCGGCCACCAACGCTTCGGCTTCACGCTTAACGTTAAGCTCGAAGGGATAAAAACTGTGCCTGACGATGCAGACACTTCCCCGCTTGGTCGTACTATTCATCGTTGTCCATTCGCTCAGTTGCGGGCAAGAACGGTCTGATACAGTTCGATTATTTTTGCTGCAGTGCGCTCCGGCGTGTACGCCATCATTCGTTCGCGGCTGGCAATCTGTCCCGCAGCCAGTGCTTCGGCGATCCCCTGAGCGAGATCACCAGGGCTGGCCGAACGCACCGAACATCCTTCCAGGCCGGCAACCACTCCTGCTACATCACCGACATCGGTACTCACCACCGGCGTCTCGCAGGCAAGTGCTTCGCGGATGGTCACCGGTGACGCCTCGAATGCCGACGTCATTAGCACGACATCGGCGGCATTCATATATAACGGTACTTTCTCGTGCGGAACATCTTCGAGACTAATCAGGGTTAGCGCTTTGCCCGAGTTGCGGTAGTGTTCCACAGCTTGCTGCGCTAGTTCAAAACGTTTTTCTACCCGTTTCCGCGTCGAAGGAAACAGTGCAACCGGTCCCTCTGTGGCTATTCCCAGCTCGGTACGCGCAGCGCGTTGCTCGATGGGTCGAAACAGCTCTACGTTAATTGCGCTTGGCAGGGTAACGGCATCGTCGCGACCCAACGCTATGCGCATCGCGTCGGCCACAACGATCAGGACATCCACCTTTTCCGCCAGTCGCTTCTTAAACGACTTCGAATACGCCAATCGCTTAAACCAACGATCCGCCCTCGCGGTTGCGGTCGCATCGACGACCTCGCCCTCGTGAAAGGTCCACACCACGGGAAGCCGTTTGTTCTTGGTCGCCGCCCACGCGCAGTACGAATGGTGGACGTGGACCAGGTCATATTTGTTTTCAGCCACGCGACGCCGAAACCCCGACAGCATTCCCAAATACGCAGCCTTGCTTTTTTTCCCGTTCACGAAATACACGTCGACATCAACACCGGCGGAGCGAAGGGCTTCCACATCCTGGCGCACGAAGGACCCATAAAAGGGCATCTCCGCGAACGGATACATGTTGGTGAAAACCAGGACACGCATCTATCTGCGCCGTTTATTCGTGGTCATGATCGCTCTCACCCAATTGATCAATAAGCTGATCGGCCACTCGACCCCAGTCAAAGTCCGTCATGTCGCGCACATCTCCAGGCGCTTGCTTGACCGCCGCGGCGGCCTCCAGCAACTCGGCTTCGCTTCGCCAATAGCGAAAATCGGGGCCTTCGGGAAAAAAGTCGCGCAAGCCGCCGAAAGGAGTCGCAAGTACTGGCAGTCCACTCGCCATTGCTTCCAGAACGCTTAGCGGAATCTCGACGCAACCGCTGGTGTCAAATGCCGGCCACACGAAGCAGTTGGCCAACGCGTACAGTTCGTGCGCGGGCACCGGTTCGCGTACGATCAGAACTCCGGAATCTTCCAAGCTGCTCGCGAGATCCCGGTCGGCGGATGGATCGCCTTTGTCAGCAATCACTACTTTTGTGTTCTCGGCAACCAACCCGGTTAACGCTACGACATTGCGGCAGAGATGCCCCGCGTACAAGTACACATAGTCGCCGTCGGCTACGCCGTACCGTTTACGAATCTCGGCGCGATCCAAGCTGGGTTGGCGAAAGTCTCCGGTATCGACACCAACCGGCAGCAACGCCGCATCAACGCCAAGGTCGGCAAGATAAACCCGTGATTTCATAGAGGGTACGAACACGCGATCCGGCGCCCAATGTGGAAGCACCTTTCGCCAAACGGGCGCGTGGCGCCGCGGAATTAGGGCAACCATCCCGACACGCGCGCGCGGAACCATTGTCATCAGACGGCGCGCCCTCAAAAAGCTAAGTGCCGTGGATGACGGCGACGGCACATAGATGACCAACTCGGGGTCAAAGTCGACAACTTGCTTTCGCACGGCCGGGTGGACGAACAACTTCGACGAGGGAACGCGAACGCCCACTTGATTTGCATCTCTTGAGGCACGGCCGACGTAGATGCTCTGCACATTGTGATGACGTGCTAGTGCCCGCGCCAGCGATGCCGCCGTCTTCTTGACACCGTCATCCCACGAATCAGGAAGGTTCTCGGATATAACGACGACGCGGGCCACTACGCTCCTCTAAACCGGTGCACAAAATCCCAAATGGTCAATGCATCGATATCACCGGTCACCGCCAACGCGCTATTGCGTGCTTCTGGCCAGGTTGCCACCCGAACCAAGGGCGCACCGCTTTCGGCAATCGTTCGCAAGCATGCCCGCAACGTATCGACCCCTGCTCCGTCTACTTTGCCCAGATGTAACGTACATGCGTCTCGTCCGCACGCCTCCACGACGTACCCCATGTTGCGAAGCTGCTCGGTCGCGGCAGCGTTCGAATCGTCGGCGACGCCAATGACCGGCCGCCTCGTCGCCGCCATCGTAAACGTACCCGGCGGCTCCACCCACTCGCCAGCTCCATCACGAATCGTCGCGCGCGCCAAGTCCGGCCCGCCGAAAGTCACGTCGCAAACATCTCCACGCAGGGTAAATTCAAAGCTTGCGTTACGCCGCGCCCGCCACCAACGGGCGATCTCGTCGAGCGTGGCGATCCACACTTCCAGCTCGCGCGCGCGGGCCAGCATTTTTCGAAGCGGTGGAGTAAAGAAATCAATCCGCTCGGGATGAAGCTGCAGCGTAAACAGCTCCCCGCGTTCGTAACTTTGTTGCAGGATTGCCTCCCACATGTCGCCCAAGAAACTTGCGTCGTGCATGTACATTCGATCCAGCATGATCTCATCGTCGGGCAATGACACGGGAATCTCGACAAAGCCGTCGCGAAGATACGGAAGCACCACCAGCGAATCGGCTGGCTTAGGCTGGTAAAACCTGCGCCCTTTTTCGAATCCGTCGCGCTGGGTGTCGCTTAGCGGTTGGAGATCGATTACATCCCACATTACTGTCTGGTTGCTGCTGTAAAAGAAATCATAGTCCGCAACCACACGCATGGTGTCTTCGTTCCAATGCAAATAAGGCGCACGAAATCCGGTGAACGGCACCTTATGTTTGTTGAACAACCCAATGGCGTCGCCCATATGGCGATGCTGCTGGTCGTAGCTCAGCGCCGACAGATCGACATGCGACCACGCGTGCACCGCCAGTTCGGCGCCGCGATCGACCAGCCGATGTGCGAAGCGCGGGTTGCGACTCATTGGCAATGCCGTAATCGGAAACGTGGGACGAATATCGAATTCGTCCAGAACATCCATGAAGCGTTCGAAACGCCCGCCCATGCGCTCGGGTCCGGAACCAAAGCGATTCACGATCTGAGCGGTACGCTTGACCAGATTAACCGGCCCGCGCGAATCGAGAACGAACTTAAGAATACTCACGACGCCTCTCCGACCGGTTGTGCCGACAATGACGCAAAATAATCCATATACTTTTGCGCCAATGTCGTCGCTGAGTACCGTTCATCGATTAGCGCCAGCGCTCTCGTAGACATAGCTTCGCGTTCTGCCGGGTTACTTAGCAAGGCGGCAACAGCAACGGTCAGGTCAGACAACTCTCTGCACACTCTCCCAACCCGCTGACCTTCGATTAGGCCGTCGACATCGTTAAGTGACATCACCGGCACGCCACTTTTCCAAGCTTCCAAGTACGCGTTCGGAAAGCCTTCAACCTTCGATGTGTTTACCAGAACGGCAGCGCGCGAAAGGTATTCCGCGACCTCATCGTGAGGAATGCGGCCAGTGGCAATGAGATTTGGAATCGTCTGGGCCTCGGCCATAATTTTTTGGGCGTATTCCGGTTCTTTAGCCATCCCGCCGCCGATCATAACGAATCGCTCGTTGGGCAAAGCGCGCGCCAACGCCATAAACCGCTCTGGATCCTTTACTGCGCGCAGGGCTCCCACCCAAACAACAGAGCCGTCATGCGGCTGGCTTACCTCCGTTCGCGGGACGACGGCGGTGGGAATGATTAACGGGTCGCGGCCCAAAAGTTCTCGACAATCCTGGGCCTGGCTTTCGTTCTGCACCACGATCCCGTGAGCGTTCTTTAAACCGTAGTAGAACAAACGACGATCGCGAACGTTGTCAATGCGCACGCGGTCGGGAGAAAAGTCTGTGTCGCTTCCCGCGTAATAGACGAACCGCCGATCGCTGCGTCGCGCGTGCCATGCAACCAGCCCGGTAATCATGCCAGCGCAGTGCTGGAAGTAAACGTCGGCGTCGGAGCGCCGAAGCGCTGCCAGGATGCCGGTAAGTCGCGGATGAAAAAAACGGGTCCCGCGAATGCCCGCGACGGTCCGATATGCGTTCTCGCTGGCGTGCGGCAGTTTCATTTCGGGCTCCTGGTCGGCCACGACCAATACCACTTCGGCTCCAGCGTCACGGAATGCATCCGCCATTACCGCAGACTGCACCTCTGCACCGCCGTACTGTTTGCCGGTGGCGTGGTAATACGGGACTATATTTAACGAGACAATGCAGATTTTCATGCGGGTGGTACTGCCTGGTGGATGCGTTTTATGATTCTATCATATCGCCACATCTGCTATAAACACAAAAAGTTAGCGCGTTCGAGGACATGACTTCGCGCTATCCCGAGGAACTTTGGACCGCAATCGTCAGCCATAAGAAAGGTGTTTTGAGTCACCCAGATTCCCGATACCGCCCCCTTCGGCTTCTCGCTTTGGCCGCCCTGGGGTTAGCTTTTCTTGGCGCGCGGGCTTTGGCGCTGAGTCCGTGGCTCACCATTCCCATGGGCGTGCTAGCAACGGTCGGCGTCCCCGGTTGGTTTCTTGCCAACTGGCGATTGGGCACCCGTGATCACGACCTCATCTATCGCCTGGCTGTCGCCGCGTTGTGGGGGTTGGGGTTTGCGCTCACGGTGGCTGTTCTGTCAGCAACGATGTCCCTGCCCGTGTCGTGGGGTGTTGCCGGAGCCGTGGTTGGCGGTATCGCCTTCGCCGAGCGATCGGAAAGACGTCGCCGCGGCGAGACTCGACCAACCGAATCCGCGAGACCCCACTCGCAGAAGTTGTGGCAACGAGCAGCGATGGTCGTCGTCGTTGCTGGCACGCTGGCGAGCGGAATGTGGGGGCCACCGCTGGACGCAACCAAAGACACAATCGACCATGTTGCATTCGTACGAGAAATCGTAAACACAAACCAATCTTTTCCCACTACGTCGTTCTATCAAGACCCGGGCACGAACGGCCGGGACATTCGCAAAGCGTACCTTCACACCGTTTACGCCTGGTGGATGCCAGCCAACCCTGCTTCAGTCCCCTACGGCGCCAAACCCTGGGCGGCGGTGGCCACGCTACTCTGGCTGCTGCTGGCGTACGGGGCGGCATACCGGACCACTCGCTGTAGTGGCACCTCGGCACTGACGCTGATCATTTTTGTCGCCGTGCTGGCGGGTGGCTTAACGACACCAACGCTTCGTGGTGCGCTGTTTCCCAATCGCTTGGGAATTCCGCTGCTCGTGTGGCTGGGTGTTCACGGGTTACACCTGCTTAAACTCTTGCCTCAAGCCGATGACGTCTGGGCCGCTCCGCGATGGTGGGAGTTAGGCGCCCTGGCCGCGTTGGCATCTGCCATACACGTGCAGTTTGGCGTATTGGCCGGTTTTGTCGCACTGACGGTAGTCCTCACTGGACTCGTGTCGCGACCTCGAGTTCGCCCGTCCTTGATGGCGGCAACGGTAGCAATCGTGGCGGGGGCGACTATGCCAATCGTCCTGCTGCGGTACTTAACCGCGCCCCACGCCAGCGATTTACACCGACGCTTGCAGGACGTCGTGTTTGTCGGAAATGGATTCGTGGTCAACCCGCTACGAATCTTAAGCGAATGGCATGTGGTCGGGCTGTTCGCAGCGCTAACCACGGTCGTGTGGTGGTGGCGACGACGCGGCGACACACCAGCAATCATTCGTTACGGAGCCATTACGGCAACTCTGGTGGTGTTCGTCCAGTTTAATCCGCTGGTGTTGCCGTTGGCCTACGACGCCATCTCGTACATTTCGTTCCGACTGTCCCTAGCATGGCCGGCGGCGCTGATCTCGGCGATCATTTTACGCAGTTTGCCTTCGCTACCATCTGTCGTGCCGGCCCGGCGCGCGTGGACAGTCGTCTTTGTGGCTTTGCTGATGACCGCTGGAGCGCGTAGCGTTCAAACCGATGTCGCAGTTGCGCAGCGCACAACCGACGAACACGAACGCAGTTATCGCACGTGGCAAAACGCCGTCGACTGGATCAACGCCAACCTTGCCGACACCACCGTGGTGGCGGCGGATCCCATCACCGCCTACGCGCTGTCGGCGGTAACCCGACTGGAAGTATTGTGTACGCTCGACCAGCATGCGCCCACCAACGACTCGCAGGTCGAAACCCGACTGGAACTCGCGCGCCAAATCGTGTGGCCGTCAACACCTCCCTCCGCACGTACGCGCGCCATCGCGGCCTCTTCGCGATTCGGCGGTGTTGACGCCATCGTCATTAACGCGCGAACGCCCGACGACATCGTGCCTGAGGCCTGGCCGTGGTCAACGGAACTCGCACTGATGAGCCGGGAAGCCCTCATCGCCGGCGGCTTTCGCGAGCTTGCGACGATTGACGGTGTCTCCATCTTCTCGGTTACGTCGTCTGCCGCCGACGCGGCGCCGGTGTTCGCTAGCTTAAACGAGTTTCAGGGAGACCAGGTGCTTGACGCTACGGCGGGTACCGCGATTCTACATTCGGTACGACTAAACAAGACGGTGGCAAAGCGCGGAGAGATGTTACAAGTAAGGTCCGTGTGGTCGCAAAACCCCGACAATAGCTATAGCGATTTATTGAGCCTGCGACTGGATCATGCCTCGCCCAGCCTGGTCGTTCCCGCACAGCCGTTTCCCAAGTTGTCGCGCAAGCTCACCGAAAGAGTCAAACGCGAACTCTACCGATACCGGGTTGACCAACGCTTCGACGCTACCGAGTTTGCGAATAAGAAGTTTTTGGGAGACGAACTAAGCTTTACAGTTCCGACCAATCTGGCGCCGGGCGAATACGAGCTTCGGTTGCTTCGTCACCGAAAGTCCTCAATTCCGAACCATCAGCTGCGAGATTTTTTCTACGACGACGATAGTTATCACGGAACGCTCGCCGCAACGCTAGTGGTGGAGTAGTTGCGCGCCACTGGTATCGTCGTTACTATTGTCAAAACAGGGAGCCTACATGTCAACGCAACCATCCAAACAACTGGAAACGTTTCCTAATCCACGCACCGATCGCGACTACGTCATCAGTTTTGATTGCCCGGAGTTCACCTGCATTTGCCCCAAAACTGGGCAACCCGACTTTGCCACGATAAAAATTCGGTACGTGCCCGGCGACTTGTGCGTCGAACTAAAATCGCTGAAGCTATATCTGTGGTCGTATCGGGATGAGGGGGCGTTCCACGAAGCGGTAACCAATCAAATCACCGACGATCTGGTGGACGCGTGCCAGCCCCGCTTTATCGAAGTGGTAGGAGACTTCTACGTGCGTGGCGGCATCCACACGGTGGTTACCGTGCAGCGTGGAGACAAAGCGCTGGCCTAGTCCTTGACCGAAGCCGCAATGAAGTCCGAGTTCAACTGCGCGATGCAGTCCAGACTGATTTCTTTAGGGCACGCCATGGTGCACTCGCCGTAGTTGGTGCACCCACCGAAACCCTCTTCTTCCATTTGCAGAACCATGCCTTGAACCCGCGAGTTGCGTTCGGCCTGCCCCTGCGGCAGCTTGCCCAAGTGCGTAACCTTCGCGGAGGTAAACAACATCGCGGACGCGTTGGGGCAAGCGGCCACACAAGCCCCGCATCCGATACAAGTCGCGGCATCGAATGCCGCGTCGGCGTCGTGCTTTCCGACCGGCATAGCGTTACCGTCGGGAGCGCTGCCGGTCGACGCGGTGATGTAGCCACCGGCCTGGATAATACGATCCAACGACGAACGATCGACGATCAAGTCCTTAACCACTGGAAAGGCTTTCGCCCGCCAGGGCTCAATAGTTATGGTCTCGCCATCGCGAAACTCGCGCATGTGCAATTGACACGCAGTCACTGCTTTTTTCTCGCCATGCGCGTATCCGTTGACCATCACGCCGCAACTCCCGCATATTCCCTCGCGGCAATCGTGGTCAAAGGCGACGGGCTCCTCACCTTTTTCAATCAGCGTTTCGTTGAGCTGGTCTAGCATTTCCAAAAACGAAGAGTGGTCGCTGATGTTTTCAACCGTGTACGTCGCAAACTTTCCACGATCGAATTGATCCTTTTGTCGCCAGATTCGAAGCTGGAACTTCATCGCTCTCCTACTTGTAGCTACGTTGCGTGAGCTTAACGTTTTCAAACACTAGTGGTTCTTTGTGCATAACCGCATCCGCCGGGTCGCCATGATGCTCCCACGCCGAAACATGCGCAAAGTTATCGTCATCGCGAAGGGCTTCACCTTCGTCGGTTTGGCTTTCCTCACGAAAGTGTCCGCCGCACGACTCGGTTCTAACCAGGGCATCGCGACACATCAGTTCGGCCAGTTCCATAAAGTCGGCCACCCGCCCCGCTTTTTCTAACGACTGATTGAGGTCGTTGCCGGAACCGGGCACGTTGACGTTTTCCCAAAACTCGGCGCGGATGGCGGGAATCTTCTCCAATGCTTGCTTGAGCCCAGCGTCGTCGCGCGACATGCCGCATTTGTCCCAAACCATCTTTCCCAATTCCCGATGGAACGAATCCACCGTGCGTTTGCCGCCAATAGACAGCAGTTTGTTCACGCGGTCGTTGACCGCGGACTCTGCTTCGGCAAACGCGCTGTCGTCGGTACTGGCCCGCCCCAGCTCTTCTTGTGCCAGGTAGTTGCCGATGGTGTAGGGAATAACAAAGTAACCGTCGGCCAGGCCTTGCATGAGCGCGCTTGCACCGAGACGGTTGGCACCATGGTCGGAGAAATTGCACTCGCCTAACGCAAATAGCCCGGGAATGGTGGTCATTAAATTGTAATCAACCCACAGCCCACCCATCGTATAGTGCACCGCGGGGTATATTCGCATCGGCGTTTCGTATGGGTTTTCGCCCGCGATGTTGTGGTACATGTCGAAGAGGTTGCCGTAGCGATCCGCCACTCCGTCCTTACCCAAGCGCTCAATGGCATCCGAGAAGTCCAGGTACACGCCATTCTTTAGCGGCCCAACGCCGTAGCCGTCATCGACAACCGTCTTGGCGTTGCGCGAGGCGACATCACGGGGAACCAGGTTGCCGAAGCTTGGATACTTTTCTTCCAGATAGTAATAGCGGTCGGCATCGGGAATATCCTTAGGCGCGCGGGTGTCGTCGGTCTTTCGTGGCACCCAAATGCGACCATCGTTGCGCAGCGATTCGCTCATCAACGTAAGCTTGGATTGATAATCCCCCGAAGGGGGAATACACGTGGGGTGGATTTGAGTAAAGCAAGGGTTGGCAAAATAAGCACCGCGTTTGTGCGCACGCCAACTGGCTGTAACGTTGCACCCCTTGGCGTTCGTCGAAAGATAGAACACGTTGCCGTAACCACCGGTGGCCAAAACAACGGCATCGGCCAGGTGGCGTTGTACCTGCCCAGTTGTCATATCACGCGTGATAATTCCGCGTGCCTTACCGTCAATGATCACCAGTTCCAGCATCTCATTGCGGGTATGCATGGTGACCTTTCCGGTCGCGATTTGTCGCGAAAGCGCCTGGTAGGCACCCAACAACAACTGCTGCCCGGTCTGACCGCGCGCGTAGAACGTTCGCGACACTTGCGCCCCACCAAATGAACGATTGTCCAACATACCGCCATATTCGCGCGCAAACGGAACACCCTGAGCGACACACTGGTCGATGATGTTCACCGATATCTGCGCCAGGCGGTACACGTTGGCTTCGCGCGAACGGTAATCGCCGCCCTTGACGGTGTCGTAAAAAAGCCGGAACACGCTGTCGCCGTCGTTGCGATAGTTCTTGGCGGCATTGATGCCGCCCTGCGCGGCAACGCTGTGCGCGCGACGGGGACTATCCTGGTAGCAAAAGCATTGCACGTCGTAACCAAGCTCGGCCATCGACGCCGCCGCTGATGCTCCGGCTAGTCCCGAACCAACGACAATGACGTTGAACTTGCGCTTGTTGGCGGGGTTGATCAGTTTCATCTGAAACCGATGTTGATCCCACTTGTCTTCGATCGGCCCGCCGGGAATTCTCGCGTCGAGTGTTGGCATATTCTTCCTTAGTTGATAATGCCGGCGAGCACACCAATGGGCACCGACAGGAATCCAACCGTAATCAGAACGGCCAACCCTGCGGCCGCAATCTTAATTTGTTGCTCGTATCGAACTCGATTCCAACCAAGTGTCTGAATCATGCTCCACGTGCCGTGGTAGAGATGCATACCCAAGGCGAGAACCGCTAGCATGTAGACGAACGTAACCGGCGTCACCTGGAAACCAACGACCAGATTATGATAGGCGTCCCCATGAATAAAGTCAGGGTGTACGCCTTTCACGCCAAACGTGAAATGCATCAGGTGGTAAATCACAAACAACGCGATGGTGAGCCCGCCCCAGCGAATGGTGAGGTTGGCGAGGTTGGACTTTAGCTTCTTGTGCGATGCATACCCCACCGGCCGCGCCGCGGCGCTCTGGCGCGAAAGCGCTATCGCCGAAGCGATGTGCAAAACGAACGCAGCAATCAGCCCCAGGCGCATCACCCAAAGCAAGTGGGTGTGTCCAAAAATTGGGGCGCCGATTTCGCGGAGGCCTTCGGCGTAGTGGTTGAAGTACTCGGCACCTTGAAAGGCTTTCAAGTTGCCGTACATATGCATCAGCACGAAGCCAATGAGGAGGAATCCGGTGACGGCCATGACCGCCTTCTTACCGATCGAAGCTCGGTAGAGGCTAACCAGTCCGTTCATCTACTAACCTCGCAGTCTATTTCTGAGTGGCCGGATGAGGTGTCAGGGTGAATTGCTGAGGTGCGGCAACCGGCGCAAGTGTAATATATGATCGAAATTGTTGGGTAGCAAAAACCAAACCTTTGCTGTGTTGGAGACAAAGGTGGCCAGAACACTGATTTGTATCTTTGGAACGGACGCGCGCGCTGCAGAAACTGCCGTGCTCGCGGCAAGCGTTGGGGAAGGACTTGCCCGACCCCAGAAATGGCGGCCGCGGCGGCATGCGCCATGGGAACGGCTAGGCGCTACGACCCCCGATGGCGCGGACTACGTCGCCAAGCGCATCCATCCCCCGCTCTAACTGGTCGTCGCTAAGATATGGGGCCGGCCCCAAGCGTAGCGAATCGCCGCGGGAGTCGCTAAACACGCCTCGTGCTAGAAGTTGCTCAACGATTTCCTGGGCGTGGGGTGTGGTCAGCACCAGGAACCCACCAACCTGATCAAGCGCCACATCGGTATCGCGTCGGATGACGCGTGGGTCCAGATCGAGTGCGTCAAACGCTTTCGTTAGCAGGCCCACCTGATGCTGGCTAATTTGACGAAGAAACCCCGCGGTCAACCCGTGTTCCCGAAAAAAGCGAAACGACGCCGCAGCTCGGTAGTGACTGGCTGGGTCGTAGGTGGCTCCGGCCCATCGCGACGGGCCCGATCCGTAACGTACGCCGGAGCGTCCCTGGTCGGATGCGAGCAGACCGAACTCGCTAAACCACCCCGTGACCAGCGGTTCTAAGTCGCAGCCTGCGGGTGTGCGCAAGAAGCATGCACCTTCGCCCAGTTGTAAATACTTGTAGCCTCCGCCCACGACGTACGCGTTGGCCAACCCGCGATCGACCAGTTCGTAAGGTACAACACCGAGCGCGTGATAGGCGTCCACCAAAAGTCGAGCGCCGTTCCGATCGCACGTAGACTGTAACTCGCCAAGCCCGGGAACAATACGCGAGCTCTTAAAGAACACTGCCGACACCATGACGGTTGCAGTTCGATCGTCAACCGCTTCGGCCAACCGCGTCGCAACGTCTTCGACCGGAAATGCCGGAACCTTGTGGAGCTCAATAAACTCTTCGCCCAGGCGATCCAATTGACGGCGGATGGTATGGAACTCGGCGTCGGTAGTGACAATTCGTGGACGTTCGCGCAAAGGGAGCGCGGACAGATACGCGACTATAAGGTGATGCGTGTTTTCGGCGAGCGCGATATCGCCGCCCGGATTACCCAACAACGCCGCAAAGCCCTCGCGAACCAGTTGCGCTTGTTGTTCGGCCAGATCCCACTTGCCATCGACATAGGCAGCAGCATCCAGCCAGGATTGTTTCAGCGCATCAAGACCGACGTCGGGCCACGCCTGATGGGAATGGCCGCTCAGCAAGACGCGTTCGTCGACTCGAAAGTGGGTATAGTGCGGCGCCAGCGCGTTGGGCGAAGTCGTCAGGTCGGAGAGTGTATACACCTAGAACTCCGACCTGATCGCCCACAAGTCGGGAAACAGCGGCTTGTTGATAGTCTGCAGCAAATAGGCAACGCCCGGCGATCCACCGGTACCCGGCTTAGCGCCGATCGTACGTTCCACCATCTTCACGTGTCGGTAACGCCACTCTTGCAAACCTTCGTCGAAGTCAACCAAACGCTCGCAAAAATTCGCGATGGCATCGTGCCCGCGGTAGATGTCGACCAGGACACGCTGCAGCGCCGGACTGGGCTCAACCGGCATGGTTACGTCGCGGTCCAACACATCCGTCGGAACATCAAAGCCGCGCGCATGCAGAAAGCGAACAAACCAGTCCCACAGCGCTGGAGTTTCGTAGCGCTCACGCAGGCGTTTTTGTTCGGGCGTCCCTGCTTCGACCCGCTTAAACACATCTGCGCTCTTGCGCCCCAAAGCAAATTCCAGCTCGCGAAACTGGTACGACTGAAACCCACTCGAGTTTTCCAAACGGGTTCGGAACGACAGAAACTCCAACGGTGTCATGGTCTCGAGAATATCAATTTGAGCAACCATGATTTTCAACACGGTGAGCAGGCGCTTCATGGTGCGATGCGCGCGCGACAAGTCGTTCTTGTTCAGCAGCTCTGCCAGGTAGTCCAGTTCATGGAGGCTTTCCTTGAACCACAGTTCGTAGACCTGGTGAATAATGATAAACAACATTTCGTCGTGGTCTTCCGAACGGGTTCGCTGCAGGTCCAGCAGGCCGTCGATCTTTAAGTATTCGCCATAGGTTAGCGCCATGCGTCAGGAATCCTCCGGTTCGGTCATCGCACGAAAGTCAAGCAAGCGGTCGAGTTCGGTCGCCGACAACACTCCGCGCTCCAAAGCCACTTCGCGCACCGTCATCCCTTTTGCAAACGCTTCCTTGGAAATCGAGGCCGCTTCGTCGTAGCCGATCACCGGCGCCAGCGACGTGCAAATCGCCAGGTTGCGTTCGACTAACTCCCGCGCGCGTTCGTTGGCGGTGATTCCCACCACGCACTTGTCGGCAAAAACTCGCGCGCCGTTGGCAAGGAGTTCGATGGACTCCAGCAGATTGTGAGCGATGATGGGCATAAACACGTTCAGTTCGAAGTGCCCATTCATTCCAGCGACTGCGATGGCGGCGTCGTGACCAACTACCTGCGCGGAGATCATCGTGAGTGCTTCGCACATAACCGGGTTGACCTTCCCCGGCATGATGGAACTGCCCGGCTGTACCGCTGGAAGGTTGATTTCTGCAATCCCTGTTCGCGGCCCCGACCCCATCAGGCGAATGTCGTTGGCGATTTTCATAAAGCTGCATGCAATTGTCTTCAACTCGCCGGAAGCTTCAACGCACGCGTCCTTGCCGCCTTGCGCTTCAAAATGATTCGTCGCCTCATAAAACCCAAGCCCGGTGTCGGCGGCGATAAACCCGATCGCTTTTTGGGGAAAATCCCGCCGCCGGTTAATTCCCGACCCCACTGCGGTTCCTCCCAACGCCAGCTCCAGCAAAACGTCGTGGGCGCGACGGGCCCGAGCAATTGATTTTTCCAATTGCGCTGCATAACCGCCAAACTCCTGGCCCAAGCGCACCGGCGTCGCATCCATTAGATGCGTCCGCCCCGATTTGACCACGTCGTCAAACTCAATCGCCTTCTCCGCCAGCGCGCTGTGCAAATGTTCCAGCGCCGGGATCAAGTCCTCGGCCAGCGCCGTCGCAGCAGACACGTGAATCGCGGTGGGGATCACATCGTTGCTGGACTGCCCCATGTTCACGTGGTCGTTGGGATGTATCGACTTGGCGCCGCGCTCGTGGCCCGCGACTTCGGCGGCGCGGTTGGCGATAACTTCGTTGGCGTTCATATTGGTCGAAGTTCCACTTCCCGTCTGATAGATATCCAGCGGGAACTCGGCGTCGAGCTTACCTTCGACCACTTCGCTGGCAGCCGTGACAATGGATTCGCCGATTGATTTGTCGAGATCGCCAAAGTGCATGTTGGCGCGAGCACATGATCGTTTAATGATGCCCAGCGCGGCTACAAAACGTCGCGAAAAACGGATGCCGCTGATTGGAAAGTTCTCGATCGCGCGCGCCGTTTGCGCGCCGTAGTAAGCGTCGGCGGGAACCTGCATCTCCCCCAACGAATCTTTTTCGATCCGTGTGTTAGCCATGATTGTTATACTCCTTTTTGCTTGGGCTCATTGTAGAACAGCCTTGGTCGGATTGCCACGTTTGACCCGCACACCGCTAAGAACTATTGATGACGAGTCCCCTGGACGTGTTTGGCGCCTTTTCCACCTACGCCGCAACGGCACTGGCCGCACTTATCCTTCCCGTGCCGCCAATAACACTTTGGTTTCAGCTATTCGCGCGACGCTGGCGGCGCTGGGGGCCTTCGTCGTACTGGCTGCACGCGCCCGTTTACATAGGCATCGTCGCAGCCGCGATGACT
>CAZPQK010000001.1:51441-89978 GCA_964588695.1 uncultured bacterium
TGACTGCCCACGGCCGGTGGTCGGACACACTTGACGCCTGGCCGGTCGCGGCGCAATGGGCCGGAGTAGGCCTGCTCGGCGCCGCGCTAGCGTTGCTGGCACTGACGTTTGGCGTCGTCGACGTGGCCACTCTGATGTCGGCGCGGCAGTTTGGCGATCCTGGCCAGCGAACGCTCTACACGGGTGGTATCTACGCCTGGGTGCGGCACCCACGCTACTTGATGCTGGCGCTTGCGGCCCTGGGATCGGGCGCTTTGTTCGGGTCCCTGAGTTGGTTGGTTTTTGCGCCTCTGGTAGTCGCTGCCGTCCCGGTGATGTGTTGGCTGGAGGAGCGCGACCTGCGTAGTTGTTTTGGCGAGCGCTACCTGCGCTACGCCCGCGAAGTCCCGGCGCTAGCGCCAAAGCGTCCGCGACGGTGTCGCTCGACTTCCCGCTGACAAACCGCGCCAGTCGCCGTCCAGGAGGTGTAGGCAAAAAAAACAACGGCGCCCGCAAGGACGCCGTTGCCAAACCTAACACTTCCGCTAGTTCGCTTAGAGGAATCGGTAGGTGATTCCAATCGCCATCGTTTGCTTAAACTGTCCCGCTTTACGGGTCGCGGTGCGGGCCGCATCTGCGTTGGTGACCGAACCATTACTATCGGTTAACAGCGGTACCGAGTTGTCGTACTTGTCATACATCCACTGCACATAAAAGTTAAACGCAATGAACTTGGTAATTTGAGTGGTAAACAGGTTTTCCCACGCAACGTCCACAACGGTCGTGAAATCCGCGAGGTTAGAGTCGAGGTTGGCCGCAACCAGCGAATCTGCAAGAACTGCGTCGAAGTCGTCCTGGGCCGAGTAGAACACGGGTTGGAACACCGATAGCTTGGACGTCCAGGCTACCTTGTCTTCGAATATCTTGGTCTTGTAGTCGGTGATCCACTCGATACCGCCATCGTTGGTGGATTCGGTAACGGTTGCGTCACTTGGCGGTGCCGCCTCAAAGATGTCACGAGACGTCTGACGAAACGCAAAACCGACACGACTCAGGAGACTTTCATCTTCGGTGTCGATGAACTTTCGCGCCACACCGGCCGCTTCCTGAAACTTGATCGGATTAAAATTAAGATCGCGACCAAATGGATCGGTGGCGTCGATGAACTGGCTCTCGATTCCAAACGAAACGTAGGGATCAACCCACCCGCCCAGCGTAAAACGACCAACCGATTCGAAGTCGATCAGATCGCTGGACTTTTCCGGGCGATCCCAACTGCGTTCACCGTCGCCGTCCACCACTTGCTGGTGCGTTTGACCGAAGGCCAGCTTTAACGTGTTCAACCAGTTCAGCTTGGGGTTGAGTTGGTTCTCGCCACTGGCGTTAAAGATTCCAGTCCACACGATCGCCCCACGATCTCCACCCGACCAGTTATCACTGTACGAAGCCTGGCTAAGGTTGATTCCACCCTCGGCCGACCAGTACCACTTACCCGGCTCGAGAACGCGCTTTTCGTCATCGGCGAGCGCGGGCGTCATCGCGACACCTAGCAGCACCGCCGCAGCCACCACACTTCCCCAACATTTCTTCCATACATTTGCTGTCATTCTTACTCCTTAGGTTAAGAGCGAAACTCCGCTTACCCTATCGACACAAAGCCATTGCTCCCGGTCACAATCGTTTCGTTAGTCCCCTGCGGCGACCTGCCGCACATGTACAACTCGTTGTGGGAACGGGATTTCGATGCCATGGATGTCAAAGTCGCTCTTGATTTGCTCGTTTACCGCCATCTTGGCGCCCCAAAAGTCGGTACGCTTGGTCCAGAACCGAACCAGCAAGTTAATACTCGAGTCGGCGAGTTCGTTGACAAAGACCTGTGGCTCGGGGTCCTTAAACACGCGTTCGTCGTTGCCTAGCAGTTCCAGAACAATCTCTCGCGCGCGGTCGATTGGCGCGTCGTAAGCAATTCCCACCGTAATATCGGCGCGTCGCGTGTCGTACACCGAGAAGTTCTTGATTACACCGCTAAATAGCTGTCCATTAGGAATCACCACCTTAACGTTGTCAAACGTCGCGATTTCGGTCGTGAACAACTGAATAGACTTGACCGTGCCGGTAACACCGGCGGCTTCTATCGCGTCGCCAACGCCGTAAGGACGAAACAAAATAATCATAATGCCGGCGGCAAAATTCGACAGTGAACCTTGAAGCGCCATGCCGATAGCAAAACCGGCAGCACCCAGCACTGCAACAAACGATGTGGTTTGCACGCCGAAGCGTGCAAGTGCCGCGATTACGGCAAACACGATGACCAGCACAAATGTCATGCGGGTCAGGAACGTTCTCAACGTAACGTCAACGTCGTATTTGGTCAGCGCGCGCTGGACCGCACTCCGTGCCCAACCGGCAATGATCCGGCCCAGGATGAGTACGCCAACCGCACCCAGCACATTCAGCCCAAACTGTACGCCGACGTCGATTAGCTGGCTAACTTGTTGTTCCATGAATCTGCTCCGATAATATTGACCCGTGCCGCCACGTGTGTTGCGGATTAACTAACAGGTTTTGCTGCGCTTGTAACGGACTTTTTACCGGCGCGACACGCCGTACCCGCCACGCTTGAGGTTGCCGACGCGTTCGCGCAGCTTTTTCTCCAGTGTAATCGGCAGTTCGACGGCGTCCATTTTTTCGCGTAGCTCGGCTTCCTGTCGGGCTACGTCGGCGTTGGATTCACGATCGCCTTCGGGCTGATACGGGGTTAAATGCAGCAGATGGTGAAGGATCGACTTGGCTGACTCCTTGTCGGGAATCAATCCCCGCGTATCGGCGTCGGGGTCGAGATGAGAATACGGTGGAAGCGGTGAACCCACGCACGACGGACACCCACCCAAGCAGTTACATTGGTTGATGAGGTCAAGCGACGCGCGCAGAATTTCGTCGATGATGTCGTAGGCTTTTAGTGCGAATCCCAACCCGCCGGGAAACCGATCGTGCACATAGATCCCCGGCGCGTGCGCAGCGGACGAGTCCACCGACGCGCCGACATCGCCGCGATCACACATCGCGAAAAGCGGAATTACTTCTTTAAGTACATTTGATATTCCCAGTAAGCCTTCGCGCGGAACCCGCCCCGCTCGTTTGACCAACTCGTAGGCTTCCTTGTGCGGCAGAATCCACATGCCGGTAGTTAGCAGTTGCAACGGCGGAAGGTCGAGCGCGCCAAAGCCTAGCGAATCCCTGGTGCCGAACTTGATTTTCTTGAACATATACGTAATCGACGTAACCGAGAGATCCCCCCAATACACATCGCTCCCGCTGATGCGTTTGTTGAGTTCTTCGTTTTCTACCTTAATTTTTACTTCGGTTATCGATTGCGTGTAGTAGTCGGTGTCTTCTTTTTCCACCGATATGATCTTTTTGGTCAAATCCAGGTCGGTAACAAAGTAGGTCTCGCCGTGGTGAATGTAGACGGCTTCTTTGTGCAGTTGCTGAAACGCGCCAGGCTCGTCGATAGTGCCGATGACCCGGTTTTTTTGCTTCGGATCGTTACCCACTCCAGTGTCGGTGATGGTATAAACATCGTCGGAGATATTGCGAAGTGGCGTGTCCGCCGCCGGATAGTTGGGGCCACTCCAGTAGAACTTATCCCCTTGTTGGCGCACCTGTCGGTCCTCTTCAAGAATCTTTAAGATTGGACCGCAATAGTCACCGAACATGTCCCAATCGTTTTGCCCAATCGGCAACTCGAAAGCACCGGAACGCATATGCGACAGGACGATGTGGGGATTAAGCGGATCGATGATCGCGTGTTCCGGCGACCGGCCAAAGAAGTAGTCCGGGTGCTTGACCATGTACTGGTCAATGGGAGAGTCGTAAGGAATCAGAAACACCAACGACGGCTGGTTTCCCCGACCGGCGCGACCGGCTTGCTGCCAGGTCGACGCGATAGTTCCCGGATACCCCACCAAAATCGCCGCTTCCAGTTGACCGATATCGATTCCAAGTTCTAACGCGTTAGTGCTGACGACTCCGCACAGGTCACCGCCAAACAATCGTTGCTCTATCTCGCGCCGCTCTTCGGGCAGATATCCGCTGCGATACGCATGAATCGATCGCGCACGCGAAGGCGCCTGGCGCTCGAGAAGTTCCTGCGCGTAACGCGTGACCACTTCGGCGACCACTCGGGCGCGCACAAAAGAAATCGTCTGATGGCCACGTTGCACCAACTCGGCCAACAGGCGCGCCGCCTCTCCATTGGCGCTGCGACGTTCGACGTTACTGCCTTCAAAGAACGGCGGATTCCACATGACAAAAGTCTTGGGCCCACGTGGCGACCCGTCGTTGGTGACCGCCTTGACCGACTGACCGGTGAGGCGTTCGGCCAACTCTTCCGGATTGCGGATGGTTGCCGAGCAGCACACGAACGTTGGCCGCGAACCGTAGTGCGCGCATACCCGGTTTAGTCGGTTCAACACGTGACTGACATTGCTTCCGAAGATTCCACGGTATGCATGAATCTCGTCGACCACGACGTAGCGCAATTTACTAAAGAAGGCCGACCAGCTTCCGTGGTTGGGCAGAATGCCGGAATGCAGCATGTCCGGGTTGGTTAACAACACATTCGCTTCGTTCTTTAGCTTGCGGCGCGCGGTGGGCGGTGTGTCGCCGTCGTATGTCCCCGTCACCAATGGAAGTCCGGTATCGGCCTGCTGATACCGCTGCAACGTGCGCAGTTGATCCTGGGCCAGGGCTTTCGTGGGATACAGATAAAGCGCGGTAGTCTCGTGGCCTTCGGCCAGCGACTCCAAAACCGGTGTGTTGTAGCACAAGGTCTTGCCACTAGCGGTGCCGGTAACAATCACAACGTGCTCGCCACGACGAACGTGATTAATCGCGGTGGCTTGATGGGTGTAAAAGCGCTCGATACCGTCGCTGGCCAGTAGACTACGCATCCGCTCGGAAAGCGGCGCTTCCAGGTCGGCGAACTCGGCCGCGCGCGGAGAAATTTCTTCGACGTGATGGATCTGGTTGTCGTACCAGTCGGAAGAACGGATATGCTGCAGAAACTTGGCTACGTCCACCCACAACCCCCAAAGGAAAAAGACGTGACTGAGAACACCGCCGGGCGCGGTGTTTTGCCAACTATGTCCAGAGCACGCCGTTTGTCGCGTGGCGACGCGACTTACTATAGATAACCCAAGGCTTTGAGTTTCTCCATAGTTTTCTTGTCGATCGCGCCCGCTTCGTGGCCCGATCGCGCCCAACCAGCGACCCACTTAAGCAGGTCGGTTTCCATTTGCGTGTACACCGCGGGAAGCGAATCGGCGAGATCGTGGTGATATTCGGGGTCGGCGACGCGGTCATAGAGTGCCCCGCGATTGCGGTCGACGCTGTGGATAAGGGCGTATCGTTGATCGGTTAACGACAGTAGGCGCTCGCCGGTGTCAACGCGGACAACCCCTGAGACAGTCGTATATTGCGCCGCCGGTGTTCCCAATAAGTTGCGACTATCCGGGTTCTCGCCGGGATCCACGTTGGCGAGCGCAAGCACAGTCGCAAAAACGTCCATTACTGACACTTCGTCCACAACTCGACCAGGTGTCACCGCATCGATACCCGGCGCCCAAATAATAAGCGGAACGCGGAGCAACTCGGGATAAAGCGTGGTGCCATGCCCAAGACCACCGTGCTCCTTGAACTCGTCGCCGTGATCGGCGCACAAAATTATGACGGTGTTGTCCATCATGTCCCGGTCGCGAATCGCTTCCACCAACTGTTTGAATTTCTCGTCAAAGTAGCGAAGCTCGCCGTCGTAACGGGCGCGGGTGTAAGCGACGGTCTCCGCGGTAACTGTGTCCGCGGCCCCATTAAAGTACACGTACCGCCCCGGCTTCTTGGCGAACATGTCGGTGTACGGAGCGGGTGCGCGATAGGGGTTATGCACGTCCATGAAATGCATGTACATAAACAACGGTCGCTGGCTTTCGGCGGCGAACTGCGCTATCGCGTCCTCGACCGCAAGCCGGGCAGAGCTTACCGAAGAGTCGTCGTAGTGTTCGAAACCCTGGGCAAACCCAAAAGAGGGTTGCAGCCACGGGTTCGCGACCAGGCCCGACGTTCGGTAGCCCGCGTTACGGAGCTTTTCGGCCAGGGTGTGAATCCCGGCTGGCAGTTTGTGATGGACTTCCGATACCCGGGTGACGACATCGAGCTGACCGGAAAAAAGTGTCGCGACCGATGTCTTCGTCCACGATGAATGACTAAACGCGTTTTCGTATAGGCGACCCGACGCGGCGAACTCATCAATGAACGGGGTCGTGGGTTCCGCGTAACCGTAACAACCCAGCGCGTCGGCGCGAAGCGCATCAACACATACCACCACGATGTTTGGGCCCGTCGCTGGGCGATCAATGGTTCGAACGGCAATCGCTGCGGCTAGGGTAACCGCCAGCATGACGCCTGCGAGAATGGCGACCGGTGTAGCGGTTGCTTTCATAAAGCGCGGCCAAAAGCCGGCCGGCACGCGGCTAAGAGCGCGCGAAAAGACAGTCGCAACCAGAACGGTAGCTACCGCACCGATGCCCGCTGTAACCAGCAACCGCTTTTTCTCGACGACATTGGACACCAATTGATGCTCGACGGTTTCTCCGGCGAGCCGCTCGTAGCCCACCTGAACAATGTCATACGCGGACACTCCCACGAATCGCTGCAACAAAACATCCGCCGCCGCCGCGCCGATCGCAACTCCCAGCGGAATCGACACCAGCCCCACGCTGCGCCCCACCGGCCAGCCCGCACCGCGAGCCACCGACCAGAGCAATCCTCCGGCCGCGGTCACCGCCACAGCGATTGCCAGGAAACGCGTCGTGATCGCGGCAACCTGCAGCAGAAACAGCCGATGCATTCCCGCGTCGAGATACCCGTGAGGAGCCACACTAAACTGCACCACAATCGCCGACGCGAGCAGCGCGGCTACGGCAGCAATCGCCAACCAATAGCGAACCGGTTGCATTATCGCCATCTCCGCAGTCGTCGGCGCAAGCGGTCTAAAACTTTCTCGTGAACTGAGTGTGGTTGCACAGGCGATGGCTCGGCTAGAGGTGGTTTTTTGTCCTGTAGTTGCAGGTGAGGGTCGCCAGGCGGTTGTAATGCACCTTCGGTAACTCCTAGTGGTTCGCCCGACGCCAAACGATTGAGAATGACAACCATTGTGAACACGTCCATGCAGTTGTGATAGGTTGCGTTCTCCATCAACTGAGCATCCTGGCTGTGAACGAAATCGTGGTACGCCTCGGGAATGTAACGGCTGGGGATGTCGCCGTCACGCCCCACGCCGCGAAGGTGCTTTTCGACCGTCACCAGCCTACGGTTGGGAAGGATTCCTTGAAACGCCTTGCGCGCGGCATGTAGCAAATCAAGCGACAGCCCGGTGGGAGCGGGTTGCAAGCGATGATAACCACAGCGAGCGGCAACAAATGGCAAATCGAAAGACAAACCGTTGTAGGTAACCACCGTTCCAAATCGATGCAACATATCGGCGGTGTATGCGACCACCGTCTCTTCTTCGGCGTAGTCACGCGCAAACAATTGCTCGCTAACCAGGCGTCCGTCTTGCAGGTACATGATTCCAGACAGAAACATGTACGCGTTCCCCACCAGGCCCGTGGTTTCCAGGTCAAAAAACAAAATATCGGCGGGGTCGACTTCGTTGGAACCCGGTGACCCGCGACGAATATCACTACCCGTGTTCAAATCAAACGCGACTGCGGTCGCACTGTCCGGCCAGCGCCGCAGCGATGCCAGCAGCTTGGCTTCGGCTTCTGCGTCTGGATCGATCTCGACGCCGACCTGCCGCAGTCGCCATAGCGTCTTGCCACCAAACCGAATTTCCTCGCCCGGCACCGCTTCGGCCAACGACTTGGGCGCCGTCTTGAAATCATCCAGCGTCAGAAAGCGCTCCGACCGTCGTGGCCGTTCGTCGGGAACGTTTGCCAGTTCACTCGCGCGCGATACCACGCCGGAGCGCACCAACTCGCCAACCGCGTCGCGGGTGGCATTGGCGTCGCGCAAGCTGCGTGCACGTTGCTTGATCCGGTCGAGCCGGTGACGTAAGGAATCGTTGCTCATTGGTTTAAAGCCGGGTAGGGGTCTGCATAGTTTATCGTTGTGGCCCGTTGTCCGTCTACGGTTTCTCCGCGCCAATGGGCATCATTCTGCCTCTCTGGTATAATGAACGGGCTTGGACTCGCCCGCAATTGCTCCGTCGAATCGAAAGGACATTTCATGCGCCCCGCGCTAATCGCTCTCGTCGCGCTCCTGATGGTCGCGTCGCTAAACTCAACCGCTACTGCCGAGACCTCGGTGGTCCGCATCCCGCTGAAGGGCCCCGGCCAGGTATCCGACCTGGAGGCCCGTGGCGTCGAGATCGTGCACCTGGATCCGCTGCGTGGCCACTTCGACGCAATCGTCAACGACGAGCAGCTGGCCTACTTGCAGCGCCGAAACTACCCGGTTTCGACCCTCGCGTTTATCGACGATATCCCTCAGCAAAGCCGCCCCTTTGGGCCCGACTACGACGGCTACCACACCTACCTGGAAACCGACACCGCGCTGACGCTGCTGGCCACCAACTTCCCAAACATCGTGGACGACTTTGTCATGGGCACGAGTTTGGAGGGGCGCGCGATTCGCGGCATTAAGATTTCCGACAATCCGACAGTCGACGAAGCCGAGGCGGAAGTGCTGATCATGAGCAACCTGCACGCGCGCGAGATCATGACTGTCGAAGTGACCTTGGGCCTTGCGGAGTACTTGTGCGCCAACTACGGAAGCGATGCTTTCGTCACCGAGATGGTCGACAACCGCGAGATTTTCATCATTCCCATGCTCAACCCCGACGGTCACGTATATGTCGAAGACAACAACGGCGGGAGTTCGTTCGGTTGGTGGCGTAAGAACCGTCGCAACAACGGCGACGGCAGTTTTGGCGTCGACCTGAACCGAAACTTCGGATTCCTATGGGGATTCGACAACGTCGGATCCTCGCCAAACCCGAGCAGTCTTACTTACCGGGGAACAGGTCCTTTTTCTGAACCCGAGACGGCTGCGTTGGAAGCGTTTGTGGATAGTCGCGAGTTCACCATCTGGCTTTCGTACCACAGCTACGGCGAGTTGCTGTTATACCCGTGGGGCTACGACTATCTCTACACCGACGATCACAAGGTTTTCCAAAAACTCGGCGAGATCTTCACCGCGACCAACGGATACCTGGCAGGCAACCCGGCGTCGGGGGCGATTTATACAACCAATGGCGGTTCCGACGATTGGGGTTATGCCGACACGGCGAGTCGCAACAAGATCTTCGCGTTTACACCCGAAATTAACAGCGCGGGCCAGGGTGGTTTCGGACCGGTCGATACAATGATTGCGGCGACGGTCAGCCTTAACCTGGACATGAACCTGAAGGTAATTGAATACGCCGAAAACCCGTACCGCGTGGTGGGGCCCTGGGTCCCGGCTAACACCACCATTAGCGCCCCGTTTGCGCCCATTCACACGGTCGCGTGGGACGGCCCGAACCCGGAAGACCCAAACCCCGCAGTGGCTTACGACGTTGAGGTTTGTATCGACCCGCAGAAAACTCCCGACGCGGCCGAAGCTGCCAACGCCAACCTCACGTTTGACGGCTTTTCTGTATCGGCCGCAAACCCCAACTCGGGCATTAATAGTTATTACTCGGGAATGGGCGACAACCTGCGCCAGTTAATTACTTTCGACCGTCCGTTCACGGTCGACGCCAGTTGCGATACGTTAACCCTATGGGTTGACTATGAGATCGAAACCGACTGGGACTATGCCTACGTCACGGTAAGCACCGACGGCGGATGCATCTTCACTCCCATCGCCGGTTCGATTACCACCAACAGCAACCCCAACGGAAGCAATGTCGGCAACGGCATCACCGGGTTTTCCGGAGGCTATGTCGAAGGCATTTTTCCGCTAACCGCATTTCTGGGACAGGAAGTTATCGTTCAGATCCAATACATCACCGACGCGTTCGTCGTAGAGTCGGGTATCTTTGTGGACGACATTTCGTTTGTTCCATCTTGCGGAACGATAAGCACGACGCAGCACGTGGGCGTTACCCAAACGCAGTTTGTTCCCGATCAGATTGGAACCCATTGTTACCGGGTTCGCGGAATCGACGCCGAAGATGACGCCGGGGACTGGTCGCCCGCCATCTACTACGACGTCGCCACAATTAGTAGCGCCGACGTTGCCAAAGTGACGCAGCTAGGCCGCAACTACCCCAACCCGTTCAACCCGATAACGACCATTCCTTACCGCCTGGCGGAAACTGGTCGCGTTAACCTCTCCATTTACTCTGTGTCCGGCGCGCTGGTCGCAACCCTGGTCGACGACGTAAAGCAAGTCGGTGACCATAGCGCAGTCTGGCGCGGTGCGGACGCATCGGGTCGCCCCGCGTCGTCGGGAGTGTACTTTTATCGGCTCGCGGTCGCGGGAAAAGTGATTGAGTCGCGCAAGCTCGTCCTTCTCAAGTAGCATTTCCGGCCAAAGTTCCTGCAGTCGCGGTGTCTTCCGGCACCGCGATTGCAGGGATAAAAAGAAAAGCCTTGATCTGCGGGGCGGCATTGCCGAATATCCCCACAACTGCTTTGTTGTCACTGGCTTGAGGAAACATTTGTGCGTCGCGATCCACTCCGATTAAACCCTGCCATTATGATCGTCGTACTGGCCATCCTGGTATACGCCAGCCGCGACACTTTATTGGGGCGTCTGGCACCCGATTCGGTGCAAACCGCGTCCGTCGCACCGCTGGCCTTACTTACGGACACCCAGCCAGAGACGCAGCCACACGATACCGCCGCAAAGCAGCCAACCGACCTGCTCCCGGCTTACAGCGCCGAGCCCATACGCGGCCAGGTATCACGTAACAGTTCTATTTATTTAGAGTTACGTGAACTGGGAGTCCCGCCGGAAGACATTCAAGGCGCGGTAGCCGCATCCCGGTCAAAGCACAATTTAAAATATGTCCGCCCCGGACAGGAGTTCGACCTGTGGAACACCAGCGGGGTCATGGATTCGCTCTACTTCTACGTCAGCGACGACCGCTTCCTGCGAGTTTGGCGCGACAAACAAACGTTTGTGGCCGCGCTCGACACCGTCGCCTACGAGACGGTGTATCGCGTTACCACTGGCACCATCGAGACGTCGCTTTACGAGTCGCTGGTGGCCCAGCAGGCTCCCATCGAGTTGGCAGACTATATGGCCGAAATCCTCGGCTGGTCGGTGGACTTCTTCAGTGACATTCGCAAGGGTGACACGTACGCCGCGCTGTATCGCGAGCGGGTTTATCCCAACGGCCGAAGTTACATGGACGAGCTACTGTCGACGCGTTTGATTAACGCCGGGCAGGAATACCACGCTGTGCTGTTTACGCCGGGTGGCGAAAACTCGGGTTACTACGATATCGAAGGCAACTCGATGCAGAAGTCATTGCTGCGGTCTCCGGTAAAATACTCCCGAGTGACTTCCAGCTTTAGTTCGCGTCGCTACCACCCGGTAACCAAACGCGTGCAACCGCATTACGGCACCGATTACGGAGCCCCCCGCGGCACGCCGATCTTTACCACCGGCGACGGAATTGTTTTGGAAGCCACGCGCACCAAAGGCAATGGCAACTACGTCAAGATTAAGCATAACAACACCTACACCACCTACTATCTGCACATGAACGGGTTTGCTAAAGGCGTCCGCAAAGGAACTCGCGTCAAGCAGGGACAGTTGATCGGCTACGTGGGCGATACCGGTTACGCGCGCGGCACCCACGTGTGCTACCGGGTAAAACGCGGTGGGAGTTGGGTGAATCCACGTCGACTAAAGTTGCCCGCAAAGAAGCCGGTACCGACGTCCGACATGGAACGTTTTGCCGTCGTCCGCGGGTCTTACTTGCAGCGGATGTCAGAGGTTCTTGCTGGCGGCGCCGGCAACCGCACCGTGGCCGTAGAGCAGCCCAACCGTCGGTCTACTCCTCGCCTGATCAGCGGCACGTTCTAACTTCCCGAAACGTCGGCTGCGCGCCGATCCCCCAGGAAATGCCTAAAGCCCCGAGCCCTCGGTTCCGATACCCACGTAGGCGAGAACATTTCGTGGGTTTCAATCATGACAAGGGGCGACGTGCCAACCATCAAGGACATCATCAAAAAGATTGATACGCTGCCGGCGATGCCGGACGTTATCACCCAATTGATTACGCTTACTGCCGACGAGAATGCGAACCTCGACGAGATCCTTGAACTCATTGAAAAGGATCAAGCGTTAACCGCCAAACTGTTACGGCTGTGCAATTCGTCGTACTACGGCTTGTCGAAGCAAGTGACGTCGATCCGCAGCGCCGTGGTGTTGCTGGGATTCAAGACCGTGTACAAGATTACCGTCGGGCTGGGAACCCAGGGGCTGTTCAAGAACGGTCTTCCGGGGTACGACCTCACCGCCGATCAAATCTGGAGTCACGCGTTTGGCACCGCGATCGCGTCAGAGGCGATTTGCCGAAAGATCGACGCAGAAAACTCTCCGGGCGCCTACACCGGTGGTTTGCTTCACGACTGTGGCAAGTTGCTCGTCGCCGAACACATCGTCGAATCGCTAAGCGCGATCAACCAGGCCATCGCGTCGGGTACGCCAGCGCACGAAGCCGAAAACAACGTCATCGGTGCCGACCACGGGATGGTTGGTGGACGAATCGGACGGGAGTGGAAGTTCCCGGAATCGCTGATCAACGCCATCAAGTATCACCACGACCCCGAACTTGCCAAGAGCAACGGCGCGGTCGCTTTGTCGGTGTATGTCGGCAACCTGGTAGCGCACCGTGCCCTAAATGACGTCCCGGAAAGCGCACCCAACAAAATCAAAAAGAGTGCTTTGGAAAGGGCCAAGCTATCCGACGCCGATGTTGAGGACCTGGAGCAAATGGTCCAGGTTGAGGTCCAAAAGACACGCGAGTTGTTTTCGTCGCTCGTGACCTAATCCGCCGCCTTTTCCACCCAGTAGCGATATACCCGCCCCTCTCGCTTGTGGTCGAGTAGGACGTGCCCGTGCGCACGAACCCACGCTGGCAGGTCGTGTTCGATGGCAGGGTCATCGGATACTAGTTCGATTACCGCACCAGAGTGCATTCCGCGAAAAGCGTCAGTTGCCTTGATGATCGGAACCGGACAAAACAAGCCGGTCGCGTCCACCACCAGGTCTGCTGGCGTTTTAGACATCGTAACGCTCGACATGATACGGATTCGCCATGCGTTCGACGTGGCGAGGTGTCGGGCGGGGGCGATCGGCGCCGCGTACAAACTTCCACCAATTGCGCGAGCGGTCGTCGGTGCCGTACATAGACTTCAGCCATCGCTCGGGGGGAAGCCAACGTCGGGCAAGGGTCTTCAGGCGACGGTGACCACCTTGAAAACCTGCGGCGCCAAACAGCCACCGCGATGGCGCCTGGTCGGCGCGCCGAAGAGGCGCTCGCGGGTCGCGGCGCCAGGCAAGCTGTAGGAGAAGTCGAGTGAACGGAGACATCGGAAGCCTGCCGAATGTTTGTGGTCGCAAGCGAAACATATCGACGATGGCTTGCTGCCCCAGATCAAACACGTCACCTGCTCCCCGATTCGTCAGATCGTCGCGAAGAAACTCGGCATCGACACGATCGGACCAGCGGGTTAACAAGTGCGCCGCGTCCACGGCTCGCAACAGCGCTTCGTAGCGGCTCCCAACGAACCCAACCACGGCGTCTTCGAGCTGCACGGTAACAGAAACGCCGGGCACCGTTCCCGACGGCAGCTGCAAACGGTTTTCCGCGCGCCAGGAGAGCTCTTCCAACGGCGGATATCCGGCATCGACGGCGCGGGTTCGCAGCCGTACGGTATCACCCCGCGCGTTGCGCAGGACTAACGGCGCTACGCAGTGGTGAAAACGTGCAACGTCCCGTGCGGCCCGCACGCGTTCGGCGTGGGCCTCACTACTAAAGCCCGGAAGCGCCATCCACCACGGGTGGTTGAACAGCGAAAAAAAACGGCCGCGATCGAGCAGTTCGAGCGCGCTACCGATTTCCCATTCCGGAATCAGGATATCAATGCTGCCGATGGGCCGCAGTTCCCCATTGGAGTGAAGTTGCGCCGCCGACCACACGTCGCCCAAGAACTGATGCCGAATACGCGCGCGGGTGAAAGCTTCGCTTAATTCCGCCGCCAGACGAAAACGGGCCTGCGTGCGGCGGTCGGTTTCGGCGATGTGGTGTTGCAAACGGGTCACGCTGAAGCGAGACATACCGGGTGGGAGGGAAAGCTCGGCAAACGCACGGGCTACAAAACCGGCAACGCCATGGTAAGAGGCTAGCGAAACCAAGGACGTCTCGAACTCGCGATCGGCGCCCGCAGGAATCGACGGCGGCGGCCCGTCATCGCGGCGAACACCGTGTCCCACCGTTTCCAGTATGAACTTTAGCGCGCGCTCCACGGCATCTCCCGATTCCCGTCGGTCGCCGCCACTTACGAACCGGACTCCTGGTCTTTGAACTGCAGCTCGTAGAGCTTGGAATACATCCCTCCGGACCGCAGCAGTTCGTCGTGCCGACCTTGCTCGACAATTTCGCCTTTGTGCAGAACGATAATACGATCTACGTCGCGAATTGTAGATAGACGATGGGCAATAACGATAGAGGTTCGTTCGGCCATAAACTTGGTCAACGCGTCCTGGATGAGTTCTTCGGTTTCGGTGTCGACACTGGAAGTGGCCTCGTCCAACACCAGCAAATGCGGCTGGTAAACTAACGCACGGGCGAACGACAACAACTGCCTTTCGCCCACCGACAATGAATTTCCCCGTTCGCCAACTTCTTCGTCGTACCCGTTGGGCAACTTGTTGATGAAGCGCGCGGCGTTAATATACTCGGCGACGGCTTCAACCTGCTCGCGTGATATATTGGGATCGCCGAGGTGAATGTTCTCAGACACGCTTCCGGAAAACAGAAATACATCCTGCAGTACCGTCGCAATGTAACGTCGTAAGTCAGCGATTCGGTAGTCGCGAATATCGACCCCGTCTATGGTGATACGTCCGTCGTCGACTTCATAGAATCGTGACAGCAGGTTAATAATCGTCGTCTTTCCCGACCCGGTGTATCCAACGATCGCGACTTTCTCGCCCGCCTTGACTGTAAAACTGATTCCATGCAGTACCGGGTCGCCAGCGTTGTAGGCAAACTTCACGTTGTCAAAGACCACTTCACCCGGAGCCTGCGGAATGGGGGCGGTGTTGGCGCCATCAACGATTTCGGGTTCGCGATCGAGCAGCGTGAAAATTCGCTCCGACGACGCCATTGCCGACTGCAATACGTTGTACTTCTCAGAAAGATCGCTGATGGGACGGTAAAACCGTTGCGCGTACTGAATAAACGCCACCAGCGCACCAAAGGTCAGCGCGTCGCCGACCACGTCGATGCCCCCAAAATACAGAATCAGAGCGATGGCCACCGAACTTAGTAACTCGATCGTAGGAAAGAAAACGGCGTAGGCCATCACCGACTGGATGTGAGCATCATAAAGATCGTTGTTTAGCGCAGAGAACTTTCGCGCCTGGGCTTTTTCGCGGTTAAACATCTGCACGACACCCATACCGGTCACATTCTCCTGCAAGAACGAATTCAGCGCCGCCAGCCGCACCCGCACCTTGCGATACGAATCACGAGCACGCGAACGAAAAATATGTGCGGCGATAAACAGGAATGGCACCACGGTGAACGTCAACAACGCCAGCTTCACGTTGAGATACAGCAACACACCGATAATGCCCATCAGCGTAAACACGTCGAGAAAGATGGCGACAACGCCCGCGGTAAACATTTCGTTAAGAACTTCGACATCGCTGGTCAGGCGAGTCATCAGGCGTCCGACGGGGTTACGATCAAAGAACTGAACGTCCATTCGTTGCAGTCGCCGGAAGATTTGCATGCGCAGGTCGAACATCACTCGCTGACCCACGAAGCTCATGGTGTAAATTTGAAAGTAGTTAATCAGGAAACCCATTACCAACGTCAGCACCAGGAACCCGGCAATCTTGAACAACCCCGAATATCGAGCCGCGGTTTCGAGCCCGGTATCGGTGATGTAACGGTCAATCGCGATTTTTGTCAGGTAAGGGGGCGCCAGTTGAAACAGCGAAACAAAAGCCAGTAGCAAGATCGCAAGTACCACCTTGGAACGGTACGGCGCCAGGTAACGAAGCAGTCGACGCATGAGCGTCGAGTCATATGCTTTACCCTGTACTTCGTCTGCCTGTACGTAATCCACTAGTGCTCCAAGTCAGCAAGGATCATCTGACGGCGATTCATATCGGCATAGATTCCGTCGCGGGCCACCAGTTCATCGTGGGTACCGACTTCGGCCACTTGCCCGTCTTCCATCACAACAATTCGGTCCGCTTCGCGCGCAGATGACACGCGGTGAGTGATCACCACGGCGGTGCGGTCGGCAATTTCGGCAACCATCGATTGCAGAATCGCCTCTTCGGTGTTGGCGTCGACACTCGACAAAGCGTCGTCCAGGATCAACACCTCCGGCTCTTTGGCGAGCGCCCGCGCGATGGCGACGCGTTGCTTCTGCCCGCCCGAAAGGTTAATCCCGCGCTCGCCGATCATGGCGTCGAACCCACGGGGAAACGACTCAACTTCGGACCGTATTGATGCGGTGTCACTAACGGCGAGCAACTGTTCCTCGCCCAGATCGGTCACGCCAAATCCGATGTTCTCGCGCACGGTTGCCGAAAACAAAAAGATATCTTGCGGGACCAGACCAATAACCTGTCGGAGTTCGGAGAGAGGAAACGCCGACAAGGGACGGCCACCCACCAGTATTTCTCCTTCGCTGGGTTCATACAATCGAAGCATCAGCGAAACCAATGTCGACTTACCTGAGCCGGTTGCACCCACCACGGCAATCGTTTCACCGCTTTCGATTCGCAAGTTTACGTTTCGTAGCGCCGGCTCGGTGTCGGGTCGGTATCGGAACGTAACGTTGCGAAACTCGATGGATCGATTCGTCGCCGCCGCAGTCCCGGTTTCCGCGTCGGGTCCGTCCGCGATGTCGGGTTGCGCCTCGAACACCCCGTTGATGCGCTCCATCGACGCCAGACCCCGTTCAAGAATGTTCATTACCCATCCCAGCGCAATCATCGGCCAAATTAGCATGGTCATGTAGCCACTAAAGGCGACGAACGTGCCCAGCGTAATGTCTCCGTCGATAACCAGCTTTCCACCGAACGCTAAAATCGCCAGACCTCCAAACCCGGCCACCGACGAAAACAGCGGCTGCATAATACTCTGCACGCGAAACAACTTCATGTTCTGTTCGACATAGTCATCACTGAGTCTTTCGAACAGTTTGATTTCGTTTTCCTCGCGGGCGTAAGCCTTGACTACCCGTATACCGCTAAGATTCTCTTGCGCCCGCGAATTGATCGCCGCAAACCGCTCCTGCACAGCACTAAAAAGACGGTGAATGATCTTCATCGAACTGTAAACACCGACCGTCATGGCGATGAGTGGTAACAGGGTCACTAATGTCAGCTTCCACGAAAGCGTGAGCATCAGCACAATGCTTAAGCTTGCCGTGATAATGGTGTTGAACGAGTACATTACGCCCGGGCCCACTAACATTCGAACCGCGGTAAGGTCGTTGGTGGCCAGGGCCATCAGGTCACCGGTACGCTTGCGGTTAAAGAAATTTTGCGACAGCTTTTGCAGGTGGACAAAGAAGTCGTGGCGCATGTCCAGCTCGATGCGACGCGAGATCCCGATCATGATCCGGCGCATCCCAAAGCGAAACACTCCGCTCAACGCCGACACCACTACCAGGGCGACCGCCAGCATGGCAAGCCGCTCGCGGCCGGTACCCTCCTTGATCGCATCAATCGCCAGTTTGAGAATCCACGGGTTGGCCAGCAGCATGACATCGGTCAGGACCAGACACACGCCGCCCAGGGCAAGCCCAGGCTTGTATCGCGCCAGGTAGCTACCTACGCGACGAAGCGCTGCCCGGCGGCGACGGCGCTTGGCGGCGCGATCGGCGGGGTTATTTTGTTTGGAATCTGGCGTGTTTGCTGACATATAACTTATGTACCTCGAAGCGAGCCCCTAATATATAGAATAACCCGCGTTTTTGGCAAACTCAGGAGTCTAGTTATGGCCTTCCCCTCCCGCGACGAAGCGTACGCGTTACTCACCGAATTCACCGCTGGCGACAGTCTGCGCAAACATGCGCTTTCGGTTGAAGCCGCGATGGCGTTCTACGCAGAAAGGTACCAGGAATCGACGGAACAATGGTCGGTGGTGGGCCTCCTGCACGACTTCGACTATGAAAAGTACCCGTCGTTGGACGATCACCCCTTTAAAGGTGCCGAGATTCTACGCGACCGCGGCTACGACGAGGAACTGGTCCAGGCAATCCTGTCGCACGCCGACCATACTGGCGTTCCCCGCGACACGCTTTTGAAGAAAGCGTTGTTCGCGGTCGACGAGTTATGCGGATTTGTCACCGCAGTGACGCTGGTGAGACCGTCTAAACGAATCGCGGATGTACAGGTGAAGTCGGTTAAAAAGAAGTTAAAGGATAAGTCGTTCGCGGCGGCCGTTAGTCGCGACGACATCCGAGATGGGGCGGCACTACTCGACCTGGAGCTCGACGAGCACATCGGCAACGTTATCGCCGCCATGCATCGCGCCTCCAACGAGCTGGGGCTTTAACGATGCGGTGGCTATGGTGTGTGGCGGCGCTACTGACCTGGGCCGGGGTTCCTGCATGGGGTCAGGAAGGCGTCATCGACATGGAACGGTCGCTAGAGGAGAACATCCTGCGGCTGGAAGAGCGGGTGAACCACGCCAAGGACGCCTCCATCGACAGACAACGGACGCTTTTGTTCTGGCTTGCAGAGCTCTACGAGCAAGCCGGTAATGACGACGGTGTCGACGACTGCTACCGGCTGGTCATTGCCTACTTTCCCGGCGACATTATCGCGCTGAACCGCTATGGCCGCTATTTGTCCGACGCCGGCCGCGCCAGCGAAGCCGACTCGGTACTGGGACTAGCCGTCGAGTACGGGCGAATCCACGATATTCGGGGGTTGCACCGAGGCCAAACGCACCTGTTGTTGGCGACAAACGCCGAAGACGTCGACAAAGCCGCGTGGCATGCGCGCACCGCGCTGACCTACCTGCCGCGACATCAGGCGGGGCCAGCGCATCGCGCGTTGGCGAACGCGTTTAACGCGCGGGGTGAATTCGATGAGGCCATCAACGCATACCTGCACGTTGTCGGAGTCGAGCAAGCGCTAACCGACGAAGACCTCAACGGGCTTAGAATTGCCATGGCTCGCTCGGGGCGCTTCAACGATGGCGATGCTACCGCGTCTACCGACGCGCTAATTACCGAAGCGCGCACGGCAGCTCGGTCACAACGTATGGAGATTGCCGCGGCCAACGGCGGTTCCATCGTCGACATTCGCTCCGACGACGTATCGCTGGAAGGCACCTATTACCCCGGAAGCAAAGATGTGGCGGTGCTGTTTGTTGCGGATTGGGAAGGCTTCAGGAATGACTACGAAGCGGTGGCGCAGTTGGTCGCGATCGACGGCGCACACGCATTAACCGTTGACCTGCGCGGCCATGGGGATAGTCGTAGCGATTCGCTCCGAGCAGGGCTTGTTTTTTCGCCCGAACAAAAAGACCGTCTGCCCAACGACATCGGAAACGCCGTGGCCTACTTAAGCCGGCGAAGTGGACTGGATTCGCGTGCGATTCACGTAGTCGCAGCCGGACAAGCTTCACGATGGGTGGAGTTGGCGATGCATCGCTTCGCCATTCGTTGCGCAACCAGTTACCTGTCGCCCCGGTTCGAAACCGAAGTCTCCGTCGACTACCAACGCGACCTGATTACGGCGCTACAGTTTCGCCACGCGCCCAACGCTACGGCTTATTACGCCCGCGATGACATGCAAACCTTAGCCGCCATCAAGCAAGTACAACGACTGATCGGCGGCGAATCGTTTACCCCGCATCGCGTCAGCGGCCAGGGCTTCGGCACCGAGTTGATTCGAGCCAACCCGGGCTTCCTCGCCAACCTGGTTGAGAGGCTATCAACCCGCCCTTGACGCTTGCAAATTGGCCGCATGAACCGCGGGTGCAGATTTAGCCAATTGCACGCGTATATGTAACCGATTACATAACAACATGTTACATTGCTCCCCAGCGTACCTCAACTGGTATGATTGTTGCAAATTCGGGTGCAATGATGACTCGAACGATCGCAAAACTCCTCGTATTTGCGTGGGCATTCAGCTACGTCTTGCTGCCCACGCCGCCGGTTTTTGCCCAGGGGGCGGAACTGTCCGACTCGGACGTGTGGCAGCAGGCTCGAACCGCATTCAGCGAAGACCGCCTGGATGATGCGATTGACTCGTATCAGCAACTCCTGGTGCGCGACACCGAAAACGTCCAGGCGATGATCGAGCTGGCCAACGTTTACGAACGTTCCGGCCGGTTGGAATATGCGCGGGGACTTTTGATTCGCGCGGTTAAGGTTGCGCCCGGCAACGATCAGATTTCTGCCCGCCTCGAACAGGTAAACCGAATGCTGTTGATTTCGTTGGAAGACGAAGTCTTGCATATGATGGAGGCCAAAGACTTTGAGGGCGCGTTGCCCAAGCTGTCTCTGCTCTCCACACTCGACGAGTCTAACCCCGAGTACCACTTTCAACGCGCGGTTTGCTACGAGTCGCTACGCAAGTACACCGCGGGGGTAAAGGCAATCGACGAAGCGATCGTCATCGAAAACTCCGAACAATTCACCGAGGTTCGCAACCGCTTGCGCTCGGCTGCTGCCGCCCAGCGTCAGCAGGATCGCATTTCGAAGATCCAACGGCTTGCCAACTCGACCGACGCGTCCGATCGCGCCGAAGCCGAACAACTACTGCAAGAGACGCTCGGCAAGACCCCGGACGACGAATGGGCGGCCGCCGAACTTAAGCGACTGCAAACTATGCGCGCAGACACCGCTGCAACAGACACCACCAACGCCGGGTGGGCTGGAACTTCGATCGGGTGGGTCAAGGCCGCCCCGCAAAACGTAGGTGCATTCTTTTCGTCGTGGTGGTGGCTGTTTGCACTGCTGGGCGTTGTGGCGCTGGTGTTTCGTTCGCCGTTGGCTAAAGCGTTGGCCCGCAAGTTCGCCCCGGTCCCGACCCTTTCCGGTCAACTCGAACACTTCGGCCTGCGCGAGATTATGCTGCTTCTAAACGCCGAGCCCCACACTGGTGTGTTGCATGTGCGGGCGAAGGGATGCACCGGACGCATCTACTTTGACGAGGGTGAAGCTTGTCATGCCCAGGTCGGCAAGCTGGCCGGACAAGACGCGGTGGAGCGTTTGGTCGACGCCGCCGAATCGGGAACCTTTGAGTTCATCGACGGTCCAATGTCGATTCAGCAAACCATCGACACGCCGCTGAGTATGATGCTAATGGAACATGCCGCCGCCAGCCAGCCCAGCACCGATGGTCGGCCCAAGTCTCAATTCCGCGAATTGTTGGACAGCTCGACCCGCTAGCTCTCGCTAAACGATTTCCAAGTGCCTGACGATTTGATTGATCTCGCGATCATCAGGAATGATCGTGTGCGGTCGCGACACGAAAAGTTCGTTGTCGACGACGACTTCGCCAACCCGAGACAAATGCGAACGAATGTGTTCGAGTTCGTGCTCGGATCGATCAACCAGGGCAACGTAGAACGCCCCCGGGTGTCGTCCCCGAACCAACGAGTCTCCAAGGGTCAGAAAGCCTCTACACTCTCCCACGAAGCGCTCTAAAGTTTCGCCGTGGAGCCCGCGCCCCTGCTCATCGGTCTCGAACTCGCAGCGAACGAAGGATAGCGCCTGTTGGTTTAGCTGGGTGGCTTTCCGAAGCGTCCGTACCGGATTAAGGAAGTCTTTGTTTCGATCGAACCGCGGTTCGACGGGAAGGGTGATCTCAACGCGCTTCTCTTCGGGCGACTTAATCATGCGCATATCGCCACCAATTTGGGTAAGCATCGCGCGGTAGGCTCGGCGCTCGAAGTCGTGGACGTTGACATCCGGGGCTTCGCCGGACTTGCCGGTATTGCCAAGGTTGACCGAGATCGTAATCTGACACGACGTCTGAAACCGGCCCCACTCCACGTTCAGACTACGCTCGGCACGCGGCGGTCCTGCAAACAGGACGCATCCGATCAGGGTGCGCAGAAGGTCGGGGTCGGTAAAGGCAAACACCGGTCGCCCCTTCGAACGATAGGCGTCTGAAGGTGTGACCAGTACCGAGTCGCGGTAAGTCTCTTCGCGAAAAACGCGGACCGGTAACGACGAGACCAACTCGTCAAGGTCGACAAATCGACGAGACACCTTGGCATCGCCCATGACCATTTGCAGCATGTCCAATTGATTCTCGACCAGAGTAACAATGCGGTCGATGTTGCGCCGGCTGATGTCGGCGAGACCGCGCTGCGGCTGGGTCATCATGCCGTCGAGCTGCGAGAACAATCCATCCATCGCTAGCTTCATCGCGGTTAACGGCGTGCGTAGTTGGTGAGACAGGTCGGTAATGAACTCCAGCCGTAGAGACTCGAGGTTTTCGACCATCGATTCGGCGGGAACTGTATACAAGTCGGCTCGAATCGCCTGAAACAGCGCACCCAAGTCGGTAAACGGTTTGGGAAAGAGATTAGAAATCCCCAGCGTCGCCATTCGATCGACAAACGCATCGTCGCGGGCATTTTCGCTGACGACATAAATCGGACACGACACGCCGCTCTTGCGCAGTTGCACAATGGCGCGGTCACTGTCGACGCCGAGTGTGTCGGTGTCGACGATTAACAGGTCTGGCGTAATTGCCGAAAGTCGCTTGGGTGCTTCGTCCAGACTCTCCAGGCAATCGACCTGGTAGTCCTGGCGCGCGAGCGAACTGGACAGCAGTTCGCACAGCAAGCGATTGGGTTCGAGTATTGCGATTCGACTCATGGTGACTCCGGGCCGTCAGGCGGCCGCCGATGTGTTTTCGATTAGCTGCTAAGCCATGAGGTTGTTTCCGGGCGGGGAGAATCGCAATGGCCATGCCAAGGCTAAGTGATGGAATACAAGGCATTTAGGGGAATCCTGGGGATCCCTTAAGGGTTATCCTGGGACAACCCCGGGGGCAACACGGAATGGCGAGGAAGGTCGGGGTGAGATCGTCGCAGAGCCAACACGGCGGCAACGGTACGGCAATGTGCGACCCCAGAGCCCCGCTTGCAACGGCTCAATACACCACCCGAAAGCCGAGGTAAGCACCGAGATCCAACAGCCGCGCCGCGTCATCGCCGGCCTCGGCGATCGCGCCGACGGTCGCGGTGAGCAGGTCGCGTTGCCACCCGGCTTCGCCAAACAGAACGAATCGGTCGGCGTCACCACTGTAGGAATGAAACGTCCCGCCGCTTCGCAATACCAACGCCTGCGGCACGGTGGTGCCGTCTGGGCGACGACCTGCCGACGCCAACCGCACGTTCACGCCCAACCCTGCGTCGAGTGACACGTGATTGTCGTTGGTGATCGCCGCGGGCAACCCTTCAAACTGCCGCCACACTCGGGTGGCCGACGCGCCCAGCCAGTACATCGTCGCGCCAAGCGTGTCGGTAGCCGCCAGCCCCAGCGTCAGATCGATCGACTTGGAGGAGAACGGGAACAGCCGGTCGTTACCCGTTCCCACCGCACTCGCGATATATCCGGCGACTTCGCTACTTTTTCCACCGACGATCGAAAACCGGAGCGCGGCACGCGTGTCGCCCGCCCCACTGTTTACACCGTCGGCGCCCGCGATGGACACAAACGGCTGTTCGATACCAACCGCGACGCGGTCGCGTACCGGAAACCATCCGCCGACGACAAACAGATTGGCATCAAGCGCATCTCTGTTTGTGGAAATGATTTTTGCGGAGAAGCTGGGGCGAGGATGGCCAAAGAAAAGACCCGCCCTAAAGGACGGGTCCTGAAACACTCCTGCCGAGTATGTCACCGTGGGGACGGTCGCCAGCGTCGCCAACGCGACCCAGACGCATCGCCACAGCTTCATCGGCACGGATATTCCCTACTGTACGCCTTCGAGTAGTTGTACCTTTCCCTGGCGAACGAACTGCACCCAAATCGTGCGACGATTCCCGGGTAGCGATTCCTTCGACAAGATCTTTCCGTAGTCGTTCCAGGAGCGGTGATGAATGATGTCACCGATCTCGAAAAGACTAGCTTCGGAATACTCCTTGGCATTTTCAACGTCTAGGTCTTCTAGCGCCAGGCTCTGTCCGGCTTCATCGCCGTCTTCCTTGAGTTCGCCATCCTCTTCGGGCATGTACGGCAAGAACCCCTGGCAACCCGGGCACTTCAACCACAGAACGCTCTCTTTGCTCCCCTGCTTGATGACTTCCATTTCGAACTCATCTTTGCAGACCGAGCAGTACTGCCGAATTGTGTTAGTGTCTGAACTCACGCCTTGCATAACCTCATCCTCGCGCTACGAGAAGTTGTTGCGACAGCAATCGTCGGCTTCTTCTCGTGTATTGTAACGCATCCCGCACAGTCCACAATCGTGATCCCCATCCACACGTCCCTCTTTCTCCGCCCTCTTTAGCAACTGAACGTACTTCACATACTCTTTGTCGCGTACCAGGAGTACGCCTTTGTCTTCCTGCTTTTCCATCCGATCTCCTTACTAGCTGATGGTTACGTTGGAATCCGTAACTTCAATAAAAGAGTTGGGATACACAGGATGCTGTGCATTGACGTTGTTACTACACAATATCTTGGGGCGAAACGTAGACGATGCGTAACCCGCCGTCAAGACATATTTGACGGGTCAGCCCAAAAATGCGGGGAAAAGATGCGGCAACATCGAGATCAAGATAGAGTCGGTAGAAAATTTCGGCAAGCACTAATGCGCGCGCGACACAAAAAATGAAAACTTTTTTTTTCGGCGCAAAGTAAGTTTACGATGCAAAGCGAACACGACCGAGGTGTTGTGCATAACGCGCGAAACTTGGGGAGAAGTTTCACAAAGTGGTGAAAAACTTACCAACAGTCACGGTGGCTAGAAAATGCACACCCGGTTTGGGCTGCGGGTATGCGACGAACCGGGTATAGACCATGCAACGTTAGAGTTTCTCGCCGGCCCCGCGAATCGAAACTTGATCGGCAACAAGCCTTTTGCAAACCACAACAACTTCGTCTTCGCCAACGCCATAAGTGTCCTCGAACGATTGCGCGCCGGCAAGATGCCCCGTGTTCGTAACAACGTAAATGTATTCACTAGTGAGATGAAACGAATCGCGCCCATACGCAAACTCGCCGCGAACGACAGTACTGCCCTCTAGCCGCCCAAGACTATTAAACCTATCGAACTGCACAATAACGCCGGAGGACTGCCCGTGCTTGCCCGCCCCAGAAATGACCCGGACTCCGCCACCGGGATTTGCTTGGATCATCTGAATCGTTCGGTGGGTGTCACTAACCCGATAGTCGGATGGAAGCTTTCCTGCCGTTTTTTTGGCCTCCAGGACGGACAGGTGGGCTTGTGAGCGTTGGGTCGCAGCGACCTCCCGCCGGATCTCTGGCCCGAGACTCCCGTCTACGTTGACCGTCTCAATCAAAAATTGCTCCCAATCCATCGAGATGTAGAACCGACCGTTTTCATCGAGGCTCCACACCGGAAAGGAGTCGTCCCTCTCACTGCTGGAGAGGTCTGCCAGGTTGGCGTCTTGAAAGTACGTCCAACATACCTCCCCCTCCTCATCGGAATTGAGGCGCACAAACTTGGTTTCTAAGCCGACACTGGTTTCGGTCCTTTTGAACAATCCCAGATGAAATACGATGTGCGCCCCCGCCTGTGCTCCGCCGCTGAGAAACACATGACCACTACCGCGACCCGGAATACTCACATCGCTGCGCGCTATGCCGCTGGTCGCGATCCGTACTGCCCTGGCTGGAGACTCCTGCAGTACCAGGAGGTCAGAACTCAGCCAAAGCAATTCACGCCCTCGTCGAAACTCTGCAGGGCCTTCGCCGGCGCGCCCAATTGGCGCCAGCGGCGTGCCGTCGGGAGCAACCACGTGAATCGTATTCGCCTGTCCGTCGAGAATGAACGTGGTTCCGTTGCTATCACGCGTGATAGCAACGACACTACCAAGAATCACATCGTCGCCCATTCCGATTCGCCACTCGTCGACGGTGTCGAGCCATTGCTCGGTCGTCGCCAACGCAGCACCGCTGGTAAGACCCAGAGCGACCAGCACAACCAGAAGTCTCATAATGCCTGTCCTTCCAGGACGGGGTGGAACGGAGAGGGTGGCCACCAGTTGCAGCCACCCTCTCTCGCTACGAACCACTACTTCATTAGCGTCATTTTGCGAGTCTCCGTTCCGAACGAAGTCTTCAACCGGTAGAAGTAGACCCCACTTGAAACCGAGTCACCCTGTCGGTCGCGACCGTCCCAAGTTAGGGAGTGCGTGCCCGCCGGCATTGACTCTCCTGCCAAGGTCGCCACCAGCGCGCCTTTGACCGAATACACGTTCAGCGCAACAAAGCTTCGACTTGGAAGATCAAACTTAATGGTCGTTGTCGGATTGAACGGATTGGGATAATTGCCCCGCAATGCAAACTTGGTCGGAAGCGAATCGCCTGCCGGGGACTTCACGTAGTGCCCATCGGCGCGCATTATGAAGGTTCGATTACCGCTGACAACCTCGGGCAGAGCGTCGAACTCAAGGGCGACGCGTTGCCCGGGCAAAAGCTCCACAAACGATCCGTCGGTGTCCGCCAGCTGCGACAGTGAGACCGGAGACCTGGTGTGCTGAATCGACGACGCGCGCGACTCCACAACCAAGGGATTAAACGTTACTGGAACCATGATGCCAGCGAAGTCAAGTTCGTGGCTCGAATGCCAGATCAGCTTCACTTCGAAAGCGCCTGACGAGATGCCGTTTGCCGCGAGATGTTCTGTGATCAACCGAGCATCTGGTGCCAGGTACTCGCGAGGCATGAACGACCCCATCGAAACAAACTCTTCGCTGCCAGGCACCCTTAGTAGTGCTTCGATGCCAGCCCCGGACGAAAACTCCGGTTCAAGGACATCTTCTTTCTCGCCGGCCCGTAATACAAATCCCAGACTGGCGTGTCGTGGAATCACGTAGTGTAGCGTAACCTCATCGCCAGCCTCACCTTTGAACACAGCGCCACCCACGTCTTTCAACTCGACCAACACGTCGTCGCCACTACCGGTGGTCGCACTGGTTGGAAGGATATGATCCCGATGAACCACGATGGTTCCGTCATCAAGCACACTAACGTTAGTGTCTTCGGCGTGATCAACGGCAAGCAACTCTAACTGGTCGAGGTATGTGTGTTCGTTTTCGAACTCGCGAATCTCAAACCGGTACTTTCCACCTCGTACCATCGGTTCGCACTGGAGCACATACGAGTCTCTGACATTCGCTGCGGGGTTTCCGGCGGACTCTCCGGCTACCAGGCTAAGTATGGTATTGTCTCGCTCGAAACCCGACTCGGTTTCAACAAAGACGTGCGGGCACCCGCCCCCCGGAGGCGGAGGCGGAGGCGGGGCGTCAAATCCAAATGTCAGCAACGGATCACCCAACAAATGGTAGGACTTCGCTGTGTTTGCGATTGTCTCCACACCTGGGTTGTCGGTGATTACATCCCTCACCGCCTGAAGAAACGCCAACCCGATCCGCCGGTTTGGCGTTTCGTATAGTTCTTTCACCATTTCCGTGAGGAACGCTTCGTTTCCATCCTGCCACGTTCCGGCTCCAGGCCCAATCCAGGCCGTCGCACCCTTCTGCGGTTCGAACAAGAACTCGTGCGCGGTACAGTCATCGTAGTTGGGGCTGTCAACTCGGGTGAAATCTGCGGTTGCACAGGAACCCGACAGAAACACCATCGGTTGGTTCGTGTTGATCATGTTCATGTCCCACGTGTTAACGGAGACACACTTATCAAAGAAATACCCCGGGCGATACCGTGCCGAGATACTGGACAACTGCACGATGAGTTCTGGCTCTTCCGTATTGATCAAGTTGGCCGGCATTGTGTTTTGTTCGCCACTGAACACGACCTGTGACCGATACAGTACTTCCTGGTCTACCCACGAAGGTAGCGATGCCTGGACGTTCTGAGCCGCAGCGAGCGCGCGCTCGTCGTCGTCGTTGCCGTACGGCTCGTCTCCGATTAGCACACCAACTTTTCCGGCTTCCCACGTCGAGTTGTCTGGATCCCACAACTTCGTCGCGTAATCCCAAACCTGGGTTGCGGTCGTAACCGGCAACCGCGATACGACAACGTCGGGCACGCCATCGCCCGTAACATCGGCGTAAGGCTGATCGCTGAACCAGTATGGATTGAAGTAACTCATGTTTCCTTCGTCGCGGTTCAACGGATCCCAGGTGTACCACGTGGGAATCAGGTCCTTCCACGGCTCGCCGCCCGGCGGATACCCAGTAATGTTGATGCGGTCCTGCTTGATTGCCTCCCACTCCGGGGTCGGCCACGGCACGCTGAACTGCTGCCAATCACTCGCATCACCCACGAGTAGGAAGTACTGCGTTGTCTGTGATTCGGCGACGATGTCGGCGTGGAGCGATGCACGAGCGGCGTCGGGATCTACCGCGTGCCCACCAGCTGGGCTCCACCCATCGAAGCTGGAAACGGATTTGACCTGGGTCGCGTGGAGATGGACGTTCCAAAAATGGGCGATCGACGATTCCACAGCGTTAAGTAGACCGTCGGTCGTATAGATGATCATCACCGGAGAAGGTGTCGCGCGTTCCGGCGGCGCCGGAACTTTGCGAACGCCAGAACGAATGTACTCAGCTTTGACTGCTTCGAAGGCAGCGCGCGCTTCCTGCTCGCTGCGCGCTGGTTTCTGCTTTGCGACGTAATTGATTTCGCTCGCCGGAGCCGTCGTTGCGGTGGCACGCCCATGGATAAGACGCTTGCCCGTTGTTTCCAACTCTACCAGTCGAAACTGTTTGTACCCGGATCCCGCAACACTCACTCGGTTGAGGCCGAACTTTTTGGTAACTTCGACGGAGAGACGATTCCATTCCTGGTCTACATCGTTCCGGCCCTCGATAAAGAGTTCCTTAGTCTTGTACTCGGCCTCCATCTGCCAGGAAGCTTCCCCGTTTACAACGGTGAAGCCCATGATGTCGGCACCGGGGTCGTCATTGCGTACGTAGTAGGCGTAGTGGTCGAAGTACGAGGGCGGAACATCCTCAACTTGGTGGTTGACGAGTGGCCCCAAGCCCCACTTCGAAATGATCCACCCGGAAGGACCCGCTGGATCCGTTACCCCTGAATGTGTGCCGCAATAAACTCCCGGCGGACCGGTTTGGTGGGTGGGCTCAAGGTAGTGGATCTTGGTCGCCTCATCCCAGGTCCAAACCGATCTGTAGTTCCGGGGGTCCAAAAAAGGCGCCGGACCTTCGAACGGCTTATTGGGACAACCACCTATCCATACAGGCACACCTCCCCCTTCTTCCTGCATCCACCACGCGAATCCGTGGCAGTTGTACGTTTTTGTGGCGCCCAGAAGCTGAATCGCATCCGGATGATTGGTTGCCACGTACTGCTCGGCCGCATCTAAGATCGCCTGTGACACTTCGGCAAAGTTACAGTAGTCGTTAACAGTCGGAACACCCGTCGGCGTGTAGGGTTGCTGCGCCGCTACGTTGCTCGAAGGAAACGCCATAAGAGTTAGGATAGTAACAACAACGGAAAGTCTCACGCTATTCACCCCTTTCCACGCGATTCAGGTAGCGTTTGGTCGCGTCCACGACGGCCTGAAGCGCGTCTTCAGGACTGGTGGCGGCCGTACCTACGGTAACGGGACGACCAACTGAACTCAGGGACTCGGTCATCAGCCGCGCGGTCACAGAAAGTGAAAACGTCGAATACCGAGAATCACTGCTCTTCGCTTCGTAAACTCGTAACCCCGCTCTGAGTAGACGTTCATGCTCGTTTGGGCCGAGGCGAACCAGTACGTTGTCCTGGATCACAAGAGATTCAAGGTATATCAATTCTAGTAGGCACACACGACCGTCGCTGATACCGCAGGAAGGAACTTCTAATACGTTGACGGTTTCGTAGAAATCAACCAATTCGATTCCGGCGTCTGGTCGTTGCACTAGCTCTTGCAGGCCATTGAAACGGGTAAGCAGGACCCCCGCGCCAAGTTTCAAATCGTTCGCCAGTGCAACAGAACCACCGAATGGGTATGCCATGCAGGTTTTGACAAGTGCACCCGTCGTCATTCGCGACAAGATATCAGTGGGGATTTCGCAGGCCTTCAGCCTGGCTTCGTGACTCCCAAGCGCGACCCACTCTTCGGTCCCCGGTCTTACTGGAAAATCATATGGCTCGGTAATCTCCTGCGCGCTAGCGATTGGAGCCAAAGCCCCAATCGCTAGTGCGCAGACCACCCAAAGCTTGAATTTTTTCAACATCTTCCTCCTTTGAGGGTCGCGCTCTCTGTTAGAGCCGACGACTCAGCGATTAGTCGCCAACTGGGTCCTTCGAGTCCGGACAACAAGCACAAGCCTCGTCCGCGTAGCAACACTTGAGACACGCCCACGACGCTTCTTGTTCTTGTTCAGCAGCGACGAGTCCAAACTTTGCGTGCACGGCATTTGCGTCCACGTTCAACTCGTCCAGAAAGGCCGCGATTACGGGATCGCCAACCGACAGATCAACAATCTCGCCTTCAATAAGTGCCGCGGCGAGGCTCGACCCCACTACAGCTTCCATTTCTTCGGCGCTCAACGTGACACTAACTTCGGTCGGCTCCCCATCGGCAACCACGAGAAGTTGCAACACGGTTTGCTCCGCAATTGCTTCTTGAGGTGTAGTCCCTGTGAGTCCATAGCCGATGCCGGCAACCAGTAGTACAGTGGCCAGCCACGCGAATCCTGACTTCGTCATAACGTTCTCCAATCTGTTAACTACGGCCGGAAGTGCCTGATGGCTTTCGCGATGCCACAAGCCTCGCACGGACCCGACCAACTGTTCTCCTTTGCCCCGTGCTACAATGGAGTTAGTCGGACCCCGCTTCTGGCCCTGCAGGCCGGACAACAAAGGCATCTGTTTTTGTGTTTTCGCCTGCAAGGTATTGCGTCGTGTCCGACCCCAGGAGTTTTAGGCGGCTCAATCGGGGGAGATTGACACCATGATGCCCAGTCAAAACGACCCTACCCAGCAACGCCTGCGCGACGATCGCGCAGCGGTGGAAAACATTCTGGCCGGTTCTGACGCCGCCTGGGAGGCGTTCGTCCACGAGTACACGCCGCTGATGCACTCGGTTATTCGACGCGCGTTGGTGTCGTTTGACGATGACGAGGTGCGGACCGCGGTCGTTGACGCCCTCTATGAGCTCAAGACCAAACGCTTCAGCGAATTCCGCGGCGACTGTTTCTTGTCAACGTTCGTGGTGGTAGTTTGCCGCGGTCTTGCGACCGATCGTCTGCGGCACGCATATGGCCGCAAGCGAATGCCCGCTGGGTACGACGACCTGGCCGCATACGACCAGGAAGTTTTTCGACTGTTTCATATCGAAAAACTCCCTTTTGAAATTGTCATACACACACTCAAGTGGTTGCACCTCGACGCGAATCCGGAAGCCGTCGCGAGCGCGATCCATCGTATCGAAGAGAAGATCGACGAACGTTACTTAAACAAACTGCACTACGAACATCACGCCAAGGGCGAGGGCGTGACGTCTGGTCGCATGCTGCGTTACTGCATGCAAGTAAGGGCAGAAATGGAAAGAGTCGGGCTTGGCCAGACGCCCGATATGCTCATGGAAGAGTCAGAGACAAGGGCGGCAGCCAGGCGACTGGTCGCGCTGATCGCTACTCTGGACCAGGGCGAGCGCGACGTTGTGGAGCTACGGTATCTCGAGGGGTGGTCCGCCCCGAAAGTCGCGCGGCACCTTAGCCTGGAAAGCCCTTGGAAGGTACACTCAGTCGCCCGGCGCGCGCTGAAACGTTTGCGCCGCCTAATGAGTACGGAGGAAACTTTATGAACAGCGTGCCCCACCTGCTGCCGGAAGAAATTGGCCGAGCCGCTAACGGCTTGCCTTTGAACGAGGAGCGAAAACTACACTTGCGAGATTGCGATCAGTGTCGCAAAGATGTCATCTATGCCACCAATACCGAAGCGCAGTGGCAAGCAGACCGAAATTCGTTTGGAACGCCGGTTACGACTGTGCCAAATTCCAATCGTCGCAAGCGATTTGGCCTGCACCGTCGATCCCTGGTGATGGCGGCCGTCGTACTTGCGGTCGTCGCTGCCGGCGTATGGTCTCAGCTCGGCGTCAGCGACTCGGCGCTGGGCGGTGCAGAACAACCTATCATGCGCGCCGCGCAACAAGCCGCGCGAACGGGATCGTTTATTATTCCGGACGGCACACCAACGACCAAAGGTCTTCGCCCAGCTTATCGTTCGGGGTATGTAGAAACCACGCCGGAGTTATCCCTTTCGCTGAATACACTCGCCACTGCATACAACGACGACAAGACTACCGCGGAACAAACCCGGTGGTTAATAGCGGGTTACATTCTTACCGGGCATATAGACAACGCGCGCGTGTACCTGGACCACGCACGAACAGACCACCCCCGGGATCGGCAATTGCAAGTTCTGGAAGGTGTGTTGCTTTTCTGTGAGAACAAGTTGGGCGATGCGGAGGGAGCGCTGCGACGCCCAGAGCTGCGCAACAACGAAATCGCGCAGCTCAACCTGGCGGTCGTTCTGGGTCAGAGTGGCAAGCGACCGGAGGCCGTTGAAATTCTGGATCGAATTGCCGCGACGACGAGCGACCCACTGCTAGCCAGCGCCGCGCTTGATCGACGGTCATTGCTCGCCCCGGCGACTACAGACGCCCCACAATAGCCGAGTAGTTTGCCCAGTGCGACGGATGTGCCGAGTCGGGGTCGTTTAGCAGTTTACGCCGCTCTTCGCAAATCGTTGATACGCTCACTGTTGCCGGGTTCGACAGCATCCGTTCGGCAAACACAGTGGCGAACTCATCTTGCACCTGCCAAAAGGTCTGCACCACCAGCTCTGCACCCGAATCGATAAACGCCTCTGCTATTGTTGGCGCCCGAAAAGACGCCGTTGCATAGAAACCGCCAGATCCGCAACTCGACAACACCACCAACCGTGTGCCGCTCAGGTCAAGCCCGCGAACGTCTTGAAAATCGATAAACGATTCATCCTGGCGCCATTGTCGTTGACCGTCTCGAATAGACAGCATCGATAAGAAAGGAACCTCTGGATCGCGAACCAAGTGCCCCGCGACATAGATATTGCGACTATTCTCCCACCGACTCATGATGTCCAACTTTTGCGCCGCTTCGGAATCCACAACCAAGACGTTCTCCCAGCGGCTGGAGACCAGTCCAATTTCTTGCGTCACGCTGTTAAGTTCGCGCACGAACGGCAGTCTTCGACCGGCTACAACCGGCACACCACAACCCGACATCACAGTTGAATTTTCCTTATGGTGCTCCGCTTTATCCAAAAGCGTTGGTCGGTAATAGGCAACTTCGGCCAGGCTCAATAAAGGTCGGTAGTCGTCACCGGAACCGACGTGTAAAGCCTCAAAGGGAAGCAGACGCAGAACATCTTCGCACGTTACGTAGAATCGACGGGGACGAGTCTCGACGGCCAGCAATTCTGGTGGAATCAGTTTACGGGCGAGGTCACCGAGCATCGTCACTAACCCCGGGGACGGGGCCGCCGATTGCTCCTGTTCGCTGGTTAGCAACGCAACACATTCGCCAACCACTTCGCGCAGTTGATTGGGCGACAACGCTACGGTGTCCGCGCCGACAATGCCATCAAAAGCCCACGACCGCGTTACCTGATTTCGCCCGACACCAAATACCAGGTGGGCCGCGTTGGTGTCTTGCAATCGGTCGGCGGTATCGCGAGCCAGCTCCCGGGCCTTGCTCGCGGTCAGTTGTAGCTGCGCCGTCGACACCGTGTCGGCGCCCAGACGCGAAAACAGAGACGCCCACGACACACTGAATCCGTACGCCAGTTCGGCGTCGTCGCTCGCGTTGCGGAGCAAACTGGCGCGTACGTCGTGGAAATCCGCCAATCGGATGTAGGCTTGCGCACTGGCGTTCATCTGCACGCCAAATGCCTGTACGCGGTTATACGCCGCGAGCGAACGCTGCAGCTGTCGATCACCATGCGGTTGCCCCGCGATCCTGGCTTCGATTAGTTCCTGCTCGATCCACAACACCGGATACTCGAGCTCATCTTCGGCGTCCAACTGACGAAACTTTGCCAGCGCATCTTCGGCCAGGGCAAGATCGCCAACTTCGGTTGCCGCCTTACCCAACATTACATACAACTCAGCCTGGGTACGTTCCAGATCGTGAGTTGTTCCCCACTCGGCGCCTCGTCGCAGAACCTCAACGGCGTCCCTGTACTTTCCATTGGTGATGAGACCTTCCCCCCACGTTAGATAAGAGCGGCCTACTTCGTGGGGAAATGCCGATGCGACGCAGTGTTCCATAATTGGTCGCGCACGATCGACTTCACCCAACGCCAGCAAGTAACACCCTTCCAATCTGCTTAGAGTTAGACCGTAGGCTTCCGAAATGCCGTACTGTTTCGCCAATAGACGACCACGCTCCAGCAGCCGACCCACTACATTCCAACTCTGCAACTGCGCGTAAAACTCCATTGCCTCCGCCACAAAACGGACTTCGTGGTTTCGAGTTTTCCAATTGCGGGCGATGTCCAGAGACTGGCGAAACAGATCGTTGGCTAGCGCCAACCGCCCTCGCCGTTGATGGAAGCGGGCAAAAAAGTTCAACAGTCTCGCAGCCTGGAACGGAAAGCGGTGATCCAGCGCGATAGCCAATGCTTCTTCGTATGCAACCAACGTAGAGTCGGCCTTGCCTTCGGCGTTATAAACCGATCCGAGGAGACCGAGTTGAACACAAACACGATCCAACTCGCCGGTTTCGCGAAACAGTTCGATCGAGCGTCGCAGGTGCACCCGAGACCGCTCAAACTCTCGTCTTACCGCAAAGTATTGACCACGAGCGCGCTCCAACCCGGCCTTGGCCGAATCGAACTTATCTCCCCTGATTTGCTCGTAGCGAGAGTCGATTAGCGCCAGATCCTTGTCGGTCGTGTTTCCGACCGACATGTTTGGCCAATGCATCGCGTTTAGCCTGTCAATCTCCACCACAATCCGCTGCCGGTCGACGGCCAACGCGCTTAATTGCTGATAGACGGTATTAAACCCGTCGTATTCAAATGCTTGTAGGGCCACGCGGCCGACACGCCCTAGTGCTGGCAATTGAGCGCGTGCAGAGTTTTGGTAGGAAACGTCGGTAGTTGTGTCGAGCTCGCGGAGGAGAGAAAACCACGTCTCGCGGGTCCAAATAAACCCTCGCTCTGCGGCAAGATCGAGCAAGGGTTCGTCAGAAGGTGCCTTCAAGGCCGCAACCGTAGCGCTGTCCACGGTTGCTGGATACGGCGAAGTTGTGCAACTCGCCAGCAGGGCCAGGACCCCGACGAGTATAGGTAGGGTCAGGATCGACGCCTTACCGGCTCGATGTCGTCGCTGTTGCGGAGCGATCAACGACGCTTAACCGATGGCGCGTTCCAGGTCGGCCTGCAAGTCTTCAACATCCTCAATGCCCACCGAGATACGAAGCAGTCCGTCGGTTACGCCGAGTTTATCGCGGTGATCTTTGGGGACACTGCCGTGGGTCATGCTTGCGGGGTGCGAGATCAAACTCTCCACGCCGCCGAGGCTTTCGGCGAGAAGGAAATACTTAGCACGTCGCAGAATCTGGTCGGCCGCTTCCAACGTCCCCACGTCAAAACTGACAATCCCGCCAAACCCGCGCTGCTGGCGCTTAGCGAGTTCGTGGTGCGGATGGCTGGCAAGCCCGGGATAATTCACCTTAGGCACCTTCGGGTGTTCGTCCAGATAACGCGCAAGGACGCGTGTGTTTTCTTCGGTTTGTTTCATGCGGACAGCGAGCGTCTTGGTGCCGCGAAGCGCTAGAAAGCAGTCCATCGGCCCCGGCACCGGACCAACCGCGTTCTGCAAGAACCGCAAGCGATCATGAACGTCGTCGTTGCTGGTCAGGACGATCCCGCCGACCATGTCGCTATGTCCGTTGAGATACTTCGTTGTGCTGTGCACGACAATGTCGGCGCCTAGTTCCAACGGTGTTTGCAGATAGGGACTCATGAAGGTGTTGTCGACGACGACCAGCGCGCCTTTGGCGTGCGCGCGGTTGCACACTTCCGGAATGTCGGTGACCAACAGCATGGGGTTGGTCGGCGACTCCACCCATAGCAACTTGGTATTGTCGGTTAATGCGGCGTCGACCTCTTCAAGTTTGGATGTGTCGATAAACTTAAACTTGAGTCCGTACTGTTCCAGGACCATCGCGAATAGGCGGTGCGTGCCGCCGTAGACATTGTTGGTAACCAGAATCTCGTCGCCCGGCACGCACAACTTCATGATCATGTCGGTGGCAGCTAGTCCGGAAGCAAAAGCAACGCCGTGCTTGGCTTTCTCCAAAATCGCCACGTTACGTTCCAGCGCCTCGCGCGTTGGGTTGGCGGTGCGGGCGTATTCGTAGCCTCGGTGCTTGCCGATACCGTCCTGCTTGTACGTCGACGTTTGAAAGATCGGCGTAATCACCGCGCCGGTTTTTTCATCCGGCTCCTGCCCGCCATGAATCGCGTCGGTGGAGAACCCCATTACATCCCCTCCTGGGAAAGCACGTAGTCCAAAATGTCGTATTTCGTTAGAATTCCCATGACAGCACCGTCCGACTCTACCAGCACCGCCGAGTCGCGCGAGCCCAGGCTTTTTAGCACCGACTCGTAGGGCTCCTTGGCATCAATCACCGGCATGGGTTCGCCCATTACCCCTTCGATCCTACTCTCCGGCGAGACGTCGCCCGCCAACACACGATCCATGAGGCCAGCTTCATCGACTCGGCCCACCCAACTGCCATTATTGCGGACCGGGATCTGCGAAAGGTTATGCATCTTCATGCGGCCCAACGCGGAATACACCGACTCATCGGCATCGACCGCAACTACCGGCGGCAACGTTGACTCTTTCGCGCGCACCAAGTCGCCAATTGTCATTTCATTGACGTCGAGCATGCGATTGTCGCGCATCCATTCGTCCGAATGAAATTTGGAAAGATAACGTTCGCCAGTATCGGGTAGAAGCACGACCACCAAATCGTCTTCGGTCAGCCCAAACTGCTCGCACGCGAGGAGCGCACCGTGTACCGCCGAACCGCACGAACCACCAACCATCAAGCCTTCTTCCCGCGCCAGGCGACGCGCCATTGCAAAGCTAGGCTTGTCGTCGGCGGTAACAATCTCGTCGATATATTCAAACTGCACATTGCCGGGAATAATGTCTTCGCCAATCCCTTCCACCAGGTAGGGTCGCGCTTCGATCATCTCGCCGTCGTTGTAGAAGTAATGCTTGAGAATGCTCCCGTCGGTATCGACGCCGATGGTCTTAACATTTGGGTTCTGCTCTTTGAGGTACTTGCTAGTGCCGCTAACCGTTCCACCGGTACCGAGCCCGACCACAAAGTGGGTTACCTTACCGGCGGTGTCTTCCCAAATTTCCGGCCCGGTGGTTTCGTAGTGCGCCAGCGGGTTGACCGGGTTGTAGTACTGGTTGGTGGTCATCGCGTTGGGAATCGTTTCGACCAGGCGTTTGGCCACGGAGTAGTAGCTTTCGGGGTCATCACCGTGAACGTTGGTTGGGCAGGTAATGACTTCCGCGCCGTAGGCTTTCAGCAACCGAATCTTTTCCTGGCTCATTTTGTCGGGCATGGTGAAGATCGCCTTAAGCCCCAGCACTGACGCTGCCAGAGCGAGACCGCATCCGGTGTTCCCCGACGTGGATTCCACCACGGTACCGCCAGGCTTTAGGTTCCCCTTCTCCATCTCGTCCAAAATCATCTTTAGCGCGGGGCGGTCTTTGACGCTTCCACCCGGATTAAAGAACTCCACCTTGGCCAGAATTGTGGGCTTCGCGTTTCCTACAACGTTATTGAGCTTCACCAGCGGCGTCTTGCCGATGGTCTCCAGGATGTTCTTGGCGTATTTGACGCCTTTGAGACGGTCGCTCATGAAAAACGGACCGGCGACACCGGCCCTCCTCCTTGTGATATTGACGATGATTAGAGTGTTTTGCAGGTACCCTTATATCATAGGAGACGGGGCCTCGCAACGCTACCCCCGACACCGGTTTGCGGCATGTCCGCAGGCTTTCCCTCATTGCCGTGGGACTAGCTGGCGCCGCGAGAACCGCGAGCGCCGCAAACGCATCAGGTCAGGCGCCGCACGGCGTGTTCGTGACGC
>CAZPQK010000001.1:90078-197583 GCA_964588695.1 uncultured bacterium
GCGAATCCGAGCGCTAGCGAGTGAGCGCGGAGGGAAGCATGCCGGTCAGGCGCTAGCCACCCCGGCGGCGCTGGAGAACTCGTACTTTAGACAGCGCCGCAAAGGCATCAGGTCAGGCGCCGCACGGCGTGTTCGTGACGCGCGAATCCGAGCGCTAGCGAGTGAGCGCGGAGGGAAGCATGCCGGTCAGGCGCTAACCACCCCGGCGGCGCTGGAGAACTCCCGGAGTGAATGCAGGTGTACGGAGATCGGGCTACTTGTCAGCCTGAGTAGGCTCGGCGCCTGTCCCGAACGCAACCAGGCGCGCCGTCGTACGGGTCACCTCGGCGGGGGGATCGGGGATACCCGGGATCGCTGGCGTGGTTGCCGTGCGGCGCTCGCGAACAATGTCGCACTGCGCCAACCCGAACAGCGGAACTTGCGGCGATGTCCACACCGTAAAATCATCGCGCCGATACTTTTCCAGTGTTGTGCTCCCCATCGGAACCGTCTGCGTCGACTCGTCACTCTTCACGCGACGGGTGCAAGTGACTACCCGATCGGCCACTCCCACTCGCACCCCTTCGGTAACCACCGCACCTTCGGCACTGTTGGGTTCGTAGAGTTGAGTTTCGTCCAATTCGGCCGCTTCCGTCGGATCATTGCCGCGCTTGATGTAGATGGCGTGAACGTAGGGCTTAAGTGGTTCCCCTGGCGCGACGTGAATAATGTTCGGGTCGATCAAGGCGCGGGTTAGTTCCTCGTCCGGTGCGACGTTGCCCAGGCGCCGAGTTTCGATCTCGACCCAGTACCCCTGACCCTCAGCAACGCGTTCTTTGCCAGTCACCGCAATGTACACTCCAGTCGAGTCGAGGAAACCATTGCCGCTGTCGACAACCACGTAACGACACCAGCTACCGACATCGAACTTCATGTCGGCGGGATCAACACCCGGCACCAAAAACGGAGTCGCGCCCTGCGCCGTAACGACCGCCGGCGCCAGGCAAACCACGGCAGCAAACGCGAGTGGCAAGAGACGTTTAGTGAGCAATCTTCTTCCAGTCTTCGACAAAGTTAAAATCTGGATCCTGCTCTGGGGTATGACACTTCACACAGCTTTGTATTGCGGTAACCCGATACGATCCGTCTCGCGCGTGATTCGCGCCGGGCCCGTGACACGACTCGCACTGCACGTCTACAAGGTCAAGGGTGGAACCGCGGCGACGAACACCGTCAAAACCACCGGCCTCTTTGTACCCCGTCACGTGACAGCTAACGCAGTTTTCATCACGATGCACGAACTGCGCGGCCAACGTCTGGTACGCCCGTGCGTGTCCAGTCTGCACGTAAACATCGAACGCTTCGGCGTGACATTGTTGGCAAGTGCCCACGCCAACGTATTCGGACGGGCCTTCTTCGCCAGTACCAGCCACCTGTTGTTCGGCAAACAGACGCTTCTGTTCGGCTCGATTTTCGGCGTCAAACTGCTCGAGACGATGAACCATGTCCGGATCGTCGGGAATCTGGTTGTCCAGATAATGCGCGCGGTAGCGGAAGTCGAACAGCCCAGACTCGCCAACCTCCACAACCAAATGCCCAATCGTCTGCCCTTGCGAGGTCGCCATGTATAACGGGATATCGCTAGTCTCGGCTGCAATCACTTCGGGGGTCGCCTTGGGGTTGAACCCTTGAATAATCATGTCGACACCATCTACCCCCGCGACCAGTTCGTCCAGTTCGGGACGCGACATGTGCGCCAACAACACGACAACATCGGCGTCCTTGCGGGCGGCGCTGACTGCGGCGGCAAGCACCTGCTTGGGTTCTACCAGGACGTAGGTTCGCGCTCGCAGCTGGCCGTCCTCGCCCAGGCGCTTGGCCTTCGTGTACGGCGACAGCAAACCAACAAAAGCGAACCGCTTACCGTTTCGCTCGACTACACGAAATGCCGGAAAGATGGTTTTGGGCAACCGCCCAGGTTTGACCTCCGTGCCTTTAGGCAGCAAATTGGCGCACGTCAGCGGCAACCGATATGCGTCGACGTCGGTCTGCAGTTTCTCCAGACCGTAATTGAGATCGCTCTCGCCCACCGCAACCGCGTCGTAACCCAACACACCCATCATCTGGGCGACAAAATGCGACTTGGGCTCGTTGAACGCGTCACTTCCCCCATAGAACGCGCCTGCCGAGACCAGAATCACCGGCTCGCTACGGCTGCGAAATTCTTTAATAAGGCTCGCCCGCCGGGCGAGGCCGCCAGTGGCGCGCTGGTGTCAGCCACACGGCTGGTAATAGCCGCGGGTGTCGCTGTGGTAGACAATCTGAACCGCGTCGCTGCTCTGCGCGCGATTGGTCGAGGCCAAAGCCGCCACCACGGCGACGACACCACCTAGTACGATGAGAAGTCGTGTTTTCATGCGGGGCAATATACCACAAGTAGTTGTTACAACACAAGTTACTAAAGGGCCGACGATGCGTCGATCAGGGGGGCACACATATATAAACAAATCGGGGCACCAATGGTGCCCCGAATTCGTTGCAGAGTTGCCTGCCTGCCTTACTTGCGAACGCGATCTTTCAAGGCGCGTCCGGCGGCAAAGGCCGGGAACTTCGAGGCCGGGATTTGGATCGATTCGCCGGTTTGCGGGTTACGACCTTCACGCTTCTTCCGCTTGCGGATTTGGAAGGTACCGAAACCGGTGATCTGAACCTTACGACCGCTTTTGAGCTCGCTTGCGATGATGCCTTGCTTGGGGACGGTGCTGAAAATAGCATCGACGACCATTTTGGAGTCCTTGAGCGTCAAGCCGGTCTTATCGGCGACCTTTTCGATGAGTTCGGTTTTGTTCACAGTTCACCTCCTTCCCGTGGTTACGCGCACTTTATCGACCACTAAAAAAATCTGTCAACTAAAAGTTGACGATTTGATGCATGGGAATGGGCTTTTTTTGCCTCGGGCTAGAATCCGAAAGATCCGCCACCCAGAGAACTTCCGCCAAGGCCGCGGCGTCCCTGCTCGGCGTAGATTTCGGGATGGGCGTCCAAGAAAATTTTGAAATAGAACTGCCATTCGTCGCCAAGTTTTTGCCGCGAAAAACTCATCTTCCAGCAGTGCAAGTTGCGCGTAATGCTAAAACTTTGACCAGCAAGCATGCGGTCGGCGAGGTCGTAGCTGGTGTTGTAAGACACATCCCATGCGTCGGTAAGACCGAACGTGCTGTTTAAGTTTAGCGTCGAAAACGGATCCTGGTCTTTTGACTTGGAGTAACTCGCACCCACCGACACCGACCACGGCAGTCGACCTTCTTCCAAACCAAGACGGTCGCCGCTTTCGCCAGGTTCACTGCGCGTCGTATCACCGGTGGCGGCCGCAACTGTGTTGAGTTCACGAACTTCGATATTGCGCGATCGACCAAAAGGATGAGTTCCGTTCAAACGAAAGTTGGTCGTGAGGTTGGTGTTAAGCACTTCCCATTCGTAGGGATCAATCGTCTGAGTGAGGCCAACACTGCTTCCAAGTATTTGTGTATTCCACCGGCTCGAAACATTGCTCCACGCATCCGCCGACGGAACTTCCGGATTGTAAGACGTACTCATTGTCCAGGTGACGGCGCTGGAGATTTTGCGAGTTTGTTCTTCGCCGGTAGTGGGGTTGGTTCCTTGCGCCGCGTCGTTTCCGAAGGTACCGGTCCTGCCGCCGGTCACGACGCCCGAACCGTCCTGGCGGGTTTGGCTGGTGTCGGCCGGCTCGCTGCGCTGGAATATCTTCAAGTCGATACTTTGCTTGAGGCTCAGCGACACACTTTGTTGACGTGCGCGACCGTTCTGGGCGGGCGTAAGCGTCCAACTAGCTTGCGGTGACACGGTGTGACGAATCCCGTTCAACGCGCCAATGTTGGGGTAGAACGTCCCGTAAAAGTTGGTACTTGTGCTTACACCGGTGTTCCAGGTGAAGTCCTGTTCGACGTCCACAAACGTGCTATCGGCGAACAAGGTCGTGTCGGTACTGGTAACGTTGGTCCCGGCAAACTGCTGAAACTCGTCGCGAGACGCATTGTAGTTGGCCGACAGTCGCGGTTGAACATTCAGGAACGACACCCGCTGCGTGCTCGACAACGCGAGGCCAGCGCGCGCGGTCAAGACTTCCCGGTTCTCGAACAGCTTCTCGGTATCCGTCCGGCTACCGCTTAGCGATGGCGACAGTCGCACAGCGTCCAGCGTCTCGATCCAAAACGGCCGGTTGCTGCCGGTGTTGCTGCCAAAGTAGAGGGTCTGGGGCTGAATCGACAAGCTCACCGACGGCAACACGGTGCGAATCTTGGTCGCATTGGGATCGGTGATTCCCAAGTTCTGCTCTCGCGTCGAAGACGCCGACAACCCCACTACATCCCAACGCTTACTGACGTTTACCGTCGATCGAATCTGCCGGTCAATCACACGATCCACGTCGTCGAGGTTCGCGATGGAAGAGACCGCCTGTTCGTCAGACACAAAGTTAAAGTCACCGCGTGCCGAAAAATTATCCGAGAACGTATGGTTATGGCGGGCGCGGAGCTGCCAACGGTTGGTGTAGCTGCGCAGGTCACGAAAAAAGTCAAAGTCGACCTGCCCGTCGAATACGTAGCGTCGCTTGTAGCGGTTAAACGTGTTCAGATTAAACGACGAGTTCTCGTTAAAATCTCCGGTAAACGTGAAATCCATGTAGTCGTTGGTCGCCCAATAGTACCCGACATTCCGGATGAAACGACCGTCCGACTTGGTTAGCCCAAACTCAAATTCGGGCCGCAAGAACCCCGATCGACGATCCTTTCCCAAGTTGTTAGCCAGAAACGGGAGCGCTGCGATCGGCGTTTCGCCAATGTAGAGCGTGACCGGCCCCGAGACGACTTTATCCTTGGGGTAGACCTTCATAATCCCGGCGCGGAAATGAAAGTGGGGTTCTTTGAGATTACACGTGGTGTAGCGCGAGTTCCACACGCGCACTTCGTCATCACCAACTTTGGCCACCCGTTCGCCCGAATAGTACCCCTGCTGGAACTGGGTACTACCGTCGGTCACCAGCCCGGTCCCCGACTCCAAATCGTAATCCATGCTTACGCCGTAAAACTTTTCGCCGCGATCGTCCAACTCGGGCGGGTCTTCGCCGCGCGCTGTCATTAGCTGTAGATCCGAAAAGTACGTTATCTCTTCCGCGTTGAGTTTGCGCCCCTGATACTTGACCTCGGCGTCGGCACTTAACCGCAGGTCTTCGCGATCGGCAAAGTACTCGATGTTCTTGGCGCGATATTCGACCGGTTCGGCCCGGTCTTCGAACTTAAGAAACTCCAACGACGAGTCGGCCGCCGCGCGCAGGCTGTCGGTGGTTTGCCCGCGCAATAAATCCAAGTACCGATACTTGCCCGACGCCCGACCGCTTATGGCGACATAGCTTAGCGTGTCGCTGTCGAACCGAAAGAACATGGAATCACCGGCGGCATAGTTTGCTTCGACCTTTCGTGGCGTGGCATCCGGAAAGTATTCGCTTTCGGCGTTGCGAACGACTCGAATGGAATCGATCGTGTTGTCGTTTAGAAACAGCGTCATGCTGTCGCCACGAATCCAGCTGTCGCGGCCGATTACCAGCGAATCGCGCGCAAACTCCTGCATGTAGCCATCGCCGAAGATATCGATTTGGTTGACCGCGTCTTCGTCGTAGTACATCTGCATGTACTTGCCGGAAAGGGTTGCGCGCTCCTGTTTGGCCAGCGGGTTTCCATACAGCTCGGCTCGGTTCTGGTCGTCAAACAATGCGGCCGAGTCGGCCTGAGTAACGGTGTTACCCTTGATGATTTTCACGCGGTAGTACGCCACCGCGCGACCGCTGTCGGGGTAAACCCGCATCGTGTCGGCAACAACCTCCACCGGTTCGGGCGAGTCGGGATCCACAATCAGCCGAGGATCGCGGTCGAGTAGTCCTTCTCCGGTGTCGCGAAAATAGAACCCATGTCGACTGGTCGTACGAAACCCTTCGACTTCGTTGGTAATGCGAACGTCGCCGAAGGCTTCGGCTACACCACGAACCCGATCGTAGTAAAGACTGTCGGCTTCCAGCGTCGTTGCTGAGTCGCGCGCCACAACCGCCCCTTTAAGCCACGCATAGCCGCTGGTCCGATAGAAGCGCGCCTCTTCGCACTCAATCTCCCAACCACGGTCTTCTATGCGAACACTGTCGCGCAACACCGCAAGATCTGCCTGGCGACGATACTCTCCCTGCTTACCGAATGCGCGCAACGTCTGTTGGGTGATTACTACGTTACCCAGCATGTACGTCAATCCGACGTCCACGTAGTGCAGACCGCGGTCGCTGGTCAGCCGCACGTCGTCATGGATTACGACAACGTTGTCGAGCAACTCAAGTACCCGCTTACCGTCGATTTCCTTTATCGAAATCTTCTCGGAGTTCACGTCGTAAACCGCAGGCGGCCTGGCCGAGTCAGGCGACTGTGCGTGGATGGGATCGGGCGTGCGGGAACCAACGGCGGCTAGCGTTACCGCTAGCCAAAGCGAGAGCAGGGCGCGTGTGCGAATGGATACGGGTCGCTGCATCGAATCCGTTGCTGGGTGACGGTTTTACCTATAACTTGTCGGCCGCCAACAAGGCGGCTCCAATTCCGGTGGCATCGTTGCCCAACCGGGACACACTTAGCTTCAGCCCGGCCGCGGCTTCGGCGAACGCATTACGCTGAATCGCTTTTACCAGGTGGGGCTCCCAAAGGTCAAACGACGCGCTAACCCCGCCTCCGATAACAACGGCTCGCGGATTGATCAAGTTGGCCGCAGATGCGACCGCGATACCCAAGTGCTCAGCGGCTCGCTTGATCGTCGCCAGGGCGATCGCGTCGCGTTTGCGCGCGGCATCGGCGATCGCTTGGGCGGTGATGCGTTCCCGGGCGACGTACATCCGCGAAAGAACGCGACTGGTACGTACCTTGACTTCCTGCCGAGCGAACCGTTCCATCGCCCATGCACCGGCGAAAGCCTCGGCGCATCCGCGCTGGCCGCACGCACACTTGGGCCCATCCGGGTCCACCGTCATGTGACCAAGCTCGCCGGCCGCATGACCGGCGCCAACAACCAGGTCGCCGTTGGCAACGACTCCGCCACCAACTCCGGTGCCCAGGGTTATGAATATCAGGGGATCGGCGCCTCGGAATTTGCCGGCGCGGTATTCTCCGTACGCGGCGCAGTTGGCGTCGTTTTCGATATTAACTTGTACACCGAACGCACGGTTGGCGAGCCGACCAATCGGCGCCCCGGCCCATTTCGGCAGATTGGGAGAGGTCCGCAGACGCCCCGCGGCGGGGTCAACCAGACCTGCACAGCCCAAACCTACCGCGGCGGCTTTCCGGTTTCCCAGCAGTTCGTCGGCACCCACTTTGATGCGCTTAAACGCCGAAGTCAGTGGCTCATCCGCGCGCGTCGGAATCGAGGCCCGGCCCTGGACCCGACCGGCGTCGTCCAACGTCGTCAGCTTCACGTTGGTACCGCCAATATCTATTCCCAAAAGTGTTCTCAATGTTCGCCGCTTCGTTTTCGCAGGATTCGGCCGTACGTCGCCACCGCGTGGTGCGAGCCAGTAATCAAGATGTGCCGTGCCGGCACTGCCTTAGACAACAAGTTGTCGACCAGACGTTCATCGTCACAATCCAATGCCCGATTCCACAGGACGACGTCGCTGGCGCCTGAGTCTAACGAGCCAAACAGGTATCGGTCCAACAGTTCGTGAGGGGTAAACGCGGCCGGGGCATCGAGTTCGGTTAGTACCAGGCGACGTGCGGCCGCGCGCAAATGGTCCGGGGCGGCGAAGAGTTCTTTTCGCCGCAGCAGCCCCAACACAACACAAGCGTCGTCGCGATCAGCGACCCGCGATAACTCGGCGGCGACAGCGGTTAGCGCGGCGTCGTTATGGGCGACGTCCAGGTACGCCGTCTTGTCGCCAAAACCGATCCGCTCAAAACGGCCCGGCAAGTAGGTTTGTTCCAGCCCAGCCTGCGGATTGCTCAAGGTACCGACCAGGCGCTCGGCGGCAGCCAGCGCCAGTAGGGCGTTGCCATACTGATGCCGTCCTGGAAAGGGAAGCCGCAGCGGGCCAACGCGGTGGGTTGCGGTGGTAAACGTCGCCCGGCCATCGTTGCGAAATTCGATATCCCCGAGTTGCTCGAAGCGCTCTAACGGGACACCTTGTCGGCGGGCACGTTCATTGGCAATCTGCACCAGGTCATCGCTCATGGGGCCGAGCAGCAGGGGGACCCCCGGGCGCGCGATCCCGAGTTTTTCCAGAATAATTTCGGCGGTGGTATCGCCCAGCAACCGCCGGTGATCCAGACCGATACTTGTGATCACTGTCACCGCCGGATCTACCGCGTTGGTGGCGTCAAAGCGACCGCCGAGCCCGGTCTCCAACACGGCCACGTCGACACCTGCTTCGGCAAACGCCTGCAGTCCTATTGCGGTGATTGCCTCAAAGTAGCTAAACGGAATCTCTTCTCGGAGCGGCATCACTTTTTGTGCCGCGGCTTCCATCGCTGCCATCGAGATGGGTTGGCCGTGAATGCTAACTCGCTCGGTAACTGCGTAAACGTGCGGCGACGTGAATCGTCCCACCTTCAACCCGTGCGCCCTCAAGATGGAGTCGGTGAATGCCGTCACCGATCCTTTGCCGTTGGTTCCGGCGACAACGACGCAGCGAAAGTTGTCGTGCGGGCGACCGAGGCGGTCGAGGAGCGCGGTAATGTTACTTAATCCCAGCGTCATCGCCGATGGCGACAACCCAAAGACGGCGCGGAGATGTTGGGGAAGTTCGGCCGGGTCGCTAGGAAACGGCGGGTGACTCGGATTCATCGGCGAGATCGTCGACACCGGCCACGGCCGTGTTCGCAGAAAGGAAAGTTAGCAACTGCTGCAGGGTCGCGCGCAGTTCGGGGCGAGCGCAAATCAGGTCGACCATTCCGTGCTCCAACAAAAATTCGCTTCGCTGGAATCCATCAGGCAACTCCTGGCGAATCGTTTGCTGAATTACCCTCGGCCCCGCGAAACCCACAAGTGCCTTGGGCTCGGCAATAATGACGTCGCCGAGGCTTGCAAAACTCGCAGTGACACCGCCAGTAGTTGGATTGGTGACCAGCGAAATGTAAGGTAAACCTTCTTCGGACAGTTTCGAGAGCATCGCACTCGTCTTGGCCATCTGCATGAGCGAGTAAATCGACTCCTGCATGCGTGCGCCGCCAGAACGACTCACAATTATCAAACCGCGACGCAATTCGATGGCGTCGTCAATCGCGCGCGCGATCTTCTCTCCCACCACCGAGCCCATACTGCCGCCCATGTACGAAAAGTCCATGATCGCCATCACTACCGGTTGTTCGCCGATATCGGCGTGCCCAACAATGACGGCGTCTTCGCGGCCGGTCTTTTTGCCGTACTCCTTGACCCGATCGCTGTACTTTTTTAGATCCTTAAAGTTCAGCGGGTCAGCCGACGTGAGTCCGCGATGGACTTCCTCAAACGAGCCGGGGTCGCACAGAATGTCGATGTAATGATCGGTCGAGATCATAAAGTGGTAATCGCACTTGGAGCACACCCATAACGATTTCTCGAGTTCCTTGATATAGAGGATCTCGTTACAGAAATCGCATTTCTTCCATAGCCCATCGGGAATGGATTTTTTGTTTTCGGTGGGTTGTTGAACGCCGCGTTTGGCGCGCTTGAACCAGGACATGCGAACCGCCACAAGGTAAAGCAGTGATGAGTCTTACGGGACTATACCCATTGCCCCGGGCGGCCACAAGGCCTATAGCCGCCTTAACGCGCAACCGGTTTATTTACAACGAGTTGCGAGATAACCATCGCCAAATGTTGTGTCTGGTGGCTGGCTACCGAGACCACCTCGCGATGACTGAGGTCCGCGGACGCCAGTCCGGCAGCAGGATTAGTAACCACCGCGATAACACCGGCTTGCATCCCCAGCGTTTGCGCGACGCTCACCTCCAACGCCGACGACATTCCGACGACATCGGTGCCGGATCGGGCCAGGGCCTCCACTTCGGCCGCGGTTTCGTAGGCGGGACCAACGTTGGTCACCATGGTGCCTCGCATCATCGCCACCCCGGCAGCCGACGCGGCCGCTTCAATCTCTCGCGCGAAGTCGCGGGTGATGCCCGCGCGCTGCCCACGAATATCGCCGAAAGTCGCCCGATCGCACGCAGACATGGCCTCAGCCCGCAACGTTCCCTGATCGCGAATGCGCCTGATCGACACCAGGGTTCCGGGGGTTTGGCAGTGTCCAATCCCGCCAACAGCAGAGATGGAAAGCACCCGGGTTGCGCCCCGATCGCGAAGCCATTGCAACAAACGAACCATCGCTCCACCACGCTGTTCGTAGCCGTGGCAACGACCGACGACCATCAACCACGGCGCGTCGGCTACCCGGTGGACTTCGCCCAGGTGTCCGACAACGTCGGTGTCGCCGACGCCCTCGATATCGGCAAAGCTTGCCACCCGGGAGGTGGCAAAGCGTCGCACGATTCCACTCATGCCCGAGCCTGTGATCACTGCGGTGAGGTTTTCGCTCATGCCTGTCCCTCAGGAACATCGGTAAGGTAGCGAGCCATCAAGATGGCGTCCTCGCCGGTGTCTTCATAGTAGCCGGGACGCTCGCCAATCGGAAAGAATCCCTGGGTCGCGTACAGACGGAGCGCGGGTTCGTTAGACCGCCGCACTTCGAGCGTAACGACTTCCTGCCCCTCCGCAATCGCAAGTTGGTAGAGATGATAAAGTAATTGCGTAGCGTAACCGTGACGCCGGTGTCGGTGGGAAACAGCAATGTTCAGCAGGTGTACTTCGCCGCGAACAAACCAGGCGATCACGTACCCCACCAGCTCGGAGTCGCGCATCATGACAAACGATCGCGAAAGCGCGTTACTTTCGACTTCGGATTCAAACATCGAAGGCGACCAGGCCGACGTGAACGAATCCTGTTCAATCGACAACACCGCCGCCAGGTGGCTTTTTGCCAGGGGCTCAATCCGAATCATCGCGAATCCAAGTGGGGCGAAGCGGGGCGGGCCGGGCGTCAGTAGGGCGAATGTAGCTGGGCTCCAGGTCGAGCACTTCCTGGGTGCTCAGGGGTGTTTGGGTGGTGGCCCACTCGGCAATTGCGGTTGCCGAAGGTCGGGTGATGACATCGCGGAGCACCTCCGCGCCTAACGCTGCAACCACGCGTTCGCGGTACTGCTGCGCGCCGCTACCAAACACGGCCGTGTCTGCCACGGCCAGGTCGATGGCGTCGACGGGAGATTTTGCAAACGGAGCAATCTGTTCGTCGAGCGAATCGTTGTTACTAAGCAGCGCGCCATAGACTTCCGACTTGCGCGCGTCAATAAGCGGGAGCAGCGTGTTGGCGCCATCGACCAGGCCATGCGCGCGCGCAGTTAGCGCGAGTGCGTGCAGACTTCCTACGGCGACCAGTTCGAGATCTCCACCAGCCACCAGACCCTTTGCAAACGCAAGCCCCACCCGCAATCCGGTAAAACTTCCGGGGCCGACGACAACTGCGATGCGGTCGACGTGGGCCAAATCGACACGCGCGCCCGCGAGCAGTTCTTGCACCGCCGGCGTCAGTTCGCGCAAGTGACCGCCAGCGGAGAGTATTATCTCGTCGCGGTGGTCGTCGGCGCAAAGCGCAACGCTACCCTCCGAGTGCGAAGTATCAATCGCCAACACTACCAACGCATGGCCTCCGTTACCGCGGTGGCCAGCGCGGGTTCGCACTCGGTATCGATCTGTCGCGTCTGTTCGCCATCGGGAGCAATCGAAATCACCATGTCGGAGAGCCGCAGCACTTCTGGGGACCGGTCGGCCCACTCCACCAGAACAACGGTGTCGCGATTCATTTGCTCGAACAGCCCGATTTCTTCGAGTTCCTCTTCGTGTTTCATTCGATAAAGGTCGACGTGTGTGACCGGCCCCGAACGCCCGGGCAACGTTTCGGTGAGTATGAACGTGGGACTTAGAACCTCATCCGCAACCCCCAACCCATCGCATAACGACTGGACCAGCAACGTTTTCCCCGCACCCAGAGTACCCACCAGACCGACACAGGTTCCCGGCGGAAGGTGGCGACCAAGGCCGTAGCCAAACCTGCGGGTCGCTTCCGGCGATGTCGATCTAAGGTGAAAGCGCGAACTCCGGACCACCCACTACCCCCTCGGTGTCAGCGTCAGCGTGGGCAAGATCATCTCTTCCAGCGATACCCCACCGTGCTGAAAACTGCCGTCGTATTGCTTTTCGTATTCGCGGTGGTTGGTTGGGTACACAAAATAGTAGTACTCCTTCGCAAACACGTACGATTTGGTCTTGGTCTCAGCCGGCAGACGAAACTCGCGCGGAGCGCGGGTGACAATTGCTTGCTTTTCGTCGACTTTCAGGTTGTCGCCGAACTTGTAACGCAGATTGGTTGATGTATCGCGTCGTCCGTACACCATGCTCGCGCGCTTACCCAGGATTGACCCGTGATCTGTAGTCAGGACGACCGTGGTTCCAGCCGCGGCCATTTTGGTTAACAACTCGAGTAGCACCGAATGGGAAAACCAACTCTGCATGAGCGAGCGAAACGCCGATTCGTCCGGCACCAGCTGACGGAGAATCTCCGATTGATTCCGCCCGTGGGTTAGCATGTCGACAAAGTTAAACACGAACGCAGAAAACGGTAGCGACACGTAGTTGGGAATTTGCTTACGGACGGCTTCGGCTTCGTTGGCCGAATAAATCTTGGTGTACTTGACCTTGTCCGATTTGAGCTTCAGTCGGCGCATCTGCTCTTCTAAGAAGAACTGTTCATAGCGATTCTTGCTGAGGTCTTCGTTGCGCTGCTCCAACCACTTGTCCGGATACTTGTGAGCAATCTCGTCGGGAAAGAGGCCGCTAAAGATCGCGTTGCGAGAGTACGGGGTAGCAGTTGGCAAAATGGACAGGTAGTAACTCCATTGAACTTCAAAGAAATCCTGCAGGAAGCTGGCAATGACCATCCATTGGTCCAGGCGCACGCAGTCGATAACGACAAAGCACACGTTGGACCCCTTGCGCAAATGCGGCGCCACAAACTTCGGAAAAATGTCCGGGCTCATGTCCGGGCGTTTTTCGGCGTTGACGAAGTCGCGATAGTTCTTTTCGACAAAACGGCTGAAATTCATCGAACAGTTTTGCCGCTGGTCTTCGTGAGTGGATTCCAAGCCGCTGTTGCGAAACTCGTCGAACTCGGTGTCCCACTGACAAAGTTTGCGATGCACGGACACCCAGGAGTCCCAGGTATCATCGCTAACCAGGTCGTTTATGTCGTTAAACTCGCGAATGTAGTCGGGCGAGAGTCGGTTTTCTTGAATCTTGCGCGCATCCAGGATGCGTCGGCACGCCGAGTAAATCTGCAGCGGGCTGACCGGCTTTAACAGGTAGTCGTCGATCTTCATGCCGATGGCGTCTTCCATCAGCCGTTCTTCTTCGTTTTTGGTGATCATGATCACCGGCAGGTTGGGTTCGATCTGCTTAATGCCGTTGAGCGTTTCCAGCCCACCCTTTCCGGGCATCGACTCGTCAAGAAGCATGATGTCAAACGCGCCGCCTTGCACCATACCCAGCGCGTCGTCGCCGTTGGTGGCCGTCTCCACTTTGAAGCCCTTGCTTTCTAGCGAAAGAATGTGTGACTTCAGCAACTCTATTTCGTCGTCGACCCAAAGAATTCTACGTTCCACGTTTTGCTCCGAGTAAGTGTGTCTGTCTAAGATAGCGGGTCGAGCGTTTGGACAAAAGGGGGGAATCTAGGTCACCGCAGGGAGGCGCACCAAAAAAGTGGTTCCTTTGCCAGGGCGCGAATCCCATACCCGAATCGCGCCGCTGTGGTGGTCTTCGACAATGCGGCGGGTAAGCGCAAGGCCCAGCCCCCAACCGCGCTGTTTGGTGGTGTATCCCGCCTCAAACACACGGTCACGCATGCGCGGCGGAATGCCGCGACCGGTGTCCTTGACAAATACGTTCACGTAGTTGGCGTCGGAATCGCGGCTGACAGTTAGCGTTATCTTACCCTGATCGCCCAGCGCATCGAGTCCGTTCTTAACCAGGTTTTCAAACACCCACTCCAGGAGTTCTGCATTACCCTTTACCATTGGCAGATCCGAATCGGCGTGGAGTTCAATCGAAGAGTTTGCTTTCAGGCGCGGCAAGCGTTTGTGAAAATACTCCACCGTATTTCGCACAATCGGTAGCAAGTCGACCGGGCGCAAATCTGGCGTGGCGCCAATTTTACTAAAGCGCTGAGTAACTTTATTAAGGCGTGCCAGATCGACTTCCATTTCCTGAACCGAAGTTCGAATCGCGCCGTGATCGCCTTTTTCGTCCTGTTCCTTTATAAGCTCAACCCATCCCAAGAGCGAACTCATCGGAGTACCCAACTGATGGGCGGTCTCTTTGGCAAGCCCGACCCAAAGCGACCGTTGCTCGCTGACCTTAAGCAGACGCAGGCCCTGCAAGGCGACCGCCATAAACAGCAAAAACAGCGCGAGTTGAACCCACGGCATAAACTGCAGTTCGGTTTGCAACCGCGACTTGCCAATGTGAAGGTATGCTTGGGGAACCGCCTCCTGTCCGGGCGGCGTTTCTTCGTTAATGCTGATGGGTATGGGTCGGTTGTGACCATCGTACTCCTGCACCAACCGAATCAGACTTCGCAGTTTCTCGGTGGGCGGATTCTGCAAATCCATGTTCATGATCAACTCAAAATCTTCGTCGGTGCGCGGCTCGAGTCCGACGTTGTGCCACATGATTGGACGTCCAACGACAGTGATGATGATGGGATAATCGTTGGCTCGAATCACATCCCCCAGCAGGCGCAAACTACCGTCGGTTTCAACGTCGAAACTGACGTTCTCAAAGAACAGAGAAAATGTTCGGTTGGTGGCGTCGGCCTGGTCTTGCAGACGGTTGATAACACGATTGGAATACAGCAGCACCGCGACGATCAGTGCGGCGACGCCCACAAACAGGTAACCCTTAAGCCAGAACCGCAGGTTATCCCGATAGGCGGAGGGAAGCTTCATCGGCTAGCCCAGGAACTCTTGGCCGCGCATGTAGGGCTGTAGGACTTTGGGGATGGCAACCCGGCCGGTTGGCGTCTGGTAGATTTCCAGAATCGCCGCGATGATACGGGGCAGCGCCAACCCGGAACCGTTGAGCGTGTGCACGAATTTTTCCTTGGTGACCTTGTTCTTCTTAAGGCGAATGTCGGCTCGCCGTGCCTGAAACGCTTCGAAGTTACTGCACGACGATACTTCCAACCATTTGTCGGCAGCGGGAGAGTACACTTCGAGGTCGTAGCACTTAGCCGCGCCAAAGCTAAGGTCTCCCGTGCAAAGTTCGATAACGCGGTACGGCAGCTCCAGCGCTTCCAAACAGTCGGTGGCGTCCTTGGTGAGCGACTCCAATTCGTTGTACGATTCTTCCGGTTTAACGAACTTCACCATTTCCACTTTGTCGAACTGATGGACGCGCAACAGCCCGCGAGTGTCTGCGCCGTGGCTGCCCGCCTCCCGTCGGAAACATGGGCTATAAGCAGTAAACTTGATCGGCAGATCGTCGTACTCCTGGTGCGATTCGCGCAGGAGGTTGGTCACCGACACCTCAGCCGTCGGAATCAAAAACAAATCGTCGGCGGCGGTGTGGTACATGTCATCTTCCATCTTGGGAAGCTGGCCGGTACCGATCATCGAGTCCCGATGCACCAGGTACGGCACAGTGACTTCGGTGTACCCCTGGTCGTGATGGATGTCCAGAAACAGATTAATCAGCGCGCGGGTCAACAAAGCGCCGTCGCCACGCATGGCGACGAAGCCGCGGCCGGAAACCTTTCGACCACCCTCAAGATCCAAAATCCCCAGCTTTTCGCCCATGTCCCAGTGCGGCAATTGGTCTTCGAACGGCTCGGCTTGGTTTCCCCAGTTGCGGACCACACGATTGGCGGTTTCGTCTTTCCCGACCGGAACACTATGGTGAGGAAGGTTGGGAACGGTTAACATTTCTGCTTCCAGTTCCTCTTCGGCCTCGCGGTATTCGGCTTCGAGCGCTTTGATCTGGCTCGAGAGTTCTTTCATGGCCGTGTGGATGTCGTCGACTGGCTCGCCCGAACGCTTGCGCTGAGCGATGGACTCACTTTGCACGTTTCGCTCGTGCTTCAACTCGTCCGAACGCTGGATGTTGTCCAGAAGGCGGCGATCAAGTTCGACCAGGCGGTCGACGTCTACGTTGACGTTTTTGTTGGCGACGCCGGTCTTAACCGCGTCGGGGTCTTCCCTTAAAAGTCGACGATCAAGCATGTCTAATATGTCTTGGTAAAATTGTGAGGGGCTAAACCAGTTGTAGTTCTTGCAGAATTTCGCGTCCGCCGCCGTCAAGGATCTCTTGCGCTAGCGTTCGGCCCACTTCCTCTTCTTTGCCCAGTCGTCCCTTGACCATAAAGTGAACTTTGTGTCGTCCGTCGGGGTGCGCAACCACACCTTCAAGTTCAAGCGCCTTGCGATGGATGGTACCCAGCACGCCGACCGGATCATCGCGCGACACTCCCAGCGCGTCCAGGAATGTCCACTCGGCACGGATGGCGCTGTATGCTCGCGTGTCGCCGATTCCTTGAACGCACCGCTTTAGTACGTCGTCGCTGGAACGCAGCAGCACGGCTAGTGCTCCCTGCCCGGCCTGGGGAATGCAAACCGAGTTGGTTAGCATCTCGCGCACCGAATCCAACAAGTTCAAGCGTTCAACGTCGGCGGCCGCGACGATCGCCGCGGAGATCTTTCCCGCGGCAACTTTCTGCAGGAGCGCGTCGACACTACCACGAACCCGCACCATGGAAAGATCGGGGCGATAGCAAAGCATCTGTGCTTCGCGCCCGGCCGTGTTCGCGGCAACCCGCGCGTTCTCGGGAAGTTCGTCGAGAATTAGTTCTTCGTCGCATACCAGCGCGTCGTAGGGCGTCAACCGGTTAAGGATTGCTCCGATCGCCACGCCGCCGGGCATTTTCGCGGGCAGTGTCGCCGCATCGATAACAACGGCGTCACTCTTTTCTTCGAGCAGCGCGTTAAGCAGAAACGAAACGTCTCCGGGCGTCGTCGATGCGTCGTGTTCGGGAATCTCGAAGTGCAAGCCACTTGCACTCCCGGGCTGTTGCAAACGTTGCATCACCTCGTCGAGTTGCAATCTCGACAACAGATCGACGTTACTCGTGATACGGCACGTCGTCTTGGTGGACACGTCTATAGCCTCCGGTTGGAGCTGCACTTCGCCCGTGCTTGAATTGAGCCGCCAAAACGTAGCATAGCGTCCAAAGGTGGTCAACGCAATCTGGGCGCGCTGGCGACCCCGGCTTGAACGCAAAAACGCCGCCTTTTTGGGGCGGCGTTCTAACACTTCGTTTATGTGCGGTGGCTAGCGACCGACGGTGGTGGTCTCGCGCGTGCGAATGTTGGTCTTTAGCGGAGTGATGTTCTTGGCCGTCACCGCCGGATGGGCCGGGCGAGGCTCAACCGGAACCACAGCCGACGCACGGCGGGTGGCGACCATGACCCGCAGGAAAGAAACGTACGTTACTGCGACGAACGCTATTCCCAACGACAGAGGCACCAGCCCCCCGGTAACGGTGAGAACACCCAGTACCGACAGAAAGCCCTGCATTGCGTAGACCACGGCGACGGTTTGTCGCGGAGAAAAACCAAACTCGTTTAGCAGGTGATGGATGTGGCGACTGTCGGCGGCGAACACCGGTTCGCGCAGAGCGAAGCGGCGTCCGATGGCCAGGAAAACGTCCAACATCGGAACGCCGAGAATCAAACAGATGCCCGCAAACACAAAGCCCGACGGTTCAACCATCGACACCCGGCACGCGGTAATCGCGGCCAGAGTACCCAGGAACATACTGCCGTTGTCGCCCATGTAAATCTTGCCCGGAGGAAAGTTAAACAGCAGGAACCCAAGGCAAACACCGGCAAGCGCAATGCAGATTGTCGTGACATCGACGAGGCCGTACTGGCGAGCTAGTACCGCGAAGGCTGCGGCGGCAATCACCATGACGCCTGCGGCAAGTCCGTCGTGTCCGTCGATTAAATTTACCGCGCTGGACATACCCACAAAGAACACGAGGGTGAACACAACCGAAACCGCGCCCGCGTCTAACCAGGACACGCCGGTCGCGAGACTTAAACCCGCGCCCACTAAAAGCGCTCCGGAAACAACCTGGAAAACCAGTTTGTGAATTGCACCCAGGCTCTTCATATCGTCGACGAGCCCAAGGACGACGATGATTCCTATCGGAAGGGCGTAGAATTTAATCAGGTGAGGCCAGGCAACAGCGCCAAGGTCGAACCATGCATAGCCGACTGCGAGCGCGCCCACAAAACCAACAATCATGGCGACGCCACCGAGGTGCGGAATCATATCGGTCGCGATTTTTCTGCCGTTGGGTTTGTCGCCGAGCTTCCAGCGAAGCGCGACGCCACGAACCACGGGGGTAAGTGCGGCTGCTATCGCGAAAGCGATGAGGCCGATGATGAACTGTTGCGACAACAGGCTATTCATTGGATGCAGGCTCCTCCTACCCAGAGTACTTCTGGCCGGCGGTCGCTGGGGTGACAGCACATTAGTTATTGTGCGACCGCGATGTCAAGGTCATTTAGCGCGTTACGCCTTTTGTGGCAGCACGTTAGCCACTGCCGCCCGAATATCTGCCGGTTTAATCACCCGCAGTGCCATGACCAAACCCAAATAAACCGCGACATGAACGCCAGCCCACACGAAAACGGTTGCATCTACACCATTTCCGTTGCCGATCAGATACTTTCCGGCCAGCCAGAGCAAAGTGGCTGCGCCGATTCCTGCAAAAAGCGTGCGCGCCGCTAGCGACACCGCCCGGGCCGATAACCGAATGCGAAAGGTGCTGAACACTTGAGCTAGCCCTAGCACCAACAGCACGCCGTACGAAATCACCGTGGCCCACACGGCACCGGTGGCCTGATACCTTGGGATCAGCCACAGGTTTAGCAGGAAGTTCAAGACGGCCGACAGAGTCGTGAGAAACGCATACTGACGCGTCTTTTCTGCGGCGACCAGCGCGGGCAGAACCATCGCACCAAGGGATCGCAGGGCGATAACCCAGACGAAGACCCGCATGAGGTCGCCGGCGTAGGCAAAAGCGTCGGAAAAGATGGTGGTGAGCATCGGGCCCGCGAAAATAAAGAACAGCGAGGCAAACATGACGCCAAATACCAACGAAACCCGCAAGGCTTGCCGCAGAATGGCGCCGCAGTTACCAACCTCGCCCGCCGACCATCTTGAGGCCAACGCGGGTCGCATCGTCATGACCATCGCGAAAACCGGGAACAGCGACACCTCCGTGATCGCGCGCGCGGCGGCGTACTGTCCAACCTCGTAGACAGTGTCAAAGTATCCCAACATCAGTTTATCCATCTGCGAATAGATGGTCACCGAAGCGCTGCTGATGGCCAACGGCGCGGCGAGTCCCATCAGGCGTCTGCTCATGGGCGCATCCGAACCATCCGAAGCTGGCAAGCGCAACTGGGTGAGTACTGCGAGCAACGTTATTCCGACGGCCCATGCCGCACAGTAACCGGCAAGAACCCGGTCGGCGCCCCACCCCAACGAGATCACGTAAATCGTAACGGCAACGCGCAGGCCGAGCGTGACCGCGCGAATTTTTGACACGGTCAAATGTCGATTCAAGCCGATCAAGTAGTGCTCGTAAAACTCAAACAGACTTGCGCCGACAATAACCAGAGCAGCAACGCGAACGCCTTCGACAAGTGTTGCTTTGTCAAAAGTCGCAGCGATCCAGGGCGCGAAGACCCATGTTGCTACGGCGCATGGGAGGGTGAATGCCAGACGAAGGAGAAGCGATCGATACAACAACGGCCGCAGCCACGACGGCGATTGCTTGCCGTACTCGCTGGCCAGTCGCGACGCACCCATTTCCACCCCGAACTTGCCGATGATGAGAATTGCGGTGGCCAGCGCCATTAACCAGGAAACCGCACCAAACACTTCTGGCCCGGCGAAGCGGGCGATCCACCAGGAGATGGCAAATGCGGAAAGAACGGGAAGGACCGTTAGCGCCAGGCTCCAAACGAAGCTGCGCTCGACAGAAGTATCCAGGTATGACCAGCGTTGTTGTTTAGACATCGAAGTAGCCCTCGAGCACACCCACAATACGTTCCGCAGCGTGGCCGTCCCACAAGTCAGGTATCCGGGCATCCTTGATTCCTTCGCGCAAAACGCGACGGCTTTCCGACACGACCTTCGCAGGGTCGGTGCCGACGAGGATGTTGGTACCTATTTCACAAGTGATGGGACGTTCCGTATTTTCGCGGATCGTAATACAGGGGACTTCGAGAGCAGTGGTCTCTTCTTGGATACCTCCAGAATCGGTGAGGACAATAACAGCATAGCGCATGAGTTTCATGAAGTCCAGATAGCCGATGGGATCGACCATGCGCAGGCGGTCCTCGGGTATCTCCAACCCGTTGTTTTTTATAACGTTACGGGTCCGGGGATGGACAGGAAAGATCAACGGACATTCGCCGCCGATGTCGATTAACGCGTCGATCACGGCGCGTAGTTGCGCGGGGTCATCGACGTTGGAGGGCCGGTGCAGGGTCACCAGGCCATAGCCTTTTTTCTCCAGCGCCAGATCCTCCAGGACGCTCGATTTTTCGGCTTCGTCCAGGTAGAAACTCTGACTGTCTATCATTACGTTGCCGACAAAGTGGATCTTCTCGCTGGAGACGCCCTCGAAGTTGAGGTTGCCTTCGGCTTCCGCTGAAGTAGTAAACAACAGGTCCGAAAGAATGTCGGTAACCATGCGGTTAATTTCTTCCGGCATCTCCCGGTCGAAGCTGCGCAAGCCGGCTTCAACGTGCGCAACCTTAATGCCCATCTTGACGGCGACCAGCGTGCACGCCATCGTCGAGTTAACGTCGCCAACGACAAGTACCAGGTCGGGGGCTTGCTCTTTACAGATGGTTTCGAACTCAATCATGATGCGGCCGGTTTGCTCGCCGTGGCTGCCCGACCCGACGCCCATGTAAACATCGGGCCTCGGGAGTTGCAGGTCTTCAAAGAAGACTTTCGACATGTTTTCGTCGTAGTGCTGGCCGGTATGCACCAGGAACGGATCAAACTTGCCCGACGCGGTAAACGCGCGCCAAATCGGCGCGACCTTCATGAAGTTAGGGCGAGCCCCAACAACCGCGATAACCTTGGGTCGACGCTTACTCATTAGTCGCGCACGGCGCCTTTCTTGAGTTTCGATCCGTAGTGTTTTTCGTAGTACTCACGAAACGCGCCGGACTTGACGCGTTCCCACCAGTCGGTATTTTCGCGGTACCAGTTGACGGTCCGCTCCATTCCTTCTTCGAAGCTTACCTCCGGCTCCCAACCCAGTCCGCGCACACGATCGGCAGCGAGCTTGTACATGCGATCGTGTCCCATGCGGTCTTCGATAAAGACAATCTTGGAGCTGGTGGCATCGCCCAGGTGTTCAATAATCAGTTCGGCAACGTGCAGGTTGGGCTGTGACAGGCCGGTGGCAACGTTGTAAATCTGTCCGGGCTCGCCTTTGATCGCCGCGGCCTCGACACCGCGACAGTTATCTTCGACGTAGATCCAGTCGCGCTGATGCATACCGTCGCCGTACAACGGAAGGTCTTTGTCTTCCATCGCGTTGGTAATGAACAGCGGAATAAACTTCTCCACGTGCTGATACGGGCCGTAGTTGTTGGAACTGCGCGTGATTACAATAGGAAGGCCGTAGGTATTGCCGAAGGCCTGGCACATCAAGTCGCCGCCGCACTTGCTTGCGGAGTACGGGTTACCGGGAAGCAGCGGAGAGGTTTCAGAAAACCCTTCACCGTCGCTGGAACCGTACACTTCGTCGGTTGAGATTTGCACGAACTTCTCGACACCTTCGTCGTGGGCCGCGCGGAGCAAGTTGTAGGTTCCTCCGACATCGGTGTTGATAAAATCCGCGGCTTCGTCGATGGAACGATCGACGTGGGTTTCGGCGGCAAAGTTAAAGACGGCCGTTACACCTGACATCGAGGCGCGCACGGCTTTGGGGTCGCAAATATCACCTTTAACAAAAGTGACGCGGCCGGCGTCGGTAAGCGACGCGATGTTCTCCAGGTTGCCCGCATAGGTCAACTTGTCGAGAACGGTGATTCTTGCATCGGGATAGGTATTGGCAATATGGTGCACAAAGTTAGAGCCGATGAAGCCGGCGCCACCGGTAATGAGCACGTGATCAAAAAGAGCCATCACTTCCCCCTAGGACTCGACACGGCCGCGGCCGAACGAGTCGTATTCGAACCCAAAACCGGTGACCCGCTCGGTGCGGTACACGTTACGGCAGTCGATAAACTTGGGCGCCTTCATCAAGCGCTTCAAGCGGTCGAAGTCCAGCTCGCGGAACTCGTTCCATTCGGTTACCAACATCAGTGCATCGCAATCTTCGGCGCAATCGTACGCGTTTTTACAGTACTCGACGTCAAACTTGGTTTGCGTGCGAAAGTTGTCCATGGCAATGGGATCGAAAACTTTTAGTTTGGCTCCGGCGGCGAGTAGTTTTTCGGTGAGCCGTAGCGCCGGCCCATCGCGCAAGTCGTCGGTGTTGGGCTTAAAAGAAACACCCAAGAGGCCAACCGTCTTGCCCTTAACATCGCCAGCGAGACTGGTTAGTTTGTCGATCGCGGCGTCGACCAGAGCGAAGTTGATGGTGTGCGCGGCGCGCAGCATCGGCGCGTCGTAACCGCGTTCTCCCGCTACGTGAATGAGCGACGAGACATCTTTGGGCAAGCATGAACCCCCGTAACCGATACCCGCGTGCAAAAACTTCGGGCCGATGCGGCCGTCGAGCCCCATGCCCTTAGCGACACCATCGACGTCGGCACCGGTGAGTTCGCAAATGCGCGCGATCTCATTAATAAACGAAATCTTGGTGGCGAGGAACGCGTTGCTGGCGTACTTGATCAGCTCCGCCGTTTCCAAGTTGGTGCGCACGATTGGCGTTTCCAACAGGTACAGCGGGCGATAGACGCCGGCCATCATCTCTTCGGCACGGTCGGTTTCGGCGCCAATCACAACCCGGTTGGGACGAAGGAAGTCCTCAATAGCGGAACCTTCCCGCAAGAATTCCGGGTTGCTGACCATGTCAAACTCGGTTCCGGATTTGACATGCTTGGCCAGGTGTTCGCCGATGCGGCGCGCAGTTCCGACCGGCGCTGTACTCTTTTGGACAACAACGGTGTAGCCTTGCAAGTTTTGCGCAACGTCTTCGGCCGCCTTAAAGACGTAGCTAAGGTCGGTCGAACCGTCGTCGGCAGACGGCGTTCCGACCGCGATAAACACAACGTCTGACTCGGCCACCGCCGACGCCAGGTCGGTGGTAAAGTCCAGTCGTTCGCCGTCGACGTTACGTTTGACCAACTCTTTCAAACCAGGTTCGTAAATCGGCATGATGCCGTCGTGAAGCTGATTTATGCGATCTTCGTTAATGTCGACGCAGACGACGCGGTTACCGAAGTCGGCCAGGCACGCACCGGTCACCAACCCAACATACCCCGTCCCTATCATGCAAATCTTGATCATAAGTTGCAGCCTCCAGTTACTGCACTTTCGTTCCGTTAAGTCGCAGTCTATGTGTCCAGTATTCCACGAGTTCGCTCATGGTTTGCTCAATTGATATCTTTGGTTCCCAACCGGTTGCAGCTTTCAGCTTGGCGTTATTGCCACGCAGCTCGGGCGTTTCTGCCGGGCGCAAGCGGTCGGGGTCGACTTGAATTTCGACGTCGATGTCGACGGCGTCGCACATCTTAGTCAACAGATCGCGAAGGGTATGCGCTGTTCCAGAACAAACGTTGTAAGTTTCGCCAGCGACACCGTGCTCGATTAAAGCAGTGTAGGCGGCGCACACATCACGCACATCCAAAAAGTCCCGCCGCACATCCAGGTTTCCAACTTTGATGACGGGCTCGGTCAGCCCCAGCTTGATCGACGCGACCTGACGGGCGAAGGTCGGCAACACAAACTTGTCGGATTGCCCAGGCCCGGTATGGTTGAAGCTGCGCGTCATTACGACTTTGACGCCGTAAAGTTCGGCGTAACCCCGACAGTACCTTCCCTGCACCGACTTGGCGATTGCGTAGGGGTTAACCGGGTTAAGGCTCGAGTCCTCGCGCAACGGCAGCGCTTTGGGATCCGGCACCGGGCCGTACTCATCGGCCGACCCTACCGCCAACAGCCGCGCCGCGCCAACCCGCTTTTGCAGAATATTGAGCAGGTGCAGGATGGGGAGCGTGTTGGCCAGAAGCGTTTCGTAGGGCTGGTCAAAGGACTCGCGGACACTCGACTGGGCGGCCAGATGCATAATGTGTTCCGGCTGAGCTTCGACGATCGCGTCGTCGAGAGGTTGGAACTGGGTTGCATCGGCAACGATGTGCCGGTGCCCCGGGAAATCTTCCGCAGGCGAGCGGTCAATTCCCCACACTTCGTGGCCAGCGTCGACCATACGTTCGACCAGATAACGGCCGACGAATCCCTGACTTCCCGTGATCAGCACCCGCGCCATTGGTTACCGGCTTCTCCAGTATTCAATGATGTCTTTGAGGGTTTGCTCGAACGGGATCTTCGGCTCCCAGCCGGTGTCGCGCCTAAAGCGACTGCAGTCGCCCAACAGAATCGGGACATCGGATGGGCGCAGACGCGCGGGGTCTTCCTTGACCTCGATCTTTACGTTGCTGTGCGAAAGTAGCATGTCGAGGATTTCCTGGATCGTCCAACACTTGCCCTGGCAAATATTGTAGACCTCTCCCGACTTGCCTTTTTCAAGTGCCAGCCAGTAACCGCGAACCATGTCGCGAACGTCGGTAAAGTCACGTTTGGCCTCAAGATTACCGACATTGATAATGGGCTTGCGCTTACCTTTCTCTATGTCGACGATTTGCTTGGCAAAGTCCGAGCACACAAAGACGGGGCCGCGGCGCGGGCCGGTGTGGTTGAAGCCTCGTGTGCGCACCACTTCCATTCCGTAACTCATAAAGTACTGGTAACCGAGCAAGTCCTGGCTGACTTTGCTGACGCCGTACGGGCTCAAGGGCCGCAATGGGTTGTCTTCGGTAATCGGAACTTCGTTGTCGTAAACCATGCCGTACTCTTCGCTGGAACACGCGAGTTGAATGCGGCAGTCCAAGCCGATTTTGCGCACGGCTTCGAAGATGTTGAGCTGGCCGAGAACGTTCGTGGACAGGCTCTCCGACGGAGCGCGCCAACTGGTCGGGACAAAGCTTTGCGCGGCCAGGTGGAAGATGTATCGCGGTTTTACTTCTTCGATGACGTTAAGCGTCGACGCAGCGTCGCGCAGGTCGCACTCGTGCATGGTGACCTGATCGCCGAGGTGTTCGACGTTTTCGGTGCGGCTACGCCAGCGGATTATCCCGTGAATGTCGACGTTGCCCAGGGTAAGCAGGTAGTCGGCTAGGTGGCTCCCGGCAAAACCGGTAATGCCGGTGATGAGTACACGCATTGAAGTACTTTCGGCCTTTCCAAAATATGGGGGCTAAACGGTTCGCTAATGCAAATAGCTAGCTAGTAACTTAAACAATCCTTAAGTCTTAGCAAGTTGCGGACAGCGGAGAACGGTGAGCAAGAATTCGGCCTTTATAAGCGAAGGACCGCTAGAACCTAGCAGCCCTCCGCGGGAACCGCCTCGTCATGGGGTGTAGGTCCATGCGAAGCGGTCGCCCCCCCTTGCATGCCGACTATTCTACCAGATTCGCTCCGGGTCTGTCAGCCCTAAATAAACCCGTCAAATTAGCGCAAGTCTCTTCATATCAGGCTGTTAGCGGCTTCTGGGGCGGGTTAAGCCGCGGTGTGGTACACTTTGGTCTACGTTAAGGGCAGCTTAAAACGACCGGGAGGTCTCACATGAATCGATTTGCTACTATTGCTTTGGCCGGACTTCTCGTTGTTTTCACGGCGGGTGGCGTGGACGCTCAGACGGTGTCGGCGCATGTCGAGGGCAATAATTCGGGGACGTTTACCTCGAACCCGCAAGGCCCGTCGGCGGCTGAAGTTTCGTCGTATCTGGAGTTTCCGGGCGCGGCGATTGTTGGTTTCGGCCGCGACGCTTTTGGCCTGGCCACGCAGCGACCCACGGGTGTGGGTGGCGTTGTCGCTGACGCGGTTTGGGCGTCGGGCGGCACCGGCAACTATGTTGAATCGCGAACGCTGTGGACGCATTCGGCCACGAACACGGGTTCAACAGTGACCGAGTTTGTTTTTACGTTTTTGGTTCACCCGTCGCAGTTGCGCATTGCCGATTACGCGGGGCTGGAAGAAACGGATCCGCAACGCCCGGACATTTCGTTTAGCCTGACGATTCGCGCAAACAGCGTCGTGATCTGGAACGCTGACGCGGAGTTGATCGGCGGTTCGGTGTCGCACGTGCTTAACGAGTCGGGTACCAGCTTGTCGCCGACGCCGGTGGGCGGCGGTTCGATTTTTGGTTACGACTTTGCTTCGTACGGCGACATGTTGTCGTTGGGTTTCTTTAATCCCGGCGAAACGGTTACGGTCGAGTACGAAATGATCGCGCGCGTCGATTCGCCGGGCTACGAGTGTGGCGGTCGCGCCGCAGTCGGCGACCCGTTCGACCTCGACGGTACGCCGGGCTTCGAAGGCACGATTACACCGGGCGGACCAATTCCGGTTCGCGAAACGTCTTGGGGCAAAATCAAAGAGCTGTACCGTTAGAGTTTGATTTTGTTTTACCTCGCGCGTTAGTGCGCGGGCGGCTTAGAAAAAGGGAGGTGCGAAAGCGCCTCCCTTTTCTACCTTCAGAATGAAGGTAAAAGCGCGTAAGTAGCCGTGGGGATTATACCTAGTTGTTGAGTCTTTACGTTTGGCCCGCCGCGCTGTGTCGCTCCATGACCTTCCTCGGATCAGATTAATTCTCGCCGGTAACGACAACTCTCCCACCGCGGGGCGTGGAGGAGGGTGTGACTTCCTGCGCTCCCAGTACACCCTCCTCACGCTTCCATCTCCCCGCAGCAAACAACAGCTTTCGCCATTGCTTTAAACGGTCGTAACCCATCGGCTGCGCGAACCCTCGTTCCCTCGAACGAGTCGCGCGTCGGTCGTGGGCGCACCGATGCGTTGGCTTAGAGCAAGCCGAACATGTCGAAACGTAGTAATCCCTGCCGGACGTAATCCGTCCGCGAAGGTAAGAGGGCGGGCCCCAGACGCAAGGGGTGCGTGGGGTGCTGCATGAGGGGGACGGTGAGCAGGCCGTTCCCTTACCCTAGTCAAACATAGGATACATGCGACTGTTTGAAAGTGTCAAGTGTCGGCTCAACGGGTGTGTCCGCGCCGACATGGGCACGCTCTGCGCAATGCGAAGCGGTGTGACCGACGCCGACATGGGCACGCTCCGCGGAATGCGAAGCGGCATGACCCGCGCCGCGCGCATTCGCCGGTCAGCGCAAAAAACTTCAGATCACTATTGACAGATTTTTACGGCGCCGTTTTTGGCGACGCAGTCGTTATCTTTTTGGCGTGCTGCAAGGTCGTGCGCACGATCTAACACTCTTTGCAGCATTAGTGCTTTTCTTTTGTTGCCCCGCGCGCGTTCGCGCGCGCGTGCGACCAATGCGGGCGTCGCAACCTTGCGTGTTATATTGTTTGTGCTGGCTGCGGGAACAACGGAGGAACATAATGACTTCGAGCAACAATCCGCTGACCACCCTTACCCACGACCAACTCCATCAAAGAATCGGCGTTCTGATGACGACAGAGCGGCGCTGCACACTGGCCATCATCGACCATCTCGGCGAAATGGATCGACGCCGTCTGTACCGCGATCGCGGGCATAGTTCGCTTTACGCGTACGTGACTGATGAGCTTGGTTATTCGTCGGCGTCGGCGACGCGGCGCATTTCTGCGGCGCGTGCAGTTTCGCGGTTTCCTCGCATTCGTCAATTGCTCCTGGAGCGGCGGATAACGCTCGGCGCGTTGTCGATGGTCGCGCGCGATCTGACACGAAACAACGTTGCGGAAATCGTGGGCGAGTTGCGCGGCGCGTCCCTTCGTGATGCGCAGTTGATTCAAGCGCGGTTACGCGGAACGCCAGAACGACGCGAGCGAATCGTTCCGGTCGCGCCGGTCGCCGCGCAAACAAACATCACCAAAGCAACGGTTAGTGAACCAACTTCAGTTGCAGACACGGCTGCGTTGACTGGTAGCGTCGTGAGGAGCCGCCCGGCGATCAACGACGTATCGTCGCCCGATGCGCCGCGAGATCACCTTCAGAATGAAGGTAAAACACTACAAACCTTTGCAATAACGCAGCTTAACAAACGCTTCCGCGTCGAGTTCAACATTGGCGAACAAGCCATGATCAACATGGAGCGCGCGATGTCTCTGGCTAGCCACCGGATGACGAGAGCGGCCAGCACCGAACAATTGTTTGAGCTGATGTTGGAGTGTTATCTCGACAAGCACGACCCGGAGCGGCGTGAGATGCGGCGCCGCGCGCGCAAGAATAAAGCGAGTTCGCGTGAGGCCGGAACCGCGTCCGGAGTCCAGACGGAGAAGCGAGATTACGGAAACCACAAGAACGAAGTCAACAATCGGGCGGGTGCGTGTTCGCAAAGCACGGTCAACCGCAAGAAAGTACAAACACCAGGCGCCCGTCGCGACGAAAACCCGATGGCGGATCTTATGACGAATATTAAGACCACCTCCCGAGTCAACGCGAAAGCTAGTTCGTCCCAAAAGCAGCGGTCGCGGGCGATCCCAGCGGCGACTCGCGACGTTGTGTTCGCAAGAGACGCGGGACAATGTCGGTTTGTTAATGCGAGTGGCGAGAGATGCGGGGAGACGCATCACTTACAGATCGATCACATCGTTCCTTTCGCACGCGGTGGTTCACACCGCGCGGAGAACTTGCGTCTACTTTGCGCAAATCACAATCGATTGTGCGCCGAACGCGAGTTTGGTGGGAGAGTTCCCGGGCAACGTCCGGACGGGTTCATGGAAGTCCTGGAGTAAGCATGGCGCACCGGCCCCAAGGAGACGATTGGTCTAGCATGATTCGCGACCACAACCGCGCGCTTCGCGCGGGTTCTTACGCGCTAGCCATGCGGTCGAGGATCGTGGCGCAGGCGGCAGCGGGATCCTCTGCGCCATAGATGGGGCGGCCGACGACGATAAAGTCAGCGCCGTCTGCGATCGCGCGCTCGGGCGTGACGACTCGGGTTTGATCGTCGGCGGCGGCATCAGGAAGGCGAATGCCCGGCGTGACCACTCTAAAGTCGTGACCCAGCGCGGCTTTAATGGCCGGGAGTTCTCGCGCCGACGCGACTACACCTGGCAGGCCCGACTCCTGCGCAATCCGCGCCAACGCGATCACTGCTTCTTCGCCCGCACGGTTGCTGTCAAACAGCGCGCGGAAATCATCAGTACCCAGGTGGGTCAGTACGGTCACCGCCACCGGAAGCACATCGTCTTTGCCGCTCTCAAGCGCGGCATCCATTGCACGGCGCAGCATCGCGTGCCCACCCGACGCGTGCAGTGTAAACATGTCGACATCCAACTTCATGGCAGACGTCACCGCGCCGTAAACCGTGTTAGGGATGTCGTGAAACTTGAGATCCAGAAAGAGTTTCTTACCCGCGTTCTTCACCAACTCGCACACGCGCGGGCCTTCTTTGGTGAACAGGTGCGAACCGATCTTAAACCAGGTGGCGTGGTCGTGCAGTTCGCCAATTAGCTTATCGGCTTTCTCGTAGGTGTCGACATCGACAGCGACAATGAGTCGTTCGTGGGCAGGCGTAGTCATGTTGTGCTTTCTAGGAAAACGGCGCGAAGCGCCGGAGAGGCTACTTTACGACACTCGATTCGGCGCGGGCGTAGACCCACTCGGGGTTTTCTTCCAACGCGTCGGTGATTCTTTCGGCGAGACCCGGGTCGGCAAACAGCGCAGTTCCCACCTGAATGGCGGTCGCGCCCGCCAGGAAAAACTTGCGCGCGTCTTCGACACTGGTAATCCCGCCGATCCCTACGATCGGAATCGAGACCGCCTTTGAACACTCCCACACCTTCTGTAGTGCGATTGGCAGAATCGCCGGCCCGGAATAGCCCGCGCTCCCTTTGGCGAACACCGGGCGTCCGGTCTCAAGGTTAAAGTCGATTCCCACCAGCGTGTTGATCGCCGAAATTGCATCCGCCCCTCCGGCTTCGGCGGCGCGCGCAACTTCGCCAATGTCGGTAATGTTGGGCGTAATTTTAATCCACAGCGACTTATGTGGAATTCGGTCTTTAACAATGCGGGTTATACGTTCGACAAAACTCGGGTTACGCCCGTGGTCCAGCGCTTGCTCTTCGACATTCGGACAACTCAGGTTCAGCTCCAACCCGCTATACCCGTCCATCGGTGCAAAGGCTTCCGCCAGGCGAACAAACTCGTCTTCGGTTTCGGCGGCCACACTGACAATGACGTCTGTGTCGCGACGCTCCAATAACGGCAGCTTCTCGGTAACGTAACGGTCGAGCCCGACGTTCTCCAACCCGATGCTATTTAACATGCCTTCGGGAAGTTCGTGCACGCGCGGCGGCAAGTTGCCTTTACGTGGCCGCATGGTGATAGTCTTGGTGACCACCCCGACGCGCGACAAGTCAACCAGCGGCGAATATTCCTCGCCATAACCGCAAATACCCGACGCGATAAACACCGGGTTTTTGTGGGTAATGGGTCCAATTTTTACACTGATGTTGCTCATTGTAATCGCGCGTTAGCGCGGGGAATGCCGGACAAAAGGAATCTACATTAACAGCCGACTGGCCGCCCAGGGGCGTCCACCGTGCGTGCATGCACCCGTTCTTATGGCACCGGCAGTTCGTCCATTAATAACTCGGCCGCGTTGAACACCGGTCCGTCGTGGCAAACCGTGCGATAGGGAGAATCACCCTCGTGCACCGTCGGAACCACGCACGCTCGGCACGCGCCCAACGCGCACGCCATGCGATTCTCCAGCGACACAAAGTGCGGAATCTCTAACTCGCGAGCGAGTCGATCGGCCGCCTGCATCATCGGCGTCGGGCCGCAGGAAAACATCACGTCGGCCCCATCTCGCGCCAGTTCCGCTTTCGCCAACTCTACCACGTTCCCTTTAAACCCGTAACTACCGTCGTCGGTAGCCAGGCGAACACCGTCGCGCTCGATGTTGATGTGATCGACAAACAAGTCTTCGCGTGTGCGACCGCCGTAGAGCAATCGATAGTTAGGGCCGCACTCACCCGGCCCACGAAAGCCGTACATATAAAGCGGCGCCAGACCGACGCCTCCACCAAGCGCAATCACTTTCTTGTCGGGAAAATGCGGAAACGCGCCGCCCAACGGTCCGTAGAAACTAACCATGTCCCCGGAACGCAGGCGTCGCAGCAGATGCGTACCTTCGCCGAGTTCGACAATCAACAAATCCAGTGACGTCTCATCGCAGTCAAACACGCTAAATGGGCGACGCAAAAAAAAGCGCCCGCTATGAGGAACCTCTACCTGCACAAACGTGCCTGCCACCGGCTCGATTAAGTCGGCCGGGCGGTCGAGCTTCAAGAGGAAATACCGAGAGCTCAGGCGAACGTGCTCAATAACCCTAACGTGATGTTCGCGGGCGGTTGCAGGGGTAAAAACCAAACTACTCTCCGTTGGTGGTGTCGGGCGGCGTCTCGACCGCCGGCGACAACGATGGCGGCAGCGGGCGACTGCCCGCCAGAAACTCTCCCGCAAAGCGAGCCTGCGGCGTCCCCGGGTAGCGCTGTTGCAACATCGAATACGTCGCTTCTGCACGAGTGTTGTCGTCCAGCACCACGCCGTAGATGTAACCTAGCGCATACGCCGCGCGCGGCGCGAACTCGCTGTCGGGAAAACTGTCGAGCACCGTTCGGTAGCCTTGAATCGCAAGCGTGGTGTTGTCGAACTGAAATAACTGCAGCTCGGCCAACGAGAACTCGCGGAGAGCGCGTGCTTCCGCCGAGTTTTCGCCTTCCGAATCCCGAAGACGAATGAGCTTGGATATGTTCACGCTGCGTTTGATCGCGTCGGAGGCATAATCTGAACCGGCGTACTGACGGGTTACTTCCTCGAAGTGCCCCTTTGCTACTTCCAAACTGTCGCGTTGTTCCTGGTTAACGATTCCCAAACGGTAGGCCGCTTCGGCACTGAACTTCGAACGCGGAAACGTATTGGTGACTTCTGCGAAGGTTGCAAGCGCCGCGTCGATCGAATCCATAGCGGCTTGCGACTGCCCCACCGCCAGCAAGCGTTCGGCACGCTCTTCGTTGCCCAGGTTGGGGATTACGGCGGCCTGCCCAAGATACTCAAGCGCGTCGCCGTGTCGCCCCACCTTGGCATACGCTTCGGCTAGCCTACTCCACACTTCGAACCGACGGTCAATCGGCAACCGACGCGATGCCAGCGACTCGTAAATCGCCAGACTCTCGTCTTGTTTGCCTTGCTCCGCAAGTACGTCGGCGACTTCCATATCGGCCGCCAGTCGGTACTCGTCGCCTTCGTAGCGCTTCTCCAACTCGTCGCGCGCTCGCACCGCCGCGTCGGCGCGCTCCAACGAGATGGCCGTTCGGCTCAAATAATACAATGCTTCCGGCCGATAGTCAGACTTCTTGTACTTGTTGACCCAAGCATCGAGTCGTTCGTACGCGCGCTCCAGACGCTTGTCTTCCACCAGCGCCTTGGCTCGCAAGAACGTGGCTTCTTCTAACACTCCGCTTTTGGGATACAGCCGCTCAAGCTCGTCCACCGTTTCGACGCAGATCCGATACCGCTCTTGTTTCAGGCGGCATCGCGCCACTAACAGCAGGGCGTCGTCAACCCAACGACTGTCGGGATACATTGCAACCATTTCGAGCGCCTTCGCCGCGGCGGCTTCGAATCCGTCGACTTGTTGACGCGTCAGTTCGCCCTCACGGCCGTAGGGCATGCGGTCGGTTTCGATGTAACGTTGTTCGGCGTTGTAGAGTTTGTTGTAGTAGGCGCAATTCACCGACCCGCCTAACACCCCCACAGCCAGGACCGCGGCTGCGGCCTTTTGCCAGGGGAGGCTAAACAATTGTCGGAAACTCACGGCTACTCCTTTTAGCGCGACTTAAACGGCAACCAATCGCGAGGTCACGTTTACCCCGTCTAAGATGGTATGTCGCACCTTGCCCTGCAAGTTCATGCCGGTAAAAGCACAGTTCTGCGACTTCGACTGAAACTCGCCCTCGGTGACCGTCCAAATGGCTTCCGGGTCAAACAGGGTAAGATCGGCGGCGAACCCCTTGCGCAGACGCCCGGCATCAAGACTAAGACAATCGGCCGCCTTATGGGTAATCAGCGCTAGTGCCTCGGCCAATGTAATGTGTCCGGGTTTGACCATGTGGGTGAGCAGGATGCCCAGCGTCGTTTCCAGCCCCAACGAACCCGGGGGCGCGACGTCAAACTCGACTTCCTTTTCGTGCTCGGCGTGCGGTGCGTGGTCGGAGGCGATACAGTCAATCGTTCCATCTTTGACCGCTTCGATAATTGCGTCGCGATCGGCCGCCGAGCGCAACGGTGGGTTGATGCGCTTGCAGGTATCGTACTCCGCCAGGTCCGCGTCGGTAAGACAAAGATAGTGCGGCGCGGTTTCAGCCGTAACCGGAAGGCCTTTCGCTTTGGCCGTCCGAATTAACTCCATCGACCCTTTGGTCGACATGTGCGCACCATGAAAACGAGCGTTAGGCACCGACTCCAGCACCAACAAGTCGCGCGCCAGGCACACTTCTTCGCTGTGCGCGGGAATACCCTTCAATCCAAGCTTGGTGCTCCACGTTCCCTCGTGCATCACACCGTCACCGCTGGCCGACATGTCCTCGCAGTGTTCAATCAACGGTACATCGGCGTAAGCCGCGTACTCCAGCACGCGCCGCACCATTCCCGCGGTCGACACCGGCTCACCATCGTCGCTGACCGCTACCGCACCGGCATCAACCAGTTCCGCGTACTCGGTAAGCTTCTCTCCCTTGCGTCCAACCGTCGCCGCAGCAATGGGATGCACTTTGGCGAAACCAGCTATCTTGGCCTGCTTGATAATGAACTCAACCACGTTGCGCTCGTCGATTGCGGGATCGGTGTTGGGCATGCATGCAACCGTCGTGAACCCGCCTGCCGCCGCAGCTTGCGAACCGGTGGCAATGGTCTCTTTGTACTCGTAACCGGGCTCGCGAAAGTGAACGTGAATGTCGACAAAACCGGGAGACAGGTGCAAGCCTTCGCCGTCGTAAACCGGAACCGCAACGTCGGCCGTGCCCTCTTCGACACCTTCAATAACCCCGTCCTTCACCACAACGGTACCGGGAAACACCTTCTTGGTTTCCGGGTCGACGATCTTAGCGTTTTGGATAGCGAACGAAGTTTCGTTTAAATCGGCTAGCGGCTTCATCCTTCAACCTTTTCTTTGTTGGCTTCTTTGGCCGTTGATTCTTTCTCGTCTTCATCATTGTCTGGCGCGGTGCCGCCGCTTAGCAGATACAGCACCGCCATTCGCACGGCTACACCGTTAGTAACCTGCGTTAGAATTACCGAGCGATCCCCGTCGGCGACGTCCTGCGCGATCTCAACGCCCCGGTTCATAGGACCCGGGTGCATGACGACGCAGTCGGGCCGGGCGCGCTTAAGTACCTCGTTGTTCACTCCAAACTCGCGTGCATACTCGGCCAGACTGGGAAACAAGCTCACCTGCTGACGCTCTAGCTGAATGCGCAAGATGTTTACCGCGTCGGCATCTGCCAGGGCTCGCTCGCGATGCGTTTCTACTTTTACGCCCAGCTCTTCGATGTCCGGCGGAATCATCGTGGGCGGACCGCACACTGTTACGTCGGCGCCCAGTGTGACCAGCCCATAAATATTTGAGCGCGCCACCCGGCTGTGCTTGATATCGCCGATGATGGTCACCTTCTTGCCGTGTAACTCGCCCCATTTTTCGCGTAGCGTAAAAATATCGAGCAGCCCTTGAGTGGGATGCTCGTGAGTTCCGTCGCCCGCGTTCACCACCGCACCATTGAGAATCTTGGCCAGGAAGTGTGGCGCTCCCGAAGCGCCGTGGCGAATCACGATCATGTCGATCTTCATCGCCTCCAGGTTCTCTGCGGTATCGCGAAGGGTCTCGCCTTTCTTAACGCTACTAGTGGAACTGGAGAAGTTGACAGTGTCGGCGCTAAGCCGTTTTTGCGCGAGTTCGAAACTTACGCGGGTGCGAGTGGAGGGTTCAAAGAAGAGGTTGGCGATGGTCTTACCGCGTAGCGCGGGAACTTTCTTAACCGGGCGTTCCGAGATCTCTTTAAACGACTCCGCCGTGTCCAGAATCAGATGGATATCCTCGGCGCTCACTCCCTCCAAACCCAGCAAATGCTTACGGTCTAGCGTCTTCTTCATGACTCTTTCTCCACCAGAATAACTTCGTCAACCTCATCCAACTCCATCAACTTCACTTCCACCATTTCGTTTTCTCGCGTCGGAACGTTCTTGCCCACATAGTCGGCCTTGATGGGAAACTCACGGTGCCCGCGGTCGACCAGCACCGCCAACTGAATCCGCTTGGGTCGGCCAAAGTCGATCAGTTCGTCCAGCGCTGCCCGTATGGTTCGCCCGGTATAAAGAACATCATCGACCAGGATGATTATCTTCGCGTTGATGTCTTCGTTGATCTCGGTTTTGCCAATCTGGGGATGCCGGGAAAGGGTTTGAAAATCGTCGCGATAGAGTGTGATGTCGAGCACACCCGACGGTACCGACGTTCCTTCGATTTGCTCAATGTAACTGGCGATGCGTTCGGCAAGATAAACGCCGCGGCGACGGATCCCAACGACGACGATGTTATCGACGCCCTGGTTACGCTCCACGATCTCATGCGCAATGCGTTTTACCGCGCGCCGGATCTGGTCGCGATCCATTAAGGTTGCCTTAAATTGGACGGCCAAGTGAGGCTCCTCGGGGTGAGGCGTCCGGGTCGAGCCAAAAAAAAAGCCCGCTGGCGGGGGCTAGGCGGGGACATACCGGTGTTGACCGGCTGTCCAAACCCTTTCCTGGCCTCCCGGACCAAGTTAAAAGGATTGGTTAGGAGGATACTATCGCGGCCGCCCCACTCTCGCAACTGCAATTACAACAAAATCATTGACGGCGTTTTTAGGCCATGTCTATTCTGGCCGTGCCACCTTCCAATTGGTGCTGACACAAGCACTTGCAGTCTGAAGGTGCGGGGAGGAGATTAAATGCCCGACGGCTCAAAGCCGGATACCGCGGGGGTGTCCGGGAGAATACTCGTGCGAAACTCAACCACAAGCGCTGACTCCGGTGCTTCCATTCAACGGCTAAAGCGCGCCAATGAAAGCCTATTGGCGACGTTTTCGCTTATCCCCGAGGTCATTGAAATCGTGGGCGCGGACGGCACCGTGGCCTACGCGAATGCCGCCAGCCAAACTCTGCGCGGGCGCAACGTGCAAGGCGCGTCTTATGGCGACTTCATGGGGCTCAACGGCAATGACGTTGTCGCCGAAGCGCTTACCCGCAACACGCTTAAATACACGACTGTAGAAACCCAACCCGGCGAACGTCTGGGCGTTACCGCCATCCCGACGCTCCTTTCCGACGGGCAGCCCGCTGCCGTGGTCATTTCCAAGCTCGCAGAGTCCGAAAAGCAGGTCGCGTTTGCCCGAAACCTGGCAGCGGTCATGGATGCCACCGCCGAAGGCATCATGGCCATCGGCGAGCGCGGGCAAACCCTGCAGACGAACCGCGCACTGCGCGAATCGCTGGGTTACATCGGCGAAACTCCGACCATCGACAAACTTTTCGCCGAATGGCGCTATCGCTCTGCCGCCGAATTTGTAACCGAGTTCATGGAAAAAGCGCCAGTCGACGGGCTGGGTTGCGACCTGCTCAAGTCGGACGGATCGGTGTTACCGGTGGCCATGCGGGTCCGCCGCTGCACCGAGCAGGATGGTTCGCGACGACTGATTATCGCGTTTACCGACCGCAGCGAAGTCGCCGCAGTCGAATCGCAGATGCAAAAAGCGCTAAAACTGACCGCACTGGGAGAGCGACTTACTCACCTGACGCACGAAGTTAACAATCACTTAAGTGTTTCGACGCACCACACGCGCAAGGTCCTGGAGAAAACTAACCTCGACCAGGAAGCACGCGATTGGCTTAGCCTAAGCTATGAGCGCCAGTTGCAGGCTGAAGTTGCGATTCGGATGGTAGCGGCGCTCATCAAGCCAGACGCGCCGGCAGCGGTCAATATAAACGCCTTACTGCGCGCAGTAATCGAAAAGCACCTGTCGTGGGAAATCCAACAGGCCGCGGTGAAGGTGACATGGGACCTGGACACTTACATGCCGCTCACCAAAGGCTTTGCTTCGATGTTGGAGCATGCATTTATAAACATTGTTCGCAACGCTATCTGTGCGGTTCGCGACCAGAACGAGCGTGTTATTCACATTGCGACCGAGGCCACACCGGCCACGATCGAGGTTCGGATTGCCGACAACGGTCCGGGAATCGCGAACCACCTGCGCGAGAAAATTTTTGAATTAATGTTCACAACCAAGGGAGAAGAAGAAGGCACCGGAGTTGGTCTGCACTTTACTCGCGACGTGATCCTGCGTCATCGCGGAACAATCACGGCCGAAAACCCCGATGCCGGCGCCCTGTTTAAACTTCGGCTTCCCGTTCGCGAAAGCGATTTTAGCAACGACCCAATTACCGACCCGGTTCCCGAGCTTACTTCCGCCGACCGCAAGCGAACCGGCAGTATCCTGGTCATCGACGACGACGAAGGTGTTCGCGATGTCATCGCCGAACTACTGTTGGATCTCGGGCATGGTGTGACGTTGGTCGAGAGCGCACGCGAAGCGCTAACCATTCTCAAAGACCTGTCCTTTGACGTCATCATTAGCGACATCCACATGCCGGACTTTGACGGATATGAACTCTCGCGCAAACTCCAAGAAGAGCAGCCTCGCTCATTCGATCGGTTGGTGTTTATTACCGGCGATGTATTCGCGGCCCACAGTTTGGGTTTGAGAAGTGAAATGTCGCGACCAATGCTGGAAAAACCGTTCAATCGTGAGCGCGTCCACGCAACTGTCCAGGATGTTCTTGCGCGGCACAGTTAGCCTCACAGCCATACACGAACTCTAAGCGAATCCGGATGACCCCAAAAGCAGGACAACTTTCGCTGGGTTTCGACCACTCGCCGTCGAATATCACCGTTACCCGTGTGCTGGAAACCCACCCGCACAAGAATCGCATTCTGACTATGGTGGGTTACACCCGCCGATACTTTCCCGAACTGAACGAGTTACAAATCAAGGTCGGCCTGACGCGCATCGCCAGCGGTATGGCCGTTCCCGGGGGAACCGAAATCTGGCTGAACCCGGCAGCCATTTCTTACCACACCATCGCACACGAGCTCATCCACCTGCTGCAACGTCGCGACGGAAAGATTCCGCAGGGCGAACGTAGCTGCGATGTTTTCTCAATGGCGCGCGACAGGACACTCAACGATGTCTCACCGAGCTACGTCCGAACGCCGTATACCATCGTCGGAGAAAACGGTCTGGTTACACCGTGGGCCCAACGGATGCTCTACAACGTCGCGACCGAAGCAGTCGATCGTCGCCGGTCGGGCTTTCGCAGTTACATTGTCTGGTTCGAACAAGAGGTGGCCAGACTGACCCAGGAGCGCCTGGTCAAAGACGGCGTCATCCCGTTTTAGGACAACTTCCGTGGGCATCCTAGCACTAGGGATTGTTGTGGAGTTGGTCCAGTCTTGCCCGCAGTTCCCTGGCCCACACATCAAAGGCCTCCTCGGCGTGCCCCCACTTGCGAGCGGCAACAAGCGTTCCGCCAAATCGCTTTCCTTTGCGAGCATCGCGGAATGCGGCGACCCGTTGGCCGGTAATCGCGTCGACCATTTCTACTTCAATCGCGGCCCCGCCAAGGTCAATGGTCGGAACCACGAAACCACCGACACCCAAAGCAATACCGGCCGCTTTTCCGCCTAAGTTAACCGCCGGACGGGAGGGATTTACGTCCGTAAGCGCTGCCCGTAACCGTAGGGTTGCTCGTTCTGGCGAGTTGGTTAGCTCATACCCGCCGTCGACCAATTGCTGGCGCACTTTCTCGCGCAATGAAGATGCTAACCGCGCGATGTCGTTGGGCTCTATGGCTTGCGCTGGCGAATCTTCGGCAAAAACAACGACCACCGGTTCCAGCAGAAAACGGCGGTAACGTCGCAGCACATTGGGCTCGGAGACGTAAACCTCTCCGTCCACCGAGGCATCGACACGGTGCAACCCGCTAAGATCGTCCAAGAAGCCGGTCGCCCGAACACTTGTTGATCGGGTTGACCCGCATCCCAGCGCCGTCAGCAAACCCAGCAAAACAACAATCATCGAGCTCTTGCGTCGCGCTCTCACTGCTCGCTCCCGTGCTTAGTTGGTTCAATCAAGTTATAAACGCGTTCTTACGTCTGCGACGACATCGTCGCAACCCGCCTCGATCTCGCCCAGCAGTTTATTGGCGGTCGCTTTAGTCGATTCGACATAGTCGACATCGTTTATACCGCCGAGATTGATCATCACGTTCAGATACGCGCCGCCCGCGGCCGCGCGTAACGCTTGGGCGGCGACTCCCGCGTCGCTTAGTGAGTTCACGTTGCCCTTTTCCGATGCTTCGCGCGCCAAAGGCACAACGTCCGCGCATCTGCGCAACACGCCCAAGGGGACGTCAGTCGCCTGTTTGGTCGCCGCTTGAATCGCTGCGTCGCGTGCCGCAACCTCTGCGTCGGTTTTCTTCGGCAACTGCATGGCCGCCATGACGCCATCAAATGCCGATGTGTCCGCGTCCACCGCGTGCACAAAGAAGGCTTTTAGCTCCTGCCCGCGTTCGGCCAACTCTTTCATCGCGGGTGTTACTTTTTTATAACCCTTCTTTCCCACCGTCAGGTTGGCAACCATGGTGGCCAACGCCGCAGCCATGGCGCCCATCAGCGCCGCAACACTCCCACCTCCCGGAGCAGGGGCGTCGGTCGACGTTAAGTCCACAAACCCCCGCACGGTCATATCGGCTAGCGGTGTGGGTTCGGCCACGCGATATTCGATAATTTTTTCAGCGGGATCGAATGGCGCGATTTCGCGCAAGCCCAGCGACTGTATGGCCGTCTCGATGATGTCGGCTTCGGGAACTCCCGCCGAACTGCCTGCCTTCTTAAGATAGTGCGTTCCCGCGGACAACAAAGCGTTCATGGGAATTAACCCGACAAGTTCCGAACCCGTCACCCGAAGCCCGCGCTGCTCCGCCTGCCGAACCACTTCATCGAAAGCCACATGCGGTGGCGTGACGTCGTAGTCGGTCAGGTTCATCGAAATCTGCGCACGGTGGTACTCGTCAATAAACCAACCTACCGCTTTGCAAGCTTTGAGAGTGCCCGGCTCCTTAACGGGATTGCCCTTGGCGTCACGCACAAACTTTCCCTTGTCGGTACGCTTATTTCGGCCGGCCTCACGAATCGACATAGCAATGTCGTGCGCTTTCTTTTCGTCGCGGGTGTTGAGATTAATGTTGTACGCAATCAAAAACTTGCGCGCTCCCATTACGGTCGCACCCGCACGCGGGTTAAACTTTGCGGCGCCAAAATCGGGCTTCCAATGCGGGTCGGCGAGTTTTGCAGCCAGACCTTCGTATTCCCCGGACCGAATCTGCGCCAGATTCTGCCGATCGGGACTGGTGGCCGAGGCCTCATACAAGAACACCGGAATACCGAGTTCTTCGCCAACGCGCTTACCCAACTGGCGCGACAGTTCGACGCACTCGTCCATGGTGACGCCGCGCACCGGAATAAACGGACACACGTCGGTCGCGCCCATGCGCGCGTGAGCACCGGTGTGCTTACTCATGTCGATCAACTCGGCGGCGCGCTTGATGGCGGCGAAGGCCGCGTCAACCGCGCGGTCGTATTCGGCGACAAAGGTGACCACCGTGCGGTTGGTGTCGCGGCCGGGATCGACATCCAGCAGATGGGCGCCGTCGCTGGCGCTGATCTCACCCGCAATGGCATCGATGACTGCCTGATCGCGCCCCTCGCTAAAGTTAGGAACGCACTCCACCAATCTCATACGGAAACCTCCTCGGTATTTGCTTTACGAAATGTCGCGTACCAGCCGCTAGCCATCCAGGTTGGCACCACACTGCCCATGCGCGCATCGAGCGCGCCCAGCACCCGATGCTGTCGGAACGCTCGAACGATGGTAAGAATAAAATCGGAGCCTTGGAATGACTCCATGTGTAACCCAGCCGGTTCAAAAACGCGACGCAAACTGGATTGGGTAAACCGCTGGCAATGGTCGCGTCCCGTCCCACCCTGATACGGTTCACGACCCGTAAACCGACGAATGAAGTTTGATTTACGGGCGATGTGGTAGGGCGACACCGCCCGGCTCAACTCCCACGGCCCGTAACCGTTGGGCGTGGTCATGACAAACAGCCCGCCCGGAACCAGATGTTGATAGATAATCTCGGCCAGTGCTTCGGGGTCTAGCACGTGTTCGAACACCTCAGACGCGATCACAACGTCAAACGGATCGGTTTCCGAAAACGCGAACGCGTCCTCGACGGTCGCCTTGACGTCACGCAAGTCGCGCGCGGCGACTTCGGCCAGCAGCGCATCGACGTCGCCTTGATCCACATCCAGCGCCCGGATCGAACACCCCGCGGTCGCGATTGGAATTGTGATGCCGCCCACACCGCAACCGATCTCAAGCACGGTCAGTTCTGCCCACGCCTTGCCGGCGCGCATACGTTGCGCTTCCAAAGCCTCGTAAATGAAGCCCAGCTTTTTGTGGTCGACCGGCGCGGTGTACGCGCTTGCGGCGATAAACTCATCCTTGGTAATCATCGTGGGCTCTAGCCTACCACCGCTGATTGCGGGTACCAAAGCAAAAGGCGACTCCTGACTGGAGTCGCCTTTAGCAACTATGCGAGTCTGCTACCCGACGGTGGCGTCGCGGTTGTCCATCCACATACCGGGCTCGTTGATCGCCGATCCGTAAGGGTTGCTAACCGAGTACTCGTCCACCAGGTCGGTGTAGTCGTCGAACCAGGTGGCCTTGGGGTTACGACGGAAGACCATCAAGTGGCCGCTGAGCAACGGATCCGCCGAGCGATGGTACTTAAAAATAATGTTGTCGTTAGTCAGCCCCAGAATCTCGATTTTGCCGGTCTCGTGCGACATGCACAAACGAGCGCGTTTGGCCAGACCACCACACTTCATCTTGGCCTGTTCGAACACCTCATAGGCGCGTTCGACTTCGACCGCGTATTCCATGTTGCCTTCCGTCGGACGGCACTGGAACACATAGTACGGCGGAACCCCGTAGAAGCTCAGTTTGCGAAACAACTCCGACAGGACATCCGGGTTGTCGTTAATGCCCGCGATCATCGGAGTCTGGTTGATCGTTATCACGCCGTTCTGCTGAAGCACCCGCAGCCCCTCAACCGCCACGTCGGTGAGCTCTACCGGGTGGTTGAAGTGACACATCACGTAGATGCGCTTGTCTTCGGTGCTGAACTCGCGAAACATTTCGTGCAACTCGGGATCGTTAATGATCCGGTAAGGGTTGAACGCCGGAATCTTCGAGCCGATCCGGATAATTTCAACGTGTTCGATCTCGCGAAGTTGGGAAATTATGTTACGGAGTTGACGCGTGGATGTCAGCAACGGATCGCCGCCGGTCAACAGCACGTCGGTAATTTCGGGATGATTTTTGATATACTCAACGCCCGCCGACACGTCCCGCACCACTTCGTCATTGTCATTCATGAACAGGCGCTTACGAAAACAAAAACGGCAATAGGCGCCGCAAACATCGTTTACCAACAGCAGCGCAACGCTGTCGTACTTATGCTCAAGACCAGGGACGCGCGTGTAGCGCTCTTCGTTCGAAGCATCAAGTCTTCCCCATTCTTCCAGTTCCGTGACACTCGGAATGACCAACTTACGAATGGGATCGTTCGGATCGTCCCAGTTGATCAGCGAGTTATAGTAATCGTTGGTGCGGAACACGAACTTGTCGTGCACCGGTTTCAGCGATTCTCGCTCTTGGGGAGAAAGCTCCGGCACCTGATCGAGCTTGGTAATATACTTCGGCTTGTAAGCTCCACTCATGCGGACTCCTTCCGTGGATAATTTACTGACGGCGCACGCCCGCAATGGCGGCTCTGCCGTCGACAGATTTAGTCTTCGCAAAATCGAGCTTCGACTCGATCACCAGCGCTCGGCTGGGTCAGGGTCGCAGATCCAGGCGGGACGCCCAGGAATGTCACCGGTTACGGTGTGTGACAATGTTGCGTGCGGCCCCTCTATTATAACAAAGAAACTAGCCGATACCCAGAGAGAACCCTGTGTTGGGTTATACACCGCAGCGCTGGCAAATATTCATCCTGCCAGTACGCCACACTAACGGATAACCTGTTGTTATATAACAGGTTATATTAGACAATTTTGGTCACCCGTCCACATTCACGACAGGTCACCTGTTCGCTGCTAAAGGCGGGGGATATTTGCGTGTGCCGTCCACAGACGCAGGAGAACGACTCCCAGCCATCGGTCCTGCGCTTGTACTGCAGAAAGTTCTCTCCGTTTTCCGGGTGAGGGCTGGCGATGGGGGTTTCTTCGAGGACCTCGCCAGCCGGGGTCACCAGCGTGCCCACGACGGCAGCCACCTGGGCCAGATCTGACACTGTGGCCTGCGGAATCTCGTTTTGACGCGAACAGCGCGGGCACGAAATCGCCGGCTCGTCGAAGTCGGGGGGAAGCTTGATCTTAAGCCCGCAAACACACGCCAGAAAGGCGAAACCGTTGACCGCGCGCATCAGGTCGATGACGCCGCGGGTCGAGTCCTGCGCGTTGGCCTGCGATTCGGGATGGGCCTCGCGAATCGGGACCTCCTGATCCTGCTTCAATCCAGAAGTCGGGATAAGCTTGTGGTAACCCTTTCCCTTGCGCCGCGAATAAGCGCGCTGGTAGCTCAGGTAGTCAGCGCCCGCCATGGCGCGAAGAATCTCCACGCGCTCGGTGATCGGCGGATGGGTTGACGTACCGCCACTGGCTCCCGCTGCTTTCGGTTTGAAGGGATTGACGATGAACATCGGAGCGTTAACCGGGTTGCCAACATCCAAGGTCAACGGACTCCCGCCAATTTTCTCCAATGCACTTGCCAGGCCTTCGGGGTAGCGGGTCAGACGAACCGCCGTGGCGTCGGCCAGGTACTCACGCTTACGCGAAATTGCAAAGTACATGAGCTGTGCCAGAATCGGCCCGAGAATCGCCAGAACAATGGCCGCGATAAAAAACGCTGGATGCCCACCTACGCCACCGCCTTTTCCAGAGCGATGACGTCGTGCGGACCCGCCCGAAAACCACATCCCGCGAAGGAACACACGGCTAAGCAACACGATGCTGCCCAGCATGACGCCAGCAAGGGTCATAAACCGCGTGTCGCGATTCATGATGTGCGCCATTTCGTGCGCGACCACACCTTGTAGTTCGTCGCGGTTCAGCCTGGCCAGAAGGCCCGCGGTAACCGCGATGGCGGAGTGTTCCGGGTTAAGCCCGGTCGCAAACGCGTTGGGCGAGCGTTCGTCGATAACATACACCTTGGGCCGCGCGGGAAGATTGGCCGCCAGTTGCATTTCTTCTACGACGTTGAACAACTGCGGGTAGGTCTCTGCGTCAACCTCTTGCGCGCGGCTCATTTTTAGCACCAGTGTGTCACCGCCCATGAAGGTCAGCATCACCGTACCGCCGTAAATGATCAGCGCGAAGATTGCCCCCAGCAGGAACCCATCGTTCGCCGTGACCGCGTTACCAATGAACGCGCCGGTAGTAACCAGCACCACAAACATGCCGATGAACAGATACATCGACTTGCGGCGGTTGGCGGCAATGAGTTCCCACATCATAATCGCGACGTCCTCGCGACCTACGAGAATTGAACGACCGGCGCTTCGCGTTCGGCCGGGTTCTCGATTTCAAAGAACTCGTCCGGAGAGAAGCTAAACATTCCCGCAACGATGTTGGACGGAAACATCTCGATCTTGTTGTTGTAAAACAATACCTGGTCGTTGTAGCTCTGCCGCGAAAACGCGATACGGTTTTCGGTGGCGGTGAGCTCTTCCTGAAGCGCCAGAAAGTTGTCGTTGGCCTTGAGTTCAGGATAGTTCTCCACGACCAGCATGAAGTTGCTAAGCGCCTGGCTCAGAGCGGATTCGGCCTGACCGCGGTCGCCCGGCGTACCACCAGCCATCGCGCGGCTACGAGCTTCGGTTACCGCTTCGAACGTTTCCCGTTCGTGCTGCATAAAGCCCTTGGCGGTTTCCACCAGGTTGGGAATGAGGTCGTGACGACGCTTCAACTGCACGTCGATTTGCGACCAGGCGTTCTTTACGCGATTGCGCAGTTGCACCAGGCCGTTATACAGACCGACGAAGTACGCAATCGCTCCGATAATCAGAACCAATCCGATAATGCCGAACATGGTTTTACTCCTTGTTGTTCAGTGCGATTTAAGGTGAAAGACTTACTCGGTTAGCAATCCTGCAAAAATTTCTTCGACCAGATGAGGGACGCGGCCGTCGTCGCATAAAGTTCCCAGGTGGAGCAGACGATTGAGTTCGCCTTTGTCCAACCACAGACCGTGGCCGACCCCGCATTCGTCAAGCAGCAGACCGTCGCGAGTTACCTTGTCCATCCGGCGGTCGCAAATCGGACACGGGCGCGGGGCTTCGGCAGTAGTGGCCGGTGAGAAGTCGGCTAAGAGTGCCTGTACGTTCTCGGCGCTACCCATCAGCAACCCAAGTTCACCGGCGTCCAACCAGGTACCACGGCAGCGCATGCAGTGATCGACTTCGACGGCGTCGAACTCGAAAGTGACCATGGGTTTTTGGCAGCACGGGCAGTGCATCACGCTCTCCAGTGTTTGTTATTTGGTTTACACGATGGCGCCCGCGGTATTCACAACCCGCCTACGATTGAGACCAACGTGCCGCAGAATGGAAGCTCGTGGCCGAGGCGTCCCCATCGTTCGGCACTAAAAAGCAAAAACCCCGCCAACCAGCAGGTTGACGGGGTCGCATTGCAAACTTATTACGGCTGTTATGAAAGCGCGGCTATTAACGCCGCAAAGCCGCTGTCGGCGTCACCAAGGTCGATGCGCAGAAAGCGTCTCCCGCGCTGCAACAAGGCCGCCGCGTCACCGTCGGCTTGCGCCGCAATCAGCTGGCCAAACGTGAACGAATCTTCGGGAACTTCAAGGTCGTTTGCGAAGTCATCAACCAGTTGCAGGAACACACCGCTGTTGGCGCCGCCTTTATGAAGCTGCCCGGTTGAGTGCAGAAAGCGCGGCCCGAACTCGTAGGTGACCGGGTGGTTGCCCTTGCCGGCGAGTTTACAAGCTACCGTTCCCAATGCGATCCGGGCCTCATCGGTGGGCGCAACGTAGGCGTGAATCGAAACATAGTCCCCGGGTTCGACCATTTCCATCCACGTGGTCAGGGCATCGGATAGCTCTTTGGAATTTGTCGCATCTGCGGTGGCGTCGTCCAATTCGTCTTCGTCGGCTCCAAAGGCCTCGCCCGCCATGGCTTTCTTAGCCAGAGTCTTGGCAAGTTGCACGTCGGGTTGATTGAATGGATGAATTCCCATCTCCGCGCCCGCCATCGCGGTGATGATTTCCCATGCGATGAACTCGGCGCCGACATCGTAGACGTCATGGAGCCGACGTTGCAGGACCGGATGTCCTGCCGTCGTCAACCCTTCGCGTGTCGCGTCGGAAAGAACGGGATCGTCGTCGAGCTCGATGGCGACCATCACCCGGTCGTCGCCGTAAGAAGAAGGCGCACCAAACCCGCCTTCCATGACTGGAACGATACCCACCGAATCTTTCCCGACACTTTCGGCAACCAGTTGTTCAATCCATAACGGCAACGCGGCAATCGCCGACGAAGTGACAATGTTCAATTTGTCTCTACCGAGTCCAGCCAACGCACCTAGTGCGGTGCCTGTTACAATCTCCCTCGTGTTTGCTCCGTCCTTAGAGATTTTCGCGGCGGCGCGTTCCAGCAACCTTGCAATGTCAACCCCGATCAAAGCGGCGGGCACCAGGCCGAACTCGCATAGTGCTGAGTACCGACCACCGACATCGCTGGGTGCCAGGAACACGCGCCGGAAGCTTCGCTGCGAGGCCAGAGCCTCCAAAGATGAGCCCGGATCGGTGATAGCCACAAAATGATCGCCAGCGTTTCCGTCGCGACTGCACTTGTCCCAGAAATAACGAAAGAACGACATCGTCTCGATCGTTCCACCCGACTTGCTGGACACCACGAACAGGGTTTTCGCGATGTCGGCAGAAGCTTCGACCTGGGCAACCGCGCCGGGATGCGTGCTGTCGAGCACTTGCAGGTGGGGAAAGCCTTCGGCGTTGCCGAAGACCCGCTGAAACAACTCCGGCGCCAGACTAGATCCGCCCATTCCCAAAAGGACTACGTGCTTAAAACCCGCATCTTTGACCTCGGAGGCGAACGCCGTGACCTCAGCTACTTTTGCTTGAGAACTGATGGGAAGGTCCAGCCAGCCCAACCGGTCGGCAAGTTCGGGGACGTCTTGTTCGGACCACAAAGTCGTGTCGCGGCGCCAGAACCGCTCGGCACGACCGGCCGTTGCGGCTGCAGAAAGTGCGGATTCGACGTCGGCGCTGTAACCGGCAAAGTGAAAGTCGTCGCTCAACTCTCCCACGCTAGCCTCCCTGCGGCGCGGCGCCGCCCGTGGTGACCGACCGGCTTTGTACCATCGCTACCGCGCGCTCCACTACGTTGGCGTCGGTAAAACCGAATTTTTCCATGAGTACATCGCCCGGAGCAGACTCGCCAAAGTGATCGATGGCAATAATGTCAGCATCGTCGCCAACCACGTCACGCCAGCCCATCGGCGATGCCGCCTCGACTACCACCTTGGGGAGATCGATCGGGATAACGCTTTGGCGATAGTCCGCGTTTTGCTGCAGGAACAACTCGCGGCACGGCATGGAAACCACTCGCGACGCAATACCACGCTCGGCTAGCCGTGCGCGTGCTCGTTGCGCCAGTTGAACTTCCGAACCCGTAGCAACTAACACAACGCCCGGGTTTTCGTCGCTTTCCAATACGTATGCGCCACGGCGGGTTCCCTCGGAGACCAACTCCGGGTCGCCAAGAACCGGAACGTTCTGGCGAGTCAGCGCCAGCGCTGACGGTCCCTGCGCTTCCATCGCCAGCCGCCACGATGCGGACGTTTCGTTGCCATCTGCAGGGCGAAACACCAGCAGGCGTGGAATGGCGCGCAAGCTGGCAAGTTGTTCGATGGGCTGATGTGTCGGACCATCTTCGCCAAGGCCGACGCTGTCGTGGGTGAACACGAAAATCGAGTGAATGTTTTGTAGGGCAGCCAGACGAATAGCGGGGCGCATGTAGTCGGAAAAAATCAAGAACGTCGCGCCGTAGGGAACGGTTCCGCCATGAAGTGCCATGCCGTTCACAATCGCGCCCATCGCGTGCTCGCGTACGCCAAAGTAAACATTCCGACCGGTGGCAGATTCGACCGCGAACGCGTCGCTACCGTCGATGAGCGACTTGTTTGAACCTGCCAGGTCGGCCGAACCACCGATCAATGAAGGCACCTTACCCGCAATTGCATTGAGCACTTTGCCCGAAGCCGACCTGGTCGCCACCGGCTTGTCGCCCAGTGCAAACACGGGAAGTTCGTCGGTCCATCCGGACGCGAACTCGTTGTCGATGGTTGTGCGAAACGCTTGCTTTTTCGAGCCCATCGCGTCAACAATGCGCTCCCAGTTGGACTCGGCTTGCTGACCGGCGTCCACTTTGCGACGACAATGTTCGGCGACTTCGGCAGGTATGTGAAACCACGGCTCCAACGGCCATCCGAGATTTTCTTTCGTCGCACGCAACGCGTCTGCGCCCAACGCTTCCCCATGCGACTTCGGCGAATCTTGCTTGGGGCTGCCAAAACCAATGTGCGTGCGCACGCAAATCAACGAAGGCCGTTCGGTTTCGGCGCGTGCTTCGGCAATCGCCGCGTCGATAGCTTCGAGGTCGTTGCCATCGCTAACCGAACTTACATGCCAGCCATAAGATTCGTAGCGTCGTCCAACGTCTTCGGTAAACGCCATGTCGGTAGCGCCATCGATGGTGATGTGGTTGTCGTCGTAAAGGTAAATCAGTTTGCCTAGCTTCCATGTGCCCGCAAGTGACGCCGCTTCCGCAGACACGCCTTCCATCAGGTCACCGTCTGAACACAACGCGTAGGTATAATGATCGACAACTTTCTCGGACCCGTTGAACCTTGCCGCCAGGTGCTTTTCTGCCATCGCCATGCCAACCGCCATGGCGACACCCTGACCCAACGGTCCCGTCGTGCACTCAACACCGGGCGCAACGCCGTACTCCGGATGCCCTGCGGTTTTCGATCCCCACTGCCGGAAATTTTTAATCTCATCCAGAGAAAGATCATAGCCGTAGAGATGCAACAACGCGTACTGCAGCATCGAACCGTGCCCCGCCGACAGCACAAAACGATCGCGGTCAAACCAGTGCGGGTTTCTGGGATTAAACTTCAGGTAGCGATCCCAAAGAACGTATGCCATGGGCGCGGCACCCAGCGGCATTCCCGGGTGGCCACTGTTGGCGGTTTCCACCGCGTCGGCTGCTAGAAATCGAATCGTATTGATGCTCAACTGATCGACATTCATCGGCGGACGTATCCCTTCGCTTTGGTAACTGATTTTGGGGTTGCGTACCCCCGAACGGGTGGCACGCACCAGTATTCCCGGCCCGCGAGCGTCGGGCAAGCGGAATTGGGCGCCGCCAGGCGACGAACCCACCAAACCTGTTGATAAGTATAAGCTAAGCCGTGGCCAGTCTGGCCAGTTCGGCCATGCTGGTCACACGGACGTCGGGCGCTGCGGCGGCAGGAGCGGTGGCACCCGCACCGGTGCGATCATGACGACGATCCACCCACACGCACGGGAGGCCCAAAGCGTTTGCTGGCGCTATGTCGTGATACAAACTTTGGGCAACATGAACCCATTTGTCTTTGCGGTTACCAAACAACTCGGCTGCGCGCTGAAAGTGCGCCACCGCTGGCTTATAGCTTTCGACATCTTCGGCGGTAACAATCCAATCGAACTCAACTTGCAGATGACGCTGCGATTGCGCAAAAAGATCACGATCGATGTTGGACAATATCCCCAACTGAAATCGCTGTTTAAGCGCGGACAGCGCCGCAACCGTGTCGGGAAACGCAGGCCACGCGCACAGCGATTCCACCAGGGTATCGCGGTCAAACTCGATATCGACGTCGTGGTGTTCGGCGAACTGTTCCATGACCATTTGCAAAGTCAGGTCGTAGCGCCGATAGCTTTCCGTTTGCAGCGAAGATTCGATTGTCGCGTACTTTTCCAGTATCTCGTCGTCGGAGGTGACTATGCCGCGGGCAAAACAGAAGGGTCGTAGCGCTCGGAGTATTCCCGACTCCCAGTCAATAAGCGTCCCGTAGCAGTCGAAGGTAAGGATCTCGACGTTCGAAAAATCAATCACGATAGTTCCGCCAGCGCTCGCGCCAAACGCTCGATGGTTAGTGGCGCGCTGCCTTCGTAATGGTTGTTGACGTTTACGTAAACTTTTATGTTCTGCGAGGCCAAATGATTGACCATTCGCGCAGCGTGATCAACTCCGCGGTCCTGGGGCGCGACAATCTGGTGCCACTTCTTATTGGTCAGCTTTTCAATGCCAGCGCGATCGGGCCCGTGAAGTCGCAGGACAACACGGTCGTTGGTTACCGAATCGGCGTTATTCGCCAATACTTTCGCCGCCGACGGCATGTGATAACCATCAAGGTATACATGCGACACATTGTGATGACGAAGCATCGCGAAGTACTCCGCCGTTAAAAACTCGCCGTTGCGAATCTCTACTCCCCAACGCGTGTCCCCGGGGAGCTTTTCCAAAAACCCAGACAACGCTTCGACAAAGGCCGACCGCGATGGGGCTTTGCTGCGATTCAGGTACTCAAACTGTAACATCACCATTGCAACCCGCGGCAACAACGGACGCAGCGTATGGAGAAACTGGTCGACCAGCCGTTCGCTAAAGAGATGTGGGTTTGGCCGGTTTGCCCAGTCGCGATAGTTGGGAGGTTGCTTGCCGTAAAAGTGGGTAAGCGTTAACGCATTGGGAGCCTTAACCGTAAACTCGAAGTCGCTTGGAACGCTTAGCAGATAGGTTTCCACCGTCTGTGGGTCGGGAAGTTTGGGGCCCGCGTCCCCGGGGAACAGGCTCCAGAACCACTGGTCGACCTCCACAGTGTTGTACCGGGCGGCGTAGTCGACCAGATAGTCGTCCTTGTGATACTTGCGACCTGCCTGATAAACCAAACCTTTCCAGGAGTCATACTTCCAGGAACAAGTTCCGATTCGAACCCGATCCCGAAGATGTTCCGGCAGCACAACCGCCACTTACGAGCCAGCAGTTTTCCACTCGGGGCCAAGGAATTCCCGAGCGATAGATTCCCATGTCGACAAACGCGGAAAGTGACGCACCAGCAGGTAAAGTGAAATAAGCGCGAGTATCACGAAGTCCATGTAGTTTCGGGTGAGAAAGTACAGTGCCAGTCCCATAATCGCTGGGCCTTCGGCCAGAGCCATCGTCACCACGTTGGCTGAATTCAGGCGACCCACTAACGCTCCCATGTTATTGGGTTTGTTCACGCGAAGAATCTGCGACTTCACCAACGGCACCACAAATATCACACTAAGCCCAACCACGAACATCACCAGGCGCACCACCGGCGAACTAGTAAGCGGCTCGCCGCCTGCGCGTTTCAACAGTTCCACCACAATCAGGTAGACAACCACGGTACCCATCATTGAGCCAGCAATGATGGCGGCCTGTCGATAGGCGTTTGACAACTGTTGACGCGGGTCAGACGCGGTCACTGTCGACTCCTTAGTGTGACGGGTGGTTGTCGCGGTCGGTCCAGCGGTAACCGCAGGTCTTGCACAACCACCACCGTCGCGGCGCCCAGGGAATGAACGCCAATTTCCAGGCAATGTAGGCCGCCGCGCGGATGAAGTGTTGCAGTGGGTGATGGTAAACGTCAAAAGACCGACACGACGGACAGATCATGTCGTCTTGAGCGTCGTCGGGAACTTCGTCTTTGTCGGCTACAACTACAAGACGTGGTTGCGGGCGGAGAATGTCGCGCGCGGCCGCGACGTAGTCGGTGGGAACTTTAAGTTTCACACCACCGATTGCATTAGAGAAAAGCCAGTTTGCCTGCACGACATGCTCGTCGGCGACAATACACACAATGCCTGCCGCCTCCAGTCGAGCCTTGGCTAGGTGAGCCTGTATGGGTTGACTGAAGGTGGCGATGGTGACGAGATCGTTAGACATTGTCGCTCCCTTCGCAAGCTTCACCTTAATACTACGCTTGGGTGCTGTTGGGTGCAACCTAAAGGGTTAACTGGGCAGCAGTCGCATCGCCCCCGCAAAACGCCCCGCTCGGCCTTCTTCGGCACGATGGGAAAACAACCTGTCGACGTGACACGACGTGCACCACTCGGCGACTCGAATCTGAGTGTCTGGAACGCCCGCCTGGTTAAGCAACAACCGATTGGCCGCCCACAAGTCGAGGTATTTGTGATCTTCATTGGCGGCGGGCTCAAAACTTCCGGCCGAGGCAAAGTCGGGCGCGGAGAATACTTCGTCGGCGATCTCGGTATGATCGGCATAAAACGCCTCAATCACCTCGGGACCAACTTCGTAGCAACAAGGCCCAATCGAAGGGCCAATCCAACAGTGCATGTCGCGTGGGTTACTGTCGTAGCTCCGGGTCATGGCAGCGACAACTTCGCCAACAATGTTGGCGTGTGTTCCCCTCCAGCCCGCGTGTGCCATTGCGATGGCGCGCCGTTCGGGATCGGTGACGCCGACCGCGACACAGTCGGCGGTTAAAATGGCTAGCGCAACGTCACATCGGTTGGTGATCAACGCGTCGGCTTCGGGTTGTTGAGCAACGTCTTCGAGTTCGTTTATTTCGTGAACCGCTCGGCCGTGCACCTGACGAACCAACGCCAGACATTCAGGCCGAACGCCGAGCGCAACCGCAAGCCGTTCGCGGTTGCTGCGCATTTTGTGGGTCGGAACCGTATGCGACGAACAGTCAAACGAACCGCCTTCGCCGTCGGCACGTCCGGTTACGGCCGTGACCACACCCAAAGATTCCACGTCGGGAAAGTGAAATCGAGGTAGAGATTCGTCGGGATGGGCCTGCATTCTATATTCCATCGTTGGGACTTTAACCACTTTAGTTGTTGTTCTACACTGCCAGTCTACGACCATGACGGCCACGGGTCAAACGTCGCCGAGTAGTGTTCCGGCAAGAATGGTGCTGGTGTGGTTCGCGGGTTGTCGGCCGTGACGTCACCCGATAAACGGTCCGGTTACCGTTTGCCGCCAATGCAGTACGTCGGGTTTCGCGTCGTCGAAGAATAGACGTTAGTCGATGTAGCCAAGTCGGGCGCGTAATCGGCGCGCATCCAAGGCGCGCGGAACCACGTCGATTCCGTGCCGTGAATGCAGTTCGGCCTGTAGTTGTAGAATCAGCGGCGTCCACGGTGCGGGCCAGGCGCCCGGGTCACTAGCGGGGCGAGCCGACTGGGCGCTTCCGTCGGAGTCGATGACCACGACGCGATCGCAAACTCGAGCAAGAAAATCCGTGTCGTGGCTTGCAATCGCGATACCCGCGCCATCGCGTCGCCATTGCGTCACAATATCAACTAGCTGATCGGCGCCGTAACGGTCCAGACAAGACGTCGGTTCGTCCAGCGCAATCAAGTTGGGCCGCAACGTGTGCGCGATCGCTAACGCTACCCGTCGCATTTCTCCGAGCGAAAGATCCTGCGGGTTGTTGGCCATCACGCGATCCGGCGCCAAGCCAACGGCGACCAGCGCGGCCCGTGATTGCTCCTCGACGTTATCGACGCGACGGTGGCGACGCAAGCCGAACGCAAGTTCGTCCGCAACGGACTCGGTAAAAAACATATCTTCGGGACTTTGCACCAGCAAAAACGGGCGCGCGTTATCAGCCCAGTCAACTTTACCCTGTTTGGAGTCTCGCGCACCGGTTAGCAAATGCAGCAACATTGACTTTCCGCTGCCGTTGCTCCCAACGATGCCCACACACTCGCCCGCACTAACCGTCAGGTTCGCCACCGTTAACCGGTGTCCTTGTGCGTGGTAGTAGAACGTCGCGTCGGTGATCGCGACAAGCCGTCCACCCGGGCTTTCCCGGTGTTCGACTGGAGGTGTGGGTACTCGCCCGGCGAGTCTCTCAGCAATCCGGATCAGCGACTCGTACGCCGGAAGATCCAACTGCTCGGCGATGCGTTCCAAAGCCGTGGCAAACACCGGCGGGATTTGTGCGTCACTCGTGCCAACGTCGGTGGTTTCAAATACGCTCACCCCTCCGTCGGCAATGCACCACCACGTCGACGCAAACGCAATTCCTTCGCGGCTGTGCGCGGCCCACACCACCGCGCTTCCCTGCTGGCTAAGCTCGCGAGCAACCGCCACACAGGCCCGATGGGCATCCGGATCGAGATACGCGGCAGGTTCGTCTAAAAGTAGAACATCCGGAGCGGCTACCCACGCGCTGGCAATCGCGAGCCGCTGTTTTTCGCCGCCGGAAAGTTCGTGAGGGTTGCGGTCGAGCAGGAGCTGTAGCCGAAAGCGGTCAACCGCTTGGCTAATTCTCTGCTGCGCGACGTCGTCGTTCGTCTGAGTTGATACGGAAACACTAAGTTCGGCCAGTACCGTTCCGGCAACAAACTGATTGTCCGGTTCCTGCAATACAAAAAACACACGCTTGCTCTGCAGGCGTGCTTGACTTGCAATCGTGCGTAACAAGACGGTCTTGCCCGCACCATTGGTGCCCAAAAGCCCCACCCAATCACCAGCTTTGAGGCGCAGCGTTACATCCCGAAGGATCGTGCGATCGCCCGCAGTGACATCAACACTGTCCAGGAAGATCATTTCTGCGCCAGCGCGTCCAGGCGTTGGCGGGCGCGAGTCGCCCACTCGCTGTCGGGATCAATTTCAAGGTAGCGTTGCCACGCGGAAATTGCAGACGAAACCTCACCCATTTTCTCCAAGGCGGAGGCCAGCGAATACTGAGCTTTTCGATGTCGTGGCGCAAGATCGAGGGTCTTGCGAAAGGCTCTGACCGCGGCCGGATAGGCCTCGCGATAATAGTGCGCGTTGCCCAACGCGTAGCGGTATTCGACGTTGTCGCGCTGTAGTGTCGCCGCGCGCTCCAATTCCTGGACCGCGCGGTCATACGACTTCATTCGCTGCAATGTAACCCCCAGATGATAGTGCGCGTCGGCAAAATCCGGGTACAGCTTGATTGCCTCATCGAAAGAGGAAACGGCGTCGAGGTACGCGCCACGGTCAACTTGCGCGATGCCTTCGTTGTTCAGCACTCGCGCGCGTTCGCGGCCGCGCAAACGAGTGTAATTCTCGGGCTGAAGGGGAACCCGGACTACCGACGCGGAGTCGGGTTGCGACCGCGGATTCATTTCGTTGAACCGGCGGATGCGTTTTTCGCCGTCGGGGTGGCCGTAGTAGCGCTCGGATAGCTCTTCCAGAGTCTCGCCGGACGCGACTTTGTGTTCAACCACGCGAACGTCGGGGCCATCGTCGCGATAGCTGGTGCACCCGGCAACAAACAGCGCCGCAACAACTATAACGGCGAAGCTTAGTCGGCGGAATTCCACAACGACACCACCTGCCGGTACACATCCATTAGCGGAACGCCCGCAGCTTCTGCCAGTCGGGCACAACTGTCGAACTCTGGACTAACTCTTTCGGTTCCGTCCGGTAACGTCGCAACCTTGACGTCGGCCGTACCCCAGCTGGTTTCGACCTGCTCCTGCCGTCGTTCCAACTCCCAGCGCGATTCCTCACGCCAGCGCACGCCGAGGGTTGTAGTTTCGCGAAACAACATTTCGGTCAGTTCAGGAACGCTTGCCGTTTCGGAAACCACAGTGATCAATGTGCCCGGGCGATTCTTTTTCATATGTGCCGGCGCAAAAAACACGTCGAGTGCGCCCTGTCCCAGAAGCGCCTCCATCGCATGGCCCAACGCTTCGCCGCTGGCATCATCGACGGTGCATTCGAGCACCGCGATTCGACGCGCCGAAACATCCGCACCAAGTTTTACAACACGCAAAACGTTAGCGACATCGGCGGGATCGCGCGTGCCTGCGCCGTATCCCACTGGCCCCAACACAAGCGAAGCACCTCGCGGCAACGGTTCAAACCCCGCCGCGAGAATGGCTGCGCCGGTTGGAGTAACCAGCTCCATTTCGCGGCCGGTAAACTCAGTCCGATGCCCATTAAGCAATTCCACGGTTGCCGGAACGGGTACGGGAATTGTGCCGTGCGCGCTAGTCGTTGTTCCGGTGCCCAGCCGGATCGAAGTGTAGTAGCCACCGCGCACACCCAACAAGTCGCAGGCAAGATGAAACCCGACAATGTCCATAATGGCATCGCGCGCGCCCACTTCGTGAAAATGTACTTTTTCAACCGAAGTTCCGTGGACTTTTGCTTCGGCCATTGCCAGTCGGGTGAAAGTCTGGCGTGCACCTTCTTTTACTGTGTCGGCAATGTCGGATTGATCGATGATCGCAACAACATCGCTAAGCCCGCGATGCACATGCTCGTGGGGAAAGTCTGCAGTGACTTTGGTGGCGGCAAACGCGCCACGCCTTACCGACTCGACGCTAAAGTTCATGTCGGCAAGCGCCGGAACTTTAAGCAATTGACCGCGTAGCTGGTCGGCGTCGACCCCAAGGTCGATTAACGCGCCCAGGAACATGTCGCCACTAGCACCGGCAAATGGGTCAACTAACAGGCGGTTCATGGCTTCTCGCTGTGATCACTGGCAGGTTGATAGATGCGGCGTACGATCATCGCCGCCGCGCACCCAGCGCCAAAACCATTGTCGATGTTCACGACGGTTACCCCGGCCGCACAGCTGGTCATCATTCCCAGCAACGCGGCCAGGCCGCCAAAACTGGCGCCGTAGCCAATACTGGTCGGGACCGCGATTACCGGCCGCGCGGCGAATCCAGCAATTACGCTGGCCAGCGCGCCCTCCATTCCGGCGACCACAACGATCACGTCGACATCGTCAAGTCGCTGCCGGTTTGCTTCCAACCGATGCACGCCAGCAACGCCGACGTCAAAAATCCGGTCGACGTCGCAACCAAACAAGTGCAGCGTCTGCGCCGCCTCCTCCGCAACCGGGATGTCGGTGGTTCCTGCCGTTACCACTCCGACGCGACCGAGCCGCGGTTGCGGACTGGCTTCGCGCACAAACAGTCGCGATGTTTCGTCGTAGTTACCGTCGGGGAAATTCTGCTTTAACAGGTCACCCACGATGCTGTCGATGCGGGTGACCAGCAGGTTTGCGTCGCGTTCGACAATCGAAGTGGCGATGGCCAAAATCTGTTCGGGAGTCTTGCTTTGTCCAAACACGACTTCGGGAAACCCGGTACGGAGTCCGCGATGATGGTCGACTTTGGCAAACCCCAGATCCTGAAACGGAAGGTCGCGAAGCTCCTGTAAAGCTTCTTCCTCAGAAAGTTTTCCGTCGCGAAACGCGCGGAGCAATTGCGTTAAGTTGTTAATGTCCACGGGAGATTACAGCTGGTTGCGCTGCAGGTAAGCACCGAGTGTGTCTTCCAACTCGGTTAACGAAGTAATGCGCATGATTTCACCGCGCAACTCACGCGCTTCGGGAAGGTCTTTTAAGTACGCGGCCATTACGCGTCGCGTCCCTACCACACCGCCGGGCTCGCCTTCGTTCTTAACTGCGTCGCGCACTTGAGCAAGCAGCACGTTAATACGTTCGCGTGGCGAAGCTGGCTGGAACGTGACGCCATCGAGTTTGTTTTTGACTTCTTGAAAGATCCACGGGTTTCCGATCGCGCCGCGGCCAATCATCACGGCATCACACTTAGTGTGCTCGTACATGCGAACGACGTCGTCGGCAGTCCGAACGTCGCCGTTGCCCACAACCGGGATTTCGACCTCGTCTTTAGCTTCGCAAATCAGGTCCCAATTGGCCTCGCCAGAGAAGCCCTGCTTGCGCGTGCGCGCATGCACAGCCAACATGCTTACGCCTGCGTCTTCGATGGTGCGACTGATCTCACGGATCATGGTGCCGCTGGGCTTGTCCCACCCCGCTCGGATCTTGGCAGAAACCGGAACGTTGCTACGCGCGACCACCTTCTCGCAAATCTTGCCCAATAACCTGAGGTCACGAAGCAGCCCCGACCCTCCGTTGCGGTTAACGATCTTCTTAACCGGACACCCGAAGTTCATGTCGATATATTGCGGACGCGGTTCCAGGTCGGATAGGCGTGCGGCCGTCTCTGCCATGCGGTCGGGATCGGCGCCGAATATTTGAAGCGACAGAGGTTGTTCGTTCATGTCGAGTCCCGTGATCGCGCGCACGTCCTTTTCCTTGCCGCGGGTCAACGCGTCAGAACTAATCATCTCGGTCACCACCATCTCGGCGCCGCGTTCCAAGCAAACTCTACGAAACGGAGCGTCGGTAATCCCACACAGCGGCGCGAGCACCACGCGCGCACCGTTAGGCAAACCGGGGAGCCGGGATGCGCGCGGTTCGGTGACGGTTGTGGCTGCATTTGGATCGACAATCATGGCGACATGATAGCCATTAAGTTATGTGAAATCAAGCACTAACGCTTGATCGCGTCTAAGCCTTGGCCTATCTTTAGACGGATGGACACAACCACCGAGACCGTAAGAATCCCGTTCGCTGATGACGTTATATGGGGCGACCTGTACCTTCCCGAACCGGTCGAGGCCAAACGTGTTGTGGTGTTGTGTCACGGCTTTAAAGGCTACCGCCGTTGGGGATTCATTCCCGACGTCGCGGAAGCGTTGCGTGCCTCGGGAGCCGCGGCCCTGGCGATTGACTTTTCGCTTAACGGAACACCGTACGCGGCCGGCGCTACCGACAATCAGTCGGAACCGGTTGCCTATGTCGACCCCGATCGCTTTGCGCGCAACACGATCGCTCGGGAGTGCGCCGAGCTCGGCCAGGTGATCGATTGGATTGGCGACAACAAACTCGATGGCGTCGCCGCGGGCGCAGCGATTGGCTTGTGGGGGCACAGCCGCGGGGGGATGTCAGTGCTGCTTAACGCGCTAGCCGACAAACCGATTCGATCGGTGGTCACATGGTCGGCAACAGCGCACCCAAATTTCTACACCGACCGACAAAAACAACGGTGGCGCAACGAAGGCGGGTATCGGTTTACCGACCGGCGACTGGGTATCGACCTCGCTTTGGGAATCGACTACTTGCACGACCTGGAAGCCAACGACGACAATTACAACATGGCCGAGCGCGCCGGTGAGTTGACTGTTCCCCACCTGATCGTGCACGGCCAAAGCGACCTGGTGATTCCGGTGGCCGACGCGGAGCGGTTATATATGACCCCAACACTAAAGGCCGACAAAAAGTTTTTGCGACTGTTTACCGGACACACGTTCGGAATCGAAGGGCAGGATCCGGAGCCGCTTCGCAACGCGATTCGCGGTACGGTAGAATGGTTCGACGAATACTTGGGAGAGAAACAATGAGAGCGTTACGCGTTATGGGAATGACGGTTTTGCTGTTGATCGGAGCGGGAATCTTAACGTGGTTTCTAGCGCTTAGCCCCGATGCTAAGGACCGGCGCTTGACCACCGGGTTCATGAACATCCTGCCCGATTCTCTCTCCGACCATCAATCCGAAGAAATCGCAGGGTTGTTTGACACGCTGTTCGAGCGCGCCAAGCGCGAGAAAGTGGCGATCGCTGACGTGGAATATATTCGGGGTAAAATGCGAACATTCACCGCGCAGGGATCGATTCCCCGCGACAGTTTGTTGTACTTTATGGCCGAAGTAGGTTTTACCGCGTTTAAGAAGGACTACCACATCGAACCCGACTACGTGGACCACCCAACGCTGAATCCGGAAGCTGGCCTGTACTATGTGGTTACCGACACCATGGCGGTTGACAGTACCGGACAGCACATCCCCATCAAGGACACGCGCAAGTAGCCAACGCAACGATCAGGCCGATTCGTTTCCCATCTCGAAGTCGCCGCTAAGGACGATTCGCTGCAGGACTTCCCGTTCGACGTCGCGGAAGTTATCAAACGACACATAGTTTATTCCGCGCGTGCGACAGTGCCGGGCCAAATCGCCTTTGGCAAACACCAGATCTGCGGATTCACTCGGACAACGGTCCGACATCCCGTCGCCGACATAAACCACGTAATATCCGCCGGTGCGAAAACGCATAAGGTGATGGGTCTTGCAGCAGCCACAATCGGTGCAACTCAGCAAGTCGTAGTGAGGAAAGGTGACTTCGAAACGGTCGCCCTTGATCTCCAGGTGATTCGAGTAAAACTCGATGTCGCCCAGGCCATCGCGGTAAAGCATGCGACGAATGTAGTAGTCCAGGCCGTCGCTAAGGATGGCCATCTCCATTCCGCGCTTGCGGGCAAAGTCGTAGAAGTCTTTAAAGTAGGGATCAAGCGGACACTCGGCAATCCATGCGTTTAGCTGGTCGGCATCGACTCGAGCAAAAGCGGCCTCGCCTTCGAGACACTCGCGTGACGAAATCTTGCCGTCTTTCCACTGACGCACAATGTCCGTACAAGCCTCGGGCTCTCCGAACGTTTGAAAGAGACGGTTGCCCACATCGTTTTGGGCAACCGTCCCATCAAAATCGCACAAAATGGCGACCTTCTTCATCTGTCCCTTGCTTAGTTAGCGTCCGTGCCCGTTTTGGCTTCGGCTTCGGCCTTCTTGATTGCATTCTGCTGCTCGGCGTACTTGTACAGTCCCTGCAGTGTCTTGTGTTCGCGAATCAAACGCAGCACCTCTTGAAACTCGGAATCCTGCTCGAGCAGCAGCGAGTACGTGCTGCGACGGCCATACTTGCTGGCCACAACGTCGCGGGCAATCATGGTGCGAACGTAGTCGATGTTCTCGTCGTTCCACTCGCCATCCTTGATCTCGAAGTCGCGCTCGTTAAGAAACTTGCGAAACTCGGCGATGTTCTTGTCGGACGCGCGGAAATTGCGATCATCGGCGTGATCTTTAAGGTATTCCACGGCAAAGGTAAAGAACATACCGTCGCGTTCCAGGCGACGTTGCAGGTCGGTGTAGGTGCGACTCTCGAACTCCACATCGGGAGCGATCCCGCCACCACCGTAAACCACGCGGCCTTGCGACGTGTAAAACATCGGACGTTCTTTTAGTTTCTCGCCTTCTTCGGCGAACAATTGCTGAGCGTCAAGCGCCGCCTGACCAGAGTCTTCGTCGCCATCAGTCACCGCGAGCTGTTCCGGCTCGTCGTCGCGCACGTCCTTATGGATGGAACGGCCTGACGGCGTGTAGTACTTGGCCGTGGTCAACTTGACCGCCTCAGATTCGCTCAGGTTGAACACCGTCTGCACGGTGCCCTTGCCGAAAGATGTCTGGCCAACAACCAGAGCTGCGTCCCAGTCTTGAAGCGCGCCCGCAAAAATTTCGGAAGCACTGGCGCTGGCGCCGTTAATCATCACCACAATCGGGTACCCGTTGTGCGGCGTGTTATTGCTGGAATAAAACTTCCGGTTGCTACCGTTAAGGCGTCCCTTGGTGTAAACGACCAGCTTGTCTTTACCCAAGAACTGCTCGGTCACTTCGTGAGCCGTGGTCAGCAGCCCGCCGGGGTTGGAACGAAAATCAAGAACGAGGCTCTTCATTCCCTGCGACTCCAGGTCGGCAACGGCGTCGCTAACTTCGCGCGCGGTGCGCTTGGCAAAGTTGGAGACTTTAATGTAGCCCACTTCGTCGTCAAACATGCCGTAGTACGGCACACTCTTAACGTTGATTTTTTCGCGGGTGATGACGTAGTCGACAGCTTCGTCGCCGCCCGGCCGCGAGACTTTAAAGCTAACGTTGCTGCCCGGTTCGCCGCGCAAGTACTTAACGGCTTTGTCGGACCGCCATCCTTCGGTCGACATGCCTTCGATCTCGACGATCTGATCGCCGCCACGCAACCCCGCACGCTCGCCCGGCGTGTCATCAATTGGAGAAATCACGGTCGGGTAATTGTCCCGAATCGTAATAAGAATACCCAGCCCGCCAAATTCGCCGCGGGTACTGACCATCAAGTCTTCGTAGTCGTCGCCGTCGAGAAACTGACTATGCGGATCAAGTTCCTCAAGCATCGCGTCGATGGCTTTTTCGATAAGCTCGTGCGTGTCCACCTCATCCACGTAGTGCGAACGGACGCGTTCAATAATGCGCGCGAAAATCTCCAGATCATGGTAGATATCGTCGCTCTTGCGCATCTTGCTTTGCGCGACCGCACCCAGAGCGAAGCTGCTAAGCAGCAGGGTGACGACGACCAAAAGGGTCTTACGTTTGGATGGGAATCTCACGAAAGGTCCTCCTTCAACGGAGACGGGCAGACATTAATGTATATAGGGCGGATGATGCATATCACATTCCAACGTATAGCGGAATCCATCCGAGTGGGCTAATATCGCTCTAAGCCCTGAAAATATAGTACCATCCACATATTGAAGCAACCAGAGCCAGTGTTCGCCCAGAACAATCTGGGAACGCATCCAACGGTCGCCAGCGGCCGCAGCCACTTTTAGAATAGCGAGTTACGCCGATGTCCAATCCAGCCCACGCGCTCGCGGGCCGATTCATCGTACTTGAAGGCCTGGATGGGGCGGGAACCACGACCCAAACCCAACTCCTGCACGATTATTTTACGCAAAATGAGACAACTAGTTTCGCGACCTTCGAACCAACTGACGGTTTGATCGGGCGAACCATTCGGGAACTACTCTCCACCACCGCGACCAGCGACGCCGACCGGCCACACGAGCGCGAGTTGGGACTGTTGTTTGCGGCCGACCGACTGGCGCACTCGCGATGGGTTCGACGCCACACAACGACCGGCGGAGTTGTTGTGTGCGACCGCTACGTGCTGTCGTCGATGGCTTACCAGAGTGCGACCGGCGCGGTGAGCGCCAATTGGGTTGTCGAAGTCAACGACGGCTGCGCAGTCCCCGACGTCACCGTGTTTGTCGATGTACCCGTGGAAGAATGTTTGCGGCGCCTGGCCACCCGACGCAGCGACACATCGATTTACGAAAAGCAATCGGTGTTGGAGAAAATAGATTCGGCGTACAGAAGCTTGTTCGACCTCTACCGACGCCACTTTGGTAAGGTAGTGGTAGTGGATGGGACGGGGAGCCCCGAAGAAGTTCGCGACGCCATCATTGCCGCGCTGCTGCCAGTCGCAAGCGACTAAACGGTCGGAGATTCCGGCTGCTCGGCGGCAGGCTCGGAAGCTGTGGATTCGGCAAGGGATGCTGCCTGATCGGTATCGAGTTGCCCAGCGACCCGATGGACGTGGGCTATACGCTGGATAAACGTAAACACCGAGGTCGCCGCCAGGATCGTAATCACAACGATAAGCGCGCGGTAACCTAGCAAAAGCCCGAGCGTCAGCAAAACAATTCGCTCGGGGCGTTCCATCAGGCCAACTTTGCATTCCAACCCAAGCCCTTCGGCGCGAGCACGAGCGTAGCTGGTTAACACCGACCCCGCCAGTGCGACCAGTGTCACGATGATTTCAAAGCTCGAAGGCGATCCTGGTTTGTTCACCGCCCAGACAACTACGGCACCAAAGTAGGCAAACTCGACCACGCGATCGAGTGTCGAGTCAATGAATGCGCCAAACGTCGACGTCGACCCTCGACGACGTGCCAGGTCGCCGTCCAACACATCGCAAAGCCCGGACACAATCAGCCACACCGCCGCCATGCGCAAAGCACCTTCGGCCAGCTCGACCGCACCGTAGAGGCTAAACACAAGCCCAGCGATCGATACCAACAGCGGCGGCACCGCCAACGAAGCCAACAACGAAACCACCGGATCCAGGATTCCGCGGGCGCGATTCTTAAACGACTGATTTGCCATACAACGACGCTACCACCAGCGTGGGTTGGGGTCAACACAGAGCCTACCCGCGCTCCTCCGAACGTTCATCCCGACGACGGCGCTTCGGCGCGCCGCCAATGACCACCACGAACTCCCCCTTAGGCTCTTTCTGCTCAAAGTGAACCCGCAACTCGGCGGCTGTGCCTCTCACCACTTCCTCGAACTGTTTGGTCATTTCGCGACACACGGCCGCCGGTCGGTCGGCGAGAACGGTTTCCACTGCCGCCAGAAACTTCACAATGGAATAGCGCGACACATAGTAGACCAGCGTGCGCGGATCGTCGGCCACTGCCTTGAGCGTGTTTTCCATCTGCCCGGACTTCTTGGGGGCAAAACCTTCAAACACAAAGCGATCGGTTGGCAGTCCCGACAATTGCAGCGCTGGCAGCAAAGCGTTCGCGCCCGGCACCGACGTCACCGCAACACCAGCGGCAATGGCGGCGCGAGTGATGTAGAAACCCGGATCGGCAAGCGAAGGCGTCCCCGCATCGCTGACCAGCGCGAGGGTCTCGCCGCCACGCAGGCGTTCCACCAGTGACTCGGTGATTCGCTCCTTGTTGTGATCATGATACGAAACCAGTTGCGTACTGATGCCGAAATGAGACGTAAGCTTGCGGGTATGTCGAGTGTCTTCGCACAGTACCGCGTCTGCGTCGCGCAGCGCAGCAACTGCGCGCTCGGACAAGTCTCCCAGGTTACCGATGGGGGTACTAACCAGCACCAGCAGTCCCGACGGGTTTGCGTGACGGTCCGTCATGTTTAACCAGCCAGGTTAGCGACGACCGACTCGACTCGCGCGATGTCTTCATCACTTATGTGCAAATGAGTAACAAAGCGAACCCGGTTGGCGCCGAAAGCCACGCCCGAGATTTGATGTTGCTCAAGTTGGGAAAGGAAATCATCGACGCGGTGTGCGGAGGGATCGAGGGTTAGCACGACGATGTTGGTTTCGACCGGCGCCGCCAGGCCGACACCCGGAACGCGGGAAAAGGCTTCTCCTAACCGTCGGGCGCGATTGTGGTCGTCTTCGAGGCGGGCAACGTTGTGGTCTAACGCGTACAGCGCGGCAGCCGCGAGCACCCCTACCTGACGCATTCCTCCACCGAAACGCTTCCGCATTCGGCGCGCGCGACCGATCATCTCCGTCGTCCCCACTACTGCCGATCCCACCGGCGCGCCCAGCCCTTTAGAAAAACAAAAGCTGATTGAGTCGACGCACTTGCCGTAGTCCGCAAAGTCCACGCCCGAAGCAACCGCGGCGTTGGCCACGCGGGCGCCATCCAGATGCACCCAAACACCGCGCTCGCGTGCCAGCCGAGCAATGGCTTGCATCTCCGCGAGCGGATACACACGACCGCCAGCGCGGTTGTGCGTGTTTTCCAACGCGACGGCGCGGGTACCGGGAGTGTGCAGATCGGCGGTCTTTATATGCGTCGCGACTTGATCGGCGGTAAGAACGCCGCCGTCACCTGTGACCATGTTGGTTTGCAGCCCGCATATCGCAGCGACCGATGCGACTTCGTAGTTAACAATGTGACACTCGCGTTCGACGAGAATCTCGTCTCCGGGTTGGGTCACGCTGGCCAGCGAAACCAGATTTCCCATCGTGCCACTCGGAACAAACAGCGCTGCCTCCTTGCCAAACAACTCGGCAACGCGGCGTTCGAGTTTCTTAACTGTCGGGTCACCTTCAAAAACATCATCGCCCACTTCGGCTGCGGCCATCGCGGCACGCATCTCCGGTGAGGGTTGGGTGACAGTATCACTACGTAAATCGATCATAAGTCTACCTGCAAAAACGCCGCGCCCGTTAAGAGCGCGGCGTCGCAAAACCACAACCGGTCGAGCCTACGGATTGGCGACCATGTCTTTGAGTTCTTTGGAAACTTTAAAAACGGGTACTTTGCGGTCGGGAACGGGCACGGCTTCTCCCGTGCGCGGGTTGCGAGCCATGCGGGCTTTACGATGCTTGACCTTGAAGGTCCCGAATCCGCGAATCTCGTAGTGCTTTCCTTCTACAAGCGCGCTACAGATCGCTTCCAGAAACTGATCCATCGCGTTGGCGACATCCTTCTTGGTCAGGCCGGTCTTGTTCGCGATGTCCTCTACGATTTCCGCTTTGGTCATTGGGTAAGCCTCCTAGAATTCCCCGAAAGTGACAGACCCCAGTTTCGGCCATAACTGCTTCCTAGTCAAGGGCTTTATGGCCCCGGGCCCGGCCCCACGTACCCCTCCAGGAGTCCTGTCCAGCCCCCCGGAGTCCCTCAACGGGACGCTTAATGGCGGCGGCCTTCGCGGCACGGCGGATGAGATCCGTTGCAAGCGGCAACACCTTCGGCGCGGACAGTTGTTCCTTGTGACGCCCTGGCGGTTCGCGAACTAACTCCGATTGTTGGTGTCACCGGGAGTCTGCAACACCAGTGCGCATCGTGTAACCCAGACAAAGTTAGTTTAAGGAACAAACACGAACGTTACGACACAACGAAGCGACAACGCAAAACGCTGCGCGACGACGCACCCCAGAAACCCCGCATGGGTATGCCGCAAACCGCGATTGGTACATGCCTTGCTTTTCAGTCGCACGGCCGCGGGGTAGTCGCCGTTATTGCTCCAGCTTCTCTTCATCGCACTGCTTCGCGGCCAACTCATCATAAGACTGTCACGTTGTCGACAGTCTTTGTTTCTGCATCGCTAGACATTGGGGATTTCCCCAAGGAGGCATTGTCATGGCGTTTCGTCAGATGGCTACGCTCTTCATCGCGGTTGTTTGTGTTGCTGCCCTGGTTATGGGTTGCGGCGACCAGAGCAGCACCGTTGCTCCGACTTCGACCACGTCTGAAGCGCCGATGGTCGCACCGACCGGCCTTTCTATCGCCGTTCAGTCCAACGGTTGGCATTCCTTGATTTGGTCCGCCAACACCCAACCGCACCTTGCCGGCTACAACATTTATCGTATCGCCAGCAATCAGTCTGGTATCGAGAAGTTGAACAGCTCGTTGCTTACCAACAACGCGTTTGCCGACACCGACGTTGAGTCGCGTGTGTCCTACGAATACTGGGTCACCGCGGTAAGCGCGAAGGGCGCGGAAAGTGCTTACTCGATTCCGGCAGGCGTCGATGCTCATCCGAGCGACGGCGTCAAGGAACCCGCGTTTCAGGACTAGTTTCCTGAACAAAGCCAGCAGCGATGGCCTCGCGACTCGTTCGCGGGGCCATTCGTGTTTACACCAATCCCGCCAGCGCGTTGGCCAGACCAAAGTACAACCCGGTAATAAGCCGCATCGGCGGACCAATCACGGCCCATAGAATATTGGTCCATAGTAATACCAGCAGAATCATGAAACCAAATCGGCCGACCGACGCCAACGCTTCGCGCGGACCCGGCGGTAGGTAACGCATCAGAATCCAGTGTCCGTCAAGCGGAGGAATTGGCAGCAGGTTGAAGACGGCGAGCAGGATGTTGAACTGGATCATGAACTTTGCGAGTTCGCGAAAAAACACCAGCGACTTGCTCCCGGGATCGAGGCCGGGCACCAGATTGAACACCGCAAGGGCAATTACCCAAATGAACACGCCGACGAACGCGAGCAGGAAGTTAGATGCCGGCCCCGCCGCAGCGACATAGGCGTTGTGGACGATCGGATTCCGCAGATTGTAGGAGTTAACCGGCACCGGCTTGGCCCAACCGATAAATGGAATACCAATGAAAATGGCGGCCAGGGGAAACAGAATGCTCCCCACCGGGTCAATGTGTGGAACCGGATTCATTGTGATGCGACCCATCTGACGCGCCGTGGGATCGCCAAAGTACTCGGCGGCGACGCCGTGCGCGTTCTCGTGTACGACGACCGAGAACAGAAACACAACAAACCCAATCGCCTTTATTACCGGATCGTCCATTACGCTACCTTACGTCTAAAATTTTGTGACACTGCGGAAGTATTCGAACGTCGACCAGAAACTCACGCGCCGCGCGTTGAGCGGCCGCAATGGTTTGCATCATGGTCTGCGCCACCGGCCGGGGGACGCGGTTGCTCAACAGTGCTCCGCTTTCCGGCTGCAAAATTAACACGTAGTTGTCGTTTACTGCCGCCATCATCTGCGCGGCGGCCACGACTTCATCTACACTACCTTTTTCGTCGACCACTATCTTAACGAAGAGCATCTTTCCGGTATGCGACGCGGAAAACCCGGTTTCATCAGCGACTCGCAGGAATGCATCGTGTTTATCCCATGCAACCGTCCCGATCGCAGAAGGCAACTTGATGTCCATGGCAATCACGTCGACGGCGTCGGCGACAAGTCGCAATTCTTCGGGATGGATACCGTTGGTTTCCAAATAAACACGCAGGCCCAGCCCGCGAATCCCACGCGCCACGTCATGAACAAATGCGGCCTGTTCCAACGGCTCCCCGCCGGTAACGCTGACGGTTTTCGCGTGGGGAAACTGCCGATGGGCGCGCGCAATTTCGGCGATCGCCGCTTCTGGCGTGATCGGGTTTGGGAGTACGCGTTTTTCCGTCTCGTGGATGACGAACTTGGGAGAACGAACCTTGCTGTACACCGTATCGCACCACGAACATGTGGCCGAGCATCCCGATGTGCGGAAGAAGATTTGCGGCTCGCCCACCATCACGCCTTCGCCCTGAACTGAACAGAACAGTTCCGAAGCGTACCCCGCCGCAGAGGTCGTCGTAGAAGTATGGTCGGAAGCAGTACTAATCTTTATTCACCTAACGGTCTAACTTTGGTCTGCGCATAAGCCGCGCTGGCCAGCTCTTGGGCATATACATTCATAATCTCCGGCAGGAAAGTCGCGGCATTTATCCCCAACCGTGCCAGCCCCACCGCGCTTACCGGCGCACCGCTTTCGTCGTCGTTTACACCCAAGTGAATAACAACTCCCTGGGGATACGGCGCCGCAATCGACACCGTTAGTTTTTCGTCCCCAACGTACACGTCGTCTCCGCTCCGCGTGGCACTCGCTCCTTGCTCGCGCACTCGTTCTGCGACAATGGCGGCAAGTAGTCGTTGACGCAGAACGCCGACGCTAAGGTCAATTCCAGGGTGTCGCGCGAGTAAGTGTACCATTCGTGTTGCCACGATGGTCGCGCCTGCGGCGGCGTCATCGCGATCCACAAGGTGCTCGGTCGGCACGCGACATGGCCCCAGGAAACCAATCACGACATCGTCGGCGCCGTCGCAGTGTCTCGCGATCCAACCGGGCTCAATCTCCAAACCGGTGTAGGTAACTTCGCCGTCGAGTTTAACCAGCGCGGGCTTAGCCATCGGCAAATTCCAGATTGGGGCGATCGTTATCAGGCAGTGTCGCCAGTGCGGCGACCAACCGGACACACGATCCGCAAGTGCCGCACATGAGGTCACCCGCGCGATAGCAACTCCATAGCAAGTCAAGTGGAGCCCTGAGTTCGGCGCCCCGCGCCAGGATTTCGGCTTTGGTCATGGCGATGGTGTAGCTGGCGACTTTTACCCCGTCGCGTGTAGAAAAGCGCCAGGCCTGGTTAACGGCGTTAATGTAGTCGCCACTGTTGTCGGGAAACTCGCTCGCCTCTTCCAGATTGAATCCGGTGACCACCCACTCTATGCCCGAGCTTTCTGCAAACGCACCGGCGACATTCAAGAACACGCCGTTGCGGTTTGGAATCCATACCTGGTCAACCGTGTTAACGTCGCCCGACTGACCCGCACGCATCCCTTGCGGAGCAAGATCTGCCAACCAGGAAATATCAACCACATCAATTGCGATGTCGTAGTGCGAGGCAATCGCATGGGCGGCGTTGTGCTCGGGCACACGGGCGCGCTGACCATAGTCCAGAAACAACGCGCGTACGTGATTGTGCCGCGCCAACGCTTCGGCCAATGACACCAGGGAATCCATTCCCCCGCTCAACAATGCGACGGCTGCGCCCGCTGACACGACAACTTCCTAAGACGGATCGGGATGATAAGACACGCACGACTCTGGCCCCTCCCACACTTCCACGCGCTGCAACGCACCACGCCCGTCGGTGGCAACTTCGTCAGCCAGAATCTTAAAACACTCTTTGGCAAGGTTTTCAGCGGTTGGCGGCACGCGGTCGAACGGAGGGATTTCATTAAGGTGGCGATGGTCAAAACGTTCGCGAATATGGTCCTGCAAAGCCTGCTTCAGGTCGCGAAAGTTGGCTCCCATACCAAACTCATCCAGCTCATGAAAGTCCCAGAAAGCGCGGACCCGCCAGGTATGTCCGTGAAGCCGGTCGCAGGGAGGGCACCCCGGTAACACGTGAGAGGCCGCAAGCCGACACTCTACCGATAACAGAAAACGGTCGGACACCCGCGCCTCAGATCCGGAAAAACGAGCCAACAAACTGCAAATACGACAATTAGGCTACTACTGTACCGCTAGCCCGGTCGCGGCGCAAGCCCCCGCGCAAGTCCAACCCGCAATGACGTGCAATTTGCAGCCATCGCCGACCCGGCTGGGACCGGCCCCGCCGCGGCGCGGTCTGACGAACCGGTAAGTCATTATTTTATTTATAGATACAGATGCGGAGCCATAACCCGAATTCGGGACTCGCGCTGGTACGTGATTCGCTATGACGGGTAACGATGTCATCTAACCCCAACCCCCGGGGAATCCATGGACCCGAAAGCCACCGGCGCTCTGCAGAAGGCTCGTCAAGAACGAGCCAAGGGCCAGTACCAGAAAGCGCTTAAGCGCATCGACGACGCCATCGCCAAGTTTGGCGAAGCGGAGCCGTTGTCTTTGGAAGCGATTGCAACCGCGCTTGAGGGTGGCGAGGTCATAAAGGCCATTCAGTACGGGAAGCGTGCGATGAAGGTTCATCGCAACAGCGAACGCGCCGTGTTGGAGATTTTCACCGACACCGTTCGTGACGGCGGCGATCCCGCGATCGTCAAATATTTGCTGGAGACCTACCTGCAGTGGAGCCGTTTCGACGACGCGCGCGAATTGCTGGAGTCCCAACCCGAACGGTTGATGCGCGAACTGCTGCAACGAACGCGAACCAAAAACAAAACCCTGCGCAGTGCTATTCGTGGCGGCGTCGCCGTCTCGCAAGAACTTCTGGTCAACACATCCTGCGAAATCATGCTGTCGCTGCGTTTGGAAATGTTGCAGGACGCCGCCGAGACCGCGGTCGAATTGGTCGACCGCGACGACAAGTTGGCAGACCGGTTTTCGCGGTTGTTCTCTCCGTTGGGCAAGCAATACACAGACTCTGGCTGGATCCGATACGCCAACGCGTGCTGCCTTGCGACCGACGGCAACTTTGACGAAGCCGCAGCGCTGTTTATTCAGGCAGCCAGACTCGATCCCGACGCCGGAAACGTATCGCTGGATCGTATTCGCCACATCGAAAAGCGAGTCGCACCACAACCCGAAAGTATTCGCCTGGCGCTAGTCGCAATTCTTATCGGCGATCGTAGCTACGACCGCGCTGCCGAACTGCTCAACGAGTGGCTGGATGCAGACACGGAGCGATGGACCCGCATTCCACAGTTACTCGGCGATCGAGTGAGCGAGTTTGCCGCCGACCACGACCTTACATTTATGCATTTCAATTCGCTGCTTCGCACCGAAGGCATGGTGGAAGCAGTTAAAGCAGCGGAGCGTATTTCTCAGGATGACGCGGGCCGCGCGCGCTTGTACAGCGTGCTAGAGCCGCGCTATCGCGAGCAGGATCTTCACCCCGACCTGCGCTTTCTGTTTGGCTCGATTGCACTGCAGGAAGGCTACACCGACGATGCAGTTAAAGCGCTGGAAGCTCACGCTGCCAGCAGTGGTGCCGCTGCTCAAACCGTGATTCGTTTTCTGGAAAGCTATCGCAACGACAGTCGCGTTGCCGGGTTGATCGAAAGAGTCGGCACCACCATAGCGACACCCCAGTCGGGTGCGTCGTCAAGCTCGGACACATCAGGTTTTGAACTGCAGGAAGCCGCCGACTTTGCCGCACCCAAGCCCGCGCCGGGAGCGTCGTTCCGCGACGAGTTGGACCTGCAACCGGTTTCGCCGAAGCCGTTTGCCAATCAGGGCCTCGGCAACCGCCAGGAGTTCTCGCTCGATGAGATTGATCAGGACATCGCGGTAACCGGCGAAAGCGCACCGGCCGCACCCGCCATGCGCGAGCGCGAGCTTACGTTTGACGACGAAGATCACTCCGCGGCTAGCGCCGAGCCCACTTGGGATCGCGAATCTCACGTTCACAACGTGGCCGACCAGCTATCGGTTTCCGGCGCGCGTACGTTTTTTCATATCGACGACCATGTCGAACCTGAGCCAGCGCCGGCAACGCCAGTAACGCCAGTAACGCCGGTAGCACCGGTAGCGCCCGTAGCACCGGTGAAGGAACCCGAACCAGAGGTTCCTAGCGACAACGAACTAATTAGCAACGTTGACGAGGTTCTGGAAGGCGCCGAAGATCCTGCCCGAGAGAGCGTTGTCGAAGCGGCCGCGCCCGACGAGGTTAATACCGACGATGTGGCTGTGGACGAAACCGCGGCCGCACCAAACGAGGTTACCATCGACGACGCGGTTGTAGACGAAACCGTCGCCGCACCCGACTTTGATCCCGACCTGGACGACGATATCGAGCTCGTACTCGCCGCACCCGACGACGAACACGTAGCGCAGCGCAACGACGAGCCGGAGACACACGAAGGCTTGTCCACGGCGACGGATGAACGCGACGATATTAAACACACCGAGCCGACGACGGAAGATTCGGCTGTACCCGAACTCGCCGCCGACGCTCCTTTCGACGAACAGTTCCAGCGATACCTCGACGGCGGCCTTAGCGCCGCCCACGCAATCGACCTGGCCGAGATGGCCAGCGAAACTGGCCGGTTTGATGAGTTGCGCGAGCTTCTTTATTGCGAAACCGACGACGAACAGTTGGGCATTCGCAAACAGTTGCTGGCCGCCGAATACCACCTGGGCAACGACCAACCGCGCCTGGCGCTGGAAGTGATTGCAGCCGTGCCGCGCACTTCACTGGACAAGGGACGCAACAAAACATTGAGCTTGCTTACCGCCGAGTGTCACCGCGCGCTGCAGAACTTCGAAGCGGCCAATCGTGTTTACAACGACTTAATGCGCGAACACCCCTACGCGGAAGACATTTCAGCTTTGGCGAAAGCCAACTACGCCGATTTCTTGAAATCACAATGCGGTTCGGCCGCAGTTCTTAGCAAAACGACTTCTCTGAACCTGGATTAAAAGGAGCCGAAGCAATGAGAAAGAAGAAGAGCACCAAGCGCAAAGAGGAAATTGTCATCCTCGGCTACGACGGCGACGAAGTCGTCGCGGTGCAATCCCCCGAACAGGACGACGAAGTCGAAGGCTACGGCGCGGAGACCCTGACGATGAACGACACCAACATCGCTCGCATTAACGAAGGCCTGGAAAAATTCTGGGCTTTTCAAAAACACAGCGTCGCAGAGCTGATTCACTCTATCGAAGAGGCCGAAGCGCGACACGAAAAGTCGCTAAGCAAGATCAAGGAAACGATCGAAGCCACGGCCAGTTCGTCCGGTGACACCGATTACCGCGACGAATTGAGCAAGATTCGCGAAACCGTCGAGCAGCGCGGCGAAGGCATGGACGACTTCTCGACGACGGTGTCAGAAGTCATTATCAACGTAGACGAAAGCCTCAAAGCAATTCGCAAATCGTCGGAATCGTTGAACTCGCGTATCGACTCAATCGAAACGCAACTCGCGGCCACCGGCGAGGGCGACGACGCTGCGGTTGCCGCCGGGTTCGCCGACGCGGTGGCTGAGCGCGTGAACAAAATCATCGACGACAAAATGGGCGACGGACTAAAACCGTTGGCCAAGACGTTAGAGAGCCTGAACAAGGCGATCAAGCCGCTATCGGATCGCGTGGCCAAACTCGAGAAGCAATTAGGTCCCATTGACAAACGCCTCGACGACCTTAGCCGCGAAATCTCTCCGGTCACCGACCGGATTAACTTTCTGGCCGAGTCCATGGCACCAGTTGTGGAACGGGTTGACGGCCTTTCGTCCACAATCGCGCCGATGCCGGAGCAGGTATCCGAGCTGGCCAGGTCGGTCGCACCGCTTGGCGAAAAGTTGGATGCGTTTGAGACTGCCGGCGCGGAACATCAGAAACAACTCGAGCAGTTGGCCAGTGAGTTTGCTCCGTTGGCTAAGAGACTCGACAGTTTTCAGTCGGAAGTTGGTCCGGCGCTCGCCGAACTACGTGACGCGCAAAACGACAGCCAGCAAGTACACGCTGTGATCGAAGCGTTGCAGGCCGACGTCGCCAAGTCCTTTGACGGCGCCCGCGAAAACCTCGCGCTGGCGATCGACGGCCTACGGGACGAAATGTCGTTGTCGACCTCAACCCTGCGCAAAGAACTGTCCAAATCAAGTGGGAAGTCGTCCGCGAGTGACGACAAGTCGCTGTCGCAGCTTAAGTCGAGCATCGAGCAATCGTTTGACCAGGCCCGCGAAGACATGAACGCAGCGATCGCTACCGTTCAGTCCAGCATCGATCGGTCAGTCGGATCGGTTCGCGACGACATGGGTAAGTCGCTCGACGCAATGCGCTCTGACGTTAGCTCGTCGACCAGCGACGTGCGTGACGAAGTGGGCAAGTCGGTGGGCGACGTGCGCAAAGACGTCACTAGTTCACTCACCGAGATTCGCGACGAGTTAAATCAGTCGGTGACCGGCGTCAAAGAGGAAATGAACACCCTGTTGGATTCGGTTCGCAGTTCGCAGGACGCGTTGCTGGAGCAACTGGAGATCATGCGCGAAGAGGGTCAGCAGCTAGCCGAGAAGATGGAGAAGGCTGGCGGCGATGCGCAAGAGGCAAAGTCGCTAAAGCGCAAGCAAGCCAAGCAACTCAACACCGAAGGCGTAGCCAGTTTCCATAGCGGCGATGTCGAGCGCGCGCGTGATCAGTTCCGGGAAGCTATCGACCTGGACGAAGACTTCGCGGAGTCGTGGAACAACCTGGGCCTGGCGTACACCGAACTTGGCGACGAAAAGCAAGCTACCGAAGCTTTCGGCAAAGCGATCAAGCTGAACCCGGACTTGGAAGCGGCTTACAACAACCTGGGGTACGTCTTCTACAAGCAAGGCACCTACGACCAGGCGGTGGAAATGTACAACGAGGCGCTCGGTCGGTCGGGTGACAACAGTTCGGCGTACACCAACTTGGGTAACGCGTACTTTAAGATGGGCAATAAGAGCGACGCGAAGAAAGCGTGGGAAAAAGCCCTGGATTTGGATCCCACCAATTCCAAAGCCAAGCGGAATCTAAAACGCCTGGAAGCGGAGTAGCACACTACCCGCTTCCAGGCGCTAATCCCCAAAGAGTCTTAGGCGTTGGGCACAACTCCCATATCGCGGGTGACTGCTTTCGCCTGAGGCCCTTTGGGGCTGTCTGCTAGTTCGAACTGAACGGTTTCACCTTCGTTCAGCGTTCGAAACCCTTCCATCTGGATTTCCGAGTAGTGTACGAAAATGTCGCGGCCATCATCCTGCAGGATGAAACCGTAACCTTTATTCTCGTTGAACCACTTCACTTTACCAGTGTTCTTCAATAGAGACCCCCTTCCCGAACGAAAAAAGCCCACCAGGCATTACTGCCCAACGGACCTTGTCGAAGACGAGCTAAGTTGCAAAAGAGTACTTCATATTCTTGCCCCAAACCTGCGGCGATTATATCAAACCGCAACGCGAAGCGTCAAGAAACTACCCGGGAAAACACGCAAGGATAAGGGCTGATCCTCCCTCTTGCGACGCGAAATATCCACTCGCGTTGCTTTGCGAAATCATGTTGCTGCTTTTGCGAATCCTACGCGCTGACCGCACCGGGCGGCAGCTTTTGCCTCCGTATGTCTATGCGAATTCGCCGGTTAGAAAGGCGCGCAGAAGTTTCCCGGTATTACCTACGGCACAGAACTTGCCCTTTGCGGAGTCGTAAACAGCACCCTTTTGCACAGAAACGCGCTTGGTTATGACTACTTCGCTGCCCTACATCAAACTTGTTGATAAGAGCGACGACGCCTCTAAGGCGGGTCTGCAGGCGTTGCTGTTGCGCGCGCTCGAGGCCAGCAAGACCAGGCCAATGGCGGTCGAAGTCCGCGGCAGTCGCGAGCAGCGCTTTCTGTTTTTCCGCGAAGGCCAAATCTATGGCGCGGGCATGGTTGCTGGCGATGCGTTTTCGTCGACGACGATTCGCGAGTTCCTGATTGCGCCGGAGGCGATGAACTTTCCCACGCTGGCGCTTTATGAGCTAAACAACAAGATTCTTCATTCCATCCTTATCTTGTTTCAGAAGAAACCAACTGTGCAGGTGCAAACCTCGCTGGTGGACCTTGACGAAGTTCTCGATCGCATCGAAGCCGACGGAAAAACGTGCGTGGTTGCCGGCGTTCGCGAAGACTTCGTTGCCATGCTGCGTTACGAAAAGGGTCGCGCCACCGCGTTGTGCTTTGGCGAAAGCCTGCCGACCCCGCGCGAAAGTTCGTTCCGCGACGAGTTCCTGGTTCAGATCTACACCATTACGACCGAAACCCCGTTAACCATCAACGTCTTCGAAGACTTGATGGTGTCGTACGCGACCGACGCCAAGACCGTTCCGGACGGCTTTTCGGGAAGCTTCGAAGAGCTTTACCTGGCCAAGCCGCCAATGCTGTCGCTGCGTTTTCGCGGTCGCGAGATTGATCATTGGGTGCTCGACCGCCCGGTGACCAAGATCGGGCGCACACCCGACAACGACATCTGCATCGACAACCTGGCAGTGTCGCGATTGCACGCGGTGATCGAGCAGGAAAAGGGCGCGTACTACGTTAAAGACTGCGACAGCCTTAACGGGACTCAGGTAAACGGCAACCGGGTTGGCCGCGCCAAGCTGGAAGACCAGGACGTCATCCAGATTGGAAAGCACGAGATTCGGTTTCAGCGACAAGGCGGCCAAACCATCACATCGCCAGAAACGATACAGGGGTTTGACCAGACCATCATTATTAATGCTTCCGACCTGCGCGCCCGTGCGCAAGAGCCCGTTGCGCAGCAACCGGAACCAAACAAACAGCCGCACCTGGTGATGAAAACCGAGTACGGCGATCGCGTTATTGAGATCACCGATTCCGGTGTGTCGATTGGCAAAGACCTGGAGTCGGATGTTGCCATTGACGGCATGTTCGTCGCCAAGAAACACGTCTACATCACGGTCGAAAAAGACCGCGTGATCCTTCGCCACCTTGGTGGGTTGCGCAAGGTAACGGTCGGTGGGCGTCCGGTCCGCGAGATCGAGCTCCAAGACAACGACGAGATCCGCATCGCAAGCGAAGAGTTCGTCTTTCACAACTAAGGGACGCCGGCATGCGCTACGTTTTAATTTCCGACATTCACGCCAACTTAGAGGCGTTGGAAGCGACACTGGAACGCCTGGAGCTTCTCGCCCCGTTCCAACTGATGTGCCTGGGCGATATTGTTGGCTATGGCGCCGATCCCGCCGCATGCATCAACGTAGTTGGAGATCGCGCCAATTTGATGCTCGCGGGCAACCACGACCTCGCCGTCGCAGACGTTATCGACTGCGACGACTTTAACCCCATCGCGCGTCAGTCGGTCGCGTGGACACAAAACGTGCTGACACCGGAAGACCGGGAGTTGTTGTCCAGCCTGCCGCTACAGTATGTCGATGGCGAGTACAGTTACACCCACGCATCGCCGGTCGACCCGATGGCGTTTAACTACGTGCGGACGCTAGAAGACGTGTCAGATGTGTTCGCCACCGTCGGCCAGCAGTTTTGCTTTGTTGGCCACACGCACCTTCCGGTGCTGGTACGACTGGACAAGCGCTCCGGTCGGATGGAAGTGGTTCGCGACACCAAGATCAATATCGACGACCGTTGCCGGTACTTCGTTAACGTCGGCAGTATCGGACAACCGCGCGACAACAACCCGGACGCTTGCGTCGTTGTGCTGGACGAAGAAGAAGAAACCCTGGAGTTTCTGCGCATCCCTTACGACATCTCCGCGTCGCAGGAAAAGATTCTGTCGGAAGGGTTGCCGTCATACCTCGCGGAAAGGTTGCTCCTGGCGCGTTAACTCATGAGCGACTCCGAAAACATAAAGATACTATCGACCGTGGCCAGCGGCGGAACTGCGGTGCTGTTTAAGGCGCTGCAAACCTCGTTGGACCGGATTGTCGCGGTTAAGCGTCTTCATTCGCATTTAACGTCGGATGAGAACTTTACTCGTCGCTTCATTCTGGAAGCTAAGGCGGCCGCTTCTCTGGAGCACGAGAACATTGTCCACGTCATCGACTTCGGCCGCGTCGGCGATGATTACCAGATGATTCTGGAGTTCGTCGAAGGGCAAAGCCTGGCGGATATCCTGGAACGCTGGCGACCAATTCAACCCGAACTTGCCCTGGCGATCGTTCATCAGATATGCATGGGGTTGGAGCACGCGCACTCCAAGGGGATCGTTCACCGCGACATCAAGCCCGGCAACGTGATGATCACCAACTACGGGCGCATCAAGATTACCGACTTTGGCCTGGCGAAACTGACGCAGGCAACGACGTCGCACACCGCCGACGATTCCATTCTTGGAACTCCGCTTTATATGTCGCCCGAACAGGCGTTCGGCGAGAGCGTCGATCACCGTAGCGATTTGTTTTCGTTGGGCACCGTGCTTTACGAACTGGTCACCGGCAAGCAGCCGTTCGCCAGCGAAAACTACATGGGTGTCATTCAAAATATTATTAACAAAAACATCACACCGGTTTCCGAAGTCAATCCGCGTATACCCAGCGAGATTGTTGCGATCGTTAACAAGGCGTTGTCCAAAAACCGCGACGACAGGTTTCAAAGCGCACGCGAGTTTCGCGAGCGCATCGAAGATTATCTGGGCCTTTCGCGGCTTAACGAGCTCGGCGACAACCTGAGGGTCTTGCTGGATACCAACGCCAACACTCAGGTGCTCTCCAAGTCCGACCTGCCGGAATCCGAAAGCCTTAAAAAGCGCAAGACTTCGCCGGGGGCCGTAGTCGCACTGGCACTGTTGCTGTTTATTGCAGCCGGTACTGGCGCCGTTATGTTTAAGCCCGAATTGTTGGAGTCGGTGCGGGCGTACATTCCCATCGACACCGGCCCGCCGCAGACCACCTTGCCGCCACAAGCGGCATCATCGGCAGGTATAACCGTCGACATGGGTCTGGACGATTTGATCGCGGCGACCGATTCCACCGCAGCAGCCGAAAGCGTTGCGACCGACCCGGAAGCCGCAGTTTCCTCGCAATCGGTTGACGCGACCCCGGTAACGGCAACCCCGCAACAAACCACAACCGCGGTCGCAGAAAAAACTCCGCCGCGCGAAGACAAGCCCAAGCCGCGTCCGGCTAAACCTAGGGTGCGTGAAGGTTGGCTTGTCGTCGAAGCGAACGTAAGCGCCGAGGTGTACGTCGACGGGGTATACCGCGGCGACACGCCGATGACGCTAAAACTCACTGCGGGTCAGCACAAAATTGAGTGTCGGAGTCCGCGCCACCAGTCGTACTCGGAATCGCTGCGCATCATCGCCGGCGAGCAATCCATGCGAACGGTTACCCTGCAAAAACTTTCGGGTCGCATCGTGATTACGACCAACCCCGGCGCGCAAATATTTGTCGACGGCAAACTGAAAGGCGTCACGCCAATGTCGACGCCGCTGATCGTCGATGCAGGCACACACACGGTAACGTTGCGCAAGACCGGCTTTCACGACTGGTCGTCGACGGTCGAAGTTGGGCCTAACGGCTCCCTACCCCTGAACATTACTCTAAGTAAAAAGTTTTAGCGGCGAGTTGGCGCGTTCGCCAATCGCTCCAGGACCGCGCCCGCTACTTCTGCCGCCGACAAACTGGCCAGGACGCCTCCCGGCGCCCTCACGGTATGTAGCGACGGTGATCGCGGCGCCCAGCGAAGCGGATCGGTAGGACCAAAGATGGCCAGGGTATGTGCGCCCGCTGCAGCGGCGACATGCATGACGCCGGTGTCGTTGCACAAGACCAGGTCGGCTTCGCGCATAAGCGCGGCTACCCGATCGATGGGCTCGCCAACCACCACTTGTGGTTTCAGGTTGGAAGGACAACTGGCAACAAATGCGGCTACCGAAGCGGCGTCGGCCGGCCCCTGTGGGGTTACCACTTCAATGGCTACTTCCCTTGCGACCGCTTTGACGACTTCTCCAAAGCGCTCCGTGGGCCAGATGTTCTCGGTCTTTCCCGCGCCGGGGTGAACCAGCAGTCGCGTTGCGCCTTCGCTCCACAACTTGTTGGCCACTACCTTAGCCCACTCAAGTGAAGACTGCGATGGCTCTAGAACCGGCGCCAGATTGTCCGTGGTGATCCCCAATGTCCGCAGCGGAAACAAGTTGTGCTCGGCTTCGTTCATTGTGCTCAACTCATCGGCAGCCGGAAGCGGCAGCGTCATGTTCAAAAAAGAACCCGACAGGTCGCCCTGGCGAGTCAGCGTGGATCCAACGCGCCGACGTGCCCCCGACAGCGCCAGCATCATCAAACTCGTGAACGAAAACGACACCGTGTGCAACACAATTGCGAGGTCGAACTTGCCTTTTCGCAACTCGTGCAAGAGGCTGGCGTGTTTTATCGGGTTGCGTTTGTCGAACGTGAGCACACGATCGACGTGCGGGTTGGACAGCAGCACCCCACGGTTGATGGGTGCGGTAAGCACGGTTAGATCGCATTCGGGCAACGTTTCCTTTACCGCCCGAAACGCCGGCGTGGCCAGCAGCATATCGCCCATTTGATTGTGTTGCCGGACCACCAGAATTCGCCGTGGGGGCGGCGTCATCACCTGCTGCGCGGTTAGCGGACGAGCGCGAAACACGTACCCAAGCGCGCGCATTAGACCCCGCTTGGACGATCGCTCGACAGTCTTAACTAGTCCCATTTTTTCAAACGCTTGTTGCGCTCAACGACGTCATCGAACAACGCCAGGTAGCTTCGGTACCGACTTTCCGCGATGTCACCCGCGGCCACTGCGTCGCGGACTCCGCATTGCGGTTCATGTTTGTGAGCACAAGGTGAAAACTTGCACGCGTCAACGTGTTTAGCCAGGTCAGGAAAGCATGCCGCCAGGGCAAACTCGTCGGCGCCCGCGTAACCGAAAGTTTGCACGCCGGGGGTGTCAACCAAGAACCCGCCGCGAAACGGGTAGAGCTGGGAGTGGGTTGTGGTGTGGCGACCACGGCGTGTTTTTTGCCCGACGGTGTTCACCCGCAAGTCCAACGACGGGTCCAAACCCATTAGCAACGAACTCTTGCCGACGCCCGACGGGCCCACAAACGCGTACAGCCCGTCCGCTAGTTCTGACTCCAGCGACTCAATGCCGGCGCGAGTTTCCGCGCTGGTACGGTGAACCGGATAGCCAACCGACTGATACAGATCGGCGAACTGGTCAACCTTAGCGGCGTCGACCAGATCGATTTTGTTTACGATGATCGCTGACGGCACCCGCCCGTGCTCGGCCGATGCCAGGACCCGGTCCACAAAACCCAGGTGAAGCGGTGGTTGTTTGATCGACACCACCAGGTAAAGCCGGTCCAGGTTCGCGGCCATAAAGCGCTCGGTGGCGTCGCGTTCGACGTAGCGGGAAAGCCAGTTGTCGCGGTCGTCGACGGCCTCGATGACCCCAGCCGACTCGTCGGCCGTTATCGTTACCCGATCGCCGGCCACGATGCGGAACCCACGGTCGGCCTGGCGCAATTTACCGCGCATCGCACAGGCAATAGCACCGGCGTCGGTGTCGACCCAGACCTCGCTTCCGGTGACCCGGATGACCAGCCCTTTTAGCTCCTGATTGCCCATGGGTGTCGCCGCCCGGGGCGGCTTCCTAACCGCAAAAACATAGCCTATATAACCAGTTACGCACAGTTTGGGGTTGAGAATAGCCCCCAAACCTGCTAATTTCCAGAAGCGATTTTATGGTGAATTTTCCTTCCACACACATAATCAAAATATGACTTCTTCTGAACTAGCGAGTTACTTTCACGAAGATCTTTGTATCTTCGACCTGGACGCCAAGAACAAGCGCGAAGCGTTGGCCGAAATGGTCGACGCCATCTGCACCGCGCGCGGCGCCAAAGACAACGACATTATTTTGGAAATGCTGCTTAACCGCGAAAGCCTGGGCAGCACAGGAATCGCGCAGGGCGTGGCGTTTCCGCATGGACGTTCGCTGGCAATCACCGAACTAACGATACTGTTCGCGCGTTCGCAAGCTGGCATCGACTTCGACGCTGTCGATAAAGAACCCACCAACCTGTTCTTTCTGATCATGGCGCCGCCGCAAGACAAAGACAACTTGTACCTGCAGGTGCTCGGCAACATGGTCGATCTGATCAAAGACGACGCCATCAAGGACCGGTTACTTGCGGTCGACTCTTTCGATCAACTCCAGGCAATCGTTTCTCGAGAGGAATCATGAACGACCCAAACGCGGATCAAGCCAAGATCCTGGTGGCTCTCCAGGATCTCGATCAACTCATTAAAGAAGTCGGCGACGACAAAACTTCCGGCGAGCTTAAGGAAATGGGATTCCAGCTCGACGGTGTCGAAGAGCTACACAATCAGCGCGCGGCTTTGGCCGACCGCCTCAAACCCCAAATCCGCAGCCGCTACGAGCGTCTCCATAAGACCTACGACCGTATCGTCGTCCCGGTCTCCGACGATCTCTGCCTCGGCTGCTTTGCGAAGATTCCCACCTCGTTTAAGTCTCTCAGTGAAAAACAAGCTATCCTGACCTGCGAAAACTGCGGCCGGATGCTCTATTTCACGTAGTTATAACGACTTACACGTATAGAGCTAATCTCTTCACGCCCGTACGAACTCCGTGCGGGCGTGACTTTTTTGGCCTAACCGCGTAAAATAATTTAACGCTGTCAAATATCTTTCCCTGAGTTTGGAGACTTATGTCGACGCTAGGCCATAGCTTTTTGGAGCGCCTGGAGCGCGTGACCGAAACCGCATCGACCGGTGAATGGCGGTGCTCCCTGCGCGAAGACCCAGTCGACGAGACTCGGTTTTTGGTGATGTCGCGCCGTTTGGACAACGACATTTCGCCAGAGACATTTTTGCTGCGAGCGCGGCAAGCAACATTAATTCCCGACGCGTCGTTCGAGCCCGTGCTGGACTTTGCGGTGATCGATGGTCACTTGCACGTGCTTAGCCAGCCGGTCACCTTCGCCGCCGAGCAGGAAGCGACACCCGGGCAGGCGTTGGATCAGTCGGTGTTTGCGCTGCGTCAATTGCAGGCATTTATGCGGGCGCGCCTTCAGGTCACCCACTTGTCCGAACAAACCATTGGCTACACCGCAAGCGGTGAGTTGGTTTTGTTACCCGCGGCCTGGCTGATGCCCCCAACGTCTCCGGTCGCCGATGACGACGACGCCAGTTCGGGCGAGTCACAGCGTCTCGCGCTGAACGCGATGCAGCCATTCCTGGTGGAATGGGCAGACAAGTTGGAGTCGGTCGCCGCCGACACCGCACAGTTGTTTCGTCGTACCGCCAATGAAATTCGCGGCGGCGAACTCGCTAGCCTTAGCGATCTGCACCTGGCGTTGTTGGGTCGCCCCGCAGTTACCGAGTTAGAGTCGGCGTCATCCGGTCGAAGCCCGCTCGACGGAGCGGCCGTTACAGCGATGGCGGCGATTGCCGACGGCAATTGCGTTGTCGAAATCCGGGGCGAATTGGGAAGCGGGCGCAGCACGCTGCTGCGCCGATTGGCGACCGCGTTAGAACACAAAGGGAAGGTGGTTCGGTGGATTCGCCCCTGGGACCTGGTTGACCGTCGCCGTAAAAAACGCGGCGCCAAGCCGGCAGCGTATCTGATCGATAACCTGGATGATATGGCATACGTCGCCGAAGACATCGCGGTCAACCTTCTGCCGTCGCCCGGTCGCGGCAAACCACCCACGGTGGTTTGTACGATCAACGGTAACGACGCCCCCTCTGCCGTAGAAACCTTGAAGACGTTGGCACGTGCTCGCCGTAGTGACACCAAAGTTGTAAGCATTGAGTTGCGCCCGCCCGACCCGGTGCCAGAACTCGACATGCAAGGGTTGCCCACCTGGAGTCGACACGCACTGGAGTTGCTGGCAGCGGCGCACCTACCGCTTCCGTTGCGTTTTGTAACTGGAGCGACACCCAGCGCCGAAGACATCGCCAGGCTCAACGAGCTGGTCGTGACCGGCTGGTTGGACATCGACTACGCGCGCGTCGTTGAATCTCGCCCGGTCGAACCGTTGCTGGCCATCCGATCGGCAAAACTTCGACGCCAGCTTTACGACGGCATGCAAGCCGACCGACGAGCCAAGCTCCACCGGGCGGTCGTGCGTCTGGCCGAGCAGGATTCGGCCGGGCTGCCATTGCCGTCATGGAACCTGATGCTTCACCTGATTGCTGCGGGCGACGACCGCGCCTCCGCCTACGCGGTTAAGTTTGTCAGGGATACGCACAGTGATCTGCGGGCTCCGCATATGGCGGTGCTGGAAAAAGCGTTGGGCGCTCGCGACTTTATGCTTGGGTTAAGTTTTGGCGAGCGCATGTATCTGATCGGCGAAATGGCCGCGCACCTGATGCGGTCGGGCCGCGCCGACGACGCCGAAAAGTTGTTGTCGCTTGCCCAGGATCTGTTCGAAGACGCATCGGCCGCAGAGCTACACGAACACGCACAGGAAACATCAGAGACTCTGGCAATCCTGGCCAACGCGTGGGCGAGTCGAGGTCGGTACCGTCGCGCGCTAGCGCTGCTCACCGAAGCGCGTGACTCGTTGACCACTTATCTGTCGATTGCCGAGCAGGCCAAACTTCACAACGCTATCGGACAGCTTTTGTATCGTCTGGGCGAATACGACGCGGCCAACGAGTCTATTCGCCTAAGCCTCAATACCCTAAGCCCCACGGATCACCCTTCGGAAGTTGCGCACGCGCTGAACCTTATGGGTGTGATTCACTACAACACCAGCCGCTATGACGAAGCCATTGCCTACTACCAGCAAAGCGCTTCCTTGCGCGAGAAAGTTGGCGACCAAAGTAAGGTGGCGGCCACTTACAATAATCTGGCGCTGGTTTATCAAGCCAAAAGCGAGTACGACAAAGCGCTCAACTACTACCGCCGCAGTCTCGACCTCAAACAGAAACAGAACCACCGCGAAGGAATCGCGATTAGCTACGTCAACCTGGCGCGCCTGCATTGCGACGTTGGCAACTACGAAGAGGCCGAACGGGTATGCCGCGATTGCTTAACGATTAGTCGCGAAGATGACTTTATTCAGCTGATGACCGAGGCCTATGGCACGCTCGGCGACGTTGAGTTTGAGCGCGGTAACCTGGATAACGCGTGCGACAACTACCAGCGCGCATTGAGCGTGGCGACCGACCTGGGGATGGCCAACGAGGAGTTGAGTTCGCACCGACGGCTGGCTCGGTTGTACCTGACTCGCGGCGACAACAAAGCGGCGCGCGCTTCATTGGGACGCGCGGACGAGTTGATTGCGCAGTTGGGGTCGCGATTGGAAGCCGCCGAAGTCCATGCGATTCGCGGCGAACTGCATTTGGCAGAAGGAAATGACGCCGATGCTATTGCTGCGTTCGAGTCTGCGACCGCTGGGTTCGCTTCGTTGGCGCGACTCCGCCAGGCGGCCACAATGTTGGGGCGGGTCGGAAATATTCATGCGCGCGGTGGCAATTCGCTAAAGGCTCGACAGTATCTGGACCGTTCGATGGACCTGCTGCGCGGCCAGATTGGCGTAGAAATACCGGAAGAAGTATTGGCTCTGCAGCAGACGGTGCGCGACACCGCGACCACACCACGAACGATTCGTACCGACGCGTCGCAGCGATTGCTTTACGCGTTCTACGAACTTGGTGCGATTTCGGATTTGGTCCACGACACCAACGCCTACTTTCAACGCGCGATCGAACTGATCGGCGACCTGGTGCCCGTGCAGTCGGCACAAATTGCGGTTGGCGACGGCGAGGGTGGGTTCACGCTTTACGCCCACGACTCCGAGCCGGAATCCGTAGAGTCGGCAAGCTTGCGCGGCGCGTTTACCAAAACTATGGAAACCGGAATCGTGCTGGATAGCGCCGGTGTCGAACTGGGAGATCTGGCCAATCACGTTCCCGGTTCGGGCTTTGTTTGTGCCCCGATTCGGTCGGCTTCGAAGGGCTTTGGGTGCGTGTTGTTGGAAGTCAATCGCGACGATCTTCCGCCCAGCGGTGACACGGTTACGTTGCTTACCGCAGTGTGTCGCCACCTGGCGGCCGACGTGCGACTGATGGGGCGCGCGGACGCCAGCGCGGTGTCGCCAGCAAGCTCGCCGGCAACTGCGAGCAAAGAAGTCGACGGCAGACCACGCGGGATGGAGGAAATGATTGGCACCGACGACTCTATGCGCCGTGTGTTTTCGACAATCGAAAAGGTTAAAGACATGGACGCGGGGCTTTTGATTATTGGCGAATCGGGTACCGGCAAAACCCAGCTCGCCCATACCGTGCACCTGAACAGTCCCCGACGCAATCACCCGTTTCAGCAAATTCACTGCGCGGAGATTCCAGTTAACCTTCTGGAAAGCGAGTTGTTCGGCCACGAAAAAGGCGCGTTTACTGGTGCGGCGCAGCGCAAACGCGGACGTTGCGAAATCGCCGATCGCGGCACGGTGTTCCTGGACGACGTCAACGTGATGCCGATGGAAACGCAAACCAAGTTGCTGCGCTATTTGGAAACAAAGAGTTTTTATCGACTCGGCGGGACTGAGAAGATCAAAACCGATGTTCGCATTATCGCCGCCAGTAACGAGAACCTCGAGACGCTGGTTAAGCGCGGAAAGTTTCGCGAAGACTTGTACTACCGACTAAAAGTGATCCTGGTGCAGCTACCGCCACTGCGCCAACGCCGCGACGATGTCATCAAGATCGCGCAGTCGTTTCTGCAAAAACGCTGTAACGTGCACAACAAACCGTTAAAAACGCTTTCGCCAGAAACCATCCGTCTGTTCCAGACCGCGCCCTGGCCCGGAAACGTTCGCGAGTTGCAGAACGTGATCGAGCAGATTGTGTTGTTGTGCGACGACGACATTGTGGAACCTTCCGGGCTGCCCGAGGATTTCTTGCGTCGGTTAAACAAGGGATCAACCGCGGTGTCGGAATCTTTGGAGGCACTGGCCCAACGCATTGTGGAATCGGATGACTATTCCGACGCGCAGCCGCTAATGCCGCAACTGGAAAAGCTGCTGGCGCGCGAGATGACGCGCCACGTGGACAACAAGGGCAAGGCGGCATCGCTGCTTGGCATCACCAAGCCGACCCTGTACAATCGCTTGCGTAAGTGGGACCGCCAGTAGGTTAGCAATTTACGCGGTGGCCTCTTAAGGATTTTCCCGCCGAAGTATTTCCCGAGGAGTTGTATGGCCAAGGCTCGCACGGTTACGCGCGACAAGCTAGTCGCCTATCTCGACGAGTTTCTGGATGTCGCTCGAATTCCGGATAAATCGCCGAATGGTTTGCAGGTGCAAGGAAGCGCGAAGGTCGGAAAGATTGCGTACGCGGTTGACGCATCGGTGCAAACGATTCGCGCCGCCGCCCGCGCGAAAGCCGACATGCTGATTGTGCATCACGGGCTTTGGTGGGGTGCACACGAGCAGATTGTTGGCAACATGTACCAACGAATCGCAGCCGCGATAAAGAGCGACTTGTCTTTGTACGCGGCGCACCATCCCTTGGATTGCCACGCCGAAGTTGGCAACAACGCCGAACTGGCGCGCATGTTCGATGTCAACATAGAAGCGACCTTCGGAAACTACCGGGGTGTCGACATCGGCGTTATGGGGCAACTCAGCAGTCCCGAGTCACTGACGTCGTTTACCCGGCGGATTAATCGCGGCTTGTCGACCGACGCGACAACCATGGCGTTTGGCCCCAAGCAGGTGAAACGCGTCGGCATTATTTCTGGTGGCGGCGGGCCGTTCGCCGAAGAGGCCAGTAGGATGGGTTGCGATACCCTCTTGACGGGCGAGACGTACCACCCCACTTTTCATATGGCACAGGAAGCCAGGATCAATGTGGTCTTCGGCGGCCATTACGCAACCGAAACCGTCGGCTTGCACGCGCTCGATCGTCACTTGCGCGGCGTGTTTTCCATCCCCACCAAATTTATCGACGCCCCAACGGGGCTTTAACGTTCCAATAGGCAGGCCCTGACCGACCTATGCAGCTCCCTAAGTCCGCTATTCGAGTTTTGCTGGCACTACTGTTCCTGGTAGCGGTCGGCCCGCGGTTGTCGCTGCTTAACGAGTCCGTGTATCCGTACTTTCGCGGTGATTCCGCCACGCACTATCGCCACATGCAGTACGCCGCCGACAACGGTCCGCTGCTTGGTCCCGTGACCAAGGCAAACTTCCCGGAGGGTTATCGACCGGCGGAGGAGCGTGTGGTGGGTGTCGAGTGGTTGACCGGACAGGTGTTCAAGGTAGTGCGTTACTTTAGCGACACCGACATGCGCCATTTTGTTCGCCACTGGATTATTGGCTGGGCAGCAATGTTGGTGTTTTTTGCTTTCGGCATCGCGAGACGATTGTGGGGGTGCCAGGGCGCAGGACTGACCGCAGCAGGCTTGGTGGCTTTGCATCAACCGTTGGTCGCTGCCACTTGGGGCCGGGATATCGAACACACGTTGTTTGCTACCGTGTTGATGGCTTTGCACATTTGGGTGGTGACCATCTGGCGCGAACGCCCCTCGCCGGCGCGCGCTGTTGGCGCTACCGTCGCCGCAATCCCACTGCTCTTTACCTGGGAGTGGGCGCCCTACTACCTGGCTGGCGTTTCGTTGTGGATGGTGTCGGTGACGGCAGTCGTCGCGCGCCAGCGATTGTGGCTCGTGATCGGCCACGCGGTTGTCCTAATGATTGTCGCCTGGACGCTTCCGTTCCATTTAATGAACAAGACCGGTGCTAACTGGACGTTGGCGGCACTGGTTTCGTCAGTCCTGGTTGTCGTGGTCAGTTCTCGCCGGACACTTGGCGATCGCCTTGCTGCGGGAAAACTCTTTGCCCCGGTATCGGCGGCAATGTGGCTGGTTGGGACACTTGTTATCACCGCGCTGGTTTCTCCTTTCCGCGCGGCTGGCGGCGGCACCGGCACCGACGGTTACATTTGGGCCCGGCTGACCCATCTCGCCGGCAGACCGTTTGACACCGCCGAGCTATCCGATGTTGCGCGACACACCTGGTCGTTGGGACACGCCCCACCAACCGGGCATTTCATGGTTCAGGTACTCCTTCCCCTCGCGCTCCTGATCGCCGCCGGCTGGTGGGCGACGCGCGGCCATGCGAGTGCGCGCACGTGGCGGGCGGTCGCTGTCATTTCTTCGGCCGCGACGTTGTGGCTGATGCTTGACCGTTCCGCGCTGGTTCCAGTGGCAACGCTGCTTTGTGTTTTTGCCGCGGCGGGTGCGGCGCATTTCTCGCAATCGCGATGGCGACGGGTCCTGGTTATTTCGGCGTTTTACCTGGTCTCGACGCAGACGTTCTTTACCTTACAAACGGGCGACGTGGTAAACGCCTCGGCCCGTGCGATCGGACTGACGCCGATCGACAATAATCAGTTTTTGTTTGCCAGTCTGGAAAACACGGATCGCGAGTTAATCCGCTTTGTCGCCACCCGAACTAAGGTGTCGGATCCCGTGTTTGCTCCGGCCGATGCGGGGGCGTTACTCCTAACCTTTAGCGGACGCACAGCGGTGCTTCTGGAGGGTGTGTCCAGCAGGGTTGCGCGCCAACGCGAAGTGGACGCGATGAAGATGTACTTTCAAGACGAGGCCACGCTGTACGCGTTCTGCAAACGGAATGGGATCAAGAACGTACTCTATCGTGTGGATCTGCTGTTGGATGACGGCGCTTACGGACCGGCGTATACCGCCGGCGTCGATACCGTGCGCACCACGTCGGCGGCGTACCGGATGCACTTTGCACCCGAGACGTTGAAGCGCTTTGTGTTGGAGTACGAGAACGAACACTACCGCTTGTTTGCCGTTACCGATACCCCGCGCCCGACGTTTCTTACCGACCACCCGGTGGTATATCAAGAGATGGTGATGGAGCGGAACGGCGATAGTATTAGTTCGTTTGCGCAACGCGTGAACACCATCACGTTACTCTACAGCGACGCGCTGTTGGCGGAGTCACGCGGGCAGGTGGATCGCGCGCTGGAGTTGTACCGATTTATTCTGGAGCAGGCGCCATTCCACACCCCGACGAGAATTCGTGCGGGCGTTGTGCTCATGAGCAAAAATCAAGTCGAACAGGCGATTACCGTTTTATCGCCAATCTTGGACTACGCGCCCGACAACGGTGAAGCGTTGTACCAGACAGCGTACGCGTTGGCCCGCGCCGACCGTACCGCCAGGGCGCAATCTCTGCTGACGATCTTGTTTCAGACGAGCCGCGACCAGGATCTGCTCGAACGCGCGGGACTACTGCGCGCCTTCATCGAGCGCGGTATTCCGCTCGACGAGCCGGTTCTCGAAGACCCGACACTCGACAACCCAGCGACGAACGACCCGCTCGACCTGTTGCCCCAGCCCTCCGACTCGTTGTAGTCAAACGCACCAGTTCATCGTCATAAAAGTTGGACTGGTTCGCACACCCCACCGCGCGCCGGCACGCACGGTCATTCTTTCATTTTTCTCAGAGTCCGCGGCCCAAACACACGTTCGGCCATGAGTTGATTGTGCGCCGGGCAAAGTAATCTCAACAAGATAACACTCGTGTCGCAATACCCCGCGAACTTTTGATTGTTAAAGCTAAGACATCGTGACACGATAATTAAAACCAAACTGCTTTTTACACGCGCAAGAAACTACATGAACTACACGCAACGTAATCCCGACCCGGCGCTCGCGCGCCATGTGGAAGTCTTTTTTCACCTGCAGGGATACACACCCGAGCACAACATCGAGCGAATCGTTCCCGACGGAAGTTGCAGCGTCGTGATCGAACTCGACAACCAGGAGCGTTGGATCGCGGACAACGTCACCCACAAGCCCATCCAACGGTTTACCGGATGTTGGATATCCGGCCCACACACGAAGTACTTTTCGATTAGCGCGTTGGCGAACACCGAACTCGCAGCGATCCGCCTACTACCAATAGGCCTGTTCTCACTTCTCGACGCGCCGCTGGGTTCTGTGGTGGATCAAGTGATCGACGCAAAACCGCTGCTGGGCGGAGCGTTTCTTGACTCCGTACGCAGTTGATCAGCGCCGCGACACCCGAACAAAAACTCGATCGGATCGCCGCGTTCTTGACCGACCGGATCGACTCTACGCGGATGCCGCCGGATGGCATCGCCGACTCGATTGTCGCACTACAACAATCCCCTTCGGTGCAAACCATCCGAACACTGGTCGAGCAGAGCAACTACTCCAGCAAGCAGTTTATTCACCTGTTCAAAAAGTGGGTCGGGCTCTCGCCGAAAGAGTATCAGCGCGTATTGCGGTTTGGTCAGGCGCTGCAGATGATTCATACCGAAGAGACAATCGAATGGGCGGCGTTAAGTGCGGACTGCGGATACTACGACCAGGCACACTTTATTAAAGACTTCAAAAGCTTCTCCGGTTTTAGTCCGCGGAAGTTTTTGGACGCGAAAAAGGGACGTCCCAACTTCTTTCCGGTCGACGACGAAACCGCAGGGTAACTTTTTTACAATAATGGACGCGCGGGGCGCAGTATAGTCGACAGACTGGCGAGTGCGCACCCGCCGCGCAAAGATGCTTCAAAAGCTTAAGGAACAGCAACCATGAACAAATCCGCTATATCGTTCGCGGCGGCCTTTAGTGCCGTTGCATTGAGTTTCGTCGCACTGATACTAGTCGTCGGCGCACTCGCGACTCCCGTCGCAGCTATCGAGTCTGCCACCCCGTCTAACCACCGCATTTCTTCGGTGGTCAAGACCACGAACGCAGGAGAACTCGTCCTGGTGCAAACCGTCGAAATTGATGCACCGGTGGAAAAAGTTTGGGCGGCCTACACGACAACCGAGGGGTGGAAGAGCTGGGTAGCTCCACACGCCGAGTTTGACTTGCGGCTGGGTGGCGTGATCCGCACCAACTACCGGCCCGATGGGTCGATCGACGCCCCGGATGCCAACACGCTCCGCGTCGTGAACTATGTCCCGCTGCGCTTGCTCACCCTGCAAGCCGACGTGTCCAAAAACTGGCCCGAGATCATGCAGGCGCAGGCCGATCACATGTTCAACGTTATTGTATTTGAAAGGATTGATGCGGGGGCCACTCGCATTCATTCCTATGGAACCGGTTACCGCGACACGCCTGAGTTTCACCAGATGATGAAGTTTTTCATCTCGGGAAACGAGGCGACCTATGAGAAGTTGCTGGCTTACGTCGAGCGCGGCGAAACCGCCTTCTAGGCGTCGCGGCGCCGGTCGTAAGGCGCTGCTCGTTTTCCGTGGCCCTTAGTTCCGGCCGTTGCTACAATTCCTAGCGACCCTTTAGCACGGCCGGAGAACCCATTGATCGGTAAGCAGTTCGGTAACTACAAGATTGTCCGCAAGCTCGGCGAAGGCGGTATGGGCCAGGTGTATCTGGCCGACGATACTGTGCTCGACCGCCAGGTCGCGATCAAATTTCTACCGCCCCGGGTTGCCGAAGACGCCGACGCCCTGGCGCGTTTTAAGCTCGAAGCCAAGGCCGCCGCTGGTCTCGATCATCCCAACATTGTCACCGTTCACGAAGCCGGCGAAAACGACGGCGTCGCGTACATCGTGATGACTTATGTCGAAGGTCACTTGCTAACCGACGAAATCAAAGGTGGCAAGCTGAGTGCCGACCGGTCGTTGGACATCGCGTTGCAGATCCTGGCGGGACTGGACAAGGCGCATCAAGCCAACGTCACGCACCGCGACATCAAGCCCGACAACATTGCCATCGACACCGACGGCAACGCGCGCATCCTGGACTTCGGATTGGCCAAGCTGGACGACGTTACCAGGCTGACCCAAGAGAATTCGACTGTCGGCACGCTCCACTACATGTCGCCCGAACAGGCCCGCGGCGATGACGTAGACCCGCGCACCGACTTGTTTTCGGTGGGGGCGATGCTCTATGAGATGCTCACCGGACAACGCGCCTTTCCCGGCGACCATTCGGCCGCCGTGCACTATTCCATCGCCAACCAGGATCCGCAGCCGATGGCTCGGTTCAACAACAAGATTACCGACGACTACGAGCGCGTCGTTAACAAACTGCTGGCCAAGGATCCCGATCGACGCTACCAGACGGCTCGCGATGCGCGCACGGATCTGCTTTCGCTGCGCGAGGGTTCTAACGCGAGCGGATCGGCGGCGTCGGCTAGCGCCGCTGGTGCGCCGGGCGCACCCAAAAAGAAGACGTTTCAATTTGCTGCTACGATCGGCGCGATCGCGGCTATCGTGGCGTCGCTGGCCACCGTTACCATCTTTAAGCGCGGCGATCGTCAGCCGGTCGAATCGACCCGGCCACTCATTGTCGTGCTGCCGTTCGAAAACCTCGGAGCTCCTGACGACGAATATTTTGCCGACGGCATCACCGACGAGATTACGTCTCGTCTGGCGACCATCGACGGTTTGGGAATTATTTCGCGGACCAGCGCGGTGGCCTATAAGAATGCGGACAAGACCATTCAGCAGATCGCCAACGAGCTTAAGGTAACGCACGTACTAGAAGGGACGATTCGTTGGGATAAGTCGCAGCAACCGCAACGCGTCCGCATTACGCCGCAGTTGATTAGCGTCGCCAACGACACGCACCTGTGGGCCAATAACTACGAGCGGCCACTCAATAGTATTTTTTCGGTGCAAGCCGACATCGCTTCCGAGATTGCGAACGCCCTACATCTTACCCTTTTGGAATCCGATCGCGAATTGCTGGCAAAAGTCCCAACCGAGAACACCGACGCGTACGCGTTTTATCTTCGTGGGCTGGAGTACGTACACTCCGGCCACTCGATGGCAACGGGTCAGGTGGACACGGTCATTGATCTTTTCGAGCGCGCGCTGGAACTCGATCCCAACTTTGCCAGCGCGTGGGCGTGGCTTTCGATGATGCACGCGAGTACTTATCACAACGGCGTCGACCGAACGGAAGCCCGACTTAAACTTGCGCGCGAAACCGCCGAGAAAGCGCTGGCGATTGAAAACAAGAGTGCCGATGCCCATTTGGCCATGTGCTACTACCACTACTGGGGCCACAAGGACTACGACAATGCATTGGTCGCGTTGGAGAAGGCGCAGGAGATTACGCCGGGGAGCAGCGAGATTATTCAAACACGCGGCTTTATATTGCGCCGACTGGGTCGTTACGACGAAGCCGTCGCGAAGCTCAAAGAAGCGTTGGCGCTGTCGCCGCACGATCGCGGTCCATTGATTGGGTTAACGGAAACCTACTGGGCCATGGGAGCGACCGACGAGTTCGTCGAATACGCCGAACGTGCGCGTGCACTCGAACCCGACGGCGCACTGATGTACGCGTACGTGGCTCGGTTTGGTCGCGACCATGGCGACCTGGTACGAGCGCGCCGGGCGTTAGAGTCGTACCCGGGCCCCAAAGAAGACTTGATCGAAGATTGGTTTTTCCAGCTTCTGGAAGAGCGGAAGTACGACGAAGCGATTTCGCTGATCGCTAACGCCTCGCCCGACGAAGTATTAAGCGACGAAGGCCTCTATGCTCCCTATTCGTTGTTACGGGCGTTGGCGTATCACTCCAAAGGCGACACGAGCGCCGCAAACGCCGCTGCGCGGCAAGCGAAAGCGCATTTCGAACGAACGATCGCAGCCCGGCCGAACGATCACCGGTTGTATACGTCGTTGGGGATGACGTTGGCCATGTTGGGCGAGCGTGAAGCCGCGGTTGCAAACGCAACCAGGAGCGTGGAGATGTACCCCGTCGAACGTGACCACTTTATGGCGCCCTGGCGACTCTATGACGCTGCCAACGCGTGCGCATTAGCGGGCGACTTAGACGCAGCGCTTAGGTTCGCGCACGAGCTGGGCGACGTGCGACCGTTCCTGGTCGAGTCGCTGTTTAGCCTCCCCTGGTTTGATCCGTATCGCGAAGACGCACGCTTTAAACAGACGATTCAAAAGTACAGCGGCGAGACGTCGTAACAGAAAAACGGCCGCGACATCAAAGGCCCTGCGTTTGCCACTTCAGTAGGGAGGCTGGAGATGCTTCTTAGGTTGTTACTCGTATCTACGTTCATTCACCACGACTGGCTGCGCACAATGGTTCGCGACCCAAGACGCGCTTCGACCACGATCTCATTCGCTGTAGCGGATGACGACCGCTCGATAGCGGACCAGACCATCCACGTTGCGCTCCAAGACCGCCAAGATTGCGGCGACGTCACCCCGATCATCTAGGCCTTCAACCATTTGTCGAAGACGTTTGGGAGACAACCGTGGCTTATGCAAGCGCCGTGCGACGTACAAACTAGCTAGGCAAACAACGATGTAAGCGGTATCGCCATTGGAGAACGGTAGATTCGCAAAAAAATGAGTAAGGCGCTCGACACCGATCCTCTCAACCCCAAACCCCAACCTCTGAAAACTATCGTACAGGACAAGGTAGTGGATGTGGAGAAAGGCTGCGCAAATGACAACGTAATTGGGTACCGAGAAGGACCACCCCAGCCGCATCTTCGCATCGCGCGGTAAGATCGACCAAGCGGCAATCAGTAGTCCGAGGAAAGTTAGTAGGCCGTTAACGTCCATCTGGGGCCGCGACTGTTGAATCGATGTTGGAACCCGTCTTTCTGGATAGTGGAACCCCGAACAGTCTAAGCTTAGTAATTTGCCTGATTGCTTTACAACAACAACCCAACACTCTCTTGTGAACTTTCTCACAAGTGATTTCCACATCGTTCCGGCGCTAAGTAAGCAGTATAATGATGGCCTCACCGCAAGGATCCCTGCATATACCACTTCAGTAAGGGAGACTGAAGAATGCGCATGGCTAGATATACAATGCTAATCTTGCTCGCTCTTGCCGCCGCAAGCTCAGCAATGGTGATCCCTGTATCTCCGGACAGGGCGATGCAAAACTGGAAAGACGCTGTGAGTTATGCCGACCTCGTGGTTGAAGGCACCATTTTTGATATTGCGCTGGAAGAGTACCGTCAGGACCAAATCGAGCTGGCGATGGTGGCGTATCGTGGGCTTATCACTGACAGAACCGTTCGACTTACCGTTGTCACGCTCGGGGAACTAAGCACGAGAAAAGGGACCTATTCGGAACAAACTGTACGCGTGGCAATCCCAACATATATGATGGCTAGGCGAGCGAGTTATTCCGAAGGTGACCGCATGTTGTTCGCCCTCAACTTCAATCCGGTGGCTGGGCTCTACTACTGCCAATCTGAAGCTGGAGAATGGGTCGCACGGGACGGCGCATGGTCTTCGAACCAAATTACCTCAGAGCCGGTGACCGTTAGCGCTGAGACCATAGGGAACACAATTCAGCAAAGAATTCCGGTCAAAACACATGCGACCGAAGTCCAAGTCGAACACACAGAGCTGACGCGAAATAAGCATGGTTATCGGGTAGTCAGAGTCAGAGCGGTCTCTTCGTCAACACAAGAGCCAGTAACTTTCGACATCCGAACGAACGACCCACGTGTACGCGTACCAGCTCCCGTGATCAATCTGCGACGGGGCACGACCCTGATTGTGGCGACTAACTACGAGAAACTGACCGGGTCCACTATTACGATCAAAGACGCATGTACTTCAGTGTTTCGCTTGGAGCGCGAAGAAGCGTTTAATCTCTCTGGACACCCCTTGAGGGTGTCTGCAAAGGAAGTTCGAAAGCGGCTAGTGGAGGTCACTCCATGAAGAAGAGCATATCGAACCGCGCGCTGATGCTTACAGTACTGGCGATTTGCTCACAGCCGCTCACCACAGCAAGAGCACAGATTTATTGCTATCCCTACTACACAGACCACGAGTACAAACTACTGTATGGTCTAGAAATAGAAGTCAGCGAAGTCCCAAACGGGTTTTTTCCCTCACATTACGAGGTCGGCCAAACGACCGTGCACGCTGCGTTCATCGGCGCGCTGGGTGCGTACGTAGCGGAAACGGATCAAGGACTTTCAGTTTCGGACCGGGGAGCTGCGGGCTCGTTCCTCGGATCGAACAACGTACCCCACAAAGTTATTACATCGCTTGAAGAGTGGTCAGATAATGGGTTCGCTGGCAGCTGGGCTGCGGTTGTACGTATTTCGAATCTTCGAGATCGCCCCACGTACTGGAACTTCGCGAACTTCGCCTGGACCGAAGCGGACATTGCTGGATCAGATACCACGGTCGCGTTAAACGCGATTGCGATGCACGAAGCCGGACACATCATGGGACTGAGCGACGGTTGCAATGGTTATCCACCAGAGAAAACCCGCAACGCCGCCGGAAGATGGCCACTTTCAACACTACAACGCATCTAAATGATGACGTCGCTTCGCTGCTCTCGAGGTTCCCCCGAAGTGTCCCTCATGCAAAAAAGGCTACAGCGCGAACGGTGTAACCTTTTGAAAAATATGGTGGGCGATACAAGACTTGAACTTGTGACCTCCTGCGTGTGAAGCAGGCACTCTAGCCAGCTGAGCTAATCGCCCCCAAATCCGTAACTCTAAAAATGATCCTCTATTATGGCGGTCGACCTGAGCTGTTGCAAGCGGTTTTCCATTGACTGTCCGGCAACGTAGGACTGCATCTGCAACGACAGCTGCGGCTTTACTTCTTCGAACGTGAGTTGTCGTCCCGGGATCATCCCTTCAGACTTGATCACGTGGTAACCGAACGGCGTGGTGATGATGTCGCTAATCTCGCCGCGCTTTAACGCCGCCGCCGGATCGGCGAACGACGGAACCATGTCGCGTTTGGCAAACGTACCCAGGTTGCCGCCGTTGCGTGCGCTTGGACCTTCCGACATCTCGCGCGCAACGCTGGCAAAGTCTTCCCCGCTCTTTACCCGTCGCAGCGCTTCTTCGATTTTCTCCAATTTGTCGGCCCGCGTCTCGGGCGTGTCGTCGGCCGTCACCGACACCACGATGTGGCGCGCGCGAAGACTGTCGGGCACTATGAACTGGTGCGGGTTCTGATCGAAGTATGTACGAAGCTCGGCATCGGGAATCATCGGCGTGGCCGCCGCCTCTTGCTCGACGAGCGCGCGAATCGCCAAGTCACGCTTTACCGAAGCGGCCAGATCGTAGCGTTCCAGTTCTAACTCGCCAAGGACACGGTCGACGTTTTCGCCGCCACCCATTTCGCGAATCAGTTCGAACACAACCGACGACACCATCGAGTCGGGCACCTGGATGCCGCCCATTTCGGCAACCTGCCACAGCATCACGCGGTCGCAGTAGTCGCTTAGCAGCGCACGGTTAAAGTTTGCGATGCTCATCGTATCGGGACGCTGTGGCCGATACATTGCAGCATAGAGGCGCAAATCCTTGGCTCGAATCTGCCGGCCGTTGACGGTGCGAATCAGTTCGTTATCCACCAACGAGTCGGGGAATCCGCTAGACTGCGCGGTCTGCTTTCCGCCGCCGTCGCCCGAACACCCCAGCGCCGTGACAACTATCATCGTGAGTACTGCAATACAACGTTTCATAATCCTACCTGGTTTTGTCGACGCCCAGTTGCGGACAACGCCGCCGCACCGGGCACTTGCTACAGTGGGGCGAAATGGGAACACAAATTTGCTGCCCGAAGGTTACCATTAATTCGTTATAACCAATCCACTCATCTTCGGGCAAAAGCGCCATAAGCGCAAACTCGGATTCGTCCGGATTCCTGGTCGCGATGAGCCCCAGCCGGTTCGAGATTCGATGCACGTGCGTATCCACACACACCGCGGGCACGCCGTAGCCCAGCGACACCACGAGCGTTGCAGTCTTCCGCCCTACGCCCTTAAAGGCAACCAGTTCGTCAACCGAGTCGGGAACGCGGCCGCCGTGATGGTCGCGCAGTTGTTTACTGATCTCGCGAATCGTGTCGGCCTTGGTCTTGTAGAACCCCGCCGGATAAATCGCTTTTGCGATTTTTGCCGCGCTCAGCGTGGCCATCTTGTCGGGCGTGTTGGCCAGCCTAAACAATCGCGCCGATGCCGGAAACGTCACTTCGTCTTTGGTGCGCAAGCTGATGATGGTGGAGATCAACACTTCGAACGGATCGCGCCCGGTCTCGGCGATTTCGCTAACCGAAGGCAGTGGCTGATCGGCCAGCGCGTCGCGCAGCGTGGCGACGATGCCGACGGCGCGATTGCGGTCGCGCGCGGGGCGCCGCGGAAACTTGTCGGCGAGTGAGGTCGGCAACTAGTCAGCTCCCACGCCGCAGAACTTAAACAGCGGTGCAAAGTCTCCCTGATCGGCAGCGCGCAGGGCTTCAATATATTCGGTGCGACGCGGTTCCATATCGTGAACCGCATGGCCACCTGCCCAGTCAATCGCCGGCGCGTCGAACACGCGGCGCAGAATAGCGTCGGCCATTACGCGCGCGGCGCGACCGTTTCCGTTGGGAAAGGGATGGATCCACACCAGGCGATGATGAAAGCGCACCGCAATTTCGCGGGCCGGATAGGTGTCGTTGTCGATCCAGTAGTGCGTATCGTCGAACAGTTTGCGCATCTCGCGGTAGATGCGCAGACGATCAACACCAATGTTCTTGTTGCTTAGCCGATAGTCACCCGCCCAGTCCCACACTTGCCCGAACATTTTTTCGTGCAGTTGACACAGGAAGGGCTCGCTGACGATATCCTTGCGATGCGTCTTGGCCAACCACTGCAGCCCTTCTTGCACGTTGGCCTGCTCCAGGTGGTTGAGTTCCTGGCGCGTTGTAATGTGGGGATGCAGAAGGCCGTCGAACTCGTCGGCATCCAACGGCGTGTGTCCGGTTTCTTTCACGCTTCGTCGTCCCAGAACGTTTGCGGCATTTCGTCGAGTAGTTTGCGCGCGATACGGTTTACCTCAAACTCGATCAACTCGGGCGTGAGCGCTTGTTGTTCGAGCGCCATGTGATGCCCGGTCGCGGTAACCAGTTGCCGCGCCTTCTCGCGGGCGCGCCGCGCCAGTACGTCGTCGACACTATCATTGGGAATAATCGCATAGACCAGCCGACAGTTCATAGCCTCGGCGGTCTCCCGTAACGTTTTTAGGGTCACGCGCCCTTCGAGTTCCGCTTTTTCGATCCGCGAAACGGACGCGCGGGTAACACCCAACCGCCGCGCCAGAGCGGCCGCCGTCATCTGCAACGAGCGCCGAGTCGTACGCAGCCAACCTTCGGGCGGAAACGTGGCGTCGCGGAAGCGATCGGCCGCCAGGTTAACGCGATCGCGGTACTGCTTATGGATTACGGACTTAAAGGGCATGTTGGATTCTGATTGTTTCGGTTCTTTACGGGCCTACGCCAGGCTGATTTGTACCGGAAATGACGACGACGTCTGCTGGATCCGCCACCGCGGTGCGTTTCAAGGCGTCAAACTTGTATACTTATATAACGACAGCATAATCTATGCCGTATGCGTATATATTTACTACCGTCGAGCTGTTTGTCAATTTATATATAAGCACACTTGGCCCGATAATGCCAGCCTTGTGGCTGCTAATCCTCCGTCCGATTTTTAGTAACGTATTACATGACAATATGTTACATCGTTATACTTTCACAGTGAAAGTGGACAAACGGGCAAAGGTAAGGAATGCTCGGCGGTGGATGCGTGTCGCACGGCGCTGGGCCGGGCGCCGGATGCCGACCCGGCCGAGCCGATCTGAGAGTAGGCTATACTAAGAGTACCGCGGAAGGGGACATGAAAAGAATCGCTCGATACTTAGCTCTGTTTGGATGCGTCGTTGCCGTCGTTGCGATGTCTGCTACGCCCGCGTCCGCGCAGGTTCCGTCTTTGCACGTGGTGTTCGACGACGGCTTGGTTACCTGCGAAGTTAACTGCCCACCAGGTGGGATGGGAACACTAGATACACTCTACGTGGTTGCTCGAAATGTTTTCGGACCTGTGTCGAGTATTTCGTATCGCATTGACTACGGACCATCATTTGTTTTCCTGGGCGATATCTTTTCGCCCGAGGTGTTTTTTTACGGTAATTCTGCGAGTGGCGCACACGCTACTTACCGGACACCTGCAAACTATTCGAACCCACACATCGTTCAGCGCGTTACCGTTCTTTGGAACTGTAACGACTGCTCGTCTGCAGACTCCTGGGTCCGCCCTCTACCACATCCAAACTTCACCGACATCCTGGCAATCACACAGCCTAGCGACGTCGCCGTTCCTCTCGAACCCTTCCCGGCGTTCGTCTGTTCTGTGGGGCCACGAACCTGCCCGTACGAAGACGAACCGATCCCCGTGTTTGAATCGACGTGGGGTCAGATCAAGGCGATGTATCGGTAACGAGCGCGGGCCAACACAACCGAAGTGTTATCCACATCCGTTGTGAATGTAATCGGGTGAGATCGCCCAATCACTTTCACAGTGAAAGTGCGCGACGGATCGGTCGCGCGAACAAAAGACATACAGAAAACCTCGCAGCCTGAGGCGACTCTAGCCGCGCGCGACTAGCGCTGTGACGTACGCGCAATAGCCAACCAATAACATCGCGCCCTCCAATCGAGAAATGCGTCCTGCGGAGCGGATAAGCGGCACCAGCGCGATTGTGGCAACGAGCATCACCGGCACGTCGAACGTTAGCATGTCGGCGCTTAATGTCTGCGGGCGAATGATCGCGGACAGCCCCAGGATCCCCAGGATGTTGAAAATATTGGAGCCGATGATATTGCCGATTGCGATGTCCGGGTTGCGCCGAACCCCGGCGACCACCGAAGTCACGAGTTCCGGCAACGACGTCCCCGCCGAGACCACGGTTAGCCCGATCAGCAACTCGGACATGCCTGCGGCTTTTGCCAACACCAACGCCGACGACACAAAGTAGCGCGACCCGACAATCAACATCGCCAACCCGACAACAACCAGTGCCGCGTTGACCCACGCCTGGCCAAGCCACGCGGCGCGCGGAATCTCCAACGAATCTTTAACTTCGGCTTTTGCGAGTCCCTGTTCTTCGGCCGTAGCGCGCCGCCCCGTGCGATACGCGGCCGTAACGTATGCTAGTAGCGACATCACCAACAGCACGCCTGCAACACGCGGGAGCGTGCCGCTAAAAGCCAGACTCAACCACGGAGCGCACGCGGCAACTATCGCGATGACCAGGTCGCGCCGGATGACGCGCAATTGCGCGCGAATGGGATAGATCAGTGCGGTGATTCCAACGATCACGCCGATGTTAAAGATGTTGGATCCGACGACATTGCCAACACTCACACCGGCCGAGCCGCCCAGCGTCGCTACCACGCTCGCTGCAAGCTCGGGGCTCGACGTACCAAAGCCGACAACGGTCAGGCCGACAAACAGCGGGGACACGCCCAAGCGGAGCGCCAGACTGGATGCGCCGCGCACCAGCGCTTCCGCGCCCAGGGTTACCACCGCCAACGCGATCGCCAACGTTATCCATTCCATCAACGCGCCCTCATGCGGTCATCATAGCAGACGGACCGAATCGCTTGACGAACTCGCCGCGGCAACCGCTCGCCACGACCGTACCTACGGGTCTATGAATAGGCCTTTCACGCGCCCCCACGACGTAGACTTAATGGATACGGTTGGATCGAGGACTCTGCTTCCATCCAATTGGACGTAGTACTCGAAATCGTGCGATGGCCCGCCGAGTGGCTCGGTTAGTTTGAATTTGGCGTAGATACCATCACGACAGCGGGTAACGTAGGTGAAGAATGGGTCGGCCGCGATGAATTGCTCGTACAAAAGGTCGTCATCTGGCGCTTCTAGAACAGAATCTATCGGGGCCCCAGTAACGTAAAGCTTGCCAGGCTCGGTTGCATAGAAAGTCCAGCCCAACTCCACTGGAAAGAAAACATAGATGAGGACGATATCCCCTTCCAGGGTACCCACGCTCAGCTGCTCGCTGAAATTGAACTCACCGTCCCGAAAGTCGGCGACGCCCTGGACAACTTCTGCCCTTGCATCGACCGTCAAGGCCACGATAAGTATTCCTAACAGCACTAAGCGCATCTAACGCCCCCTGAAACTATCACGCGATATTCACCTACAAGTATACCATTGCTGTTATTGCGACTCCGCGAGCTTTCCGTCGTTAATTCTAACCGAAGCGGTTCGTGAACGCCGTGCACAAAGCGAGTGGTCGAGTCCGGGCTCTTGCAGAGCAATCAAACATCCCCCCGCCCAGGCGCCCGAAACAACATCGCTTCCGCGACATGTTCGATTGTGACCGTCTCGCTACCCGCGAGATCCGCAATCGTTCGGGCGACCGCGATGATGTGACTGCGACCACGCGCACTAATGCGAAGCGTCCGCCCCGCGCGCAGCAGCGTGTCGTGCGCATCCTCTTGCAATCGAACCGCATCGTGTGACGCCCCCGCCGCGGTCAATCGCTCGCGACGAAACGCCGTGGCCCGTTCGACCTCTGCAACCACATCCACTTTGGGTGCGGGCGCGTCGGAAAATTTCGCCAGGTCGACCGGCTTGACGTGCACGTGAATCCCAATGCGATCGCGCAACGGCCCCGACACCTTCCCCGCGTAACGCACAATCTGCAGCGGCGAACAACGACACAGTCGCTCGCTTCCGTAGTGCCCACACGGACAGGGATTCATCGCACCGATCAATTGGAAACGCGCCGGAAACGTTACGCTCCCGCGGGCGCGCGCGATCGTCACCGTCCCCGCCTCAAGCGGTTCACGCAGCGCCTCCAACGCCGTTCGACTGAACTCGGGGAACTCATCCAAAAACAGCACGCCGTGGTGCGCGAGCGTAATCTCGCCTGGTCGTGGTGGAGCACCGCCGCCAATAACACCGGCATCGCTCGCACTGTGATGCGGCGCGCGCAGCGGTGGTCGAAACATCGCCCGGTCGCCGTCGAAGCGACCGATCGAACTGTAAATCGACGTCACCTCCAGCGCCGCTGAATCTTGCAAATCGGGAAGCAACTCCACAAACCGTCGCGCCAACATCGTCTTGCCAGCCCCCGGTGGCCCGCTAAGCAACACGTGATGACCACCCACCGCGGCAATCATTAGCGCGCGCTTCGCGGTTCCCTGGCCCACGACATCCGCGAGCGGATCCTTGGCGCGGACAAGCGGCTTACGCTTGGGCGGCGGCGCCGTCGACATCCGCACGCGACTCTCCCCACGCGCAAGCGACTGCAGCGGTTTGCCCACTAGCGCGGCAACCGCCGCGTTCAAATCCGGACTCCCCACAACTTCGATGTTAGGCAACCACTCGGCTTCGCTAAAATTCTCGGCTGGCACCACCACCCGCGCCAGCTCACGCGACCGGGCCGCAAGCAACACCGGCAGGACGCCACGAATGCGCCGCAGCGCACCATCCAGTGCCAACTCGCCCAGCAACATCGTTCCCGCCAGCGCTTGCTGAAGCTCTTGCGTGTCGTCTATCTGCTCGCTCGCGACCAGAATCCCCACCGCAATCGCCAGATCAAATGCCGAGCCCTCCTTGCGCACATCGGCGGGCGCCAGGTTCACCGTGATGCGCTGCAACGGATACTCCCAACCGGAGTTCTTGATTGCAGCGGCGACGCGCTCGCGACTTTCGCGCACCGCCGTGTTCGGCAAACCGACAATAGTAAACGCGGGAACCCCACGAGCCAGATCAACTTCGACTGTGATTTCCAGACCATCGACACCGTAGACCGTGCCGGAAACAATTCGGGTATGCATGAATCCTCCTTGGACGCGCGACGCGCAGGAGGAATTCCGATTGGGGTGTTGTTGCAGACTGGGAGATACCGTTACCATAGCCACATGACCTATCTCCAGCAACGGCGAATGCACCATGATTGATCTCTCGCAGTTCAGTCCGTCCGAAAAGCGAGTCCTGTGGCTCACCTGTCCGACGCACTTCTGCTGCCACTTTTTTATTCTGACATTCCCCGCCGTGACACTGCCCATGTCGCGGACACTTGGGCTGTCGTTGGAAGACATCGTCCGCTTGAGCTTTTGGATGTACGTCACCTATGGACTGTTCGCGCTGCCGGTGGGCCTGGCGGTCGACCGTTGGCGGGCCAAGTGGATGCTGGTTATCGGGCAATTCCTAATGGGCATCGGCCTGGTGTTTGCCGGCCTCTACCCCAACCCCGACGCCTTGCTCATCTCGCTGGGCATTGTGGGAACCGGCGCCAGTGTCTACCACCCGGCCGGCTTGTCGCTAATCTCGCGGACCGTTCGCAAACGCGGCATGGCCATGGGTGTCAACGGTGTGTTCGGTAACCTCGGTATCGCCAGCGCTCCACTGGTCACCGGTATCCTGACCTGGTCGTTCGGTTGGCAAAACGCATTCATCATTATGGGCGGGTTGGCGATTGCCATCGGCGTGGGACTGAGTGCGCTAAAAGTTGACGAAACTCCCGTCGAAGTCGCGCCAAAGACATCTGCTGGCGGAGCCGAGTTGGCGAAGTACTTTCTCATCATGTGCGTTGCGCTGGTGTGCGGTGGCATCGCGTACCGCGGCAACATGCTGCTACTCCCGGCCTACTTCGAACTCAAGACGACCTTCTTTGTCGATCTGCTCGCGCGGCTGGAATTTATGCGAACCCAGGGCACCGCGACCCTAGCCGCAACGGTGCTGACATCCGCCGTTCTCGTCGCCGGCATCTTTGGTCAACTCGTCGGCGGGCGCATGGCCGACCGTATGGACCTGCGCCGCGCTTACCTGACCATCCACAGCCTGAGCCTGCCCTTCATTCTGGCCATGGCCTTTGTAAGTGATTATCTTTTAGCGATTTGTGCCGCTGGATACGCCTTCTTTAGCCTCGGGATGCAGCCGGTCGAAAACAGCCTGATCGCCGCCCTGACCCCGAGAAAGTGGCGGAGCACCAGTTATGCGGTAAAATTCATCCTCAACTTTGGGGTCGGCGCGACCGTGGTCTACCTGATCGCACCCATCAAGCAGGCCTTCTCGCTGGAGACCGTCTATGTATTTCTGGCGGGCGCGACTACCCTGCTGGTAATGAGCATCGTCTGGCTGACGGTCGCCTCGCGGCCCCTGGGAGAGGTTCGCAACTAACGCTGCGAGCAGGCCGTAGGTACATATATAAGAGTCACTAGCGAGAGGATCCCCATGAGTAACGAAGAAACCAATAACATAAATAACGACAATAAGTTAGACGACTACGCGGAAAAGATCAACAAGGCCGTTTCCGACGGCATTTCCAAACTAGAAGCCGCCTTCGACAAGGGTCACGAAGACCTCAAGGCCGAGATGCAGTCGGACCGTTTTCAGCAGCTTCGGCAGTCGCCCCGGATGGGCCTCATTCTGTTGGTGGGTGGCGTAGTGTGGTTGTTATTGGTGACCGACGTCATTAACAAGCCGATCTTCCCGATCCTGCTAATCGGCTTTGGGGTTTACCTGCTGGTTCGTAACCGCTAGTCCCACAACCTGTTAGATAAAGGCCGAACCGCCGGGAATCCAACGACGGGAGGGGGGAGCGAGTCAGTGGGTAACCTCCCGAGAATTCCGTATAGACCCCGGCGCCCGGCATGTAAGGTTCTCACTCCCCTTACGTGCTGACGGCACTCTCCGAGATCGGCACCCCACGCGGTCCGCTGAAGCAATATTTCCCGAAAGCCCCAAAAGCAAAAGGGAGGACGTTTCCGTCCTCCCTCGAGTCATCAGCTTTGGCTAGCCAAAACTCAAAGCATGAGTGTGATTATCGTCTAGCTTTGGATTTGGTCTTACGCTTAGCTGTGGACTTACGCTTGGCCTTGGTCTTGCGCTTGGCCTTGGTCTTACGCTTAGCCTTGGTCTTACGCTTAGCCTTGGTCTTGCGCTTGGCCTTGGTCTTACGCTTGGCCTTGGTCTTACGCTTGGCCTTGGTCTTACGCTTGGCCTTGGTCTTACGCTT
>CAZPQK010000001.1:197683-453278 GCA_964588695.1 uncultured bacterium
GTCTTACGCTTAGCCTTGGTCTTACGCTTGGCCTTAGCTTTCGTCTTACGCTTAGCCTTGGTCTTACGCTTGGCCTTAGCTTTCGTCTTACGCTTAGCTTTGGTCTTGCGCTTGGCCTTCGACTTTGTCTTACGCTTGGCCGTCGACTTACGCTTGGCTTTCGCCTTCGTCTTTCGCTTGGCCGTGGTTTTGCGCTTGGCTTTGGCCTTGGTCTTACGCTTGGCCGTCGTCTTGCGCTTGGCTTTGGTTTTGGCTTTCGCCTTCCGCTTTGCTGCCATGTCAGTCCTTCCTTTCGAAAGCGTTCATCCTAGGAAGAGTTCGCTTTCAGGGTTCTAAACTAACGCAGAACATTGATGTAGAGCTAAGATGTCACAGCAGTTGCGAAGATTGTTGCATACCTCGAAAGCGTGTCAAGAGAAATTGTCTCATTTACTTTCTCGGAAGACCGCGACCATCAACGCGTTATGTTCTTCGTCAGCAATCGCACAAACATGAACTCGTCGTCACGTTGCACGATGACATGATTCGTGTCGCGGCGCATTTTGCAATTAGCGTACCACTGATACAAAGTTGCCCACCGTGCGAGGGTTGCCGAACGCGTGCTGACAGGAATCTGATCACAGCGAACGTTGACCAAAACCCCACAAGTTGGAACCCGAGTTCGATCCAATCGACAACCGAACACACCAACCAACCACTAACCTGCGCCTATATATATGTGCGATGAACGGATTCGCAAAAGTTTAGCTATATAAATACAAAACAACGACTTACGCGCTCACGCACTCAAACACCAACGGCGGGGCACCAGCGAGCGTCGGCGCGTTCAAGCGCGATACACCACCTAACCGACCCCACGCACAAAGCGCCCGCGCGAGCGACTTAAATAGGTATAATGATGGACGTTGGCGCACCTTGCTTCGCCAATTCTAATTTGCTAGAGTAACCGACGCCACGCCGTCTGTTTGCGAGAACAAACTACCGATTTGTGCAATCCCGACGTGTCATTTTTGGCCAATACTTAACCATCCTAACCTGCGACCCGACACACCATGACCACAACCAGTGACAACCTGAACCTGTTTGAGATTTCTCTGCTGCAGTTCAACCGGGCTGCCGAGCGCATTAACCTGGACAAGAAAGTCTGGGGCCTGCTCTCCGAGCCGCAGAACGAAATCATCGTGAACTTCCCGGTGCAACTGAGCGACGGCAAGTACCACATGTTCCGCGGCTACCGCATTCAGCACAACAATGTAATGGGCCCCTACAAGGGCGGAATTCGCTTTCACCACACCGTAAACCTGGAAGAAGTGAAGGCGCTGGCGCAGTGGATGACGTGGAAGTCGGCGCTTATGGGAATCCCATTTGGCGGCGGCAAAGGCGGCGTAACCATCAATCCGCGCGAGCACACGGTAGAAGATCTCATGCGCGTGACGCGACGGTTCACCCACGCGCTGGGCAATAACATCGGCCCCGAGTACGACATTCCGGCCCCCGATATGGGCACCAGCGGGCGCGAAATGGTATGGATGATGGACACCTACATGGCGACGTTTAACGCGTCCGACCGCCTCGCGACTCGTCGGATTGTCACCGGTAAGACCGTCATCAACGGCGGTAGCCTGGGCCGTGACAAAGCCACTGGACAAGGGATGGCGTTCGCGTTGGAGGCGTGGGGCAAGGAGCGCGGCTTCCCAGTCAAAGGGATGAAGTTCGCAACCCAGGGCTTCGGTAACGTGGGCTCATTCGCCAGTATCATTTTGCATAGCATGGGTGCGACGCTCATGTCGGCGAGTGATCACACCGGCTCGATCGGCAACCCCGATGGCATTGTCGCGCACGACCTGGCCGAATACGTAAAGGTCAACGGCGGCGTCGCCGGTTACCCGCACGCCAAAGAGATCTCGCTGGAAGACTTCTACGCCTCCGATGTCGACGTGTTCGTCCCCGCGGCGATCGAGAAAACCATCAACGTCGACACCGAGCACCATATCAAAGCCAAGTACATTCTCGAGGGCGCCAACGGCCCCACCACTCCCGAAGCCGAAGAGCGGCTTAAGGCACGGGGCATCGAGATTATCCCCGACATTCTGGCCAACTCGGGCGGGGTGACGGTTTCGTACTTTGAGTGGGTGCAAAACAAGAACAGCGAGATCTGGCGCCTGGAGCAAGTCGACGAGGAGTTGAAGCTTAAGATGAACGACGCCGTTCAGGCTGTCTTTCAGGAGATGAAACACCTCAAAGTAGACGCGCGCACCGCCGCGATGACGCTTGCGCTGGGCCGCATCGAGAAAGTCTATAACGAGCGCGGGATCTTTCCTTGATACCAAGGACCGCGACCCTACTTTCGCTACTGGCGGCGGCGTTGCTGGTCATCGCCGCCGCTCCCGCAACCGCGGCCATCGATGGCCCCGACCTTGCCGTGACCAATGTTCCGTTTTCGGTATCCGTAAGCGGCGACGGCAGCAATCAGCCCTTCGAGTTCGTGATCGTCCAGGACGGCAACATCGTCGTCCGCCACACCGGTTCGCTACCCGCCGAACTCCCTGGTCTCGAAATCCCCAACTCCGGCGACACCGAAATGCGCCTGACAATCGCGGGCGCCGAACCCGAAGTGAAACCCATCAAGGTCGTCCGCGGGTGGATGACACTGTTGCCTCCGCTGGTCGCGATTCTGGCTGCGCTTCTCTTTCGTCAGGTCTACCTGGCCCTGTTTCTGGGCATCTGGTTGGGAGCGGCGGCCCTCTCCGGCAGCTTCTTTTCTGGGTTCCTGGAAGTCGTGCAGAAGTTTGCGGTCAACGCGCTTAACGACGGCGACCGCATCTCGATTGCCGTGTTCACATTGCTGCTTGGCGGCCTGGTCGGCCTCATCACCAAAAACGGGGGCCTGGCGGGTCTTGTTGATACCGTTTCCAGGTGGGCATCCAACCCGCGACGCGGCCAAACCGCGACCTGGCTTTTGGGGCTAATGATCTTTTTTGACGACTACACCAACACGCTCATCGTGGGCAACACGATGCGCCCGGTTACCGACAAGCTGCGTATTTCGCGCGAAAAGCTGGCCTATCTGGTCGATGCGACCGCCGCGCCAGTTGCCAGCGTCGCAGTAATTACCAGCTGGATTGGCTTTGAAATTTCGCTGTTGCGCGACGCGTTCGCCACCGTGGGCGTCGACCGCAATCCCTTTTCGACCTTCGTCGAAGCCATTCCCTACAGTTTCTACCCGCTGCTGACGCTATTGTTTGTGTTCCTGGTAGCCAATTGGGGCCGCGACTTTGGCCCCATGTTGCGCGCCGAACGCCGTGCACGCCGCGACGGGAAGCTGCTGGCCGACGACGCCCAACCGCTCTCTAAGATCGACGAAGACATTCGCTTTGACAGCGACGTAACCCCGCGGGCATGGAACGCCTTGTTGCCGATTATTACCGTCGTTGTCGTCACGGTTGTCGGACTGCTGGTAACCGGGCAGAACTCGTTGGGTGGCGGTGCGTCGTGGTTTGACGCGCTCCGCGAAGGCAACTCGTTTGTAGCCTTATTATGGAGCTCGTTTCTGGGATGCGTGGTAGCACTCATCCTTGCGGTGGCGCAACGGGCGGTGAACCTCAATGAGGGAATCGACGCATGGGTTTCGGGGGTAAAGACGTTGTCACCGGCCATGATCATCCTGGTCCTGGCGTGGGCGATCGGTGACATCTGCAGCGCGCTCCACACCGCCGACTTCCTGGTGCACTCGCTGTCGAACGTTATATCGCCCAAAATGCTCCCGTTGCTGGTGTTTCTGGTCTCAGCAGCCGTTAGCTTCTCTACGGGCACCTCATGGGGCACTATGACCATTTTAACGCCATTGTGCGTTCCACTTGTTATCCAGGTATCAACACTCGCGGGACTCGAACCAGGTCTTTCCAACCAACTCCTGTTGGGATCGATATCCGCGATTCTTTCGGGTGCCGTTTTTGGCGATCACTGCTCGCCAATCTCGGACACCACCATCATGTCATCTTTGGCCAGCGCATCCGATCATATCGACCATGTGCGCACGCAGCTTCCCTACGCTATGGTTGTGGCAGGTACGGCGATCGTCACCGGCTACCTGTTGATGGCAACCGGTCTTCCGGTGTGGATTCCGCTACTCGTATCGGCTGGTGTGGTTATCGTCGTGGTCCGCTTCGTCGGCAAACCGGTAGGCGACTAGTCGGTCGACGTTGAGTCGGCGGGCTCGGACTCGATTGTCCCGGTCACTTGCAACAGCTTCTCCCGCGCCCGCGCAATCGCCCCCAAATCCCAGGCGGCATCTTCCCAATAGCTTAAGAAGCGTTGGTACGCACCGGCGGCATCGGCATGACGGCCGGCGGCCAACGCGGCTTCGCCCTGATAAAAGAAACTCTGCACATACAGCACCGGGTCGCCAGCAAAAGGATAGTTCGACCCAAACAGGAACCGATGCGCGTCGCTGAATGCTTTACCGGCGGCTTCCGCATCGCCGCTTTGATACAACGCCACACCGCGGACAAACTCACGCGACATGCGGACGTCGCTGTTGGTGGGGACTCCGTTCGCCAGCGCCTTCAGCGCCTCGGACGGTTTACCTTCGGCCAGGTAGGCAAGCGCGTTGGTGGTTCCGTGATCGATGGCCATGGCGCGCAGCCAACGGGTCCATTCACTACTCGAGTTCATCCGGGTAAGCACGTCGCGGGCCTGATCGAGTTGTCCACTCGCAATCTGAATCCGCAGTTCGCCCAGTCGTACCGGCACATCGCCAAAGCCCGACACCCACTGGCGAAGCGTCGCCACCGCCGCGTCAAGCTGACCCAGTTCGCACTGAAACGCAATCAAGTCGGCCGCCAACCTTAGCCCCAAACGCGGCGCGCCCGAGAGCATCGCCAGGCGGATGGCTTCGCTTTGCGAATGCACGCCTTCTTCGAACTGGCCGTCGAGGAAATCGACAAACGCGATTCCCTGATGGCCAAACGCCTTGGTGACGTCGTCGTCAAACATCAGCAGCTTTTCAAACGTAACCCGCGCGGCGGAACGCTCGTCGCGCAACGCTAGCGTGTGTCCCTGCGCGTGAATCGCCGGCAGGTAGCGCGGATCCAATCCCAGCGCGCTGTTGCAATAACTCTGCGCCGCCTCGGCATCGCCGCGCGCCAACTCGACCCGCGCCATTACCACGTATGCGTGGGGCTCATCGGCATACATGCGCGCCAGTTCGCGCGCGCGTTCGCTGGCCGTAGCAATGTCGTTGTCCGCCAGGGCAACGTGAACCGCCAGCTCCAACACCCTGCCTTCGGTGTCGTCGGCAAGTACCAGTTGCTCGAGCGTCCTGGCCGCGTCGCCCAGGTTCCCCGCACGCAGGTAACTTTGCGCGAGCATGCGGTCGCGGTGCGGCGCGTCGTCGGAGGTCATCTTTTGCAGATGTCGCTGCGCGGCGACCGGGTCGTCGTCGATAAACATTTTCCGGTACGCCTCGCTGCGGTGCGCGTCCGCCGACAAACCGGTGCGCTCGGCCCGCGCAATCGCTTCGCGCGCGGCGTCTTCGCGGGAAATCTGCGGATCGGCATAGCATTCCACCAGGCGCAGGTACGCCGCGTGGTACAAACTGTCACGCTCGACCACACGCTCGAACAGTGCCATCGCCTCGCGCACGTGCCACAGCGAATACAGCTCCTCTGCCGCGGCAAACAACTCGTCGGTGGTCGCATCGGCGTAGCTTTCGCCGCTGAACGCTTCCGGCCCGGGGCTCAACGTCACCGGCCGCGCGTCGGGTCGCGAGTCCGGTGTCGGCGCCGAACCACCCGAAAAAAAGTGCATCAAGATGATCGCCACACCGACGATCAATGCCATCACCAACGCGTAAAAAAGCGACTTCAAGACAAGCTCCTGCGGTTTATGCGGGTCATCACTTCGGCGGCGGTAACCGCGCCGGGACCCAGTTGACGTCGATGGATGTCTTCGACCATTTCCAAGACGGTTTCATTGTAGGGTACCGGCACTTTGTACTTGTGGGCAAAGTCTATGATTGGCCCATGAAAATGCCGATTCTCCAGACGGGGACGATTGCGATCGAGGTTCTGCCAGGTTGAGTTGCGAACGATACTCTCGCTCGCGTCGCGCGGACCAGCGGGTGATTGCAACCGCGCTATCATTTCGTCGACGTTGGGATCGCCACCGTCGGTAGATTGCGCGAGCACTCCCGCCCGCGAAAGTGACTCACGAGCCTCGGTCAAGAGCCCCAGTTTTATGCGACGAAACTCGTCGCCGCTATGATCATCGGCGCGCACCATTGCGTTTACCGCACTCATCAAGTTCACCACCAGCTTGAGCCATTTGTCGGCCATGATGTCGTTAGACGCTATGCCGGTAATCCCCGACGCGTTAAGCGCGCCGACCAGTTGGAGGACAAATTCGTCGGCTCCGCTGGGAAACTTGCCCACGACGACGCGACCCAATTGCCGATAGGCCAGCGTGCCGTCAGTAAGCGCCGTACAGGTAAACTGATGCACGCCCCCATAAACCCGGTCAAAACTCTCAGACGCGACGCCTTCGTTGGTGACCCCGTTTTGTAGCGTCACCACAGGAGTTTCCGCCGGAAGCCGTTGCGCAAGTTCGGTAATCGCGTCGCGGGTATCGTCGGTTTTTACGGTGAGCAACACCGCGTCCCACTTAGAAGGAACGTCGCGCAATGACGTTGCCGCCGCAATCGCCACCCGCTTGATTGTGCCGTCCGCGTCCATCCGGACGTGTCCGGTCGAGATCGCTTGCGTGACATGCGGCCCGCGCCCCAGCAGCACCACTTCGCAACCCGCACCAGCCAGCGTTGCCCCAACCACTCCGCCAACCGCTCCCGCTCCAAAGACAAGTATTCGCACTACTCCTCCATAGAATTGGCGATCACTCCAGTATGAGGTGCCCGCGACGCGAAACGCAAGTCACATAGACAATTACGCTCCGTTAGCCCTTGACAGGCAATTCCGCTGGGCGATAATGGGGGACAATTCCGGTCCGCATTCGATCCATCTAAGGAGCACACTTGCCGTCATCAGATACCAACCGCGGCCAGTGGAAATCTAGACTCGGTTTCATTCTGGCGGCATCGGGGTCGGCTATCGGCCTCGGCAACATCGTCTTCTTCTCTGCCAACGCCTACAACTTTGGCGGCGGCGCCTTCTACCTTCCTTACCTGATCGGCCTGTTTCTGGTCGGAATTCCGGTAATGATCCTGGAGTTCGGCCTTGGTGCATTCACCGGCCGCGCGTTCCCGGAATCGCTGTATCGAATCGCGGGAAAAAAAGGCGAGTTCGCCGGGTGGTGGTCGCTACTCAACGCCGGCTTCATCAGCTTCTGGTACATCACCATTCTCGGGTGGGTGATCGGGATGCTGATCGGTGCTACCGGCGATCTGTGGAAGTCGTCGGTTGCGATGCCCAACTTTGGAATCGACGAAGGCGCAGTACCCAACCCAATCGCATACTTTTTTCACATGCTTTCGACGTGGTGGCCGATGGTGTTCGTGGCGATCATCTGGGGGCTTAACGTTGTCATTGTGCGACGCGGGGCTGAGACCATCGAACAAGCCGCAAAAATCTTTGTGCCGCTGATGTGGGCGTTCATGATTGTCCTTATTGTTCGCGGCATCACGCTGCAGAACGGCACCCAAGGCCTGTGGCTGCTGTTCTCACCCGACTTTTCCATCATGAAAGACCCGGTGGTGTGGCGCGGCGCGTTTAGCCAAATTTTCTTTACCCTGTCGCTGGGGTTTGGCGTGATGACGGCATACGCCTCGTATTTGCCCAAGAACAGCGACCACACCAGCAACGCCTACGTGACCGCGCTGCTCAACTGCGGCTTCGAATACATCGCCGGTCTCGCCATTTTTTCGATGCTGTTCGCTTTCGCAGTGGTTCCGCAAGCAAGCACGCTGTCGATGATGTTCTTCATCGTGCCCCAGGGCATCGGTCAACTCCCGGGTGGCGATCCGGCGGTAGTGACCTTCGGAATCATGTTTTTTACACTTCTGGTGGTGGCCGGACTTACCTCTTCGATATCACTGGTCGAAGCGGTGGTCGCGTCGTTCAAAGACAAGTTTAAGATTTCGCGCAAAAAGGCGCTCATGTTTGTCGCGCCCGTTGGTCTCATCGGCAGCTCGTGTTTCGCGCTTCCCATGGTAGTCGACCCGGGGCTGGCCAACGACGGCACCATGGGCCTTACCTTTATCGATCTGTTCGACCACTGGAACTTCTCCTACGGCTTACTGATTGTTGGCCTTATCGAATGCATCATCGTCGGTTGGGTCTTAGGCGCCGACAAGATCCGTGCGGTCATCAACGAAAATTCGCGAGTACAACTGGGTGGCTGGTTTGATGTGCTGATCAAATTCGTCATCCCCGGCCTTATCGCCTACCTGTTGATTTATTCGGTCTGGCAGGAAATCGACGGCGGTTTGTACGGCATGTCCTACAACCCCAACTATGCCGAAGGGTACAGCTTCATGAAAGCGGCGCCGTGGGTGGTCGTGCTGATTTGGTTGGTGGGTGCGGGCGCGGTCGCCGCCTTTCTGACATCGAAGGGGTCGTACGATGCCGAGTAAACTTAACGTCCTTGTCGTCGTCGCGGTATCGGTGTGCTGCGCACTGACAACTTTGGCAAACGCAAACAGCTTAACCATCCGCGACCAGTTCCCCACGCGTGGCGAAGCCACTTCGATCATTTTACAAGACGCGGACGGATTGCCAGTGGTAGGCGCTTTGGTGGAAGCGGTCTACCGCCCCGGCAGCAGCGTTTCCCAACACGCAAATCTGGGTACAACGGGCACCGGCGGTTCACTTGGCTGGACACCAACCGAAGCGGGACTGGTGACGCTTACCGCCACCTGGGGCGAAGGAACTGCGGCCAAATCCGCCAGCCTTAACGTCTCGGTTCGCTTCGATAGCGTCCCCAAGATGGGCCTGATCATTATGGTGCTCGCCGGGCTGGTGCTGGTGGGTGGTTCCGCGGTTCGCATGCGCCGGATTATGAACGGGTAATCTGGCCACCTAAACGACTGGAGATTCATGGATGCAGCGTTAGAGTCATTTCACAGCGGCGTAAGCTACATCGGCGGGATCGTTTGGGGTCCGCCGTTTCTGATCTTGCTGATCGGTACCGGCGTCTTTTTGACGTTCTACATGAAGTTCGTCAATATTCGCGCCTTCAAGCACAGTGTCGACGTGATACGCGGGAAGTTCGACGACCCCAACGAGCCCGGCGACCTGACGCACTTTCAGGCGCTAACCGCGGCACTTTCGGCGACCATCGGCATCGGCAACATCGCCGGCGTCGCCACCGCAATTCACTACGGCGGGCCGGGCGCGCTGTTTTGGATGTGGATTGTGGCGTTCTTCGGGATGACCACCAAAGGGGTGGAATGCTTCCTTGGTCACCGATTCCGCACGGTTGAACCCGACGGCCACGCCGCCGGCGGACCCATGTATTTCATCAAGAAAGGCATGGCGCCGGGATGGGGCTGGTTGGGCGGCGCTTTCGCTTTCTTTGCGATCTTTGCCAGCCTGGGTTCGGCCAACATGGTGCAATCGAACACCGTCAGTCAAATCCTGGCCAAAGATGTCGCCATGCCGACATGGGTGACGGGGTTGATCCTCTCGGTGTTTGTTGCAGTCGTCATCATCGGCGGTATTCGCCGAATCGGCGCGGTGGCGTCCAAGCTGGTACCGACGATGTGCGCGATTTACGTTTTAGGCGGACTGGTTATTTTGGTAATGAACGTTGGCGAAATCGGCAGCGCGATCGGGCTGATTGTGAGCAAAGCGTTCACACCGCAAGGCGAGATCGGCGGCTTTGCCGGATCGACATTTCTGCTGACCTTAACCTGGGGCGCCAAGCGCGGACTCTTTTCGAACGAAGCAGGACAGGGCTCGGCGTCGATCGCTCACGCCGCCGCCAAGACCAACGAGTCGGTCCGCGAGGGGGTCGTCGCGCAGATCGGTCCGTTTATCGACACCCTCGTTGTGTGTACCATCACTGGACTGGTAATCATTACCACCGGCGCCTGGACCAACGGCCTTGGTGCCGACGGAAGCTTGCTGAACGGCGCGGCTCTAACGGCGTGGGCATTCAAGCAGGGACTCTCACCGATTTTCGCGCACGGCGAATGGATCATTACGCTGGCCGTTCCGCTATTTGCGTATTCGACGATGATTTCGTGGTCGTACTACGGCGATCGCTCGGTGACTTTTCTGTGGGGAAAGAAAGCGGTCATGCCATACCGTATGGTGTTTGTCGTGTTTGCATTCCTGGGCGCGACGCTTTCGCTGCCATTGGTGTGGGACATGGCCGACGTCTCTAACGGACTAATGGCCGCCCCCAACCTGATCGCACTGGTCGCGCTGGCAAAACTTTCTAAGCGCGAGTACGCAGACTACTTTGAACGAATGAAGTCGCAGAAGTAATCGCAACCTGACTGGTTGGCAACAAAAGAGCCCACGGGACGCAGTCTCGCGGGCTTTTTTGTTCTTAGTTTTAACGCGACGGTTCAGACGCCGCCGGATCGTTGTCTTTGTTGCCAGGCCAGGAACCCACCGGCGACGTTGGTCACGTCAAACCCGTGGCGCTGCAGGAATCCGCACGCGTATCCCGACCGAACGCCGCTGCGGCAGTGCACCAATATCCCTTTGTCCTTAGGAAGGTCGTCGAGGTGTTCGATCAGTCGGGTGTGTGCGACGTTTAACGTTCCCGCAACCTTACCGTCGCTGTCGCGCTCGGCCGCGCGACGCACATCCAGTATGACGTGCTCGCCGGGGTCATCCAGGTCTTCCACTCCGACTTCGCGAACGCTCTGCGCGTCGCCACCACCGTTAACGTATTCGGCAAACACATCGGGGGTGGCAAAGCCGACAATATGGTCGAGCCCAACGTGCACCAGATCGCGCGTTGCGGCTTCGACGGCGGACTCGTCGATGATCAGGTAGATAGGCTTGTCTTCGGTCACGTAACACCCGGCGACGGTGTTAAACGTCCGTCCCAGCGGAGTGTGTAACGCTCCCGGCAAATGCGCGCGACGGAATTCGTTCCACGGTCGGGTATCGAGTACCGCCACGCCAAGATGGTCGGATAGTTCGGAGAGTTTTGCGGGGCGAATCGGCTTGGCTTTAGGCAAGTCACCCAAGACCGGCGGGCCCGAACGGTTAACGCGTTTCATGCGCCCAAAGTAGTACGGCGGCTCGGGTTGTCCGTCGAGAATATAATCCACAAAAGCGTCTTCGGACGTTGCCGCCGCGATAGAGGCGTTGTTGGCGAGTTCGTAACCGACGGTGGAAAGCGGTACCGCTCCCAACGCTTTGCCGCACGCGCTTCCCGCTCCGTGCCCGGGCCACACCTGCAGGTCGGCGGGAAACTCGCGGAACCTCGCGAGCGAACGATACATCGCACGCGCCGAGGGTTCTTGTTCGCCGACCTGACCTGCGGCAGTTTCCAGCAGGTCCGGGCGCCCAACGTCGCCAACAAACACAAAGTCGCCGCTGACCATTCCCATCGGTTTGGTCGACCGATGATCGGTAACTACAAAGACGATGTGCTCCGGGGTATGCCCCGGCGTGTGGTGCACGTCAAAGCGCAAGTTTCCAATGGCAAAATCGTCGCCGTCGCGAAGGATCGTATGCGGATACGCCTTTGCCCATTCCACCTGCCAATCGTCACCGCCTTCGCCCGACACGTAAACCTTAGCGCCGGTGTGCTCGGCCAACTCGCGCGCACCCGAAAGAAAGTCGGCGTGAATGTGCGTTTCCGCGACCGCCACAATGTTCAGGCCCTCGCGCTGGGCGATTTTGAGGTATCGATCGATGTCGCGCATTGGATCGAAGACAATAGCTTCGCCCGTCGCCTGACAACCAATCAGGTACGCGTACTGCGCTAACGGCCGATCGAAGATTTGCTCAAAGTACATGACGGGTCCCGCTTACACCTATGGCCGCGCCACCATCAGCGCAATCCAGCCCGGTGAGTTTTCGGTTTCGGTGACAAGGTTAAACTCGCCATTGCCTTCGTCGGTTTCGTCGTCGATGTCTTCCCAGTAAATGTCCACGTGGCTAAAGCCGGCTTCTTGCAACAACTCTTTAACTTCCGGGATGCTCCAATGACGCCACTCGTAAACAAACGCGTCGCGCATCATGCTGCCGTGCGAACCATGGAACTTGAAGTGAATTGCGTACGCGGTGTGGTTGGTAATGGGGTCGTAGTATTTCTGATCCCAAATGTACGTCCACCCATCGTACCGGGTGCGGTCGGTCACGTCAGGGTCGAACGATTCGGTACCGCCGAAGATGTCCATAACGAACATCCCGTCGTCGGCGATCGACTGGCGCGCAACTTGAAAGTACTTCAATAGCTCGGCGCGTGTTTTAAAGATAAAGTAGGAAAAGTTTAGCGCGGCGAGCACGTCGACTTTGGGATCGACGATATCACGGACGTCGGCTTCGTGAATGGTCAGGCGCTTGGCGTCGGCACCTAGCGGGTCGATGTTATGCTCTTTGCCCCACGCCAGCGTTTCGGCGTCGAGATCGACACCGATAGCCTGGTTGTCCGGCCGCGTTTTTACCCACTCGGCGGAAAGCAGTGCGGTCCCACAAAAGTCTTCCTTAAACAACCGCGGCAGACGGCCGTTGTGACCCTGGTAGACGCGGTCGAAAAACTCGACGTGTTCGCCCGGACTCTGCACCGACTCTTCGTACAACTTGTGCCGGTCGGTAAACGGCGGCGTGCGATCTTTCTTCTTTTTCTTGCCCTTTGCGGCCACGACCATATCGTCTCCTTAGCCCGTGATGGATATTGCGTCCTAACCTGTCGCGCGACGGCATGGCCGTCGAAAGTTCGCTCCGGATGATACCGACGCAGTTTCTCGCAGTCAATCAGGATGCACAAGCCTGGACCCGTGGTAACGCCGCTGGTATATTGCCAACATGATTCGCTTTTGGATTTCCGTTATATCGTTGCTGCTCTCTGCCCCCGCTTCGGCGGTGGACATCGAACGCCCGAACCCGGATGTCGCGGTGGGAAACACGCTGCCAGCCATTACCCTAACCGACGACAAGGGCCAGCCCGTCAGCCTGGAGTCGTTGCGCGGGGCGCCGCTGGTCATCAACCCGGTTTTTACGGGCTGCAAGTATATCTGCCCGATGATTACGACCAATCTGGCTGAGCCATTGCTGGAGCTGGGCAACCCGGGACGGTTTTATAACGTGCTCACCGTTACCTTCGACGACGAAGACGACGACGAAGATCTGTCCCGGTTTAAGCAAACCAACGAGCTACCGGAGGGCTGGATTGTCGCCCGCGGTGATACCGCCGACGTAGCCGCGCTATTGCGTGCACTCGATTTTCGGTTTGTGAAGCTTGAGCCCGGCGTGTTTGCCCACCCCAACGCAGTTGCGTTTGCCAACGGCGACCTGGAAGTTACCGGCTTTGTTAACGGGGTGGTGTTTGAAGACACCGACGTCCGGCGTGCACTCGATAAGGCCGCCGGAAACTTCCGCCACGTGTCGTCGCGAGACCCACGCTTATTGTTCATCATGTTGGGAAGCGCTGTAGCCCTCGCCGGCTTCCTGCTGGTGTATTCGCGCAAGCGTCCCCGGCCGAGCGCCGGCTAACCGCGCGGGTTATAACGCCGACTCGTCGACCACGTAGTTGGGCGACTCCCATCGCCGACTGTGATCGAAGATCAGAGCCGTCTCCAGGTGCCTCACGTCGTCGCGGGACGAGAACCCGTCCATGGTGAGTTCTCGCAGGTGGTCGGTGTCGCGAACCACGACATGGATCAAGTAGTCGTTAGCTCCCGACAGGTAGTACAGACTCACGACTTCGGGCCGCGCCAGCGCGTGTTCGCGGAACGCCTCCATTTTGTCGCGGTGGTGATGGTCCATCCGCACCGAGATCATCGCTTCGATCCCAATGCCCAGCGCATCGCCATCAACGTCGGCGTGGAAGCCGCGTAGCACGCGCTCTTCTACCAAACGCCTCACTCGTTCCAGACACGACGACGGGGCCAGACCCACCTGGTCGGCCAGCTCCTTGTTGGAGATCCGTGCATCATTCTGTAAGGCCGCGATAATCTCCGCGTCGATTCGGTCGAGCTTCACTTTTACCCCCAAAAACCGCATTCTGTTCGTTGGGCACGCTTCTTGCCGTATATTATACTATCTACAGCAATGAATACAAACATTCTTCATAAGACAACCAAGGCAGCCGCACAACGTTCGGCGGAGGTCGGCCAGGTCAACGACGACTCGCTCGACGTTAAGCCGTTCCGCGGGGAGTCAACCGGCTCTGCGCACTCGGACAAACCGTTGGCCAGCTCCGAACTGGTGAACTTTATTACCGAGCTTGGACGGGCGCTGCACCGCTATGGTGTTCCGGCCCACCGGTTGGAAGCAACTCTGGAGGGTGTTGCCGCCGCGATGGGTGTCGGGGCCGAGTTTTTTGCGATGCCCACGGCACTGTTCGCGCGTCTCACCGTTGACGGTGAAGAACGCACTGTGTTGATCCGACTTAGCGGTGGTCAGTTGGACCTGGATAAGTTGCGTGCGATTGACGAGTTGGTGGCCGAGGCGGCGACCGTTGGTCCGCGCGTCGGGCTCCAGCGCCTTGCCGAGATTGCGGATTCGCCGGGGCGCTACGCGACCTGGGCGTTGGTCATTGCCTTCGCGTTGGTTTCGATCAGCGCGGCCCGCATGTTTGGTGGCGGCTGGCGCGAAGCCGTTGCCGCCGCGATTGTCGGATTAGGCAACGGGTTGTTGACGATGCTGGCCGGGCGAATCCGCCAGGTGGCGAGACTATTCGACCCGCTGGCCGCCGCCGCAGCCGGCGCCATTGCGGTGACCATCGCGACGCAACTTTCGCCGCTGTCGATACCAACCGTTACGTTGGCGGGGCTCATCGTGTTGATTCCCGGACTCGCCGTTACCACCGGAGTGAACGAGTTAGCGACGCAACATCTGGCGTCGGGTTCGATGCGGCTGGTGGGCGCGTTGGTGTCGTTCCTTACCATCGCGGTTGGCGTTGCGGCCGGGGTCGCGGCTGCGCATTGGTGGTGGGGAGCGCCAATTACAGCGGTCGCGCAACCGTTGCCAGAGTGGACGGTGTGGCCGGCACTGGGCATGGTGTCGTTGGCGTTGGTGGTGTTGTTCAACGCCCGCCCCAGCGATGCGGGCTGGGTGACGTTGGCAAGCGCGCTCGCGTTTGTGAGTTCGCGTTACGCCGCGCAAGCATTCGAGCCCGTCGTCGGCGCGTTCGTCGGCGCGCTTTGCCTGGGCATGGCCTCTAACACGTTCGCGCGCGCGCTGCGCCGCCCGGCGTCTATCATGTTGGTTCCTGGGTTACTCCTGCTGGTGCCAGGGAGCTTGGGGTTTCGCAGCGTCGATGCCCTGCTCGCGCACGACGTCGTCTCGGGCATTCAGCAAGCTGCACAAATGGGTTTCGTCGCGGTCGCACTGGTCGTCGGCCTGCTGATCGCCAGCGCGTTGGTCTCGCCACGTCGCGCATTGTAGCCGCTTTTCCCAACTGCTCATTCCTTTTGCTCATCCGACTGGCTCATCGAGGTTGGCTCACGAAGTTCCTCAAGTTGTTCTCGTGAACCACGAAGGTCTTACGTGTGATCACTTTCATTGTGAAGGTGATCGGGTGCGTTGACCCAATCACTTTCACGGTGAAAGTGGGGGCGCGATTGTTCGTTCATCGCGTAACGTGGCATGGTACCAATACTCGTGGAAACGTGGTGGCAAGTGGCGTGTACTTCTACGCACTCGAAGCTGGCACGTTTGCGGCGACGAAGAAGATGGTTTTGCTGCGGTAGCGCGCAAGGCGGTCCCGTGTGAATTATCGTATGGCACGCTGCGCAATAGGGTCAACTGAGGTGGAATACAATGGGTCACGAACAACGTTGTCGAACGAAGCTTGCTGAGCTCGTACCCTTGTTGAGCTATCGGAAATGGCTGATAGCATCGTTGGTAGCTGTCGCCGTAGGCGTCGGATGCAAACCTGTCACGCAGTTGCCCAAAAGCCCCATTAGCGCGACAAGTGATGTTGCGGTCGGTGGCGAGGCAACCTTGCTACCTAGCCTCGACGGGGGATATTTGCTTTACCTTCGCAGGGTCAATCCATCGGATGTTACAAGCCCTTTTGGGATCGTCGACACCAGGACGCGGCGCGTTTTTGTTCCGGTTGTTCCACAGGCGATTCACGCAGATCTCATACAGTTCTCAAAAGTTTCCTTTCAGTATTTCAGATGGAACGAAGAGGGGTATGCAACTTACGAGAAAACAGGTGGTGGTGTACTAGTCGTCAACGCGTTGGCTAAGACTGTGCGCGAGGGCAACCGCAATGACGTATCTCCGAGCGCCGCCTACATTAAGGATTACGCTCGGATTCAGAAGATAGCTAAGGCACTTCCCGTTAGGTCGACCGACTGGGTCAACCGAATCGACGTAACCGGATCGATCGTTGCGTACCACGATATCGATCGGCAACGCCTCATGATTGCGAGCTTAACCGACACGTTGCAAGTCTATCGGTGTAGTTCGAACGAAAGTGTTAGTTGGGTCGACTTGTCGCCCGACGGCAAGTGGCTCGCCTGGACATCGTATGTCGACCCTCAGCGACTAGGCGCAACTCGGGACATGCTGAATATCACGAACTTGAGTACCATGCAAACGTACTCAGACGATCCGACCGTTGGAGTTAGCAACACTGCTTGGAGCCCCGATAGTAAAAAGGTGTACTACGCGCGCCGCGACTCGTTTAGCGGACCCGGCAGCATCTTTGTCGTCGACATCGCTGACCTTGACCAATGACACACAGCCGTTCTCACCCCCCCAACGCTCAGCCCTCACGCCTGTTATCCACCTTCATTGTGAAGGTGATCGGGTGCGTTGACCCAATCACTTTCACAGTGAAAGTGAAGCGGTGAAACTCTCAGCAAGCCGCGAAACTTTCGGCGCTAAACTCTCCGCTCGACGACTTGCCTACTTTTCGTAGGTAAACGCAAGCGCGTCCGTCGCAACGTCGTTGTAGCTTTTCCCGAACGCTTCTTGAAACGCGGCGTCGCGGCTCTTTCCATCACTCATAAGCGCGATCGTCCTGGCGAGTTTGTCGGGACCATTGGCCAGATTGATACGATCCACCATGCGGATCGCGTTGTAGTTGGCAATGCGGTAGCTTTCTTTGTTGCCGCGTTGCTTAAGCGCGGCTTCGATGTCTTTAAGCGACATCTTCACCGGGTGATCCGGAAACTCCTGCAAGTGGGTCGTCGCGACCGCTACTTCTCCCGCGGTTATCCCAGCAATTCCGGAGATAACCCACTGCGGAGCTTTGGCATCGGTCAAGTGATCGAACGCCCATTCGTAGTAAATCTTTGGCAGTGCGATGGTGACCAGTCCGCGGTTGTTCAGAATTCCCACAGGCTGCACAACGATCTCGTTGTCGTCAATGTCAGCGTACAGCCACCAGTTGCGTTTGGTTTTTTCTTCGTAGTCGGGCATTGTGCTCGACACGACGACTTTTACTTTTTCGTCCGGTGCAGAACCGCAATACTTAGTGAGCTTCGCCCGTGCCTTCATGAACTCGTCGATCACAATCATACCTTCGGCGACGCGATGCGTTCCGGCGGGATACCACGCCTCCACGTACGAGTTGGCTACGACTCCGCCCCGGTTGTCCCAGTACTCGTCGCGATCGACGTTATACTTAACTTTCCACGCCGACATCGTGTCGATTTGCGCGGGCGGAATCTTTAAGTTTACGACTCGTTTGGGTTCGGAGTCTGGCTCTTCGCTGGCACATCCCCAAGCGGTCGCCAGCGCCAGGGCAACCGCAGCTGCGATTAATCGTTTCATTGGTCGTCTGATTCCTCGTTTAAGAACGGCATCAGTCGGCGGACTTTGCGTCCCGCCGACTCACTGCCGTGGGTCGACTCTTCGCGCATCAGGGTACGCAGCTCACGTTGGCCCGACTCTGCCTGCTCCAGCCACCCCTCGGCAAACCGCCCCGACTCGATGTCGTCCAACACTTCTTTCATGGTTTCGTACACCCGGTCGTCGATAACTCGCCCACCGGTTTTGAAGCTTCCCCATGCGGCCGTTCCGCTGATCCGGTCGCGCATGTACTTGATGCCGCCCTGGTACATCAGGTCGGTAATAATCTTCAGCTCGTGAAGACACTCGATGTAGGCGACCTCGGGCGAATACCCGCGCTCTACCAAGCAGTCGAACGCGCGCTTGACCAACTCGGGAACGCCACCGCACAACACCACCTGTTCGCCGAACAAATCGGTAATCGCTTCTTCCCGAAACGACGTTCGAATGGCACCCGCCGACAAGCACCCGATGAGGTCGGCATACGACAACGCTCGCGCAAACGCCTCACCGCTGGCGTCGGTCTCTATGCCGATCAGGCACGGTAGTCCGTTGCCCTCCTGATACATCTTGCGCAAAAAGTGCCCCTGGCCTTTAGGCGCGACCAGCACAACGTCGTGACCTTCGGGAATCTCCATCGCCTCGAAAGCGACGGTAAAACCATGGGGGAAAATGATCGTGGTACCAGGCCGCAGGCTGGGCCCAATTTCGTCGCGGAAGACTTGCGGCTGAACTTCGTCGGGCAAAAGCATCACCACCACGTCCGAACGCGACGTCGCCTCGCCAATCCCCACCGATTCGAACCCCGCTCGCACCGCGCGCTCCCACCCGGTTCCGCCACGCCTGGTACCCACCACCGGCACCACGCCGCTGTCGCGCAGATTCATAGCCTGCGCGTGGCCCTGGTTACCAAAACCAAGGATGCCTATTTGAGCATCCTTCAGGACGTTGCGGTGGAGGTCGTCGCGAGTGTAAATCTTCATGGACATGATCGTTAGCCGAGCATTGTACACCATTTGCAAGGCCCCCCGACGCCCAATTTCCCCGCCGCTGGCATTGACACGCACCACCGCTTTGGGTATCGTATGCGTTCGCTCGCCGAAGCTTTTAAGGCGGTGTAGCTCAGTTGGTTAGAGCAGCGGAATCATAATCCGCGTGTCCGGGGTTCGAGTCCCTGCACCGCCACCATTTCCCCCCCCAACGCGCGCTGGGGGTTTTTCATGTCACAGCCGCAACGCGACCGAATCGACGCCATCGCCCGCCACCTAAACGGTGCGCGGTCGCTGGTGCTGGCAGTTTCCGGCGGCGCCGACTCCACCGCGATGACGCTTGCGCTTGACCGGGTGGGCCGCTGGTCGCTGACCATCGCGCACATTCATCACAACCTGCACCAGTACGCCGACTCACACGCCAACCACGTCGCCAATCTGGGCGCGCGCTTGGGGTTGCCGGTGGTGATCCGTCACGTCGACGTTCCCGCGCAATTGCCGCCGGGCGCTAACGTAGAGGCGTTTGCGCGCGACCTTCGGTACCGTGCGCTCGAAAGTGTGCGTCAGGAACTGGGCGCCGACTTGATTTGCACCGCGCACACCGCCAATGATCAAGCCGAAACCATTTTGATGCGCGCCGAACGCGGCGTCGGCCTGCGCGGACTCGTCGGCATTCCACCGCGCCGCGAACACATTGTGCGACCTTTGCTCACGTGGACTCGCGACGATACGGAATCGTACTGTCGAGCGCGTGGCGTTGACGTGGTAGAGGACCCAACCAATACCGATCTCAGTCGCACGCGCAATCGGGTTCGGCACACTCTGCTGCCCCAACTCGAGCGGTTGGTGCCGGGCATGCGCGACCGGCTGGCGCACCTGGCGACGACCGCTGGCACCGCGCGGCGCATTGCCGATGCCGTGATCGCCGACGACCTGTCGCGGCTTCGCGAGGAACGCCCCGGCACCTGGGTGCTGCCCATTCCCCAAGCCGACGACGACTCGCTTAGCGATTGCCTGGCCGCTGCCGTCAGACGCATCGCCCCAGGCGCCGACTGGCGACGCCGCCACTACGAGGCTGCCATCGCGATCGCGCGACGGAGGGACGGCTCGGGTAAGTCGCTCGACCTGCCCGCATTAACGCTGCGCCGGGAGTACGACTCGTGGGTGTTCATCACCGGCCACGAACCCACCCCGCAGCTGGATGAACTTAAATTGGCACCCGGTATCCTGGACCTGGGCGGCTGGACGTTCGATATTCAAAGGGGCTCGATCGGAAAGGTTGACCGGTGGAGGGCGCCCATTTCGGCGCGGGGACCAGTTGTTCTGCGGCGGGCCCGGCCCGGCGACCGAGTTCGGCGGAACGGCCGGGCCAGCAAGCGCCTAAGCGATGTATTTGCAGACGCTAACCTGCCCCGGCGGCATCGTCCGTGGGCGTGGGTCGTGGCCGACGACTCATCGGTGCTTTGGGTTCCGGGACTTACGCGCCCCGAACCGCCTGACGGCAGCGAACAGCTAACGGTAACTGCCAACGTTGATAAGCATTTACCTGAATCCGAATTCTTTCTGACGGCGGATGTATAAATGACAGAGCACGGAGGCATGAGCGTTCTGGTGAGCGACGACGAAATCCGCGCTATGGTGGCCGATCTCGGCCGCAGGATCACCAAGGACTATGCCGACAAGAACCCTATCCTGGTGAGCCTGCTCAAGGGCGGTGTGGTATTTCTCGCGGATTTGATGCGTCAGATTGACGTGCCGCTGCAGATTGACTTTCTTACGGTGTCCAGCTACCAGGGCGGAACCGAGTCCAGCGGGGTGGTGCGGATAGTGCGGGATTTGACTATGAACATTGAAGATAGGCACGTTTTGGTGGTGGAGGATGTCATAGACACTGGCACGACTCTGGCTTATATTCTGAATATGCTCCGGCTGCGAAACCCGGCGAGTGTGGAACTTTGCACACTTCTTCGGAAGCCCGCGGCGCTGCGTCACCAGGTCCCGATCCGCTACGTCGGACGGGACATTTCCAACGTATTCGTCGTGGGCTACGGGCTCGATCTCGACGAAAGCTACCGCCACCTGCCCTTCATTGCGCAACTAGAGATCGACGACGGCTAACCGGACCACTTTTTCTTTATACGGAGACTCAATGAACGATCAACGCGACCCCGATAAGCGCTTTACGCGGCCGCCAAATCAAAAGCAGCCAGCGGGCAAACCCAACCGGCCGCTCAAGGCCATGGTGTTCTGGGTCATTCTGGTGCTCGTGCTGCTCATCGCGTTCCAGATGTTCGAGATGGGCAAGACCCCGCAGTACCCGATCAACTTTTCCGAGCTGACGACCCAGATTGACGACGGCAACATCAAGAAAGTCACCATTAAGGGTCTGGAGATTTCCGGCGAGTTTGTGCGTCCAACGCTGGTGCCGATCGAGGCGGCAAACGAAGAAGTCCGCGAAATTAAAGTCGAACACTTTACCGCGACCGTTCCCTACGAAGATCCCGAACTGGTCGCTCGCATTCAGGACAAAAACCCCAACGCCGTCATCGAAGGAAAACTCCCCGGCGGGAGCGTGTGGTTTAAGTTGCTCACGTCCGGTCTTCCGCTACTGCTGATTATCGGTCTATGGCTGCTCATCATGCGTCAAATGCAGGCCGGCGGTAACCGCGCATTTTCGTTTGGCAAGTCGCGTGCGCGCATGTTCGGCGGCGACCGCCCCAAAGTTACGTTTAACGATGTCGCCGGCGCCGACGAAGCCAAAGAAGAACTGCAAGAGATCATCGAGTTCTTGCGCGACCCCAAGAAGTTTCAAAAGCTGGGCGGCCGAATTCCCAAGGGTGCGATTCTGCTTGGACCTCCGGGAACCGGAAAGACGCTGCTGGCGCGCGCCGTGGCTGGCGAAGCCAACGTGCCATTCTTTTCGATGTCCGGCTCTGACTTTGTAGAGATGTTTGTCGGTGTAGGTGCGTCGCGAGTGCGTGACCTGTTCGAGCAGGGTAAAAAGAACGCGCCGTGCATTCTGTTCATCGACGAAATCGACGCGGTCGGTCGTCATCGCGGTGCCGGGCTTGGCGGCGGTCACGACGAGCGCGAGCAAACACTTAACCAGTTGCTGGTTGAAATGGACGGCTTCGAAAGCAATGACGGTGTCATCCTGCTGGCCGCCACCAACCGCCCCGACGTTCTCGACCCCGCGCTTATGCGCCCCGGCCGTTTTGACCGTCGCGTTACCGTTGACCTTCCCGACGTTAAAGGGCGCGAAGGCATTCTGCAGGTTCACACACGCAAGGTGCCCCTGGCCGACAATGTTGACCTGGAAGTTCTGGCGCGCGCAACTCCGGGGATGTCGGGTGCCGACCTGGCCAACCTGGTCAACGAGGCGGCGCTTCTCGCCGCTCGCTTTGGCCTGCAAAAGGTCGACATGGACACCATGGAAGAAGCCAAAGACAAAATCTTCCTGGGCCCGGAACGTCGCAGCCGCGTCGTGAAAGACGAGACCAAGAAGCTTACCGCGTACCACGAAGCCGGCCACGCGGTTGTGGGCGCGAACCTGGAGCACTCCGACGAGGTGCATAAGGTTACGATTATTCCGCGCGGTCGCGCCGGCGGGTTGACGTTTTTCCTTCCCGAAGATGATCGCACCGAGTACTCGCGCGACTGGTGTTTGGACACCGTGTGCCAGGCGCTTGGCGGCCGCGTCGCCGAACAACTTGTACTGGAGCGCATGGGCAGCGGCGCGTCGTCCGACATCCAGATGATCTCCAAACTGGTTCGCCGGATGGTGACGCAGTGGGGAATGAGCGACAAACTGGGGCCAATTGCTTTTGGCGAGCGCGACACCGAAGTGTTTCTTGGCCGCGACATTGTTCAAAGCCAGGACTACAGCGAATCCACCGCGCAGGAAATCGACGCCGAAGTACGGCGCATGATTGACGAGCAGTACGATCGCGCGAAGAAGATTCTGACCGAGCACATCGACGAGCTGCACGCGGTCGCACAAGCGCTACTGGAGCGTGAGACGATCGACGCGGCCGAGTTGAAGACGTTGCTTTCGGGCGGTACGCTGGATCCGATCGCCACCGGCACAACCAGTCCCGACGCGGAAGTCTCTACCGAGGAAACCAAACCCGAGCGTCCGAAGCGGGATCCGTTCCCGCGCATTCCGCCGCTGGCGGATCCGGACGCGAGCACCTAGTGGAGTCTGGTTGGGTCGCAATCAAGCGCTAGACTGCCGCGGTTATCGGCTGGAATTCGACGGGCGTCCGTTGGTGATGGGAATCATCAACGTGACGCCCGATTCTTTTTCGGATGGCGGGCAATTCGATCGAGTAAACGACGCGCTCGCCCACGCCCATCGCCTGGCTGCCGAGGGCGCCGATATTATCGACATCGGTGGAGAATCCACCCGCCCGGGTGCGGATGCGGTGAGTATCGAGCAAGAAACGGAACGGGTCTTGCCAGTCATCGAACAGCTGGTGTCGGGGCCCAACGCGTTAGACCTGCCGATTTCGGTAGACACCCGCAAAGCGGCGGTTGCCGCGGCCGCGCTAAAGGCCGGGGCGCACCTGGTTAACGACGTCAGCGCGGCGAGCGACCCGGAAATGGCGGCGGTTGTCGCCGGCTATCGCGACGTACCGATGATCCTGATGCACATGAAGGGTGTGCCCAAGAGCATGCAGCAGCAGCCGTACTACCAGGATGTCGTCGCCGAAGTTAGCGAGTATCTGGGGCAACGCGCACAGGCGGTCGCGGCGGCGGGCATAGCACCCAACCGCGTGCTCCTGGACCCGGGGATAGGGTTTGGGAAACGGTTAGAAGACAACCTGGATTTGCTGCATCACGTTGACCAACTGCAAGAGTTGGGCTATCCATTACTGGTAGGCGCGTCCCGCAAAACCTTCATTGGCCTTTTGCTGGACCAGCCCACCGACCAGCGTCTGTCCGGCAGCCTTGCGGTCGCCGCGCACTGTTGGCAACGAGGCGTCGAAGTTGTAAGAGTTCACGACGTGCGGGAAACGGTGGAACTGTTCGCGGTCCTTGACGCGATTCATCACCCCGACACGCATCGCAAGTAGGCACACATGAGCTTCCTTTCCTCCGAAGTTATCTTTGACGTCCTCGACGTTATTATCGTGTCGTACTTGCTGTATCGATTGTTCTCGCTGATGCGAGGCACACGTGCGGTCCACATGTTCTTTGGACTGATGGTGCTGTTTATGCTGTCGGTGGTCGCGCAGTGGCTGAACCTTAGCGCCGTCAACTGGATCATCTCCAGCTTGCGCACCGTCTGGGTCATCGCGTTTGTGATTATCTTCCAGCCCGAACTTCGTCGCGCCCTGGCCAGTGTTGGCCAGAACCGGGTGCTGCGTCGTTTCGTCAACGTCGCCGAAAGCGGCGTGATCCCCGAAGTCATCAAGGCCGCGCAGAATATGGCCGAACGCAAAATTGGCGCGCTGATCGTCTTGGAAAAAGACATGGGGCTTAAGAACTACATCGAAACGGGTACGCGGGTGGATGCAAAAGTCACCGACGAATTGCTGCACACCATTTTTACGCCGCCCAGCCCGCTTCACGACGGCGCGGTGATCATTCAGAATGATCGTGTCATTGCTGCCGGATGTATTCTTCCGCTCACCCAGGATCACAGAGCCGCCACCGCGTTGGGCACACGGCATCGCGCGGCGCTAGGTCTTAGCGAAGAATCGGATGCGTTTGTTATTGTCGTGTCGGAAGAGACGGGATCAATTTCATACGCCGAAGGCGGCAAGCTGCACCGCAAGGTCGACGTGAACACGCTTCGTGGTGTGCTCCTGGACGACTTTGGCGTAAAAGCGGACGACAAGTCGGCCACAGCGTCGGCTGCGGCTCCCGCAAGTTCGTAGACCCGCGTAGTTTTCCCCGAAAGTCTGTTTACCGCAAGGCTGCGCGCTGCAGCTGCTAAGCGTCCGGCAGTAGTTTCACAATTGCGGCGTGCTCGGGCGCAAAGTACGCGCGCGCGACGTCGCGCATGGCTTCCAGGTCGACTTTGGCCAGGCGTTCGGGAATGCGGTCAACTTCCTGCCAACCGTAACCCAGCGCTTCGTACGCGCCATAAGCCAATGCTTGCGACGAATTCTTTTGCAACTGCATCACGTGCGATCCCATTAGCCACTCGCGCGACCGGTGCAACTCTTCTTCCGACACGTACGCTTTAGACACGCGGGCCAGTTCGGTTTGAATGACTTCGATCGCGAGTGCAACTTCGTCGGGCGTTGGGTTCGCGTACCCAAAAAAGATACCACCGTCTTTTAGCGGCGCAAACGCCGAGCCGGTCATATATCCCAACGAACGCTTGTCGCGCAACTCCACAAACAGACGCCCGCCGAGCCCGGTTAGCACGCCATTAAGCACCTCCATAGCCGCTGCCTCGTCGGTAAGCTTGCTCGGCGCGGTGTAACCCGCCAACGCGACACCCTGGCGCACGCCAGGCTTAGTAACGATGTGCTCGCCCGTTCGTTCTGCGCGCGCAGGAACAGCGCGACTGACGGCGTTGGCCGTGCCCCTCGGCAGATCGCCAAAAACTTTTTCAGCAAAACCAATGGCCAACTCGGGACTGATGTCGCCAACAAAGCTCACCACCAGGCTGTCCGCGCAAAGTCGCGATTCGTACCAGTCGCGACAGTTAACGCCGGTAAGTTGCGAAAACTGGCTTTCGTCGCCCAAGAACCGATGCGCGTAGGGATGAGTTCCGTAGACATTGTGATAGAGCGTGTCGATCGCCAACTGCACCGGATTGTCACGATGACGCGCAAGGTCTTCGAGCATCTTTTCTTTTTCGACCTGGGTGCGTTCTTCATCGAACAGGGCGTCGCGCACTACGTCGCGGTAGATGGGCACAAGCTGGTCCATCTGCGACGCTAGACTGTTTAAGTAGATGGACGCAGCGTCGTAGCTGGCCACGCTTTCGATAGTGCCGCCCATACTTTCGACACGCTCGACCATTTCTTCGGCGGTTAGCCCATAACTCCCTTTGGTGAGCACACGATGAGCCAGCGACGATACGCCGTCCTGTCCTTCGGGTTCGGCGCGGCCGCCGCCGTCGATACTTGTAGCCATCGTCACCAATGGAACCAACGGCCGTTGCTTGACCAGCACGCGCACGCCGTTGTCGAGGCGATGCACTTCTACCTTGCCTGCGGGAGTTTCTTTTTTGGTGGCTCGCGAGCCCGTTACGGCGGTGCGGGGCAGCGCGTCGGTGGCCGGGGCGTGATCGGTCAAGACGGCCGAAACCCGTCTGGTTACATCCTCAACCGACAGTTCTCTGGTACCACAACCATCCGGCCCGTACAGAACCAACGAACAATTTGACGGGGTAAAATACCGGCGCGCGACCGCCATCACCTGTTCGGGCGACACCGTGGCGATTGCGTCGCGATGCTTGTCGCCCATATTGTAGTCGCCCAGAAGTTGGTAGTACCCTAGCTGCGAGGCTTGCCCTTCGACCGTTTCCAGGCTGGAGAACAACGAACGCTCCAGTTGCCGCTGCGCCTTGTCCAACTCCTCCAGCGAAACGGGTTCATGTTTTAGTCTTTCGACTTCCGCGAAGATCGCGGAGGTCGCATCAAGGTGTTTGCCATCGGCCATCGACGCGCGAAACAAAAAGAAGCCTGGCCATTTTTCCGCCAACACACTTGCGCCCGCCGACGTCACCAATCGTTTCTTTTCTTTCACTTCTTGATACAGCCGAGAACTTCGTCCGGCGCTTAGCAACTCGGAAATCATCTCCAGAACGGGATAGTCTTCGTGCGTGATGCTGGGAATGTGAAACCCGGCGCCCATGTAAGCGTGGTCAATGTTGCCTTCAAAGCCCTGATAGCGCAGTTCGGTTTGCGGCGGCTCAACCGGTGATTCTCCCATTTCGACATCGCCAGCCCGCCACTGACCGTACGCCTGCTCGATGATGGGCATCGCCTCGTCGGGATCGATGTCGCCTACAACAACCAGGACTGCGTTCGACGGACGGTAATAGTTATTGTAGAACTCTACCAACTGATCGCGCGTGATCTTCTCGACGATCGGTTCGTACCCGGCAATCGGACGGCGGTAGTTGTGCTGGGAAAACCCCAACTCCATCGTTCGATAGAACGTAAACGACTCGGGGCGGTCGTCGTACATACGCGCTTCGTCGATGACCACCACGCGTTCTTTTACAAACTCCTCGGGCGCGAACGTTGAGTTCATCATCGCATCGGCTTGCACTTCCAGTGCAGTGCGGAAGTGCTGAGACGGTAGCACGACGTAGTACATTGTGTACGAGTAGCTGGTGCCGGCGTTTAAATTTCCGCCGTGCGCTTTCACGATGTTGCTGATCTCACCGACGCCGTACTTTTCGGTGCCCTTAAACACCATGTGTTCCTGGAAGTGCGCCAGGCCGTTGATCTCTTCGGTTTCGTTCACCGAGCCCACGCCGAACCACACATTAACCGCCACGATCGGTGTCGACCGATCCTGTTTGAGCAGCACGGTGAGGCCGTTGGGAAGTTCGCGCTTGATGACGGGGTCGGTGGCGGTGGTGGGCATGATTCTCCAAGTCGTTATTATTTAAATACTTATGAAACAGTCGACGGCGACGTCTCCCCAGAATCCTAAGAACTGGCGCCAGTTTACGCAAGCAAACATCAGACCGGGTTGCGCTTTACCAAAGATTAACGCCGTGGTTCACCCATTAGTTGACACAGCGGCCACAGACCGCCTACACTTGACCTCCCTGTCCCATTTCATCCCCACTAAGATTCACGTTCACGCTTGGATCGGAGTTCCCTATGCGCATCGTTCTTGCCGATAGTCACGGTCGTGTCCTGGGCAAAGACCAAACCTCCGCCAACCTCAGTTTGCTTTACTTGGGAGCTTATCTTCGCGAACACTACTCGCCGGATGTGCCGCTAACCTACATCCCACAAGTAAAGTCTGACGACTACCACTTGCAAACTATCCGTGACTTTAACGCCGACATCTACGCGTGTTCCTTTACGTCGTTTTCGGCTAAACAAACGTTCGAGCTAATACGACGCGTTAAGAGCGAGTTTCCCAATGTACTGGTGGTTGCTGGCGGTCCGCACGCGGTAACTCATGCCGAACAAATTCTTCGAGAGTCGGGTGCCGACATTGTTGCAATCGGCGAAGGTGAAATTACTTTTCTCGAGATCGTTAAACAGTTCGACGATATCCGAAATCAGCTTGGCAGTATCGATGGCGTCGCCTACCTCGACGACAACGGCGAATACCGCGAGACTGCCCCGCGCGCTTTGATCGATGATTTGGATACGATTCCGTTCCCGATTCGCGACCTGGTCAACGATGACGACTTTTGCGGGCTCACCTACAGCAAGGCCCGCCCCAACACCGAGATGGTTATTACGCGCGGCTGCCCGTTGCGCTGCGTCTTTTGCGCGAATCCGGTGTTTCGGCTTAAGAATGGGCCACTATATCGTGCTCGATCTCCTCAAAACATCGCGGCAGAGGTCCAGTACCTTTACGACCTGGGTTACCGGGAAATCTACATGCACTCGGACGAGTTGAACGTCAAGCTGGACTGGTCCATTGATGTGTGCAAAGCGATCGCGGCTCTCGGCTACAAGGACCTGTTTTTTCAATGCAACATGCGCGCGGTACCTATGAACGAAGAACTCGCCTACTGGATGAAGCAGGCCAACTTCTGGTTGGTTCGAGTGGGCTTGGAAACAACCAGCGATCGCGTTCTGAAGGGAATCAAAAAGCGCATGTCGTTTGAGAAAACCGAGAAAGCGCTTCGCTTGATGACCGACCAGGGGATTCGCGTGCTCGCTTTCGCGATGCTGTTTAACTACTGGGAAGACGACGGCGAACTTCAACATGAATCGGCCGAAGAAGTACGCCAAACGATTCGCGACGTCTATCGCTTGTGGCGAAAGGGATACGTACATTACACAAGCTGGCAGTTTGCCAACCCAGTTCCGGGCGCCGAGTTCTATGACATCGCGGTTAAACGGAAGATGATTGCGCCCGACTACCTTCCCAGCGACACCTGGAACTCGTTTGCGTTTCTGCAGGGCGTTCCGCGAGCGGAGTTCAACAAACTATACGCGTCAGCACGGCGGCAGCAGGCAATCATGGCGATTCGCGCAGGTAACTTCGAGATACGAAACTATCGCGGCATCGCCCGCAAAGCCTACACGGCTTTGTTCGGAAAGCAACAGTCCGACGCGTCGGTTTAGTCATTCTGACTGGCAACGAGGCCTGTTAGACTCGCCACCAGTTCACGGTTGGCGCGCGCGCAATCAAAATGACGAAACGCCGCCCGAGCACCCTCGGCAAGTTCGGCGAAACGACGGGCGTCGATGGAGCGGATAGCTCGCTCCAGATCGTCGGGCGCACGCGGCTCGATGACAATTCCGGCCGATTCGGGAACGATGTCGGGAATGCCCATCCATCGGGTCGTAATCACGGGCATCCCCAGCGAGAAGGCTTCCAGGATGACACCCGGGTATCCCTCCCCAGAAAAGTAGGTTGGCAGTACCAGGACATCGTATTGCGAAAGGAACTGCAGAGTTGCGTCTGGCGCGATCACGCCGTGATAGAAGGGTTCGTTTTGCAGGGGCAAGTATGCGGAGTCATCAATTGGCCCCGCAATATCCAAAGTGATACCGTCGATTCTACTCCGAACCGACAACACCTCGCCGACGCCTTTGGTTGCAACCACACGCGAAAGAAATACGAACCGCGCCGAGAACTCCCTCGATTCCGCTGCAAACGGAGCCGCCGGTCGGCAGTTCGGATGCCATGCGTGACGAATGCCCTCGCGCTCGGCCCGTCGGCACATGCTTTTAGTTTCCAAAAGTAGCAGAGCCGAACGAAACGTTGTCGCGCGCTGCCATGCGCGATGCGCCGGAAACGATTGGTCGTAGAGATCAAAGAAGTCTCCACCGATCGGTTTGAACGCCAGGGGACATCGCACCAGTTTACAGATGCACCAAACTATCGGAGCCAGGTGAAGCATCCCACGCCGGGCGCCGAGAAAAACAATCAGGTCGTGTCGTCTCGCAGCGAGCGCAGTTGCGGCAAGTGTGTAGCCCAGATTCCGCAGCGAAGCCGCCGGACCATAATAGCGCCGGGTGTCAACTACTCTCCCAAGTAGACCCGCCGTCTCCAGCGCGTCGCGGAACCGACGGGTGGTTCGCGGCGCGCCCCCAACATGGCGATCCAGGACATCGACCGGACCAATCAACAACACGCGCACACATTTAACCTTTGCGAGGGGACGTTCGTGGCTTGCGCCAGCGATGAACCCGGCGCCTTAGCCGAGCCTACCACAGCTGGTCGTCGACCGTGTAACTATCTGTATATCAGCATGTTACATATACCGACGGTTTTTTTGTTATCACTTTCGCCAGGAATCAGGCGTTTACCAGTGAGGCGCAATGGTGCGTCGAACAATTTCTGGTAGGTATTCGCAATGACTGGACTCGCTCACAAGATTCGCAACCTCGTCGTACTCGTGGCCCTCGCTGCCTTTGCCACCGGCTGCAGCGACGACAGCCCGACCAGCCCATCCGCTAACAATGGCAACGGCGGCGGTAACAACATCAAGACCCCAATCGCAATCGACCTGGACTACATCGATGTGCAGAAGTATCCGCGGCAGAAAGACAACGGCGACGATTGGGACTTCCATGCTTGGGATGCGGCCAAGCGCAACCCCGACATGTATATCGACGTCGAAGGACTTAACGGCACCGTTCACTTCTCGACATCGGTCAAAGCGGACAACGCGTCGGCCCCAACCGACATATCGTTTGCCTCGGGTACGACTGTCCGTCTGTCGGCAGATACCGTCTATCGGCTGGTGCTGCAAGATAATGACTGGCCCAGCGCCGACGACGAAATGCACGGGCTGCTCTTTCGTCCTCTCAACGGTTACAACGACGACAACGCCGACCGCGTGGTCATAAAGGTTGGCGGCAATAACGACAAAGCCTGGTTCTACGTTGTGGGACATTGGGTGTACCAATAGCTCCCCGATAGCGCTTGCAACAGCGAGAAGGCGGGCACCATCGCCTCCGAAGGTTTTCACTTCGGGGGCGATTGTTTTTGGAGGACGTGTGCAGTAGACTGCTTTCTGGCTGGCCAACGAAAGCGAGTACAAGTGCCAAAAGCAACTGGAACATTTGACGTTACCATCACGCCGGTTACCGACCCCACCGCCGTCCCCGGCCGAATGACAATCGACAAAACGTTTGCCGGTGAACTCTCCGGCAAAAGCGATGGTGAGATGCTCACCGCAATGACCGCGGTGCAGGGCTCCGCAGGTTACGTCGCCGTGGAGAAAGTGACCGGCACCCTGGCGGGAAAGTCAGGCAGCTTTATACTGTTGCACCACGGAGTGATGTCCGCGGTCGGCGAAGCACAGCACATCGTCGTTGTGCCCGACTCCGGAACCGATGCGTTGGCTGGTTTGTCGGGATCAATGCGCATCATCAACGACGCCGGCGCGCACAGTTACGAGTTCGACTACGAGATTTAGTGCCTGGTGCGCCAGCGTTACGGGCGCTTATCGAGGGAGTGCATCGTTTCGACCGTCTGCTCGTGCCCCTGCCGGGGTTCGATCGCAGTCCCCTCTTCGCTGCGGTTGTAGTTACGCGGATGCGTTCCACGAACAAACGACGAAACGATGCGCTCCGGTTAGCATAGTTCCTCCCATCCTACACCTCCCGGCTCCCCCAACTTGCGTTTCGCTTAGTCGACAATCGTCGTCACCACTTCTTCCACCCAGCTATGTCGACTCAAGCGTTGGAGACATCTGACTGACTGCAAAGTCACTTCGGCCTAAGGCAATCGCGGTGCCAAAACGATTCGTCGCCGCACCGAGCTCGGAATCGTTTGTGCAACAACGACTTGTGCGAACAGGTGCGCCGCGCGAAAGGAACCAGCAAACGCGTGAAAGTGTCGGCGCCTTGGACAACAAACGCCGCGCAACAACGCTCCGATATCGCGCAAACCACGTTATAACTTACGGTTCATGGATTGCAGGCGGTATGAAAGCGCTTTACACGCGCCCACAAAAGAAAAACGCCCTCGCGTCGGCGAAGGCGTTTTTTCAAACGGCAACCCATCAAAAATCGCTACGACTCCAGATCCACCAGCACCATTTCCCGACTTTGCGATTCGATAACTTCGGCAAACTCGTGAACGACAACCGGATCGAACTGCGTCCCGGCGCCCGACTTAAGACGGCGCATGGCCTCGTCAACCGAAAGCGCCCGCCGATAGCTTCGGTCGGTGGTCATCGCGTCAAACGCGTCGGCCACCGCAACAATCCTCGCACCCATAGGAATATCCTCGCCGACCAACTGGTCGGGATAACCGCGACCATCCCAACTTTCGTGGTGGTAACGAACAATATCCACCGCGCCGGGAATAAACTCCATGTTCTCGACAATAGCCGCACCAATTGTGGGATGCGACTTCATGATCTCCCACTCCTCTTCGGTCAGTGCTTCGCGCTTGTGTAACACTTCTTCCCGAAGACCTAGCTTGCCGATATCGTGAAGTAATGCGCCGAACGCAATCATCCGACGCTTTTCATGCTTGAGCCCCATGCGCTCGGCGATCTGCATCGAATACATGGCTACGCGCTCGGTGTGACCTTTGGTGTAGGGATCCTTGGCTTCCATGATGGAAATCAAAGTCTTCAACGTGGTCACGTAAGTAAGCTGCAACTGTTTGATCAGGCGAGCATTTTCCAGCCCGACACCAACCGAGTTGGCGACGAAGGTCAGAATCTCGGACTCTTCCGCCGTGTATTCGGCACCGGTAATCTTTGGCCCGGTAAAGATAAGACCTTTTACCTGCCCCTTCATAATTACCGGCGTCACATACTCGAACACCGCCAGTCGAAGATCAGGAATCAGCATCGACCAGTTGCGGTCGGGGTTACGCGCGATTTTGGACGGCGCGCCCGCCTCCATAACCGCATCCACAAAGCGCCCTTTGCGCGGAATGTTAATTCCGGAAAAGCTGCCCTCTTCGAAGCCGCGAACGTAGGTAAGCGACAGCATCGGGTTGGCTTCGCGCTCCAACGAAAAGAACGCAAGGCTGGAAATCTGCAACTCGCCCATCAGTGTGAGCGATACAACGTTTAAGAAGTCTTCGGGATTGGACGTCCGGTTCATGTCCTGCGACAACGTTAGCAGCGTGCGCATCGACAGCAGTTGCTTCTTTAGTTCGCGCGCGACGCGTTCCTGTTCGACCATTCCCTGTGACACCGCTTGCTGCAGGTCAGAGGCATGCTCGTGTTGATCCCGACGCTGTTGCGAACGCGCGAGTACGCGATCCACCTTGGCGTTGAACTCACGCAACGAAACCGGCTTTACCATGTACTCTTCGGCGCCGCGATCGATGGTGTCGACGCGAGTTTCAACATCGTTACACGACGACAGAAACACGACGGGAACGTCGCCGCTACCGGCGTCGGTCAGCCGTTCCATCAACTCAATACCGTCCATGTCCGGCAGCATCATGTCCAACACCACCAGGTTGGGAGTGCCGGTCTGGTACTTGGAGATTGCCTGCTTCCCGGTACTGGCAACCGACACTTCGTGTCCCCGACGGTTCAACGACTCGCCCAGAATTTCGAGTACTTTTGGGTCATCATCTACGAGCAGAATGTCCATTTTGCTTCCACTACATGTTGAAGAATTCAATCTTGGTGTCGGAGATGGATTCTCCGCTTTCCAGCTCGTGCTCTACCATGTCTACAAAGTGATTAACCAGCTCGGGATCGTAGCGCATTCCCCAGTTTTCTTTAAGCGTATGCAACGCTTCGCGCTGCGTCAGCGCGGGACGGGTCGGACGTTCCTGCAACATTGCGCCGTAGCTTTCAACGATCGCAACGATGCGCGCACCTAACGGAATCTGTTGTCCCTGGGCGCCGTTAGGATATCCTTCGCCGTTGAATCGCTCGTGGTGCGACTCCACAATGTTCACGGCGTGCTGCGAAAACTTCATCTTGCGCAACATGTCGGCGCCGTCGATGGGGTGGCGCTTGATAATTTCCCATTCCTCGGGCATCAGTTCTCGCGGACTGCGTACAATCAGGTCGCTTACCTTGATCATGCCGATGTCCCGCAGCACGGTACCAAACAGCAGGTCGCGCATGTGGTCGTTGGCGTAGTGAACCTTCTTGGCGAGCGCATAGGTATACGCCGTAATCATTTCTGTGTTGTCGCGCGCCAGAGTGTTCTCTTCGGTTAACGACACCAGAGTCTGCACCAGGCCCAGCATGCGCTCGTTGTCGATTTCGTGACGGAGCGCGTTCTCGTAGGCCATCGATGCCTGACGCATCAGCAAATTCAGAAAGTCCAGCGCGGTCTCGTCCAGTTCGCCGCGAATCGGCTGCCCCAACGCCAGCACCCCTTTGCATTCGTCCTGAACGATAAAGGGAACGATCAACTGACATCCCAGTGACAGCATCGGCGCCTTAACACTGTCGTCGAACGGCGCCGATTCAAGCGGCTGCGCGTGTGGAGTCTTTAACCACGTGCGCAGGTCGAAACTGTTTTCCATAATGACAAAACCACGGAGCTCTTTTTCGTCGATTCCTTTGGCAGCGAAAGGAACGAAGGCACCATCGCGGCGTTCCAGAAAGAACGCGCTCTCGACTCCGACTTGCGCGATCAGCGTTAGCAGAAACATTTCGGCCAGCGTCTTGCGGTCCTGGATGCGGTAGAAGTCGGCGTTAAGCGACATCACGGTGTGGTACTGCACCACCCGCTTTTGCAGTTCCTTGTACGAAGTCTCCGACTTACGATCGCTTCGCCTGCGGCTGGGGCCACTATCCGACTGCTCGACCGCAGTAACCGGATCCGGCTCCGCCCTGGTGGGCTCAACTTTCGCGGCCGGTTCCGCGGGCGCGGCAGGCCTGGTTGACTGCTTGGGCCGGCCGGCCGTTTTGGGCTCTGCTTGTGGTTCGACCGAAGCATTGTCGACGCTTTCGGCCTGGGTTTCGGTTTTGTTCGGGGCTTTAGTTTTAGCCTCAGCAGGCTCGGGCGCCGCGGCTGCGCGCGAGGCTTCAACCGCAGCTTCTCCGTTGAAGCCTTCCTCATCGGCCGAGTCGCCCACAATCAAACTCTCAACCGAACCCTCTGCCGCGGACGCAGACGTCTGGTTTTCTTCAAGCGCGTCACTGGTTCCGCTCGCTGTAGTTGCGACCGCCACCACCTGATGCTCCATGACCGCCGTCATAGCGGCGTCAAGGGTCTCAGAGACGAGAACGTGCTTTTCGGTATCTTGTCGGTTGAGGAACTTTAGGGCCGTAGGCTTGGCCCCGGCAACGGCGAGTGCGATATCACCGGCGGCGGCTGTCTCGCAAAGAATTTTTGCGCAGCCGCCGCCCAGAGAGGTCAATCCGGTGACGTCGAGCACGACACGGTCGATGTCGCGTTTCCTACATTCGTTGAAGAGCTTCTCGAGGTTGTTTTTCTCGTGGAACCCGAGTGTCCCGCTGATGGTAAAAACTGTTACATCGGGAGTTGATTGATCTGACTTCTCGATGACGGTCTTTGCCATAAGACTCTCGGCTCGAGCGACGTGCGAACGACGTCAGTCGTTCGGCGTGTCATTCGTGTTAAACAACCTCTTGGGCAAGCCACTTGTCGAGAACGCTCTTCAGGAAGCGCCACTCACTGCCAACCTTCTTCGCCGGAATTTTCTTTTCCTTGGCGAGGCGGCATACCGTTTTGACGTGCATCTTCAAATACTCGGCGGCTTCTACCGACGTCATAACAACATCGGAATCCTCGCTGCCGCCAATGACGATGCTCGAATAATCGGCATCTCTCCACTTACTCATTTTCGCGCCATCCTTTTGTTACTAGCCACTTGGCCATCCCACCCTGAGGCCGCAATAAGCACGATCTGTACCAACGACAAATCGTTGTAAAATAGTGCGTTAGCCTTACTCCGGGTCACGCTTGGGGTTGTGTTTCGCACGCCCCAATACGGATTTTGCGTGCCCCACGCGACTCGCGCTGGTGCGCGAGACCGCATCAATCAACCGCTATACCTGGACATCCCTTACGAGGAAGTCCTGCACGCGACTGGAAACCTGATCGCCCACAATCGGCTTGTTCAAGTATCCCTGGGCTCCGAGTTTTTCCACCAACAACTCCGCAGTTCGTCCGGTCTGCGAAGTCGTTACCAGCACCGGTGTCGTGCGCCCATCTCGCTTAAGCAAATCTACAATTTCCTTCGCAGCCATGGTCGGCATGCGAAATTCGCTAATAATTAACTTCGGGCTCGACGTCGCGAGCACCGGACCGGCGGAAGCGACGTCACCAACGACGTGCACGTTCAAGTTCGCCTTGCGCAGCACCGCGGATAGTTCGCGTTGCGTGGTCTCGTTCTGTTCGACAACCAGAACGTCAACCTGGCTGGTCGAATCGTTCTCGGCCGGAGCGGGTTCGGCGCTCGCTAACGACGTTGCCTGACGACGTTCCAATTCTTGCGAGTCACCGCCCAGACCTCCGGACGAGTCAGTACTCCCCATTGTCCCAATAAGTTGTAAGTAGGCACTGATCAGGTGGTCGACATCGACGACAGGTAGCTGCGATCCGCTAAGCGTTCGCGCCGACATGTGTGGTGCGCTGAACCAATCCGACGTCGTGATGTTCAGGCTTCCAAAACCGTTCTGGTACTCGCGCGGCGCAACGAATGCGATCCGACGTTCCAGTGCGCCCGCGACGATGATAGTGTCGCCAACGGCGCGTGCGCCGGTGTAGATGGAGTCCAGACGCATCAAGGGCACACGCTTGCCGTCCACGCGAACATGCTCAATGCCGCCTTCGCGCATGATGTTCTCTTCGGCTAGCGGAAGCGAATGGCTAAACTGTCCGGCTCGCATCGCGAATTCGTCGCCCCAAACTAGTAGCGGCTCGCGTTCGATTGATGCTGGGAGGCTAAATGCAAAACGGCACTCGGGGTCGTCGGCCGGTTCAACCCAAAGCACACCGTTCAGAAACCGAAGCGTTCGGTTTACCGCGCGCAGGCTTGGATAAAACGCAAGCTGGTCTTCCATGTCGATGGGCGAGTCGCGCAGAAACTGATCCAGTGTGTCGCTAACACGGACGCGCAGTGCGCCATCGTTTACCGAAACAAATATCGAGATCTCAATCGCTTCGCCGTCGAAGCGGCTGACGATGTCCGCTGCAAAGTTGCGGATAATTCCCTCTGCCAACTCCAAAATGCGGCGGTCGGTGGTTTCATCACCGGCAGTTACCTTGAACGTCACTCGACAACGCCGGTCGTGTCCCACCGCAACGCCGGCGTGATCCAAAGACTCCGCTAGCGTCGACAGGCTGACACTCCAGTCGGGTTCGCCGCTGCCCGCGACAGTTCGTTGCAAAGAACTCGCGAGTAGCGACAACCGGGCAAGCTCGTGCTGAGCCGCCGCGGGATCGCCGCCCAGGTCGCAGTTCATCAGGTTAGCAACCGCCGACTGAATCGCACGTCGCGGATCTTCCGCAGCCACGGAAACTGCTTGGGGTTGTGGGGTTGGCGGCGTGCTGGCAACTCCGGGCGCCGCCGGCGAAGCCGCGGGTGCCGGTTGCGATTGCACCTCCGGTGCCGGTTCTGGCACCGACTCGGGCATCGCATCGATAACAGCAACCATTTCGTTGCGAAGCGACTGCAGCGCGATACCGTCTACGTTGATGGCGTCCAGGGCGTCGTTGTTGTCGAGTTCGTCGGCCAGGGTTTCTTCGGCCTGGGCGAGTTCCGAGGTGACGCCAGCCACCCGCTCGTCCCAGGGCACACCCGCATCGCGATACGCGGTGAGCACTTCGACGTAACCCACCAGCGCTTGTTCCCATTCAGCGAAGCCGACGAGCGACAATGTGCCCGACAACATCCGCGATGCTACCGCCGCCTGGTCCAGGTGACCCGGGTCAGCTTTCTGGCCCTCGGCCGTTCCCAACACCCGACACAGCGCCTCGATCTGTTCGCGCACCTGCTTGGCCAATAGTTGCTTGGTATCCACAGACGCGGCTCCTAAACGTGTTGCGCGTTATCGGGTTCGTAGTCCACAGCGCCTAGCGCGTAAAGATCAACCGCCTCTTCGACTGCTACATCCACCGCGGCATCGTTCGCGTGTGGTTGTTCGGCTGCAGCCGCAGATTCCGGCTTCGCACCCGCAGGTTTAGCGGGCGCTTCATCTACAATCGGTTCCTGATTGTCCGCCGCGGCGAAAGCACTGGCGATGTCATCGGACAGCGACGAATTTTCGGCGGGCTCGGGCACCTTGCCAAAGCCGCTCGCTTCCGCGGCACTTTCCAGTTCCAGTTCGCCCGGCATCGGAGCGCTCGGTTTTGGTTCTGCCGATGCTTCCGGAGCGACTGCCGCTTGCGCCGGTTCTTCGGCGGCGGGCTCTGGCGATGGAAAATCCATCGCTCCCGGTTGCGGCTCGTCTCTGTTGTCAGATGCAAACGCAGCGGCCGGGTCGAGCATTTCCTCGAACATGTCGTCCGCGGGAGAACTCGGCTCGGCGGGAAGCTCTTCGGCCACCGGCTGATCGGCCACGTTGTCGTCGGGAATGTCGGCAAACATACTGTCGTCGTCGCCGCTGCTCATCTCTTCGAAGATGCCCTGTTGCTTTTCGAGTCCGTCGATTTCTTCGGGCTCGTTGAAGATGTTGTGGCGATTTCCCTGGCGCTCAAAACCGTCGTCGCTACCAGATACGCTGGCGGCGGGAGCACTGTCGACGACTTCGAAAACGGCGCGATTGGTTTCGCCTCCCAGGCGGCCTTGCAGTTCGGAAACCGCTTCGGCGTACGCTTCCATCGCCTGGGTGTAGGACTTGTTCAGCTCGGCGGCTTCCTGCGCTACGTTGGTGTCGCCCTGTCCCGCCGACTCCGTCATGGAATGCAGACTTTGCGAGGCATGGGTTACCACCTCGTCACACCGCTCCGCCATCGTGTTGAACCGGGCAGCGATGTCGCGAGCCTCGTCGGCAAACTTAACCAGCTTGGTGTTGCCGCTATCCTGGCCGGCTTCTAACGCGGCGCTAATCGCCATGTTCTTGGTAGCAGCGCTGATTTCCTTTAGCGCGCCGGAAACGTCCTGCAACCGCTGGAAAGAAAGCTTGGCGTCGTCCGCGTCCACCGGCTCGGAAGACGCACTACCAGTAGACGACGACATTGCCGCAAGGCCGGTGGCGATTTCGCGGAACTGGCGGGTTAGCGCCGAAAACGCGTCGTCAGCGGCGCGGCGAATGTGGGTGGTGTCGGGCGCCGAGCCACTTGTTTCCACGGCATCCAGAATCCGGGTGAGTGCCGGGTCGGAGACCTGCGCTTCTTTGCCTTTGGAAAGCGCCTTGGCGGCATCGTCCGCTTCGCGCGTCAACACATCGGCGCGGTCGACCAGTTCCTGCTTGTCTTGCAAGTCGCGCTCACGCTTCTCGAAACTGGCTTCTTTGTCCTGAATCCGCTTGCCCGTGTTCTTTAGAAAGTCGCGCAGCTCCGGGTACTTGCCCAGTTTCTCCAACGACTTACCGTCGTTAAGGTCGTCGATCGTCTCAAGCGTTTGCATGAGATTCTTATAGTCGAGACCGGAGTCGAGGTAGCGCTTGTACTTGCGAACGGCACCGGTGATGAGAAAGTAAGAAACCAGAGCCAGCACCGGGACGAGTAGAACCAGCGGAAGCATTTCCCGCATGAAGGCGTCCGGGTTGAACTGGAAGGCGCTGATGTCGCCGCCGGGGAAGTCAATCCAGGTCCACTTGAGACCGAAGGTCCAGCTCATAAAAAACGCGACGCCGATACTCATAGTGATGAGCAAAAGCGACACGAGAAAGCCGATTTTCCACGGAGAGGTTAGCGCCGGGGGCTTACGGTGGTCCACAGGTGCACTCCTTGTTTAACCAAATTTAGGGTCTGCGCGCAATTTCTCGGGGGCGCAATCGCAAGGAGTATGCCTAGCTGGGGTCGAGTTAGGTATCACCTAACAGGCTGAAACCAAAAGGATTAAAGCGACGGGAATGGGTTTAGCAAAAAGTTGAAGGCGTGCACATTGCACGCCTTCGGGACTCACGTTGCTTTCTGAGGACGCCAGCGGCGTGGCGGGAAGCTACGCGGACTTCGTGGTAATTGGCTTGTACAAGGCGACCCGGCGATCCTGGAACAGATCGTTGTTGGGCGTGACATTCTTGTCTTCGGCCTCGGCCACATCGATTTCGACAATCTTGAGTGTCTCGCTGCGTTCGCCCGCGGACACCAGCACTTCGCCACTAGGGCTGACGACCTGGCTCTTTCCGGTGAAAGAAAGCGAAAGGTTACCGCGCTTCTCCACTCCGATACGGTTAGCAGTAACCGTAAACACTCGGTTTTCGACCGAACGGGTAATCATTGAGCTTTGACACCAGGGCAACACCAGGTTCGATGGATGGCAAATGATGTGTGCACCTTTTAACGCCAGGGTTCGCGTAACTTCCGGGAAGATCCAGTCGAAGCAGATCATCATCCCTAGCTTTGCGCCTTCCACCTTCTGCGGAATAAAGTTGCGCTGGCCTGGCTGGAAAAACAATTTCTCGCGATCGAACAAGTGAGCCTTTTGATAGCTCTCCACCTTACCGTCGGCGGTAATCATGATTGCGGAATTGTAATACTTTCGGTTCTTGGACTCGGCCATGCCGAAGACCAAATTCAGTCGTTGCTTTTTAGCTACCTTCTTTAGTTCGGGAACGGTATACCCGCGGGTTACGGACTCGGCGAGTTCTTTTACTTCGCTCATGTCGCGGAACAAGTACCCCGTATTGAACAACTCGGGAAGGACGACGGTCGCGTCTTCGACCGTCTCCAACATCGACTTCGCGGTCTTAACGTTGTCCTTAATACGGCCGAACTGCGGTTTCAGCTGTAGAAACCCTAGTTTCAACGTTGAGCCTCCTCGGCAATCTCACAAAAGGGACAGAAAAGTGGACAAAATACCAGTGGGCGCGATACTGCAGACTGTAAGTAGCTGAAAAACAACACGTTACTGAATTTTTTGCCAATATTTATTGTCTAGTATAAACGATTTTCGCTTGATTTTGAACCCCCGCCGTGGGCCACGATTTTTATACACCCGTATAGACAATTTGCTCCCTCACCGTCTGGATTGTATGTTAATCGCATAGTTTACGACATACCGCAACCAGGAACTTCGGGGAACAACGCTCCACCGTTCGGCACATCTGCGACCGACGGTGCCTACGCCGGTGGCACATCGCTTGCACAAACCGGTGTTGCCAAAGTAGGAAGGACCGGTATATGAGCGACCATGACTCTCACACCAACATCGGCCCCGGCAAGAAGCGAGAAGTAGAGCCCACGTTCTTCTTCATGATGAATTGCCTGCTGTACAGCCGGCTTGAGTCCGGCAATCCGTCCAACGACGCGGGTTACGACGAAGACGTCAACGTATACCTGGCCCATCTGCTTACGTCGTTCATGAATCCCGAGTATCACGAGCGCACCAAGAAGTACCTTTCGCGTTACGACTCGGACTTGTTCGAGAAGATTCGGCTCTCCGACGACGTTCGGCTCAAGTACACCATTTACAAAACCAACGCCGACTTCCTGCTAATCTCCACCGGTATCTTTAAGAACCCCGACGGAACGCGCCCGGGCTCTAAGGACAAATGGCTCAAGAACAACGAAGAGGCTTACATGGGACGTGCGAAGTCGTACTACCAGTTCGCTTACTCCTATAGCCAGTCGATGTTCCGAAAATCCGCGGGGATCACGGAAGTGTTGGAGAAACTTTCAAACGGGTTTGAGCGCTACGTTGAAGTCCTCAGTCACATGCGAGGCGAGTACTTTAACATTCTCGATCGCTTGGGGACCGGCGACGTTTACCACCTGGAACGATCGGTCGATAGCTTCACCAGCGACAAAGAACTGCGAAAGCTTCAGGATGAGTTCTTGGACTTGTATTCGGAGTATATGCGCGAGAAGTCCGACGAGCTGTATGGCCAACTGATTCGCCTGGGCAAGCGCATCCAGGAAATCGACCCGTCGTTTCGCTTTATCGTAGAGAACTAGTCGTCGCGCGGTTCTGACTTGGGCGGCGCGTTGTTAGAGCCCCCACCTGACGACTTTTCATTTCCACCCGACGAGCCTTCGCCGCTTTCCGTCCGCGACCGATCTCCACCACGTCCGCGCCCTCGTCCGCGACCACGGCTCCCGCGACGACGACGCCTGCGCCTTTCTCCTCCGGGGCGTTCACCGTCGGTTCGTTTCTCGGCCGGAGTGTCGGCGCCGGAATCACTTGCTTCATCTTGACGGGACTGTGTCTTGCGTTCGTCATGATCCCGGCGGCCACCGCGCGGTCGGGTTTCCTTCTTTTCGGCCGGTTCGGCCCGCTCGCTCGACTCTTCCGCGCCTTCCGGTTTCGGCGCGTCCGCCGCTCCCTCGCGCGCCTTGCGGGCACGACGGCCTCCGCGACTTCCCCGCCGTCGTGGGCGTCGCTCGCGATCGCCGCCGCCTTCGTTGCGCTCGGGCGATTCCGACCGCCCACCTTGACGCTGCGATGAACGCTCGGCGGTTTCACCGCGCTCATGAATTTCCGCTACATCTTCAGGCCCGACCAACACCGGGATTCCCTCGGCCTTGATCGCTGCAGCTTGTGCGGCGACATCACTTTCGGAATTCGCGCGCCGCGGTCGACGCTGATACTTGGTTTGATTCAGGAACCCTTCGATGCGCGTAAACACATCGTCTTTGGCCTGTCCGCGGGTTAGCACGTGAGAGCCATGCGGAAGCACGCGAACTTCGCTCTTGCGATGCTTCGCGTTCTTGCGAATTGTCTTGAGACCGCGATGCGACAGATGCCGATCGTCGGCGGCTTGCAGGCACAGGACAGGCACCGCAATTTTCTTAGACGTCTTCTTGGCATGATCCATTGCCTTCATGACTTCGCCGTTCCACCCGGCAAGGCGATAGAAGACGGTTGGCGTCGCGATTCGCGCAATTTCCATAAACCGGGCCTTCAAACTTAACCGCGGATACAGTGCCGGCGCCAACAGCACAAGGCCGGAAACCTTTTGCAACTGCGCAAGAATCATTGCGATCGTGCCACCCAGACTTAAGCCCACGACAAACACATCGCGGGTAAACGCGCGAGTGGTTTCCAACGCGTTCTCGGCCTGGGTCACCCACGACTCCCACGACACCATGTTTTCCTTGGCATCGGTGCGTGCCATGCGCGGGCAATAAACCGAATATCCTTTGGAGTAGAGGTAGTTGCCCAACTCGCGCATCTCGGCAGGAGTTCCCTGCGCGCCATGGAGCAGCAAGCAAGTAGGAGTTTCTTCGTCGTGCAAGAATAAAAACGAACGGTCATCGCGCGCGACGTGTTGCGCGCGGTCGTATTCGAAGTGCTGAAGAAAGTGGGCTCTAAGCAATTCACGCCGATACCGGCGCACGTCGGGATGAGCCTTAATGCTTTCGCGCAGTTCCCATAGCGTTCGATTGATTTGTCCGTGCCAGCTCAGACTCATGTTACTTCAAGCGGTAGTTAGGCGCTTCCTTGGTGATGATTACGTCGTGAGGATGGCTTTCCTGCAGCCCGGCGGGCGACACCTGGACGAACTTGCTTTTGCGCTTGAGGTCGCCGATCGTACCCACCCCGCAGTATCCCATTCCAGAACGCAGACCGCCGCACAACTGAAACACCGAATCGGAAAGCTCGCCTTTGTACGGCACTCGGCCTTCGATACCTTCGGCGACAAGTTTGTTTTCTTCGTCCACATCCTGCTGCGCGTAGCGGTCCTTACTGCCTTCTTTCATGGCAGCAATCGATCCCATTCCGCGGTAATTTTTAAACGAGCGGCCTTCGTAGAGCACAATTTCGCCCGGCGTTTCTTTGGTGCCGGCGAAGAGGCTGCCGATCATGACGGTGTCGGCGCCGGCGGCAATCGCTTTGACTACGTCGCCGCTGTACTTGATACCGCCGTCTGCGATCAGGGGTACGCGCAAGCGCGCCGCCACTTCGGCACATTCCATAATTGCGGTCACCTGAGGCACACCCGCGCCGGCAACCACCCGCGTCGTGCAAATGGCGCCGGGCCCCATGCCTATCTTAATCGCGTCGGCGCCGTACTTTATTAAGTCGCGTGCGGCTGCGGCGGTAGCAATGTTACCTGCAATCACCTGCAGCTTGGGGTACTTGGTCTTAATCTTTTCTAGCGTCTCCAGGACGTTAATCGAGTGGCCGTGTGCGGTATCAATCGCCACCACGTCCACACCGGCGGCGACCAGCAACTCGGCGCGACGCAGCGCGTCGGGGCCAACACCAACCGCCGCTCCGACCAGCAGACGACCGGTTGAGTCTTTGGCGGCGTTTGGGTAGTCGAGATCTTTTTGGATGTCTTTTACCGTGATCAGGCCCTTAAGCCGATTGTTGTCGTCGACCACCGGCAACTTTTCGATGCGGTGTTCGTGCAACATCTTCTTGGCTTCGGCCATGTCGATGCCCTGCGGGGCGGTGACCAGGTTCTCCGACGTCATCAGGTCGCGAATCGGTTTGGAATCGTCGTCGTTAAACCGAAGGTCGCGTGCGGTCAGAATGCCCACCAACTTGCCTTTGTCGTCGGTAATAGGAACGCCCGAAATCCGATACCTGGCCATCAGCAGTTCGGCGTCGCGAACCAGCTTATTGGGGTCGAGCGTTATCGGCTCGGAGATAACCCCACTTTCGCTACGCTTGACGGTGTCAACCTGCGCCGCCTGGGCTTCGGCAGACATGTTCTTGTGAAGAATCCCGATCCCGCCCTGACGCGCCAGCGCGATCGCAAATTCGGCTTCGGTGACGGTGTCCATTGCGGCCGACACAATGGGAATGTTCAGCTTAATTTTCTTGGTGAGTTTGGTCGACAGGTCGACGTCAGACGGATGCACCGTGCTCTTGTTGGGGACGAGCAACACGTCATCAAAGGTTATACCGGTGCCAATAATCTTGTCCGCCATTTCGCGGGCTGCCTCCATAGGTCGTTGGGCCGGGGTAGTCGTGGGCTGGGTTGCGCCGAAGGTAATTGAGTTAACCTAGCACGTAGTCCCCTTATTCGCAAGGGGTTTGCCGTTGTGCTGGGCTCGCGGGCGGATGCAACCCGGTGTTGCCTGCGGGGTGCCAAACCGGGTCGACCGTGCTATACTTACATAAACACGCTCTCGCTCAGTTGCGTCCATCCCCTTGCGGCGTCAGGCTTCCTAACCTCTTCCTGGAGGACGACATGCGCTCGCGCATCGCCGCTGTTCTGCTTATTTGCGCTCTCATCATGCCTCGATCGGCCATCGGCGCGACGATCTTCGTCGACGCCACCGCAACCGGGGCAAACGACGGCTCGTCCTGGACCAACGCGTTCGCGAGCCTCGCCCCAGCCTTATTGACCGCCAGCCCGGGTGACGACATTTGGGTCGCCGCCGGAACCTACACGCCGGGAGCCAACCGGACCGATACGTTTCAACTCATTTCGGGGGTTGAGATTTACGGCGGCTTTGCTGGCACCGAAACCTTACTGACCCAACGCAATTATGCGACCAACGTTACGGTGTTAAGTGGCGAGATCGGCACGACGAGCAACGCCGATAACAGCCACCACGTCGTTACCGGAGACGGCGTCGACAACACCGCGGTCCTCGACGGATTTACAGTTACCAGGGGTAACGCGCTTGGGGGCCCGTCCATGATTGGCGGCGGAATCGTGTGCGATGCCGGCGAGCCCACCATCCGCAACACTATCGTAAACGACAACACGGCAGCGGTCGGGGGCGGCCTGTTTATCCGCAACGGCTCTCCCCAACTGACTAATGTCCTGGTGTTTGGTAACTCGGCCGATACCGGTGGCGGCGTGACGATAGTGCTGAGCGATGCCGTACTGACTAACGTAACCATCGCCAGTAACGCCGCAGGCCTTAATGGCGGCGGCATGTCTAGTGCCGCCGGTACTCCGGTGCTTACCAACTGCGTCGTTTATGGCAACACCTCGCCCGGTAACCCCAACGTTTACTACCTCAGCGGTGGCCTGAACTTTTCCTACTCCGTTATTGGCGGATCCGGCGGAAGCAATTCGTGGGACCCCGACTACGGAATCGATGGCGGAAACAATCTCGACATCGACCCATTGTTTATCGACCCCGGACCAGGTGATTACCGGTTAGCGCTAGGCAGCGAAGCTATCGAAGCGGGCGACAACGGTGCGCCCAATCTAGCCAGCACCGACCTGGCCGGAGCGGCGCGGATCTCGGGATCCGCCGTCGACATCGGAGCGTTCGAGTTTCAAATCGTTTGCCCGAGCGGACCTGTTGTTTATGTCGATGGCACCGCCGCGGGAGGCAATTCCGGCGACAGCTGGGCGAACGCACTGGTAAGTGTGCGCGGCGCAATTCAGTTGGCGCAGATCTGTCCGGGAATTAGTGAAATCTGGGTGGCGCAAGGCACTTATCCGTTGGGTGCGAATGTCGACCGTTTTGCCACCTTTCGTCTCTATAACAATCTGGAGATTTACGGCGGGTTCGATGGAACCGAAACCATGCGTTCGCAGCGCGACTGGAAGAACAACCCAACTACGCTGACGGGTAACATGGGCGGCGGCCAGTTTGAACGCGCCTATAGCGTGGTGACGGCGGACGGCGTCGATGCGACTGCCGTTCTCGATGGGTTCACCGTCAGCGAAGGCAACGGCGCAGACATATACAACGGTGCCGGGATACGAGTGACCAACGCCAGCCCCACGCTGGCCAATCTGGAGGTCCGGAGTAACGCCGAAGCGTACCGCGGCGGCGGCATCTACATTGGCAACGGAAGTCCCGACATTGTGAACTGTTGGATATATACAAACCTAAGTGATCGCGGCGGCGGAGTTAGTGTTAATGGAGGTAACCCAACTTTTCGCGGCTGCGCCATTACCGACAACACATCGTTTGGTCTTGCCGAGGGCGCCGGGGTTCACTTGACCAACACCAATCCCACTTTTGTGAACGTCACCGTTGCCAACAATCTCACCGGAGAACTAAGCAACGGCTGCATGTTCTACAACGAAAACAGCGACCCGGTCATTGTTAACTCCCTGTTGTTTGGGTGTCGTATCATCGGAGCTCCGTATGCGGTGGTGACCAACCTTGGCGGGAGCCAACCAACGTATCAGCATAGTCTGGTTGAAGGATCCGGCGGTAGCTCGAGTTGGAATTCCAGCTACGGCACCGACCTGGGGAACAACATCGACGCCAACCCGCAATTTACGGTCGACCCTCCGGATTTCCAAACCGGGTCGCCAGTTCAAAACGCCGGCAATAACGCCGCCGCTGGTGTGCCGTCAACCGACCTTTGGGGAAACCCTCGCATCGTGGATGGCACCGTTGATATCGGCGCAGTGGAGCGGCAAACGCTGTGCAGCGCGAACCCGATTCTCTATGTGGACGGCTCCGCTACCGGTGCGAACGATGGCTCGTCGTGGGCCGATGCATTTACCGATTTGCAAGATGCTCTGCAGGTAGCTTGCGGCTCGTCGGACATTTGGGTCGCTGCAGGAACGTACGTACCAACCGAAACCGACGGCGAACAGACCTATCAACTCCGCAACAACACAGGTATTTACGGCGGGTTCAACGGTACCGAATCATTGCTCGCGCAAAGGGATTGGGTGGGCAACCCGACCGTGCTTAGCGGGCAGGATTCCACCGGGGGACCGTTGGAGGTGGTCAGCGGCTCAGGGCTTGCCGGCGCACACCTCGACGGCTTCACGCTTACCCAATCGAGTCGGCCCATTCAAGTGGACCGCAGCCAATTAACTTTGCACAATCTTGTCGTCGTCGATAACGACCGCGAATCGCTGTTGCAACTTAGCTCAATCGACATCGCCAACGTCGTATTCCAGGACGTTGGCGGTCTGCGGCTGTCGCTGTGTGACGCTACGCTGACGGACTGTGTGTTTATTGGAAGTGAAGACTACGCGCTAGACCTGTTTCAATCTGACGTTACCGCGACGAACTCGTTGCTAACCGGAAACCACGACCGAGTGATTTACAACAACAGTGGCACGTTATTGATCGTCAACTCGACGATTGCAAACAACACCAGTGGGAGCAGCAACGCGCTGCTGATCAACACAACTAACGGAATCATTCCATCCGCAACGGTCGAGATGTTTAACACCATTGTCTGGGGAAACACCGGCGATGGTTTGGTGAGCACCTGCGGAAGTTGCGTGACCACGTACTACCACTCGATCGTCCAGTCATCTGGCGGTAGCGGAGCATGGAATGGCACAATGGGAAGCGACGGTGGCAACAACCTGGACGCCGACCCGCTGTTCGCTAACTCTGGAGCGGGAGACTTTGCCCTTACCGCTTCCTCCCCCGCGGTTGACGCAGGTGACGGAACGCTCCCGGGTTTACCGGCCACCGACCTGGCTGGCGCCCCCCGCGTTCTGGGCGCAGGAATTGACATGGGCGCGTATGAGTTCGACCCGACGCCCAGCGGAGTTGCAACCGAAACCGGGCCGCGCCTGGCGTTCCGCGGCGCTTATCCCAACCCGTTTAACCCGACTCTCACTGTCGCGTTTGAGTTAGACCGCGCCCGCGCTGTCACCGTCGAAGTGTTCAACGTGCGCGGTCAACTCGTGCGAACACTTGCCAACGCTACCCTGGCCGCTGGCGGTCACAAGCTGACCTGGTCCGGCGTCGATCGTTCCGGTAACGACGCCGCTAGCGGTGTGTACCTGGTACGCGTGAAATCCGAAGACTGGCAGGTGCTGCGCAAGGTGGTGCTTCTTAAATAACCGCGTCGACACGATCGTATCGATAGCTCAACGTTTTCTACTGTCGATATGCTTTCCTGGCGGTCGCGCTCCCCTGTTCAACCGTGTCCAATTGAGACTCGATGGGAGAAACAATGAAATCACTCTTCCGCACCGTGACTCATATCGCGGCAGCGCTCGTGCTGCTGGCGGCGGTCCCACCTGTCTCCGCCGCTATCATCTTTGTCGACACCGAAGCAACCGGTGCCAACAGTGGCGTATCCTGGGCGGATGCTTTTACCGATCTCGTTGATGCGTTAAATGCGGCCAACGACTTCGACGAAATCTGGGTCGCAGAGGGAATCTACACTCCGGGTTCGTTGCGAACCGACACTTTTGCAGTTCCGGCGCGGGTAACAATCCTGGGTGGTTTCGACGGTGGCGAGACCGCGGTCGAGCAGCGCAGCTTCGCGGATCACCCCACGATTCTATCGGGCGAGATTGGGACACCGGGAAGCATCGATAACGTTCACCACGTCGTTACGGCGATTGGCGTGGACATCAGCGCGATTGTTGATGGCTTCACTATTCGCGATGGCAACGCTGTGGGCGCAGATATTCCTCATGGCGGCGGTATTCTTAGCCTCAACGCCAGCCCCAGCTTGAGAAACGTAATCATCACCGACAATGTCGCCACCATCGGTGGCGGCGCGCACGTGATTGGTGGCGGATTTGTATTCGTGAACGCTCTGGTGTACGGAAACAGCGCCGTGCGTGGCGGCGGACTTTCCGGCAGTGGCGCCGACGGCGTTGTAACCAACTGTACAGTCGCTGGAAACTCTGCGTCGGTTTCGGGGGGAGGCCTCTACTTGGACGGCTTGAATACCGGCTGGTTCACCAATTTCAACACAATCTACCACGGAAATTCCGCGCCCATAGGTCCAAATATCGAATCGTTAGTCGACAAGCCTGGATTCTCTCACTGCATTGTGGAAGGTTCCAACGGTTCAGGTCCCGGATGGAATCTATCCTTTGGTAGCGATCGCGGCGGAAACCTGGACATCGACCCGGTTTTTGTAAACGTGCCAGCCAACAACTACCAACTTAGTCTCTTTTCCGGTGCCATCGACAAGGGATCGCTCAGCCCTCCGCTTACACTCGCCGTCGACCTGGGCGGCATGTCGCGGCAGTTTGGATTGGCCATCGACATCGGTGCCTATGAGCTGCATGTCGAATGTCCGCCATCACAGGTTTACTACGTAGACAACAGCGCGTCTGGGACCGGCGACGGAAGTTCCTGGGCTGACGCGTTTACCGACCCACGAAGCGCGTTTGTATTGACGTACTTCTGCCCGCAAATTCAGGAAGCGTGGGTCGCCGCAGGCGTATACCCAACCGACCCTGGCGGAGACCGCGATGCAACGTTCGCGATACCTTCGGGTCTGTCCATTTACGGCGGTTTTGCCGGCAACGAAACCACTCGTGAGCAACGGAACTGGTGGGCCAATCCAACCGTTCTCAGTGGAGCCATCGGTACCACCGCCGACGAAGATAACGCGTACCATGTGGTGACAATTAAAGATGCCAATGCGCAAACGCGGCTGGATGGGTTTTCGATCTTCGACGGTTTCGCCAACGGTCCAGATTCCGAAGGTGCCGGGCTGCTGGTGCAGAACTCCGACGCGGTCCTGGCGAACCTGCTAGTCGCCCGGAATCGCGGCGCCGACCGGGGAGCCGGCATCTACGTGGTGGGCGGAACCCCATCGATCACCCACAGCCGATTCGTCGAGAACATCGCAAACTTCGGAGGCCGCGGCGGCGCCATCGCCACCCTGGGCTCAACCGCTTCAATTGCAAACTGTAGTTTTCGCGTTAACAACGCACACGACGGTGCCGCACTTAGTCTTGTTGGCTCGCAGACGACACTGTTAAACATTACCGCGGTTTACAACCCTGCCTACTTTGGCGGCAACGCAATCCACATCAAGAATGGACATGCGTCGTTTTCGAATTCGATTTTGTGGAGCGACATAAACCGAGACCTGGTTCGACGAGACAACGGAACCGCCTGGTACCGCAACTGCTTTGTCGAGGGTTCAGGCGGGAGCACCGATTGGGATACCCACCTGGGAGCAGACGGCGGCAACAACAACAGCGCCAACCCGCGGCTCGTCAGCAGTAGTGACTTTAGACCTACAGGGATTTCTCCGGTCGTTGATCGTGGCGACAACAACGCGGCCGCCCAACTCACGACCGACCTGAATGGACTTCCTCGCTTCGACAACGCCGTAGTCGACGTGGGCGCCTACGAGTACCAAGGCTCAACGTGCCCTCCATACGACGTGCTTTACGTCGACGTCACCGCCGAGGGCAACAACGATGGATCGAGTTGGCACGATGCATTCGTTTCGCTTGGCGATGCGCTGGCCAACGCCTGCGGTGCGGTAAAGGAAGTCTGGGTTGCGGGCGGGGTCTATCCCGCAACGCTACAGGGGCTCGCACTCCGTAGTGGCATAAAGGTGCTGGGTGGCTTCGCCGGTCACGAAACCCACCCGGACGCCCGCGACTGGTTGCGTAACCAGACCATACTTTCAGGTGAAATTGGCCAGCCCGGACCGGTCGACAACCCAGCAAGTGTGGTCGTTGCGGATCAAGTTGGTGGCGGTGTGGTGCTGGACGGGATCTTCGTTGTTGCAGGGCGCGAGAACGGTATCAACATCTCAAAAAGCGTGGTGGAGTTGACCAACGTGTCGTGTTTCGGCAACCGGCGCGGAGTAAACGCCACCGAAAGCTCGCTAGTCTTGTCCGACGTAACGATTGCCGGTTCCACGAACACGGGCATTCAAATATCTAGTTCCTCCGCAGTGGGAACAGGACTGACTTTAGAAGGCAATGTTGGAACCTACGGTGGCGGAGCCGCCGTAATTGAATCCGAAGCCGTGTTCGTCAACAGCATCTTTTACGGCAATGCTGCTTCGGCCGGCGGAGGAATTTACAACTCCAAGAGCAGCCCGACGATCACCAACAGCGCTTTCGTTAGTAACTCAACGGAGTTCATGGGAAGTGCTGTGTTTAACACAACTCCCGGCGCGCAGGTCGCACAGCCAGCGTTTTGGAACTGCGTCATGCGAGGAAATAGCGGCGCCGTGTTTGCGAATCGATATTTCGATTCACAAGGAGAGTTCTGCTATAGCACCTATCGATTTTGTAACCTTGAGGGTTCCGGTGGTAGCGGTGCGTGGATGGGAACGTCCAGTATCGATGGCGGTAACAACATCGATACCGACCCGATGTTCGTAAACCAGATGGGGTCCGATCTCCGACTAACTGCAGGTTCGGCGAACATAGACGCAGGGTCCGTAGCGGCACCGTTCCTACCGGATACCGACTTGGATGGAAACCCGAGAGTCATTGGAACGACGGTCGACATTGGTCCGTTCGAGTACCGGCTTCCCACCGCAATCGACCCTAGCGCGCCGCTGTCGCTGCGGTTTCTTGGCGCTTACCCCAACCCGTTTAACCCGACTCTCACTGTCGCGTTTGAGTTAGACCGCGCCCGCGCTGTCACCGTCGAAGTGTTCAACGTGCGCGGTCAACTCGTGCGAACACTTGCCAACGCTACCCTGGCCGCTGGCGGTCACAAGCTGACCTGGTCCGGCGTCGATCGTTCCGGTAACGACGCCGCTAGCGGTGTGTACCTGGTACGCGTGAAATCCGAAGACTGGCAGGTGCTGCGCAAGGTGGTGCTTCTTAAATAACGTCGCACACACCACATCAAAAAAAACGGCCACCGAGATAACCCGGTGGCCGTTCTAATTCCACTAAGCGTAGCTGTTACAGGTCGCAGGCCTTAAGGGTCTTGCGCTTGTTAGCTTTCGCCCGCGTTTCGGCTTCTTTGATCATGCCGCGCACGGTCTTGTCGAGAGCTCCGTAGAACTCGCTGGAAACGTTGCAGCTTTTGGCAGCAGCTTTAGTGCGTGCCTTGGAAATAATCAATTCGACCGGTTTCTTGGCTCTGGCCATCCTGGTCCTCCCTGAGTGAAATGGGCTGAAACCCGTGATAAGTGACTTCTACCCTGGAATAACGGCTTTTACGCAATTCTGTCAAAGACAAAAATGCCCCCAGAGACGTTCTGAGGGCATTTTTCGGCATTTTTGGCAGTTTTTTGGCCGATTTGCGCCTGTTTACGTGGGTTTTACGGCACTTTGGGCAGAGTAATCCCCACCTGGCCCTGGTACTTGCCCTTCTTGTCGAGGTACGACGTCAGACAATCTTCGTCCGATTCAAAGAACAGCACCTGCGCAATTCCCTCGTTGGCGTAGACCTTCGCGGGCAGCGGCGTCGTGTTGGAAATCTCCAGGGTCACGTAGCCTTCCCACTCCGGCTCGAACGGCGTCACGTTGGTGATGATCCCGCAACGCGCGTACGTCGACTTGCCGACGCAGACGGTCATTACGTTGCGCGGAATACGAAAGTACTCAACGCTTCGACCCAACGCGAACGAGTTGGGCGGGATGATGGCGACGTCGCCTTTGAAATCCTGAAACGCGTTGTTGTCGAAGTTCTTGGGGTCGACAACAGTGTTGTTGATGTTGGTGAAAATCTTGAACTCGTCGGCAATGCGAATGTCGTAACCGTAAGAAGACACACCGTACGACACCGATCCATCTTTTACCGATGACTCGACGTAGGGCTCGATCATCCCGTGTTCCTTCACCATCCGCGTAATCCACTTATCTGGTTTAATCGACATTTGCTGGTCCTTGCTTGCGCCTGGCGCGGTTAAGCCGCATGGGCTGGTAAATAGTAGCTTCTGTGCGCAACATAGCGCACAGGTGGCGAATCTGTCAAAGCCAGAGCGGCAGAAAAGCGCGCCGATACGGGCTGTTAGGCAGAGTTTCTGTGGATAGCGCGGGCCTGCGCGACTGCCCCGGGGAGCACTTCCAGACACTTATCCACATCCGCACCGGATGTGTTCCAACCCAGGCTGATGCGAACGCTCGCTTGCGCTTCGAGTCGCGAGCGTCCCATCGCGGTGAGCACGTGCGAAGGATCGCGATCGCCAGCGGAACACGCCGAGCCAGCCGAGGCGCAAATACCAACCGCGTCAAGTTGTGCGAGTACGCCTTCGGCGTCCGTGTTGGGAAACATTAGATTGCTGGTGTTGGGAACACGGTCCGCACCGCCGCCGTTAATCGCAACGTCTGGGATCGCTTCGCGAACAGCTGACTCGAAATAGTCACGTAGCCTCGCCAGGCGCGCGATCGACGCCTCGTGTTCGGCCAGCGATTCGCCGAGCGCCAATCCAAGCGCGGCGACCCCAACCACATTCTGGGTTCCGCCTCTCCTACCGCGTTCCTGCCCGCCGCCGGTGACGACACCATTCACGTTTGCGGAATTGCGGACTACCAACGCACCCACGCCGCTAGGCGCGCCTAATTTGTGGCCCGAAATTGCAATGAAGTCGGCGTTGGTCCTGGCGATGTTGCGAACGCGCCCCACAGCCTGAACGGCATCGGTGTGAAAGAGCGCGCCGTGTTCGTGCGCAATGTCCGCAAGGTCGCTAATGGGTTGCACCACCCCGGTCTCGTTGTTCGCCCACATTATCGACACCAACGCGGTGTTGGGGCGAATCGCCGCGCGCAAAACGTCAGTCGCCACGCGGCCCTCTCCGTCCACGGCAAGAACGCTGACTTCTACCCCTCGTGCTGTTAGCGCTTGAACCGACGACAGCACCGCTGGATGCTCGGTGGCGGCGGTGACGACGTGCGCGCCCCGACCAACCGCAAGCGCGCCGTGGATGGCAAGGTGACAAGCCTCGGTTCCACCCGAGGTAAAGACGACATCGCGGGGCAAACACCCAAACGCGTTAGCGATTTGCTCGCGCGCGGCATCGACAATGTCGCGAACCCCGCGTCCCGCGTGATGCACGCTGTTGGGATTGCCGACGGCCGCCGCCCAAACCGGCAGTTGCTCCAACACGGAAGGGCGAACCGGCGTGGTCGCGTTGTGGTCCAGGTAGATCATTCTTCGGGAAGCGATATTCGTGCGTTAAATTCGGCGCGAGCCGCACTGTCGTGCTGGAGGATCCCGGTCGCTTGCGAGGTGATCACCGAGCTTTGCGTTTTCTGCGATCCGCGCATCATCATGCACAGGTGTTGGGCTTCGATGACCACGGCAACACCTTTGGGTGCTACCGCTTCGGTAAGCGCCTGACACACTTCGGCGGTTAGTCTTTCCTGCACTTGCAGTCGCCGCGCCAGCGCGTCGACCGCGCGACCAATTTTACTAAGCCCGACGACCTTGCCGTCGGGAACATACCCCACGTGCGCGCGCCCGAAGAAAGGCACCAGGTGGTGTTCGCACAAACTGAACAGCTCGATGTCGCGAACCACAACCAGCCCCTGGGCGTCGTCGTCAAACGCACCTTCTTGCAGAAGCGCCACCGGATTCTGGGCGTAACCGCGAGTGAATTCCTGCCACGCATCGCCAACCCGGGCCGGTGTTTTTTGCAGGTCTGTGCGATCGGGGTCTTCGCCAACCGCAACTAGCAGTTCGCGGATGAGCGGCGCGATTCGCCCGGTGACGGCGGGATCTGCTTCGAAAGAATCTGACAAACTAGTCTCCGAGAAAACGTTCGGCATCGAGCGCGGCCATACAGCCAAGTCCCGCCGCCGTTACCGCCTGCCGATAAATGCTGTCGGCCACGTCGCCTGCAGCAAAGACACCCGGAATGTTGGTCCGGGTTGTACCCGCTTCGACGGACAGGTACCCGTGGTCGTCCATGTCGAGAACGCCCTTAAAAATATCGGTGTTGGGCTTGTGACCAATCGCCACAAACACCGCGCTGCAGTCGAGGTTTTGGGTTTCGCCGGATTTGTTGTTCTTAAGCACGATGCCGGTAACGCCGCCGTCCTGGCTGCCCAAAATTTCTTCAACTTCGGTGTTCCAGATGAACTCAATCTTTTCGTTGTTGAACGCGCGTTCCTGCATTGCCTTCGACGCACGCAGTTCGTCGCGACGATGCACGACGTACACTTTCGACCCGAACTTGGTCAGGAAAGTTGCTTCTTCCATTGCGGTGTCGCCGCCGCCAACCACGACAATCACCTTGTCGCGAAAGAAAAACCCATCGCAAGTCGCACACGCCGACACGCCAAAGCCCATCAGCTTTTCTTCGCTCTCAATTCCCAGCCACTTTGCCTGGGCGCCGGTGCAAATAATAAGCGAACGACATTGGTACTCCTTGTCGCCGGCATAGAGCTTCTTAACGTCTCCGTCCAGCTCAACACGGTCGATGTGTGCGAGATCGAACGTGGTTCCGAAACGAGCGGCTTGCTTCTTCATGACTTCCATTAGATCCGGGCCCATCACCGGGTTTTCGAACCCGGGATAGTTCTCGACGTCGGTGGTAATCATCAACTGGCCGCCGGGCTGAAAACCTTCAACCACCAGCGGGCTCAGGTCGGCGCGGGATGCGTAGATCGCCGCCGTCAATCCCGCCGGCCCGGAACCCAGGATCAGAACGTTGTGTACTCCGTTTTCCATTCCTCTTCGTCCTCCATCGCTCGCGTCAGGCGAGTAAATCTGATTTCTGATTATCTTTAAACTAGTTGGGAAATAACACGATACGGCGTTCAACGTCATAAGTCAAGTCGGCCGCAGTCACTCCATTGAATTGGTCCCACTGAGGTAGATATACTTACACTATGAGCCGCGCAAAGACATTCATCCGCATAGCGTTAGCGCGCGCGCGAGTCGCCGCATTGGTAATCGCTACCGGACTACCTTTTACGATTGGCTGCGGTTCCGGCGACAACGTGTTTAAACTGGCGGACACCACGCCGCCTCACGCCGTTTCCGACCTGGCACTGGCGGTGGGCTCCGACGGAACCATAACCGCCACCTGGACAGCGCCCCGCGATGACGGACGGGTCGCCAGGGTCGCTGGTTACCAGGTCCGCTTTGGATACGGACACACACTCGACTGGAACAACGCGCTCGAACTTGATAACCCGCCGGTTCCAGCGCCGCCGGGCGTCGGCGAGTTGGTAGTAATCCCCGCGACCGAACGCGGCCGCGACCTCGTTGTCGGGGTTCGCGCTGTTGACGCTTCTGGCAACGTCGGCCCCGCGGGGCAGCTGGCATCGGTACGAATCTCCGGCGTCACGCTAACCGGTCGCTGCACCGACGTTATGACCGGCCTGGGCGTTGCGGGAATGCGGGTCGTCGTCGTTGCGCAAAAGACTGTCGAAACCGTGACCGACTCTGACGGTCACTATGTTGTCGACGACATTGCCACGGGCAACGTCGGCATTCTCCTGGAATCAACCTCACCGGTGCCGTATCACCGCACCCAGTTGCAACGGGAAGTATCGGACGACACCGACCTGACCACTCAGGTCATTCCCTACCTGCCCACCGATGAAAGTACGGCTAGCAACGTATTGGAACTGTTCGATCGCCTTGTTAACGAGTGGATTGACGGATCTCACCGACGGTGGTTGGCGTATCCGGTGCGGGTTTTCGCGCCGGACTTTGTTAACTCATTGGGTGTGGACTACGGGTCGTTAGCGCGGCAGGCAGCGCTGCAATGGAACGCGCGGGCGGGAGTGGAAATCTATCAGGTTGTGGACGAACCACCCAGCGATGGAGTGGTGTTTCGATTTCGCACTCGCGCGGAAATGGGCATTCAAAACGGATTGGCCGACACCGAACGCGACGAGAATGGCTACTACCGGTCGGCTGATATTCAGGTTGTCGATGACTTCGCGGACGCGCATCGAACCTACCAGGTCATGCTGCACGAACTGGGTCACGCCATTCGGTTTGAGCACGTTAGCCAGACCGCGTACATCATGTATCCCGGTCAGCCGCTGCCCGACGATATCAGCGACGACGAAGCGTGGGCGGCGCGGCTGTACGTTAACCTTGCCAACGACACCCCCCTGGACATCTACGATCGAAGTTCGCCGCTAGAGTGAAAGGTCTCGCTTTCCGTTGACTAGCGCTTGCTAGCCGATGACAGTGCGAAACCTTCAACGTGTTCGTGCGCCAGTAGCGTCTTTTTGATACCGAGGTCTCCGGTGAATCCGCCCAACCCGGTAGACGACACGACCCGGTGGCAGGGAATTACAATTGGCATCGGGTTGGCCGCCATGGTGCTGCCAACCGCGCGCGCCGCACGTGGGGCGCCGGCAAGATCGGCCAGTTGGCCGTAGCTCACGGTTTCTCCAAAAGGGACCTGAGCGCATGCGCGAAGCACGTCCCGGCGAAAGCGGGTACGAATTCTCGTCAAATCCAAATCGAGTTCGAAAGTCACACGGTCACCGCGGAAATACTCGCGCAACTGCCGACTGGCGTCCGCGGTGTGACGCGTGTCGCGAACGAAAGCCTCGCCGGGAAAACGTCGCTCCAATTCGACGTCCGGGTTTGCGGAATCAAACACCACACCGCAAAGTCCGTCTTCACCGCAGGCCACGACCACATTCCCGACCGGCGTCTTGCTTAGCACGTCGTACCAGATCAATCGTTACCTCCCAAAAAAAACCTTCCCCGTGATGCCTGCAGTAGTTGGATGCTGCGGGGAGAAACAACATCCATGCAGTGGTAGAACCGTGCACCACGAGGGAAGGGCAAAATAAGTCTTTGAGGGGGCGCACGCCTGCGCAGCCCCACTAACCACCATTATGAGTTTCAAATCTTTAAAAAGCAAGCGGTATTTGTCCTCCACCGCAACGCGCAAATATTTGTGACACTGTCACTTACGCTTTACAATGACTCGCCAGAGAAGCCCCGCGAGGTCGCCTGGCCCGCTCTGGGTAAGCGTTTACTTAACTCCATCTGGAAGCGTTGTTTCGAATAACCTCAGGATTCTTGTCAACTGGTCGTTCCACGACGTGGCACGTTGGTAGCCGTGGCCTTCCACCGGGTGAAGGGCCAACTCCCAGTTCTCCTTCTCCAACTCAATGAGCTTCTGCGACAACCTGACGATGTCGGCGGCTAACACGTTGGAATCCTCCAGGCCGTGTAACATCAACAGGTTTCCTTTAAGGCCGTCGGCGAAGTAGATGGGCGAACTTTTGCGAAACGCCTCCGGGTTGTCGGTCGGCGTGCCCAGAATCCGCGAGGTATACCAATGGTTGTAGTGAGCCCAATCGGTCACCGACCGCAGCGCGGCCCCCGAGGTCATAACATCGCCGTGACGGAAAAGCGCCATTAGGGTCAGAAAGCCCCCGTACGAACCGCCGTAGCAGCCAACCTGATCCTTGCCGACACCGTGTTCCTTCATTAAGTATTTCGCGGCATCGGCAACGTCGTCTACGTCACGCCCTCCCATGTGCTCGTGGATGGCGACGCGAAAGTCGCGTCCGTACCCCTCCGACGCTCGGAAATCGACGTTAACCACCGTGTACCCGCGCGCTGCCAGCAGATGGTTGAACATGTATTCGCGATAGTAGTACGACCAGTAGTCGGTAACGTTCTGCAGGTACCCGGCACCATGGATAAACACGATGCCAGCGCCGTTGGGTTTGGCGCCAAAGTCACGTGGGTTAAACAGATGGGCGCGAATCCGCTCGCCATCGGAAGCCCGGAACGTAATGACTTCCGGAACAATCCACGGATAGGAGCGAAAGTTTTCCGTCGTAGACTGGGTATGCGGCCCTGCCACCAGTTGCTGGTCGAGGTCGATGGTGTACAGTTCATCGGGCGTTCGCACGGTAGAGAACAGCGCGGCCGCGCGCCGCATGCGGCCATCAAACACCAATTGGTAACTGCCCAGATTGCTGGTGACCAGCGTTCGTTCGCCAGCTCGGGTCATTTGCCACAACCGACGCGAGCCAGGCGCGCCTTCATTAGTGACCAACCACCAAACGTCGCGTTGCTCATCGAACCACGCAGAGTGCACTTCCCACGGGCCACGCGTGAGTTGCTGACGGGCGCCGGTTAAATCAACCGTGTAGAGGTGAGCGTAACCTTCGCGCTCGCAAATATAGTAAACCGAGTTGCCGCCCGGCATCCATGCGCCCGTGTTGTAAAAATCAGGTCCGCCAACCCAAGCAGTGTCTTCGTAGTGATCGATCAGAGTTGCGGACAGTTTTCCGTCGTCGTTGGTAGAACCGGCCGGGTCGAGCGTGTAAAAAAACCGGTGGTGCCAGTCTGCAGTGATTCCGCGTAGCAACAGTTGGTCGGTGCGCGGAGCCCACGACATCGCCACCATCCACTCGCTGTCGTCGGAGTCCATCCAGGTAGCGTCCTTGGTTCCCAAGTCGACGATCGCTATTCCCGTCTGGTCCTGCGCCTCGCCAACTTTCGCCCGCGTGTCGCGCGATTCAACGTAGCCGCTTTCGGTAACCCACTCGGGCACGATGGGTGCGCGGGTTCCCGAGGCCTCTTTTTCCAACTCTACCGCCAGATAACGACCGCTGGGTGACACCATCAGGCCAGTAATGTTCAGGTCGCTTCCCAGGTACGTCGGCTTAAGCGGAGGATCATCCTCTTCATCCTCGCGGGCGAAGTCGGCGAACAGTTCGCGCTGCTGGTTTTCCAAGAACCCGCGCTGGTCGTTTTCCGGCTCTTCGTCCGGTTCGTCCGCGGTTCGCAGGTCCGTTAATTGTGTCACCGGACCGCCGCTCCACGGGGTCGAAAACAGGTTATCCCCAGCCACATAAAACACAGTCGAACCGTCCGGAGAAATCGCCGGACTCGATTCGTTGGCAACCGTGATCGCCAACGCCCGCTCTTGACCGGTCGTCGCATCGACCAGATAGATGTCGCCGCCCCTGGTTTCGACACAACGGCGGCGGGCGGTGTCCCAAACCGCGCTGGACGGAACCGTGCGCCTGGCCTCCGCCTTGCCGAGCGAGCGATAACTGGCTGTGGATAACTCAAACGCGAAGGTGCCGGCGCGCTTCTCCAAATCCAGATAGTTGTCGTACGGCGACTGCGGCCGCACCGCGTTTAACGAGTCCAGTGGACCAGGCCTGTTCCACTGGAAGTAGATGGTGCCGCCATCGGCGGAAAACCGTAAGTTGCTTGGCGAGGTACCGATCAAGCCGCCTCCCTGCACGATTTCGCGCACCGTAAGGTCTTCGAACTGTCGCTTCTCGGCACGAGTAAGATCGGCCGATTTTGGCAACCCCACCTCCAGGCTGGGCTTCTCTTCCTGCGAACACCCGCAAAGGACCAGAATCAGGAGCGGGGCAATCCATCGTTTCATGTTCATAACTTCCCGGGTTAGTGCGACGCGGCTTGATGACCAATTTGGGCGCGTGTATTATATACCCCGCTACAATTGCGTACCATCACCAAGGAGCATCGTTTTGCCAAACAGAGCACGAAAGGCCGGAGCGGCGGTCAAGAGAGGGCTTAAGCTCGACAAAGCCGAGCTTAAAAAACTCATTAAAGAAGTCAAAGAAAAGAAAGCCACCGCGATATCCGGTCAGGAACGAGCGGTCGTGGCCCATTGCAACCGCCAGATCAGCGCTTACAAGCACTCGTTGCGTCGCCTGGCTCCCAAGAAAACCCGTAACAAGAAATCAGACTAACAGAACGCGAGCGTTAGATGATCAGGACTCAGTTCAATCAGGCGTTGGAATCAATTCGTATGTCTCCGATCGTTTCGATCAGCGAAGAAGCGCGCCTGCGCGCGGTCGACTACGAAAAGTCGGGAAAGCCTTTTATTAGATTTCAGCGCGGCGAATTGGACTTTGCCACGCCGACATACATTGTCGACGCCATTAAAGAGGGGCTTGATCGCGGACTTACGAAGTATCCCAAGTCCGGCGGCGAAGACTTCTACAAAGACGCCGTTCTGGAAAAACTCAAACGTGACCACGGCGCGACGGGACTGACACGCGACAACATCGTCGCCACTTACGGCGGCCAGGAAGGCCTGGAGCTTTCGTTTAAGTTATTCGATCGCGGTGCAGGATTTTCGCCCACGTGGAGTTGTGCACTGGAGAACTTCGTTCCTTACGCACAAGTCGACTTTGAAGAAGTGCCGCTAAACCAGGACTTCTCCATTGACTACGACAAGGTCGATCGCGCGACTCGCGACGCCGAGTTCTTTTATCTGAACAACCCGCAAAATCCCACAGGGAAGGTGTTCACCCGCGAAGAGCTCACGCGTGTGCTGGAAATTTGTACCCGCAACGACTGCTTCTTGATTTCCGACGAAGCGTACGAAAAGTATACGTTCGACGGAACGCACCACGAATCACTCGCTGGTGCCGAGCAAGAAAATGTTATTTCGGTGTTCACGCTTTCCAAAACCTACGCGATGACTGGATGGCGCCTGGGCTATGTGGTTACTCGCAACACCCACGTAGCCAAGCTCTTGCGTTTGGGCAACTACACGCAAACCGCTGGCGTTACCACGTTCTTGCAGTTTGCTGGTGCGGAAGCGCTGAACAACACCGAAGCCAGCGACGCGCATATCCAATCCACTCGGAACGAGTTCGCCAAGCGACGCGACGCGCTGCACCGGGGCCTGACCGAATTACCCGGAGTGTCGGTCGACAAGCCACAGGGAGCGTTCTACCTGTTCCCCAACTTTACCGAGTTGATTCCTCGTAACCTTGAAGGCGAAGCCCGCCAGAAGTTCGTTTATCGGCTGCTGATGGAACACGGCATGGCAACCGTGTACGGCAGTTGTTTTGGCGGTCACTTTACCGATAACCTGCGGTTCTCGTTCTCGGCGACACCGGTGGAGATTATTGAAGAAGGGGTCGCGCGCTTGCGCGAAGCCATCGAGACTGCACTATAGCTACAAGTGGTAGTGATCGCTTTCGCTTGCCCGCTCCATAATGGTGGGTAGCCCGGCAACGCTGTCGACTTTGCTTAGCACGGTCTCAGCGTCGAGACCCAACATGGCCATGGACGCACTACAGGCGATCAATTGAACGTTTTCCGATTCCCGGACTGCAGCCAGGGTCTGCGATAGCGGCGCATGGTCGTAGCGGTCAAACGCCGCGCGCATTTCCGCGTTGGGCTCGGCCGCGCGATCCCACATGTCGGTAACAAACGTTGCCAGCGCATCGTACTGCAAAAACACCCAACAACCCTTGCCCAACGACGCGGCCGTAGCAGCCAGGTTCACCGCCTGAAACAGGGTTTGATAGTCCGATCGCGTCACCATAATGACGACATGTTTAGATTGCGGCATTGTTGTTTCTCCGGGCGCTTCAAAGCTGCGCGAACTTGCGCTGTCGTGTAGTTTGGTTATACTGCAACGAACCTAGCGACTCCAAACCGTTTTGAGACCGATGCCCAAACGCCGCCCTCACGTGAGTGTAAACCTCGCTATCTCTCTGGATGGCAAGATTACCACCTATCGCCGCGAAAACTTCCCGCTCGGAACCAAACGCGACCGACTACGCATGGACGAAATCCGCGCCGAAAACGACGCAGTTATCATCGGCGCGGGCACACTTCGTCATGATGGTTACCCAATCCTGGTGCGGGACGACAAAGTTCGGCGCCGGCGCGTGCGCAACCACGACCACGCTCACCCCATCAACGTCGTACTAAGCCGCCGACTGGACATGCCGTTGAATCGCAAACTATGGAAACATGAAGAAACCCGGAAGGTGGTCTACACGACCAAACTCGCGCCCGCCCGGGCCATCGCGAAATTCAGTAAAGTTTGCGAAGTCGTGGTGCTGCCACGAAAGACACTTTCGCCCGAAGCGGTGCTTGCCGATTTGTACAAGCGGGGGTGTCGGCGAGTACTCTTGGAGGGTGGCGGGACCGTTCACTTTGCTTTTGCGGCCGAGGGCGTCATCGACGAACTGTTCGTCACGCTGACCCCACGACTTATCGGAGGCGCCGACGCGCCAACCTTGATGGACGGCAAAGGTTTCCTAAAGCGCAACCACCTTGAGTTAAAGCTCAAGTCGGTCACACAAATCGGGCAAGAGCTATACCTGAATTACCTGGTAAAGCGCTAGCCCCGACTCCCTGGAGCATTTAGGTTACCCGTTCGCGAATCTTTTCGTAGAGTTCGTAGCTAACGTGCGGCTGCCCCATGTTGTCCCGACCTTTGAACCCGTGAAAGTCAGATCCACCCGACATTAGCATCCCGCGCTCTTCGACCATCGCTTCGAGTCGCGCAATCATCGAGTTGCTGTGGTGCGGATGATACACTTCGATCCCGTCAAACCCTTTGTCCAACAACTCATAGAAGTCATCTTTGGAATCACTCAGCGAGCCCGGGTGCGCAATCAGCGCAACCCCTCCGGCGTCGTGAATGTGACGAACTGCATCTGCGGGTGTCATCTTGTACTTGTCAACGTAGGCAGGACCGTCTTCGCCAATGTATTTGTCAAACGCTTCGCCAAACTCGCTCACGTATCCAGCCTCCAACAACGCTTCGGCAATGTGCGGACGCCCCAGCGCGCCTTCGCCGGCTTTGGCAAGTACCGCCTGCTTGTCGATGTGCACACCAACTTCGGCAAGCTTATCGATGATCTTCATACCACGGTCTTCGCGGGTGTCGCGAAACTTGGAGAGCTCGGCAGCGAGCGCCTGACTGGTTGTGTCGATCCCGTAACCCAGGATGTGCAGATCACGACCGTTGTGAACACAACTAAGCTCAACCCCGGACATAACCTCCATCCCGTTCTCCGCACCTGCGGCCGCTAGTTCGGTAAATCCATCGACCGAATCGTGGTCTGACAACGCAATGGCTTTAAGGCCCTTGCGAATCGCAAAGGAAACCAAATCAGTGGGCGAATAGGTGCCGTCCGAGAACGTCGAATGCATGTGCATGTCGACCCAAGCTTGTGTGCTCATCTTGTGGTGTAATCCTCTCTAGGTTGGGTACCCGACATTCCCCTGTGGCGGGCGGTTGCTTTGTGCGGGTAGGATAAGGACTTAGGTTAAGTGTTTCAAGCCAATTGCGTCCGAAGGAGATTTCATGGCCCGCCCCCCCGCAACCTTGATTTACGCGGCGAGTGAATTTGACGCCGACCTGCGCTACGCCAGCGGTTTTGTCGCCGGCGATCCGTTTTTGTTTGTGCAAACGCCGGAGGGGCGGAAGATACTGGTCGTTTCCGACCTGGAACTTGATCGAGCGCGACAGGCAAAAAACGCGAGAGTGCTGCCGTGGCGCGAGTTTGCAGAGCGGGCAACCCAACGTGGAGACGCCGGAAGCAGTTGGAGCTCCGGGGCCAAACACACTGCGGCCATTATTCGCGAGGTCTTGCGCGAGTTGAAACTTCGTCGGGTGCGAGTGCCCGCCAGCTTCCCGGTGGCACTGGCAGATGCACTTCGTCAACAAAAGGTGACAGTGTCGCCCGAGCCCGGTGCACTTTACCCGCGCCGGTGGACCAAGACCGAAACCGAAGTTGCCGCAATCGCCAAAGCCATGCGAGTGACCGAACGCGGAATTCGCGCTGGTCTGGATGTACTTCGCGATGCCGAGATAAAAGACGGTTGGATTGTTCACCGTGGCAAGCGGCTTACATCGGAAGCGCTTCGCGCTGTCATCGATGGCGAGATTTTTGCGGCCGGCTACCTGCCCGCCAACACGATTGTCGCCGGCGGCAAGCAAGGATGCGATCCGCACGAGCGCGGGCACGGTCCGCTACGCGCCAATCAGCCGATTATCATCGATGTCTTTCCCCGGTCACAAACAAGCGGATACTTTGCCGATATCACGCGCACCGTGGTTAAAGGCAAGGCTGAACCGCGCGTCCGAAATATGTTCCGCGCCGTCAAGCGTGCGCAACGCAATGCGCTGGCCGCGCTTCGATCGGGAGTCAACGGCAAACGCATCCACGAACTGGTTCAAGACACGTTCGAAACCCAGGGATTCCCCACCGGCGAAATAGACGGGCGCATGCAGGGCTTCTTTCACGGCACTGGGCACGGACTGGGGCTCGACATCCACGAACCCCCACGGATTGGCAACGCTGACGTGAAACTAAAGGCGGGAATGGTAGTAACTGTTGAGCCCGGGTTGTACTACCACCCGGTGGGCGGTGTTCGCATCGAAGACACCGTTGTGATTACCAGGAATGGAATAAACAACCTCACGCGATTGCCCAAGACATTGGAAATCGCGTGAGGCTTCTCCCGCGTCGCTCTTGACTGCGCGCGTACGGTTGAGTTACTGGGTCGCCGTCCCGGGAAGAATAATCTCCGCGCCACCGTCGATATAACCAGCAAACAGACGATCGGTCGTTCCGGGCACGACAAATAGAGTGCGGACGCGATCGGCACGCAGTCCGCCGCCACGATTGTACCCGATGAAGCTACCGTTCCCCAGACGACGAGCAACGCCGTTCTGAGTTCCAACCCACAAAACGTCTCCGACGAACGCCACCGCATAAGTAATGTCGCTAGGAAGTCCGTTCAAGCGAGTGTACTGAGTCCAGATGTTGTCGTCCGGGTCAAAGCTAAGTACACCGGTCGAACCCATCGCAAACCACATGAGGTCATTGGTCGCGTCGTACACCATGTCGGTAACGTGAGGCTCGGTGAGCCCGGTTTGCACCGGGTTGTACGTGGTCACACCCGAACCGGGTCTGTGGATGGTAATGCCGTGCTGCGTTTGTTGCGCGCTAGGTACAATGAATTCGATTCGTGGCGAGTACCACCGCTCTTCGCCGCGCGGCGAGTCGTGAACAACGACGCGCGACGTCAACACGTCAAGCAACCCTTGGGCCGTGCCGAACCTCGTCCAGCGTTGTTGCACCGGAAGTGGCGAGTTGTCGTCATAAATTGCGACGCCGTTGTTGGTCGCAACAAACAGTTGGTTGTTATAGCTGGTAATGTCGGCAACCAGGTTATCGGTGAGACCGGAGTCGGTGTTAAGGATCGACCACGAATCCAGTGCCATGTTGTAAACGCTAATCCCGCCGCCCCACGTTGACACCCAGACCTTGCCGTTGAATTCGTGAAGGCCGCGGCATTTGGGGTTTGCCAGGCCAACGTTTTGATCCCAGGAACCTTCCCACTGTCCGGCACTGTTAAACCGGGTCACACCGAGCGCCGTGGAAATCCAAATATCGGAGTTGCTATCCACCATGATGTCGTAGACGTCGGAGCTATGAAGGCCACGGGGCTGGCCCAAGGTCGGATCAATCGGCTTTACGGAGAACTTAGTTCCCGTATTCACCTGCGGTGGATCATCCGGGGTGGGAGGTTTGTTTACGTCCTCGCATCCCATCGCCAGAACGCCCGCCACCATTGTGGCGATAGTCGCTAGCCAAACTCTCTTCAATCTGAAACCTCCCAAAGGGCCGTCGCACTGCGAGCCCAATGAAAACATAATTCATTTAGCAGCAGTCACTTACGAGTGCGATTAGCTAAAATAACAAGTGGGGATTAAGCCTGGTGGTATGAGGGCATGATAGGTGGTGACCCCTTAATTGTCAAGGGGTTAGCGGAGTGCGGCCTTGATCGTTTCGGCCAGACGAAGCGACACGCCGGGCACCATCGCAATCACTTCGGCGCTGGCCTTTTTGATACGCGCCACACTTCCGAATTCGGTCAACAGGCGTTGCTTTAGAACGGTACCGACACCGGGAATGTTGTCGAGTTCGGACCGCTTAAGTTTCTTGCTGCGGGTTTTCTTGTGATAGGTAATCGCAAATCGGTGCGCTTCGTCGCGAATACGTTCCAACAAAAACAGCGCCGGAACATTCCCCTCTAGCAAGAGTGGATCTCCCGTGTTGGGCAGATAGATACGTTCGCGACCCTTCTGTTTGCGCTGCTTTTCGTCGCGCACTTTGGCAATCCCGATCGTGTCGACTTCTTCGTGGCCCAGGCGCTTGAGAACGTCGACGGCAACGTTTAGTTGCCCCCGACCTCCGTCCACTACCAGCAGGTCGGGCAAGTCACCTTCCTTTGCACCCCGGGCTACGCGGCGCTCCAACACTTCGCGCATCATTCCGTAGTCGTTGGCACCCTTTACGGTGCGAATCTTAAACCGTCGGTATTGATTGCGCGATGGTTCTCCGTCGATAAAACACACGCCCGAAGCCACCGCGTCGGTTCCCTGAATGTTGGAGATATCGAAGCATTCAATGCGGCGAGGAAACTGCGTCAACTCAAGCAGGTCCTGGAGATCCTCAAGCAAGCTCTGGTTACGCTCAGACGCGCCGTCATCTTTGAGGGCTGCCATTGCGTTTTGTGTTGCCAGTTCGATCAGCTGGCGTCGCTCACCCCGTTGTGGTTGCACCACGGCAACTTTTCGCTTGGCTCGTTCGGCGAGCAACGCTTCCAGAGCTTCGGTGTCGCCCAATTCCTCGGACACAACGACCTCTTGCGCGACGGGCGCGCCTTGCTGGTAGTACTGGCTAACAAACGAAGCCAGGTGTTCGGCCGATTCCATCACTACGTTACGAAACAAGAAGCTGTGTCCGTCGCTTACCTCTCCGCCGCGCACCGTAAGCACCTGGATCGCCATACGATCCCGCTCGCGATAAACAGCAAAAACGTCGCGCTGCGCCGCCTGAGGACTACTAATGCGCTGTCTTTCCAACACGCGCTGCACCGCGAACACCTGATCACGCGTCCGCCCGGCGGCTTCGTATTGGCGTTCGGCCGACTGCAACGCCATTTTATCGCGCAGCTTTTTAAGCAGTTGGTCGCCGCGACCTTTAAGGAACATCGTTACCCGAGTTACGGTTTCGTTGTAATCCTGTGGGTCAATCTTCCCCACGCACGGCCCCGGACATCGCTTGATGTGGTAGTACAAGCACGGTCGAGTCCGCCGGACGAGTTCGGCGTCGGTGCAGGTTCTCATCGGGAACACGCGTCCCAGCGTCCGCAGGGTGCTTCGCACCGACCCCGCCGACGCGAACGGACCAAAGTAACGCGCGCCGTCGCGTTTGGGCCGACGGACCACCGTGAGCCGTGGGTAGTCGTGACTGACGTTCAAACGCAAATGCACGTACGTCTTGTCGTCTTTGAGCACCACGTTGTAACGCGGGCGGTATTTTTTTATGAGGTTGTTCTCCAGGATCAACGCTTCCTGTTCGGTCGCGGTGATCATGAAGTCGATGTCATGCGCGCGATTGATCAAAAACTGCACATGATAGCGTCCGTCGCCGCTGGCGCGAAGATAGCTACGCACTCGTGTACGCAGATCCTTGGCCTTACCCACGTACAGCATGTTCCCGCTCTCATCCTTGAACAGGTACACCCCGGGATCACGAGGGAGTCGCTCCACTTTTTCGCGTAGCGTGTCTTGATCGTTTTGGGTTGGGGTCACGGAGTCTCCAGTAGGGCGGCGCGTCATGGTCGTATACAGTATAATACGCGGATAATGTCTTACCCACCGATAACCCTCCAAGATGACACCGGCACAGAAGTGGCGCTGCCCGGGATTCCGCGGCGGATTGTGTCGTTGGTGCCTAGCCTTACCGAGACGTTGTTCGACCTTGGCGCGGGCGAACGGGTCGTAGGAATTACCCGCTGGTGCGTGCACCCGCGGGATGCTCTTGCCGACATCCCGGTTATCGGCGGCACCAAGGATCCCTCGATCCGACGCATCGCGGAGTTGCATCCCGACTTAATCATCGCCAACCAGGAAGAAAACCGCGAACGCCATGTGACCGCGTTGCGCGAAATTGCTCCCGTCTTTGTGACTTATCCGCGCACCGTTAACGGCGCGTTGAAAACGATTCGCGATCTCGCGCATTTAACCGGCTCGCCGGACGCGGCTTCGCCGATCGTTTTGAACTGCGAGTCGCTGCTTGCGCGGGCGGACCGGCTTGCGCAACGGTTTTCGACCGCGACGATGATTTGGTTCGAGCCGTGGATGGCTGTCGGGCCTGACACCTACGTAAGCGAGTTGCTAACCCGCTGCGGCTTTACCAATGTGTTTGTTGCTTCCGAAGGTCGCTATCCCGAAACCACACTCGCCAGCCTGATCGAACGTCGGCCCGATGTGATCTTACTTCCCGACGAACCATTCGAGTTCGTCGAGTCTCATCGCGACCAGATCACAAGGGCGTTCGCCGCCGCCGGTCAACGCCCAAACGTGTTCCTGCTGGACGGCAGCTACCTGACGTGGTTCGGTAGCCGGACACGCCACGCGTTGCGATATCTGGTGGATTTGGGCGAAAATCGGCTCGCAAATCCTATATAAGCGTATATTATTGCTAGCGATAGGCTTGATTGCGGAGTCACGCTGGCCAACTGTCGGCCTGCCCGCCCCGCTTCGTAACTTATTTAATTACAAGGCATTATAATGTTCAACGTTCCCGTTCGCAATCGCAGACAGGTCATGGTTGGAGATGTCGCCGTCGGCGGCGACGCGCCCATCTCGGTACAGTCAATGGCCACCACACCAACCACCGACGTTAAGGCTACGGTTGACGAGATCAAGCGGATGGAGGATGCCGGTGTCGACATTGCGCGTGTCAGCGTACCCGACATCGAAAGCGTTCGTGCCGTTGAAAAAATTGTGCGGCAGATTAACGTCCCGCTGGTCGCTGACATCCACTTTAACTACCGCATGGCGCTGGAAGTAGCGGGAACTGGAATCGCAAAACTGCGAATAAACCCGGGCAACATTGGCGACAGCGATCGCGTGGCCGCTGTGGTGGAAAAGGCCAAGGCGTACGACCTGCCAATTCGCATCGGTGTAAACGCGGGTTCGTTGGAGCGGGACCTTCTGGAAAAGTATGGGTTCCCAACCGCGGATGCGATGGTGGAGAGTGCGCGACGACACGTGGGGATTCTCGAAGCCCACGACTTTCATAACATCATCGTGTCGATGAAAGCGTCGCACGTCCCGCTGGCGGTTGCCGCTTACCGCAAATGGGCCCAAGAAACTTCGTATCCCATCCACATTGGCATTACCGAATCCGGCCCGGGCGCGAGTGGAACCGTGTACTCGTCGGTGGGACTTGGAATTCTTGTAGCCGAAGGCATCGGGGACACCATGCGCGTGTCGCTGACGGCCGATGTGGTCGACGAAGTGAAAGTCGGAAAGAAGATTCTGCAATCGCTGGGAATTCAAGCCAACGCACCGCGAGTCATTTCCTGTCCCACCTGTGCGCGCAATCGCCTTGATTTGGTGACCATTGCCGAGGAAGTCGAGCGGCGCACTGCCGACTTGCGCGTTCCCGTAAACATCGCGGTGATGGGGTGCGCGGTTAACGGACCAGGCGAAGCCGCCGGTGCCGACTTTGGTATTGCGGGTGGCGACGGCGAAGGCTTGATTTATATCGGCGGAGAGATCGCCCGCAAAGTAAAAGAAGAAGAGATGGTCGACGAGTTGGAAAAGGAAATTCGCTCGTGGATCGCATCCCAGGCCGAGCAGCCTCAGCGCTAGTCTCCCACCCCGGACCTTCAGAACAGGAAGCAATGTGAGTATTTCTGCGGCAACCGTTGAAGAAACCTACGACTTAATGTTGGAAAAGCTGTCGCAGGTTGTCCCCGACTTTGAGCTTAAGTACAAGGCCGAGCTGGTCCACGAGATCAACGCCCTTAAGGCCAAACGCGGTGCGGTGATCCTGGGGCACAACTACATGGAACCGGCTTTGTACCACACCGTCCCCGACATAGTCGGCGACTCGCTCGAACTTGCCCGTGCCGCCGCAGAAACTAAGGCCGACCCCATTGTGTTCTGTGGAGTTCGGTTTATGGCCGAGACGGCGAAGATTCTCAACCCCGATCGCAAGGTGCTACTGCCAGCAAAAGTCGCGGGCTGTTCGCTGGCATCAAGCATCACCGCCGAAGACGTTCGCGAGTTGCGGCGCCGCTATCCGGGCGTGCCGGTAGTGACCTACATCAACACCTACGCCGACGTCAAAGCCGAAACCGACATCTGCTGTACATCCGGCAACGCCGCGCGGATTGTCGAACAGCTAGAAACCGACCAGGTGATTTTCATCCCCGATGAGTATCTGGCCCAGAACGTCGCTAAGGAGACCGGCAAGACGCTAATCGTTCCATCCCGCGGCCCGAAGCCAGCATCGGCAAGCAATGAGCAGGTAAAGTTCGAAATGATCGGGTGGCACGGACGGTGCGAAGTCCACGAGAAGTTTACCGTTGCCGACATCGAGAACGTTCGCAAACAGTTCCCCGACGTCGTTGTGCTTGCGCATCCCGAGTGTAGTGGCGAAGTGGTGGAAGCCGCGGACTTTTCTGGGAGCACATCGAAGATGATCCAGTACGTTCGCGACGCCAAAGCGCCGCGCTACCTTCTGCTGACCGAATGCAGCATGGGCGACAATATTGCTGCCGAAAACAAAGACAAAGAGATGGTGCGACTGTGCAGCGTTCGTTGCCCTCACATGAACGAAATCACACTGGAAGACACTCGCGACGCACTTCTCCACGACCGGTACGTAATCGAAGTACCGGAGGACATTCGGATTCGCGCGAAGCGCTCGCTGGACCGCATGCTGGAGATGTCGTAGCACCGTTCACTATCCGCATCAAACGCGAAAAGGCCCCGACCAATTTGGCCGGGGCCTTTTCTTTTGCAATGCTCAGAACCATGTGGTTCTGGAGTCTGTCGCTCGCCTTAGGGCACCACGCGGATCTTTTGATCGGCGGGGTAGACCGCAGCGAAGCTGTTGTCACTGGACTGATGCTTCAGTTCCAGATCAAGGGCGTCGTCGCCACCCACTACAACCGGCTGAAACGTTTGCCACGAAACACCCGGTGAAAGCTCGTAGCCACTAATCGCTTGGAAAGTGGCAAGGTCGGGCGGTAACTGCTCGTTCTGAATGTTGTAGTCCTCGATGAAAACCATCGCGTTACGCAAGTCGCTCTTAACGCTGGCGTCGTAGGACTTGGCTCGTGCCGAGTAGTAGTTGGCGGCCCCGATTGCAGCCAGAATACCAATCACTACAACCACGATCATCAGTTCGATCAGGGTAAACCCGCGCTGTTCGCGTCGCTTCCCATTCTTTCTCATGATTTACCATCCTGCAAGGGTCAGGGGCGCCGGGGCGCACCACTCCTTTAGAGTCATTCGCTTTGGCAAAGCAGCATCTATGCCACCGTTGCGATCGACTCGCAACCGCAGCTATACTTAACCCGTTGCGTCGCGTTGTTCCTCGCAATTGTCACCTCGCCGCCTAATCTTGAGCCTAGGATTGTCCAACTTCGCATGTACACGCCACGTCACAATCGCATTGAAAAGCAAAGTCAGTTACATCAACTCATTTGCGACTACAACTTCGCCGCATTGGTCACCTGGCGGGATTCGGCGCAGGTTACCTACCTTCCATTCCTTCTCGATTCCAATCGCGGTCCGCACGGGACGTTGGTGTCGCACATGGCTCGCGCCAACCCTCATTGGCAAACCTTTGCCGACGGCGCCGAGGCGATGGTTATGTTCAATGGTCCGCACGCTTACATTACGCCCGCGTGGTATCAAAACCAGCAGACGGTGCCGACATGGAACTACATGGTGGTTCATGCGTTCGGGCGACCGCGTTTGATTGAAGACGAAACGACGTTACGGGAAATGCTCGACCGCCTGGTACGCGAAAGCGAAGCGACCCGCCAGTCGCCGTGGAATCGAAATGAGGAGACGGAGGTCACAGGTAAACTGCTGCCGGGAATCGTGGGGTTTGAGATTCCTATCGATCGGCTAGACGGAAAGTTCAAGCTTAGCCAGAACCGATCGGCCGAAGATCGCGCCGGAGTAATTGCTGGCCTGGCAGGATCGGACCACTCCAGCGATCACGAACTAGCCCGGCAAATGCGGGAACTGGACGACTAACGCTCGAAACTTTCGCCTTCGGCGAGCAAAATTAGCTTCTTTTCGTAGATGGTCAGCTCAATCTTCTCGCGAAACTCGTCAATGGGTTCGGTGTAGTGATCGAAGGTAGAATGGTGCAAAGGCAGAACTCGGTTTGGCCGCATCCGATACACAAACTGCATCGCTTCTTTACTGTCGGCGCTTACCGGCGCGTCGGAAGTCCCTTCACCGCCCAGGTACGGAAACAACCAATCCACATAACCGTGACGTTTCTGCACCTGGCGAATTGCGTCCGACATTAGCGTGTCCCCGGTGAGGTAAAATGTAAACGCGTCTTCGCCTTCGCCGCATTGCACGTGATATCCGTTGCCTACCGGCCGGCCGACTATGGGCTGCTGATCATCATCCGCGTGAGCAGGAGTGGCGGTCACGGTTAACTTCACTCCGTCGCGTTCGGCAGCCCAGGCTTCGTGCCAGGCCAGCGGTTTGGCGGGATGCCCGCCGGGAAGTTGCACCGAGTTAACGGGAACAATCACCGGAGCATTGCCAGCGGCGGTCAGCCCGGCGGCGTCGACATGGTCGGGCGCCACTCGCGTAATCAAAGTAACGTCGATGTTGTTCGACGGGACGAGTGCGGGAGTCCGCCGCGCTATCGTGCGGCCGTCCATGTCGATGACGTCACCCAATACTGGGTCGATCAAGACTCGAAACCCTTTGGCCTCCACAACTGCTGTGGGGCCACCGATCCACGTCACTTTTGCCATAATACGTTGCTTGTACTTTCGATGTTAATCGTTAAACCCTGTTACTTGATCGGCCACAGCAACTCTGTGCGCAGTGAAACCGGAGGAACTTCGCCCGGGTCATCCCAGTACACTTCCCACTGCAATCCATTTGACTCATGGTTGTTCTCTTTAATCCACGCGTCAATCGCATCGTGCGCGTCGGGAAGCTTGTCGTAGGGACCGATGTGATCGGTACACGCGACCAGACCGCCGGGAAGTTCGCCCGGTTCGACCCGGCCATCGCCGTCGATCGTAGCTTTCACTGGGAAACCTGCCTCCAGTTCCACAGCGGTATCCGCGAATCCATGAAAGCGCGTAAACGGCGGCCCGACTGCATCTGCACCCTGTTGCTTAAGGTAGCCCCACACTTCGGGAATGATCTGGCGCAACGTCCCGCCGATCTCTGCGGGCGCGCAGGTCGTGCGGATCGAAGCAATCGCTTGCGGTTCGATTGTCCTGGTGGAGATCTTGTACATGGGTCTCCTTTCGCGAGTCGTCGCGACGCGTTGGATTAGTCAGAAGGTTCGCTCGGGCGTCGTCGGAACGGCCGCGAGAGCAAACGCATAATTAGTTTTTCTTTTTCCCAGAAAAAACGCCACTGTCCCAGTAGCGAGCCAATCGCGAGCAGAATCACCTGGTAAAGCGGGAAGATAATGACAACTTTTAACGTCCACTTCAACCATCGGGGTGCCTCATCCGAGACGAATAAACCTAAGACTGGCCCTGTAACTCTTACGATTGCCAGGCCGGTAAGCGTGAACGTTAACAGAATAGCGATGACACCCCAAGTATCAACCCCATAGCGCTCGCGCATGCGCTGCATCAGCGAAGGCGAAGCGCTACTCACCGCAACTCCCGGTGTCGAAAGCAGTCGGTAGTGTGGTCGTTTACCATGCCGGTTGCTTGCATGAAAGCGTAACAGATGGTGCTACCCACGAATCGGAAACCTTCCCTTTTTAGCGCCTTGCTCATCGCATCGGATTCGGCGGTCGATGCAGGTACGTCCCGTAGCGTCTTAAACCGATTCTGGATTGGCCGGTGGTCGACGAACTGCCAAATGTATTCCGAAAAACTACCGAACTCTTTTTTCAGGCGCAAGAACGCTTGTGCGTTGGTCACTGTCGATTCAACCTTAAGTCGATTACGCACGATCCCTTCGTTGTTTAACAGCGCCGCAACCTTTCGTTTGTCGTAGGCAGCAACCTTAGTAGGACTAAAGCGATCGAACGCTTTGCGATAGTTGGCCCGCTTACGCAAGATCGTGATCCAACTAAGGCCGGCCTGCGCGCCCTCCAAAGTAAGCATTTCAAACAGCTTGCGGTCGTCGAAGACCGGAACTCCCCACTCGTCGTCGTGATACTTAACGTACAGCGGATCTTCACCGCACCATTTGCATCGTTTAACTGGCTTATTCATCGTAGCAACTTAGCACAGCGTCCCACGCGAGTTCCGCCGCGACGTGCGAAACTTCAAAGTACGACAACGGTGCTTTTTCGAGTTCGTTGGTGGAAACCGCGTACAAGACGTCACCGTCGTGCAGCGTATTGAATGGTTCGATCGCGCGGGCCATCGACCCGTGCACCTGACGAGCAAACTGCCGCAGTTCCGCAAGCGCCATCGGCTGATTGATCACAACGGTCGTCAACGTGGTATTGGTACCTTGTGGTGACGGATCAGTCCCACCAACTTGCACGACCTCACCAACCCGGTTCCGATGTCCGGTGTCGCGATTCAAATGGCCGCGTACGGCGTTCCCATGTCGATCGATAATGCCTCCCACCGCATTGACAACGGTCACCACCAGCACTCTCACGTCTCCAACCTGCGCAAACGCGGCGCCCTGGCCCCCGCGCTCGAACGTGTACGGCGTCTGCAACCACTTCCCCACGGTCGCGGATCTTCCAGCTCCGCGGGCGCCAAGCGGACAGACCCCCGGCTCGCAAGCCAACAGCGCCTCGCGACCGAGGGCTTTGTCAGGGTAGATGGAGCGGTCGGTTCGCAGCGAATTAAAATCGTAGATGATGGCACCCGAAACCACGGCGATGTTCGTCCAATCGATGTTTCCGCCGCGCTGCGCCAGTAGCTCCGCGGTTACCCCGGTTGTGGCCTCGAGCCCGTACAACGAACCGCCGGCCAGACAAATCGCGTCGATCCACCCTTCGCGGTGGGTCAGAATTGTACCGGTAGAACCGCCGCGAACATCTGCAACACCTGTTCCTCCTTTGGTGAACCGAATCACGGTACACCCGGTGGGGCCGGCGTCATATTCGGCGACACCGATCTCAACCCCGGGAAAATCGAACCGCAAAGCGCGTCTCGAAGGAACCTGTGGATGGTCTAATCTGTTGTTTGACATAGCGTTACAATTCTAGCTGTGCGGCGACGAGCAGTAGCAACCGGGCGCAAAAGTCATCCCGCCTGAACACCCTCACCGTTACCATAGCTACGCGGACGCTTGACTTGCCCTCGGGTTTGACTAGGATTATCCGACGGCGCGACCCTTTCGCGCCGACTTTTTCTACCAGGAGGAAACATGACACGGATTGGGTTGCTCGCCATGGTCGTCGCCTTGCTCTGCGCGACCGGCTGTAACAACAGCAAAGAGCTTAGCAAACTTGACACGGTTGCGGCAGATGCAGTCGCACAATCGGCACAAAAATTTGTCGACGAATACACGCGCGAGTTTATGCGCCTGCAGTATGAAGCCGCCGAGGCGGAATGGGCGTCGAACACGAAGATCGTAGAAGGCGATACAACCAACTCTTATCGTACTCGCATGGCCAACGAGGCTTACGCCAATTTTACCGGAAGCACCCATAACATCGAAATGGCGCAGAAGTTCCTCGAAGAGAGGGAACAATTGCCGGAGATTCTGGTTCGACAGCTAGACGCAATTCTATACGCAGCTGCGAATAATCCCCAGACAGTTCCGCAGTTGGTCAAGGATCGCATCAAAGAGGAAACCATTCAGGTCGAAAAGCTGTACGGTTTTGACTTTTCTATAGACGGAAAGTCGGTATCGACCAACGACATCGACACTGCGCTAAAAGAAGAAACCGACGAAAGCAAGCGACTTGCGGCGTGGGAGGCAAGCAAGGAAGTCGGCAAGGGGCTCAAAGACGGGCTAATTCGCTTGCAGCGGCTCCGCAATGAAACCGTAAGCGCATTGGGTTACGACAACTACTTTCAGTACCAGGTGTCCGACTATGGCATGAGCCAGGACGAAATGGTGCAAATGAACGAGCGGTTGGTGCGCGAACTTCGCCCGCTGTATCGCGAGTTGCACACCTGGGCCCGGTACGAACTTGCCAAACGCTACGGCGCGAGCGAGGTTCCCGACATGCTTCCGGCGCATTGGCTACCCAACCGATGGGGACAGGATTGGTCGGCGTTGGTAGAAGTCGAAGGACTCGACCTTGATTCGATTCTTGAACCTAAGGGCGCGGAGTGGCTGGTTAAACAAGCGGAACGGTTTTATGTAAGTTGTGGGTTCGAAGAGCTCCCCGCGTCATTCTATGAACGATCGAGCATGTATCCGTTGCCGGCGGATGCGGGCTACAAAAAGAACAACCACGCGTCGGCGTGGCACATGGATTTGCAAGACGACGTCCGGTGCTTGATGAGCGTTATCCCCAATGCCGAGTGGTACGAAACCACGCACCACGAACTGGGACATATTTACTACTACATTCAGTACACCAACCCCGATGTACCGCCCCTGCTACGCGGCGGCGCCAACCGCGCTTATCACGAGGCCATCGGCAGCTTGTTAGGGCTTGCCGCCATGCAGAAACCGTTCATTCAGCATCTTGGCCTGTATCCCGCCGACGCCCAGGTTGACGAAACGCAGACGCTGCTTAAAGAAGCACTCAACTATGTTGTGTTTATTCCGTGGTCGGCGGGAGTGATGACCGAGTTTGAGCGCGACCTTTACGCCGAACCACTAGCGCAAGACAGTTTTAACCAGCGCTGGTGGGAGCTTAAGGCTAAGTACCAGGGCATCGCGCCGCCAACCGCTCGAGGCGAAGAGTATTGCGACGCTGCATCCAAGACCCACATCAACAATGACGCGGCGCAATACTATGACTACGCGTTGTCGTACATTCTGCTGTTTCAGTTCCACGATCACATCGCGCGCAACATTCTTAAGCAGGACCCACGCGCTACCAACTACTACGGTAGCGATGCGATTGGCGACTTCCTGTCGGAACTGATGCGCCCCGGCGCCACTGTCGACTGGAATGAATTGTTAAAGCAAACCGTGGGATCGGAGATGTCAGCCAAGCCAATGCTGCGTTACTTTGAACCGCTGATGGCTTACCTGAAAAAACAAAACGCCGGGCGTACGCACACGCTTCCCGACGTTTAAACCTTAGCAAGTCCACCAAAGAGCACCGCTCCTTCGGGCGGTGCTCTTTTTTTTACTCTTTGATATCAAAGCAGTCCAGAATGAATGCGTAGTCGCGCGCGACTTCCTTGATGGTGTCATACCGACCCGACGCACCACTATGACCTTCCCCCATATTTGTGCGCAGCAGCAAGCGATTGCTGTCGGTTTTCATCGTTCGCAACTTGGCCACCCACTTGGCGGGTTCCCAGTAGTGAACGCGAGTGTCGTTAAACCCGGCCGTTACCAGCATGTGCGGATACGATTGCCGTTTAACGTTATCGTAAGGCGAGTACGACCGAATGTACTGGTAAAACTTTATGTCGTTGGGGTTGCCCCACTCTTCGTATTCCAGGACCGTCAATGGCAAGTCCGCGTCGAGCATAGTGTTCACAACGTCAACGAAAGGCACGTGCGCTACGATCGCGCGAAACAACTCGGGGCGCATGTTTACCACTGCACCCATGAGCAGGCCGCCCGCGCTGCCGCCGTATCCCACCAACTCTCCCGACTGGGTAAGACCCTTTTCGATTAAATATTCGGCGCACGCGATGTAGTCGGTAAACGTGTTGCGTTTGTTAAGCAGTTTTCCTTGCTCATACCAAAGCCTGCCCATTTCGCCACCGCCGCGAATATGCGCGATGGCGTAGACAAACCCCCGATCCAACAGCGACAGACGCGCCGACTGAAAGTACGGGTCGATGTTCGAGCCGTACGATCCGTAGCCGTATAGCAGTAGCGGGTTGCCTTGCGGACGCCGCAAGTCGGCACGATAGACCACTGAGATCGGAACCCGCGTACCGTCGGCCGCGGTTGCGAACAGCCTCTGCGTGACGTAGTTGCTCGGGTCGAAATCGCCCAACACCGGCTGAACCTTGCGGACCACACGGTCGCGAGTTGCCATGTCATAGTCAAAAACCGTACCCGGCGTAATCAATGAAGTGTAGTGAAACCGCAAGACACTAGTATCGAACGTTGGATTCAACTCCGACCACAGTGTGTAGGCGGGATCGTCGAAGTCAACGTAGTGCACGTCCCCCGAATCCAAAGCCTCTACCCGGATACGTTTTAGTCCGCCTTCGCGCTCCCAAACGACCAGGTGATTGGTAAAAACATCCAGGTCGTCTAACTTTACGTCGCTGCGGTGTGCCACCAACTCTTCCCAATCGTCGGCCGGGCGGTCCAGCGGCGCTCGCACGATACGGAAGTTTTTAGCGTCGCGGTTGGTCAGAATAAAAAGCGCGTCGGAGTGGTGTTCGACGTAATATTCGACGTCGGTTACGCGCTGAATAACCACTCGCGGCGGCTCGAACGGGTCGTCAGCCGAAATTAGAAGATTTTCTGACGTGGTATGGCTACCACAACTAATTACTACAAAGTCCCGACTACGCGTCCGTCGAAGCCTGACGAAGAACGACTCGTCGCTGTCTTCGAACACCACGGTATCGTTGGCCGGCTCATCCGCGACGCAATGTCGGCACACACGGTAGGGCCGCATTGATTCGTTTAGAACGACATAAAAAAGATGTTCGCTGTCGTTAGCCCAAGCAACCGTGGGATAGGTATTTTCGACGCATTCCGGCAACAACTCGCCGGTGTCCAAATCTTTAATGTAGAGCTTGTTGCGTTCCGAACCTGCGAGGTCGGTCGAGTATGCCAACAGCCGATGGTTAGGACTGACCGAGAACGCGGCGAGATGAAAGAACCGTTCTCCTTCCGCGAGCTTGTTTTCGTCCAGGATGATTTGCTCGGGGGCTTCCATCGAGCCGTGACGGCGGCAGTGAATGCGATACTGCTTTCCGGCCTCGGTGCGCGAGTAATAAAAGTAATCGTCTTTTTGAGTTACGACCGAGACATCGGTCTCTTGGATGCGCGCGACGATCTCGCCATAAAGACACTGCCGCAACGCGTCGGTGTGGGCTAGCGTATCGTCGGTATAGCGATTTTCCGCGTCGAGATAGTTGCGAACTTCCGGATTGTCCTTTTCGCGCAGCCAAAAGTAGGCGTCTTCGCGGACGTCCCCGTGCGTTTCGATCGTAGTTGGCCGCGCAAGCGCGGTCGGCGGGATGGTTTGGTTCATAGCGAGCAGTCGGCTAATTGTCCTCAGTCGTTGTTAGTGAACACTGACAGCGTCGAATCCGTAAAGGATAAAACCCTTTCGGGCGGTACAAAAAATGACTTCCCATGGAAAGTCATCGCGCCACAATTAGTTGGTGTCCGCGTCCCACAGGTGGGCGTACTTATGGCCGCTTCCGGTATTGAACAGCACCACGGTTTCGTGGGGCTGGATCCACTCCGCCGCCACCAGGGTCTCCAGCGCGGCCAGACACGCGCCGCCTTCCGGAGCCACGAAAATGCCTTCGTCGCGGCACAGGCGGTTGGCGGCAGCCATCATGTCGATGTCATCGACGGCGACCGCTTTTCCATGGGTCTCGCGCAGCGCGCGTAAGATGAGAAAATCGCCCACCGCCGCCGGCACCCGCAGGCCATCGGCGATGGTTTCGGCACCTTGCCAGGGATCAGCGAACTCCGCACCGGCATTGAAAGCGCGAACGATCGGCGCGCAACCGGTCGACTGCACCGATACCAGTCGCGGACGCTCGCTCCCGATCCAACCCAGCGCTTGCATCTCGTCGAACGCTTTCCACATTCCGATTAGCCCGGTACCGCCGCCGGTGGGGTACACAACAACGTCGGGCAATCGTCCATTGCCTTGTTCGTAGAGTTCATAGCCCATCGTCTTCTTGCCTTCCAGTCGGTAGGGCTCTTTGAGCGTCGAAACGTCAAAGCGCCCGAAGCGCTCAACACCGTCACGCGCGGCCTTGCCGCAGTCGGTGATGAGACCATCGATGAGCGTTACGTTTGCTCCCAACGCTGTGCATTCTCGAACGAACGCGACCGGCACGTCTTGCGGCATGAACACATGCGCCTCCAGACCCGCCCGCGCCGCGTACGCGCTCATCGCACCCGCCGCATTGCCCGCCGACGGCACCGACACCGCCTTAACTCCCAGCTCCACCGCCATAGAAATGGCGACTGCCATGCCCCGGGCCTTAAACGAGGTCGTCGGATTTGCGCCTTCTTCTTTGATCCCGACGCGCTGCAACCCCAGCCGCTCTGCGGTTCGCCTGGCCGGCAGCAGGGGCGTGCCGCCTTCGCCCAAGTGAAGTCGATGGTCGGCGCGTTGTACTGGTAGCACTTCGGCATAGCGCCACAGGTTAAACGCTCGTCGTTCCAATACTTCGCGGGTCAGCGTTGCGCCAGCGGCGTCTAGATCGTACCGGGCCAGCAGCGGACGCTGACATTCGCGACACAAGTTTTGCAGGGAAGTGTGGTCGTGGGTTGCGCCGCACGCTCCACACTCAAGATGGGTAATAGAAGTATTCACGACTCCCCTAAGCAGCAAAAGCAAAGCGCCCGCTCCCGAAGGAGCGAGCGCTCGCGACTAGCGCCAGCCGCCAATGATGGCGCCGGCAATCAGGAACTGAAACAATCTGTAACCGGAATCGATGAAAATAAGCGACCACTTGTGCATCGAGAACAGGCCGGTAGACACGCGCACGGTGAACACGTATCCCAACCAAATCCAAAAAGCGCCCTGGACACCAAGCAGCCAGGTCAGCGGTTCTTCGGCCCACGCTTCGTAGTGACTAAACGAGTGTGCCATCACGTAGGCGAACAAGATGCTCAACACTAACGTGATGCCGTACGCCTTTGCAGGATTGGAAGATTTGATTTCTTCCTCGGTGAGGCCAACGGCCCTCATCCATGCCTTACCAAACAGCGGACCGTACCAGATCGCGCCCAGCGCGAACCCGGATACCGCCGCCACCAGAATTGCCCACCAGTTGATAACGATTGGATTTGGCATTCTCACTCCCTTGGTTCGGGCCCACAGGGGTGTGGACCTGGCCCAAAGCATACCCGCAGTTATCCAACGATTCAAGCCCGGCGCGCTTCGGCGTGGCGACGCAACCCGTTGTTATTCTGTAATTTCGTGAGATGCGCCGGTGTTGCGATTCCCATTCGGCCTGCGAACGATACCGCTGTCGCGACTCGCACCGTGGACGCCCGGCTGGTGGTAGCGGCCACGCCAGGTTGCGGGCTTAGCGCGCACTACCGAACGGTCACTGGCCGCGGCAACCGGATCTTTTCGAACGCCGGTAACTGTCCAGGAAACTTTCTTTCCCGGTTCGCCGCCTGCAATCGCAAACGTCCCACCGGCGATTTCGTCGGCGACGTACAGGTTGGGCATGGGCGCTCCGATGGGAGTAAGTTGATACCGGTAGTCTTGGTTGATCAGTTCGATCCAGGACGGTATGGCCACCGTCGCAGACCCATCAACATCCAGCACTGCGTTTCCGGAGTATACGTTTAGCATTTCGTCGCTATGGACGGCGGGATGTACTAGGCTCGCTTCGGCCGGTCGTTCGGGATGATCAATCATCATTGCGGCGGATCCCGTATAGATGCCACCGAGTACAGCCAGGTCGCCATACATGTAGCCGGCCCATCCTTCGGGCGACGCCGATTCGCCATAGACACCTACGTTCTGTCCGCTCCCGCCATAAGCGAACCCGGCAACACCAAACCCGTCGGGTGCCGTTCCAAAAACGCCAATCCCTAATGTCGCGTGATCGCCCCACACGCCATTGGTGATGGCACTTTGGTCGACGCAAACACCAATCACGCCACTTGCACCGGACGCAGCTGCGGTGTTGTTGAGCGCCCCGAACACGCCAGCCGACGCCTCGCTGCCGTTGGTGGTTTCGCCGTACACACCGTAAACAGTGTTGCCTTCGACGTGCACCGGAACTTCGGCCAGTTCCACTCCGATCCCGATGTGTCCATCAACCAGCAATCCACCGGTGCCTTGTAAGCGAACCGCACCAGCGTCGGTCGTAATTACCCGACCCGCGCCAGCACCACCCTCGTCGTACGCGCCGTCGAGAGTGTTGCCGGTCACGGGCTCGCTTCCCCCGCCAGAACCTGTCGCGGTTAGCACAATCGCGTTACCGCTTTGAGATACTGTCATGTTGGGTCCGCCGACGATGGACACCCCGTCGGTAAGACCATTAATACTGCGCACCGCTACACCGTTCGCGACGTTCTTTGCGTTCAACGCGTAGGGCGCGGCGTTGAGTTTGCTTCGTGGTGCCAGTTCGGCGCCGCCGTCAACCGACACTCCCAGCCAATACCCGTCTGAGAAGTCAACCAGCATCGGCGACACCGAACCCAATGTTGCCGCAAACACGCCTCCCGTGATGGCAAGTAACTGGGTTTCGGTCCACACGGGCGTACCGCCAATGTCGGTGGCATAAAGGCGAAACGTTACGCTGTAGTTGCCGTCAGACACGGGAGTTCCCGACAGTTCGGTGAGAACGCCCTGGTAGCCAATGGTGGCCGGAATATCGGCGGAGGCGCCTCCTGCCAGAACCACCGACATCCACGCCAGCGCCAGAACAACAATGGTTTTCATGAATACACTCCTCGGTGTCGTTACTTAACCAAAGACATTTTGCGGGTCAGCACCTGATTGCCAACGCGAAGTTTTACAAAGTAGATTCCGGACGCGGCGCTGCCGCTTGGCGTGGTCCCGCGCCATTGAACGCTATGATTTCCGGCGGCGAGCGTTTCGTTGACCAGGCGCACAACCCGTCGACCGTTAACGTCAAAAACGTCCAGTCGAACTTGCGCGGACATCGGTAAATAGAACGGAATTGTCGTCGTAGGATTGAACGGATTGGGATGGTTGGGCAGCAAAGCAGGCACCCAGTCGGGAGTTGTCACGCTAAGAGGAATCGACGCGTAGGCACCATCGCGATCGGATCCAACAATCTGATAGGTATACGTCGTGGCCGGCGCAACCGAATCGTCGCGCCATTCACCCGACGCGCCATCACCGGCCAGCTCTCGTGCGACGACGCGCGGAGTTTCGTCTTCGGTCCAGCGAACGATTTCGAAGCGTGTAGCCGACGTGGTGGCTATCACTTCCCAACGAACGGAAACCTTTGTACCTACGACCTGGGCATCGGCCGCGACAAAAGCGACGGCGGTAGGGCTTCCGGTTACAAACGGAAGCAGATAACCGGCAAACCCGGTACGCAGCAAACCACTACCCGTGGTAGCGGTCCCCGCCAGAGGTTCGCCAATCACGTGGTTCAATGACAGGCCACCCCCAATGGACCGGCCACCGGTTTGTGACACTCCGCGCAAATGTATCGGTTCGGTCGCAACTAATGGAACCGCGACCAGGAAGCATAGGAAAGTACTGGAAACAAATAGAAAGCGGGACATGTCGCTCGCGTATAAAAAAAGACGCACCACCGGCCAGGCCGACGCTGCTCACTTTTTACCCACTTGCGACGGAGGGATTGACTAACTTATGGAATCATTATACCACAAGCGTTCGCCGGACCTCAAGCCCGACGAACGCTTTCCGTGGCTTTGGTATGCGGTGAACCCTATGCTACGACACCGTGCTTTTTACCTACACGCGTGAACGCGTCAATCGCACGATCCAGATGTGCGCGCTCATGGGCCGCCGAAATTTGCACGCGAATGCGAGCCTGTCCTTGGGGGACAACCGGATAGCTGAACCCAATGACGTAAATGCCCTCGGACAACATATCGGCGGCGACCGCGTGCGCCAGCTTGGCGTCCCCCAACATAATGGGAACGATAGGATGAACGCCCGGCTTAATATCGAAACCCGCGTCGGTCATTCCTCGCCGAAAATACGCAGTACTAGTTTCCAATTTGTCGCGAAGTTCGGTGGTTTCCGACAACAAATCGAGAACAGCGATCGACGCAGTCACGATGGGCGGAGCAACCGTGTTGGAAAACAGGTACGGACGCGAACGTTGCCGCAGCATGTCGACGACATCCCGGCGACCGGTAGTGAACCCACCCGAAGCGCCCCCCAAAGCTTTTCCCAACGTCGATGTAATAATGTCGACGCGCCCCATAACATCATTGTGTTCGTGGGTACCGCGCCCGGTCTTTCCGACGAAGCCGGTGGCATGACAGTCGTCCACCATGACGATCGCGTTGTACTTGTCTGCGAGGTCACAGATGTCTTTGAGATTGGCGATGTTACCGTCCATGCTGAAAACACCGTCGGTGGCGATCATTCGCAAGCGGGCGCCTTGCGTTTCCTTAAGGCACTGTTCGAGATGATTCATGTCGGCGTTGTTGTAGCGCTTGCGTTCGGCCTTGCACAGTCGAATTCCGTCGATGATGCTAGCGTGGTTAAGCTGGTCGGAAATGATCGCATCTTCCGGCCCCAGTAGCGGCTCAAACACACCGCCGTTAGCATCAAAGCAAGCGGCGTAAAGAATCGTGTCTTCGGTACCCAAAAACTCAGCGATTTTGCGTTCTAATCGCTTGTGAATTTCCTGGGTGCCGCAAATAAAGCGCACCGAGGAAAGTCCAAAGCCCCACTCATCCAACCCCGAATGCGCAGCCGCTATGACCCGTGGGTGCGATGACAACCCCAGGTAGTTGTTAGCGCAAAAGTTGATCACTTCGTCACCGCCAACATCAATCGCGGCGGCTTGCGGACTGTCGATTACGCGCTCGGCCTTGTACAAGCCCGCTTCACGAATCTCGCTGAGTTCGTGCTTAAGTATCTTCTCCAGGTCTCCGTACATCTATCCTCCCAAAAAAGAAGCGGCTAAAAGCCGCAATCAATTCGTCCCTTAAGATATACCAGTGCCAGCACCGGGCCGCAATCCCGGCGGAGCTATTTTAGCAGTACCAGCTTGTTGGTTGTCCGGAACGTTGCGGTAACGACGCTTTGAAAGTACACCCCGCTGGCAACCTGGCGACCGTGGTCGTCACGACCGTCCCACACGCGCTGGTGGCGTCCCGCCGACATGTCGCCATCAGCCAATGTTCGCACCACCGCACCGCGCACATCGTAGATGCGCCACTGTACCCGTTGCGCGACGTCCAGGTCCAACCGAAGGGTGGTCACCGGATTAAACGGATTGGGCATGGGCGCCAGTAGTTGCGCCTGGCCCGGGTGCACCCCGGTCGCGGTTGCCGTCTCCACGAACTTTAGTCGACCTGGCGACCACTCGCCGGTCACGGTCCCACCGTCGGTTACTTCAAAGTACAACCAGTACTCAGTGTCGGCCAGCAGCTCGCTCGAGTTTACAATGTGAAACCCTTGCGAGCCGGATGTATTGACCGACTGTTCGAACAATATCTCGTTGCCATCAAACACAGGAGTGGTGTTCGCGTATACGGTTACCCAGGTTAGATCGCCTTCGGGGTCGGTCGCGTTCCAGGTAGCGGTGTAGGTGTCCTGGCCGTGAATGCCAAACGACACGCCCGCGGGAGGGTTAATCGGCGTCACCGACGGAGTGTCGTTCTCGGCAGGATTGATGGTTAACGTGTAGTCAGGGTTTGTGGTCGCAGATACCACGCGCGCAAAGTACCACCCTTCACCTCGTCCGTTGAGCGAAATGATTTCGGAGTTTCCGTTTCCCGTCGACTGCGCCAGCAATGTGCCGGCCGCGTCGAGTAAATCCAAATCAAGGTTTCCTTGCGAGTTTGCAAAGTCGATTCGAATAAGGTCGCCACTGACGCCGGTGTCGTTCATGTAAAACCGAAACAAGTCGTCGTTAGCGATCGCGTGCATGGTGAGCGAGTTAACTACGCGCTGCGGCCCACACGGCCCCAGATTGGGACTGTTGATGCCACCTTCCGGTCGCGCGGCGACACCGGCAGGTGCGTCGTTGGGTTCGTACGTGTCGGCAGCGACGCCGCTGGCCCCGATCGTGACCTTAATGCGAGCAACGTTGTTGTTTTCGTCCAGTTCCACAAACTCGTCGTTGGGGTCAACCACAGACTCCAGCCAGTACGTTCCGTCGGGAACGTCGGTAATGTCGATATTCTGACCGCTCAACGTCTTGCCGTACACATCCACCCAACCCACACTTAGTCCCTGCACCGTCGATCCACAACTATTGAACTCTGGCGACGGACTAAAGTTGGGCAACCCGGAGTCGTACACTCCCAGATCCAGAATACAAAAGCTGGTCTTCTTTCCCTCCGCGACAACGCTGCCTACACCATCGGCCGGCAATACCTCGCGCAAGCGAAACGCCGACCAGTCTTCGACGTGAATGTGGTTATGCGTGGGATGAAAAACAAACTTCCCTGCCGGCAAGTCATAGAATGTGTTGTCGTCGCGATAAATGCGCTGGAAAATATCCTCGGTTCCATCACCATTGTCGACACCACTGCCATAAACGTACAGCTTGCCGTCGCCAATGTTGGCGGTACCGTTGGCCAGACGCAAGTGGGTCCGGCCCGCTTCTATGGTGGTAACGATGTCGTTGTCGTAGAGGTCTGATTCGCGAACGATGATGTCGGGCAGCAGCGCAGGACTGGGCGGCGTGTGGGTGGTGTCCATGGTGATTGAAAACGAACCCGCGCCACCGGAGCTGGCCTCAACCACGACAAAATAGGTTCCCGGAGCAAGCGCGGCGTCTTGGATTTCCGCCTGGCCTGTGGGACAGCCGTTGCCGATATCGTCACAGTACAATTGATTCAGCAAGTCATCGAAAATACCCAGCCGGGTGTCGATCGATGAACCGTCGCAAGTGGTCGTAACATCCAACAGAACCGACGTCGCAACCGTTAATTGAAACCATCGGTCTTCCTGTCCCAGCGCTCCCGAGGGACAGTCGACGTCGATGTTGTTGCAACCCCCAATTGTACTGGCGGTCGTCGCAAACGGAAACGTAACCGGGGTTGCATTGCTGGAATCCGAACCGCAACCAACGCTATCGCTAAGCGAGACGTTGAGTTCGTAGTCGCCGGCGTCGCCACCGTAGCCGTCTACCACGATGTAGAACTGCCCGGCCGCAAGCGGATAGTCGGTGATCGCCGATTGGTAATACGGCGCGCCGCAATCAGGTGCGTCGTCGTTGCATACCAACACATTTAGCGATGAATCCAGAATGGCAAGTCGAGTGTCGTAGCTGGGAGGACCAACCGACTCGCAAGTTGTGCTCGCGGTAAGCGTCGCCGGTGTGGTCAGCGTTATGGTGTACCAGGCGTCTTCGGAATTTTCGTTGCCCGGACATCCGCCAAGATCAGCGTTGTTTCCCAAGCCGATCGTGCTTCCGCTGTCGACGTACGGCACCGATGTAATCGGCGTCGCGTCGACGTTGGACGAACCCCCGCCGCGCAAGGTCTCGGTTGCGATCGCCTTGCCCAGGTTGGTGTAAATCCCGGTGTCAGCACGCTTGGCGGGCCGTGCTGACAACTGCGGCATCACCAGGGCAGTCGTCGCCGCAACGACGAACGCGGCCATAAGGGATATGCGAGCCCGGGAGGATAGCATTCAACAATGTTACCAAATACGGCGGCGAGGTTGCAATTTAACGAAGATCAAGCAGGCACCCTGGCGGCTAGCTTGCGGAAGCCCCACACATTCAAGAAAAACGGCCGACTCCAGGGTTACGAGGCCCAAAGGAGTCGGCCGCTTGCTCCGGGTTGGAGCACGAGTTATTTAAGCAACACCAGTTTGGTTGTGCGCGTAAACGAACTGCTGGCCACTCGCTGAAAGTACACGCCGCTGACTACCGAACGGCCATCGTTGTCGCGACCATTCCACAAACGTTCGTGAGTTCCGGCAACCAGATTACCATCGTGCGCGGTAAAGATGAGTCGGCCTTTAACATCGAACACCTGCCAGGCCACCTTCGCATTCTCGGTAAGCGTAAGGCGAAGAGTAGTCGTTGGGTTGAACGGGTTCGGATACGCGTCAACACGACCTGGAATCGGCGCCGGTCCGTTTACCGCGGTCGCCAGACTTGCCAGTCCCACGGCAAACTCGTTGAATCCGTAGGTACCCGGAATTACCCCTTCGGTAATCCCGGTAATCGTTAGCTTCAGGTATCGAGTCGTCACGGGGCCACCAAAAGAGAATCGCTGGCCTTTGGAAAACCATTCATTAACGAAACCACCAGAAACACCCGCCTGCCACGGCTGCGAGGCCATCGTTGCGAGATCAAACGTGGCAGGCGTGGTGCCGCTGGTGAGAAACTCCACGTCGATGTAGCGTGGGAGGCCGATGTCTTCATCGTCGTGGAGCCACATATACACTTCCGAGATTGTCTTCTCGGATCCGAGGTCGTAATAGATCGCTTCCGGCGGCGCTGCTTCGACGCCGTTGGCCGAACTCACGTACCAGAAAGTCGACTGAAAGTCGTCGTCCGGATTAACCGAACCCAGAATAGAGTTCGAAAAGCCCGAACCGTCGATGGTGTAGCCGCTAGCTCCGCGACCGCTGACGTCCGAGTCGTCGCGGTTGTGTTCGGCGACCGCCGCCGTCGGCGACTGCAACACCGGTTGCGTGCCGTTAAGCGCGGCGTCGATCGTCCAGCGAAACTGCATGGTTCCGACTCCGCCGCGGCCGTCGTTCATTAAAATGTTCACGACATAAGCCGACTCGACATTGTTGCCGACATGACCAAAAAGATGTCCCGTGTTGGAGTCAATGGCGATGCCCGGCGGCAAATCGCTTGCAAAGTAGTGCAACTGATCGCCGTCGGCGTCAGAACCGGTCGCAACAATCGACACCGGGTCGCCTTCGCGATTGATCTGCTGGTAGATTGTGGTTCCGACCGGAGCGGTGTTAGTGGGGTCAATCGGAGCAACCACCGCGAACTCGTTGAAACCGTATGCGTTTCCCAGCTCCCCGTTGACCGACGACTCGATGGTCAGGCGAACGTAGCGCGTAGTAATCGATTCCCCAAACCCGAAACGCTGACCGCTGAAGCGGTTGGTCATAATGTCAACATCCGTCAGTTGACTCGTCCACGCCTGTGCCGACAACGTAGGCAGGTCAAAGCTTGCCACGACAGTGCCGGCCGGAAGATACGCAATGCTAATACCGGTTGGGCGGCCCACGTCGTAGTCGCTGTGGTTCCACAAATAGGCCTCGGATACGGGCAACTCGGAACCAAGGTCGTAGTAAAGATGTTCGGCGGGTTTCGCTGCTGGGAGATTTTGCTGCGTTGGCCACACGTACCAGAACGTCGACGAATACGAATCGATAGGGTCGGAAGTCGCGTGCATCGCGCCGTATGCAAACCCCGAACGGTCAATCGTATACTGCGCCGCGCCGCGCCCCAACGAATTGGAGTTGTCGCGATTGTGTTCGGCAACCGCCGCTATGGGGCTAAAAAACTGAGTACCTGCGGGCAACGCTCGGGTAACGATGTCCCACTCGAAATCAACGGATGCGCTGCCGTGCACGCCGTCATCGACAATCACGTTCACCAAATAGCTGCCGGTTTGCCCGTTGGGAACGAAACCGGAGATCACACCAGTCGACGAGTCAATGGTAAGCCCAGAGGGCAAACCGCTTGCCGTAAACACCAGTGGATCGTTGTTTGGATCGGTGGCGACAATCGAAAGGTTGATCTTGCCACCTTCCATGGATTGCTGCGTCCCCGGATTAGTTAACTGCGGCGCATTGGCTTCCGCCACCGGCACTAAAATCATGGACGCGACTACAACTGCGAATATGCAGGCTGCGATTTTCATAAGTCCTCCCAGACTCCGGCACAGGGCACTAGAGTGCGCAAAGAATCGTCTTTGACGCTGCGGCTGGTCTTTGATCAGGGATCGTTGCGGGCAACAACGACGGTGCGGCTGGCGATAAACCTTTAAGGTACCGAACGGGGGCGCCGTAACGACGCCCCCGACGGATCGCTATTTTAGTAGTACAAGCTTGTTGGACTGCTTGAAGTCCCGGGTGCGTACGACTTGAAAGTAGATTCCACTGGCGACGGGCGAGCCGTTGGTATCTACGCCATTCCAAATTCGCGCGTGCTGCCCCGAGGTCAGGAAACCCGAGTGCACGGTATGAATCCGACGTCCTTTAACGTCATAAATGGCCCAAGTGACATCCGTGTCGGTGGCCAGATTCAGGGTCAGGGTGGTCACCGGGTTAAAGGGGTTAGGATAAGCTGGCTGCAGTTGGCTAAGCTGTGCCGTTTCGACGCCGATCACGTTGTCGGCAAAGTACACAGTTCCGTCCGCCCACTCGCCGGTGGTCGTACCACCGTCGGTGACTTCGACGTACACATAGTATTCTGTATCAGGATCGAGCTCCGCCGAGTTCAATACATGGAAGCCCAGCGCAGCTGGGGTATGCAATGACTGCGGCAACATAAACTCGTTGCCATCCAGGGCAGGTGTTGTGTTGACGTACACCGACACCCACATGTCATCGTTTTCCGGATCGCTAGCGGCCCAGGTAACGTTGTAGTTGTCCACGCCGTGGGTTCCAACATACTGACCGGCAGGCGGATTAACCGCGTCAACCGAAGGCGCCGCATTGGATGGAGGATTAATCGTAATCGAGTAGTCGGGACTCTGAGCGCCGCCACTGCCTACAACCCGCGCGTAGTAGTACCCTTCTGCGCGTCCGCCGAGGCTAATGATTTCGGCATCGCCGCTGCTCGCAGAGGTGGCAACCACCGAGCCGCTCGCGTCGAGTAACTCGAGGTCGAGGTTTCCTTCGGAGTTGTCAAAGTCGATGCGCACCTGGTCGCCGGCAGAGCCGGTCTCGTTCGCATAAAACTTGTAGATGTCGTCGTTGCCTGACACGTGCACTGTGAGCGAACTAATCGTCACCGACGGGTTTACCGGCCCAAGGTTAGGACTGTTTACCTGCCCCGCAGGACGGGCGTCAACGGCAGCGGTGGTTTCGTTGGGTTCGTAGAAATCCGGAGCGGTCGCGCTGCCACTCCCGATAACGACCTTCACCCGCGCGGTGTTATTGGTTTCGTCAAGTTCCAGAACGATGTCGTTGGGATCCGCCGTGGATTCCAACCAATAGGTACCATCGGGCACATCGGTAATATCAATCCACTGACCATCGAGGTGCTTTCCGTAAACGTCAATCCAGCCCACCGTCAAACCCTGGGTCCGGGTACCACACGTAGTGAACTGACTGGGCCCATAATTGGGCAGCGTGTCGTCGTATACACCCAGGTCCACGATACAGAAACTGGTCTTCTCGCCTTGCGCGACAACGTCGCCGACGCCGTCACCCGGCAACACTTCGCGGAGCGTATACTGACACCAGTCGTCGACATGAATGTGATTGTGTGTCGGGTGATACAGGAACGCACCGGATACACGATCGTAATAAGTGTCGTCGGTACGGAAGATTCGCTGCTTGATGTTTTCGGTACCGTCGGGGTTGGTGATGCCGGTTCCTGCTAGATAGAGCAGTCCGTCACCGATGTTGGCGGTACCGTTAGAAAGCCGCAGGTGCGTGCGTCCCGGAACGACACTGGTCGATATTGCGTTGTCATACAAGTCCGATTCGCGCACAAAGATGTCGGGTAACAGCTCGGGAGCCATGGGTGCGGTGGTAACGTCCAAGTTGAGTTCGAACAGGTCCATCTCATTGCTGGTTTCCACAACGATGAAGTAGGTTCCCGGACCTAGCAACGCATCTTCGAGCTTCGCTGCGCCGGTCGCACAACTGGGGTCGTTCGAGTCACAGTAGAGTTCGGTCAGATCGGTACCCAAAATGGAAATCGTCGAAGACCCAAAAATGCTGTCGCACGAAGTCCACGCGTCCATATTGACCGGTAGCGTCGTTTGATACTGAAACCAAAAATCGTTGGAGCCAGCGTCGGGATTGCAGGCCAGGTTGATGTTGTTGCACGCCGCTGAAGTAATGCTGCGATGAGTGAACGGCATCGTCGCTACCAACACCGGATTGGTCTGATCCGAACCACAACCATCGCTGTCGATCGACGTGACGTTCAACTCGTACGGACCAGCGTCCCCGTCGTACCCATCCACGACGATGTAGTATGTGCCCGCGGCCAACGGATAGTCGCTGATTCGCGATTGGTAACTGTTGCTGCCCGTGCAATCGGGGTCGTCATCGTTACACACAAGCACATTCAGCCCGCTGTCCATAATCGCCAGGCGAGTGTCGTAGGTGGAAATTCCCGTAGATACGCAAGTGGTCCAGGTCGTTACCGTAGCGTCGGTGGCAAGGGTAAGTTCGTACCAGCCGTCGGGTGAGCTTTCGTCGCCCCCGGAACAACCAGACAAAGACGCGTTGTTTCCTTTGCCGGTCGTGTTGCCACTGTCGACGAACGGGAGGTTAGTGATAACGGTCGCATCGATGTTGCTCGAGCCGCCGTCACGAAGTAGCCCGTGATTCTTGCTGCCGTCGGCAGCCGTAAACTTATAGGTCGTATAGTCCGGCGTCTTTTCGGCAAACGCCGCAGACGGTATCAGAATAATGCACAGTACCGCAGCGAGTTTTCCCAGCTTCTTGAAGTTCACTGCGCGCTCCTCTTTAGTTTCGCCCTGCTACCCATCGTTTCCTATCGTTTCATAAAATCGGCATTGGCCGCATTTCTCCCACCCTGGCAAGGCAAGGCCTGTACCGAAGCACAAATGTGTTGATAAATAACAACTTAACAAACTCGGCGCCCCCAAACATGGGGGTTTTACCCCAGAATCTGGACCATTCGCGGGGAATAAAGCCGACAAAAAGAGATGTGACCCAACAAAAAAAGGCGCCCTGCCGGGGCGCCTTTTTTCACTACGAACCGCTGTCGACTTCGCGCTACTTCCATTTAATCAGCACTTTCGCGTGCGACCGAACTCGCTTTTCGAACGAATCCGGCTCGAATCGCTTGATGTCGACGATGGTGCCGCGCCCTTGTTTAAGCATGGTTTCCCAAATGTGGTCGTGGATTCCATTGTTGGCTTCCAACAGGCTTCGGGTGATCGCCCAGGTCGCGAAAATCTTGCGACCGATTACGCTGTGGATGGTGATGCCCTTGACGATCGAACGGGCGAAGTCTTGAATCTTGAAGTCCCCGGCTTTCAGACCAAACAACACGACTTCGCCGCCGTGACGCACACTTTGCAGCGCGTTGTTGACCGACGAGTTAAAACCCGCCATCTCAATACACACATCGGCGCCATCGATTCCGGAAAGTTTCACCACCTCGTCGACCACATTGGTGTCGGCTCGCCAGTCCTTGTTGTCCGGGGTAAACCGAACCACATGGTCGGCGCCAAGTTTCTTGGCGGTTGCCGCTTTGCGTTTGTCGGGTTCAACACCGATAATCCTGGTCGCGCCTAACGCGCGTGCAATAAGAATCGTAAACTGACCGATCGCCCCGCAGCCAAAGATCGCAACAGTCTTACCACGTAAGTCACATACCTGGCACGCGTGAACCGCGTTTCCGAACGGTTCCTGAATCGCGCCAACTTCCGGACGAATCTTGGTTGTGTCGGTGCGCCACAACACACTTGCGGGCAACTTAATGTACTCGGCAAACCCACCGTCACGAGTGATGCCAATAATCTTTTCCTTGGGGTCGGTGTTTTCCTGACCAATCTGCGTTTGATAACTGTCCGGACTGACAATGTGCGACTCCGCAGCCACGATGTCGCCCTTTTTTAGACCATACTGAGCGGCTGCAATGGAACCGAGTTCCCACACTTCACCCAACACTTCGTGTCCCATCACGCGCGTCGTCTTGCCTTCTTCTTCAAGCGACTTGTGGATCATGCTCTTAAACCCGCCCCGCTGCCAAATTCCCAAGTCGGTTCCGCAAAACCCCGTGTAGTGAACCCGTAATATCACGTTGGCGGCGTCCAATGGATCCATGGCTTCGTCCAGATACGGCTTTTCCACTCGAGCCTTGCGGTATCCGGTCGACGTTTCCCAACCGTCCTCTTTGGAATCGTAGACCAGCGCCCACATTTCTTCGCCGACTCGCGGCGTAAGGCCATCGCCCTGAACGGGAACAGCGCGGCCCGCGCGCGCGGCGCCTCCGGACTTGCGCGTTCGGTTTGTTCCTTTGCGGCTGGTATCGGGTTGTTCGGTCATTACTTGGTTCACCTCTAGTCGTCAGACTCGGATAGGAGTTGTTGTTTAAACTCGCCCAGTTGGGCGATGTCGGCCGGCGCCAGCCGCGGGTACTTCAGATCCATTTCGCGCAAAGTGTTGCGAACGATCCGCGCAACTTTCATGCGCATATATGGTTTGTCGTCGGCCGGAATTGCAAACCACGGAGCCCACGGACGCGACGTCGCATTAAGCGCGTCTTGATAGGCGCTCATGTACTGGTCCCAAAAACCGCGTTCGACAATATCACCGCTGGAAAACTTCCAGTTCTTACGCGGTTCATCGATACGGGAAACAAAGCGCTTACGCTGCTCTGCGTAGGAGACGTTTAGCCAGAACTTCAAAATTATGGTCCCGTTGCGTGCAAGATGACGCTCGTGGTCACGAATGCTTTCAAAGCGTTGTTCCCAAATATCAGCCGTCACTGCTCCATGCGGAAGTCGCTGCCCTTCCAGATACTCAGGATGCACACGTACCACAAGTGTTTCTTCGTAATAGCTGCGGTTGAACACACCAATCCGGCCACGTTGCGGCAGGCGCAGGGTTGTCCGCCATAGAAAGTCGTGATCCAATTCGCGGTACGAGGGCGCTTTAAACGACGACACTTGAAACCCAGCTGGGTTCACGCCAGAACACACCGCACGTATCGTGCTGTCTTTGCCCGCGGCATCCATAGCTTGAAACACCAGCAGCACGGCGTAGCGATCTTCGGCGTAGAGCTTACGCTGGAGTTCAGCGATATCTTCGACGTAGTTCTTTAGTTTCTTTTTAAACCGATCATCGTTCGGGTCGCCTACACGAGTTGGCGTGTTCTTGACGCGGAAACTTCCGTCGAAGGGAACCAGATGGTCGGTGTCGCTAATGGGTACATTCATTTCGGCAAAATTCTCACCAAAGAGGGTGGAAATAGCCAGGATAGCGCAATCGGGGCGGCGTTGCGACCCCGTTGTGATGGGCGCTCGAATGTCTTATAATGTCAGGGAAAGCTTTTTAACTACAATATATTTAATAGGGTTAGGGTCGTGGTGGAAAACTTATGGCGGTAGAGGTCGAGCGCAAGTTCTTGGTCAAGAAATTGCCTCCCGAAGTACAGGCCAGCCCATCGCATGACATCCGGCAGGGGTACCTGGCAATCGGCGCCAATGGCGACGAGGTGCGCATTCGCGAGCGGGACGGTCGTTGCACATTGACGGTGAAGTCGGGGCGCGGGATCGAACGGACGGAGTCCGAAATAGAGATCACCGGAGCCCAATTTAATGTGCTTTGGGACGCCACTAAAGGCAGAAGGGTCGCGAAGCGGCGATACCTTGTGCAGGCCCACCAGCACATCTTCGAGGTTGACGTTTATTCACAGCCAACCGTTCCCAGTCCGGTCGTTGAAGTTGAGTTCCCGGACCGAGCGTCTGGACAAAACTTTGTCCCACCGAACTGGTTTGGCGAAGAAGTAACGGGCGATCGCCGCTACTTAAACCAGACGCTCGCTCAGCATGGTATTCAAGAGTCAGAAAGCACCGCGTGAGTAAACCGGGAAAACAATCCGGCGTGATTCCCTTTCGCTATCACGCCGACGAGCTGGAGTTGCTGGTCATAACCTCATCGGCGGGTCGACGTTGGATTTTTCCTAAAGGTATCGTCGAACCCAACATGACGCCGCAGGAGTCGGCCGCCACCGAAGCTTTCGAAGAAGCTGGTGTCGAAGGCAACGTCCTGGAGCCAGCTCTTGGTAGTTACGACACTCGCAAGTGGGACCGGGACTGGACGGTAACCATGTACCCGCTTGAGGTCACCGTCGAACACAAACGGTGGCGCGAGAAGGAATTTCGCGAACGCATGTGGGTGTCTCCCCGCAAAGCGCGCAAGCTTGTCGCCGATGACCTGGCCGAGTTGACCAGAATACTCGAGAAACGAATCGAAAAGCAGCAGTACTAAAATGGCAGGCAACCCGACAGATACCACCACACAATTCGTTAACCGCGAAATCAGCTGGCTTTCGTTTAACGAGCGCGTCTTGCAAGAGGCCGCAGACGCATCGGTCCCGTTGATCGAACGTCTAAAGTTTATGGGGATTTTTTCCAACAACCTCGACGAGTTCTTTCGCGTGCGTGTTGGAACCATGCAGCGGCTCGCCGAGAATAACATCCGTGACAAATCGCTGATCGAGTCGAGTCCCAAGAAAACTCTTGCCGCCATTCATGACGTCGTGATGCGTCAGCGGGAAGAATTCGACCGCGTCTTTAACGAGCTCATGCAAGAGCTAGAAGCGCACAAGATATACATTATTAACGAGACTCAACTGGACGGCGCTCAAACTGAATTCGTCCAGCAGTATCTCAACCACCACGTCCGCTCGGCGTTGGTGCCCATCATGCTTAAAGGGCTCGACACCTTCCCCTATCTCAAAAACCAGGTAGTCTACCTCGCTTGTCACCTGACAAAATCTGCAAGCAACAAGGCACCCCAATACGCGCTCATCGAAGTCCCCGCGGATATTCTCCCGCGATTTGTGGTCCTGCCAAGCCAGGGAGATCGTCACTTTGTAATAATGCTCGACGACATTATCCGCTTTGGCTTGCGTGAGATTTTCAAAAACTTTGACTACGACCAAATGTCGGCGTACACGGTGAAGATGACGCGCGACGCCGAAATCGATGTAGACGACGACGTCACCTCCAGTTTGTTCGAAAAGATCGCCAAGTCGGTCAGGCAACGCCGATCGGGTAGCCCGGTGCGTTTCGTCTACGACCGTGAAATGCCCGGCGATCTGCTGAACTACGTACTCGCTCACAACAACCTAACCGACTTCGAGAACGTGATCCCCGGGGGCCGCTACCACAACGCGCGCGACTTTATTGGGTTCCCGCGAGTCGGCGGTGCCAGCCTGGAGTATCGCGAGCGTTTGCCGGTTACTCATCCGGTGTTGGAATCATCGCGAAGCTTACTAAACGCCGTGCGCGACCAGGACGTGCTTTTGCACTTCCCGTATCAATCGTACGACTACGTCATCGACATGCTGCGCGAAGCTGCGATTGACCCCAAGGTGAAGTCGATCAAGATGACAGTGTATCGGGTCGCCAAGAACTCGAAGATTCTCAACGCCCTGTTGAACGCCGTCCGCAACGGCAAGCAGGTGACGGTAATGATGGAACTACAGGCTCGCTTCGACGAAGAGCGTAACATTCGGTGGACGCGACAGTTGGAAGACGAAGACGCCAAGGTCGTCGCTAGTATTCCCGGCCTTAAGGTGCACTCCAAAATCTGTTTGATTACACGAAAAGAAAACAAGGCGCTACGGCATTATGCCATGGTCGGAACTGGAAACTTTAACGAGACAACTGCCCGCATCTATACCGACCACACCTTAATAACGGCAAACCGAAAGATCACCCGCGAAGTTGCCCGCGTGTTTGATTTCCTGGAGAATCCCTATAACAGCACGCAGGGCTATAAACACCTTATCGTGTCACCGTTCTACATGCGCAAAAAGTGGACTCGTCTGATTCGTGACGAAATCGCAATCGCAAAAGCAGGGCGTCCGGCTTACATCCACGCAAAGCTTAACAATCTCGTCGATCGCAAAATGATTCAGCGGCTGTACGAAGCTAGCCAGGCCGGTGTCAAGATTAAGCTAATCGTGCGCGGTATTTGCTCGCTGGTTCCGGGCGTGCCGGGACTAAGCGAAAACATCGAAGTGATTAGTATTGTCGACAAGTACCTTGAACACTCGCGGGTTATCGTATTCGGCAACGACGGAGACGAGAAGGTGTACCTGTCGTCGGCCGACTGGATGGTACGAAACCTGGACAATCGAGTGGAAGTGGCGAGTCCGGTTTACGACGAAGGTATCAAGCGAGAACTCCGGGCCTACCTGGACCTTCAGTTTCAGGACAGCACCAAAGCGCGAATTGTCGACCCCGAGCAAGTAAACAACTACCGTCGTGCCGAAGGAAACGGACGCGCGCAGAACGACATCTACGAGTTTCTTCTTCAGCATTTTTCGGAAGGACCCGCGAAAGAACGTCGCCATGGCTGACCTTTACCGCTTCCCGCCTGATTGGCAGCTCGAAACCCTGGCCGACCATATTCCGCGCGGTTTTCACCTAAGCACAGAACAAACCGGAGCCACCCAAGGCGAACTGCTCGACACGTTTGACTGGCGCTTGTATCAGCACGGCTGGATCCTGATACGCGACAAACGTGGCTACCGCCTCATCACAATTGCGGGGGCGAAAGTTGCTGAGTTCTCAACCCGGCGCAAGACACTTCTTCGGTTCTGGTGGGACTTCCCGGCAGGCGAACTTCGTAACAAACTCAAACCCGTCATGCAAGAGCGCGCAGTCATTCCGCGCAACAGCATTTCTTTTTCGGGAAACCACGTGGCAATTCGGAATCGCGACGACAAAACCGTTGTCCGCGCGACGGTGGTGGAGTCCAACCACAATGGCAAAAGCGCCATGATTTCGACCAATGCGCTTCGTGGTTATGACCGCGAACACAGCCGACTGCTGCAGTTGCTTCGCGATAATGGCTTCAAGACAATTGACTACGCGCAGTTCATGAAGAACCTTGGCGTGGAAGAAACGCCTGGTACGTATTCCACCAAACTCAACGTAAAGATGAAGCCCGATACGCCCACGGTGGAAGCGGCGACGCGTATTTTTGCTCATCTGCTAGAAACGATGCGGGTGAACCACGCTTATCTGGCTGAAGATATCGACACCGAGTTCTTGCATGACTATCGCGTAGCCATTCGCCGCACCCGTTCGGCACTCGCGTTAGTTAAGGGTGTGTTCACACCGAAAGCTACGAGACGGTTTCGCAAAAATTTTAAGACCCTGGGGCGAATGACCAACGAAGTGCGAGACCTGGACGTCTATCTGCTGGATGCCGACGGGTTTCGCGCCCATCTACCCGATGACATGGGCCGCGCACTTCACCCGCTGTTCACCCATCTGCGAGCACGGCGGCGAGTTGCTTTTCGTGAGATGATCAAGCAGTTGGAAAGCCCAGGCTATGAACTCGCGATCCGCGATTGGGATCGTTTCATCCGCAAAGGATACCGGCACGAACTTGGCGCACACGCAAAAACGCCGGTGATGAAACGAGCGCAACGCTACATTGGCGCAAAGTTTGTCGACGTGGTAGAGATTGGCTCTGCCATCGACCACACTACTCCCGACGACGAAATTCACCGGCTACGGATCGAATGCAAAAAATTGCGCTACCTGTTGGAGTTCTTTGCGCCGGTGTTCAGCAAGGACGAAATCAAGAGTTTCGTCGCAACCCTTAAAGTTTTGCAGAACAACCTTGGTTTGTTCAACGACCGCTCGGTGCAGCGCGCGTTTCTAACCCAGTTTCTTAGCGAATACGCGACCCGGGCGGACGCCCAGCCCAATACCTCGGCGGCACTGGGCGGGCTGGTGGTTAGCCTGGACCGCGATCAACACGAGTTTCGCCGCGAATTTTTTGACGTTTTCGCCGCCTTTAACACCCGCGCGACGCGCGATTCCGCCATACACCTATTTGGAAAAAAAGCAGCGATCAAATGAGAATCCTAGCCATTTACAACATGAAAGGCGGCGTCGGCAAGACCGCCACCGCGGTCAACATTGCCCATCAAGCCGCGGCCAACGGGCAACGAACCTTGTTGTGCGACCTCGACCCACAGGGGGCATCGTCGTATTACTTCCGAATTCGGCCACCCAAGAAACACGGCGCCAGGCGATTACTAAAAGGTGGCTCGAAAACCCACCGGGCGATTCGTGAAACCGACTATCTGAACCTGGACCTGCTTCCCTCCACGTTGTCTTACCGCCAACTCGACATTCTGTTGGATGGCGCCAAGAACGGCCGTAGTTGGCTGGGGCGTCTGTTGCATGAATTCACCGGCGATTACGATCTGGTCGTCCTGGACTGCGCGCCCAACCTAACCCTTAGTTCCGAAAACGTATTCGCCGCTGCCGACGTTGTTCTAATGCCGATGATCCCGACAACTCTTTCGGTGCTGACGTTTCGCAAAGTCCATAAGTTCTTCGCAGAAAACGGGCTCGACGAATCGAAGCTGTTCGTGTTCTTTTCGATGGTAGAACGCCGCAAGCTGATGCATCGGCAAACGATAAGCTCGATCGCACAGGAGGCTCGACGGGTTCTGCCTACCGAGATTCCGTATTCGGCCGACGTCGAACGTATGGGCGTTCATCGCGAACCGGTCGAAGTTTCGCGGCCACGGTCGGCCGCCGCGGCGGCCTATCGGTCGCTATGGTCCGAAGTTCGCGCTGTACTTAATGGCAGGGAAGCACGCGTAAGTAACTAGCAATGAAGTTTGGCGCAATTGATATCGGCTCGAACGCCGTCCGGCTGTTGCTGGCAAGAGTCATCGAAGGCGAAGCCACCATCTTCAAAAAAGAGACTCTCGTCCGCATGCCGTTGCGGCTGGGCGAAGACTCGTTCCGCTTGGGTAAGATCGGCGACGACAAAGTCGAACAGCTCATCGACACGATGAACGGCTTCAGGAGCTTACTACGAGCCTATCCCGCGAAAGATTTTCTGGCGTGTGCAACGTCAGCAATGCGCGAAGCCGAAAACGGCGAGGTGGTGGCCAGGAGGATTTTGGACGAGACCGGAATCGAGCTAAATATCATTACCGGCCGTCGCGAAGCCGAAGTCATCTACGCTAACCACATCGAAGAACGTCTCGACAAGCGAACCGACTACATCTACATCGACGTGGGTGGGGGAAGCACCGAGGTTAGTGTAATCTCCCAGGGACAGATTGTAACCTCCGAGTCATTCCAGATTGGGACCGTACGCAGCCTTCACGGCATGGTGGATAAGAAAACCTGGCGAAGCTTCCGCGAATGGCTGGAAGCGACGGCTGCAAACCACAAACGACTGGTGGGGATCGGCACCGGCGGGAATATCAACAAGTTGTTTAAACTGTCGCGGATTAAAGATGGCCAGCCCATGCCTTTCAAGCGACTGGTCGAGATGCACAAGTATTTGCGCAACCATTCGGTGGAAGAACGCATCGAAAAACTGGGTATGCGACCGGATCGCGCTGATGTTATTGTGCCCGCCGCCAAGATATACATTTCCGCCATGAAGTGGTCGGGCGCAAAAAAAGTACACGTCCCGCAGATTGGGCTTTCCGACGGCATTATCCACGTCCTCTACGAACGTCATCGCAACGGAAGTAGCGCATAGCAGTTACCGCCTTATCCCGGCTTTCCGTTTACTCGACGTTCACAAACGACTCACCGACCTTTCACACACACGTTATCGGCGCGTTGTTATACTTCCCGCATCAAAGCTTAGCGAACGGTCAATAACGCTACGTTGGCACCACCTGCATGTTTCTAAACTGGGTTTGCCGCCCCGCAGTTGACCTTCGCCGAAGCCGTTGGCAGTGCGCCCGAGTGCATGTGGGGGCCATAACGCCCCCACGCTCGGCGCGCGAAGAAGCAACCGTTCTTACGGCAGTTTATCGTTTTCAAAGGCAGGTAGTTTTGCGAAGAAACACCCTGGAATGGGCCAGTATGGATTCGAGAACTCGCGTTCTTCACGCAGCGCTCAACACGCTCGTACTGTTCTCTGCGATCGCGTTACTAATTCTGACGGTTCGCGACGCGGGCTTGCTGTAGAAGGAAGGAGTCCGCTAGCCAGTTGCGGCGGCGGAATGAACAACCCGACCAAAAAGGGTCGCGCCCTGCGATGCCTCGATTACCACATCCGCCAGATCCCCGGCCTCCAGGCCATCGGCGGGTACGATTGTCGTCTTAAAGTTGTCGGTTCTTCCCATTAGCCGAGTCGGGTCTTTGGGATCGGTCTCCTCAAACAACACCGTCTGAGTTGTGCCAACCATGTGTTGGTTTACTTCGTTGGTAACCTTCTTCTGAAGTTCCACAAGTTCAACAATGCGCTCGGTTTTGGCCAACTCGGCCACGTCGTCGGGAAGCTTGCGCTGGGCGTAGGTCCCCTTGCGTTCTGAGTATTTGAAAATAAAGGCGCTGTCGAACCGAATGTCTTCCATCAACTGCCGGGTCTCGCGGTACTCGGCGTCGGTTTCGGTAGGAAAACCCACAATGACGTCTGTGGTGATCGCAACGCCCGGAATCGTCGCGCGGATCTCGTCCACCAGATCGCGGTACTGGGCGTTGGTGTAGGTTCTACGCATCAATTCCAACACCCGATCGTTCCCCGCCTGCAGCGGCAAGTGAATGTGCTTGCAGATGGCGGGATGCTGAGCCATCGCTCGCAGCAGCTCTCGCGGGAAATCTTTGGGATGCGGAGAGGTAAAGCGAACGCGCTCGACACCCTCTACATCGCCAACGGAACGCATAAGGTCGGCGAACGTGGTGTCGCCATGCCGGTATGAGTTCACGTTTTGTCCCAGGAGCGTTACCTGCTTGAAGCCTTCGCGTACAAGCGATTGAACTTCGCCCACTACCCCTTCGGGGTCACGACTCCGTTCGCGGCCTCGGGTGTACGGTACCACGCAAAAAGTGCACATGTTGTCGCAACCACGCATAACCGCCAGCCAGGCGTTGACTCCTCCGCTACGAATCGGATCGACGCCGGTGTAGGTTTCAAACTTGGACAGCTTGAGTTCGGCGCCCTGCCCAGCGCCTCCGCGGGCGGCATCGATTAGGTCGGGTAGCGAGCGATAGCTGTCAGGGCCGCAAACAAAGTCCACGTGATCGTGGCCGTCGAGTAAATCCTGCTTGAGGTTCTGCGCCATACAGCCAAGAATACCGATGGTCAGCTCGTCGTCGCCGCGCAGCGCTTTGGCACGCTTGAGCCGCTGCAGCCGGCCATAGATTTTCAGATGGGCGCGCTCGCGAATCGCGCATGTGTTAAGCAGCACCACGTCGGCCGATTCCATCGTGTCGGCGAGACCAAAGCCACGCTTCGCGCACAGCGAACGCACGAGTTCGGAGTCGTACTCGTTCATCTGACAGCCGTAGGTTTCGACGTAGACTTTGGGCGAAGACATAACACTGACCATGGTTTGAATTCCTTACCGGTACCGGGACATCGCCCGGGCGAGCTAAGCCGTTAGCTTAGCACATCTTGCGGGACGGGCCAACCCGCCCGAGGAGGCAACTTCGGCATGCATCGACTGCCCGACGTGCACTTGAACCTAAACGTACGCGGCATGCCCCCGTCGGCTACCGTCGCCATTAACGACCGTTCCAACCAGCTTCGCGCCGAAGGGCGGGACGTGTTTAAGTTGGGGCTGGGTCAGTCGCCGTTTCCGGTACCCGAGTCGGTGGTTCAAGCGCTGCGCGACAACGCCGACCAAAAAGACTACCTGCCGGTGCAGGGCTTGTACGCGTTGCGCGAGGTTATTGCCAACCGACACTGCCGGACTTTCGACATCGATGCCGACCCCGATGACATCCTGGTTGGCCCTGGATCCAAGGAGCTGATGTTCCTACTGCAGCTTACTTACTACGGCGATCTGGTAATACCATCGCCGTGCTGGGTGTCGTACGCGCCGCAGGCTCGCATCATTGGGCGCCAGATTCGGTACTTGCATACGTCTCGCGAGACCGGTTGGCACCCAACGGCCGAGCAAATCGATCGGCTTTGCTTTACCGATCCCGGTCGACCGCGGCTACTGATTCTAAACTACCCGTCAAACCCAACCGGCCGCAGCCTTTCGACCACCGAGTTGTCCGACCTCGCCGATGTCGCGCGCCGCAACAGCGTGATCCTGCTGTCCGACGAAATCTACGCCAAGACCGACCACGACGGCGTGCACCATTCCATTGCGCCCATGTATCCCGAGGGGACAATCTTCAGCGGCGGCCTTAGCAAGTGGTGCGGCGCGGGTGGTTGGCGTCTGGGTATTTTCGCTTTCCCGAAACCGCTGCGCTGGCTGCTAAAAGGCATGGCGGCGGCAGCGTCGGAGACGTTCACGTCGACAAGCGCTCCCATTCAACACGCGGCTATTACCGCGTTTGCCGAAGGGCCCGACATTCAAGACTATCTGGTGCATTCGCGACGGGTGCTGGGTGCAATCGGTAACCAGTTGGCGGCGGGTCTGCGCGATGCCGGCGCCGAAGTACTGGACCCGCAGGGTGGATTCTACTTGTTCCCCGACTTTGAACCCATCGCCGATCGCCTGCGCGCTCGCGGGATCGGCACCAATCGTGAAATGTGTACGCGCTTGCTGGAAGACACCGGCGTCGCGATTCTGCCGGGTGCCGATTTTGGTCGACGGCCAACCGAGTTCACGACGCGCCTGGCCTACGTCGACTTCGACGGCGGCGCCGCCCTGAACGGATCCCGTGAGGTTCCAATGGGTGAGAGTCTGGACGCATCGTGGGTTCGAAAGTTTGCACCGCGAGTGATGGAAGCGGCAGATCGTATTGCGGATTGGATGAAGGGCTAGCCTTTAAGCAACCCCGCACGCAGTCGGTCCATGCCCTTGCGTACGCGCTCGGGATTTTCGCCAGCGAAACAAACCCGGATGAAGTTTTCGAACCCCGCGCCAAAGTCGGCGCCGGGCGCGACCGACACGCCGCCGGCAATTAAGTCCTCGATAAGCTGCGCACCGCTGCGTCCGTGCAGATATTCACTGGCGTCAAAGAAAAAATAGTACGCGCCCTGCGGTTTGGGAATCGACAACGCCAATCGCCCAAAGGCGTCGTCGCGAACTTCCTGAACGTGCGCCACGTACTGCGGCGACCACGATGCACGCCGGCGCACCGGATCCACCATCATTTGTTGCGCCAATGTTGAGGGGCTGTACAACTGGTGCACCATGGTCTTGTTAAGCGTGCTGATGAGTTCGCGGTTTCCCACTGCATAGCCCAACCGTAGCCCCGCAAACATGTACACCTTAGAAAAGGTAAAAATGCTGACGGTTCGATCGGCCATGTCGGCGAGCGTTGCCGGGGTAACGTGCTCGTGCGAGTCGAACGTCATCCCATCGTACGCCTCGTCGGAAATCATCCACAAATTGTTGTCGCGTGCAAACCGTGCAACGACTTCCAATTGCTCGCGATTCAATACTTTTCCGCTTGGGTTGTTGGGCGAGTTTACGTACAGCATCGCGGTACGTTCGCTTAGTGCAGCTTGCAGGCGGAGGTTAAGGTCCAACGACTCGTCGGTAAACAAGTCGGCATAACACGAAACTTCCACTGCACGGGCATTAGCGAGTCGGATCATACCGCAATAGAAGGGCCACGACGGGGAGAGGACAATAACCTCGTCTTGCGGATCGAGCAGCGCTTGCACGGCTGCGCTTAGCGCATTGGTCGCACCAGCGGTGACCAGGATGTTTTCCGGCCCCACACTTAGTGCGTTGTCGGTTGAAACTTTTTCGGCAAGTGCCTCGCGCAGGGGCGCGATACCAAAGGTATCGCAGTAACGGTTGAAGTCGCGGTTGGAGTTGCGAAACACGGCGTCGACGGGAAGGTTGTACGGCGGGGGCGCGTATGAATCACCGATGTGAAGCTTAACGATGTCGTCGCCGCGACTGGCCATCGCGCCACGAAAGCGTTCGAACACACTTCCACCGATCGCCTGCGTGCGGTCGGCAAATTCTGGATAGCGCGGCACCGCTTACGCCTCTATTTGCGCCAGTTCGGCGATCGCGTGCAGAGGGCGATTCTCTACCGGCACTTCCAGTTCGGAAACCTCTACCTCCGCGAGACGATTGGCCAGATCTTCTGTGCTGGCGACCGCAACTTTGACATAGTTGTCGGTAAACCCAACCCAGCGGCCGTCGTCGCGGCGCTCCTCAAACAATACGCGTTGGGTCGTGCCAACCAGGCTACCGTAAAACTCGGCCTTCTTCATTTCGCCCAGGCGATGCATGCGCGCACTACGGTCGCGGATTACGGTCACCTCCACTTGATTGGTCATGTTGAACGCACTCGTTCGTGGGCGCGCGGAGAAACTAAACACGTGAAGATGCGTAAAAGGCAAATCATGAATTAGTTGGTAAGACTGCTCGAACGCGGCTTCGTCTTCGCCCGGAAATCCAACGATAACATCGGTACCCAACCCCAGTCCGGGCACACGCGCGATGACCGACTCCAGGTACTCGCGGTAGTCGTCTCGGGTATAGCGGCGACGCATCGCCGCCAGCACACCGTCATCACCACTCTGCAGGGGAATGTGCAGGTACGGACACAAGACGTCGCCGCGCGCCATTTGGGCGATGATACGGTCGTCGATCGTGGTGGGTTCGATGGAACTAATGCGAACGCGGTCGATGCCGTCGATATCGCAAAGCATGTCGATAACGTCTGCGAGATTGTGGCTGCCGTCGGCGTAGGTTCCGATGTTAACACCGGTCACGATCAACTCCCGGTGTCCCGCTGCTGCAAGTGCGTTCGCTTCGCGACGAATGTCAGCGAAGTCCCGGCTACGCGCGCGACCACGACTGCGGGGAATGATGCAGAACGCACACACAAAGTCACACCCTTCCTGCACCTTAATATTGGCGCGGGTGCTGCCGATGTAGTAACCCGCCTCGGCAATGGTAAACGTTTCGCGCTCAACTCGCCGCGCCACCACTTGCGGTTCGGTAAGCTTTACTGGCTCTGGAATGATCTCTGCCAGGCGCAACTTATCCGCTGTGCCGACGATGTAGTCGATTCCGGGGATGGTGCGCAAGTGATCGGCGTCGGTTTGAGCGTAGCAGCCGATGGCGGCGACACACGCATCGGGATTCTTCCGAATCACCGAGCGCAGCTTGCGGCGACACTTCGACGTTGCCTGCGACGTGAGCGAGCAAGTGTTTACCACGTAGAGATCGCAGTCGCCGGGATCTTCTGTTACCTCGTATCCGCGCGCGCGGAACTGCGCCTGCAGCGAGGCGGTTTCCGCCTGGTTGAGGCGGCAGCCGAAAGTTTCGAACGCGACTTTATACATGTCAGTTTGCCAGGCGAGCTAACTTGTTTGACGTAAACCGTTTGCAATCCAGAGGCACTATAGCAGATTCGTTCCGCCGAATCATCACAGACCCGATTTAAGCGCTTGACCGGGGTGAATAGAAGCACTAATATCGGATTAGGTGACCAACTATGATCCATTCTCCAACGTGTGAACATGCCCTCCGCGCCCTCATTTATATGGCGTGGAAGGACAAGGGCGGCCCGCAATTGGTTAGGGAAATTGCCGAAGGCGCAGACGTTCCCCGCCAGTCGATGGCCAAGATTCTGCACGGACTCAAGCGGAGTGGCCTGGTGGCCTCGGTCAAAGGTCCGGGTGGCGGATATACGTTCGCGAAGCCGGCCAATCAAATCACGCTGCGAGAGGTTGTTGAATCTGTAGATGGACGGTTTAACCTTAGCGGCGAGTGCATCCTGGGCCTGGACAACTGCAGCGACGAAAACAGCTGCCCTTTGCACACATATTGGAAAGGTTTTCGGACTCGCTACGTGGAAACCATCGACACGCTGACCCTGCACGAAGCCGCGAAGACCCTGGACCGCAAGCGACACGTCAAAAACATTGGCAAATGAACCACCGTTTTTATTTCGGTGTATAAATGAATGGCTGACCCACTACTAGTTTTTAAAGGAGGTCTAAGACATGGCAAAGACAGAACGAATCCTGGTACCCATGGACTTCTCTGACTTCTCTCTTAGCGCACTAAGCGAAGCCGTCGATCAGGCTCGTGCCCATGACGCGGAACTTCACCTGCTTCATGTAGAGGAACCCATTTTCCCCGTCGCGGAGTTGGCCTGGTTCTCGGACTACGAATCCGTTAACGAGGAGAACTTCAAAATGGCGCAACGCGCTATGGACCAGGTGCTGGCCAGCAAGGTTCCCGCAGGATTGATGGTGACCAGCCACGTGGCCCAAGGCAGCATCACCGACACCATTGCCGACTACGCTCGCGAACACAACATCGACCTGATTGTCATGGCAACTCACGGACGACGCGGACTGTCGCACGTTTTGATGGGCAGTGTGACTGAAGATCTGATGAAAAACGCGCCATGCCCGATGCTGATCATTCGTCCCATCGCAAACAAGGCAACCAATTCAACGGTAAACCAAGGAAGTGAGTCATGAAGAAGAACGAACCCATCCGCAACATAATGACGGCTCAAGTAACTAGCGTGCAACGCGGGCAAAAGCCAAGCGAAGTCAGAAAGCTGTTCGAAAAAGAAGGGTTTCACCACGTGCCGGTTCTCGATGGCGAGTCGCTGGTGGGGATGATCAGCACGTCGGACATGCTGCGCATTAGTTACGATGCGTTGGGGGCGGACACCCGCGAGATGGATCAGTTTCTGGATCACAACTTTTCGTTGGACCAGATCATGGCGACGGATGTGGTGACGCTAAAAGACGGCGATACCGTTCGCGACGCTGCCGCGGCGCTTGGTAGAGGCCAGTTTCATTCGGTGCCGGTCGTCGATCGTGACAAACGACTAATGGGAATCGTTACGTCGACGGATTTGATCAACTACCTCGCGGACAATATCTAGCCGCATCTCAAGGGAGCCGGGGTGAAGTTGGCGGCGAACCCCGGTTGCCCTAGCGGCTAGGCTTGGGAAGTGGGAAGGGGTATCGCCAATGCCCGCCGATCGGCAACGACCCCGAAACCACCGCCTCGTTGTCCAGCAATCGCATGCCCGCGCTCAATGGGTCGCTCGGCGCTTCGGACACGTAAATCACCCAGGCAAACACGGCTTCGCCGGTGATCTCCGTGGAATACACGGCGCACGTGTTTTCGACTTTGTGGTTGAGTCGCGGACTGTACCAACCCTGAATTGGCTTGGTTGATCCGCGGCGATGCGCCATGCGCCACTTGACTTCCCCGACCGGCGTGATCCTGACGTTGCCTCGTTCGTTCTTTGTAAGTGTGTCGTTGCCTTCTGCTGCGACACGACAATCCGCGCCAAGATGCCACAAAACATCAACTCTTCGAGGTCTGTCGGTTTGCAGATGGTCGACGACCACAAGCCGATCGCGTGTGGCAAACCCGATCTGGCGAGTATGTACAACCTGGCCTTCCACACCGCGATAACCCGACGTAAATGTACCCGTGAGTCGAAGCTGTGACACCTCTACCCTCGAATGCGTAGTGGTAGACACCTCAAGGACGGCGTCACCGCCGTTTTGCTCTTTCCCGTCGACAATAATCGTGTTGTGCGCAAACGAACTCTTAAAGTAGTCGCGCCAGGGTTTGTCGGTGTAGGTGTACCGACCGCCATCCACTAGCAGGTCGCGCCCAAATGCGGATAGCGATAAGTGCAATGCATCGTTGTGCTGATGCGCCATCCCCCACGGGCCAGCGTCAAAAAACAGCCACGTTGCGTCACGATCGTAACCGGTGCGATACACCGCGTGCCCAGCCTCCTGGTAAATCGTCCAGGGGCTCGCTTTAAAAGACGGAGGACTGTCGGAACCATTGGTCGCAATGTATCGCCACCTGGTTCTGTTGTAACGATCAGCCGCGGCCAACAACCGTCCACGAATGTCAAACTTGTCCGCATCGTTATTTACCGGCGATGTTCCGTCGGGACGCATCGTTTCGGCCAGGTAGTCCCACATTTTTGTAGCGATCGCTTCGAACCGTTCCACCGTCGACTCGTCTCCGTAGCGGCGCGCCGCATCTACGTACCGATCGACGTGACCGGCAGTGACGCGATGGTACGTACTGCTAAGTTCTTTTTGCACACCCTCAGAGTCGACTTGTTCTTCGACCTCCGCCAGCATGACATCGCTTGCGTAACTAAACCACTCGTCGGCCTGATCGAACTCCGGCCAGTACGCTGCAATGGTTGCCAGGCCTGTCATCTCGGCGGCAACCCAGTTACCTTCGTCGCGATGAAAACTTCGCAACGAATGAGCGTGGTCTAACAAACTGCTTAGCATTAAAAGACGAGTGGCCGGCGAGAATGACTCCGCTGCTTGCAACTGGTAGAAACCGGCTGGCCAGTGATACATACGCCCTGCAGCTTCAAGCGTGCGCCACTGCGGCGATCGCACGTTGCGGCGCGGATAGGGCGACGACAGAACCCAGTCCCGTACCAGACTGTCGGCCTTGGCCGCGAAACGTTCGTCCCCCGTAATCGCGTACGCATCGGCCAACCAACTCAGCCAACCGTGCCGGTTCACGCCGCGTGCGAACTCGCTGTCGTCCTTTGGCCCGGTGTACTCCCAACGCCAGCCGCCATCGTCGCGGCGAGGAAGTCGATCCCAAAGGTACATCGACAATACGCTGTCGCTTAACGCCGCCGACGCCTGCTTAACCAGCCAGCGAGATTGCGACGAATTGGCCTCCTCGCGTTGGCCCGGCGGTCGAGGTGAACGGTCGGTGCTTAGGTCGGCGTAGTAAGCAAGCAACGCCTCACCTGCGGCGGTTACCCCCTGCGACTCCAACGCGCGGCGAACCCCCTCCATCCCGGGGCGATCTAAATCCAGAGCCCCCAAGAGTCGATCGGCCCGATCGGGCTGGGCGGCCACCAGGTCGGCGACCGAGGTCCCGGCGGGCGGCTCGGGAGCCCCTCGCGACCAGGCCAGAAGTCCGCTGGCAGCCCCTAGTACGGCTACTGCCAAAGCCGCCCAAACGCGACTCTGGCCAGCTATTGGGGCATTCGTGGAATTCAGTTTATTTCGCAAAAAACTTGGCAACTTTTGGCTCCCTGGGCTGTCATACTAGTGTTCGGGGCCGCACCTAGCGGCCAGAACAGCAAGCAAGTATCAATATAGCAAGCATTTAGAAGGAGATAAATCATGAAGGTCCGCGCGCTCACTACTCTGGTTGCGGTCACCGTAACCCTGGGGTTCTTGTCGATGCCTCAGAGCGCATCAGCCTCTGCCGACGCTGCACTAGCGGTTTTGATGAACACAACGGGACAGGTCACCGTAGTGCGGGCTGACGGCAAAGAACTGAGCGGCACTCTCGGACTCGACCTGTTTTCGGGCGACGAAGTCCAAACCGGTGTCGGCGGCGCGGCCGAGATTTATTTCTCCGCGGGACACTGGGTCCAACTCGGTGCAAACAGCCGGTCTCAAATCGGAGTCAAGCCTTCGTCGGCCAAAAGCCCTGCGACCGATGAAGAAGGTGTAGAGGTTGTACAGAACTTCTTAAAGCTGCGCTCCGCCGAAGGGACGAGCACCATTAACACGGTTCGCTCCGGCAGTAACAACGCCGAGTTGGTCTCAGTGTTGCCCCAACAAGCCCTGCGTCATCACAACCCCACCTTCGTGTGGCGCAGTTCCGACGCGAGCCTCGAGCTGGAGTTGCTGGTTCGCGCGGAGGGACGGGTGATCTGGTCGGCGAACGTTACGGGTAAGTCCGAGTTGGTTTACCCGCAGGACGCGCCCGCACTTGCAGCCGGTAAGACTTACGACTGGCTCGTGCGTTCGACCGATCCCCTGTTTGGCGAGGTGCAATCGGAAGCGACTTTTTTTACGCTGCTCGACTCCCAGGCCGTCACCGCGCTGACCGAAGCGCTGGATAGTGTGGACAAGAGCAAGGCGTTGGATGCGGCGGCGCGTCACCTGGTTCGTTCGCGAGTGTTCTTCAAGTACGGCCTCATCGAAGACGCAATCGCGGAGATCCAGAGTGCCGCGAGCGCCGATCCCGACAACGAGGCGATCGCCGCGACGCGCAAGGGTTTGATGGACCACTTCGGGATTCAGAACTAACCACCGCAGTCCCGCCATCCCACATGGGACAAAGCGACGCCGATGCTAAAGTCGGCGTCGCTTTTTTATTGATCAATCGGAACAATCGCAAGCGGCGGCTTAGGAAATGCAGCCAACGGAACACGCTAGCGCGCGCCATACAACGCTTTGATCCGCCCCCACGACGTTTCGCTTATCGGGATTGGGCCAACGTTGATGGTTGCCGACGCCTGCTGCGAGTAGGACGTTGTTCCGTTCTGGTAGGTATTTGTAACTGTAACCAGTCTTGTTCCCGGTTCGTCGTATTGATGCGCAGTTGTACGATAGGTTCCGTTCTCTGTATACCATCCCGCGTTGGTTGGCACGTCGCCCTCGCCCCAGTCGATATGAGCGTGGGACAGGTGGGCGAGGTGAATATCATCGGACGTGACCAGGAACACTTCGTTGGGCGCTGCTGTTGCAACCATGTCAATCGTATAATAGGGCACTCCAAGACCAACCTCCCACGTTTGTGACCGGCTGCCACCACCATGCGAGATAGCTGATCCGACAATCGTATGTTGTCCCGGCGATACGTACACGTGTTCTACGTTCACAGGGATTCTACTCGAACTCGCCGGCGCATGCTCGGGACTTACCCAGAACGTTCCATCGCCAAAGTCGAACGTCACAACCCTCGTGGTGATATTCATACTGAACGATATTACTTCGCCTTGAATAGTCACCCGAGCAGGCGCGTTGTCGCCAGACGTTGTAACGGTTACATCAAAGTATGGAAGATACCCCGGTTGGATCATGCAGAGCTCGAGCATCGAAAAACCGGACGACTCGACCCAGTCCAACACAACTGGGTCGTTCATCCGCCATAGAAACTCAGATTGAAACACCGCGTTGATAGCCTCGGCGACTTCACGACCAGCGCTGGTCGTGATCAGGTAGCCCACGGCACAGACGCGACCTTCGTCGTCGATAAAACAGGGACGACTTTGATCGCTATAAAGTCGGTTCCGCGGAAACACTCCGGCATCGACGTACCTGCGGAGGTTTGCCAAGTGACGCGCGCGCGTTTCTTGTAACTGATCGGAGAGATGTGATACATCACGGCTGGCGAGCAACGAGTGCACGTATTCAAGGTGAATTCGCACGCGTTCGTCGGCGTTAACACCTGGACCCGGAAGTTCACCAAGGGTAGCAACGTAGCTGATATCGCCGATTACCGCGTTGATGGCAAACCGGAAACCCTCAGGACGTTCAAATATTGGCGCCAGATCTTTGGCGGCGTGCACTGGTGCGAAACTACACGTCATCAGAGCGCACAATAATGTGATACTCAAGGTGTTCTTCATTCTTTTACCTCGCTGGGCTGGGGCGCCATCTTCTACTGAACCGAATATATCGCCTTGATGCGGCCCCAGGATGTTTGAGCAACTGGTAGCGCACCAACATTAATCGTTGCCGAGGTAGACTCGGTATGGGAGTCGAATTGCCCAAGGTAGCTGTTGGTCACCGTGACCACGCGCGGGCCCGACTGGGCATACTGGTGCGTTTGCGTTCGGAACACACCGTTCTCAATAAACCACCCCGCCCCAGTGGCTGATCCGTCGCCCCAGTCCACCTGCGCACTTGTGAGGTACGGCATGCGAATGTCATCGGCAGTCGTCAAGTACACTTCGTTGGTGTTAATACCGGTTTCGACCTTGTTAATCGTAAATGACGGTGGTGCAATCGTCAGTTCCCATTCCTCAGCCTCCCAGGCACCATAGTAGGCGAATGCACGAACCGTTATCGTATGCGTACCCGGCGAAACCAAGACATGCTCAACGTCTACCGGGACAATGTAGGCAGGTGGTTCATAAACGGCGCTGGTCCACGTAGATCCGTCGGAAAAGTCGATCGTCACAACCCGAGTTAACGGGCCATTGACGTTCCCGATGTCGAGGACTCGGCCGCGTATGGTTACAATGGCGGGGGCGACGCTGCTTTCGGTCTCGACCGCAAGATGAAACTCGGGTGCGTAACCCGGTTGAATCATACAAAGCTCGAGCATCGAAAAACCGGACGACTCGACCCATGCGCTTAACACATCGCCAGTCATTCTCCAAAGGAAGGCCGACTGGAATTTGTCGTTAATCGCTTCCGCTACGTCGCGGCCAGCGCTAGTCTCGACCAGGTATCCCACGGCGCAGATGCGCCCTTTGTCATCAATAAAACAGGGACGATTCTGATCCGTGTAAAACCTGTTCTTGGGAAACTCCCCCGCATCGATGTAGCGGCGCAGATGCTGTAGGTGTTTGGAACGATTTTGTTTTTGCTGCGGTGTGAGATGCGTGACATCGCGGTGCGAAAGTAATGAGTGTACATATTCCAGATGCACTCGAACTCTGTGATCGGCAGCTACTGCAGGACCGGGCAGTTGGCCATAAGCGACCAAATAGCTGATATCGCCAATCACCGCATTGATGGCAAATCGAAACGCTTCCGGCCGTTCAAAACGCTCTGGCATTGTCTCGGCGGCCACGCCTTGCGTTGCCCATACCATGGCCGCGATTCCTATTAACGGTTTCACTAGCTTCATTACTTGATCACCACCATTTTACGCGTAAGCAACACACCGTTGGTTTGCAGCCGCAAGAAATATACGCCCGTCGCAACCTGTTGCCCCTGGGCTGTCAGTCCGTTCCACTGCACGCGATGGGCGCCGGCGGCTTTGTGTTCGTTGACCAGTTCCACGATGCGTGTTCCGCGCACGTCGAATATGGCCAACGTCACCTCTGAGCCGCCACGGGGAACGTCGTAGCGAATCGTCGTTGTCGGGTTAAACGGGTTTGGCCAGTTTTGATACAACATGGCCGTTGCCGGTAACACTTCCGGGGCGCTGGTGGGAAGGTCTTCGGCCAGTAAGCAGGCCGAGAACTCCGATGTGTTCCCGTTCTGGTCGCTGGCTGTCGCGGTAATCACTTCACCTACCGCAAACGCATCGACAACAACGTTGATTACCGCATCGCCCACACTATTGGTCGTCACCTGGGTAGACCCCAAATACCTCTCACCCTCACCGTTTCCGGTGGTATCACATTCCGCGTTAGCGAAAATGTCGACCCAGAAGTCGTGGTCGGGTGCGCTGTTTAACGTACCTTCTACACGATACAACGTTGAATAGGCAGCCGTCATGATCGGGTAGTTCTGTAGCAGATTCGGTCCGCCGTCGACATCCAACAGATCGTTTGCCACCGGAGCAGAGCCTGACAGCACAATTCCTCTGCCTCCGTTGGAATGAATCGAATTACCACGAATGTGATGCCCGGTTCCCGAGTTCGGCCACAGAAAAATACCCGCCTCTCGGTTATATGCGATCTGATTGCCTTTACCCGCTTCCGGGCCGCCTATGCAACTGTTCCCACCAGAGACGAAGGAGAAGTCGCCGACTCGGATACCGTATTCGTTAGCGCCGGGGATACCGTCGGGGCGCACTCCAACCCAGCTGTCAAACAGCGTGTCGAATTCAGCGTGAAACCAGACGCCAATCTCAAACCCGGTGATGGCGATTCCCTGCACCCGACTGCGATTGCCGTCAAACCACAAACCGTAGGTTAGCGAGTCACCGCCGCAAATACCAACCATCGGCGTGCCCGTGTACCCCGGTTGAGTTTTCCCGTCGACAACGACCGGCGACGAAAGTTGGGGCAGGTCGGTTTCTGGAAATATGTCGTGCGGCCCCATACCTGGAATTGCAAAAGAAATTGTATTGCGGTCGGGACTTAAATTCGCGTCCACGATCGCCTGACGAAGCGAACCCGGTCCCGCATCGGCGGTTGTCGTCACGACTAGATCGACCGACGACCGAGCACGAATGGTAATGTTGTCAATGAGCGGGCCCTGACTATGACAAGCGCCGCTGCCCAATGCATCGCAAAACAAGTAACAATAGTCGGCCGCACCAATCGCGACCTGGATGTGGGTAGCTTCCGGATGCACGTACGGAAACAACTCATAGACGGGGCGTTTCCACTCCTTGTCCGGATCGTGGTACAAAAATTCGTCGGTTTGCCAATCCGTCCACAGGCCGCCTACCAACGATCGTACGCGCCACCGAAAAAACACAAGGTTGTCGACGGGTAAATCGGTATAAATGTCGAAGGACATTTGCACGCTTTCTCGAGTCGAAACAGCGGCCCCGCTGGTGTCGGTGCTTAACGATATGGCAGGCGACTGAAGTTCGTTGTGAAAGTAGTCCTGGCTTAGTCGCGACTCCGGCGTCGTGGCGTGGGGAACCACGGCCTGGGCCGGGAATCCGCCGCATGTGTAATCGTCGGGTGATCCGGCAAAGAATCCCCATAACCGAGACGTGTTCGTGTATGCGGAGTCCTCTTGCAAAACCGAACTGCCATCGAAAAGGCCGGCGAACTCACCAAACGCCAAATCACCCGACCAGAAACCGTCGAGCGTAGCCAGGTCGCCAACTGTTTCATTTTCGAAGTCCTGGAAGTTGATAACGCCGAGCGAATCACCCACCCACAGGCTGTCAACAATTGCCGCGCCGTTTGTGTCCCACGCACCATCCTGATCCGACCACGCGGGGTCCGATTGAAAACGCAGCCGCACAGAAACGGTTGGACCCAGGTTGGCCTTATTTACCACCGCCGTAACTAGCGTGTCACCAATGCCATCAAACACGGTTTGACCGTTGGGATTCGCGTTTACCCATTGGTCACTGGCATTCAGATACTCAACGTAAAAGTAATCGTAGCCGGGCTCCGTGTCGTAACTAAACAAAAACGAAACCGTCAAATCTCCCGTCGTGGAGAACTCTTGCGATCGAAACGTTTGAACCCACCGGTTTCCATATCCAGGTAACGTTGCCCAGTCTGCATACAACACCGAGTCGGGGCGAAGCCCGCACCACATCGACTGCGAACCTTCTAGAGACTGGTACTGAGATGGCAAACCTACAAAATCGTCAACGTGCCAAAACACATCGGTGTACGACAGGTCTTCAACCGTCCAACCTTGCGCATCGGCACCGCCCATGCCGTCTTCGAAATCAAAGTGCGCCAACACCGACGTGTCGCCAGAAGCAACATGTGCCGTCGGTTGGTCCAGTCGAAGCAGCGATGCCGACATCGTGACGTCGCCGAGCCGAACAACCTGGGGAGTTGATTCAATCAGTGGGGTCTGCGTAGGGCGGGTCGCGTCGGTTCGAGAAAAAACACCGACCGCGACCGCAAGAATCGCCAGCACGAGGGCAACCACAAGAAGCTTTTGCAAGATTATCGCTCCGTCTGAGCAAACGGGCAGCGACGCGTTCGTTACGGGGGGAGCGCGGATAACGTCGCACTGTTAGCTATAAGGTTAGCAGGCGTTGGTGTGCCCGTCAACTCACCCACGTTCCCGCGGGCTGGTGCCCAACTCGCGCAAGTCATTGTCTTTACACACCAGAACGGGTAATCTGGAGCCCATGGAAGTGTCCTCGATTGGGGGCTACGCGGTAGAATCCTTGCTCGGCGAAGGCGGCATGGGCAAGGTCTTTAAGGCCAAAGACACCACCCTGGACCGTCCGGTGGCCGTTAAGGTGATCCGGCCGGAAGTCCTCGACCAGGACGGCAAGGAACGTTTTCTCCGCGAAGCCCGCGCCTGTTCAAAGATCAACCATCCCAATGTCATCACCGTCTACGCGGCGGGGGAAGACAAAGGTATGCCCTACATGGCCATGGAGTTCGTCCAGGGCCGCACCCTTAAGGACATTGTCGACGAAGGGCCCGTGTTGTGGCAGCAAGCCGCCCGCTGGATGGTACAGCTGCTCGACGCGCTCGACCGACTGCACGCTGAAGGAATTGTCCACCGCGACCTAAAGCCCGATAACGTCATGGTTACCGATGACGGGCACATCAAGTTAATGGACTTTGGGCTCGCCCACTTGCAAGCTGCACAGACTTTGACACAAGCGGGCACGACGCTCGGCACCATTCCCTACATGTCGCCGGAACAGGTCCAGGGTAAGAAGGCGGAGGCGCGCAGCGACCTGTTCAGCATGGGAATCATGCTGCACGAAATGCTTACCGGCATTCATCCATTTCGCGGCGAGCATCCCATGGCGGTGATGTATTCCATCCAGAACGAAACTCCGAAACCGATGAACGTCGTGTCGACCGAGTTTCCTACGGGATTGCAGGGCATTGTCGACAAAGCCATGGAAAAGAACGTCGACAAACGCTACGCCTCGGCCGGCGAGTTTCGTGACGCCCTGCAAATGATTCTGGGTGAGAGCTTGCGCACGGTAGCCGCCAACGTTGCGGAACCGACCAAGAAGGGGTTGCCCGCTTGGGTTTATGCGGTGATCGGTGTCGCCATCGTTGCCGGCGTTGTGTGGGCGTTTACTCGCGGCGGACATGACACAGAGTTTGATCGGGCACAGGCGATCGCGTTAAACGAGCAGGGCGAGTTGGCGCGTGACGCCGGCGAAATCGACGAAGCCGCGCGTTTGTTTAATGAGTCGGTCGCCGCCGACCCGACGTTTGCGGTTCCATTGACCAACCTGGGTTCAATTGCGTTTGAACAACGCGAGTACGAATACGCTTCCGGAATGTACAGTCGTGCGCTTGATGCCGACAGCAATAGCGTAGTTGCGTGGATGAACCTTGCAGATATTAAGCGCATCCAGGGTGACTTTGCCTCTGCCGAAAGGTATTTCAGTCGGGCCGTCGAAACGGCGCGAGAACTGAACGACCCGGCACCTAAGGTTTACAACAACTATGGAGTATTACTGCTACTCGACCTGAAACGCCCGCAAGCCGCAGTTAACGTTCTCAACCAGGGGCGCGATCTTTCTCCGACCGACCCCGATCTCATGCGCAACCTGGGGCGTGCGTTTCAAGCGATGGACGCACCCGAAACTGCATACGTTAAACTGTGGCATCAGGGGTTAGCACGTAACCCCGGTAACGAATTCTTGATTCGGGTTCTCGCGGATCATCACCGCGGAGCCGGTCGCGCCGATAGCATCGCGTATTACCTTAGCCAACTCGCCGGTGAGTAGTCGTCGCTAGTCATCGAGAATTCCCAAACGAACTGCGATAATATAATCCGTCCCGGGTGGATCAAAACCCGCTTGCCTCATGTCGGCGGCAATTTGCCCGCGGTGATACGCCGAGTGAGTGATCACGTGCAGCAACGAGTCAAGAACGCCGCCGTGGTGACTGCTCCCGGTGGTACTCTTGTAGTTGTATTCGCGTAAGAGTTCTCCGTCAGTAACGATTTCGAAGTATTCGGTCCAGAGACGAGCAGTGTGCTCAAGGTTGCGATTGCATTCGTCGATGGACCAATCGGGAAATACCGGAAACGGTTGTGCTTCGTCGCGAATACGGTTCAGCCAAATCCGCTCGGCCGAAATAATATGCGCCATGCGACCGACTGCAATTTCGGGTGGCATTCCGGTTTCCGCCAAAGCGTCCACCATCATCCGGTTCGCCCAACCATTGTAACGAAACCGTCGCCTGAGTGTTGCGATCATAGCCTGCCCTGCTACTCCCCGCGAGTTAGTGTTGACGCTGATAGCATAACCTAGCGGAGCAAGACTTCCCGCAAAAAAGGGGCGCTTCTCCCATAAAGAAGCGCCCCTAAAACTCCGAGCCCCAGTGTTACTTTGTAAAAACACCTACTGCATTGTTGTTTTGTTTCTAACCGGCGGCTTGGGTTCCTTTGGGTACTTCTTTGGGTTTTCTTTAATCAGCTTCATGATTTCCGCTATTCCCCGATCGAGTTGATTGTCTTTGCCTGCAATCACCGACTTGGGATCGTTTTCCACCCAAATGTCCGGATCGACACCTTCGTTTTCAATGACCCAATTCCCGTCTTTGTCCAAGAACCCGTATTCGGGGACGGATACCGACGCGCCGTCGAGCAACATTCCGCGGCCGGAAATACCAATCACTCCGCCCCACGACCGCTTACCGATCAACGGCCCCAGGCCAGCTTCACGGAACATCGCCGGAAAGATGTCGCCGTCCGATGCCGACGTTTCGTTTAGCAGGCACACCAGATGCCCGTGGAACGTCGCGCTGGGGTAGGGATCGGGGTACTCATCGTTGCGCGAGTAGCCCATGCTAAGCATTTCCCGTCGTAGACGTTCAATCAGCATCTGCGACACGTTACCGCCGCCGTTGCCGCGCACATCGATGACCAAACCTTCTTTGCGAATCTGCGTGTAGAAGTACTTGATGAACTCGCGAATCCCATTGGAACCCATGTCGGGAACGTGAATGTAGCCCACTCGCCCGTCGGTTTTTTGAGCGACGTATTCGCGATTACGCGTGATCCAATCCAGATAAACAAGGTTCCGTTCCTGACCGATGGGATCATAGGTGACTTCGCGCGCTCCCTTGGTCGTCGGCTTGCTGTTGACGGTCAACGTTACCGGATCGGTCTTGTGCTGCAAGACCTGGTAGGGATTCATGTCCGCAGTCAACGGTTCCCCGTCGATCGCGAGAATATAGTCACCCTGAGATGCGTTAACGCCGACTTCGGTCAGTGGCGACCGGTAGCGCGTTTCTTCGTTCTGGCCGCGAAGGATTTTGGTGATCTGATACCGACCCGCTTTTTTGTCCAACGCAATTCTGGCGCCGGGAAGTGCGGCCCTGGGGCGGCTGGGGCGTTCGTACTGTCCGCCGGACTTGTACGCATGCGATACTGACAACTCGCCAATCATTTCACCGATAACGTAGTTCAGGTCCGCACGGTGCCCCACGTGTGGCAACAAGGCCCGGTACTGCTTGCCAATGGCATCCCAATCGTTGCCGTGCATATTCTCGACGTAGAAAAAGTCGCGGTAACGCCGCCACACTTCGTCGAAGATCTGCACAAACTCCTGCTCGGGAACGCGATCGCTGTACATGTCGGACAGATTCAGCTGTTTGGCGTCGCCAGCGCCTTTCTTGGGTTCGCCGACTTTGTAACCGCCGCTCGCGGAGTAGATGATCTTCTTACCGTCGTGCGACAACGCATAACTCCAGGACTCGGCGACGACTTCGGCTTTACGCTCTTTCAAGTCGTAAACCATGATCTCATTAGTTACATCGCTGCCGCGACCGTAGTAAAAAGGCCCACCTTTAACGTACAGCAGCTTGCCGTCGACGACATCAAGCCCGTAGTAGTTGTCGTCGGTCACGGGAACCCGAATCACGCGATCGGCCAGGCCATCCCAATCAATCTTGATCGGCGCCTTGTCGTCGTCCTTCTTGTCGTCCTTGTCTTTTTTGTCTTGGTCATCGTTTTCTTTGGACTTTACTTCCTCTTCGTCACTGCGTGGCGCGAACAGGTTCTTAACATCTTTGCGCAGCGCAAGCGCATAGATTCCCGACTCGCGATCGACAACGTAGTTCCATTCGAAACTGCCGATTTGCGGCTGAAACATTCGATCGGAGAGGTAGAAAAGATAGTCGCCGTCGGGCGAGAACACCGGCCCGAACTCGCCAAACAACTCGCCGGTGATGCGACGACTCTTGTTCTCCGCCAGACTGTAGATATAGATAGACGGAAACCCGCTTGGGTCATCCAGCGTGTAAGCGATGTAGCCGCCATTGGGCGACCAACTGGCGGACGAAACGAAGTTCGACTTTTCGTCGGCAATCTGCCACTTCTTCTTGGACTTTACCTCTAACAAGTACAAACGGCCGTTCTTGTCGCTAAACGCGATATGCGAACCATCGGGCGACCACAGCGATCCGTAACGCATCTCTTTGCCGTCGTTGGTAAGCTGCACCGTCTCGCCTTTGCCATCTTGTGCGATCAGATACAACTCTTCCTCGCCGCTGGCATCGGAGATGAAGCAAATCTGGCTGCCATCTGGCGACCACGACGGCCATTTTTCGTGCGCGTCCGACGTGTTAGTGAGATTTCGGGTGGGGCCGTGTTCAACCGGCACGGTAAAAATATCGCCGCGAGCGGCAAACACGGCGCGCTTGCCGGTCGGGCTTAAATTCCGGTGCTCGATGTACTGACTCGCCGCGACCCGGTGTGGTCGCCTGGCCAGACCGTCGCTGGGAACGGTAATGGCAAGGTCACGAGTTTGCCCCGAATTGGTATCGCGAACCCTCAACTCACCACCGAACTCATACACAATGTTACCCATGGCATCCGCACTGGGCCAGCGAACGTCGATCGTCTTGCTGTTAGTCAACTGTGTAGTTTGTTTAGAGCCGGTTTCGTATGCGTAGAGGTTTAACGTCCCGTCGCGGTCGGACGTAAAATAGATTCGATCTTTAATCCACATTGGATCGCGATCCGAGCGACGATCGTCGGTGACTTGTTCGACTTCAAAACTCTTGAGGTCGAAGATATATAGATCCTGACTCCAACCGCCTTGGTATCGTTTCCATGTCCGGAAATCCCTTACCAGCGGCGAGTACACCATCTTCTTGCCGTCGGGCGAGTAATCACCCGCGCCGGAAACCGGCATGGGCAACGGCTCCGGAAGGCCTCCGGTTACCGGCACCGTAAACAACTGCGTGTCGGTAAGGTCCCAGCCGTAACGCATCGACCGAAACAGAACAGCACTACCGTCCAACGTCCAACCGTAGATCTGATTGTCGAAACCCCAACGCGGGGACAACTCGCCGCGCGCCGGATAATACGTTAACTGTTTGGGAGCACCGCCTGCCGCGGGAATCACATAGACTTGTTCGTCGCCATCGTACTGCCCGGTAAACGCAATCCACTTGCCGTCGGGCGAAAACTTAGGAAAAACTTCCTGGCCTTCGTCGGTGGTCAACTGCGTTGCCGTTCCACCGTTGGCGCTCGCGATCCACAGATCACCCGCGTAACAGAAAACAACTTTGTCGTTATGGATGTCGGGAAAGCGCAATAGCTTGGTTTGCGCGTCGGGCGATGTGGTAAGCGTGGCCAGTAGAACAACTACCAGCGACGCCAGGGCAAGGCGCCGGGTCATGAAGACTCCTTTCAGTCGGGCTGATATCTACACAAACGTATGGGAATCAAATCGTCGCGAGATGGCGGCGATTATACGACATAAACCTAACGACGAAAAGCGCGGGAGGGTTCGCGGGCGGTCCACGAAACTAGCGACTAGCGGTCTGGTAGGTCGGCGCGATGCTGATGGCGAACGATCTCACCATCAACCAAATAGATAACATCCTCGGCAATATTGGTGGCCAAATCGGCGATCCGCTCGAGGTTCTTGGAGATGGTTAGCGTACGCAGGTACGTGGGGGTCAGATCGGGTCGATCCTTGAGCTTCTTCTTGATCGTAGAAAAGTTGCGACGGTTGATATCGTCAACCTCATCGTCAATCTTGAGCACGTGGCGAGCCATGTTTGCGTCCATTTCGACGAGGCTGTCCAGGCTCATGCTCAACATTTTGCGAACAGACTCAACCATGTCGGCAAAACGCGGTACTTGCACGTCGGGTTGCCGATCCAACTTACGCGCGCGTTTGGCTATGCTAACCGCAAGGTCGCCGATACGTTCAAGATCATTATTGATCTTCAAGAGCGCGATGATAATTCGCAGGTCTTTCTCTACCGGTTGGTGTAACGCGAGAACCTTAAGGCATTCCTCTTCGATCTCGACTTCCAACTCATCAACATCGGCGTCGGTTTGTATCACGTTCTCGGCAAGAATGGCGTTCTGTTCGCTTACGGCTTGAACCGAGCGTTCGACCATGTCCTCAACCTTCGCGCTTAGCGAAAGCACCTGGCCCTTGATATTGTCGATTTCTTTCTGAAGCATTGTGTTACCCGTTCCGTATCCTTTTCACCAGTATATCCAGGAACCTGGATTGTTGCCTACAGGATTTCCATAGGCTAATTACTAAACACTTTGACTCCGACCCAATACAGGCCGGAGTCAAAGCTCACACCAACTGACGCGACCGACTAGAAGTCGATCGCAAACCGGGTTTGAAACGCGTTCATCGCCCCGGTATCCGCGGCCGGGTCGCCCACTTCGGTCGCTTCGGCGCGTACATAGTTAAACATGATACGTGTATTGGGGTTCAGGTACCAGTTCAGCGCGAAGGTCAGGTCCATAAGTTCGCCACCGTTGATCGGGCCGCTGTTCAGGTCGGCCATGCCGTAGCGAAACGCAACTTCCCATGCGCCCGAACCGCCGCTCTCCGAGAAGTCCTTCGCCGGTGACACTCGGTCGAAGGTACCGGCGGACGCTTTGTACGGCCGGCTTTCGCCGGTAATGAAATACGACGCGGCAGCGTAGCCGGCGGTAAACTGAGGGTCGTCAACCATCGGCGCGTCAAGGTTAACCGCGGCGACTTCGGCGCGCACGGTGACGGGTCCAGAAACAATCGCAAGCTCACCGGCCGCAACCATGACGGCATCGGTAGCGATGGAGCCGGTACTTACCATTCGCTCGGCCAGGTGCGAAGCCGGACGCAGGCGATACTGAACCGACGAACCCGGGTTGCGCTGCGTCGCGGCGGCGCCGACATGAATAAACCGCTGGTCGTCTTTGTTGAACATCGGCAAGTAGGTTACCCGACCAGTAGCCGCGTAGTTGCCGTCGCCCTGGTCAACGCCCCCATCGTCGGTGTCACGAAAAACGCCAACCGTTACAGTCCCGCGCTTGTCGACGATGGTATTGGTTGCCAATATTCCCGAGTTGCGAGAAGGGATAAACGCAGACACCGGCGAGCGTTCCATAAAGGTAATGTACTTGCTGCTGGTTAGCTCTTCGAGGCCCATCGGCTCGTACTGGTTCCCTACACGAACTGTTCCCAGCACCGGGATTCCTTTTACTCCGACGTAGGCGTCCTTAAGTGCGACGTCGTCTCCCGATCCCGCGCCGGCGAAGTCGAACTGGACTTTAAAGTCAATGTTGCCGTACACGAGTCCCGATGCATAAAGTCGGAGGCGACGATACTCGGTACCGTCTTGCAGGTTGCCGTAGGCGGCTTCGTTTTCGTCGTCCTGGCTAAACCAGGCCCAGTCGTTTTGCAAGCGCCCCCCAAGCTTGAGCTTGAAGCTGCCATCCTGCGAATTGATCCGGATGCCATTGCTCCACGAAGCATCCAAACCCGTCTTGGCTTGCGCCACGGGACCAACCAGCGACGCAATCACGACCGTTGTAACGACCGCACACCAGCGTTTCATAAATTCCTCCTAGCGCGATTCGAGATCGCAAAGTGATGAGCCAAATCCTGGTGGGCATCTTCGGCCGTCGTTATTTTGGAAGGATGAGCGGAAAATTAGATTTGTGTTAGGAGAAGCTAAAACTTCTCCAAATCGTTGGTAAATAGCTGGGCTGGGGACAGGACAAACCTAGATGAGAATCGTAAACGTACTTCCGCGGCCGATTTCGCTTTCGACTTCGACTTTCCCGCCGTGCGCCAGGACGATGTGCTTTACGATGGCCAGCCCAAGCCCGGTTCCGCCCATTTCGCGACTTCGCGCTTTGTCTGTGCGATAGAAACGCTCAAACAGTCGGGGCAGGTGCTGGTTGTCGATGCCTACGCCCTGGTCGCTGACACGGATCGCAACGCCAGCGGCGTGCGGTTCCGCCGAGACAGTCACTAGATCTCCCGCGTCGCTGTACTTGATGGCGTTGTCGATTAGGTTGACCAGCGCGCGTTCCATAAGCGGAGCATTGACGGCAGCGGTGAGCGAACCCGGAACCTCGATCGCCATAAGAACCCCGCGCTGATCGGCGTTGTGCCTGCAAACGTCGGCTGCCTGGGCCACAATCGGTTTTAGCGGCATCACTTCCAGTGGAATGTGTTCTTGCTCCTGTTCGATCCTGGAGAGTTCCAACAGGTCTTCGGTAATGGCACTTAGCCTATCGGTATGGCGAGACACAATTCCCAAAAACCGTTCGGCTGACGCCCGTTCGTCAAGCGCACCCTCCAGCAGCGTCTCCACAAAACCCTTGATAGCCGTTATCGGCGTTTTTAACTCGTGGGACACGTTCGCCACAAAATCTCTTCGAACCCGTTCGAGCCTTCGTAAGTGCGTAATGTCGTTAAACACCACCAGCGCACCGACGCGGGTGCCGTCCTGAGTTTGCAGCGGTGTGCCATGAATCTGCAGTTCCCGTTCGTCTTTACCGGAGCGGATCGTAATGTCGTCCTCAAACGCGTCGCCGTCGTTGAGGACACCATGGACTTGGGTCAGCAATGCGTAGTTTCGAATGACCTCCTGCAGATGGGTTCCAACGGATTCATTTGCCACAAAGTCAAACAACTCTTCGGCCGCGGGATTGGCCAGCAACAGCCTGGCCTCCATGTTGATAGCTACCACGGCCTCACTCATGCTCTTCAAGATGGTGCGCTCTTGGCTTTTTTGATCGTTGATCGCGTCTGCACGCTCGCTCAGGTTGGTTGCCATTTTGTTCATCGCCGACGCCAATGCGCCTATTTCGGTGGCATCACCCGTGGGCAACTCAGCATCGAAACGCCCCAATGCAAACTGCTCCGCACCGCGGGTTAGTTGCTCCAGGGGGCGTGTGATTCGGCGTGACACCGCCAGGCTAACCAACGCCGCGAGCAGCGCGACAATGACAATTCCAAGCGCAATACGACCGTAGGCTGACGTGACCGTAGCGTCGGTGCGGCTTAGCGGATACGAGGCTCGCACGATCCCCAACAGTCTGGCCCCGTCCATCACCGACACCGCTGCGTAAACCATTTTGGTTCGACGAGTGGCGCTGTACCTGACCGCTTCGCCGTGGTTCATGGTACGAGCCCTCATGACTTCGGGTCGGTCGGCGTGATTTGCCATCGTTCGAAAATCTTCGTGCGAGTCACCCCAAACCGTGCCGTCGGGCGCAACGACGGTTACTCTTGCGTTGGCCAGGTGTCCCAAACGAACGCAAGCTGCGTTGATGCGATCGATGTCACCGGTCGACATAAACGGTCGCACCTGCTCGCCAATCAGGCGCGAGTGTGCCTCGAGAATCTCGAATGTGTATTGAAGATTAGATTGGCGAACGGAGCGGCCGGCAAACCACCCAACCGCGAGGATGGACACAACGGCAATCGCGACGTAGGACGGAAATAGCTGCCAAAGCAGTCGCCGAGAACGCACGCTTACTCCTTGAAGCGGTAACCAACACCCCGAACAGTCTCCACGTACTTGCCGTACTTGCCCAATTTCTTGCGCAGTCCGACGATCTGAACATCAACGGAGCGATCAGTGACAGCATACTCGTCCCCGCGCACGGCCTCAACAATTTGGTAGCGCGTGAAAACCCACCCGGGTCGACGGCAAAGCAGTTGCAAGATTCGGAACTCGGTCAATGTCAGTTGGACCGGTCGACCGTCGACAAACGCCTCGTGACGGCCAGGGTGAATTTCTATTTCGTGAATCCGAAGCGGCGCGTCTTCGACGGGGACTTGTTCGCCATTGCGGCGCAGGACGTTACGGATGCGGGCGATCAGCACCTTCGAACTAAACGGCTTGGTTACGTAGTCGTCGGCGCCGAGTTCAAGTCCCAGCACCACGTCTGACTCCTCCCCCTTTGCCGTCAGCATGATGATAGCCATGTGGGCGGTCTGCGGGTTCGACTTAAGCTGGCGGCACACATCCAACCCACTCATTCCGGGAAGCATCAGGTCCAGCACGACAACGTCGGGATTCTCTCGCTTCGCCGTCGACACAGCGTCCTCGCCCGAGGCCACCTGGATCACGTGGTAGCCTTCCTTGGCCAGGTTGTATTCGAGCAGTTCCAGAATGTCGGCTTCGTCGTCGACTATAAGTATGGAATTCCTTTTATTCATAGCAGTTAGGGCATCGGACATTCAAGAATACGGCCCCAACCTGGCTTTGACCATTAAGAAATGATAAAGACGGTAAATCTCGTCGCACCCGTAACTCTGTAACCCTATGTCTTCACATAGGTTATGTCGTATTACCCATTCTTCACATACCCCTAACATCCCCCTAACACACCGACTCTATCTTTGCGGCGGATTTGATAGGACCAATCCCAAGGAGGGTAAGTTGAATATTATTGGAACGAAATCTCGCGCAGCGCTTGCTGCGGTGGCGCTTGGCACCATGGTGCTGGCGTGCGTGGCGGTCGTTATCGCTGGTGCGTCTACCGACAAGGCGCTATCCGATTACCACCCAACGACTGGTGTATCGGGAAACATTAAAAGCATTGGCTCCGACACCATGAACAACCTCATGGCGTTGTGGGCGGAAGATTTTCGCAAGTTCTATCCGAACGTGCAGGTTGAAATTGAGGGCAAGGGCTCGTCCACCGCACCTCCGGCGCTAGTCGAAGGTACGGCAACGTTCGGCCCAATGAGCCGAGCAATGAAGTCGAAGGAAGTAGACGAGTTCGAAAAGAAGTTCGGGTATAAGCCGACGGCTATCCGAACCAGTATCGACATGCTCGCCGTCTACGTCCACAAAGACAATCCGATCAAAGCGCTGTCGCTGGAGCAGGTCGACGCGATCTTCTCGAAAACCCGCAAGGGCGGTCTCAACAAGGACATTGTAACCTGGGGCGACTTGGGACTTACCGGAGAGTGGGCCGACAAAAAGATCAGTCTTTACGGTCGCAACTCGGCATCGGGTACCTACGGTTATTTCAAGCAGCATGCTTTGTTCAAAGGCGACTTTAAAGACTCGGTGAAGGAACAGCCTGGTAGCGCATCTGTCGTTCAAGGTATTGCTAGCGACAAGTACGGTGTCGGCTACAGTGGTATCGGCTACAAAACGGCCGACGTTCGCGCGGTTCCGCTGAGTGTTGGCGACAAGGGTTCCATCCCCGCGACTCCTGAGTACGCTTACTCGGGTGAGTATCCTCTCGCGCGCTTTCTCTACCTTTACGTAAACCGCAAGCCCGGCGCCGACCTGGATCCATTGCGTAAAGAGTTTCTAAAGTTTCTGCTAAGCAAGCAGGGACAGGAAAGTGTTGTTAAGGATGGCTACTTTCCAATTAACCAACGGATCGCAAGTCAGGAAATGGACAAGCTAGGGATCGAAATCAGTGGACTCTAGATTCTTTCCTGATAGACTTCTTGGGTCCAACTGACCCTCCTGGATGGGTGGTGCTTGCGCCACCCATCCTTTCGAACTCATGCAGAACAAACCAAGGCAACGACGCTTCGAAACCAAGCGATCTGTCATCTTTGCGGATCGCTTTTCGACGTTTCTAATTACTACCGGCGGTCTCGGGACTATCCTCGCGGTCCTCGGTGTAATGTTGTTCCTGGTTTCGGTCGTCGTACCGCTCTTCCTTCCCGGGTCGAAAGAAACCGTCAGCTCCACACAGTTGGACATTGCCAACACGCCTATACGTGTGGGGACCGACGAGTATCGAACCATGGGGTGGGCGCTTTTTAGGGACGGAGACGTAAGCGTATTTCGACTCGCCGACGGCACTCCAATAGACACTGTTTCCATTCCTATCGACGCGCCCATTACGGCCGTCGATTTTTCATTGCAGAGCGACGACTGTGTCCTTGGCCTCGCCAACGGCAAGTTGTGGATGGGCGCCATCGGGATTCGATCGACCTTTATTGACAAGGCAACGCTTTCTCAAGAAATCAATGACAACACCATCGTTGATGGTGCAATGGTCGCGCCGATTCCCGGCGGGCAACTTAGACGACAGCAGCTTTTTGCTAGTTTTACCGAACCGGTACTTGCTGCCACCGACAGTGCGACGATCGTCGCGCTCGACATGCTGGTGGACGACGAAGTCGTAGTTGCAGCGGTGACCATCAACGATGATGTCGCGCTGCTGCGCGTCGTGGAACGCGAAAACTTCTTAACCGGCGAGACAACCAGCACGGTTGAACGTTCGGTTATACCTTCCAAAGAAAACTCCTCCGCACAAACCAGTTTTGTGTTTCTCGACGGCACCGGTCGCCAGCTACTGGTCATCGGTGCCGACGGCAGATTGCTTCGCTTCGACATCAGCGACCCCGACGACGCGACTCTGGTCGAATCGCTGCAAGTTGCAGACGGCAGCGCCGCGATTACCGCTGTCGAGCAGCTGATTGGGAAATCGACACTGCTGGTTGGCGATAAAGACGGAACGGTATCGACGTGGTTTACCGCAAACGTCGGAAGCGCTGCCAACGAAGATGGCTTAACCACGGTGCGGCCGCGCGCGGTTCGCGGCAACGGAACAAGTGTTGTGGTCTTGTCATCGTCCCCACGGACTCGGGTGTTTGCGGTTGCGCATCCCCACGAAATCGACATTTATCAGGCAACGACCAATGCGAAACTACTAACGCTTTCCGTCGAAAGCGACGAGACGATTCAACTGCTAACCATCACACCGAAAGACGACGGCGTGGTGGCAGTTACCAACAAGCGCGTGCTCCACTGGAAAATCGACCAGGGTTATCCCGAAGCTACGCTCGCGTCGTTGTTCCGACCGGTTTGGTATGAAGGTTACGGAGAGCCGGAGCACGTTTGGCAATCGTCTAGCGGTACCGACGACTTCGAACCCAAGCTGGGAATGTGGCCCCTGGTGTTTGGAACGCTAAAGGCAACGTTCTACAGTATGCTGTTTGGAGCACCCCTGGCATTGCTGGCCGCCTTGTTCGGCAGCGAGTTTCTCGCGCCGTCCTTGCGGTCGCGAGTCAAGACGTTGATCGAGTTTATGGCCGGCCTGCCTAGCGTCGTGCTGGGTTTTCTGGCCGCCCTGGTCTTCGCACCCTTTGTGCAGAAAGTACTGCCTGCTTCGCTCGCCGTTTTTTTTACGGTACCACTTGCAATGCTGGTCGCCGCTTACCTTTGGCAACTACTTCCCAACGAGTGGGCAACGCGGCTTGATCGCTACCGGCTTATGTTCTTACTCGCAGTTCTTCCCGTCGGCGTCGCGTGGGGTTTTTCGGTGGGGCCGAACGTCGAACGATGGCTGTTTGTCGGTGACCTGCGGCTGTGGCTTAACGGAAATGAAGGATCACCGGTCGGCGGTTGGACCATCCTGTTCTTGCCCATCGCTGCCATGTTGGTGATTACGGTAATCACGCGCTCGCTGGGGCCCTGGTCTCGGTCGGTAATCGGCGCGTGGAATCCCCGCCAGGTTGCATTGTTTGATATTTGCCGATTCCTGGTGGGCGCTGTCCTTACCGTTGCCATAGCGTTCTTCGCCGCGTCGGCGTTAACCCAACTGGGGTTGGACTCTCGCGGCGCAGCGCGATTCTTTGATACCTACGTTCAGCGTAACGCATTGATTGTCGGAGTGGTCATGGGGTTCGCGATTATCCCGATTATCTATACGATCGCCGAAGACGCGCTGTCGTCTGTCCCCGACCACCTCCGCGCGGCGTCGTTGGGTGCAGGTGCAACCAAGTGGCAAACCGCAACGCGAATCGTGATCCCCGCCGCCATGAGCGGGTTGTTTTCGGCGTTAATGATCGGGCTGGGACGTGCCGTTGGCGAAACTATGATCGTGTTGATGGCGGCCGGTAACACCCCCATACTCGACATCAATATATTTAGCGGGTTCCGTACGCTTTCGGCCAACATCGCAGTCGAACTTCCCGAGGCGGTTAGAAACAGCACCCACTACCGGACGTTGTTTTTTTCGGCGCTGATTCTGTTCGCGATGACATTTGTGATTAATACCGTGGCCGAGACCGTCAGAATGCGTTTTCGCAAACGGTCATCCCAGTTGTAGAAAATGACGAACTCTACCGAGCACAACCAAACGAGAACCCGAAGCCGTCGCAGAACCTCGCTGCTTGCACGTGGCGAAACCATGGTGTGGCTAACCGGCGGCGCGTTGGTCGTTTGTATTGCGATGATCGTCGGCTTGTTGACATTGATTGCGGCACAGGGCGCCAGCACGTTCTGGCCGCGCAAACTGGTGCAGATCGAAATGCCGGACGGTGTGTACCTTGGCGAAGTGACCCGGCATGACGAGTTTCTGCTAACCGACTCTCAGGTCGAAGCGCTTCCCGAGCGCGTTGCCGAAACTGCGCGAGCGCGAATGCAGGCTGGTCAGATCAAGGCGGGTCGGAGATTGCTTCGAACCGGTAACTATGACGTTACTAACTCGCACTTCCATTGGGTTAACGACATGGAAGTTGTCCGCGAAACAAATCCGGAATGGGCCATCATCGCGGAACGACTTGCGTGGGGAATTTTTATCGGTACGCCACAGGAGTTTCGAATAGACGGCGCAACCGTGGCGGAAGGCCCGGAAGCAACTTGGAACGCCTTCCAGCAGCATCACGACGACTTGTCGAAACGCCACGAAAAGATCGTCGATATACAGAAACATGACTTTGGACGCTTGTACGCGAAACAAGAGAAGGCTCGGCTGGCGCTGCTAGGAGCCGAACTTGAGCACGGCTCCGGTTCCGATGCCGTTCGCGCGGCAACGGCCGAACTAGAGCGGATAACTGCCGAGACCGAATCCAAGAAGCAACAGCTTTCCGACAGAATACGATCCCTTACTCAGGAAAACGAGCGCTTCGCTTTGGTGATGACAACTGCCCAAGGGCAGTCGGCGACGCTGAAACCTGGCGAAATCGTTCGCGCCTACCCGGCCAACCAGATTGGTTTGGGCGGCAAGCTTGCCGTCTACGCGTCGCGGTGGAAAGAGTTTCTTACCGCCGACCCGCGACAAGCCAATAGCGAGGGTGGAGTCTGGCCTGCGATTGTTGGAACCGTCATCATGACGTTATTAATGTCTATCGCCGTCGTTCCGTTTGGTGTACTGGCGGCGCTCTACTTGCGGGAATACGCCAAGAAGGGCGCGATGGTTAGTATTGTACGGATTTCGGTTAACAACTTAGCCGGTGTGCCCAGCATCGTGTTTGGGGTGTTTGGACTTGGGTTCTTTTGCTACATCATGGGAGCGTCCATCGACCAGTTGTTTTTTGCGGCAAAGTTACCCAACCCGACATTCGGGAAGGGTGGCGTGCTGTGGGCATCGCTAACTCTCGCTTTGCTGACTCTTCCGGTCGTGATCGTTGCCACCGAAGAGGCACTTTCCGCGGTTCCCGATTCTATGCGAGCCGGGTCGTACGCCTGCGGTGCCAGTAAGTGGCAAACCATCCGCAGGATTGTACTTCCGCGCGCGATGCCCGGAATCATGACAGGCCTGATTCTGGCCATGGCTCGCGGAGCGGGCGAGGTAGCCCCGCTGATGCTTGTGGGAGCGGCCAAACTGGCTCCAGAACTACCGATTGACGGCGTATTCCCGTTCTTACACGCCGAACGAAGCTTCATGCACCTGGGGTTTCATATTTATGATGTCGGATTTCAAAGCCAAAATAGCGAAGCAGCAAAACCGATGGTGTATACTACCACCCTGCTGTTGATCACGATTATTGCCACACTGAACGTCGCGGCCATCTGGATACGGGGTCGCTTGCGGCGGCGCTTTGTAGGGAGCAAGTTTTAATATGGAAACCAGCCGAGGCATGATGGAGGACCCCTTGGATAACGATGCCGAAATGCCGGCCGAAACAGTCATGGATGCAAACCGCAAAGCGATGGGGTCATCCGATCGATTGGCCGCAATCGCAAGCGGTCAACACGTCCAGTCAAGCATCCATAGCGAGCTTGCCGATGAACGGGCGGTTGTCGAGACAACCGACTTTGCTTTTTGGTACGGACCCAAAAAAGCGCTCCACGATATCAGCATGGTCATACCGGAAGGAAAGATCACCGCGATCATTGGACCGTCGGGATGTGGAAAATCTACTTTGTTGCGATCGATTAACCGGCTGAACGACTTGCTGGACGACATTCAAATTGGCGGCGACATTCTTCTCAACGGCGATTCTATTTACGGCAAGGGCGTCGATGTCATCGAGCTGCGCAAGCGCATGGGAATGGTGTTCCAAAAGTCGAACCCGTTTCCCATGAGCATATACGAGAACGTCGTATATTCGTTGCGCGTCGACGGAGTGCGCGACAAACAAGTGCTGGACGAAGTCTGCGAACGCAGTTTGCGAGGTGCGGCGTTGTGGGACGAAGTCAAGGATCGGCTACAGGACAACGCTCTTGGTCTGTCGGGCGGACAGCAGCAGCGGCTTTGCATTGCGCGAGCGATCGCTAGCGAGCCGGAAGTATTGTTAATGGATGAACCCTGCTCGGCTCTTGACCCGCTAGCAACCGGCAAGATCGAAGACCTAATGGAGCAGTTGAAGGGCGAATATTCGATCGTAATCGTTACCCACAACATGCAACAAGCTGCGCGGGTCAGCGACTACACCGCTTTTATGTACTTGGGGCATTTGATCGAGTACGGTCCTACTGCGGACATATTCATGAAACCAAACCTTCCCGAAACTGCTGACTATGTCACTGGAAGGTTTGGTTAGGCTCTCTTGAGAGAGATCGGACCTTAACGACAATTCCCAATTGCTTCCAGCGACGCGAGCCCACGCGTTGCCCCTGCCCTATCTCCACAGCTTTCGGCGCTTCCCGAGTTGCGCACGTTTACCGTGCCACGGTGCGCAACTTGCAGTTCAGTCCACCAGAAGATGGCTTTGCCATCATATAACTTACGGTTTCACATAAACTTATGTCTGTTACACCGCGACTGGAGAACGGTATGAAGGGAATAGTTTTCACAGTTTTTAACAAAATGGTGGAAGAAACGTTCGGGGAGAACATGTGGGAAGACCTCCTGGACGACGTCGACCCAGAGAGCGGTGGCATTTACACTACCGCTGGCACGTACGAGGCTGGAGAGCTTCTAGGGTACGTGGGAGCACTAGCGCAGCGCACCGGGGAAGCGCCCGAGAACCTGGTCCGAGCGTTCGGCAAGTACATGCTAAAACAACTCGCCGGGGTCTATCCTCAGTTGTTTGAAGGGCACAACTTGAAAAGCTTTCTAATGAGCGTCCATGACGTTATTCATGTCGAAGTCCAGAAGCTTTATCCCGGTGCAGAACTCCCAACTTTTACCTACGAAGATCCAGGCGGCGACGAATTGGTCATGAAGTATCAGTCCCCTCGCAAACTGTGCGTCCTCGCCGAGGGACTTATGGATGGGGCGGCAGAACACTTCAACACCAAGCTCGAACGCAAGCACGAAACCTGCATGCACAAGGGTGACGATCATTGTCGTTTCGAGTTGAGCATTTCTGTTCCGGATGTCGTCTCTAACTGAGCTAAGCCCCGAGCGACTGCGGCGGAAACTCGAGCGAGAAAAGAAAGCTCGAGAGAACATCGAAGAGCTGCTAGAGACCAAGACACGAGAAGTCTTTCTTGCAAAGCAACGTGTCGAAGCCCTCAACGAAAAGCTCCACGACAGTCTGTCAGGATCTATTCACGTCCTAGCACACGTATCGGAGATGTTTAGCCCGACTCTGGGTAGTCACGCCCGTCGCGTAGCTTCACTGTGCCTCCAGATCAGCCAACAGCTCGAACTTGAACCCGACCTGTGCAAGGACGTGGAAATGGCAGGGCTGTTACATGATATCGGCAAACTTCGACTACCCCGAAGCGTACTGGGTACGTCACCCGATGATTGGTCAGACAAACAACGCGAACTGGTGAAGTCACACGTCACACAGGGCGTAGCCATCATTTCTATGGTCCCCAACATGGAACGGGTGTGTAAGTTCGTCGAGCATCACCACGAGAAGTTCAACGGTCGCGGCTATCCAAACCGCTTGCAGGGTGAAGACATTCCGTTGGGCGCCCGAATCGTATCGATAGCGAGTGCATTCGATTTTTCCCTGCACCGAATCGATCGTTATCACGACGTCACTGTCGAAACCGCCCTTGCCGCGATTCAGAGACGGACACCAAGTTCGTTTGACCCCGCAGTGGTTCATGCGCTAGCTGAAGTCATTGCTAGCGGCGGGGCCATTACCGGAGACTTAATAGACGTCAAGCTTACCGATCTCCGACCTGGCATGAGCCTGGCACGCGACATCGTCAGCAATAGCCAGGTCATGTTGCTACCAGCTGAAGCCGTGTTGTCAGAAAAAGCCATTGAACGGCTCAACGAATACAACGAGGCTGAACCACTCACCTGTCGGATTACCATTTATCGCAAGTCCGAAGATGGCGACGAGTTGACCCCCAGAGCCGAAAGACTGCGGACCGACGAGTAACTACTTAAGTAGGACAAACTTCTTCACCAGAGTCGCGTCGTTCGACGTCAACCGGTACCAGTAGACTCCGCTGGGAAAGTCGGTGGCGTCGACAATTATCCGATGACTTCCCGCTGACAATGTTTCGTCGATAAGCGTAACCACTGCCCGCCCGCGAACGTCGTACACAGTCAGGTCTACCGCGCCAGACTTCGCTAACGAAAACCGAATCGTCGTCGTCGGGTTGAACGGGTTGGGGAAGTTTTGCTCCAGGTCGAAGCGAAGCGGAACACTGCCACCCGGTTCGGTCGCCGTGACCACTTCGCCGGTGTTATACCAGTAACCAAACGCTCCGGATATGGTCGTGGTGGCCGCCGTGCCGATGGCGGCTTGCCCGGCCGTTCCCCGCACGCCATAGTTCGTTGACGTCGCGACGTGTCCGCCGGAAGCGATGACCTTCTTGGCAAGCTGTTGCGCCCACACCGGGTTCGGGATGGTCACGACTAAGGCCGCGAACGCGGCAACGCAGCTACGGAAGCGTAGTGGACGTATCATAGTGGATCTTCACCTTGTAGAGTCGAGTAAGCGAACTAACCCCGCCGTACAGAAACGCTTTAATTATATACACGTTGGTATCGTTGTCCACGACGTGCGACGTGATCGATTCGGTAACCACCTGAATCGATCCAGACGAACCGGTGGTTTCAGCAACTCCACGGTTGGCCGTTGATGTACCACTATAGGTGATCAGCGAGATGGAAACGTTTTCACTTGCGGAGTTATCGAGCGCTTCGAGAGTAAGGCCGGTAATCGTGACACCGCTGGGAAGGTGAATTGGAGCCACAAAGGTCCCGGTTCCGGAGTTCGAATATATGTACTGACCCGGTCCGCGACTGTATGAGTCGCCCACTGCCAACGGCTGAAACACACCACCACCAACACTCCAAACATCGCTCGCCGACGGTAGCGTAATGCCGCCATTTACCGTCAATGTGTTGTCCACGATAGCGTCACCATTGACGTGCAACTCTGCCCCTGGGCTAACCGTGTTGATTCCCACGCGCCCGTCATTGGTAACGCTCAACCGATTGCCACCGTTGTACACGATCCAGTTATTGCTACTTCCATCAAAGTAGTGCCACATGTTCGAACCAGCGCTGTATCCGTAGAACGGCTGGGTATTCACGCCTTCGGTGGTGATGTACATCCCGCCATAACCCGCCGTAACGGGAGCATGTATACCAAAAACTTCTGCAGAAGTAATACGCCCGGAACGACCCACACCAACAAACTGTGGCGACGAATCCACGTACACAAGGTCGTCAACATTTAGCGCGAAACCGTTCGAGATTCCGTTGTCGATGTGTAGCTTGGCCGCGGGTGACGACGTACCGATACCAACCAGGCCGGCGGCAATCGCATACATGTTCATCCCATTCAGCATCCAGTCCGCATCCGCCTGTGCGCCCGTCGAAGAGACGATCAAGGTGTCGCCAAACGTAGTGACTGTTGTATTCGTTCCCCCAACAACCGTGATGTCGTCGGTCAGCCCATTCACACTTCGCACTGTGGCGCCGTCCGCGATCGCCGCACCATTGACAGAGTTGTCATCAACCTGGCGTGCGCGCAACGCGTAAGGCGTCGCTGTAAGTTCCACTCGTGGGGTTAGCTCGGCGCCGCCACTGACCTGCAGACTCAACCAGTAGACATCGTCAAACGGAAGTGAAAGAGGATTTACCGATCCCAGTATGACGTCGAAACGCCCGGATACAACGGATACCGTTTGCGTTTCGGTCCAAAGCAGATTTCCGCCAGTGCCAGCGTCGTAAATATTGAACCGCAGCAAGTACGCACCGTCGGTAACAAGTATTCCGCTGCCGTCGGTTAGGACGCCTTGATAGCTCATGGTGGGAGGAACTGCTGCCGTCGCCGGAACGCCCGTCAAAACAACTCCAACAAGCGCTGCCGCTACGAGTACGGCATTGAAGGTGCGATGAAACATATAATTCTCCTGGTTTGAAGGCCTCAACATAAGACGCGACAAAACCTGGAAAAATCCGACAGGCAATCACATCCATCTTGCGTTATGAGCTCACTCGACCGGGAGGGAGTTCATGGGCAGCTATCACTAGTCCGTTGGCGGCGGCATCGTTTTGTGTTGCTTGAGAGCGCAAGTATAATATGATATGGGTTCCGCAAAAGCCCCCTGCACGTATGTCCGAGTCTGAAGCGGTGTACCAGGTGCGATAGCGACTGCTCGTGGTGCACATACGCTGATCGACAACGAAAGTCTAGCGATGAAGAACTTGAGACTCATCACGGCAATGGGTGCAGTCCTAATAACCGCGATTTCCATATTTGGGTGCGATGATCCGCTGGATACTGGCTGCGAGTCAGTCTCTGCGGACGGGGAACTGATGTTCTACTGGTCGCGAACGTTTCCAACGTGGACTTTTAACAACGGGGACCGCACCGGCTACGTGTTTCACCCAGTTTCAACAGCGCCGCGAACCGTGTTCGCATCATCGGTAGCGTATGTGGACGGTGTTGGCTTCGGCGGACTATACGAATTTACTTTGGGGCCAGCAAGGCAGGCGGTCGTAGCAGTACAGCCGACCACATTCGGCGGCCGAATCAATTCGATCGATTTTTTGGATGAAACTGGTGAACTGCTTGTTAGCAAGACCACATCGGCCGGCGGCGTGATTGTTCGGGGGCAAGCGTCGGTGCCGTTTGTGGTTGATGATACGCTCAATACCGCCGGCGTCACGATTCTGTCGGCAAGGTTTCTATCTGAGACTGAGGTAATATTCTACGGGTTCGATGAGACTGAATTTGGTTTCTTCAAGGGGGAATTTGACTCTACCTACGCACTCCTGAGTCCCGTACTCCTGGGAAACAACGTTGAAGTCGAGCACTTTTGTGTGTCCCGAAGGAAGCGCAAGATTTACTTTGCAACGACAAGCGGTGCATACGCGTCCGAGGTTACCACGCTCGAGGAAATTGATGTTGCGACGCAAGCACGTTCAGTGGTGGCCACTGCAGAAGGGGTGTTTGCAGGCCTTGCCCTTGATGACAGCGGCATGGATGACGTCGTCTATGTCGCAAGAAACGTTAACGCACAGGGACGAGGCAGCGAAGCGTTCGCGACCAAGATATCTTTCGATACTGACGCGAAGCCGTCGTACTCACTGAAAACGAGCGAGCTTCGATGTTGGAACACGGAAATTGAAGGAATTAGGCTGTTGGCACCGAATGTCTTAATTTATGCGGCGCAAGATAGGCTTAGCTCAGGCAGTGCTCGTAGATCGTGGGCGTTAGCGCGTCGCGACTTTTAGATTGCATCGTGAAACAATTTGCACCCAAAGAGGCGACCTGGTAAACCATGCTGATCCGCACGGTGACTCGTTGTCGAGTGCGATTTCCCTGGGTGGGGTGCGACCCTTCCAGCGCGCAAGTGTTCGCAGCTATGAGACGGCGTCCCCGAGTTTTCTGAGCGCGATTTCGCCCCAAAGAGGCGACCTAGTAAACCATGGTGGTCCGCACGGTGACTCGTTGTCGAGTGCGATTTCGCAAAGCGCATGAGCACGAGACAACGATCACCGCGCGGACCGGAACCAGTGTTTACTTCAAGAGCATCATCTTTTTCGTCCGAACAAACTGCCCGGCTCGCAGGCGGTAAAAATACACACCGCTCGCGACCGATTGACCATTGTTGTTCCGGCCGTCCCAGATTAGCGAATAGAAGTTCGGTTCCTGGTTACCCTCCATTAGCGTGCGAACAACGCGGCCCTGGACATCGTAGATAACCAGCGACACATCCGCTCGCTCCGGAACCACAAACCGAATCGTTGTGGTTGGATTAAACGGGTTCGGCACGTTCTGACGGAGCTCATACGATGCCTTAAACGTTACCTCGTACGGCCCGTAAAACTCGCTGCCGCCACGATCGGTAATCTCTTCGAGCATATAGTAGTACGTCTGACCCGGCTTACCCGTATCATCCACCCATTCATAACGCTCTCCTGAGACCCCACCAGTCGCCGGGGTTGTCGCCGTCGACACCCGATGGAAAACTCCGTCTTCCGCGTTCGAACGACGCAGATGGAACCCGGCTGCACCGATCTCGGTTCCCGTCTCCCAGCGAATCATCGCCTTGCCGTCTTCAACCTTGCCGGAAAAACTTGTGACACGTACCGCCAGCGGTATGGAGATATCAAACTTGGCGCTCATACCCTGGCCAACCACCGTGCACTCTTTGTAGTCGTCTTCGTAAAGCGTGACCATGATGCGAACGCAATCGCTCACCACCAGTGGAACGATCCAATCATACTCGCCGTCGTCATCGGTCAGCATTTCGGCAATTGGCAACCAGGTTGTTCCGTCGTCCAACGTGTAGAAGATGTCGACGTAGTCAACCTTTACGTCCGACGGCGAAGTCCATCGAATTGTAAATACTTCGTTTGCCACCAGCGTCTGACCTTCGGTGGGCGCGGTGATTTCCGGACGGTGGGTCCGGATAGAATCACAACCTTCAAAACAATCACCGGTGATCAGCATGCCGGACACAGTCGCCTTCACGTAATCACCTTGCGGAATGATCATCTCGAAGAGCTCGCGATCGAACCAGTAAACCGCTTCCGGCAGACCATCTTTGTCGCGATCGGTAAACGGTTTCTTGAGCGCCTTCATTCCCGGAATCACGTCGTTAAGCAACACAGAGGTTGTGTCGATCAACTCGACCAGCCCAGTGTCGGGAAGCTCGATCCACGCGCGGATGTAACGCCCGCGATAGGTGTCCCACCAGTCGTCGAGTTCGTCGTCCTTGTCATCCTCCTCGCACGCACCGGTTGGATCGATTGGCAGCTTAATGGTGGACGGTTTCACCGTGACCTCTGCCAAATAATCGATCTTATCGGGCTGTTCGGTATCGTACACGAAGATCGTGCTTTCGCCGGCGTTGCAAACCACCCAGCGACCCGTTCCGCGCGGATCAACCGCGGCACCAGCTGGGTCATCGCCAGTCGGAATAGTATCGACGAACGCAATGCCAATCCCTGGCGGCGGAATGTCGTAGTCGTCGAAGGAAGCTGCGCCACCGGTGACTTCAACCGATACCACAATCACATCGTCGGAATCTTCCTGCACCAGATACAGGAGCGTACCGTCCGGCGAAATCGTAATCTCTTTGGTCTTGGAACCCGTTCCGACGCGCGACACAACGGAGAAGTACGAACTGCTGTTGGGGTCGTTGTCAATTATGAGCACTTCGCCCTCGGTCGTAAGCACGTACAGTAATGTACCGTCCACCGAAATAGTAACGCTCTTGGTTGACTTGCCCGTCCCCACGCTCGACACCACTGCTTCCGTGCCGGTGTCGATTACCAGAAAGCCGGTATCGGTTCCTACGTAGAGAACCGTGCCGTCCACCGAGATGGTGACACCTTTGGTTGATTGCCCGGTTCCAACGCTCGACACCACCGTGTTAAACGTCGCGCTGGACTCGTCAGAGTCAAGAACGCTGACATCCTGCGACCCAGCGTTGGCTACGTAAACTCGATCGCCATCGGGAGCAGCAACCAGGTCAATGGGGTTCGCGCCCACAACGATGGTGCTTACCACCCGGTTAAACATTGCCGACGTCGAATCGGCGTCGATCACCGACACAGTGTTTGAACCAAAGTTGGCAACATAAACCAACTTACTGGCAGGCTCGATGACCACGGCTAGCGGGTTGTCGCCAACTGTAACCGGATCGAAACTTTGAAATCCCTCCATGTCGATCGGGATCACCACATCACTCTCGGGCGAAATCGAATACGCCAACGTACCATCGGCGGTTATGGCCACCGACTTAGTCGACGCACCGGTACCCACCGACGAAATGACTTCGTCAATCGGCGACGTGTTCACCTCAAGTGCGTTAAAAGCAAGCGCAGACGAGGTGTCCCCGTTGGCAACGACTCGTAACGCCACTTGTCCCGGCGGAAAATTGTTCGGAACATCGACCCGAATAAAATCGATACCGGATTCATCCGCCGCAACCGCAACATCGTTGAACAGCACGGTGTTTTCGGTGGGCGCCGTTCCGAAACCGCTACCCGAAATCGTCAATGTAATGTTCGGAATCCCGCTGGGCGGCGAGACTGCGGCTACGGTAAGTGCTGGCGGCGACTGCGTGGTGAAACTTGCATTAAACGGTTGAGTCAGCGGTCCACCGGCAGCATCCTCCACATCGGTCGTGATCGCCACGGTATGCGTGCCGTCGTACGACAACGGTTCACGCGGCGTAATCGACACCGATTGGTTGTTGTTGGCGAAGCCAATCGTTCCGTCCAACACCTGGCCCGAAGGACCGATTAGCTGGAAAGACGACGACGTAATTGTGGAAGGATTAACCGGTCGACTGAACACCGCCTGCACCGCGGTCGTCGCGCTAACGTTGGTCGATCCGCTGAATGGCGCAAAACCGTTAACGGTAAGCGGCAAGTTTTCGGGTTCGTCGAACGCCTCGGCGTAGACCTCCGAGTCGGTAATCGCTCCCAGTACGCTGGCCCGAATGTTTTGCGCACCAACTACCGGACCTAACTTCCAGGTCACTCCAATTTGACCGCTCTCGTCGGTGATACCCACCCATTCGTCAACAACCGTGTTGTCGACTACGAAACCGCCGCCACCCTCCGGCACCGAAAAACGCACCAATACGTTGGGTGAAGCTTCCTCGTTGTTTTCGATGGGGTCACCCGTACTAACCTGAAAGACGATATCCTGCGGAAGCACGGTGTTGATCACGCCGGATTGTTCGTAGCCGGCGATGTTGTAGATCTGTCGGCCACCCAAACTAAAGTCGAGAACTTCGACCCGGTTTAAGAGGCGGTTAACCGCGTATGCCCGCGACCCGTCCGGAGAGAACCCGAAGTCGGTGAGGTTCAGGTTGTACGTATCGAACGTGGAATTCTGAAAATCAAGAACCGGCCCCTGACCCGCAATGTACTCAAACAGTTGAAACCCGATGTCGAGCGTTTCCACCATTAAGTTACGACCGCGTGGGTTAAACCGAACCTGTTCCAATACACCGGTACTTGCTCCGGAAATGCTTACGCCGTCCGCGGCAATAATCGGGTTGTGCGGGTCGGCAAGGGTGTACATGTACAGCGTGCGCGACGAACTCGGAGCCGGGTGGGTTTGCACCACCAGCAGATCACCTTCGGGAGAGACATCCAGGCCAAGCGGAACTTCGCCGGGCTGAAACAGTATGTTCGCCACCACTTGCTGATACGTCGCTGAGAACGGATCGTTGTCGAACACTTGCACTTGCTCGTTACCCGATTGCAGCAGGTAAATCGTTTGACCGTCGGGGTGATATACCATCTCGTTAACCACACCGCCGGAAAGGAACGAATCGGTTGTAGAAAGGGACTCCAGATCGACTCGGATCATTCCCGCAAACGCAAAATCGTAGATCCACATTTCCAGACCGCTTGGCGAAATGGCCAACTGCGACGGATTGGTTAGTGGAGTTTCGGTAAACGAGGTATCTATGAAACCGTCGGGCTTCCCGAAGTCGGGGCTATTTGTGTCGGTGTTGAGAATAACGACACCACCACCGTCGCCTCCCTCATCGCCGGAAACACAAACAAACAGCAGCTTTCCGTCCGGCGTAAACAGCATGTCACGCGAACCGTTGGGCCCGTCGTGTACGTCGATGACCGCCACGACCTGATGAAAATCCGGTCGCTCCGGGTCGGTTCCGACCAGGGTCAATATTCCATTGAAGCCGATCACCGCTACCAGGTCTCCTTTGGGCGAGACCGCAATGTGGCGCGTCAGTTGCGTCGCCAGGGGCGACGCGCTAATCGTGTCCGCTGGCTGAACGTTGCCCGTTGCTTCTTTCGGGAGAACGTTAAGAAACACTTCGTTGGACAAGAACGGAGTTGGGTTGTCGACGTCTTCTCGCCGCACTTTAATCGGCCCGGACGCCAACCCATCCGGCATTGTTAGATACGCGGAGTTGCCAAAGAAGTCGCTAAATGAAACTTCTGATTGGTCGGGAAGAATTAGCGTAAGCTCCGGTGCGCGAGACACACCGCCCACAGTGAGGCCGTTACCCCGAACGGTTACGACGCCGCCCGGAATGACATTTGTCGGCGTAACGCCTTTTAGCGTCACTGCACTTCCCAGCGTGTTGACCAGGAGTTGCTTGGGACCGCCGGCGGGATCGCTGGTGACAAAGTTATAAACGCCGTCGGCGCCAACGACAACATCGTTGGGATCGGCCGCAGCACTGGTAGCAACCACACTCCGGAATGACGGACTCGACTCGATCAGGTCGATAACGTTAACACCGTCAAGCTCGCGGTTGGCGGCGTAGAGGTACTGTCCACCCGGGGATAGCGACAGTCCTTGCGGACCTCCGCCGGTGGGAATGTCTTGAACGTAAAAGCCGCCGTTGTTTAACGAAACAACTTTAATGTTTCCGTTGATGTCACTCGCGTATGCACGAGCACCGGCGGGATCAACGATTACGTCGACCAGGTCACCGCCTACGGTAATTGTTGCGATCGCTGTATCGGCGACGGCGTCAAACACAAGCACGTTCCCGTTACCGGTAATCCCAACAAAGCGTTCGCCGTCGGGTGTAAACGAAAGCTTTCCGCGAATGATAGGATCGGGCGGGACGATTACCTTCAACCGCTGCTGAAACGACGCGCTGCCAGTGTTGGCATCCCAAACTTGAATAACTCCGCCGGCGGTGGGAACGTAGGCGCGGCTGCCGGTAGGATCCACCTGAATTCCCAGCGGCTCATCGCCAACCGGGAGCGTGGCCAGCACCGTGTTAAAGAGCGCACCATCAGCCGGATCCGAGTCGATGACGTGAATCACCTGGTTCGCTCGGCCAATCCCCCAAATTCGACGGCCGTTTGGCGTCGGGCTGAGATCGTTGAGTCCCCCGTTAACATCGATCGGATCGACGGTAAGAAACTCGGCGACGGTGTCATCGGTAGACACCGCTTCGAAACCATTTCGAGTCGCCACATAGGCGTAGTCGCCACTGGGCTGACTGACCACAGCCTTGGGGCTGGACTGCAGATTCACAACCCCGATTTGAGTCCCCGCAGCAATGTCGATGGCCGTGAGTACGGTAAACGGAACCGCGTTACTCGTTTCCGCCAACGTGAAAACCTGCACGTCGCCGGTTGAAGCGTTCTCGGGAACGCGCACGACAAGCGAGTTTCGCGTCACTCCCAAAACCTGAGCGGTGTCGTCGTCAAACGTTACCGTGTTGTTGATCAGGTTGGCGTCAAAACCAACACCGTTAATAACAACGGTCGACTGCGGCACGCCTTTCGCGGGCGACAAACTGGTGATCGCCAGCGGTGGCACCGGTTCAGTTGTAAACGTCGACGTAAAATCACTGGCCAGGCCGTTGCCGAACAAATCAGACAAGCCCGTGTTTAGCGTAATCGTGTACGTCTCGCTGTAGGTCAACACCGACGCCGGCGTAAACACGATTACGGAATCATCGTCAAGAATCGTTGCCGCACCAGGTACGGAAGGCCCGATCGACGGAGTCACCGAAAAGTTACCGGCAATCGTATTAATGTCGATTGACTCGGAGAAACGAATGATCAACGCGCTTTGCACACCGATATTCGTGCTTCCGTTGGTCGGGATCACTTCGGTGACGGCCGGCGGAACGTTGTCGATGTTAGTAATAATGTCGGCGATGGTTTCACCGCCATCGACAACCAACACGGGTGTGGCATCTTCGCTGTTGTCTACGGCTGATTCGTTGGCATCATAGAATTCCGGCACAAACAATGTCTGCGCCGTTGTATCGACAAGCGCGTTAATGTAGCCGGGCAACAAAAAGCCAATCGCCGCAGTCCCGTTGAGCGGGTGAATTGCGACGTTGTAGGAACCGGCAGCAAGTCCTGGAAACATAAAACTGCCGTCGGGCATCGAATAGTCGGCGGCAACTGTATCGCCAGCGACAGCATCAATAACAAACACGGCAGCGCCAGGCACCGGCTCGCTGGTAAGGCCGTCGGTAATCGTTCCCCGCAGCATGCTCGCGTTTGCGATAAGGGCGCTGTCCGGGTAGGAGCGTCGAAACAAGCTGATGTCTTCGGCTTCTAGCGTGCGCGCCTGAGTCGAGGGCGGCAACACAAAGAACATCGTCGACGTCGGTACCGGCGAGTGCGAAAGACCCCACAAGTGACCAGCTTCGTGAGTGGCAGTGGCCTGCAAATCCGTGCCGCCGCCAAGCGACGTTACGAACGTCTTGGTCGGGTTAAAGATCATGTCGGAGTCAACGATTTCGCCCGGACGATACAGCCGTCCGTTAAACAACGAATCCGAAGTAAACGACGTGGAAATGCCAACCGCCAGCACGGCGGACGGAAACGGAAATTCGTCGTCGACGAACGTCACCAGGTTCACCTGGTCGAGTCCATCGGCCACTTGTTGCGGCGTGGTTCCACCGTAGGTGACGTTGAACTCGACCCCTGGAATGCTGGTCCACGCGTCAACGGCATCCTGGATGGCGACAAAGTCGCTGCCGTCGCCAATATTGGGTGCACCCTGGTCGTTAATCAGGTAAGTGATGACGTCGTCGGCAGCACCCCAGTATTCGGTGTGACGCGCACTGACAAACGGGTCAATACAACCGTCACCGTCACGGTCAAAAAACGATGCGTCCTCGGTGACACATGCATCCGACGTATCGGGAACGCCGTCGCCGTCGGTATCTCCGGGAATAAAACCCTGCGCGCTAAACGAGCCCAACATTGCGGCAGCGATCAGCACGAAAAGCAAAGTAAACTTGCGCTTCATGTTAGTGCCTACCTGTTGAGTTCGAGAGCGTCGTTAACAAATACGCCAAGGCGTTGCGATTTAGAGGTGTTGTGCGGACGTGCGTCGCGGCCAACGAGCTCGACGTCGCCGGGAACGACGGCGTCTACATACGGCTCACCGCCGCGGCGAGTCACCCGGTACTTACCCTGGGTGTAACCGGACACCTGATAGCTGCCGGGTAATCCGGGCTCGAGGAACAACAGGACTTCTTCTTGTGGCGTCCACGAAAGCGCGCCGTGTACCGACATGTTGACGTTGCCAACAACGCCGCCAAGTTGCACGACACGAACGCTTCCGCTCGCTGCACCTTTGTAGGCGTCGTCCACTTGAATTTGAATCTCGGTTAGAATTTTTGTGCGCGATGCGTTCCAAAAACTTTGGACGCTGGCAACGCGACCGTGGACAACGAGCGTTGCATCGCTGCCAAGTTGCTTAGGGGTGCGGTACTGTACTTGCGTGGCATAAGCGGTTGTTGCCGCTAACACAACGATCACCACAGCCCCGAGGATCGATGCCAATCGACTCATAGAAGAAATCCTCCTCGGATGTCCGACGGGTGGTCGAACGAAAAACGGGTCTGCGCGAGCGCGAGAACCTATGTTACTGCTGCGTGCTGCGTGTGAAGCAAATCGAACCCGACGCTATATGAGCGTAAAGTCGGGTTCGTTAAAGAAGTTTCGAAATGCCCTTCTCGCGGAATTGCTTGCTGTATAAGTGTACCGTATTCGGCAGGTGTAAATAAAGCGAGACACACATAAAATCGTAGCAAACAACAGGATAGCGCGCTCCATCGCGCATGTGGCCATTCCCAGAATGATTTGCTAGAGTAGCGGCACCCCACGTGCCCAAAAGGAGCCGCCCGTGCGTCGTGCGCTTTTACTATCTGTTTTTGTTGCAATGCTTTGCACTGCCGTGCCGAGCATGGCGATGGACGAGTCGTCCCACGTGTTTGGCTATTTTCAGACCCAGTTTTGGCTTAATGACGATCGTAACGGCACCACCAGCGACTACAACTCATTTAACCTGCAGCAATTAAACCTCTTCTGGCGACAGGACTTTAACCGGCGCTGGACCGCGTTTGTGAATATTGAGTCGGTTAACACCTACTCTTCGCAGCGCGGCTGGGGCGAGATCAACCTGGAAGAGGCTTGGGTAAGCTACCGGATGAGCGAGAAATGGAACTTCAAGCTGGGGTTGCAGATCCCACCGTTCAACTCGTTCAACGAAATCCGCGACAAAATGCCGCTGATCCCGTACATCATTCGCCCGCTGGTGTATGAATCGTCGCTAACGACGTCGACTGACACCGGTGACTTTCTTCCAGAGCGGGCATTTGCGCAGGTCTATGGCTTCCACCGTCTGGGTCGTTGGAAAATCGACAAAGCCTTGTACATTGGCGATACCCAGGACATCAACGCAGAACCGTTCTTAGGCCAAACCGGAATCGATACCACCATGGCCATATTGGTAGGCGCCCGGGTTGGTGTTCGTCGCGACGAGTTCAAGGCCGGGTTTTCGATCACGGCCGATCAAACCGACCAACTGCAAGGGCTGGAAGCTCTGGCTGGTGGAACCGCCGAACGCTTTGAAGCGCTCAGTCGGATACGAATCGGTGGAGATTTACGCTTCCGAGTGGGCAACGTTTCCGTAAGCGGTGAATACCTCGGGCAATTTGTTTACGAAGACGAACCCAACCTCGACGTTGGAAGGCACTTCTACTATGCGACCGCAGGGTACCATTTTGATGAACGGTGGTTTCTTTATCTTAGCTATTGGGTGTTGAACCAAAAAGCAAACGGCGAAATCAACTCGACTCTGATTCGCCCGTTGCCGTTTGAGTACCGAATCCCCGTCGGTGGATTTTCTGCCAAAGCCAATGACCGTGTGACCTTCAAGGGTCAATTGATCCATGCCAACAGCGAATCCGATTCAATCTTGATTCGTGAAGATAGCTTCTTCGTCTACACGCTTGCGGTGTCGGTGCTGTTTTAACATGCGATTCCTGCTTGGCATAATTCTTCTGCTCGCGATGCTACCCACAACCGCGCTTGCTGACGTCGCGGTGATAGTTAACCCCACCGTGGAGACGCGGTCGATTTCTAAGGATCGGCTGTTGGACATGTTCACCGGCGACATTAAACATTGGGAAAACGGCGAGCCCGTGGTTTTGCTAGACCTGGAAACGCGCGGCCCGGTAAAAGACGCTTTCTATGGCTTCCTGGGTAAGACGTCATCAAAAATGAAGGCTATCTGGCTGCGCATGGTTCTGTCGGGTGAAGGTCAGCCGCCGCGCGCAGTCGCCGACGAGGATGTGGTCAAGATCGTGGCCGAGACGCCGGGCGCGATCGGTTATGTCAACCGTTCGCGCGTCGATACCAGTGTCGTAACTGTGCTAGTTATTCCCACCGACTAGATGTTTAAGAACTTCCGCATCGGCACCAAGCAAGCCATCGCCTTTGGCGTGATCTTGGTGATCATGGCCGCGGTCAACTACTTTGCGATTACCAAGCTCGGCACGTTGCGCGACGAAATTGCGACGATCAGTCAAGAACGACTCCCCGCGAACAACGCCATCGCCGCGCTCAACGATGCGACGTCGGACTTGCGTATCGCTCAGCTCCAGCATGCGGTAACCGACAGCCTACACATCAAAAACGAGCTGTCACGACAGATGATCTTCTTGATGGATCAGATCAGCGATGAAATTGAGATTTACGAACCGCTGATCAGCAGCGAACAGGAACGAGCGGTCTACGAAGAGTTCGACCGCGGTTGGGAGCGCTACCTTGAACTTGCCTACGAGTTCGTCGCGCTGTCGCAAGCCAACCGCAACACTGAAGCGCTGCAGTTGCTTAATGGCGAAGCGCGCTTCGTATTCGCCGGGTTTACGTCGCACTTGCAACGACTTGTCGAAATAAACAGCGAAGCGACACGCATGGCAGGTGTAACTGCCGAACGGGTTTACTCAGACTCTCGCAAGACGCTCCGGACGCTCTTGCTGGTTACGATCCTTTTTTCTTTGTTGATGACGATTGCGTCGGTACGACTATTGACAAAACCCTTGCGGCGCTTGTCACACGCCGCACAGTCGGTCGCCGATGGCAACCTTGACGTGAGCGTCAAAGTTGAAACCTCCGACGAAGTCGGTATGCTTGGCGACGCCTTTAATCGCATGACCAGGTCGCTACAAAGCGCCGACGCCGACATTCGGGAGCAGCAACGCAAGCTCACCGACGCCAACGTCGCGTTACAACAAAAGAACGTGGACCTGGAGAACGCCCTGGTACAGCTTCGCGAAGCGCAACAGCAGTTGGTCATGCAAGAAAAGATGGCCTCGCTCGGCAATCTGGTCGCTGGGGTTGCGCACGAAATCAATAATCCGGTCGGCGCGGTAAGCAGCGCGGCCGACACCACTGGTCGTTCGCTGGAAATTATTAACCGAGCCATCCAGGAGTCAACCAACCTGGAAGAGTTGCGCGAGAACAAGCGGGTCAAGGCCGCGCTTGGCGTACTCACCAACAATCACGGAATCACAATCGAGGCGAGTTCGCGGATCACACGAATCGTGCAAAGCCTAAAAAACTTTGCACGTTTGGACGAGGCGGAGTTTCAAGAGGCGGACATCCACGAAGGTATCGACAGCACGCTGACGCTTCTGGAACATCAAACCAAGAATCGGGTGACCATCGCGCGCGAGTACGGCACCCTTCCTCGTGTGCATTGCTATCCCAACCAGCTTAACCAGGTGTTTATGAACATCTTGTCGAACTCTGCACAGAGCATCAAAGGGCAGGGAACCATCGCGATTCGAACGCGTCGCGATGGTGACTTCGTGGTCGTGGAATTTGCCGACGACGGAGTGGGAATTTCGGAGAAACATCTCGCGCGCATATTTGACCCCGGATTCACAACCAAGGGCGTTGGGGTTGGCACCGGCCTGGGGCTTTCGATTAGCTACAACATCGTCCGCAAGCATCAGGGGCAGATAACCGCTGCCAGTTCGGTCGGGCACGGAACCACCATGACCGTTCGTCTGCCCATCAGACCGCAAAAAATCGAAGAATAGTCCGGCGGGCTACTGCGCACGGTCGGGGTGTGCACACTCGCCACCACGACGGGAATAGGTCAGGTCGCTAATCTTCCATCCTTCCGCGGTCTTGATGAGATGAATTGAGTTCACCCCACAGTGCGATAACGTTTCACCACCGGCGTAGAACACGTACGGTGCCCACACCGAAGCCATTACGCCGTCGGCAAACACTCGCACGTCCCAAACGCGCTCGTCCCAGGGCTTGCCGCCACCTCGCTGCGCATCACCCATCGCGGCCATAAACTCTCCTGCGGTGATTCGCTTTGTTTCGGTTTCGTCGTTGTCGGTTTCAACCACACGCGTCAGCGTTGCCTCCAAGGTAAACAACTCGCCAGCCGCAGCAGCGTCGCGATCGCGCATGGCGTTGAACAATCCTCTCACCACAGCCATAACAGCGTGCTCGTCGGTCCCCGCTTCGGCCTCGGGGTGCTTGGTAATGCGAAGCACGTCGTCAATGTCGTTGTTAGGAATGGGAACGTTGAGGTCATAGTGCATTATCATCCACTGGCCGTCGATGCGCTCCACCACGCCGGATCCGCGACAGGTTCCAAAACGGGTTTCGAGATACTCTTCCCACCACGCCACGGAACCGTCGTTAGAAAAGTAGAGCGACCGGTTGAATGGCTTAAACGCCCATGCCACGTCGCGATCAAAGTACTTCTCCGACCAGGCACGCAACTCGTCGCGAGTCCACTTTTCGGTAGCATCGGTTCCAAGATAGATTCCGCCCTTGGCCATTGTCCCGAAAAACACATCCTCGTCGGCGGTAGCGGCGGCGTGATGCCAGGCGTCGATTCGGGCGTTGATGTCGTCGGCAACGTCAGCACTGGCCGGCAGTGCGGCCACAATCGCAACCAGAACAAGAATCGTCTTCATGATTTCTCCTTGCTGGAGTCTGGGGCGAAGTTACCGCCCGCGTAAAACAACTGTGCCTGATATTGGTTCACCGCGGCCTCGATGTAAACAAAATCGGCGCTCCCTTTCGCCTCGGTCAACCCGACGGGAACCCGGCGTCTCCACACGTCGTCGGCCCGCACAGCGCCCTCGTCTTCGATCGCCACGTGGACTTCTGCCCGACAAAACGGTGACAACAGCGCTAATGCGGTTGCCTCGCTGGGGTCCTGGACCAACCGTGCGAGCAGGCGGTCGACTCGCGTTCCGTGACGCAAAGGTGCAGTGTCAGCAACTTCCTTGGGACAACCCGCTTCGCGCAACTCGGCGCGGACACGACTGAGCCAGGTGGCAAAATCTCCACGTGGCGCCCATGGAAACCTTTTCTCTTGGGTCGGACACTTATAGCTTCCCGCCCCGAGTATGCGAACGATTCGATCCACAATAACGGCGGCGTCGGCTCGGGCCGAAGTGTACTTGCCACCGAATGAAGTCAGCAGGCCGGGCTCGGTTTCTAGAACCGACCATTCACGTGACACCGCAGATGCGGTCGCGCCCGGTTCGTCGTGCAAAGTCCTGACTCCCGCAAACGAACCGAGAATGTCGGATCGCGACCACGCAACCCGTAGCCGGTCGTTAGCTGCATTGAGTAGATAATCAATGTCCGCGTCGTCGACGACAACGTCACGCACACTACCCTTGTAGTCGGTGTCCGTCGTCCCCAGCAACGTGCGTCCGTACCAGGGGATGACAAAAAATACCCGACCGTCGCTCGGCGCCGTCAACAGCATAGCGTCGGTTTCGGGAAGAGCGGGCAGCAACAAGTGGACACCTTTGGTGAGCCGCAACCGCGGGTGGTCGTCGCTCGCCAGCAATTCAGTCAGCCATGGACCCGCGGCGTTGACGACTACCTTCGCCCCCACATCAAAGGTCCCACCGTGAAGCTCGTCGCGCAGGGTCAGCCCCGCGACGCGTCGACCACTGCGAACAAGCGACACCGCTCGAGTGTAATGCGCGGTAACTGCACCCGCGTGCGCCGCGCCGTCAACAATCTCCAGCGCGAAACGAAAATCGTCGGTTACCGCATCTCCATAGGTAAAACCTCCAACTGTGTTTCGTGATTCAATGGAGGGATACTCGTGCGCAAGCTGTCGATTGTCGAGGTGACGATGAAAAGCGACTGGTTGCCCCGGACCGGATAGCAGATCGTAAATCGAAAGCCCCGCCTTGAGCTTCATCCACCCCAACCGATCGCCCCGGTAGTGTGGCAATACAAACCGAAGCGGTTGGACGCGGTGCGGTGCAAGCTGCGCGAGCCGTTTGCGTTCCACCAGCGACTTGCGCACCAACCCGAAGTCGTAACGTTCCAGATATCGCAAGCCGCCGTGTATGAGTTTCGACGAAGACGACGACGTTGCGGCCGACCAGTCGCCGGCGTCAACTAGCGCGACTCGCAATCCCCTCAGCGCGGCGTCGTAAGCGGTCCAGGCTCCGTAAATGCCAGCGCCGACAACGACGACGTCAAACTGGCCGTTGCGCAGAGCTGAAAGGTTACGCTTCATGCGGAAGGGGCGGCCGGAAGCCTTCAAAAATAATGTTGTCGGCGATACCCAGCGCGGTAGCCGCGTTCGCCGCCGATCGCACCGTCCACGCCAGCAACGGTAACCCTCGCTGACGAATCTCGGTCGTGGGCGCGGTTGCCAACCAACGCGCGTCGTAACCTATAAAGTGAGGCTTGGCGACATCCAGGTACGACAATCGGCCAAGTTGCACGGGGTCAAACGATTCAATCTCGTCCACAACAACCCGCGTGGCCAATTGCCCGCGACATGCCTCCGGCGCGTTCTCGTTAAACCAGGCCACGCTACCGGGATTGAACGACTGGATCGCAAAATCGCCGTCGTAGTTCTGCAACTGCCGCCAGACGGCTGCTTCCAGCTTGCGCGAATCTGTGAAGTTTTTCAGCTCGACCAGCAGCGGAACTCGGCCGGCGATCTCGGCCAGAACCTCGGAGAGATGCGGTACTGGCTCGCTGGTTCGCGACAGGCGCACTTTGCGCAGCGCGGTCGCCGACTGCGACGCGAGCGTTACATCCAAACCTGTCATCCGCATGAGAGTGTCGTCGTGAAATACCACCACCGAACCGTCAGCCAACACGCGCACGTCCATTTCTAGCGCGTAGCCAGCCTCGGCGCCGGCAGTAAAAGCGGCCATAGAGTTTTCCGGGATGCCCAGAGTTGCATCGTGCAAGCCGCGATGAGCAATGGGAAGTCGGGAGAGCCAGGATGGCGTTGACATGAGGCGGATCATAGAAGAACCGCGTACAGAGCTAAAGAAAAAGGTTGTGAACGGAAGCATGTCCCTGCAGGGGCGGGCGGCGTGAACTTTTCGATGCGGGCGTTGGCAGGCTTAGGTTAGTGTGCCCCGTCGCTTTTGTTTGCTGAGGCGACTAAATGAAACGGCGGCGTCAACGGCCAGGTCAAGCGGTCACTCGGCTACCCAACTTTACCTCCAAACCGTAACGCCGCCGATTTCTAGTGAACCCGGCCACAAGCGGTCGCGGGAGGGAGAAAAAGGTTCGCGAACCGGCACGACCGGGTCCACGCATCAAGGAGCGTGGTGTTCTTATGGCAGTGGTCGCTCAACCACTGCGTTCCTTACATTAATAGCTTCGTTTTTTGAAGAATTCCAGAAAACCGTCAAACGTGTTGTATAACAACGTGTTGCGGCCCGATGGACACTGCGAGCGCTGTGGATAAGTACCTGCGGGTTAACTTGAGGATGTCGGCTGGGTCGCTTCGACAGGCACCCACCCGCGGGTTCGAAGCCACGACTCGGCTTCGGCCTGACGCTCGGTAAACACAAGCCAGTGCACCACGTCGCCTTCGCGAGCACGGGTGCGATCGTCGACCGGGAACGCCGCTCCATCCCGCTCACACGCCACCGACAGGAGCATGTTGAAGCTATCGCGATCCGACCAAAAATCTCCATCTTCGGCACGGCCGTCGCCTTCGAGACGGTAGGGCAAACTTTCAGCCATCTTGCGCCTAAGTCTTACATCCCACATGGGAATGTCGGTGACGCTTCCAAACAGAACCGTTGCCCCCGCCTCGTGGACCATTTTTGCTTCGATCTGTCCGTGACCCCGTTGAATTGCGGCGTAGTTTCTCGGCACCTTGTGTTCGTTGTGGCACATGCGAACAAACAACAGGTTGACGGCTTCGTTACTTAACAGCGCGATGGCGCCACGCCGAGAATCCAAGTGAGCGGCACGCTGCACCCGTTCTTCCAGCGCGTTCCCCATAATCACGCGAAAGCCATTTGCCTGCGCATCGCTGCATACGTCCGGGTTCGCGTCGGCCAGCACTACATCTTCTCCAGCTTTACCCAGCACGCGGGCAAGCGCCTGTGCAACGCGGCCCGCACCAAGTATCATGTAACCGGTACCCGGCGACTGCAGGCCTAGTACCTTCGCAACAGCTCCACCGCTTAAGCCCTGCACAATGACGGAGATGGCAATCACCATAAACACCAACGCGCGAAGTTCTTCGCCGCCCGCCATTTCGTACTCGCGCATGCGGTCGTAGAAAAGTGTGGCGACGGCAGCCGCCACGATCCCGCGCGGTGCCAGCCACGACAGAAACAACTTTTCTTTCCACGACAGCCCCGACCCGATAGTGCACGCCAGCACGCCGACTGGGCGCACCACTAGCATAAGCGCCAAAACCACCATGACCCCGCTCCACCCCAACGCCGCCACCTGAGCCAACCGCACATCGGCGGCCAGCAGCACAAACAGCATTCCAATGAGCAGGACGGTGAGTTGCTCCTTAAACTCGCGCAGATCCTGCTGAGTATTGTTGCCAAAGTTGCCCACGACCAGGCCCGCGACGATCACGCTAACGATTCCGGATTCGGGCTGCAACGCGTTGCTGGCCTGAAAAATTGCCAACGCCATTGCCAGGGTAAACACGTTAGCCAGGCCTTCGGGTATGAGGCCACGAAATCGCATCAGGAAGTTCAGTACAAAACCGCCGATAACACCAAAAACCGCACCCAAAAGCAGCCGTGTTGGGACCGACGCGAAGCCAATGGCGACGTTCTGTCCGGTGGGACGAAGTACCACCTCCAAAACAACGACCGCGACAATGGCACCAACGGCGTCAATGAAAACGCCTTCGGCTTCCAGGATGGTTTCGACATTCCGTTTGACTTTGATTCGTCGAAGGATCGGCGTGATGACGGTAGGGCCGGTGACGATCACCAGCGTGCCGAAGAGCAGCGAGATGTGCCAGTCCCATCCCAAAATGTAGTGCGCGGCTAGCGTACCGCCGATAGTGGTAATCGCCGCGCCCAGCGAAATCAGTCGCTGGATGGTGCCGGCTTCGCGACGCAGGTGTCGCCAGCGCAGGTTCAGTCCGCCCTCAAACAGGATGACGGCGACCGCGAACCCAACCAGCACGTGAATGGCTTCGCCCAACTCGGCCGGGTGAACAACCCCAAGCACGTCGGGCCCTAGCAACACACCTACCGCCAGCAAAATGACAATGCCGGGGATGCGCAGATGCTGCGCGAGCGACTGGGCCACGATACCCGCTGCCAACGCCAGGGCAACGGTCAGGCCGGGATTACTGGATCCGTGTTCTTGCATAACAGTTTTGGAGGCAACGCGTTGACGCTGCTGTCCCCCATCGATACACTGGCGAAGTCATCTTGTACAGAGAAAAGGAATTCAGTGAAAACATACGAAAAACTAGGCTCGTTCTATCTGGGCAAAGCTTACGATCTGGCCACGCGCGAAATGGGGTCGGAGTTAACGCTTTATGACAGCAAAGATTTGCTAACGCACGCGGTTTGCGTGGGTATGACCGGCAGTGGCAAGACCGGCCTGTGTGTTAGCCTTTTGGAAGAAGCGGCGATCGACGGTGTCCCGTCGATTGTTATCGACCCAAAAGGCGACCTGACCAACCTGCTACTAACCTTCCCACAGTTGCGCCCCAAAGATTTTCGTCCGTGGATAAACGAAGACGAAGCCGCGCAAAAGAACCTTACTCCCGACGAGTTTGCTAAGCAGACGGCCGAGCTTTGGCGCAACGGCCTGGCGAGCTGGGACGAAGACGGCGAGCGGATACAACGGCTCCGCGACGCCGCGGACTTTTCCATTTATACGCCCGGCAGTGATGCAGGCCTGCCGGTGTCAATTCTTTCGTCTTTCAACGCACCGCCGGCGGAGATTCAAGAAGACAACGAGTTGCGCCTGGACCGTATTTCCAACACCGCGACCAGCCTGTTGGGAATCTTGGGTATCGATGCCGACCCAATCCAAAGCCGCGAACACATTCTGATTTCGACAATTCTCGATCGCGCCTGGAACGCGGGCGAAAACGTAGACCTGGGCGGTCTTATTCAACAAATTCAGTCGCCACCGTTTAGCCGGGTCGGCGTATTGGAACTGGAAGCTTTTTATCCCCAAAAGGATCGCTTCGGTCTGGCAATGCGGCTTAACAACCTGATAGCGGCGCCGGGTTTTCAAAGTTGGTTGGAGGGCACGCCACTCGACATCGACAAAATGCTGTACACCGCGGAAGGAAAACCGCGCGTGTCGATTTTTTGCATCGCGCATTTGTCCGACGCCGAACGCATGTTCTTTGTGTCGCTCCTGCTTAACCAAACGCTGGGTTGGATGCGCACGCGCTCGGGCACAACCAGTTTGCGCGCGCTTTTGTACATGGACGAAATCTTCGGTTACATGCCGCCGGTGTCCAACCCGCCGTCAAAGAAACCGCTGCTAACCATGCTTAAGCAAGCACGCGCGTTTGGCGTGGGCGTGGTGTTAGCCACCCAAAACCCCGTCGACCTTGACTTCAAAGGGCTGTCCAACACCGGAACCTGGCTAATCGGCCGACTGCAGACCGAGCGCGACAAGATGCGCGTACTCGACGGCCTGGAAGGCGCAGCCGTTGGCTCGGAAGGGTTCGACCGCGGCAAGATGGAACAGGTCCTTGCCGGCCTGGGTAAGCGCGTGTTCTTGATGCACAACGTGCACGAGTCTACCCCGACGGTGTTTCATACGCGATGGGCAATGAGTTATCTGCGCGGACCGATGACTCGCGATCATATTAAGAAGCTGATGAAGGGACGCAAGAAGCAAGAGGCCGCGATTGTTGCGGATGACGGAGTTGCGACTCCGGCCGATCGTGCTCCGGCCGCACCCAAGAAAGCAAAGCAGGCGACGAGCGGAGCGCCGGTGCTGGCACCTGGAGTTGAACAACGCTTTGTGGCTCCCGCTACCGATGGCGACCTACTGTATTTGCCGTCGGTCGCGGCGTTCACCGACGTAACCATGGTGCAGACGCGACGCGGACTGCAGGACAATCGACGACGAGTTATGCTGCACCCGGCCGATCGCACCGCCAGGCGAATATCGTGGAAGGATGCCGAGACCGCAGAGCTTTCGGTCGACGCCCTTCAAGACCAGCCGGGCGAAGGTGTCGCATTTGACGAGCTGTGGGCGGCGGCTGGCAAGAAGACGTCGTACACAACCTGGAAGAAATCTCTGGTGGACTATCTGTACCGCAACGAACGCTCGTACGCTTTCGAGGCCAAGAAGTACAAACTGACTTCCGACGTCGGCGAAAACGAGCGCGATTTTCGAATCCGGTTGAAAGAACGCGTCCGCGAAGAACGCGATGCCGCCAAAGAGAAACTCCGCAAGAAGTTCGCTGGCAAAGAAAAAACGCTTCGCGAGCGTCTGCGCAAGGCCGAGCAAGCGGTCGAACGCGAAAAGGATCAGGCGCGAAGCCGCAAGTTACAAACCGCAATCTCGGTGGGGGCGACCATTCTGGGCGCGGTACTTGGCCGCGGTAGGGTGTCGTCGGGAACGGTGGGCCGCGCTTCGACGGCCGCACGTGGTGCGGAACGCTCGGTAAAAGAAAGCCGCGATGTCGATCGCGCCCAGGAAAACGTCGCCGCGATCCAAAAAGACATCGATGCTCTGGTTGCAAGCCTTGAATCCGAAATCGACGCAATCGAAAGCGAACTTCACGTTGATAACGTCGACATCACGACGGTTGAACTCAAGCCCCGCAAGACCGACATTGCGGTGGAGTGGTTTGGGTTGGTGTGGCTTCCCTATCAGCGTTCGGGACGAAACTGGAAGCCGGGCTGGTAATGCCGGCTCGTACTGACTTTGACCGCGACTTTTACGAGCGCTTTTATCGCCGCAGTGGTACCGCGGTGGTCGGCGCCGACGAGATGGATCGCCTAGGTCGTTTTGTGCTGGCCTACCTTGCGCACTTGCGCATCGGCGTAGGGCATGTGCTGGATGCAGGCTGCGGTGTGGGTCTGTGGCGAGACACTTTGCAGCGACTGGATGTCGACGCCGAGTATACCGGGTTCGAAGTCAGCGAGTACTTGTGTGAAGAGTACGGCTGGCATAATGCGTCGGTGGACACGTTTCGTTCGCGGCGAAAGTTTGACCTGGTGATTTGCCAGGACGTATTGCAGTACGTCGACACCCGAACCGTCGAAGCCGGAATTGCCAACCTCGCGGGTATGTGTCGCGGCGCGTTTTATCTGGATGTTCCCACCAAGGAAGATTTCGCGTCGGGTGCGTTGGACTTGCGTCGCACCGACCGCGACATCAACCTGCGTGGAGCGCGCTGGTACCGCCGACGCATGATGCCGCATTTTATCTCCGTCGGTGGCGGCCTGTTCCTGCCGCGCGACACCGACGCGCCGCTGCTAGCACTAGAGCGCGGCTAACCGCCCTGCACCTCAAAGAAAACGGTGCCCCGGAGAAGTCTCCGAGGCACCGCATCGATCACCTGATTGCTAGTCTGCTTACGGCTGGATGCCGAGCGACTTCAGCGTAGCCATGGTGAGTTCACCGCTGGCCAGGTTGTTCTTTTTCTGGTAGGCGATAACCGCGGCTTGGGTTTTGGTGCCGTAGATACCGTCGATCGGACCCGGGTTGAAACCTTTCGAATCCAGGGCGCGCTGCAGCTTCAGCACAACACCCGAACCCATGTTGGTTTCGCACAGGATCTGACGCCACTCCATTTTGCCTTCCGATACCTTTTCACGAACCGTGACCGTCTCGTACTGAGCTTCGATCGGAGTCGTCTTGGTGGACGGCGGAGTTACCATCTTGCGAATCTTCACGGTTTCGTACTCAGCGGGAATCTCAACTGTGCGGGTCTGGGCTTCTTCAACCACGACACGCTTTTTAACCGTCTTGTACTCAGCCGGGATTTCGATTTCTTTGGTGGTTTCGGGCTTCACCTGGACGCGCTTCTTGACGTCTTTGTAGGTAGCCGGAACTTCAACCAGACACACGATCTCGCCAGTCGAGTTGTCGACTTTTTCGATCGGACCGCGACCCTTCTTCCACACCGTGTGTGCGGGCTTAACCAGGACGCGCTCGGTTTCCCACTTGTACTCGGCCGCAACCGGAACAAGCTTCTTGGAAGCTTCCTTGACCAGCACTTTTTCGGTTACCCAGTCGTACTTGGCCGGAACGATTTCCAACCGCTCGCTGGCTTCCTTAACGAGAACCTTCTCGGTGACCCATTCGTACTTGGCCGGAATCACTTCGACGTGTTCGCCAGCTTCACGCGCCAGCACCTGCTCGTTGCGGGTGTTGTAGGTCGCCGGAACCCAAACCTTGGCGTAACATTCGCCAACTTTTGCGTTCGGAAAGAGGTCGTCGCCTGCCGCTTTGCTACCGGTTGCCACGGTAGTACCGGAGCCCTTGGCAGCGTCGCGAAGCGCTTGCTCTTTGTTTTTGAGTTCTTTTTCGGTATCGCTAAGTTCCGACTTCGTGCTGCGAAGATCGTTCTCCAGCGAAGCAATCTGCTTGCTCTGCTTTTCCAGTTTCTTTTCGAGATCGGTCATGTCGCCGGCCATGTTGGTGGTCTTCGAGCCACTGCAACCAAACAGAGCAGCGGTCAATGCAACCAACGCGACCAAAGCGAGACCCGTACGTATACGCATCATCAGGGTTAGCCTCCCTAAGTGGTTTTTCGATATTTAGATCGATTGAGATGGCCGCGAGGAACAAACCCATCCGGCGGCTCATATCTCCTGACTCCGGCGGACGCCCAGTGGTCACATGTATTTGCTCATAGTTGTGAGGGCGTGTCAGAAGACGGACGTATGGTATCAGGAAGGGGCGCGAAAATCAGCCTCATTCTTTACAGATTCCAGATAGCCACTTTCCGATACGAGCGCAAGTCGCTGTTAAATAGACAGTTGCACGTTCAGGAGAAACTGAGGCTCTAGACCGTCGTTCTCGGGAATCACGTAATTAACCTGTATTTCGGTGGCGCCGGTAGGCCACCAGTTAAGACCAAGGAGCACCTGCTTGTCGTATTCGGACAGAATGGCCTTGATGGCATCGTGTCGAATCAACAGTTGAACGTCGTCGGCGACCATGACGCCACCGGTTACCTGATAACCTTCTGGTTCAAAATCGGACGCGGCCGTCATGAGCGAGCCACTCAACCCTTGGGGTTGCTCAAAAGTCGCCAGGATCACTTCTGAACTGACCATGACGCGGTCGTTTTGCACGCGGATATCGCCGCCAATAAGCGTTCGCTCGCCCGGCCAAACCGTTACGTTGGGCACGCCGTGGTCGTAACCGTAGCCCGCGCTGAAACCCACTTGAATCATTCCCAACTCGCCAGCACGTTGCAATTGCACACGGCCCGCGCCTAGAAAGTCGTTGTTTTCGTTGCCCGCCGTGTTAAGCCCGTTGCCGTTGTACATACCCACGGCATAACTCAAACCGGTTTCACCAAGCACACCGCGCACGGTAGCACCGAGCTGGCGACCAGGCGCAAGATATCCAACGACGCGCGAGCGATTGATAAAGTCGATGTTGGGCGCCGCGATCAAGAACTCCGCACTAAACGGTGCTTTCTGCGCGCCGAACTCGAACACGAGTTCCTGGCGAGCCGCAAAAGCGATACGCGCATCCAACAGCGGCTGGCTGCGGTTGAAGTCTGCTTGCAGAAAGTAACTAACGCCGCCGTCAAGATCGCCGCGCGCCGACACTCGGAATGTACCAATGGAAAACCCGTTGGTCCCGGGCGCAGTGCGCTCGGTTTGAAAGTCGCCGATGAACTGCGCAACCACTCCGACGCTCAGCCATTCGTGCTTAAGCGCGTCATTGAATGAATCCAAGAGTGGCTCGTCGTTGGCGCCAACCGGGATCGCGGTCAACGACAACAACATGACGACAACAACAACGTGGAACAATCGGATTCGCATTAACGATAATCCTCTCGCGGGGGCTGAAAAACATCGTAGATGGTACAGTCGGTAATCGCTCGTCCGCTGTGCGGGACATTCGAGGGAATAACTAAAACATCTCCCGGGCGAAGATGGTGCGACTTGCCATCAACCGTAAGTTCATACTCGCCCTGGATCATGTTAACGATTTGTTCGTTTTCATGGCGATGCTCGGAAAGCGTCGCGTCTTTCTCGATGTCGACGTACGAAATCGTTATCCGGTCGGTGTGAACCAGGCGCGAGTGGTGTCCGGGCGCAATCTCACGCGTCGGGATGTCGGACAGGTTAAGCTTGTTGATCATGGCGTCGCCTTCTTTCTTGCTTCAACCGGTCCCAGCTGAATAAACGTACACTGCGCAATAGCGACCAGTTTCCCTTCCGCGTCAAACAGGTCACACGTGGTTGGAATTAGCGTGCGGCCAAACTTGATCACAGTGGCTTTGCAGGTGCAATCGCTAAGGCAAGGTCGCAGGAACCGGATGTTCATGTCGGTGGTGGCCACCTTCACTAGTTTACCCACGGTTGCGAATACCGCCAGTGCGCCGGCGTGGTCGGCCAGGGTCATCAGATAGCCGCCCTGCATCGACTGAAACATCCCGACGTTATCGTCGCGAAACGGCAGCGTCATCTCGCAGTAGCCCTCGCGCAAATGGGTCACTTCCATCCCAAGCTTCTGGATGGACGCCGTTACCTTGGCACGCTCGAGAAGGGCGTTCTTAAGTTCTCCGGGGACATCTATCGCCATAATATGTTGTCCTATAGTAAGTTACAGCTTCGCCTGCCGCTATCCACGGCGTTCACGGCGGGTTATCTGCCCAATCTGGTTCGCCATCTTGACAAATCGCAAGTGAACGTTATACTTACCGCTACCTTGCTGGCGACCGTCGGCAAGGTCAATTCTTTTACATCGTACGTACGAGGCGCCGACGGGCGCCATTAGTTTCTATTCCGAGAGATATTCTCAGGGAGTTGTTTTGAAGTTCACTGGACCCAAGGTGAAGCTATCTCGCAAGCTCGGCGTCGCTGTAACGCCCAAAGCGGGCAAGTATATGGAGCGCCGTCCTTATGGACCGGGCGAGCACGGCCAGAAGCGCCGCCGCAAGATGAGTAACTATGGCGAGCAGCTTCTGGAAAAGCAAAGACTTCGTTTTCAGTACAACGTTAGCGAAAAGCAACTGCGCAACTACTACAAGCGCGCAAACCAGCTTCGCGGCGTTACTGGCGACAACTTGCTGAAGCTGCTGGAGTCGCGCCTGGATGCGTTGGTGCTCCGTGCGGGTTTCGCTCGCAGCATTTTCGCTGCGCGCCAGTTTGTTGGCCACGGCCACATCAAAGTGAACGGTCGCAAGGTGGATATTCCGTCGTACCGCGTGATGCCGGGCGATGTGATCGAGGTAAAGGACAAGAGCCGCAAGCTTCCGTGCTTTAACGAGTACCGGATGAGTGTAGTGGTTCCCGATTATCTCAAGATCGATTCGTCGGGCTTTGGTGCGACTTACGATTTCGTTCCGGAGCGTTCTGCGATTCCGGTTGTATGCGAAATCCAAAAGGTTGTGGAATTCTACTCACGCTAAGCGCATAGACGATACTTACGAAGAAGGCCGGTCAATGCGACCGGCCTTTTTTTTGACTGGTTTTTCCTAGTCGTTGACCATGCAGCGGAACCTTGGGAGCATGGGTTAATCTACCTTGTGGGACCAGGCAACCAATTTGCCCGCAGTCCATTCTATCCTCACGCCTTGGTCATCATGCCGATCCCACACGTATACATTACCGGCAAGTTTGGAATCCGACCCATCAGCCACTACCACCCACGCAAAACTGGGAACGCTGCGCCCGGGAATTGACATTGTCTTTGTGACGTTGTCCTTCGACCAATTTAGCCCGTTGTAGCGAAGACCTTTTTTCCCCCACCAGATTACGCCAGAACTAGTCAGTCCTACTTGTCCCAAGGGCGCATCATCGTCCAGGACTGCCCACGGTTTGAACGAACGTCCGCTGTCGACAGACCGAGCTAATCGAACCATCGGTTTACCGCCTGCAGCTGTGTACCAGGCAACATCCACACCCCAGCCCTCAACCCATCTGATCGATGGCCCATTCACGGGACACCCCGCGATCACCCACTCGTCATTGTGGACGGCTACCGGTTCGCTCCACGTCTCGCCATCGTAACGCGCCACAAAAATGTCACGAGTCTCGTTGTCCGAACGATCTCGATACGCCACTGCCGCACCCATCTTGGTTAAGGTGAGACTGGTTGAGCAGCAGTCGCACACACTATCGTCAATAACTCGTTGGTTACTAACCACTCCACCTGGCGAGACCTCTGCGGAACGAAGTGTCATCGGCCCGTCGTCGCTACTCGCATAGTTGCGTCCATCAAGCCAAACCACAAGCACGTTGTCGTTGGGCAAAAGTACGCGCGACACAAAACCGTGTTCGGTTAGCGTGCCATCGTCGTGAAGAGATTTCGGTTCGGTCCAAACTCGGGCGCCATCGTTTGACTGACTAAACATAACGTCATACGCATACGTATCAGGCCCGCTTTTAACCAACCAACTAGCAAAAACTCGTTTGCCTTCAACGATTACCCCGGGCCGGTCAGCCCAATTGACAAACCAATCCAAACCGGACGCTACTCGAACGGGAGTTCCCCACGATAGTGAATTGCCATCAAGTTCACACTCGCGAAACTCAAGCGCATAGCCTTTATCGATTCGCCGGACATATGACAAATAGACCGCGCCGGCTGATGACACGTATAGGTTCGGTTCGCCGCAGTCTTCAATCACATTCACTTTGGATGTGGATAACGCCGACGTCTCTACATCCGCTGCGGATGTTGACTTTTCCGACGCGGCCGGAGCGACAGCCTTTTTGTGCGAGTGTTGCGCGCGAATAAGAGGTGCGAGTTGTCGGCCCGACGCCAGCTTGAGGAAACGGTTGGTCTCACGCACTCCTGCGGCACGCAGAACTTCGGCGCCGCGATCCATCAGCTGTCGTCCGCGAGCTTCTTCGCCCGCCTGCTCCAGAATCCAGCCCAGCAGAATTCGCGCGGTAGCAACCGACGGATGGTCGTCGCCAAGCTCCTCCCGGATTTCGACCGCGATCTCCGCAGATTCTGCTGCTGCGGGCCAGTCACCCTGCGCCGCATAGTATCGCGCCAACGCCATGTGCGCGCCCGCCGTTCGCAAATGCTTCTCGCCATAAATTTCGTTCAGGCCGGCGAGCCCGTCCGTAAGCAGCGAAAACGCTTCCTCCAACTTTCCCAACTTGATCAGGTTCATCGCCAGGTTACGCTTGGTCCCGTACGAGGCGAGATGGTGTTTACCCTTGGTCGCCTCCGCGGCGGCTGCGGCGCGACGGTAGATTGGTTCGGCTTCTTCAACACGCCCCTGCTCTTGCACAGCGGTCGCCATGAACTGCAGCGTTAGCGATATCGTAAAGTTGTCTTCGTCGTATGTTTTTTCCTTCTTCGCCAACGAGTACACCGCCATCGACTCGGCTTCGGCATATCGCCCCATAAGGTTCATTAGGTTCGCCATACCGTCGGTTCGAATCGCGATGACCGGATGTTCTTCGCCATGAACTCGGCGATGCATCTCTAGCGACACAGTGTACAGCGACTCGGCCTTCGCGTAGTGCCCACGAACTTCCGCGACTCGTGCGATGCTATTGATCGCGTAGGCAACTTCCGGGTGTTCGTCGCCATAAAACTCGCGTCGAATCGAGTACGACTCCAAGTAGTACTCTTCGGCCTTGTCGTACTTGCCCATCCCTTGATAAAGAATCGCCAGACTGCGCAAACTGTACGCAACGTCGGGGTGGCGGTCGCCGTTGATCTTTTTGTCCATGGCCAGGCACTCAAGCAGAATCTCTTCGGCGCGGTCGTATTCGCCCATATCACGAAGTAGTTGCCCGTAGTTGTACAACGTGGTGGCCAGTTCAGGATGGTCAGTGAAAATCTCACGCTGTATTGAAAGGCCTTCTTCAAATAGCGCTCGGGCTTCGGGGTACTTTTGCATCTCGTGCAATAGCAACGCGTGGTTGTTCATTACCGAGCTCTCCGACTCGCGCCGGTTCGCTTTGCGATAGTTCGCTCGGGCGATAGTGTAAAGCGAATCCGCCGCTGGATAGTTACCTTTACCGTTCCACGCGCGCGCCTCTTCGTTAACCAATACTCCGCGCATCCCAAAACTATCGGGAAACGCATGGTGAAATTTTGTCGTCTGCTCTGCGGTTAGCGCTACCGCACCATCATAGTCGCCAAGCTCGGTTAACAGTCGGGCGCGGACGGCCACCAGTTCGAAGTAGCCATAAGAATCATCCTCGCCGCGCTCTTCCAGGATCCGCATACCGGCGGACAACACCGAGTCCGCGTTGGAATAGTCCGCCATGTGATAGTACGCCTGCCCGATGACGGCCATCATGCGGGTCTGCACTTCCGGTTCCCCCGCCAGAGCGTCAAGGCGCTCGCGGCCAGTGTTAAGCATTTGTTTGGCGGTGATCTCTTCGCCGCCATGGCTGTACGGGTCAGCGGCCTTGAACATGTCGGTTAGAAAATCGGCGACCGTATTGGCCTTTTTTGCTTCGCTACGCGCGCGGTCGCGCTCGCGGGTAAGTTGTGCGGTATAGAATGTCACCAGAGCAATTACCGCGATCAACGCGGCGGCGGCCGACAACACACCGGCACGATTACGCTGCACGAACTTCTTGGCCTGATAAGCAAACGTTGGACGACGCGCCGACACCGGAAGGCCTTCTCGATAGTTGCGGATGTCGCGCAGCAACTGCTCGGCGTTGGCGTAGCGAAGATGAGGTTCTTTGGAAAGCGCTTTAAGGCAGATGTTGTCCAGATCACCGTCGAGCTTGCGCCTAAGCTGGTCCGGCTGCATAGAACGCGCCGCGCTGACCTTGCCCGAGCCGGTGGTGCTGCCCGTCGCCGGGTTTTTGGTTTCGCGAACAACAACCGTGCTGGGCCGTGCGGGCTCCTGCTCCAGAATCGCGCGCTCAAGTTCGTGCTGCGCAGTGGTCTCCAACTGGTAGGGGCGATGACCAGTAAGCAACTCGTACATGACGACACCCAACGAGTAAACGTCGGTGGCCGTCGTCGCCGGTTGACTCAACACTTGCTCGGGCGCGGCATAGCCGGGCGTCATAATGCGCATACCGGTCTTGGTGTGCTCGACACCGTCGTCATCGTCGTCCATGACTTTGGCGATGCCAAAGTCGAGCAGTTTTACCGAACCATCGTCGGCGACGAGAATGTTGCTGGGCTTAATGTCGCGATGAACGACCAGGTTTTGCTGAGCGTAGGCAACCGCTTCGCAAGCGGTTTCGATAAGCTGCAGTCGCTGGTCGACGTTGAGGCGGTGATGATCGCAATAACTGTCGATGGGTTCGCCCGCAACGTACTCCATGGTAAAGAACGGCTCACCGCTTTCGGTGACTCCGCCGTCAAGGAGTCGAGCAATGTGAGGATGATCCAGGCGGGCGAGAATTTGACGTTCGCCACGAAAGCGACGAATAACCCCTTCGGAGTTAACCCCGCCCCTAATGACTTTCAACGCGACCTGTTGTTGAAACTCGCCGTCGGCGCGTTCCGCCAGGAACACCGAACCCATCCCGCCGCTGGCGATGATATCGACGACCTTGTACTGCCCCACCATCGACCCAACATCGACGGCGCCCGGCCGCGCTTGCCCACCGCCAGAGGGTCCGGTGGGCGCGACGTCTCCCATGGCATCCATTGCTTTGCCATCGAGCAGACTGTGGTTTTCGTCGTCGGCCAGGAGGAGCTTAGTCACCTGTTCGAGCAGATCGGCGTCATCGCCGCAGGCCTCTTTCAAAGCCCGGTCGCGCTCATCGCGCGGCATGTCGGCGACCTGATCAAAAACTTCCTGGATGCGCTGCCAGCGCTTTGGATCCATTGCCTGGATTACCTAACTAAGAGTTGTCAGACAGCTGTTGGCTAAGCCACGCGCGGGCCAGCCGCCAATCACGACGGACCGTGGGTACAGACACTTGTAGCACTTCGGCGATTTCTTCGTGCTTGAGCCCAGCAAAGAAATGATACTCCACAACCTTAGCCTGGCGCTCGCTCATTTCGGCGAGCTTGTTGAGGGCGTCATCCAGCGCTAACACGTCTTCGGCGCGGCCGTCGCGGGCGACGAGTTCGTCTTCGAACGTAATCACCGGCGCGCCACCGCCCCGCTTTTGCGCGAGTCGCTGGTTGGCGTAGTTGATCAGGATGCGACGCATGGCCTGCGCCGAAATCGCAAAAAAGTGGGCGCGGTTTTTCCACGAAGCGCGCTGTCCGACCAGCTTAAGGTAGGCTTCGTGAACCAAAGCAGTTGCGTTTAGGGTGTGGTTGGAACGCTCGCCGCGCAGTTGGTTCTGGGCAATCGCGTGCAACTGGTCGTAGACCAAGCGAAACAACGTATCGTGGACGCGTTCGTCGCCGTCCTGCAGTTGTTCCAGTAATTGCGTTACGTCGTGATCGGCCAAGCGATTCCGTTCGTTACTCGACTACACCCAGGGCCCGGTGATGGCCAACGTTAACCCTGGGTCTTGGATGTTCACAAACATAGTTGAACCATCGGGCGAAAAACACGCGCCGGCAAATTCGCACTTCAGGTGATGTCGCGCAAATGTGTAACACTTGCCCGAAGGTGTGACTCCAATCAGTCGGACTTCTGCGCCGCCGCGATCTTCGCAAAGGATCAGATCACCCCACGGCGAAACCAGAACGTTGTCTGCAGACTTTACCAGTCGCGAACTTGTCGATTCCAGGAACAGCTCGAGAGTGCCGGGCGAGGCGCCCTCGCCGGGCTGACCTTCGGCCGGACTCGGCGTGTACTTCCAGATCTGACCGTACTGCTTTTTGCCGCCGTTCGTACAGGAGTAGTAGATTTCTCCGCGGCCGTACCACATGCCTTCGCCCCGCGCAAACACTGCTGCGCCAGCGGTTGCCCCGCGGTAACGCAGATCGTCGGCGGGGGCGTCGACATCTTCCAGGTCAATCCACTCGCAGCCCATCGACTCTCCAACTGCAACGGCCTCCGCGTCCCAGTTGCGGGTGTCCAGAGTCGGTTTTCGAACGACGGCGAGCGCCTGCAGTTTTCCGGCCGACAGGTCGCCGGGCTGATCGGGAATAAAACGGTAGATCAATCCGTCGGGGCGGTCTTCGGTTTGGTAAACGATACCGGTTTTAGGATCAACGGCAACAGCTTCGTGGTTGAACCGTCCCATCGCGCGAAGGGGAACCGGGTCGGCCATGCCGATGTCGGCCGTGGCGGGAACTTCGAAGTTGTAACCGTGGTCCTTTTCGGCGGTGAACTGCCAATCTGGGTAGTACCCCTTCGTAATCACCAACTCTTCGCAGGTGATCCACGTCCCCCACGGCGTCACTCCGCCCGCGCAGTTGCGCAAGGTACCGCACAGGCTAAGAAACTCTCTTTCAACTTCTCCAGTTTCGTGGTTGTAAACAAGGTTTGTGGTCCCACCGGTACACGGCGTCTTGCCTTCGCCAAAGTCGTACATTTTATCGGGGTTGATATTCTTGATGAGCGAAAGATCACGACCGAAAGCGTTAACGTCGTCGGGCATCAGTTCATGATTGCGAACCAGAATCGTGCGCCCGGGTCCTCCTGGAAACGCGGCCATTCCATCCGCCACCCCGGGAACAACCAGGCCATCGGCCATGGGCTGTTCCTGGCGGGAAATCACCTTATAGGCAAACCCGTTCGGCAAGTCGAGCATGCCCTTGGCGTCGGGGATTAACTCTCCGTACCCGTCAGCCATAAGCGCTGCCAGGTCATCACCGTTGGCCTGGCGCAACAGCGCGCTAAGACCCGCGAAGCCCAACGTCACCGCCCCCGCGGCCTTAATAAATGTGCGTCGATTGATGGTCATCTCATGCTCCCGTGTATATAGAACTAAGCCCCCCGCGAGTATACAACAGTCGGATACTCTCTCGAAGCGGCCTCCGCAACCTAGATTCTCCCCTCCAGGTAACGCTTCCGAAGCGGGTCGGGAAACTTTTCAATGGCGTAGCGAAGCATCGTACGTGGCATCGACCGGTATCGAGGCTTAAGAAATGTCTCTTCTGTCTTGCGGTCGCGATTGCCAACCTCGCGCAGCATCCACCCTACCGCCTTGTGAATAAGATCGTGTGAATCATCTTTTAGAATGTCCGCAACCGCGAGCGCGTCTGCAAAATCATCATTCTTTATAAAATGAAGCGTTGCGATCATGGCGATTCGCTTCTCCCACAGGTTTTTTGACCTGGCCAGCCGGTAGAGAGGTTTGCGCGACCGCGCAACAAGGTACGGTCCGACAATTTTGTGGGCGGAGACGTCAACCAGGTCCCAATTGTTAACGTGCGCGGTACTGGCCAGGTAGTAGTCGTAGACTTCTTTCTGCCGCGTAGCATCACCTCGCTGAAACTGATCGACCAGAATAACTAGCGCCAGCATGCGTTCTTCGTGCCACTTCGACGCGAGCAGTTTATGAATCTGGACTTGCGATAGTTCCTTGAACTGCTTTGCAACCTTGCGAACGTTTGGAACGGTTACACCCAAAAACTTGTCGCCTTCGCCATACTCACCTTTGCCGGTACGAAAAAACGTTGGGTAAAACGCGGCTTTTTCTGGGTTTATGTGGGTCTTGAGGGCTTTGCGCGCCTCATTGGCAGTATCTGCCACACTCACTCCTTTTAAGGTTCGGAGATTTGGCAATGCACACGGGGAGATACGATCGAAACAATTCTGGCTGAGGGGACGAAAGGGCGGAAGCTAACGTGTCGCTCTTGGTGCGAGACTCGTAAAAGGCATGACGAACGCTAGTAACCATCGCAGAGGAAGCTGGCGTCCCGGCGGTAACCGGGACGCCCATAGACTTAGAAGCTCTCTTGTTTACTCTGTTCGAGTTGCGCGATGATCGCATCGGTCAGGCCGTCAGTCGTTCCTTTACCGCCCAGATCCGGCGTTAGCACGTCTTTCTGGTTGGTTGTTACCGACGCTACCGAGCGACGAATCATACGGTACGCGTCCGGGTCTCCCATGTGGTGACACATCATCGCGCCGGAAAGGATCAGCGCAATCGGGTTGGCCACGTTTTTGCCAGCGATGTCGGGCGCCGTTCCATGAATCGCTTCAAACACAGCGCAGTTCTCGCCGTAGTTAGCACCCGGAGCGAGCCCCAGACCGCCAATCAATCCGGCTGCAAGGTCGCTAACAATGTCGCCGTAAAGGTTTTCCAACAAGAGCATGTCGAACTGCGATGGATTATTGACCAGGCGCATCGCCAACGCGTCAACCAGCACGTCGTCAAACTGAATGGTCTCGGCATAGTTCGCAGCCGCGCGACGGGCGCAATCCAGAAACAGCCCATCAGCCTTCTTCATAATGTTAGCCTTGTGAACCGCAGTGATGCGCTTGCGATCCCATCGCAACGCATACTCAAACGCAAACTGCGAGATGCGTCGACTTGCGCTTTCGGTAATGACTTTCAGCGACGTAATGACACCGGGAGCGACTTCGTTTTCGAGTCCGGCGTACAGGTCTTCGGTGTTCTCGCGGATAATCACCAGGTCGGTTTGTCCGTATGGCGTTTCCAAACCAGGCACCGTCTTAACCGGACGGACGTTGGCGAACAGCTCGAGTTCTTTACGCAGTCGAACGTTGGCGGAAACATGGCCGGAACCGCTTGGTGTCATCGTTGGACCCTTTAGAGCGATGCCACATTCCTTGATCGCTGCTACCGCGTCGGGGGGAAGCGCTTCGCCGTGCCGCTCGAAGGCGCACATCCCGATTTCCATCTCGACCCATTCGATGTCGGGCTTAACCGCCTCGACCACGCGCTTACCCGCGTTAACCACCTCGGGGCCGATGCCATCGCCGGGCAGTAAAATCACTCTTCGCTTCGCCATTTAGATTGTCCCCTCCTGGGATTCTGATGAGCAGCGAGCCAGGCTCGCCGTAGCGGGATGGTCCCGCAAGTTTCGATCTGACAGCAGTATAGCGTAATTGGGACTAGCTGTCAGCGGTATCGGTGCACTGCGCCATCAACTCTTACGTACGCCCCCCGCTCATATTGTCGACCGACCGAAATAATGACTTTACCTGGTTTCCCGACGGGCTGAGTTTGCCTTACCCGACGGCCGACCCATACACGCTGCTGTAGTAACACATGCAGGGACAACTGTTTACCGTGTATTTCCAACCGCCCGACACTTAGGTATTGACCTAACTATTGATTCCTGACATTCTCTGACCATGGTCACACCCGGTTCGAACCTCGACACCGCGTTTAACGCACTCGCCAACCCGACCCGCCGACAGGTCGTATCCAGGCTATGCCGGGGCCCGGCCCGCGTCACCGAACTGGCTAAACCATTCGACATGGCCCTTCCGTCGTTCATGCAACATATCCAGATCCTGGAAGAATCCGGTCTCATCACTACACGCAAAAGCGGTCGGGTCCGGGTGGTAAGAATCCGACGACAACAAATTAACCGCGTTGCCACCTGGTTGGATAAGCAGCGGCAGGCATGGGAACAACGCTTGAACCAACTAGATGATTACGTAGGCAACATGGAGGACTTATGAGTACGCGCCCACAGGTAGACCCCAAACTTGATTTGCTGTTTGAACGAACGGTGCCAGTCAGCGCCCAACGATTGTGGCGCGCGTGGACAACGCCCGAGCACTTGCTTAAATGGTTCGCGCCGCTGCCATGGAAGACGGTCGCCTGCGAAATCGATTTGCGGCCAGGCGGCGTGTTTAGCACGACCATGCAATCGCCCGAAGGCGAAACGATGCCCACCAGTCCGGGCTGTTACCTTGAAGTTGTGGAGAACGAGCGCCTCGTCTTTACCGATGCCCTGGGGCCGGACTATCGGCCAAACAGTTCATCCTTTATGACGGCGTATATCATGTTTGAGCCCGACGGCGACCAGACCCGCTATGTAGTAGTAGTCAAGCACGCCACGCCGGAGGCGCGAAAGCAGCACGAGGAGATGGGATTTCATCATGGCTGGGGAGCGGCACTCGATCAACTGGTTGCGCTGGAAAGCGGTGACTAACCGTCATCGCGACTTGCAGCATTGATCATTTTCTCAACGCGATCGACGACACTTGCAGCACTGCTGTGCCCGGTGTTGGTGAGAATTACTACTGCCCGGTTCGACTTGGGGTACAACGACACCTTCGCGTAGTACGACCCAAGCGACCCGTTGTGCCAATGCACCGGACCATGCTCACTCGCGGCGATGATCCATCCTCCGGCGTAAACGTCGGACGATTCGGACACCATTGGCGTGTGCAACCTGGCCATCGTCTTAGCCTTCAGGCCCAGACTCGCTTTGCCCTGTACCCCTTCCATGTGGGCAATGGCGTAGCGCGCCGCGTCGTGGACGCTTCCATGGGTGTCTCCAGCCGGCGCGATGACGTCGATGAAACGCTCGCCGGTTGCGGGCAGCGGCATCGTTACCGTTTGCTCACCAAATGCATAATGTCCATGAGCAGCGTCGGTGTGGTCCGGACTGGCGGGCCAACCAACACCTGCCGTTTTCATCCCGCATGAGTCAAAAACATACTCTTGCACCAGCTCATCCCAGTTGCGACCGGTAACCCGCTCTGCAATGTGGCCGAGCACCGTGTATCCGCCGTTGCTGTAGAGGTACGTGCCCACCGAAACTTTCGCAGGCTTTGCCAGAATCTCGGCCGCGAAGAGTTTCCGCCGCTGCGGTGCGGTATCCGCGAGGCCGTCAGCGCGGTTGGCTTCAACCTGAGTAAAGTACAGGTACGAGTCCAGACCGCTACGGTGCTGCAACAAGTGCTCAACCGTCACGCCGCCATAACTATCGTCGATACTAAAGTCGGGCATGATCCTGGTGATCTCGGTGTTCCAATCGAACCTCTTCTGTTCAATCAGCCGCGCAATGACAACCGCCGTCATGGATTTGGTCAGTGATCCAAAGTGAAAACCATCACCGGATTGAATCTTGTCGCCGGTGCCCAGCGCGCGTTCACCACCCACCCCTACTTCCGAAACGCGGCCGTCGCTCATCACCGCAACCGCCAGACCCGGCAGTTTGCTTGCGGCCACAACCTGTTCGCACAAGTCGTCCAGGCTTGACCACGACGCGATCTGGTTAAGTGGATCGTCGGGCGATTCGGTGGGTAATACTTGAATCGCGGCAAGCCCGCCGTCTTGAGGGTCAAAGAACAACGTTAAGCGCCCCCACCCCGGGCCCTTCTCCACCTGCACCAGCAGCACCAGTTGCTGATCGCTGGCAGACTCCAGCGTATGAGGTGTTAGCTTTCCGGTTGCGCCAAACAGGCGAACGCCGCGCCGGGCTCGGTCCTGCGCGGACATTTCCGCGAGCGCCGCCGCCGAACCATTGTTTGTCATGAACGACGCCATGGTGGTTTCGTCGCCGGTATTGAATGCCGCAAAAAACGCTGCGGCGATTTTCCCGGAACGCGTATCAGGAAACTCCACCGGCGGCTGCGCTGCGACGGACGTGCTCATCAGCAACACAGCGGCCAGCGCAAACCCTGTTCGCGCCGGCCACAGTAGTTTTGCAAAGATAGTCGGCATTACTTGATTCGTTTTACTAAATGCCAGCCATAAGGACTGGTACTTGGATCGAAAGCCGCCATGCCGATACCACCCACTTGCAGCGGAAAGCCGGCGTTGCCAAACGCGGGAACCATTTCGTCACGCATAAACACCCAGTCCGACGGGTTCGGCCCCGAACGATCGCCTTGCTGGCCGCGGTTGGCCATTTTGTAAATGCCTGGATGCGAATCGTCGGTGAACTCCTTAACCAAAGCATCAAAGTCTTCGCCGCCTTGAGCTCGCTTCAGCAGGTCTTCCGCCAGCTTCTGTGCTTCTTCCTGAGTTCGCGTTATCGGCTTGCCCGGAATGCTGCCTTCAAATGCAATTAGAATGTGCTGCACGGTTATAAAATCGGGTTCCTTGACCGGCTCGCTCACTTTTTCTTCGGTCGACGCGTCGGCGCTTTTTTCGTCGGTGTTAGCTTCTTTGTTGTTGCATCCGACAACCAGAAACACGGAAAGCAACAATAACGTAAGGGTTCGCAACATGGATCGCTCCTGTTCGTGTTAGAACTTCTTGAAAACAAACAACACTGTTGGCATCGAGATGGTATCGCCCACCAGATCCATAGCCTTGGCGGTGACGCTCGCCCGATGTTCTTCGGGGATGTGACCAAGCCACTCGGGTTCCATCGATGCAAAATCAATTAGCAATGCCGGAGAAATTCGGTCGGGTATGGCGTCCGCTTTGCGCAAACGCAAGCCGGCCATTCGGCCCGCGGTGTCGTAGTCGTCGCGAGTCCGCACGCGGTCGCGCCCGGGCGGCGCTGGCCATTGGGGAGAAAACCCGGCGAGGCTTAGCGCCTCATCAACTTGCGTGCGCCAATGTAAGATCGCGGTTCCATCGCCAGTCGCGGCGTACGACCGTCCCCACATGCAAGACACAAACGCACCCCCTTTGTCCAGGTGCGCACTGATTGGTTTCATTGCTTCGCGTTCGTCAACGGTGTGGAGCGTGGCGCTGCTGACGATCGTGTCGAAAGTCTTGCCCGAAATCGCCAACGCTTCGGCGCTGCACTGGTGATACCCGGCAACCGCATCACCCAGGTGTTCGCGTGCGATCTCCAACATGTTTGCCGATGGGTCAGCCAGGTGAAGTTCAATGTCTGGGTACCTGGCCAGAAGCTTCTGCGACAACATTCCCGTACCGGCGCCCAGATCCAACACGACTCTTGGCTCCTTCGGCAAGGCGGCGACCACGCGGTCCGACATCTCGCCGAGGATATCCCAGCGGCGCGCAAACTCGTCATAACGACGCGCCATGTAGTCCCAGTCTCGTTTTGGTTTATCGCACATGTTTATAAGATTCGTTTACCCATCAGGCTTTGGGTGAGCTCAACCGCAAGCAATGCAGTCTGGTTTTCCGTATCCAGAACCGGGTTGACTTCGACGAGGTCCATCGACACCACGTGCGCATGGTCGGAGAGCATTTCCATCGCGAGGTGGGCTTCACGATAGGTTACCCCGCCACGAACGGGCGTGCCGGTACCGGGGGCAAACTTGGGATCGACGACATCAAGGTCAAAGGAAAGATGAACCCCTGCGGTTCCATTACTGGCAATCTTGATTGCTTGTTCAAAAACGTCTCGCAAACCACGCTCGTCCAGATCGCGCATGGTAAACACCGTTATCCCGGCCTCTTGAATATTGACCTTCTCGGCTTCGTCGAGGTCGCGCGCACCTATGATAACAGTGTTCGACGCTGTCAACTTGGGCGCGAAACCACCAAGATTCACCAGGTCGGTATCGCCCAACCCCAGTGATGTTGCCAGAGACATCCCATGAATGTTGCCGGACGGTGTGGTTTCTGGGGTATTAAAGTCACCGTGGGCATCAAACCAAATCACGCCAATACGTTGTCGTTTTCCCGCAAAGTGACTAGACACACCGGCAATGGAACCGATCGCAATGCTGTGATCACCACCCAGCACCAAAGGAAAACGCCCACTGTCGAGCGTGCTCCGGACCGAGTGCATCAACTCGCGGCACGTTGCCAGGATGGGACCCTTGAAGCGCAAGTTGGGCGCACCTACTTGTTGGGTCTCGGGAATCATGACACTTAGATCGCCGCAGTCTTCGATCTCGCAGTTGAGTTCGCGAAGTCGTTGCTCGATATCGGCAACTCGTAGCGCGGACGGTCCCATGTCAACACCACGACGGCCGGCGCCCAGGTCGATTGGGACGCCTATAATGCAAACGCTGCGACTGGCTACCGACATTAATGTCCAACCTTTACGCGCAATTCATCCACCGTGATTCGCCAGTGCGACTCGTTCCATACCGCTCGCCCGTTCTCGACCAGCAACACCTGCGGAGACTGGTGACGCACTCCCAAACGTTGGGCAATGTCCATCGACAGGTCACGGTCGGCGACAACGTCAACCCACCACGTCTCAACATCGGTGTCTTCCAGGTAGGCGCGCATTTCGTACATGGCATCGTCGGAAATGTTGCAACGAAAGCTATGCTTGTAGATGAGCACGCGGTCCTTGGCTAGTACCGCGTTGACGTCGGCCGCGCTCTTAATCTGCGTCATGAAACTGGGCTCCGGAATCAGGTTTGGCGATGATCCCATCCGTGAGGTCGCAGGGGGCGGGAGTCGCCGGAAGTGAGTAATCTATATTGGTTTGGCTCGGAAGTAAAGCGTCCCACGACGGTGGCAAGATGCCCTTTTCGAACCAGCCCCGAGGCGGCGATTTCGGCGTCCTCGGGCGACATCGCCAGAATCAAGGCATAGTCTTCGCCCCCGTGAAGCGCAAAGTCGACCGGATCACGCTCCAACTGCGCCGCCGCCCGGGCCAGCCCGGAGGACAGCGGCAGGCGTTCAAGGTTAACTTCGCAACCGACACCAGCCGCGCCACACAAGTGTAGAAGGTCGGTAGAAAACCCGTCGGATACATCGATCGCACCCCGGACCGGAACTCGGCCCAGACGCAGGTACGACGTCGCGGTTAGCTGCGGCACGGGCCGAAGATACTTGCGAATCAGGCGGCCTCCGGTTTCTCCCGCCTGGAGCAGACCCAATCCCGCTGCCGCACCACCCAGATCGCCGACAACCAGAATTGCATCGCCAGGCCTGGCCGTTCGCTGCCATGCCTGACCACGCGTGCAGGATCCGATGATGGTCATGTCAAACGTTACCGGGCCATCGGTGCGCGACACGTTGCCACCGACGATCAGTGCTCGGTATTTGTCCAGCAACCGCGCGGCCGCTCGTTCAACTTTGACGATGTCGGCGGATGGTTCGCTGTTCGAAACGAACGCCGAAACCAGGGCAAACCGTGGAGACGCACCCATGCTGGCGACGTCGGAAAGATTCACCGCCGCCAGGCGGTGACCGATATCGGCTGGCGACGACCAATCGCGGCGAAAGTGGACGTTTTCCACCTGCGCGTCCTGAGTAACCACCCAGTCTTCGCGCCCATCCGGCCGAAGAATGGCGGCATCGTCGCCAATCCCAAGCACCAGCCCTCGCGCGTTCTGCGCGCCACCGACGGCTTTGGCCAATCTGGCGATTAGTTTTGCTTCGGAATCCGGAGAAGACGACATTGATTCATGGTACTGGAAGTCCACCTACCGGTACAATGCCGGCAAATGGAACAGGTCCCCACCCACATTCTCAACGCGGTTAAGAGCGCCGCTGGCGACGAGCCGATCAAGTACCTTGATCCCGCGTGGTACGTCGACCCGCTTATTTTCGATCTTGAACGTGATGTCGTGGGAAGCACCTGGCACGTCGCAGCCCACAAGTCGCAACTCATTGAGCAAGGTGCATACGTCGCGGGAGTCGCTGGGAATCACCCCTACTTGATCGTCCGTGACCATACCGGAAGGCTGCGCGGGTTCGACAACCGTTGCTTGCACAACCAGGCGGTCGTCATGATTGGCGAGGGGCGCGCGTCAGAATTGGAATGTCCGCTCCACGGTTGGCGCTACAGTCTGGACGGACGGCTGATAGATTCGCCCGACCTCGATCGCCGCGTGGCCGAGAGCGACACCTGTGTAATGACGCGGCTTTCGGTGCAGCAACGCGGCGAATGGGTGTTCGTTAAGGCCATGGCCAACGCGTCATCTAGCGCAACGCTGACCCGCACCCAAACAGTGCCGCGAGTGCTGGATGACATTTCGGTCATGCGATTTCCGACCGCCACCCACACCGCTACGTTACGGGTCAACTGGAAGTGGGTCATCGACGAGGTTTACTCCGCCATTTCCACTCCGGGTATTTGTTGGACGCCACACTGGTTCAATGACATGGGCGACTTCGAACGCGCGGAAACCCGGGTACGGCTCCTGTTTCCGTGTACGGTCGTGGTACCAGAAGAATCGTGGATGGTTCGGGTTCTCCCCAAAAGCGCAGGGCTCACCGAGGTGCGGCTCGACCTGCTGCAGGGCGGCGAAGAAGAACTTGTGCGCACCGCCGACCGTCTGGGCCTGTTGGCCGGTCCCGACCACCAATTTCCCCTGGAAAAGTCGCGACCGCAACGCCCCCTTACCCGGACGGCTGGGGAACTATTCGGACTCTTAGGGACTTTTCTCCACGAAATGCTTGAGATTCCGGCCTAGGGCCGTGGTTGCTCGACGGCAACTCACTCACTATAATCGCTTTGGCAGGTCGCCGAATGACCGGCGGCACACCCAGGTATCCACTTATGATGCGAATGTCCATGAAAACCGACTACGGCCTTATCGCGCTAAAGCATATGGCGCTGGCGGGCCCGGACTCGGTAATTAACGCCCGCGAGCTTGCGAGCAAATACGAACTTCCGCCCAACCTGCTGGCCAAGATTCTGCAGCGCTTATCCCATTCGGGAATCATCGAGGCGCAAATTGGGAGCGGCGGCGGTTACCGTATGACGCGTGACCCCGCAAGTGTAACGTTGTCGGAAGTGTTCGAATCGATCGAAGGTCCCGTGCACCTGGTAATGTGCACGCGCACCGACGGGGAGTGTACGCTGTCTGACCGCTGCACAATCAAGAACGGCCTGAACAATCTCGAACGAAAGTTTGCCGAGTTCTTTGACACGGTTAAACTCTCCGAAATCTAAACGCATTCAAGAAATTAGGAAACAGCATGATCGGGGACACGCACCGCGCGGAGGCGCTAATGGGGACGGCGTTTAATACAGAGTTTGCCGAAACGTTCTCGCACCCGCTGCGCGAGTACAACGCGCTCACTAAACATGTCGGCTTGATCGACCTGCCCCATTGGAGAGTGCTGCGACTCACTGGCGCCGATCGACAAACGTTTTTAAACAACCTGGTAACCAACGACATAGCCGCCTCGGCACCTGGGCGCGGGGTTCGAACGCTGCTGACAACGATAAAAGGCAAACTGGTTGCCGATTTATATGTGCTGTCCCGGCCCAACGATTTGTTGGTTTTGATCGCACAAGGCGACGCCGCCGATGTGCTGGCGGCCATCGACAAACACATCATTGTCGACGACGTCGAAGTGCACGACGAATCAAGTAACTACGAAGTGCTTGCCGTCGAAGGGCCGGACGCGCGCGGTTTGGTCTGGAGATTGTTTCCGGATGAACCGGTTCCGTTGGAGCCCCTGTCGTTTATCGACGTTGACTACCAGGGCACACCGGTCACTGTCTTGCGCAACAGTCTGGTCGGTGACCGCGGATATCAGTTGGTTGTGCCTAAAGCTCCAACGCGTCCGATCCGAAACTATCTCGTCCAGGGTGGCCGCGGCATGGACATGGAACCCATCGGTCGCATCGCATGGAATATGCGACGGATGGAAAACGGTCTTGTCTGGTTTGGAAATGAGGCCGATGTTACCGCAGCAAACTTTCCCAAAGAGGCGCGCCTCGGCAACCTGGTTAGCTACACCAAAGGATGCTTTCTTGGCCAGGAGACGCTAGCGCGCATGCACTACCGGGGTCACCCCAACTGGAAACTGGTGGGCCTGGTCGCGAGCGCTGACCCGTCCAATCACCTGGCAAGCCCGGATTGGTTGACCGCCGTTGCTGGTGAGGGCGACTTGCGGGCAGATGCTTTGAATGACCTGCCAACGCTGGCCACCAACGACGCCGGGGTTCGCGATCAACTGGCTGCGTTGACACAAACACGAGTCGCCCACGGCACCGAACTGTTCGCGCCATCTGAAAGTGGTGACGACACCGCCGACATTGGTGGAAGAACGGTCGCTGCCAAGACGATTGGGCGTGTTACGTCACGTTGCTTTTCCCCGATGCTCGGGTCAGCAATGTTAATGGGATACGTGCGCATTAAGGAAGCTACGATGGGCAACACGGTTGTGATGCCCGCTGGTGATTCGTTTGTCGAGCTAAAGATTACACCGCTCCCGCTGGGTGCGGACGCTGATGCCGCCGAGGCGGATGACGCATAAGTTACGACGACTAAGACCTGCAATTACGACTATAACGACGTGGAGTTAAGCGAATAATGATTATCATTCCCGCAATTGACATTCTTAAGGGCGCAGTTGTTCGCCTGCAGAAAGGCGACTACAAAACCGCGAAGATTTACGACAACGACCCAGCCGCGGTCGCGAAGCATTTCGCAGAAGCCGGCGGCGTCGAACAATTGCACGTGGTGGATCTGGACGGAGCCCTCGCGGGTGAAATGGTAAATACGGAGGCGGTTGCCGCGATTCGCGCCGCCACCGACGTGCGCATAGATATTAGCGGCGGGATTCGTACCAGTGCCGACGTCCAGGATGCGTTCAAGTTGGGTGCGAACACAGTTGCAGTGGGTAGTGCTGCGGTAAAGTCGCCCAAAACGTTCAAAGCCTGGTTAAAGACTTTTGGCGGCGAGAACATGGTTTGGGCAGCGGACTTGCGCGACGGCAACCTGTCCACCGACGGCTGGCTGCGCGACTCCGACCGATCATTCGACGAGACTCTCGCCGACTTCGTACTGGCTGGGCTCACCACGGTATACATCACCGACATTCTTCGCGATGGAACCCTTTCTGGCCCCAGCATCCCTATGTACAAACGGGTAATGGATAACTTTCCAACGCTGCAGGTAGTCGCCCATGGCGGTGTGTCGAGCATCGACGATCTTCGTATGCTACGCGACGAAGGACTGTACGGGGTAATTGTGGGAAAAGCGATCTACGAGGAAGCGATCCCACTGGAGGCGCTGCGCGAGTTCGCCAGCTAACTGCATCGTCTGCCAGCAAAAAAGCCCGCCACTTTGCGCGGGCTTTTTTATTACAACGGCTTGTCGCCATATCTTACTGATACAGAGACTTGATTTTTCCCCAGCTTGACTCTTCCGTCGGAACCGTTCCGGTGACAATAAAGTCAAATGAGTACGACTGAAATATTCCCGTCGTTTGCTGAACCACGAAACAGTAATCTCCGGGCCCGAGCGACGGTGCCGGCAACGAGTTGATGGTTACAGCACCGCTTACAAAGACTGGCATCAGGTCGTTACCGACAAGGGTTGGCCCGGGAAGGATTCCGGCAAGGAAGTTTGCATCGGTAGCAACGCTCGGAATGTAGCTGGTGAGACCGGAGTTAAAGGCGCAGAAGCCACGATTGTCGCTACCCCAGATATCCAGATTCAGCCCAACCAGCATATAGCCGCTGGGGATCGTGAAATGAATAAAGTCGCGGTCGCCCATTGGGTTGTTTGATTCGATTACGTTTCCGGAAACAACGTTCGAACCAACCGAGAACACAAGGGTTGTCGGAATCGCGGGATCGTTGGAAAGATCTCCGTCGACACCTTCATCCCAAACTGTGGTAGCGCCCAGCGGTAACGCCAGCAGACAAATCACCGTAGTAATCGCGCAAAGTTTCACAACAGAACCTCCTGCTAGTTGGCGCCGAGTGCTCAAAGCATACCGCAATTCTCACTGCAATTGTTTATCAATCGTTAAATATTGAACGATCGCCTGTTCCGGCCGTAAGCAAGGCACCCAGGTCGGGTGGGATATCCGCCGAAAGCGACATAGGCTCTTCGGTAATGGGGTGGCGAAAGCCGAGGCGATAGCAGTGAAGCGCGTGTCGCGACAGGACCAAATGACGGTTTACCGCCGAAGTGAAGCCGTCGGTCAGTAGTTCGCGGTGGAGCTCGGACGGCAGTCCGTAAATCTTGTCACCGACAATTGGGTGTCCGGCGTGGTGGAGGTGCACACGTATTTGATTGGTTCGTCCCGTAACCGGCCGGCATCTCAATAGTGTCATGGAAAGCCCGTTGGTCGCGGACGAGGCTTCGATGCGATCGATTACTTCGAACGCAGTTCTAGCCGGCTTCCCCGAAGTACTCACGGCGCGCTTGGGCAAGTAAGTTGCAAGGTCGTTAGCCTTACCGTATTCGTAGTCGATTGGGTACTGAAACCGCACGTCAATTTTTCCGATCGGCGCGTCGACTTCGAAGGCATCCTGGCCAACGTGCCCATACACGATAGCGACGTATTCCTTGGTTACCTCTCCACGCTCAAACTGCTGCGACAGTCCCCGCGCGGCGGCCTTTCCTTTTCCGATCAACACCAGACCGCTGGTTTCGCGATCCAACCGATGACCAAGGTTCATTCGTTCGCCGGCAGGCATCCTTCCGGAAAAGTCGTCGTTTAAGCGCGCGATGAGCGTATGGGTGATGAATACGCCGCAGGCATGTACCGGCAAGTTGCCCGACTTACCAACGGCGAGCATATGTTCGTCTTCGTAGATGTTTGCGTAGTCAAAATCTACCGGAGGTTCGGCGTGCCAGATTGTGTAGGCCACTTCGTCGTCACGCGATACAACGTGATCGGGGGTTACCAACTTGTGGTTTACTGCAATGTTTCCATCACGAACGCGTTGCTCCCAAGTCTCGCGCGTGTGGTACTTAAACCGATGAGCAAGAAACTCAACTATCGACCAACCCGACCGATAGTTGTCAACCTGGCAAGACAGTGTGATTTGTTTTTTGGTGGACGCCATATCGCTATTGTACGACACAGCGAAGCGCGAAACTAGACCATCGCCGGATCGGCTTGACGAACGATCAGCACTTCGAGCGGCTCAACGACACCCACACCAACAGAAAAGTTACGAAGTCGAGTGATCATCGACTCGGTTACCTCCTGTCCCTTTCGCGCGAGCATCAGGCCGTCACCGGCCTTCACATTGTCGGCAAAGATCATCGCGGTGTGCAGGTCGCGGACGCCAACGCTGGCGCGCTCGAACTCGCCTTCTTCCTCGCAGGTTGCGGCAAGCGCATCCACCAGCGACATAGGAAATCCCAAGTCGGGGTCGCGCAGTGACTCAACCGCCGACGCCGACGACGACCCGTTGGCGAGCAGGCGGTCGTAATGACCGACCAGGCGAATGGTTTGTGCCCCCAACTGCGCCGGACTCCACGAGTCGATTTCCGCCGACAGGTCGGTGGGAAGTCGAAGTTGGTTGCTGACCATTTCCGCGACGTTTTCCAGCCGCGGAATCTTGGCGAGAAGCTTTCCCCCGATGCGGGGATGATCGTTAAACATGTTGGCTTCGGCCGTCGTGAGCTCTTGACCGCGGCTGACTTTGTTGAGGGTCGCACCCGGAATGGCGATGCACCCAATCTGCGACAACAATCCGGCAATACGAAACTCCCACGCTTTCTCCACGTTCATCGTGCCCGCAATCTTTTCCATGTGCTTTCGAATCCTCGCGGCACGGCTGAAAGCTTCCGGGTTTGCCATCCCCAATACTTCGGTCAACACGTCGATAGAGCCGCTAAGGGTTTTTTCAAGAAGGTCGCGCTCGGCAATGACCAATCGGTACTGGCGAAGTGCAGCGTTAACGACGCGGATGAGTTCGTCACTCGTACAGGGCTTGGTTAAGAACCGGAAAAGGTTTCCGTTGTTAACGGCTTCGATGGTGTCGCTAAGTTCGGACGCGCCGCTTAGGATCATGCGCACTGAATCCGGAGAGACTTCCGATACTTTCGACAAGAACTGGACGCCGCTCATTTCCGGCATCTTCATGTCCGAAACGACCACAGCGAACGGGCCGTCGGTTTCTAAGGCTTTAAGCCCGGCGCGACCACCTTCGGCGGTTACCAGATTGTGATGCTTTCGCAGCTGCCGTGAGATCGCAGACAACACGTTGGGCTCGTCGTCCACAAAGAGGACTTTGTCGCTCACGTCGTTGCCTCCGCTAGCGCTTCCGAGCACACTTCTTGCCATCGTTCCAGGCGAACGGACAGCCCCAGAGCTTCCATTTCGCCGGCGATCGTCGTCACGTCACCGACGATCTCCGATGCGATGAGGGTTGCGACGTGTACGGTGCACGCTGGCAAAACCTCACTTTGAACGGGTACCGGTCGGGAATGAAACGCAATCGCTTCCAAGATGGTGCCCGATATCCCCCACAATCCCAGTAGATACGCTCCGAGTTCATCGTGAGTACAACCAAACACCTCTTTTTCAGCGGCGTTGGCCCCTTTTCCTTCCCGCTCCATCTTTGCCAGGACTTTCGTGTACTCGTCGGGAAGGTTGGCGACCAGAATCAACTTGCCTATGTCATGGAGCATCGACGCCATAAACATTTCGCTCGCAACGCTTCGATCGAACTGCTCTTCTTTGGCAATAGCACGAGCGCAGATTGCCGTCATGAGGCTGTGTTCCCAAAGTTTATGGAATGAGAAACCGGGAATGTCGCCTCCTTCCAACTCAGTAAAGATTGAGTTGATAAGAATAAGCGACGTGATCGTCTCAACTCCCAGGTAGGTGACGGCACGCTCAATGCTTTCCATGGGGTTCGGCAATCCAAAGTAGGCCGAGTTAACTAGCTTGAGAATCTGCGCACTCATGCCGATGTCGCTGGCAATAATCTGCCCAACTCGATCCAGAGAACAGGTTGGCGATTCAAGTTCGTCGACGACCTTCCTGAACAGTTCCGGCATGCTGGGAATCTTGTCTAATCCCGCCGCCAGCTCGCGGACGTTCTCGCCTTGCACGAACGACTGCAGTTCCAGCGTGCGATCAATAACGAGCTTTAGCTGCTCAGGATCACACGGCTTAGACAGATACTGGTGCGAGGGGCCGATGGAGCGCAGGATGGAACCCTTTTCCGACTGCCCGGACAACACGATGCGAACCGACTCGGGGTACCTGTCCTTCACCCTCGCTAGTAGTTCTGCGCCGTCCATCCCCGGCATACGCATGTCGGAAACCACAACATCAAAGTGCTTTCCTTCCATAATACCGAGGGCTTCTTCCCCACTGCTAGCGAACGTCATGTCCCATTCGTCGCGTCGCTTTCGCAACATTCGCTTTAGCCCCTGCAAGACATTCGGTTCGTCGTCTACAAAAATGATGGACTTCATACGGGTTCCAACTCTGCTTTGGCCTAGTCAATCGGGATACGAATGGTAAACGTTGTTCCTATGCCCTCTACGCTGTCCACGGTGATCGTTCCGTCGTGTTTTTGGGTTACAACGTTGTGCGCAAGGCTTAAGCCTTGCCCGGTCCCCTTTCCCACCGGCTTGGTCGTAAAGAAGGGATCAAAGATTCTGTCTCGAATACTCTCGGGAATCCCGCCGCCGTCATCGGAAATGACTATCTCCGCGACATCGTCGATCGCTCGCGTCGCGACGAGGATTCTTCCCTTTTCGCCATCGCCGTGACATGCCGCAATCGCATGGGCAGCGTTAACAATTATATTGAGAACGACCTGATTTATATCCCCAACCAGACAGTCGACCAGGGGCATGTCGGGGTCAAATGCGGTTTCCAACTCTGCAACATACTTCCATTCGTTCCGTGAAACGGTAACGGTACTTTCGATGGCTTTGTTGAGATCGGCGGCCGTCATTTCCTTCGCCGGGTGCGAAAACGACTTCATCGCGAGCACAATACTGCTGACGCGTTCCAGTCCTTCGAGTGATTGCGCGATAGCGTTTGGAATTTCTTCGCACAGGTACTCAACGTCGGCATCCTCCATGCCATTGCGGATCGCGTCCCATTGTTCTTGGGTAAGCGGCCCGGCCTTGCTTTGTTCGATCGCGTCCAACCACCGCTTCAACGGCTTCTCCAACTCGTTAAAAGCGTCGGACAAGAAACGCGTGTTGTCCCCCACGTACTGCGTTGGCGTGTTGATTTCGTGTGCAATGCCGGCGGCAAGTTGCCCAATCGACTCCAACTTTTGTGCCTGGTACAACTGAATTTCTAACGCGGCACGATCCTTCTGAGCCTGCATCCGTCGGGTGATATCCCGGAAAACCGTCAGCGCGCCAATCTGCAGAGATTTGTGGTCGTAAACTGGCGCGGCCGAGACCTCAACGTGCACGCCGTCGGGGCGTTCCTGGTTACGTATAAACACGTGTGCGTTGCTAACCGTCTCGCCGCGTAGCGCTCTCGCCATTGGGATTTCTTCGGGCGAAAAACGAGTCGCCTCATCTTTGTGGAAAATGCCGTAGCGCTCGGCCCACTCGTCAACCGAGCCACTAACGGTTTCGCGCCTCAACACTTTCTTTGCGGCGGCGTTCAGGTGGATCGCGTTGCCGTCGAGATCGACGACGTGAACGCCGTCCGACATGGCTTCGATAATCGACTCCATCTCTCGCGACCGCCACAACGAGTCCGCACGTTCTTCAGCGAGCTTTACCGCCATCTCCGCGGCGGAAATGATCTGTCGCCGCGAGCGGCGATCGGCGCGCCAGACGAAAGTGATCCCGGTGGAGAGCAGCAAACTAAGTCCGCCAAGCAGAATCAACCGCCGCCGCGCGAGTCGCCGCATAGTCTCGGCAAGTTCTAGCACCTCTGCGCCTAATGCAGCCTCCGCTACAATTGCCTGATCGTGTTCGGTTCCCAGTCTCAAGTATTCATCCCCAGCGAGAATCTCTCTGGCTGAGACGTGTGAGCCATTACGTAGCATCACGAACACGCTGTCCTGAAGAGTAAGCAGATCCGCATGGGCGATTGCCGCAGCGCACAGCGATTTCGGTAGCGAGTCATCGGTGAGCAACGCCATACGCTGGAAGATGCCTTCGAGCCTGGTTCGAGTGGTGTTGTACTGATCACGCCATTCAAACTCCGGGTCGAGCAACGCGCTGTGGGCAAGCTGGGTCAAGTCGGTCTGCGCCGTTGTTGCGTCGGTGTGAAGCGTGAGCAGGCTGCCAAGCCGATCGCATCGACGGATGTTGCTCTGTTCGGAGTGCACGGCGAGAGCAATCCCAACAATCGCAAGGGTCAGCAGCACCGACCCGATCCCTAACGGTAAGCGCCGAGTCTCCGTCGTCGCGTAACTGTCCGCGCCTGCCGCCGGTGACTCAGGCAGATCCGAATTGTCGTCAAAGACTTGGTTTCGCTCCATTCTCGGGGCCTCCTGACCCACGGGCGGGCCGCCAGGAGACGCCCCATTCATGCCGGTCATCGGCCGAAGAGGCCTGAAACTTAAGCCTAATGGGTCCTTCGGAGGCATGTTGGTGGCGCAGCCCCGTCATCTGGCCACCTTGACGCCGCACGCCGGCCTCGGTAAAATGGCCGAACATTTAGACTTACGGCGGCGCGGACAACACAGCCGACTCCCCACCAGCCGCGCCCACCACAACCCCCAGAGGAAGGACTAGGTCTATGTCTACAGCCCATGCGGAAAAGCAGTGGTTTGGCCACCCCGCTGGCCTTTCTACGCTTTTCTTCACGGAGATGTGGGAGCGCTTGAGCTACTACGGTATGCGCGCGCTGCTCATTCTCTACATGACTGCGGATATGATGTCCGACAACCCGGGTCTTGGCTTCACCGCCGAGCGCGCCGCGACCATCTACGGTACCTACACCGCGTTGGTCTACGCGTTAGCCCTACCCGGCGGCATCATCGCCGACCGCTGGCTGGGCCACTACCGGGCCGTGTTTATCGGGGGTGCGATCATCACCCTTGGGCACTTCGCGCTTGCGATTCAAACCCTGCCGTTCTTTTTTGGCGGCCTGGCCCTGATCATTCTTGGGACTGGCTTGCTAAAACCCAACATCTCGACGATGGTTGGAAACCTTTATGAACAGGGCGACGCTCGCCGCGAGGGTGGTTTTTCGCTGTTCTACATGGGCATCAACGTTGGTGCGGCCGCCGCACCATTCGTGTGCGGAACTCTGGGTCAGAAAGTGGGTTGGCACTGGGGCTTTGCGGCCGCCGGTGTTGGGATGGTTTTTGGACTCATCCAGTACCACTTTGGCCGGGGCCGGTTGGAATCGTCGATTGCACGGATAGAAGCCAACAAGGCAAAGGAAGACAAAGAACGCGCCGAAAGAAAAGCAAGTGGCGCGTCCGCAAGCTCCGGATTTACGCCTCAAGAATGGCAGCGTCTGGGTGTAATTGCCGTTCTGTTTATTTTCTCCACGATGTTTTGGGCGGCGTTCGAACAAGCTGGCACCAGCTTAAACCTGTTCGCCGACCGGTTCACCAACACCAGCGTCTTTGGCTGGTCGTTTCCCAGTACGTGGTTTCAGTCGCTGAACCCACTCTACATCGTGATATTTGCGCCGCTGTTTAGCATTTTCTGGGTGGCGTTGGATCGCCGCGGTAAAGAGCCGTCGGCACCAATGAAGTTTGTTTGGGGTATGGTCCTGGCAAGCTTGGGCTTTCTACTACTTCTACCCGCTGCTCGCTATGTTCAGGGCGGCGAAGGGCTAACGGTCGGTCCACAATGGTTAGTTGGGGTGTATCTGTTCCACACCTTGGGCGAGCTATGTCTCAGTCCGGTATCATTGAGTATGGTCACGAAGCTGGCACCGCAGAAAATTGTCGGCTCAATGATGGGATTCTGGTTCTTGTCCTATGCGCTGGGCAACTTCGTGTCTGGCTGGATCGCCAGTTTCTTCGAGCGGTTACCGCTAGAACAAATCTTTGGAGCGGTATTCATTGCTACCTTTGGAGCCGGTTTGATCCTGCTCTTAATGGTCAAGCCGCTGTCTAAGATGATGCACGGCATTAAATAGCGCTTCGACCAAATGCCGTTTGTCCCAGGCCCCCGGAATGCTTCCGGGGGCCTTTTTGCGATTTATTGATTTTTTATTGAATGGTGCGTTGACCTATTACAAAAACCGTATATATTCCCCGGAGCGTTTGCATTGGGTACTCGCAACCCAGCCCGATGCGGACGGTTATTATCGTCACATAAAATGAGAATACGCCGCCGACTCATCCGACTTCTGCAGCCCAAGCGCATGTTTCGCGTTCCGCGGACGGGGGTGCTACGGCCTGTGGGATAGGGTGGTGGACCTGGCGTAGCTATATAGAATCATCGCACATCTGGCCCCTTCCCCCCACGGAAGGGGCTTTTCTTTGCTACGGGGGGGCTTGATCCCGGGCTCTAACTAACTGCGGGTCCCTACCGTCCGGTAGCGACCCGCTGGGAAGCTGCATCCCGTGCGTGGGTATGGTGCGAATCGAAACGAGCTAGGGTCGACCCGCGCGTGCAGCTTCAAAATCTCCCTCTATTTTACCACATATCCGCGACCGTATGGGAAGTACGGCCATGACCAAAAACTAGAAAGGCCACCCAAGCGGGTGGCCTTTTTTGTGTGGGCGTAGAACTGTCGGTTCCGAAGCGATTTTTCGGCCGGTTAGCTAGTCCATCTTGATTTCGTGATTCCAGTCGTGAGTGTCTTCGACATCACCGGACTGGATTCCGGTCAACCGGTCGTAGAGTTCTTTAACCTTGGGATGCACGGTGTCGTCATCGGTGTAGCGAAACTCGTGATCGCGGTACTGGATCGCCGAGACCGGGGTAACGATCGACGCAGTGCCGCAGCATCCGGTGGCGATAAAGTCACCGAGTTGGTCGACCGTCACGGGACTACGCTCGACTTCCATGCCGAGATCTTTCGCGATCTCCATCAAGCTCATGTTCGTGATGCTCGGCAGGATCGAGCCCGACGCCGGGGTAACGTACTTGTTGTCGGCGGTGATTCCAAAGAAGTTGGTCGCGCCCGATTCGTCGATGTATTTCTTTTCAATGGAGTCCAGGTATAGCACCTCAGAAAAACCGCGCTCTTTGGCGGCGAAAGTCGCGCGCATCCCAGCGGCGTAGTTGCCGCCAACCTTCGCATCACCCACGCCTTTGGGCGCAGCGCGGTCGACTTCTTCTTCTACCCACAACCGAATCGGGGCAAGTCCCTGGCGAAAATACGGGCCGACCGGGGCGCAGAACACTACGAACATGTAGTCACGCGACGGCTTAATTCCGATGGTGCCGGTCGTACCAATTAACAGCGGACGAATGTAGAGGCTCGCGCCGCTGCCGTGCGGCGGGATAAATCGCCGATTAGCGCGAACGACACGTTCCACGGCCTCGACGAACAGGTCAACCGGCGGCGCTTCCATTAGCACTTTCTTACCGGTTCGGATCATGCGCTTGGCATTTTCTTCGGGGCGAAACGCTAGCACGCGGCCGTCTTTGGTTTCGTAAGCTTTAAGCCCCTCAAAACATTCCTGGCCGTAGTGTAAACACGTCGACGCCATGTGAATCGTTATCTGATCGTCCTCCACCATCACGCCCTCGTCCCACTTGCCGTCGCTAAAACGATACTCCACGTGCGCGTCGGTCTTCACATAATCAAAAGGAAGCTGTCCCCAATTCAAATCCACTCGAGGTTCCGTCTTTTCCATAGGACTTACTTTCGGAAGTGCGCTGTTACACGGGTCCGTGCCAACGCTGATTTTGCGGCCGTGCCGCGATGTTGTCTTAATAAAGTGTGGCAGGTAGGAGTTAGCGCCGCACTCGTTAAACAATAAGCAATGGCGTTAGAATTGTCAATGAAGTAATATATTGTGGAATAATGGGTTACAGCGCTGCGAGTGTGGATAACTGTTCTTGCAGAAATTCATGCGGTGTTCATATACTCCACGCTAATCGGCAGCCACCAACCCAAACCTGAGGTAATGCGTTGTTCAAAATCGTTTCCAAACAGTCGTTCAACGAAGACACGTTTGCGCTCAGCATCAGCAACCCAGCCATCGCGCAGAATGCGGGGGCGGGGCAGTACGTGGATGTTTACGTGAATCCGGACGGCGAGCCTTTGACGCTTCCCATCGCGGACTTCGATGTCGAGGCGGGAACGGTCACCGTGGCCCATCGCGCACGTACACTAGCGGGTGAACGTTTGGGAATGCTGGTTGAAGGCGACGAGGTGTTTCAATTTCGGGGACCGTTTGGTACCGCGTGCGACGAGGCGGCGATGGGCAAAGCGATTTTCGTCGCCGAGGGTATGGGCGTAGCGTCGGTGTTCGCGCGGATGAAGGCGCAACAGGCAAAAGGGTGCTACACGATTTGTGTTGCCGGTTTTGCCAGCAAGGATCAGATGTTCTGGGTGGATCGGTTAACGAGTGTCGCCGATGAGTTCTACGTGGTCACCAAAGACGGGACGTACGGGGTTAGCGGCGACGTGATCGGGCCGCTGCGCGGGATCTGCGAGACGCAACGCGACCTGGACATGGTGACGTGTATCGGCAATCTGTCGATTATGAAGCGTGGCGTAAAGATCACGCAGGACAACGACATCGCCTACCGGGTAAATTTCGATGCCGTCACCGCTACCGATTTTGGCGCGCGGGTGTTTGACGCTCCCACCGAAGGAAAAACGGTGTTCGACTACGCGCTCGCGCCCGAACTGGACGGCCACAAAGTCGATTTCGACAAGTTGCTTTCTCGGCAACGCGCTCTGCGGAAGCAAGAAGAGAAGGCGGCCGAACCGTCGGATGCCGAAAGCGAGCCGGCGGCGTGCTAGAACCCGCGTAACGCTCCGTTCGTGGGCGGCGCGTGGGCCGTCGTTCGGATGAGGAATGCTTGAACCACCCAGGCCAGCGGGTGACGGCACCGCCAGCGCATCGCGCCCGCGAGACCACATACCATTACATATCAACCGCTTACGCCGTTTTACTTTCACATCGAAAGTAAACTGGCGTAACCCGTTGCAAACACGAGAATTATAACTTCTGTATTCACTGGCAGTTACGTGGGTTTACATTCACAATGAATGTAAATCGTGCTAACTCGTTGTAATCACTTGCTTTATAAACCACCTATTCACAACTGGTTACGAGGGATTACATTCGGAGTGTAGCGCGACAAGTAGACATCTTAAAGCGCACAGCAACACAAAAACCAACCGGCGTCTCCGGTGCGAGCACTCGCGCGGGGCGCACATACTAATGGCCAAACCAAAACCCCTCGTGAGCGATCCCGACTCGCTTACCAAGATTGACATCGCAAAACTCCTGGACGAGACCGCCGTGCTTTTGGAAGTGCTCGGCGAGAATCCGTTTCGGTCGCGCGCGTTTGCCAACGCGTCGCGCGCGATTGCCACGCTCGGCGGCGACCTGCGCGAAATGGTCGAGTCGAAAGAGCTGCTCAAGGTGCAAGGCATCGGCAAGGGTATCTTCGGCGACATCGAGATGTTGCTTACCGAAGGGCGCTTTCCAATTTACCAGGAATCGCGCAAGAAACTTCCTAACGGCGTGCTCGACATGCTAAAGATCCCCGGCCTGGGACCCAAGAAGGTTAGGGCGTTGTGGGAGAAGCTCAACATCAAGTCGATCCCCGACCTCGAAAAAGCTATCGCCAAAGACAAGGTTGCCGAACTCCCGGGATTTGGAAAGAAGACGCAGGAACGCATCACGGCGTCGATCGCCAACATGCAAAAATTTGCTGATCGGTTCTTGTACAGCAAGGCGTTGGCGGCGGCGACGCCACTGTTTGACACCATCAGCAAGCGCAAAGATGTAAAACAGAGTCTGCTTGGTGGAAGCCTGCGGCGTCGTAAGGAAACCATCGGCGACATTGATATTCTGGTAACCGCCGACGACAGCACCGATATTATGGAGGCGTTTACGTCGTACAAGGAAGTTGTCGACGTGATCGGTCACGGTTCAACCAAGTCGAGCGTGATTTTGGGCTCGGGTATCAACGTGGATCTGCGCGTGGTCAAAGACGATGAGTTTGCGTTTGCGTCGCATTACTTTACCGGAAGCAAGGATCACAACACCAAGCTGCGCGGGATCGCCAAGAAAGCCGGGTTCAAGCTGAACGAATACGGCTTGTTCCAGGGCGAGAAGCCGGTAAAGTGTAAAGACGAAGCGGCGTTGTTCAAGAAGCTCGGGTTGGATTACATCGAACCCGAGTTGCGCGAAGATATGGGCGAGATCGACGCGGCCGAGACCGGAACGCTCCCCACGTTGGTAACCGAAAAAGATATCCGCGGCGTGTTCCACTGTCATACCACCATGAGCGACGGCATGGCCACGTTGCGCGAGATGGTTGACGCCGCCAAGGCGCTGGGGCATTCGTACTTTGGTGTAGCCGATCACAGCCAGAGCGCCATTTACGCCAACGGCCTGCTCCCGGAAGACCTGAAAGAGCAAGCCAAAGAGATCGCAAAGATCAATGCCGAAGACGACAAGTTTCGCGTGTTTCACGGCACCGAGTCTGACATTCTTCCCGACGGATCACTCGACTACGACGAAGAGACGCTGGCGTCATTAGACTACGTGGTCGCTTCAATCCATGGCCAGCTAACCCTCACCGAAGCCGAAATGACCAGGCGGATCATCAAGGCGGTCGAAAATCCGTACACCACGATGATCGGTCATCTCACCGGGCGATTGTTATTGCGACGCGACGGCTACAAGGTAAACGTTACCGAAGTGATTGATGCCTGCGCCGAGCACGGCGTGATGATCGAGATCAACGCGCACCCCAGTCGCCTGGACCTTGACTGGCGTTTCTGCAAGTACGCTAAGGAAAAGGGCGTGATGATTCCGATTAACCCGGATGCACACACGACCGACGGCATCGCTGATTTTCGATACGGAGTTGGCGTCGCCCGCAAAGGCTGGCTGGAAAAGAAAAACGTGTTAAACACGTACACGATTAAGCAGGTCGAAAAGATTTTTGCGAAGAGGAGAGCGTAGTGGCGACGAAGAAGCCAAACCCCAAGGCCCCGGCAAAACGCAAAGCTCCCGGGAAAAGCAAAGCCCCAGCAAAGAAAGCACCTGCTAAACGTAAAGGACCCAAGAAAAAGACGACAACCAAACACAAGTCAAAGGCCAAATCCAAATCGAAAACGACGGCGTCCGGTAAAGCAAAAACAAAAGCCAAGCCAACTACCCGCGGGAAGGCACCGCGCACTTACACTGCCGACGAAAAGAAACGTGCGCTGGCTATCATCAAGAACCTGCGCCGAGAGTTTCCAGACGCAAAGTGTGCGCTAAACTTTGACAATGCTTTGGAACTATTGGTTGCAACCATCCTGGCGGCGCAATGCACCGATGCCCGCGTTAACATCGTCACCGAAACGCTGTTCAAGAAATACACAAAGCCGGAAGACTACGTTGCGACTGCCAACGAAGAGCTGGAAGAGGACATCCGCAGCACCGGGTTCTATCGCAATAAGACCAAGTCGATCAAAGCGGCGTGTCAGAGTTTAATCGACAACTTTGGCGGAGATGTTCCCAACACGATGGACGAACTGCTTTCGCTTGCCGGCGTCGGACGAAAAACCGCGAACTGCCTGTTGGGGAACGTGTGGAATATTCCCGGGATCGTCGTGGACACACATATGCTGCGACTCAGCAAGCGCATGGGTTTTACCGACAACACCAACGCCGACAAGGTAGAGTTTGACCTTATGAACCTGGTGCCGGAAAAAGAATGGGTGATGTACTCGCACCTTATCACCAGCCTGGGACGCAGTTGGTGCAATGCCAAGAAGCCGATGTGCGACGACTGCCCGGTCGAGCGCCAGTGCCCGAAGCTTGGGGTGGCCAGCTAAGCGGCCTTTGCTCCGAACTGTGTGCTACACTCGGACGATGGCTGCTCGTTTGTACAAACTCCTTCACGGCTCAAGCCGCTGGCTCACAGGCCTTGTTGTTATCGCCGCAACTACAGTCGCCAGCTCGACATTCGCCACCGCGCAATCCAGTGGTAGAGTTGTGCTTTACTCCGACGCTCAGGCAACCGATACGACATATATAGATGCAGCTCCGCAGATTTTCCGTGTCTATGTTTTTCACGAGGAAGAAACCGCCGGCGCGGGGATCAGCTTCCAGTTGGTCGTCTCGCCGGGATTCACGGGTACGTGGGTCGGCGACGAATTACATGTCCCGTTCGCCACAGGAAGTTCTCAAGAAGGAATCTACTTGGGTTATAACGCATGTCTCGCGTCACCCATCCTTTTAATTACCGCCACTTACTTCGGCTCCGGGACGTCTACGCAGTGCAGCTATTTGGAGGCTGTCGGACATCCGAATGACGGAGCAATAATTGCCACTCCCTGTTCTGGATTTCCTGCGCCGGTACCCGGCTCGCGGCTACGTATCAACTGCACGGTCCCCGTCGCTGAATCCAGTTGGGGCAGAATCAAGCATCTGTACGGATACGGAAGTTAGACGGGCCGAGTGTGTCGAATCCCCAACCCAGCGCACCAAGGATGCGCTACGCACAACGCCTTAGCCCTTCGCGAACAGCCAACCGATATGATAACGACATCTAAGATTCACTTTGCCCTTATCAAAAGCATGATCGATCGCGGTATCGCCCCAAGCCCCGCCGAGCTGGCGACGCAACTGAGCGCGACCGAACCCGACGTGTGCGCCGCGTTGCAACTACTACAAGAACAGCACGGCGTCGTGCTCCACCCAAACTCATGCGAAGTTTGGGCCGTTCACCCTTTCGCGACCTCGCCTACCCCTTTTTATGTTCGGTCAGCCAAAGGGCAGTGGTGGGGTAATTGTGCGTGGTGCTCGCTCGGCATCGCAGCATTGGTTGATGAAGACGTAACCATCGCAACGTCGTTGGGAGCCGAAGGCAGTCCAGTGGAGATTCGCGTCAGCAACGGCGCAGTGTGCCCAGAGGATCTGCTCATTCACTTCCCGATTCCGATGCGTAGGGCGTGGGACAACGTCGTTTATACTTGTAGTAATATGCTCGTGTTTGCCAATAACCCACAGGTCGACGACTGGTGCGCCCGCCACGGGATTCCCAAGGGGGACGTACAACCGATCACTACAATATGGGAGTTCTCGAAGAAGTGGTACGGCAACCACCTCAACCCCAGCTGGGTCAAATGGACGGCCGACCAGGCTCGGCGTATGTTCGCAGAGTTTGGGCTTACGCATGAGGTGTGGGAACTTGACGAATCCGGCGAACGCTTCTAGCAACGGCGTGGATTTAGCAACCCCGCACATTCGGCAACCACATCCAAAATGAATGTACTTAAAAAGGAGTTATCACATGGCCAAGGTAACCGGAATAGGTGGAGTTTTCTTTCTATCACAAGGTAAGGGGAAAGAGCTTTCGCAATGGTACGAAAAGCACCTCGGCATGAAGCTCGAAGACTTCGGCGCGTCGGTGCTCAACTGGCAGGACGATACTGCAGAGGATAAGGGAATGACGGTGTGGAGTGTCGCTGACAACGACAGCGAATGGTTCAAGCCCAGCGGGTCGCGGTTCATGATTAACTATCGCGTCGACGACATGGAAGGCATGATCAACCAGCTAAACGCTGCCGGCATCGAACTGGTCGGCGGCCCGGAGTATCACGAAAACGGTGCTTTCGCCTGGATCATGGATCCCGAAGGCAACAAAGTCGAACTATGGGAACCCAAGCTCTGGGACGACAAGAATAAGCGGTAGCTTACCCTTTAACCGCCCGGTACGTTACGGCCAGCGCGGCTAAGAGAACAACAGCGGCGACGATCGAGTAGCCTACATCCAACATCATCGGCGAACTGGCCGCCGCGTTTACCGCGGTCGCCATCTTTTCAGCAGCGATGCTTGCGGGAATATCATCTCGTCCGAAAACTTGCGCGACCCGGTCACCAAACGCGACGATCAAATCGGTGCGATTCAGAAAGAACAACCCCAACGCCACGCACAGCGCAGTCATCACGTAGGGCAAATGAAACACCGCGCGTGCGAAACGTTCGATCGGCGAAAACTGAACCGCCGGGCCAAAGAACACGCCGACGAACCGATCCAACGGCGTAACCAGCTCACGCCGCGCTTCTAGCTGCGGCTCCAACCGCTGGAACACATTCAACGATTTGCGTGCGACTACGTCGGACGCGGCCGACGATTGCACCCGTGCGGACTCGTCCGCACTGGTCTCGCCAGCGACATACGCCGCCATCAGCAGGTCAAGCTCGTCAAAGTGTTCTTTGTTGTCGTTCATGTTCGGGCTCACAGTTCTTCGTTCCAATCGGGGTCGTCTTCGAGATGTTTCTTTAGCGCCGCCTTGGCGCGGTAGATGTAGGTCTTAACGGTGCCCAGCGGCAGATCCATCAACTCAGAAATTTCTTCGTACGATCGCTCTCCCATGTAGCGCAGTTCCAGAACCGTCCGGTACCGCTCGTCCAGGCCACCCACCGCCTCCTCCACCTGGCGCGCGCGCTCGTCGCGCTGATAAACCTGGTCGGGCCGCGCCGCCGCGTCGGCCGCAATGTGGACCTCGTCTATGTCGTCGGTGTCCAGCCGCTTTCGGCGCGTTGCGCTGATGGCCTCATTACGCGCTATCTGGTATACCCAGGTAGAGAACTTTGCGTCGCCCCGAAACCGAGGCAGACCACGGTAGATTTTCAGGTACACCCGCTGGGTCACGTCGTCGACATCGTCGGAATCGCCCAGCACCGAGCGAACCGCCGCGAACACGGGGCCATGGTGGCGCTCAAGTAACTTCTTAAATGATAACTGGTTACCTTCAAGGGTGCGCCTGATTAGCTCGTGATCGCTGGGGCCGGACAACTATCACCTCATTTGCTGGGACGCCACCCATGCAGAGGAAGTTTCAAGCGGACGGGTGAAACTTCCGGGAAAAATCCCGCGTCCCATCGGGCACAACGGCAGGCTTAACCTGCGCACTGAGAAAGGAAAGCACATGATTTTTGCCGACATTCAGCCCGAAACCGTCGCGATCTTTATTCCCTTCGTGGTCATCATCGGAGGGATTGTGATCGCCGTGGTGGGCATCATCTCCACGGCGCGGTCGAAAGATTTGAAACACCGCGAGCGTATCCTGGCAATGGAGAAAGGTCTACCGATACCCGAAGAGCCGCAACCCGAAGAGAAACCCGCCTACGCCACCCGGCGCGCGTGGGGCATCACCATGACCCTCGTGGGCCTGGCCGTAACTATCGGCATCGGAGCCGAGGATGGGTGGAACAGCGCGGCATGGGGGCTGATCCCCACCGCCTTAGGTGTGGGCCTGTTTATCGCAGCGATTCTGGACAAGCGCGAGTACGACGCGCGTGCGGAAGCGCGCCGCGCCGAGCGCAACCTGGGCGGGTAGCGCTGCGCGTTGACCCGGCTTTAGCGGGCACTCACCGCGCCTTTCGGGGTATAACTGCCATGGACCAAAGTCTTATAGAATCCACATGGACCGAGCACGCCGACGGCATCCACCGCTTCATCGCCAGTAAGGTGGACACGGCGGAGGATGCCGACGACCTCACCCAAGACGTTTTCGTTAAGTTCTCAAGCGCAATCGAAACCATTCGCAACGACTACGCTCGCGGTTGGTTGTTTCGGGTCGCGCGAAACGTAGTGGCGGACTATTACCGGCAGCGTCAGCGCGAGCGCAGAACTGGACTAAGCGAAGTGTTCGCCGCAGCCCATCCGACGGGTCCACTTGTTGTCGACCACGCGGCCAATGCGTCGGTTCGACCGTTCGCGCCGGGTGCGATCGGCGATTGCATCGACGCGATTATGGTTCGGTTGTCGCCCGCGGATCGCGAAGCGATTGAGCTGACCGAGTTGAAAGGGATAACCCAGGCCGAAATGGCTCGCCAATTGGGGATTTCGCTTTCGGGCGCAAAGTCGCGGGTGCAGCGCGCGAGGCAGCGGATTCAGAAGATCATAACGGACTGCTGTCACCTCGAACGCGACGCGCGCGGCAACGTGATGGATTATTACTGTCACAACGACGCCAAGCGCATCTGCCCGCGTTAGCGCCACGGTCTGGCGTTTTCTGCCCTCTCCCCTCCCCTGCGCCGCCCCCTTTTCTCAACAATCGGGCTCGCACGCGGGCTCTTCATCCACGCCTCTTGTTCGTTCGCCCCGTGATTTTTTTTGCGTCCTTTGCGTTAGATCACCGTCTTCTAGTACGAGCGCAATCGCATTGGCGATTGCTTCACGACTCCCTTAACACCCGAAGGAGGTGGATTATGCTTTGGCTCGTAAGTTACCTGGCTGCCGGTTGTTGCGGCGGCTGTTGTGGTGATGGCTGCTGTGATTAGCAGTAGCTAGAACGCCGCCCGGGCGGTTCACTTGGTGTCTTTCTGCAACAACTACGCACGACTGCGATAGCACAATCAAGCGGCTCGCATTCAACGACCGTGGTACAATTAACTATTACATCACTGGGCACTCACGCCGACAGGTCCACCATCGACCTCCAGACTAGGGAGTCAATATGAAATCAATTGCAATCGCTCTTTCCTTACTTCTGGTGACTGCAGCTGCCGGTAACGCGCAAGTCTTTACGCTTGACGGTGTCGGCAATTGCCCCGACCAGAACAACGGGGTAACGTTCAACTTGTCCGCTGGTACCGTGAATATTGAGTGGGTATCCGGCGCCTATTCGTTGTGGAGCAACAACGGGGAAAACAACGGATTTACCTGGGTGGCCGTTGTTCGCGCATACGTTCACGCGACCGGCGACGTGATTTCGTTTGGAGATCCCAGCAGCACGTTCTACCTCAGCCACCTCTTCGCTGAAACGGTCGGTCAGGGAACATACGCACTAACCATTCCCGCCACCGGCCCGGTTACTTTTTACCTAAGCGACGGCGGCGGGTGTGGCGACAACCGCGGCATCATCACACTGGAGCTGTTGTCTACGGTGCCAACGCTGGAGAAGACCTGGGGAGCGATCAAAGCGCTCTACCAACAACGGTAAGGCAGCCGGGACGCGGGGACTTTTAACGCACCGTTTCGCGACTATTTGCGGGCGGGGCGACTATGATAAACACGCGCCCTAGGTTACACCCAACGGATCCAACTGGGAACCTTGCGTCGGTTCGTGGCAACGTAACGATAAAGTAGCTCGGAGATTGCGGCGAAGCCTGGTAGGTTGCGGTAACACCACCAGCGAAACTTGCTCCCTTGGTGAAACACCGTGCGAAAGATCGCAGCCGCGCCAGTGTAGATGGTGCCGTCCGGTTCGACTAAGTGTACCTTCACGCGTAAATCGTCTCGCGAAATTCCGTACGGCCGTTTTCCCGCCGACTGGTACGGCAACATGGCGACCGCGCGCGACGCGGCTCGCCAACGCGCGACATGTGCTTTGCAAAAGCCACACTTACCATCAAACAACAAGACTGGCTTGAACGGTAGTGTATCCGGCGGCGGGACAATTGCGATCGGCGCATCCACGGTAACAACCGTCTCGCCGTCGACCTCTGCGAACTGCTCGCCGCCAAAGTGTTCGACGACCAGGTCCTGCGCCCGGCTCGACGAAAAGAAAATGTCCGCGTGTCCCGCGCCTTCCACGATTACAACACTCGTGCTCGCGAGTCGCTCCACATCGGCGACATTATCAACCGGCGTTCGCGCATCCAGACTGCCGCTTAGCACCAGGACCGAAGCTTCCGTCCGCTTAACTTTTGGAGGCGCCATCGCGCGGACACCCCAAATGTCGCAAATCTGCGGAAACGGAAAGTCGATCAAACTACCAACAATCGAACCCCTGGCCTCCTCCGCGATCCGCGCGAGACGATCGGCGCTGGCGCCGGATGCGCAATCCATGCAAACAGCCATCGCGTTACGCGCGATACCATCGCGGGCGTTTATCAAATAACGACCAAACAGTGCCTCGCGCCCCAATGTCGTATCGTCGCGACGCGCCAGCGCGAAAAGCACCGAAGGCAACGCACTCAAGAACCGGGTGTCGGCGAGACCGCTAGCCACTATGCGACGCAAATCGAATCCACTAAGCGCGATCGATCGTACAGTGTTGTCGACTTGCACCGGAACGCTTAGCGCCTTGTCGTCGAGCGCCCGCGCTACGGACACGAGTTGCTCGCGAAGGTCAAAACCCAGCACACCCCACTCGGTTTGCGTAGCGACGTGTTCGCTAAAAGTGTCCAAGAACGAGTCGACAACTTGTGGCAATTTAAACGTGTGATCGAACCCCTCAGGGCCGCCAAACACCGCGCGGTCGACGTGACCGTGTCGAGCCAGGTAGTGCATTGCGAGGTGCGTACCGTAGCTGATAGCCCATAGGTTAAGCTTGTGGGCTCCCAATGCGACACGCAACGTGTCCAGGTCGTCGGCGCTGGCCAACGTGTGGTAGGCGCGGGCGTCAACTCCGTGCGCCCCGAGCTCCAGCTCGGCCCGGGCCGCGTGCTCGCACCCCGCCCGCAGCCACGACTCGCGAGACCCTGGTACGTCGTCGGGCAACTGCCAACCCGACCCCAACGCCAGCGCCGGACGAGAATAACCGCACCCGCGTTGGTCCAGCGCAATCACGTCGGCAACATCGCGAAGCCGCTGGAACAAAGGAAACAACGATCCGGACGCCGCAGCAATTCCCGACTCGCCGGGGCCTCCCGCCAGAAACACGATCGGAGCACCCGGCTCTTTTGTCCGCGCGGGAAACCGAACCAGCGCCAACTCGATACTGGGTGAGTCCACCCGGTCGCGGTTTTCGGGCACCCGCAACGTTCCCCATTCGGCATCCACTTGCGGATGTCGCTTGGGACGAAACTTATGAGGAGTAAGTGTCAGCATTGTCACCGCGCCGTACTGGCTGCGCAACTTGCCAGCAACCTGTCCAACAAAGTATTCTCAGAGCGCTTACCTCTACCCAGGAGTTTACCCGTGACCGACAAATCTGTCCGCATGAACACTCGTGCTGTTCACGACGGCGAAATTGAGCCGCGCATAGACGGCGCAGTCGTCCTTCCCATTTTTCAGACCGCGATGTACGAAACCGGGGTTGATTCCAACTTCGAAGACGTCCGTTACATTCGCATGAACAACACGCCCAACCATCGCGCGTTGAACGCCAAACTGGCTGCGCTGGAAGGCGCCGAAGACGCACTCGTCACCGGGTCAGGAATGGCCGCCATCTCGGCGGCACTGCTCGCCGTACTTAAACAGGGCGACCATCTGCTCATCCAAAGTAATCTCTACGGCGGCACGCACGGTTTTGTCACCAACGACTTCCCCGACTTCGGGATCGACTACGACTTTTTTGACACCGACGCACCGGATACCTGGTCGCGCGCGGTCAAACCCAACACCAAAGCCGTTTACATCGAATCTATTTCGAATCCGCTCATGCGTGTCACCAACGCGCGGGCCATCGCCGACTTTGCGCGACAGCACAACCTGGTCTCGATGATCGACAACACCTTCACCAGCCCGGTTAACTTTCGCCCCAGCGAAGTCGGGATCGACCTGTCACTGCACAGCGGCAGCAAGTATCTCAACGGACACTCCGATCTGGTCGCCGGCGCGATAATCGGCAAACGCGATCTGATTGAGAAGGCCGGGAAGCGGCTTTTGAAACTTGGTGGCACGCTCGATCCGCACGCGTGCTTTCTGCTCCACCGCGGTATCAAGACGTTGGGTCTTCGCGTGCGCACTCAAAACGAAAACGCGATGAAAATTGCGACGTTTCTTTCCGACCAGCCCGCCGTGGCAACCGTCAACTATCCCGGGCTGGCGGCACATCCCGGCCATGGAATCGCCGCCGAGTTGTTCGACGGGTTCGGCGGCATGCTGAGCTTCGAGCTTCGCGGAGGCGCGAAAGCTGCACGCGCGCTGTTCGAACGAGTTCGGCTACCGCTGATCGCGCCCAGCCTGGGTGGTGTGGAGTCGCTAATGACGCGACCCGCAGGAACCTCGCACGCACTGATGACCCCGGCCGAACGTGACAAGTTGGGCATTGCCGACGGGCTTGTTCGTATGTCAGTGGGAATAGAAGATTCCGAAGACCTACTGGAGGACCTGGCCCAAGCGTTTGCCGGGCTCAACTGATGCCCGACACCGGCACCAACAAACTTGCCCTTATCACGGGTGCATCGACCGGTCTCGGCGAAGCGTTTGCGCGCGTCGCGGCTGACGACGGGTACAACTTGTTGCTGACCGCACGCAATAACGACGAGCTGCAACGACTTGCCCGAGAACTGCACGCAACCTACGGTGTCGAAGCAACTGCCGTAGCCTGTGACCTAACCGACCGAGCGTCGCGAGATGTTTTGACCGACGCCATCGAAGCTTCGCCACCCGACGTACTGGTTAATAACGCGGGTATGGGTGCATCCGGAGCGTTCGCAACCAACTCGTTACAACAAGAACTGGCGATGACCGAACTCAACTGCGCAGCGCTGGTCGAACTCACCAAGCATTGTTTGCCACCAATGCTACAACGACAGCGCGGACGCATCATCAACGTCGCCAGTATGGCCGCGTTTCAACCAGGCCCGTTTCAGGCTGTGTACTACGCTAGCAAAGCCTTTGTGTTGTCGTTTTCCGAAGCGGTAGCCGAAGAAGTCGCCGACAGCCCGGTCGTCGTTTCCACCTTTTGCCCCGGGCCGCTCGCCACTAACTTCCACGAGCGTGCGGGGGCAAGCGCGAAAACATCGTATCGTCAAAAGATGATGATGGAACCCATCGAAGCTGCGCGCATCGCTTGGGATGCCGCAGCCACGGGCAGACGTATCGTCATTCCCGGCTTCAAAAACAAGGCCGTCGCATTTGCCGTGAAGCTGCTTCCACGGTCGGTCGTTACCAAACTCGCTGGTCGCATTCAGGAAAAGCGAAACTGAGTTATACGTTATCTCCGCTCGTAGCGCCGTCGCGCAGGATGGTCGACTTCATCCAGAAATGACCGCAGCGTGTCCGAATAGAGTGGTTCGGTTTCGAGGTGACCGGTGGCGTGGGAGCCACGGATGCGAAGGAAGCGTTTGGGCTCGCTCGCACGCCGATACAGCCGCTTCCCCAAACCAAACGGTATCACCGCATCATCGAGGCTGTGGATTATCAGTTTGGGCTCGCGGATACTGGCGATCTTCGACATCGAGTCAAAGTGGATTCGGGTAAGCAAACGAATCGGAAGCCAAGGGTGCTTGCGCACCGCAATATCGGCAATCGATGTGTACGGCGATTCCAGTATCAACGCTCGTGAACGAACCTGTGTCGCCAATTCAACCGCAACTCCCGTCCCCAGAGACCGCCCGAACAAAATGATCTCGTTCTCGGGAATCCCCTGCGTAACGTTTAGCCACTGCCACGCGTTCAGCGCGTCGCGATACATCGCTCGCTCTGACACCCGCCCTTTGCTCTTTCCGTAACCCGCATAGTCAAAGATGAACACCGCGAGCCCCGCTCTATGAAACTGCTCGATCGAAGCCACTCGATGCGTAATGTTTCCTCGGTTGCCGTGACAAAACAACAACGTTGCCCTCGGTGAAGGGTGCGGAATCCACCAGCCGTGACGATTCCCGTCGTCGAACCATACGTCGTCAAACTCAAGCCCAACCTGTCCGGGGTTTCCCGCATCGATGCTATTGGGAAAGAACACGAAGCGGCCCTGGAGCAGAAACATTCCCAAAGCGGCCAGTAGGTACAGACCGAGTAGTGCGAGTAATATCGTCATGATTGTGAACGGCACCTTTTCGCCGAGTGGGGACGGCGAAGCAACAGACAGGACATTAGCGCCACCTTCAAAAGCCGCCGTTGTGTCTGCGATGCCAGGGCCGTATACTATCACCTTTGTGCCGATTAGCAAACCCGCGACACGATTCATAACTCAACATGATCAGCGTAAATAATCTCTTCAAGTCGTTTGGCGAACAGAACCTTTTCGACGACCTGACGTTTAACGTCGGCCGCCGCGAGCGGATAGGCCTGGTCGGTCGTAACGGCCACGGCAAGTCGACACTGTTTCGCATTATCCTTGGCCAGGAAGCAGCCGAGTCCGGCGAGATTGTAATCCCCAAGCGCTACCGCCTGGGGTACCTGGAACAGCACATTGCGTTCACCAAAGAGAACGTCCTAGAAGAGGCGTGTCTGGGACTTCCTCAGGATCAACGCGACGAATACTGGCAAGCCGAGAAAATCCTTTTTGGGCTTGGCTTTGCCGAGGAAGACATGAGCCGTTCGCCACTGGTGTTTTCCGGCGGGTACCAGGTTCGCTTGAATCTTGCAAAGGTACTCCTGTCGCAGCCCGATCTGCTTATGCTCGACGAACCCACGAACTACCTGGACGTTGTCTCTATCCGCTGGCTGGCGCGCTTTCTGGCGGGCTGGCGAGGCGAACTGATGCTGATCACTCACGACCGCGGATTCATGGACAGCGTCACCACGCACACCGTGGCGATCCACCGGCGCAAAGCGCGGAAAATAGAAGGAACGACCAGTAAACTTTACGAACAGATCCTGCAGGACGAGGAGATATACGAAAAGACGCGCGCCAACGAAGAAAAGAAACGTAAGCAAACCGAGCGCTTCATCGAACGCTTTCGCGCTAAGAACACGTTGGCTACCCGAGTACAGTCGCGGATTAAGTCTCTGGAAAAACAAGAGCAGAAGGCTAAGCTCGAGAATATCGAAACGTTAGACTTTCAGTTTAATTCGTCGGCATTCAACGCCCGGCAGATGATGACCGCTACCAACATCACTTTTGGCTACGACGAAACGCCGCTCATTGCGGACTTTAGCCTGGACATCTATCGCAACGATCGCATCTGCATCATTGGCCAGAACGGTCGTGGAAAGTCCACTCTCTTGTCCCTGCTGGCCCAAGAACTTACGCCTGATGCTGGCGAAGTTTCTTGCCACCCCAAGCTTCAGACCGGCTACTTTGCGCAGACTAACACCGACACACTTCATCCTGGCAACGATGTGGTGCAAGAGATAATGTCGGCGTCAAGCGACTGTTTGCCGCAGACGGCTCGCGATGTCGCTGGCCGCTTGATGTTCGAAGGCGACAACGCGCTAAAGAAAATATCCGTACTTTCCGGCGGAGAGAAAAGCCGGGTGATGTTGGGCAAGCTTTTGGTCTCGCCTACCCACTTGCTGTTTCTGGACGAACCCACCAACCACCTCGACATGGATAGCTGCGATTCGTTGTTGGCGGCGATCGACGCTTTTCCGGGCGCGGTCGTCATCGTAACTCACAACGAGACCTTTCTGCATACGGTAGCAACTCGCTTTGTCATATTCGACCGCGGTAGAGTGTTTCATTACGACCGAACGTATCAGGAGTTCCTGGACGAAATCGGTTGGGAAGTCGACGACTCGCTGAAGACCAAAAAGCCCGCGCCAACGCAGCACCACGACCACTCTGCCGTCACAGATCCAGAGCCGATTTCGATCGAAGTGGCGCCGGCGCCGAAGCCCAAGCCAAAACGCGTCGTCGACAAGAAAACGGCGCGACAGGAACGAGCCAAGTTGCTTAAGCAACGCGCCGCCGTCGTCGGTCCGCTGGAGAAACGAATCGAACAGATCGAGTCGGAGATCATGGAGTTGGAAGAAAGCTCGGAAGCACTTCTGGAGGAACTCAACAGCGCTTCCCTGTCGGGTGATGGCGACGCGATCGCAAAACTCTCGCGCCAGTCGGCGGTCGCCAAGCAAAAAGTGGATGGTCTATTTGAAGAAATGGAAAAGCTCTCAGCGGAACGCGACTCGGCCGCGGCCGAATTCGATGAACGACTTGCAGAGTTAGAATAGAGTCTTAGCTGTCCTCGTCCCTACGCCGCTTCATATGGTCGACCAACGCGTCATGCCACGACCGCATCTCAGCGACACCCGCCTGCCGCATCCGATAATTATCCAGCACCGAGTACGCGGGGCGATTCGCCCTGGCGCCGAACTCGGCCGCCGTAGTTTCGCCGATGTCATGATCCATACCGGTCAACTCTGCAATCGTCTTGGCGAAACGATACCAGCTGCACTCGCCGGTTTGGGTCATGTGATACAGCCCATACGCATCGGTCTTTACCAGTTCAACAAGCGTGGGCGCCAGATCAGCAGTCGCCGTGGGGGTTAGTACCTGGTCGGTAACCACCTTCATTGGCTTCCCTGCCTTCACGAATTTGATAACCGTTTCCACAAAGTTTCCGCCCCTGCCAGATCGAAACGGCGACATGCCGTAGAGCCCGGTCGTTCGCACGATAAAGTGCTTCGGTCCAGTAATGCGGGTCATGTTCTCCGCGGCGAGTTTGCCGACTCCGTACACCGACAGTGGATTAGGGCGATCGTCTTCGTCGTACGGCTTCTGCTTTTCTCCGTCGAACACGTAGTCGGTAGAAATGTACACGTTCACTGCGTCGACTTCGCGGGCGGCGCGCGCAACGTTCCGAGCCCCGCCGGCATTAACAAGAAGCGTGCGCTCGGGTTCATCTTCGCACAGGTCCACTAAGTGAAACGCTGTAGTGTTGATTATAACCTCGGGTTCATGTTGGCGCGCCGCGGCCAGAACACCTTCGGCATCGGTAACATCGACATCTTCGCGGGCCAGGGCGATGCATGTCATGTCCGTGTCCTGCATCGTCAGGCGCAGGTCCGTTCCTAACTGGCCCTTCGCTCCCAGTACCATCACCTTCATAAATTAACCTTCATACGTGAAGTTGTCGGACTCGGGGCGGGATAGCCACTCCGATAACGTCTGCGCGTCGCGGTCTTTGTCGGAAAGCGTCGGATTGTCGAACGGCCAGTCGATTCCAATCTCGGGATCGTTCCAAACAATTCCCGATTCGCCATGCGGGTTATATATTCCTGTGCACTTGTACTGAATCTCGGCGAAATCCGACAGCACCGCAAACCCGCGTGCGAAGCCCGGCGGCGCGAACAACTGCAGCCTGTTGTCGGCCGACGCTTCGGTACCAAACCACTGCCCTAAAGTTGGCGACCCTTTGCGAATGTCCACGGCCACCAGAAACGCCGTCCCCACCGTCACGCGCATCAACTTGGCCATTTGTGGATCCCATTGAAAGTGCAGTCCGCGCACGACGCCCTTACTGGATCCCGAATGGTTGTCCTGAACAAACTCCGTCGGCAAGCCGATGTCGGCAAACACGTCTTTACGAAACGCTTCCAAAAAAAATCCGCGATGGTCACCAAACACCTGCGGCTCCAAAACCACGACATCGTCGGAAAGGTGTCGCGACACGATCTTCATTTCCATAAAAAAAGGGACCTCCCTTGGGGGCGTCTCGGAGTGGTGGGTGGGAAAGCGGGGAGTCTACTACACCGCGAGCGAGCGGTCAACTCGTAGTGATTACTACAGTTGCAGCGCCGACAAGGGTAACAATTGCCCGTCAGTGGGAAACAAAGTTCAGCCCTCCCGTGCCCGCACATCGGATCGGATCTCGTAACTCCGTGCAATCACGAGGCAAAGCAGTCACCCGCATTGCTGGCCGCTTGATTGCAAACGTCCGCGCCATGAAACGTTCACGCCGACATATGATTCGCTACTGGTTGGACGAGCTGCGAATGGTCATCGCTTCGGCGGTGTTCTTTGCGCTGTTCATCGTCTACATGTTGTCGATCTAAAGAGCCTACTTCAGTAGAACCATCTTACGAGTAATGTTCTGGTTGCCCGCGACCAGGCGATAAAAGTAGACACCGGTGGCAACCGCGCGGCCGGCATTGTCGTGACCGTTCCACACTACCGAGTGTTCGCCCGCGGGCATCGCATCGCTTACCAACGTTCGCACCAGCCGCCCTTTGCTATCAAACACAGCGAGTGTCACGTCGACTCGTTGCGGTAGCGAGTACGAAATACTTGTCGTTGGGTTAAACGGATTGGGATAGTTCTGCGCCAACGTCATCCCGACGCCGGCAACGACAACGCGCTGCGGCTGCGACACCACTTCGCCGTCGGCATCACGAACGCGCAACTGATAGGTATACGCGTTTCCGGATTGAACACCGCGATCGACAAACTCATACCGCTCCCGGCCGTTCAGCGCTTGCATGTCTACGCGTCGACTCGGCTCTCCTTCGGAGCCGCGAATCAACTCTACCGTGACCTCAGGCAGGTCTAAGACAAACGATGCGCTAACCTTGACGCTAACACCCTCCGCGCGAGCGTTAAAACTGGTGATCGTCGTCGGGACCGGATTCATGTCCCAGTAACGCAACGCTCCAAACACGCCGTTCCCGATCGGCTCAACGAATACCCACACTTTGGTTCCGTTGGGCGATACTTCGAAGATATTCCCTTCGACGCCTTCGCAAATTAGCGTGTTGCCGTTTGGCAATCGTTGTGCGCTTCCGTAACGAAGAGAATAGAACGTTTGATCTTCGGTGTATTCCCATTCCGGCTGCGCGGGGCCAAACGGCTCACCCGGGTCCTTTACAAAAAGCCCGTTTTCTGTAGGCGGCATGATCTCGACGACGCTCGACGAATCTTCGTCAGTGCCGTCACGATTGCCGTTGTTGAATGCGATAATGCCACCGTAGCCGGGCGTGTTGGGGTCGATCCAATTGGCGCCATGCACTCCCCAGAACACCTGGTCTTCTGGCCCACCGGCACCGTAGTTTTGCGGATTACCCCAGCGATACAGAATGTCGCCGCCTTTGCCGTGGTTGCCGCCCGTGTGTCCGGCGGCTTCGGCGGTGGTGGTGCTATGATCAATTACCAATATTTCGTTCAGCGCGCGCGCCGAAAACACGATAAGGTCGCGTTGCTCGTCGTAGTCGATCCAGTTGGCGTGGTCCCAACTCTCGCCACCTCCGCCCAAATCGATATCAACCAGCTCGGGGTGATCGGCGATAACACCAAAGTTTGGCTTAGCCGGGTCGTTGTCCTGAATAATGTGATCCCAGATTCGCCATTCCCAAACCAGGTTGGCATCGTTACTCCCAACCGGTTGAACTTCGACAATGTAGGTGGGTAGCAAACGCGCACCCATCGGTTCGGTTCGTCCATCGGCAGTGGCTTCGGCCGCGGTCTTCACTTCCCAAGCAATTGCAAGGATGTTCCCGTTGGGCATGGGCTGGATGTCGTGATGTCCCTGGTACTCGCTTGTGGAAAGGAAGTAATCCCACACCACAACGTTGCTACTGTTGATGCGTTGCATGTGGCCGCCTGCGCCGCCGCCGCCACTCACTGGTGCGGCTGGGTCACCTTGACCACGTATCACCGAGTTATCGGGCAACCAATAAACCGTGTGTCCGGCGCCGTTGGCGCCATCCCAACTTCCGATTACGTTTTGGTTAATGTCGATGAGATAGGTGTTGGTGGAACGTAACGGAGTAATTAGCGTGTTGCCATTAAACGGGGACTGTGCGAAAGAAGGAACGGATGCAAACAGCAAGACTGCGATCAGGGCGCGTCTCATGACGGTCTCCTTGGGCTTGAAAACGTTCTGGGATAGCCGTTCCCCAAGTGTACCCGATTTGCGCTTTAGTGTTTTGAGATTCCCCAGAACTTTTGCGAACCGATTTCGTCGCGCCTACGATAAGCTGCGATGCTCTAACGCCGAAGTCGATTGGGAGAAGTTCCAACCAGGAGGGGGATTAAACGCGTACCGCGCCTCGAGTTGCAGAAGGGGGATTTCGTCGCCGTCCAGACCAACAACGATCTTAGTTGGATCTGGCTCGTATGGAAGCTGCAGATCGTCGACAACTTCCCTGAAGCCACTAAGCAGCCGAATTCGCTTGGGGTCGGCGCCGATCAAGATCGCAGCAGCGTAGTCAATGGCATACGAGTCCTCTCCAAAAAACAAGAAGCCACAATGTTCTGCGTCGGGGCGCAGCGGTCCATCACCCGACCCGCACACGATTCCATCAACCAGGTTAATGAGTCGGCGCTGGCGATTGCTGTGTAACTTACCGTCCATTCCCGCAAAATGACCGATACGATTGAGATCGTAGGTCATTCTCCAGACCGTATCATTGCCGTCCCATGCACCGTTCGTAATGAACGCGTCGGCTTTGCGACGGCTTGCTCGCTTATATGCCCGCGCCAATCGCCGTGCGACTTTCCACAAGTGCGGAAACCTACTGAAGTACCTCTGGCGATACATACCACTGACATTGTTGTAAATGCTGGAAACAGCGTACTGATCACCGCCCTCGTTAGGCGATCCCACGCGGAAATGGGGCAGACAATCTTTGGATCCGATAATTCCGACAAGGTTTTTCAGTGCACACGTGATGCCAGCCTTCTGGTGCGTCTTTAGCTTTGGAACGTTAAACAAAACGTCGGCGTTCAGTATTGTGTTCGCGATGATATAGGAGTGTCTTCCGTGTCCGTGGTGCTTGTTGGTCTGGCTCGCGTCGTACTGGCCAACCGCGAACTTACTTTCCGAAGTTGTAACATAAGATAGTGCACTCGCGTCACGGAGGTCGATTACTGAATAACCCAACGGATCGCCATCAACCTCGATAGTCTTTCTTAGAAAACCGTTCGTGTCCTGCATTGATCGATGCATTCGTAGATCTCGCAGCTCTATTGTAGCCCCGCGCTCTTTCCAATAGGCTACCACCTTGGCAAGCCCGGTCGCCTGGATAATGTGGTCAAAGTCTGCCGTTTGCACCGGGCAATCGCATACCGTTACAGTCGCTCTCGGCGCTGCAAGGAAGATGTAGTCGAGGAGCGCGCGCACGATCGACGGATGAGTAACTAACGGGTCGTAGTCCTTCTCGGCATTGTCAATTACCAGGTTCGGCTTTACCACAACTGCGGATTGGTTAGAAACTAACTCGCCAAACGGATTCCAATCGGCAGTCTCCGCACGGCCCGCATCCAAGCCGGCACGCAAAAACAAGGTGCGAACTGCTGCAAACACACTATTGCCTGGGTCGATTTCTCCAGTTGCATTACCGAATTCTGGATAACGCTTGTCGGGGTGGAACGGAGCTGTACGCGGATAACGCAGTTCCGGCTTGTGATACACGAAAGTGCTCACGCGTAAACCTCCACCTCGCGCCGGAGATATGTTGCGACCCCGTAAGCGAACGCACCATGCAAACTGGGATCGGTATCGACCCGCTTCCAAGTACTTTCTTTTACAAAATAGTGCGGGGCAAACATAGCGGTGCGCGGCCCAAAACTACAGGCTTGGAATTCGAACAGGTAGCACTCTCGGTTCTTAATCCCAATGTCCATTTGCAGGAACGGTGTGCCGAGCTTCCGGCGGCACTCTAAAGCGAACTCAAGAACTTCTTCGGGGGGTGTTTCAAACGCAAACCGACCCGACCCGCTCGCACGAAAATCATTCGGCCTGGTCTTGCGATTCAGAACGTAAACCCGATCGTAGAAAACGATTGCCTTCCAATCTTCACCGAGGCCGCCGATAAACTCCTGAAGCACGAAGGGGCGTGTATGAAGGGACTCACTGTCAAGGTGGTTCCGGTAGGTTGCAAACTTTCGACGACTTAACTTCTTGTGTGCGTTGATCCGAAAATAGTCTGGACGTCGGCAGTGTTTTAGAATCTTACGCTTTAGATCGTTAAAGTTCTTGACTAGGCTTACATTCTTAGAGCCACTGCCGTGAGCAAGTTTGAACACGGCGGGAAATCGCAACCGGTCGCGAGCGGCGACCGCCTCTTCAAGCGACCCGAAACACTCCGCCGTCGGCCCGCCGAGCCGATACCTTCGTTTTACATTTTCCTGGAATACCTTGTCGTTGTGGCACATTAGTAGGTCCACAGACGGCATGACTAGATTCCGTTCGCTAAGAAAATAGACGGCGGATCTAATAAACGACTCGTATAGCTGCTCTTCGTTTCCCGTATACAGAACCGCGCGGCCCTCCCAGTCGGTCGCGAAACGGAATAAGTCGGCGACTTGCACTACCTCGGCCGTAATCCCATGCTCGGTGAAGCTGCTGACCAGTCCGGACACGTCGATCGACGTCCAACTATACAGGTCCTGACGGTACGCGTTCTTATAGTCGGTTGCGACAACGAGCTGATTTGCGTCCTTAACTTTAACGGGCAATCTGAATTCCTCGGTGTTTGGTAGGGCTTATGCTTTTGAGCACTTTATCGTCGCGCTGCAATGGGAGTGTACTCCATATCGCTGTTATTCCCCGTTCTTTTCTTCCCGCTGTTCGCGCTCCAGCTCTAATCGATCCTGTCCCGGGCGAAGGTCTGGCGCGCGACCGCGCGCCATCCCCCTGTGGATGCTCTCGCTGCCGAACCGGTCCTGCAACTGATCGATAATGGAATCCAGTTTGGTTTCCTTGCGATCTTCCGTCGTACTGAGATTGCTGTCGTCGTCCAGGTTGTCAAAGAGTGTCGGATTGACTTCTTTTGGCGAGACTAGATTCGATACCGACACCCCAATCAGGCGCAATGCGCGTCCTTTGCGCTCCAAACGAACATCCAGCAACTCGCGAGCGGCATCGCGGATCGTGCGAGTGTGATCGCTGGGCGAAGGCAAGGTGATCGCGCGAGTCACGGTGGTAAAGTCAGCATAGCGCGCCTTTAGGTTTACGGTATTGGCCAGATACCCGTGCTCGCGCAGACGCCTGGCAACTTGTTCGGCAAAGCGGTCGACAGTGCTGCGCAGACGATCCGCGTCGGCGATGTCTTTGTTGAAGGTTGTCTCGTGTCCAATCGATTTGGAACCCGCGCCGGTTACAACCGCGCGATGATCTTTTCCCTGCGCCAGGTTGCGCAAACGGGCGGCGTTGGAGCCGACAATCTTTTCAAGTTGTTCGATAGGCATCTCCAGCAAATGCCGAACCCGCATAATACCCGCAGCCGCCAGGTTCGCCTGCGTCACTTTGCCGACACCCCACAACCGTTTCACCGGGAGATCGGCCAGACGCTCGGCGGCGTCTTCTTGCGTAAACACGGTAAAGCCATCGGGCTTTTCCAGGTCGCTAGCAAGTTTTGCGAGAAATTTGTTGGGCGCCACGCCGACCGACGCGACCAGGCCAACTTCGGTTTTGATGGCGTGTTTAATTTCGCGACCGATGGTTACTGCGTCGCCGAACAGTTTCTGACTGCCGGTGACATCCAGAAATGCCTCGTCCAAAGAAAGCGGTTCGACCAATGGAGTGTAGCGATGAAAGATGGCGCGAATGTCGCGCGACAGTTCGGCGTAGCGACTCATGCGTGGCGAGACGACGATCGCTTGTGGGCACAGCTGCATGGCCCGGTAGGCGCTCATCGCACTATGGACACCAAATTTCCTAGCCTCGTACGACGCTGCCGACACCACACCGCGCCCCTCTATAGACCCGCCCACAATCACAGGTTTGCCCTTTAGCGACGGGTCATCCATCACCTCCACCGAGGCGTAGTAGGCGTCCATATCGACGTGAAGAATTGCGCGCGAAGTGTCGGGCATAGGCAAATGGTATCGAGTCGTCCCGAGCGGGTCAAATCTCGTGCGTAGGTCGCCAGCCCTGACTATACTACTGCAATGATCAGCCAGGAGTTACAAGGAAAAGTCATTCTGGTAACCGGGTCGAACTCCGGGATTGGCAAGGCCACGGCCCTGGGGCTGGCCAACCTGGGCGCGACGGTGGTGATGCACTCGCGCGGCGAAAAACGGGGTGAACCGGCACGTCGGGACGTAATCGCCGCAACCGATAACCCCAACGTGCACCTGCTGACCGCCGATCTGTCCACCCGCGAGGCCATGAAGGGACTTGCGGAGGCGTTCAATCAGCGGTACCCCAAGCTAGACGTACTGGTTAACAACGCCGCCGTGGTGACTAACTCCCGCAAGACAACGGCCGAAGGTTTCGAACTGCAGTTTTTTGTAAACCATCTGGCGTACTTCTACCTCACTCACCTGTTCTTGGACGCCCTACGCGCGGCGGGCTCCTCCGAGTACAAGGCGCGCATCGTCAACGTCGCGTCCACCGCCCATTCGCGCGGCGTAATCGACTTCGACGACTTGCAGCATGAACGCAACTACATCGGGTTTCGGGCCTACTCAAACACCAAGCTCCAGAACATCATGTTCACCTACGAACTCGCGCGGCGGCTCGGCGACCAACCTATTACGGCGAACTGCTTGCACCCGGGTGTCATCAAGACCGGACTTATGCGCAACAACTGGCTGTTGCACTCGCTGTGGATGCTCGCGGGTCCGCTGTTTAAGCAACCCAAGGAAGGCGCCGACACGTCAATCTATCTCGCATCTTCGTCTGAAGTTGAAGGCGTAACGGGCAAGTACTTCAAGTACCGGCGTGAAGTTGGCACCAAGGAAATCTCGCACGACCGCGACGTGCAACGCCGACTTTGGGAAGAAAGTGAGAACTTGCTTGGGATTCAGTCGCCCCTCCCCCCAGCGAGTTAGCCTGATTCAAACCGGCAACATCTAGAACGAACGCATCACGGCCAACACCTGGTATCCGGTCGGTTCGTCAACGTCATCCCCGCGAGCGGAACCTCTATCCCATCGGGCGGAACGATCTTCCCGCTCCAGCCTGCCGCGCCACCACCCTCCTCGTCTGTAACCTTCGCTGATACAACAACTTATATCCTTCGCAGCGTTCGCGCCGTAACTTGCATACCCGCCTCCGATACCTGCGACTAACACCTCACTTGAGGACACGGAGGACTCTCTATAATGAAACTCAATCTTCGGCAAACCTGGATGACTGCGTTCGCGATTGCAGCGTCGCTGGTTTTCTATTCCTGTAGCGACGACGGTGGCGGCCCCCTGGGAACCAACGGTGGCGGTGGAAACGGCGGCGGCCCCGGAGGCGGCGGTGGCGGCGGAACGCTTAGCGGCGAATGGGTCAACGATATCGGCTCGGTCGCAGACGGTGATTTCTATGGCGTGTGGGGAACCTCGTCTTCGAACATGTACTTTGTTGGCGAAAAAGGTTCGATCGTTCGCGGCAACAATGGCAAGTACCGCGTTGTGTGGACACCGCTGCAAGGCCAGAACATTAGTCTGCGTGATGTTTGCGGACTGCCATCCGGTGACATGTACATTGTTGGCACGTTCGGCACAGTGGTTCACATAAACGCTACCACCTACCGCGAACTTGATCCCGGCACCAACTTCACGCTTCAAGGCGTTTGGGCGCATTCTAACACAGCGGTTTACGCAGTCGGCGCGCTCGGCACGTTTGTAATGTTCAACGGCGGTACGTGGTCGTCGATGTCGGTGCCCGTGGCTGTCAATCTAACGTCGGTGTGGGGATCGGCGCCAAACGATGTGTTCATGGTTGGCGACGGCGGCGTTATCATGCACTACGATGGCATGACGGTTAAGCAAATGTACACTGGCTCGACCAAAAACTTCTTGAGCGTGTGGGGCTCAGGGTCCAACGACGTATTCGCGGTGGGTATCGACGGTACGATCTTTCACTACAACGGTGCCGGGTGGTCGCAGATGATCAGCGGAACCACTGAACACCTTAACGCAGTATGGGGTTCGGGTTCGAACGACGTTTACGCCGCCGGTCGCGGCGGCACGACGCTGCAATGGAACGGATTCCAGTGGGTCCCGTTGCAAACGGCCAGCTCCTCGTACGTTCGCGACATTTGGGGCAACTCTCCCACCGACGTCTACTTTGGTGGCGACGATGCTCTGTCGATGAAGTACAACCGCTCTTCTTTTGCAGTCGAACACCGCGCCGAACCGGGCGGCTTTAAGGATGTTTTCGGTTACAGCGCTAACGACGTTTACGCCATTGGTGACAACGGTCGCGCGTTCGTGTTTAACGGTGGCTCCTGGAACGAAGTTGTGACACCGTCCACCACATCGCTAACCGGTTTGTGGGGCACTGAGAACTACTTGTACATGACTGCGGCCGGCGGGCGAATCTACCGCCACAACGGTGTCACTTGGGATGAGATGTTGGGCGCAACCGGCTCGTCGCTCTTTGCAATCCACGGTACCAGTGACAGTAACATTTGGGCTGTTGGCATCAGCGGCCTGGTGATGCACTACGACGGTGTCGCCTGGACACAGGTGTCAACTGGTGCAACCAACGATCTCTTTGGTGTGTACTGCAAGTCCAACGGACAAGTTGTCATTGGCGGACGCTACGGCACCATCTGGCAGTTCGACGGCGTGTCGTGGACCAAGCAGTCGCCACCCACCGCATCGACAATTAACGACATCGCCGGCCACGGCGACGTGGTCTACGCGGTCGGCGATCTCGGTACCGTGCTACGCGAATCGGGATCGGGCTGGGTGTCGATGATCAGCAACACGCCGCAAAACCTGCTGGGCGTTTGGGCGGTTAACAACGACCGCGTGTTTGCGGTGGGCGCGCAAGGCGCCGCCGTGACCTTCGACGGCACCGCCTGGAGCGCTATGGAAACGCCGGTCTCGGTGAACCTCGATGCGGTGTGGGCGAATGCAACCAATTCGGTGTTCGCGGTTGGCGGCACCGGCGGCGGTTCGCTGCTGCGCTTTACCGGCCAGTAACCAAAGAAACTCTAGCTCGACTCAAAGGGAGCGTAGCCGATCCGGCACGCTCCCTTTTCTTTTGGTCAATGCGCCGCACCTTGACCGGCGGGGTGGCAATTACGTATTCTTTAACTTAGCCCCTGTTATCCTCATTAATTAACGGAGTTTACGTGTTTCGCCGTTCATCGCTCACGCTTATTATCGCGGCCGCCTTTGTCACCATGGTCGTGGGCTGCGACGACCCCAAGATTATCCCTCCCGACCCGCCCAATCTGGAGTGGGAAGTCAATTCGGTTAGCCCAATTGAGTATTTGGGACTGCATGTGTTCGACACCGAAACCGCCGTGGCCGTCGGAACATTTGGCACCATTCACTACTTTGCCAACGGGTATTGGGTAAACCAAACCAGCGGAACCACGGAAACGCTTTCGGGCGTGTGGGGCGCTGGTCCCGACAACATCTTTGCGGTGGGTAACAACGGAACCATCTTGCGTTTTAACGGTTCGATCTGGACCAGCATGATCAGCCCAACGACGGAGTGGTTGCAAGCGGTGTGGGGTTCGTCGGCTTCCGACGTTTACGCGGTTGGCAACGGCGGAGTGATTGTGCACTACGATGGCGCGGCATGGTCGGTGATGACCAGCCCCACAACGCAGAACCTGCGCGGACTCTGGGGTGCCTCGTCCAACAACATCTTTGCGGCCGGCAACGTTGGGACTGTGCTGAACTTCGACGGCAGCACTTGGACAGAGATGACGACCCCGATCACCACCAATCTTCGTGGCATCGGCGGCTTTGACGGGAGTAGCGTTGTTGCAGGGGGTAACGACGGCACGCTTATTCGGTACGATGGCTCGACGTGGAACTCGGAAGTTTCTGGCACGACGCGCTGGCTACGCGGCGCCTGGGGCGAGAGCGCGACCAGCTTGTATATGTCGGGGCAAACGGGAACGTTGCTGCATTGGGACGGAACCGCATGGTCACCGGCAACGCCAAACACAGTGACCTTTGCCAACCTTAACGAAATCGAAGGCGTGCCCGGGCAGGGTGGGTTCTCCGTCGGTGCCGTGGGAACGATCCTGAACTTCGCGGGAAGCACCTACGGCGTTGCCGTAACCGAAACCGGTCGCGTGTACGGCGGCATCACCGGCCGTTCCGCCACCGACGTGTATGCGGTTGCAAACTTTGGGCTGCTGATGAGGTTTGACGGCAGCAATTGGCATCGGCTTCTTAGCGGTTATCCGGCGACGTTCAACGACGTCGAAATTCTTGACTCATCAACGCTGGTGATCGTTGGCGAAAACGGCGCCATCGTTCACTACCAGGATGGCGTTATTACCGCGTTTACCAACCTGACGCTTCAGAACCTGATCGATGTGTGGGTGCTGGACGCCAACAACGCCATCGCGGTTGGCGAAGGCGGCGCGATCCTGTGCTGGGATGGCACTCGTTGGTTCCCGATGAGCAACAACGTTACCGACTACCTGACGGCGGTGTGGGGTTCGGCAAGTAACAACGTTTATGCGGCGTCGACTGATGGAAACATTTTTCGTTTCGACGGGAGTCAGTGGAGCCATAATCAAAGTCTTGGTGTCGGGTTAAACTCGCTTTGGGGCGTTGGCCCCAGCAACATATACGCGGCTGGCAAAGACGGCGCCATTTATCGCTTTAATGGGTCGGCGTGGAACCTGCAATCAAGTTCCACCGCTCGTAACCTGGAGGCGATCGCGGGTTCAGGGGCCAGTAACATTATTGCCGTTGGTCGCGCGGGCGCGATTGTCCACAACGACGGCGGCGGGTGGTCCGGGCAAGACAGCGGGACCGCGACGACGCTGCGCGCGCTTTATGTTCCCTCGGCCAACCGTGCGTTTGCGGTCGGTGCGCAGTCGGTTTGGTTCTTTGGCCGCCTGGAGCCCTAGTTTGTTTTGTCGCTGGATGCAAGTGGTGTCGCAGCGCAGCGCGGCGCTAACTCACGCGGCGACGATCATTCTGGTTACCATGTCGGCCGTCACGTCGGTTCGTGCCGTTACCCCCGCCGACGGTACCATCGAAATTCACTTCACGGCCGCCAAAGACTTTCCCGACATCGAATCCAACTACGTGCCCGGCAACCTGGGATTTGTGTGGGTGTGGTGGGACAGTTCGCAAACCGTGCGAGCCGCTCGCGTGTTGATTTCGACGACGGGCACCAGTCAAAAGGTGCGCGACCATCTAATCCGCGAAGAGCTTACTCAAGCGTTGGGGCTTCTGCAAGATTCACACAACTACCCGGAGAGTATTTTCTACCAGGGCTGGTCGACGGTCGACAGCTACGCTTACATCGACAAGCGCATTATCTGGATGCTCTACCGCGAAGGGGTTAGGGCTGGGATGACTCCGGATGAAGCCGAAGGTCACCTGGCTCGATACTATTCTAGGGATGAGATGGCTTACTTTCGCGAAGTTGCTTTAGGCGCCGAACACGGGAGTCGATCGGGCGGCGTACTGCGCTGGCACGACGACGCAACCATCGTCGTGCACGGGTACCCCACCGCAAACGACCGTGCTGCCCTACGCACCACGGTCGTCGATATTAACGCTCTTATTTATCCCGTCCGCCTACGGCTGGACGATTAGACTATTTAAGCAAGTTCATTTTTGCGTTGTCGACGATCCGTCCATCCACAACCAGGTTGTAAAAATACACGCCACTACTAACTGCTTCGCCAGTGTCACTGGTGCCGTCCCAACGCACTTGATGAGTTCCCGCACCCTGCGCGCGTTGATTTAGCGACCGAACACGCTTTCCCAGTACGTCAAAGATGTTGATCTCCACATCACCGGCCGCGGCTAGCGTATAGCGAATTGAGGTGGTCGGGTTAAACGGATTGGGCATGTTCCCGTCGAGTCTTGCTTGTTGCGGTGCAGTTGGAGCGACGGCGGTGGGCACTTCTTCAAACCGATAAACCTTGCCATTATTTGAGCACAGGTAAAGTTCGCCGTCTTCGTCGACACCGAACGATGTAACGACAGGCGCGTTGTTCATGAATTGGAATACCACCACGCCGCTGGTGCTTTTTTGTAGCGCCCAGATTCGACCGCTCACGTAGTCGGCATAAACATAACGTCCGGAAAGAAATGGTACCGCGCTGCCGCGATAGACATATCCGCCGATGATTGCAATCCCTTGCGAATGGTCGTACAACCACATTGGCAGCTTTACGTTCATGCCCGTGGTGTCACAGGCAAAACTGCAATCGTAGCCTTCCAACGTGTCCCAACCGTAGTTGCGACCATTCTCGACGAGGTTGATTTCTTCCCACGCGCTCAGCCCAACGTCGCCCAGCCACAGATCGCCAGTCGGCGGGTCGAAGCTCATCCGATACGGATTGCGAAAACCCCACGCGTATATTTCCGGCAATCCGGTTTGCTGACCGTTGGTGCCGGTGGCGAATGGGTTGTCCGGAGGAATGGAATAGTTCTGAGGTGGTGATGGCGTGTCAACATCGATACGCAACACGTTGCCCAAAAAGTTGTTGGTGTTCTGGGCGTTGAACGAAGGGCCACCGTCGCCGCTGGCAATGTACAAGTAACCGTCGTTCGGCCCAAAGGCTAGTTGCCCCGCGTTGTGGTTTCCGGCCGGTTGGCTAAACTCCAGCAGGATAACTTCAGAAGTGTCGACGGCTGCGTTGGGGTTGTCGGGGTCGACGCTGAACCGCGAGACGACCGTGCGGAACGGATTCTTCGCCGTGTAGTTAACAAAGAAGTAACCGTTGTTGGCGTAGTCCGGGTGGAAAGCCAGGCCTAGCAGACCACCTTCAGACTGCGGGTCGACCTGGGTCGATATGTCCAGGAACTCTTTCTTTTCGGTGGCGAACTGGCCGCCCGCAACCACCTGAATCCGGCCTATCTTCTCGACGACGAATACACGGCGGGTGCCGTCCCCCGCGTTTTGGAAATCGACCGGAAAGCTAAAGGACAGGTTGGGAAAGGCGTCTACCAGATACGGATATTGGGCAAAAACGGGGGCGGCCAGGGCGCACAGGAGGGTCGTCGCCACCAATAGCCGAGCTGCTCTCATGTTGTACTACCTTTGTGATGCGTTTAGCCGAGCTTGGGCACACGAAGACATAAGTATAAGCCTTAAGCCGCGCCTAGTCAATTTTGGCAACAAAGAGCGGACCATCCAACCCCCGGCAGGTTGTGATGACTGGACGTCGCGGTCCGAATTCATGCAACGATTCTCGCGCCGCCGCGGGCTCTTTGCTGCCAGATATTACTCGTAGTAAGATGTCGAACGTGCTCAGCAATTTGTGTACCCCGCAACAAGTGTTGATGAAGACCTTAAAGACGATTGAGGAAAAGTATGGCAAAGCAATTCGGCAAATGGTTTACCGCGGTCGGTGCGTTCGCGTTGTTTATCGGTTGTAGTGGTGATGCGACAAGGCGCGACATAGCAAGGAACGTTGAACCATCTTCCGCCAACCAAATCCAGTCGGTCGAATTACAGCCGTGTGAACTGGACAACGGCGAGCCCGCGCTGTGCGGAACTTACGAGGTCTTCGAAGATCGAAGCAGCATGTCGGGGCGCATGCTTAGCCTAAAGATTGTGGTGCTTCCTGCTCGCACCGATTCGCCCGAACCCGACCCGGTTTTCTTTGTTGCCGGAGGTCCCGGACAGGCGGCAACCGGACAAGCGCACTGGTTCACCGACACGGTGTTCCGAGCCAACCGTGACGTTGTGTTTGTCGATCAGCGCGGCACCGGCGACGGGCACTACCTGCAGTGTCGGTTCTCGGGAAGTGACGAATCGCCCGAAGGGTACATGGAATCGGTGTGGGATCCGGAGAGTTTCGCCGAATGTGCCAGAGAGCTTGCGCAAAACTTTGACCTCACCAAATACACCACCGATATCGCGATGGACGACCTCAACGAAGTTCGCATTGCGATGGGCTACGATCAGATTAACCTGGTGGGCGGTTCGTACGGCACTCGAGCATCGATGGTGTTTATGCGACGTCACGGCGAGCACGTTCGCAGCGCGGTACTCAACGGAACCGCGCCGATGGAGTTTAAGAATCCGCTGTTTCATGCCCGCGCCGCTCAGGAGGCTTTGGACCGAGTGCTGGAAATGTGCGCGCTCGACCCTGCATGTAACGAAGCGTTTCCCAATGTCGCGACGAAGTTTGAGCAAGTGCTCGCACGAGTCGAACGCGAGCCCGTTGAAGTAACGTTTCAACCCGAAGGGATCGACCGGCCGCTTACGGCAAAGCTGGGTCGCTACGAGTTCGCCAGTGCGTTACGGGTGATGATGTACGGAACGGAAGGGGCTCTGTCGGCACCGTTCCTTATCGACCGCGCGGCGTCCGGCGACTTCGCGCCTTTTGCCGAGACGGTGTTTTTTTCCAACCGAGGGATTCGCGACGCGCTGGCGTGGGGAATGTTACTGTGCGTGGTGTGCAACGAAGACGTGGCGCGGATTCGCGAAGATGAGATTGAGGCGGCGACGAACGGCACGTACTTGGGGGATCGACGCGTCCGAGAACAGATGGCTGTGTGTGATGTTTGGCCGAAGGCGGCGGTACACGCGGGCTACGGTGATCCCGTAATTAGCGATGTCCCGACACTGGTGTTATCCGGCGAGATCGATCCGGTGACATCGGCATACTGGGGGCAGGTCACGTCCGACAACCTGGCCAACTCGCAGCATCTCATTTTTCCATCGGCGCACTTTGTGTTTGGTCCCTGCGCCGATGACATTACGCTGCAGTTTGTTAACTCCGGAAGTGTTGAAGGGCTCAACACCGAGTGTATGAGCGACGTTAAATACCCGCCGTTTCGTCTGCGGTAGAGCCGCGCTAACGTAGCCAACGGCGGCGTTATTTCCACCGAATGTCATACTCCAGCCCGCCGCTTGCACCCCATTCGGTGACGTCAAATGTGTCGCCGTAGCGGCCCGCGCTTCGAATCCTCAGCGATTCGGTGAGCTCGTACTCCAACCCAACGCCCACTCCCGGCCGTCCGTAAAAGCCGGCCGAAGTGAAAGCCGACAGATCCCACTTCTTAGAAAGTTGCACACCAACTCCATAACGCCACGGTCCGCCACTCGAGTACAACGGCATACCTTCCATGAAACTTACCCACATGTTCAACTCGGGTTTTCCGATGCGAGCGTGAAATGTCGGGTAGGTTTTTTGGGTTCTGTCGAAGGTGCTAACGTCTGGAATGTTGGGAAACACATCTTCCGGTGCATACAGCACCGACTGAGAAATCAACACACCGACACCGAAACCAAGATTTGCCCCTTCGACGACCATGTGTGGGTTTACGTAGTAGAACGGTTCGCTTTCGATGTATTCGACGTACCCGCCACGCGCACCCACTGAAAGCCCCGGGGAAAGTTCGTGGAGCACACCCACCGCAGCATCTTTAAACGGCTGACGGGTTGCGCTAATGGGATCTCCCGAGCAGTCGCGTATGACAAACGCGTAGTCTCCACCGCCAGCTCCAAACTCCAAGGTCGTCGTAGGCGCGAACGGCGTTGCGTGCTCGGGCGTGCGCAAGTTCACCGTTTGGCCCGCGAGCGAACTGTCACTGCGCGCTGGCACTTTCACTCCGACGCTCATTGCGCCCAGCAGCGCAACAGTGGCAAGTGTCGAGACGTGTTTCATACTTCCCCTTCTTTCGCCGGGTTGGTCGGTCGATCCGTCAGCACTGACGGCGAGGGGCGCGGGCTGGGTGCAGCCGCCGCGCACCACGCAGGGTAACAACGAACGAGCCCCCGAATGTTAACACACCCGGGGGCTCTCTCTTGTAACTAGCGGCGCTTGCGCGACTTAGAAAGCGGTGTACCGCTGCGCGTCCAGCGCGCGATCGATACGTGCCACCGTCTCCATCAGGTGTGCGTTCGTCGTGTCACCGAGGCCCGAGCGCTGCAACGCGCTGTTGGCGCGGTTGCGAATACGCTGCAGGTTAAGGCGCGACAATGCGACGGCGTCCTGCGGGAGGAACGGATTGGGCGTGACCACTTGTCGGATCAACGTATCCACGTACACCCGCTGCAGGTTGCGTTGCATGCCTGCGGTTTGTCCACGCGGCGTTGTGTTCTGCGTCCAGATTGTCTTGGTCAGTTCGCTGTAAAGCGACGACAGTTCAAACGGACGATCCATCTTGTAACCCGTCTCCACGATACGAGCTTGGAGCATCGGGTTCATCATGTTGGCGATGAGCGCGTTCTGAATGGAAGCAACCCAACCACTCAACGGGAAGTCAAAACGACGACCCAAGCCGAACGGATTGTTCTGCCAGCTCCACTGCTTGTCATCCATCAGTTTGTCCAGCATGTCGGTCGGAACCAACCAGTTGCTAACGTCCATCGAGTTCGACGTAACAAACTGCAGTGCTTCCATCTGCTTCGCAGCAGAGACCGGTGTCATCGGAAGGTTACCGCTGCCGTCGCCTTTGTGCGGACGTTCGGTGTAATAACCGCCCATGTACTTGATCGCCTTGAGATGCGCGATGTACTTCTGCATCATCAGCGTTTGCACTGCGTAGCGAAGCGCGACATAGTTGTCGCCTTCTTCGACGATACGCGACTCAAGCTGTCCACCCTTTAGCAGCTGATCACAAACCGCGACCCGCTCCATCGCCCATGCGAGGTTGTCGTCCGACAAGTCGCTGGTATGCGAGCGAGGATCCATTGCGCCCATCGGGTAGGTGTCTTCGTCGGTGCCATACAGGTGCTCTTTCTTGCCCGCCTCAGCGGCAATTTTCAAGAGCGCTGGCCACTCGTCGTCGGCGGTTTCGCCAGCGACATCGCTGTAACCCCAGCGAACGGCCCAGCGGTCATAGGTTCCAACGGTCGGTCCCCAGTAGTAGCCCTGCTTGCTGGAATCCAGTGCAATGTTGACACTCGGGTAGTCCATTACCGAACCGGTCATACCAACATCGGCAATGTAGCTTTTGTCGTTGAGGCGGTCATAGTCGACGGCGCTCGACGACTTGAAGTTGTGGCGCAGCCCGATGGTGTGCCCCACTTCGTGCGACGTAACCCAACGAAGTGCATCGGCTACAAACGTTGGATCGATTTCGCCAGCCGAAATCAGGCCGTTTGCCAGCATTGCCAGGTACTGCATACCAATCGCGTTTTGAACCTGCGCGGCGGCGTTGCAGAACATGTGAGCTTTGCCTTTGAGCTGCGGAATCTCGTTAATGAGGTTCGCCTGGGCGATTTCTTCTTCGTCACCGATAAGGTGTACCAGCATCGGGTCGATTTCCATGAGCGCCGCGCGCGGACTGGCAACGCGACGGAAAGTCTTACCGAAGTTAGCAACCATGTTGTGCTCGAACAGAATGTCCGCGTCGATGATCTCGCCGGTCCGCGGATCAACCCGCGACGGGCCAATGGCGCCGTAGCTAACCTGATCGTTGACGTTCCAACGAATGGTCGTGTAGCGCGCGTCTTCGGCGTCGTAGTCCTTGTCGGCTTCCGGGTCGGGACGCTTGGCGATGATGGCGTTCTTGAAGCCGGCTTCTTCGAAAGCCCGCTGCCACCACTCAACACCCTCTTTAATGTACTGAACGTATTCGTCGGGAATGGTCGGATCCAGGTAGTACACGATCGGCTTGACCGGTTCCGACATCGCGGCGTTCGGATCTTTCTTTTCCAGACGCCAACGGTTGGCGTAATGGACAAAGAAGCTTTCCTTCTTTTCGCGCGTAAAGTCTTTGTGCGACGTGGTAAAGAAACCCACGCGGTCGTCTTCGTAACGCGGCTTCATCGGCTCGGCCGGAAGTTTCAGAATGCTGTACTGAACGCCAACCTGAATCGATCGCGGGTCCGGCACGTTCGGCAGGTTCAGGCCCATTACGCTTGCCGGCGAGTACGTCAGACGGGTATCGATTTCGAGGTTTTCGGGGAAGTTCTTAATTTCGCCGAAGTAAACTTTCTTACGGTCAAGACGAACCGGGCGCTGCAGCACGGCGCCAAGCCACAGGTTCATTCCCGCCATGTCGGTCAGGAACGGGCTGTTAACTTTAATGAGTACCGACTTGCCGCGTTCGCTTTCGATGGCGAAGTTCTCGACGATCGACTCGGCGAACGAAAGCTTAATTGCGTTTTCCAGGCCTTCGTCGCCAGGTGCACGAAAGTTGGTGCTAAGGCGACGCATTTGCACGTGGTCTTTGTCGCGTTTGAAGTCGAACATCATTTCGTCGACCGGCAAACCACCATATACAAAGTTCGAGCCGATACCCTGCGAGATGCAAGAAATCGCCAGATACGGGACTTCCATGTTTTCTTCGCTGAGCTCAAAGTAGACATCCTCGTCCTTGGTCCAGACTTTAATCAGTCCGTCATGCGACTCGGCGTCCTTGAGAACTTTGCCCCACGGTTTGTATTTGGGCTTTTGCGGCGGGGCTTTGGGCCCGCGGTTGACGTTGCTCTTAAGCTTCTTGGCGTAGTCGCGCTTTTGCGGGCGCTTCTTTTTCTCGGCCTTCGGCTTTTCGTCTTTCGGCTTGTCCTTATCGTTCCCGTCTTCGAATGCGTCGATGTCGGTGTTAGCTACCGGCCCGGCATAAGAGTCAGGGGGCGTGATTCCCGTTAGCGTAAACGCAAATGCGATCGCCACGAGCAATACGATCATACGACGCATGCTCCAGAACCTCCTGAACAGGTTTTGGTTAGAGTAAAGAAATGAGAGGTTTTAACAGACTATACGAAAGGCCGCCGAATTCGTTCCACCTAGTCCCGCGATTTCGTAAGTTAACCAGTACCGGCATCTTACGCGCTCTAGGGGGCGATTTTCAAGCGAATTTGCCAGAGCCATGTGCTAGGCTAGCACCGCACATTACCTTTGGAGGAAACATGTCCCGCTTCGCCCGCGCTCTAGCTTTTTATACGTTTGTATTAGCAACGGTTACGGCGCTTGTCGTCCCGGCCCACGCCGACAGTGATATTACGCTCGAAGACATCTTCGGCGAAAATCGGCTGGTCGACCCGCTTCCGTCGCGGATTCAGTGGGTAGGCGATGGCAGCGCGGTTTCTTACTACGAAACGATGGGCGAAGGCGATAACGAGCGACAGGCGTTCGTGGTTCAGAGCGTACCGTCGGGCAAAAAGCGGGTCGTGTGTTTTGCCGATACCGCCGCCGTACCTGGCGATCTGGGCGACGAAGACACCAAGTTTTCCATCGGCACCTATAAGTGGTCGCCGGACGGTGACCAGATCATCTTTCTGTTCAAAGGTGACCTGTTTACGATGGAGGCGAAGGACGGGAAGATTACCCGCCGTACGTTCACCGAAGGCGAAGAAAAAGACCCCGAATACTCGCCCGACGGCAAGCAGGTTGGTTACACCCGCGACCACGATATATATGTGTTCAACCTGGCCGAAAACAAAGAGTACCAGCTGACGACTACCGGTTCCGACGATGTGCTAAACGGTATTCTTGATTGGGTGTACATGGAAGAGTTGTTTACCCGCGGCAATGTAAAGGCGTTTTGGTGGTCGAACGACGGCAAGCGTATTGCGTTTTTGCAGATTCAGGAGCATCCGGTAAAAGAGTTTCCTCTTGTGGACTGGATTCCCGTGCGCGCCGAGTACGAGTTGCAGCACTATCCCAAAGCCGGCGACGACAACCCCATTGTGCGCGTGGGTATCGTTGGCGCGAAGGGTGGCGACATTGTGTGGTCGGATACAGACACCAGCGACGACAGCTACATTGCGCGCATGTACTGGCTGGGCGACGACAGTGGCGTGGCGATGGAGAAGTTAAACCGTGCGCAGGACAAGCTTGACCTGCTGATTGCCGACGCAGCGACCGGCAAGACACGAACCGTGTTTACCGAAACCTGGCCAACGTGGGTGAACGTCAACTACCTCAAGCACTATTACCAAAAGAACACGAACTTCTTGTGGGGATCAGAGAGTTCGGGCCACTCGCACTTGTACATGTTTTCGCGCGACGGTAAGCAGATCCGTCAGCTAACCGACGGGAATTGGGAAGTCGTCTCGCTAGCGGGCGTCGACGAAAAGGGCAAGAAGATCTACTTCGAGTCGAATGCAGCCGATATTAAGGAGCGCCACCTGCATGTGATCGGCGAGAACGGCAAAGGCTTGAAGCAGATTACCACCGAGTCGGGTAACCATTCGGTCACTATGTCGCCCGACAACAAGTATTTTATCGATCGGTTTTCCACCGAGACGAGACCGACGGTTGTGTCGGTGTATGCGGTAAGTGGCAAAAAAGTTTTTGAGATTGGCGACTCGCAAAGCGAGCGCCTGGCTAAGTGGAATTTGCAAAAGCCTGAGTTCCTGACCGTCGACGGCCCCGAAGGGCGAAGCTACAACGCCATGATCACCAGGCCGACGAACTTTGACGCCAACAAGAAGTATCCGGCGATCGTCTATGTTTACGGTGGCCCCCACGTGCAGGTGGTGCGGCGCCGGTTTACCTCGCGCAACCTGTGGAGCGCGTACATGGCCGAGCGCGGGTACGTGGTGTTTAGCATCGACAATCGCGGCGCAGGCTACCACGGCAAGGCGTGGGAAGATTGGGTGCTAAAGGATATGGGAAACCACGAGTTGGAAGATCAACTGGTTGGGGTTGATTATCTGAAATCTCTTCCCTACATCGACGATGAGAATATTGGCATTTGGGGATGGAGCTACGGCGGGTACATGACGCTGATGGCGATGTTCAAGGCTGGCGATGTGTTTAAGGCGGGGACGTCGGTGGCACCGGTAAGCGACTGGCACCTTTACGACACGATTTATACCGAACGTTATATGAAGCGTCCGCAGGACAACCCGGACGGATACGAAGTCAGCGCGCCGCTAAATTTTGCCGAAGATCTGCAGGGCGCGCTGTTGTTGATGCACGGCGACGCCGACGACAACGTCCACGCGCAAAACAGTATCAAGATGGTGCAAAAGCTCATTAAGGCGGGCAAAGATTTTGACTTTATGATTTACCCGCAAAAGTACCACGGCATTAGCGGTGCGGCGGAGCAGGTCCACCTGTACACCAAAATGACCCGGTTTTTCGATCGCCACTTGAAAGGCGGACAGCAGGAGTCGGTGCTGCCGTAGCACGGACATTCGAGCGCGAAAGCGCCTTCAGGAAAAGGCGATTACATTCAGAATGAATGTAACGTGGGATGGCTGCGGCAAAAACCGTGCTATACTGATGACAGGCCGCTTTCCCAAGGAGGGCGCGGGTCTTGTTCTTGAAGCGTCTACTCATTTTCGCCGCTTTCGTAGTTGCCAGCCATTCGATCGGGCCGCAACCCGCATCCGGCCAAGAGATGTTTTACGTCGGTACGGTTAGCCTCTACACCGACTCGCTGTTTACTTCTTCGACCGCCATAGATTCAAGCGCAACCACTCTCGCGGTCCATGTCGTTCACGACAACCTGACTCGTGATGACACTCACAGCGCGATTCAATTCCAGACCATCATGAGTCCCGGATTTACGGGCGTGTGGACACACGAGACATCCCCCCATCCGACGGTTGTTGGCGCTAGTCCGACTGGCGTTTCAATTGGGTACGGAGACTGCCTGGTCGGCCCAACTTACCTAATGACGATATATTTTTCGCTATCGGGGAGTTCCGAAACCAATAGCTTCATCGAAGTCGTACCGCACCCGAACGAACCAACCAATAAAATTGTGACCGTGCCGTGCGTGGGTTATTTAAATTACTGCGACGGTGGAAGGATAACGGTCAATTCCACAGTCCCCATAGCGGAGTCAACGTGGGGAAGGGTCAAAGCAATGTTTGCGCAGTAGCGCTACCCAATCGTGGTAACGTAGTTATGTACGAGTCACGAAAACAGAACAGGGTTATAACGAAAGATCATGAAAAGCCTTATTACCATATTTGCCGTCGCGGCGTTGTTTGTTACTTGTGTGCCTGGTGCGTCGGCCGCCCGTACAATCGGGTTCAAAGCCGTGGTAACAAGCGTCAATGGCACCTTCTGCCAATGCCCCATCGATATCCAGGTGGGTGATTCTCTGTGGGGATCATACTCGTTCGACGAAGGCGCGTCAGACATCGACCCCGGAACCAGCGTTGGTCTGTATGAATCTCTTGCGCCACCGTTTGGAATTCAAGTTCATCACGAACTTCACAGCTTCGTTTCAGAACCCCTCGCTCCCGCCCTTTCCAACAACATAAGAAACGACGCTCCCGGACCCCTTGATCAGTTTATTGTCCAGACCGCTAATCCCGCAGACAATTCCGATCCGTTCGTCGGAGGCAAGTTGAAACTGATCAGTCTGGGCTTCACCGACTATTCCGCATCCGCGCTTAACTCGGACGCAAACGTCACCGACGCCCCTAACATTGGCGAGTGGACATTCGCCGATCTCGAGATTTTCGGCAACCAATTTGAGTGGAGCGTCTTTGCTACCATCACTGAGACAACTTTGATCCCGACCGGATTGGTGGGCCAACCAGCACCATCTATCACCATCTCCAACGTGTTCCCAAACCCAAGTAATGGCGAAGTTGCGTTTAGGGTGCACCCGGAATCACCCGCTGAAGGCGCGGTCAAGATATTCGACGCGCGAGGACGGTTGGTTACGACGCTTTTCGAGGGGACAATTCATAACGCAACGACGTTCCAATGGGCGGGACGATTTGCGAACGATCAGCAAGTTCCGTCGGGCGTGTATTTTGTGCGGTTTGATGGCGAGGCTGGAGAAGTCCACGCGCGAAAGTTTCTGATCCTACGTTAACTGGCTGCCGATCCCGACGACGAGGTGGCTCGAAAGGCGATTACATCCAAAATGGATGTAAGCTTCAGCGCTTGGAGACCGAGTCATTAGCGGACAATGGTAACTTTCCTAACCGCACGTCCCGTGGCCGTCTCCATCACGACAAAATAGATTCCCGCAGGAACCGTTTCGCCGCTTCGTTGGCCTTGCCATGACAACACACCGGAACGCGCAAGAGCACCTTCGTGTAGCCGGGTGACGAGCCGTCCTCGAACGTCGTACACGGCGACCTTCGCCTCGGAGGCTTGCGGCAACGAGTACGAAAACGAAACGGGGCCACGGGTTGGGTTAGGATACGCGTGGGACAGGTTCAGGCGCGGCGTCGATGTAGCCTGGGTAACGACGGTAGCGTCGGCTAGCACGTGCAAACCCGTTAAGCGGTCACCCACCACAATGCGGTCGTACATCGTCGCCACAATAGTGGCTGAAAACCCGGTCATGTAGTGTCCAACTTCAACGGGCGTGCTCGGATTGGAGACATCTATCACGCGCAAGCCATTCGAACCCGTAGCGGCATAGACGCGATCATTGCGGGCCACAATTTCGCTAACCGTTGGCCCCGCAAAATTCCCTACTATGACCGGATTAGCTGGGTCGCCTAAACCAACGATACTAAACCCGCTTCCGTGCCCGACGTAAGCGGTGGTATTAACGAGATCAACAGAAAACGGCGTTTGCCCGAAATCAAACGACGTCCACAAGGCGGGAGCGTTGGGGGCGGACACATCGACCACATGCAACCCTTTAAAGTAGTCAGTTACTACGGCAAGCGTGCCCTGCACATCCACTTTTCCCAAAAGCGAGGTAAAAGCCGATCCCGTTACCAACATCCCAAGCGGCTGCGCAGACGCCGCGTTTGACACGTCCCACAACTGAAGTGCTTGATCACGTACCGCATACAGCACCGTGCCCTCAGCCGTCATCGCGTCGGTTCCTTCATAGAAATTGCCGATCGAATCGGGCCCCGCGGGGTTGGTGGTATCGTATATGTTAATACCATCGAGATTCGCCCTTGCAACGTACAAACGGTCGCTTTCAACTGCAACTTGACTGGTCCATGAATTCTCGGAACCTCTGGACACAAGTCGGGCGGGCCCTGCGAAACTGACATGGTCGAACGCGTTGAAAACACGGGTAACGTAAACTTCACTATCCTTTACCGCGAATTCGGTGAGTCGACCCGTACCCTGACTTTGTTGCAGAACCTGGAGACTATTGCTGGCGACTTCCATTTCAGCAACTCCGCGGTCGCTGTTCGCCATGTAAAAAACGCCTCCATCGAATACACCTGCGACGGCACGAGTCGTGTAGATTGTGTCCGTTGGCGTAGGCGCTGCTTTCGACTGAACGTCGACGAGTATGCTGTTGTCAGTATTTGTTGCCAAGATCGCGTAATCGTCGCCGGCTGCAACCGCTATTGTCCGAATCGACGGCTGCGCGCCGACTTCGACCGGCGACATAGGGTTACTCACGTCGACGATTCGAAACCCGAGGAAATCGTAGGCGACGAACAAATGGTCGCCCACTTTATCGAGTCCCATCGCCCAGAACTTTCCCAGGTTATATGCAGAAACCAAGTATGGTGCGCTCGGGTTGGACACGGTTAGCACCCGAACGCCATTCGCACGGTCGGCCACGTAACAATAGCCGTCGCTGACGAGAACATCCTCTGGAGCAGTCAGGGTGTCGTAGGCGGCAACAAGTGTAGGCGCCGCTGGGGTTGTGACGTCAAAGATTTCCAGCCCAAATGCTGAACCCGCGACGTAGAGATAACCTCCACTCGCGAACACCGCAGTCACTTCACCGCTAGTCATAACCTGGGCGATGGGCGTCGCTGCGCTAGCGGCATCAAATACGTAAACGCCCGCATCGTAGGTGCCAGCGTATACGCAATCGTTATCGCAATGCACATCGTTGATCGCAGACTCCAACGTCGAGGTGATCTGTGTATTGAGAGTAGCCCGATCGCGACTTACCAGCACTGATCCCGCCGCCTCAAACAGGCGTGAGTCGTCGACTGCGACTGCAACAGTTGGACCGTAGCCGTACCGGTCTTCAAGGGTGACCCCAACCGCGCGCGAGGCGGTAGAATTTGAAACCACTGCTGCGGCGTTTGAATCCAGAAACGCGGTCACAAAAAAGCAAAATAGAAGCAGCACCTGCGCTAGCGCAAAACGCATAATTTTGCAACCTCCCTCACAAACTTGTCGTCAAATTGCACGAAGTAAACACCGGCCGATAGTTGCAGACTACGCGCGTCGAACGTTATCGGAGCGTTGCCCTCCGACACATTCCTGGAATGCACTAGTTTACCAGTGACCGTGTAGATACGCACCTTGGCGGGCCGACTGCGATAGCCGCTGCTTAGGGTAAACGTTGACCCCGTCGGATTTGGATGTAACGAAATGCGCTTCGGTGCAACAACTGGGTTGTGAATTGCTGTTGTCGAGGGCTCAAAAACCTTTATGTATCCTGATAAATTGTTAGCGTAAGGGGCGCCGATAGCGACTTGGTCGCCTATACAAGAAACAGATCTACCGAACCGTTCGTCATTGCCATTGGATACTGCGGTGATGATTGGATTAGCTCGCTCCAGATCAATGGCTTTGCCCAGCGCTGCAAAGACCCTAACCGTGTCCCTAGATTGCGGAAGGTAGTACTCCGAATAGAAGTTAATTACCAAGTCAGGAAACATATCACGGTTTGCATCGACAGACGCTAGCTGACTCCCAATGGCAAGATCATCGCGGGTCCCAAGCAGGACGGAAAATCGGGCTGTATCAGCGGTAGAGATTACTTCTTCCCTAGCTGGCTCCTTTAAGATGAACACCGCCCCCGAGTCGTAGAAACCGGCGGTATCATCCATGGGCGCGCCGATGGCGATCTCGAGTTGACCGTCGCAATTGAGGTCGCACACGGCTAGTCCGCTACCAAATTTGGTTAGTGGTTCCGAAGGTACAATCGACGTAGTGTGTTCAGAAATAGCTGAGAGCCACGTCACCGATGTAAGTGGCGCTCCGCCAAATACGACATACACGATGCCATCGTCGGTAGCCGCGGTCTGACCCGGCGCCCCCACGACGATATCGCCACGACCGTCTCCATCGATATCGCCTGTCGCGATCTCCAAAGAAAAAGCCGAATACTGCCTATCATCATATAGCGCATATCCGGAGGTACTTACATCGATCACTTGAACGCCAAGTTGGAGGTCATCGATTAAGTAAATGGACCCATTAACGGCACCCCACGCACCAACAATAGCGTCCGGTGTACCATCACCGAAGAAATCCGTGACCGAAACTGTCTCCCCAAAAAACAGCGCGCCTGCAGGTCGCAGCAATCGCGTCGTTAATGGGTCTGTGTCGAGGTCTAGCGAGTCTGGGAATACAGGCCTCCCCCAAACGACAAACGCCGCGCCAGCGTACCCGTCTGCCCAGGCGGAACCCAGCAAGAGATCGGTGAATCCGTCCGAGTTGAAATCGGCGGCCGCAAGTTCAATCCTCGCCAGTAATTCCGTCTCCGTAGCCACTATTCTGAGGGCCGAGTCGGGCTGTGAATAATTTTGTGGTGCACAATCCTCCATGATCCAAAAGATTGACACTTCGCCTACCGCAGAGCCAGGCGCTGCGACCGCAAAATCAGCAGATCCGTCGCCATCGAAGTCCCCGGTTTCCATAGAATACCCAACGCGATAAAGACTTTGAGAAGACGACAGGTCGGCGACTGCAGCCGTGGACCAAACAAGGTGCAGAGCAGTGACTGCGACAAAATAGCGAGCGTTAATCATTTCGATAACAATTATACACGCGGAACAGACGGATGGCTACGGAAAGCCAAACTTGCTTTGGGACCAGTTCAGTCGAAGATATCGGTCTGCGCCCACGAGCACATGTATACACATCTGCAACAGCAGCACGCTTGATGCCGATCATCGACGCTCACCTCCGTCAGCGATTAGCGACTGTGTTCAATTGAGAATGCCGACGACAGTGACTTAGCAGACCAACACCCTTCGCATCCGACGCGCGGGTTACCAAACTAGCGAACAACAACCATTTTTGTGCGCAGCGAAGCCGCGCCCATTGAAACCCTTGCGAAGTACACACCGCTCGCGACCGATGGGCCCGGCTGCCACACAAGCTCATTCCCTCCCAACGTATGCACGACCTTCGCCGAATACACCGCCTGCCCGCGGACATTGAACACTCGCACTTCACCGACGCCATCAACGCCTGAACTCCACGACAACCGGATTGTCGACGGCGACGGCGAAGGAAACGCAATTAAGTTGGTCAGCGTTGGCGGGTATGCTGGCGTCGCGACCGGACTGCTGTCGGCGAAGAACACGTAGGCCTGGTTAACAAGGTGCGCGCTAAGCAGCAAATCGGTAAGGCCGTCGTCGTCCATATCCACGATTGCGATGCTCTGTCCTAGTGCAGAAGACGGAGAGCGTTCAAGTATGGTGTAGTAGTATGGTTCGTCGATACCCGTTACGACGCTATCAGGGAGTTCGTGCCCCCCGGGTAGTACCACTACATCACCGAGATAGCGACCCGCAGCGATGTCGTCGATACCGTCGCCCGTGACATCGCCAGCTTTCATGTGCACGCCAAACCAATCGTCCGCAGCCGGCCCCGATATAAACTGCGTGCAAGTATTGGGGTCTACGCCGATCGTGCTTGTTGGCGGCAAGTTGTTTACAGAGTAAACACAATAAACGCGGCCATCATCTAAAGCGTAGTCGGAAACCAACAAATCCCATTCACCGTCGTTGTTGATGTCGCCGCTGCTGAGGATTTCAGCAAACCACGAGAACTGGCTGTGAGGCGCGAGTATTCGCTTGTCCCCGAAGCGCGGCTGGGACATGAGGATCGTGTCGGGAAACTGAGGTGAGCCGTAGAAAAGCGTTAGATCACCGCCGGCGGCGGCACCGGGCGAACCAACGACGACATCATCCATCCCGTCGTCGTTCAAGTCGGCGACATGCAAGCCGTATCCGGTGTAAGCAACATTTCGGTCTTCAACTATCCGTACATCTGGGTCGAGGCCTTCTGACGTTAGTAGCGTGTCTGGGTTCGACGATCCGAAGAACACGAGGATGTTTTCGTATCCGTCGAGTTCGGCTTCCGCAACCACGATGTCATCAAACCCATCTCCGTTGGTATCGCCAACCTGCACTCTCAAACCGAAGAAGCCGAAACTTTCACGGCCCACCAACAACGTGTGCCGAGTGTCGCTGATCGCAACTGTGTCCGGCCAATCGGGCAAACCGTAAACAACGTAGACGCGCCCCGCCCGCGGCTCAAGCCCGTCCTGGAGAGGACTCGTCCATACAATGTCTTGGAGGCCGTCCCCATCAACATCGCCGGTCATAACGTCGCAGAGGCTACTCGGCCCTGCGTTCGGCGCGAGTATGCGGGTAACCGATGGACCTAGTCCGATGGTGTCGCCTGGCGTCAGACTCGGATCCCACATAGCGGTTAGAGTACCGGAACCTTGGCACGAAGCCCAAACAAAGTCTACGATACCGTTTCCGTTGAGGTCGGTAACTTCGGTGTAGCCAGAGAACGAGAGGTGAGATGGTAGCCAGAACTCAACATCGGCTGATTCGACCGCGAGGTTCACGACCTGCGCCTGCGCAGACGAGGATGCAATCGCGGCCGCAAGCACGGCCAGTTTGGCGACATTTGTTGGAGACATAATCGCTTTCTACACAACGACGCTTAGCTCTTTACGGGATCGATGCCAACGGCGCCGGAAAGCGCAATTATACCATGAGTGTAAATGAGTCGCTAGACAGCCTGGGCAACCCACTAGCCTGACTCAAAAAGAAAACGGCGCGCCTTTTTGGAGACGCGCCGTTTTTCTTGGTCGGCAAGATTGCCGTTAGCAACTAGCGGTAAAGCGACTTGACCTTACCCCAGGTCGTTTCCTGAACCGGAACCGTCGCACAAATCAGCGAGCGCATTCCGACACCTTCGATAAGGTTGTTGGTTTGCCATTCAACCACCTGCGACTTACCCGAGTTCGGGTGTGGTCCGACGTCGACCGGGTCGTTGGTGGTAACACAGCTACTGCAGTTCCATTGGAACAACACCATCTGGGCCACGAACGGATCGAACGCGTTCTGCGGTACCGGGTACGCGATCGAGATTCCGGAAGGCGAACTTCCCAGTTTTAGAAAGTCCGGGCCGACAACATCACCAAGAAAGATGACGCTGGACGGATACGTGATTTGGTATTCGATAGCAGTGATCCAGGCATTGAAGTTATCAGCGACCACGTACATGGTATCGAAAACCGAGCCCGGAGGAGCTGCCGGGCAGTCCTCGGATTGACGGGTGAGGTCCTGATCAAAGTAGATCTGAACCGTCGGGGTTTGGGCATTCGCCAGGGTGCCGGCGGAAAGCACGGCAACGGCGACCAGAACGATAGCAAACGTCTTCATAGCAGCCTCCAAAAGGAATAGAAACGGGTGTTCGAAGGCGTCAAAAGCAAGAGGTGTGCCCCGCGCGGCGCGCCTGCGCGTGGAGGTATAGCGTTATGCAACAATAAGTTACAGGCCTATACCGATACCACTGGGCCGGTGTTGTACGTGTCTATTTTGCGGGGTGCAATGCGGTTGTGATCGTGCAATCGAGGTGTGGAGCGATCGGTAACAACGCGGCGCGACGAGGAATTTGCGCAACAAAAGCGAACGGCCCCGGGTGGTATCCGGGGCCGTTTAAGGCCGTACATTCATTCGACATTCCTTCTCAGCAACGATGGGAGCGCGGATCGTCTTCGGTTGTGTCGGTTCCGCGCTGGATTATCAAATGGGCGACGGCTTTTCCATCGGCCCGTTAGGGCGAACCTTTCCGCGGGCAGGGGGAGCGCTTCCAGTTCCCGCGGAGCTAAATTCCTTACTCTTTTACACCTAACAGCATCAAATGTGCCAAACTGCACCAGCAGCTAGGCCCCCTATTTTTAACAACTTACGGAACCTAAACAGATGACGCGGTGTTAACTTCGTTAACAACGTTGTGAAGACTTTTAACGCGGGTTTGTTTGGCCATACTGTCGTTGGCGGGCAAACGGGCGCTCCGGCGTACTCGCTGTCACGCATTCTCCGGCACGCGCTCGTCATCTTGCTGCGCCGGATCCGGCTTGTTAAGCCGCCCGTTATCAATTGAACCGATCGCGGTGATCCTTTAGTATTCCCCGAAATCTTTTACTTACAAGAACTTAATAGCAGGAAGTTAAGATGCGCATGCTTCGTTCACATTCATATGGCCCAGCGCTCGCGTTGCTGCTCGCGGTGGTAGCGGGCTTATCGCTCTTAGGTTGCGAGCCCGACCAGGAGGCCATCGACAAGTTTCCGCGCGGCGAAGCCAACACGCCGATGGAGCCGGGCGAACTGGTTAGCTACAAGCTCGACAACGGGATTTCCGTGCTCATGATGACCGAACCCAGTCGCAACCGGCTGGCCGTGGAGGTGCTGTTTCGTGCCGGCATCGTTCATGAGCCCGCGGGCGGAGCTCAAGTGGCGCACATGACAGAGCATCTGGTAATGCGTTCGGCAACTGCAAGCTATCCCCCTAGCGGCGCGATCAATGCGATTGTGGATAAGGGCGGAAGAACCAACGCCGAAGTCGTTGGCGATTTTGCCCACGTCGACTACTTCAGCGTCCCCGAGCGGCTAGAGACGATCCTTAAAATCGAGACCGAACGACTCCAGTCCATCAAGTTCGACAACGAAACTCGCGACGCCGAAGCAACCAAGTGCCGCTCCGAGATTGACTTTCTGCTGACTAACTCGACTGCGTCGTGGATAAAGGTCGGGCTTACCGCGTTTGTGCAGGCACTTTATCACGGCGAGACTCAGACATCGGTGTACGACAAGGTGGGCGATATCTCTTTGGAGCAAATTCGCACCTATCATCAGGCGCGTTTCACCACCGACAATATGGCGGTTGTGTTGCTGGGAGCGTTCGATGTCGATGAGGCAAAGCAGATGATTGCAAATACGCTTGGTACGATTCCCCGCACGACGGCCGCACCGCCGCGCAAACCGCGCGACAGTTCGCGCATGGAGATTACTTGGGACCTTCCGCAACCGCTCCTGTATTTGTCTTACAAGACCGCGGATGCAACCGAGCGTGAGAAGTTTGTGCTGACGATGTTCGGTACGTATGCAAACGCGCTGCTGATCGGTTCGCCCAATCTAAAAACACTCACTTCGGATGTGTTTGCAACCAGCAACACGTATCCTGTGGGCGATCTTCCGTTTCACATGTTGTTTGTACCGCTACGCGGCGTCGGCCTTGACGAGATTCGCGACCTGGGCTCGCAGATGATAGAGGCTGCGATCAGCGAAATGGACGAACGGCTGTATCGTCGCATTCAAGCCAGCACTATTAACTTTGCAGTGTCGGAGCCGCTACGAACCAAGAATATTTCGCCAGACATTCCGTACCAGAATATCTTAGGGCAGGAAGCGCTCAACTTGGGAATGCGCCATTATTTTCGGCGCGGACTAAGTGCACAGGAGTACGAAGAGCTGATTCGTAGCGTATCGTTGGAAGACGCGCGCGCAATTTTGCAGAAGTACCTAAGCGCCGACAACATGCAGACGGTGGTGATTAAGACCGCGGCACGTTAGTGGGTTATTGGTGGGACAAATGGTCGCGCCAGTTCTGCAACAGCACAAAAGAAAATGAAGTCTCGAGTCTGATGGGGCGGATCAGTAGGAACCTCTGCCCGTCGGATCGAACGTCAAAGTCATCGCGACGCAGACGCGTCGAAAATAGCGCCACCGGTTGTCCCACAGGAGCATGATCGGTGGCGTCCATGTTTACCGGCACGACCATAATCTCGCCGGCTAGCGAGTAGTAGTAAAGTTCGCCACCGTCGCGTCGCCACACCGGCTGCGACCCACCCGAGGTGGACACCAGGAAGCGTTCGTCGCGGGCGGGAAAACTCTCCACGTAGACTTCCTCGCGGCCGCTTTCGGCCGACTCAAACGCCAGCCATTTTCCATCCGGAGAAAACCTTGGTTCTCCTTGATAGAAACCTTCGTCGATCCAATCGCTAAACTCGCCGGTTTCCAGGTTGAAAAGCAAGATCTCTTCGATCGAAGTAATCACCAACCATTTTCCATCGGGCGACAAGTCTGCGGGGACTCTTACCTCACTCTCGCTGTTGAAAACGCGTGTAGGTTCACTCGTACCGCCGACTGCGGTTCGCAGCACTTCGCGCCCGCGATAAAAAAACAACTCGTTGTTGTCAATCCACACCGGTCGCGATTCATCAAGCGGGTGACTGGTGAGACGCACCGAAGAGCCACGCGCGACATCGAGAACCCAGATGTCGCCGTGGGTGCTGGGTGTCGACAAGTCAACGGCGACCCGGCGATCATCGGGCGAGATTCGCGGGTTGTACAAGTCGCCGGTCAGCAGTGGCGCACCAGTTTGATTTCCCTCCCGGTCCACCCATACCATTTCGATCACGCCCGCGCCTTCGGCTGCGGGGAAGTATGCGATGTCGCCGTTCAATGACGTCGAAAAGAAGCTCTGAAACGGGTAGTTGGAGCGGTGCACGTTAGACGCTATGCGCGTCGGTTCGCCGAGCAGCTTTAACGACGAGAGGTCGATGCGGTGAGCGACCAGGTCGTTGTCGATGTTGTAAATCAGAAAGTCGGGTTCAACGAAGCCGACCGTGGCATGACGATCGAGCAGCTTAACCGGCTTAAGCTCGTCGACGCGAGCGGCGTAGACGCCGACGTGTTCCCGCGTTAAGTCTTCGATCGTGCACAGCAACACCTCTCCGTTCGGTACAAAGAGTGGCAGTTCGATCACGGCATCTTTGTCTGGGAACATCGACAGCCACAACTCGGGTTCGCCACCATCGGCGAGCACTTTCATTAGGGCGGCGTCTCGTGCGACGGTCGGATACACAATGTAACCGTCGGGGTGCCAGGCCGCGGATCCCGGCCGTCCGACGTTGGCGTCGACGATAACCTTCGGGCGACCGCCTTCTACACTCACCCGCATCAACTGCCCCGCGAGACTAAAGCCGACGTGGCGACTGTCCGGCGACCAGAATGGCGTCGTGGCGTCGACGGTGCCTGGAAGTGGCTGCGCGGTGACTTCATCCAGGCGCCGCAAGTAAAGTTGGAAGCGGCCGTCTTCGTTTTCGGCGACGAACACCAACATCTCACCATTGGGTGACAGCGCGAGCGACTTCGTAATCATTTCTATGCTTCCGCCCGGGGGAGCAATGATAGAGGTCAACCGACGCGACTGCGGTGTTGTGGTTTTCTCGATCGGTCCGGTGCGCGACATCATGAATAACGCGAAGGCAGCAAACGCGAAGGTGAAGGCCCAGGGCAGAAAACGGGTCCAGTTTTTTTGGTTGGGGTCGCGAGGCGCGGGCGTGTCGTTCCCGGCGGCGACGTCTTCGAGCACGATGCGCGCTTCGCCAATGGCTTGCAGCCTGCGGTTGCGGTCGCGTTCTAAGCAACGGGTCAGCAGGTTACGTACGGCGTAGGGCGTAGAAGCGGGTAGCGCGTCAAAGTCGGGCGCTGCGCGGAGAACGGCGGCCAGGGTGTCCGACACTGTCTCGCCGCTAAACAAAACTTTGCCGGTTATCATTTCGTAGAGCACGCACCCAAAGGCCCACACGTCGGTACGGCGGTCGACAACTTTACCGCGCGCCTGTTCGGGACTCATGTACGCGGCGGTGCCAAGAATAACGCCGTGCACGGTTCCACCAGTCATCATGGTGGGAGAGTTTGACAGGTTGGGGTCGCTACTGGGGCCGGCGTCGTCGGATTCCATGGCTTTGGCGAGACCAAAGTCGAGTACCTTGACGGTTCCATCCGACGCCAACTTTATGTTGGCGGGTTTAAGGTCGCGATGAATGACACCCGCGTGGTGTGCAAACTCGACACCTTCGGCGACCTGGCGAGCAATCTCCAGTGCTTCGGCAAGCGCGATCGGCCCGCGTTCGAGCCGCTGCGCGAGGTCTTCGCCGTCGACTAGCTCGAGCACCAGAAAGCGAAGGCCGTCAACTTCTTCGAGTCCGTGAATGTGCGCGATTTGCGAGTGGTTAAGCGACGCGAGCACGCGGGCCTCGCGTTCGAAGCGCGCCAGACGTTCGCTGTCTTCGCTAAAAACCGCAGGCAGAATCTTCAGCGCGACTTCGCGACCAAGCTTGGTGTCCCGCGCACGATACACCTCGCCCATACCACCCGTGCCAAGGTGCTCGGTGATTTCGTAATGCAGAAGCGTCTTGCCGATCAATCTGGGAGTCCGTCCGGTGTGGAAGTGAAGGTTGGATTCTACTCGGGCGCGTGGCGCACGGCAAGGGCGGACGTGCGCTTACGCCGCTTGATCGGCGAGGTCCATGACGACTTCGGTGAGCCGATCGGCGGTCGCGATTAGGGTTTCGGGGGTAAGGTCGTCAAGCTCGACGTCGTAGCGTTTCCGCGGGTGTTGTCGCGCGCGCTGCTTGGTGTAGCGAGGATCGTAGTGGTGGGTCATGAGTTGGGCGGCGAGCGCTTCTTTGTCGCCGCGGTGTGCAAGTTCGCGCCACTGGGAGATTAGCTCGCGCGCGTGAAAGGGGCGCAGTTGGTCGAGCAGTCCGTCGAGGCGCCCGAGATCTTCGGCGATGTCAGCGTAAGCGGTGGCCTGATAATTGGCGCGGGCGGCAAGCGGGGCTTGCATGGAGATGCGCGGCGCGCGCTCCATCGCTTCCCACAGCGACGGCGGAACGATGCGTTCTCCGATCTTGCTAGACTCGGCTTCGACAACCAACGGGTGGTCCGGGTCCAGCTGAGCGAGTTGGTGCGCGAGTCCCGACTCAAACATTTTTTGTGTAGGCTGACGATCTCTCCGTGCACCAAACAACGACCCGCGATGGTTGGCCAGTGCTTCCAAGTCAACCACTTGTAAGCCGCGGTTCTTTAGCAACATGAGGAGTTCGGTTTTGGCTGTACCGGTGTTGCCGTCGAGTAGCACCAGTGGCGGTGCTAGCGGTTGGTCGTAGAGCATCGACTTGACCGCCGAACGATAGGCGGAATAGCCGCCGTCGAGCGTGGCGACGCGCCAACCGATCTGGCTAAGAATGGTGGCGAAGCTTTCGGAGCGAAGTTGTCCGCGTGCGCAATAGAGTAGCGGCCAGTACGAACCGGGCTTGTCGGCAAGAGTTTGCTGCAGGTGATGCGATGCGTTGTGTGCGATGAGTGCCGCGCCGAGTTTACGAGCCTTAAAGCGACATTCGCGTACATATATAGTGCCCACGCGAGCGCGCTCTTCGTCACTCAGCACGGGCAGGTTGATGGCGCCGGGCAAATGATCCTGGGCGAACTCGGACGGGGAGCGCACGTCGATGAAGTCGTCGTACGGAGTGTCGAGGAGCGAGCCGAGGTTGCGGAGCGTGAATCTCACGGAAGGGAGTATAGCACGGGTTTCTGAAGGCACAGAACGTGGTATAATTACGCACCGCGCTCGCCTGTGGTAACCGAGACCAAGGAGCACCGATGAAACGTTTCGCCATCGCTGTACTCATGCTTATGGTGGCCGTCCCCACGCTGGCCGACTCGATCGATTACACGATCCTCGGCCCTAACACCGACTTCGGCCCGGCCACTTTCTTATCCGATTGTACGTTTCCCTACCTCGGCGATTATGTAATCACCGCTACGCTGACGCTCACCTCGCCAGCTAACGAACTTCGAATGTCGCAGCCCAATATGTGCGCAGGAAGTGTCACCTGGAACTATCCGGTCAGCGGGGACCCGGCGGGCGTGCTAACGGTTGACTTAGGTGGATGCACGAGCGGTCAGTTCACTCTGTTCACTGCGAACCTCACCGTTTCATCTTCTTCGTGTTGCCCGTCGTTAGTTTCCGGTCCGATTATCGACGGTCCACGACAGGATTCACCGCCGGTGTTGGTGGGTTGCGACGCGACCGAGCGCTTCGTCGTTCCGCCGTGCAGCCCCGCACCACCAACGCCATCCGTGCCTGCGAATGGTGCCACAGTTTATTCGGCAACACCCACACTGGCGTGGACGTTTCCAACCGCGTCGGGAGATTACTGTTTCAACGGAATTGGCGTGGCGACGTTCACTGTCGACTACGGAACCGACCCCAGCAATCTCGACAGGCACGCGGTATTCACACCAGAAGCAATGTCGGGAATGTTGCCTGCCTTGGAACCGTTCACAACGTTTTATTGGCGCGTGCAAGTGATCGACGAGTACGGCGAGTACTCGGGATCACACGCGAATGTCTCGCCACTGTTCTCGTTCACGACGTCGGCACCGGTTCCGACACGCGAAGCAACGTGGGGCGCAATCAAGGCGCTATACTCGCAACCAAAGCGTTAGCTCATCGTCTTGCCCTCATTGGGGAGAGACAGCGGGGGTTTCTGCGCAGACCAAGCTTTTGTAATGTCGGTGCAAAACCGATGGCGTGATACAATACCGTACAGTCTTCGGGGGGGAGGTCACACGTCGTGAGGGAGCCGCCGCCCATAACCACATCTGTCATACTCAGGGGGAGTCATCTTGCGCGCCAGTAGCCTGCTAGTCACGTTTGGTCTTGCCGTTGTCACGCATTCAATAAGCACTCCGTCACCCGCGCAAACACCCTCCGATTTTGACCGCGCAATTGAATTTCTCAACCAAGGTTTGCAGGAACGGTCATACATAGTGGCCGGCACCGGGTACGAGCATGAAAACGGTCTATGGTTTGAAGCATCGCTGAAGCCATCATTTAACCTTCTCGCGTTCGGAAGACCTGACACCGTTGTAACCCGTAACGGTGTAACTAACCCGTGGCTCGCCACGGTCTCTGTCCATCCGCGGGTAACGTTTCGGATGGAGCGTGCTGAATCTGATCCGGTTCGTCCCCCGAACTATAACCCTGCTGCAGTATTTCGCCTTTTGCGCGCTGATCAAACAGGGTCCTTAGCAATTATCGGAGAAGTCGCACATTGGTCTAACGGGCAACAAGGTTGTTTCTACACTGATGCTGCCGACAACTGCGCGCCGATTCGCGGGATGTCGGGTTTCAATTACACGGACGGTTCGTTTAGCACAAACTATGTTCGATACGGAGGAGGCGGCTTCGTTGCGCAGGACAAACTAGATTTCGAGATTAAGATCGGTGCACATGTGAGCTATGAGTTTCACCCAAAGAACTGGGTTGCTCAAGAAGTACGCGATCAAAGGTTCTCGAGAGCGCGTCTCAACTGGGGCGTCATTTACCTTCTAGAGAGCGACACGATTGACTGGCTGTTTGCCGAACTCCGGTTTACCCACACCTGGGCCCACATGCGCGACCAGAGTACTTCTCGAACAATTGCTCGCGAACATGCGAACCATTGGTTCTTAGTTGAGGCGCAAGTTGGTATACCAGAATGGAGTGATTTCTCGCTGTTGTTCCGCTTGTACCGTGGCGAGGATTATATGAACAGTAGGTTTACGAAGAAAATCACCGCTATCGGAATTGGGATTCAGAGCAACCCTCGTGCAACCCTGGTCAAACCACTTTCAGCGATGTTCAACGGCTAGCCGTTCTCCTTCAGGCGGCAGCCCGGAACAATAGACCACAACGCGGAACTACTGTCGTGCCACGCTCGGCGGATACTGTACCCGGCGGGGAACGATAAGCCGCGACGTTAAATGCTGGGTACCTGGTCCGGTGATATCGGCGGATGTTCACGGTCGTGGCCAAACGCAGCCAACCTGCTTGTAACTTCAAGTCAGTCTTAACTTTCCAAATCTAGAACCCTCTCTGTAGCCGGTTTTTGGCTGGGGAGATTCACCAAATTGGGGAATTTCCGCAGGCTCGGCATGCCCATGCCGATGGGTTTTGGATTTGGTCGATTTGGGCGGAGTTTTCTGTCCAGATAGCTATAACCAGTAGTTATTTCAATCATTTACATCACTAGCGATTTGTGCCGAGAAGGACAAATCTACCCGGTTTTTGGCCCCCGGCGGGGCCTTATAGGCATCGCGGCACCCCTGTTGCCTTAGGAGTTACTGCCTGACGAAACGATGCAGTCAAAACAACCGGAGGAAAGACAGTGATGTCCCGCAAGTTTAAGAAACACTCTCAGCTCTCAGCTTTGCTTGCTTGCTCGTGTCTCCTCATAGCCTCAATCGGATGCAATCCGGGGAACGTCGCAGGACCGGCCGAGTCTCCCGCCGGAAACGACGGACCTAACTTCATTCGCGTCCTGTCTTCCTCCGGGGCCTCCTTCAGTCGGACGCCTGTAAAGGGCAAGATTATTGTGGCTAACGAGGGTGGCTATCTCACCAACGGAACGTTCTCGCTAGAGATTCCGCCTGGTGCACTCGAAGAAGATACTTATATCGAAATGATGTGGGTCGAGGACGGCACGCTTAGTGTTGAGTTGCTGCCGCACGGAATCCAGTTCCGCAAAGATGTTCTTCTCACTATGGATCTAACGGGCACGACCGCCGAAGACGAAGGCGATAAAGCTGGTGTACTGTATGATCCGAGAGATGGAAGTTACGAGTCGGTTAAGCCTGGTCCGGTAGAGACGAACAAGGTCAATGCGTACCTTGAGCACTTCTCGAACTACCGAGGCAAAGTAAACGGGTAATTAATCGCTCCACGACCCTTCAGTTCGACGCCGATAGGCATGCAATTCTAGCAACCTGTCGGCGTCGCCTTCGTTGGTGTGCGACAGAACCATTCTCATCGTCTCTACAAACGCCCCGCGCGCACGCGCAACCAGTTCGTTGCTACCATAGTCGACACATGTGCCAAGTCCGTATAGACGAAGCATAGCATCCGCCTGCGCCGACGCTTCGTCGTAAAGATCAAGAAGATGGCCCCCACCTTCCAACAATGCCTGTAGAAAAAGGAGCCAGAAGCGTACGGACGAACTCGGGTTATCTACGTTGTACTTTGCCTCCGAGATCGCCCTCTCCGCCTTATCTACATAGCCTGCCTTAAAAGCATGAACGCCGTACTGGAGTAGGTATCTAGTATAGTCGTCTTTTGGGTACGTTTGCGATCGACCCAACGCTAGTTCGTAAAGTCGCAACGCGTGATCAGGTTGACCGTCCAAAGCTCGACATTCAGCCTCGCGAACATACGCATAAGCAACAAATCGTTCAACCTCAGCCACTTTAACGACATCCCACATTTTCCGAATTAGACCTTCAGGCACGTTGTGACCCAACGTATACAGCAACTCTACTCTTGCGATGTATGCCTCCGCGCGTGTGTGCGATTCATTAGGCAAGAGAGCTTCGAACGTTCGCTCTAGGAATTCTTTCGCGCCTTCAAAGTATCCCAAACATTGATGGTTCATCACCTGTCTAAGAAGCAGTTCGGACGTAGAGATTTCTCTAACGCCAGTTGCGATATGCAGTGCTTTCTCGAGGTCTTCAATCGCTGACTCGTACTCACCTCGCTCGTAGTGCACGGCCGATTCTAGGAAGTACCCTTGTGCTCGAGATGTCTTGAAGCAGCCGGGCCATAAGTTAACCAAGTCGTTCGCCACCAGGAGACAGTCTTCGTAACGAAACTCGTCCAAATAGTAGTAGCCCCTTGCCAGCAGCGAGCTCATATATTCTGCAGTTCGTCGAACACTATCGCTCGGTTCGGGGCGATTAAAGATTTCGGCCAGCTTTTCGTTATCTCCTACATCGCTATAGTGAACCAATTCTAAGAGTCGAGCGTATGCGTACGGAAGCACGTCTGATTCGGGGACGGTCTCCAGCAATCGCTCAATTAGATCGATGTAGACCGCTCCAGAGTCCACCGCGCGACTAACGTGCTCGGTGATTACTTTCCTTGTTCGCCACGGAGCCCAATCAGGGACGCCAGACAGCTCTTCTTTAAGCTTCGCGGACTTGCCTTTTGCTGCCGTTCTCAACAGCCCTCTTGCGTACGGCACAATCCACGACGGCGGCACATGGGTTTGATACCGCTCACAGTAACTTTCAACGTCTGCGATTGGTTCGGTTAGCTCTCCCGTTAGCAGCGAGGCCCGGACAATTTTCTTTGATAACCACTTGTCCAGCAGTTTCCTATGGTCCACATCAGCGCCGCGGTAATGTGTTAGCACACTTCTTCCAAAACTGCGCGCTGCTTCCAACTTTAGATCGGACAACAACTCGTCCAGAACACTCCCGGCAAAGCGAAAAAACTTATCTGTATCCCCGCACGCAAGCGCAGCCACGCAAACGCTATGTCCCCACTCGATCAGGCGTTCCGTGGGCCTCGAATGTTCAAGGTGGGTGAGCATTTTGCCCGCCATCGCCCGACCGTCGTCCGACAACTCGCTTAGTGTCACCTTTTGCCTAAGGAACATTCGGCCTCGCCGCCGCTGCAACACGCCTTTAAGCGCTAGTCCATCTACGACAAGTTCCGCGTTGGATACGTTGATAATGTCGGCGAACTCGCCCAATGCACCGTCAGAGGCGCGGCCTGACATTAAGAACAGCCACTCGACAACGCGGCGCTCCGGATCGCTCAGAGTTGTCCATTCGATCTGCTCGGTGATTCGTGGCGGCGCGCTGACGGTGTTGTCGATGGTCCACACGTTGCGATTGGTGATAAGGCGGCCAGCCGCAATCCAGCGGCGAATGGCACGCCCCAGGCCTTCGCGTCCCACCGCGCCGCTCAACTCCTGGACGATCCCATCCTTGCTGTCCAGGTTGGCCGATGACAGAACCATGTTGTCGAGAAACGAGTCCAACTCCGGAGCTTCCACCGAGTCGGTCGCGGTGCGCGACTCCGGGATGGCGGCGCGCTTGGTTACGTCGCGGCGTTGCTCTTCGCTACCGCAAAGCACAAAGAACTGTCCTGCTTCGTCGCTGGTGAGCGATGCGGAGAGTTGTCGGACGAGTTCATCTCGTCCGACATCACCTTGCGCGACCCAGTCAAAGACGGCAATCATCTGCGCTTGCGACACGCTGCACCAATCGCGAATGGCTGTGGAAACGTGGTCGCGCATCTCGTCTTCGCTAACAACTACCAGAACGATTCCGGCGGTAGCGGAGCAGATGCGCGCGGCGGCATCAAAGGCAACGGCGTCGTAGAACGTCGCGATTTCGGCAAGTGCGACGTCGCGGTCGATGTCGGGATGACCACCAGCGGCGTAGCCGTAGGCTTCGCGGTAAAGTCGATCGAAGAAGTCGCGTCGATCGGCGGGTTTCTTAGCCAGCAACCCTTCGGCAATTTGGTGAAGCGATTCGTATTCGGCTGCACGATGGGTAAAGCGCGGAGTTTCGGTAACGTGTGCGCGAAGCACGTCGCGCATCTTGCCGGTGAATGGCGGCTCGCCTTCTAGCATTTCAAAGATAACGGCGCCCAGGCTGTAGTAGTCGGTCTCGGGGCCAAGTGGATCGCCGGTTACTATTTCGGGCGCAACGTAGCGTGCAGTGCCGACGACCCCGGGGTGCATGTCGGTGCGATACTGATGCGCCAACCCAAAGTCGATAAGCGTGGGTATGGCAAGGGTGCCGCCCTCCAACGGTTTTTCGCGAACGAGTATGTTGTCGGGCTTGATGTCGAGGTGCAACGTGCCTTGTTCGTGCAAGTAACGCAGCGCGTTAACCATTTGGTATAACAATCGCCACACTTCTTCGGTGTTCTCGGCAACGTAGTCGACAAAGTTTTCGCCGTCGACCATATCGAGAGTAAAGTAGGGCGCGCCGTCGTGCCAGGCGAACTCGTGAAGTTCGGGAAGGTTGGGATGGTGGAGCGGTTTTAGCGCGAGGAATTCGCGGGCGAAGGAGTCGACAATACGATACGGCTGCCCCGCCTTAAGAATCTTAAGGGCGCGCTTCTGCCCGGTTTGTTGGTCTTCAACGGCGTAAACCTCCCCGGCGCCGCCAGACCCTAGAGAATCTACAACCCGGTATCTCTCGGGAATGGTGGTGGCCATAGTACGAAGATATCACAACTCTATGGGGAGAACACAGACGGAAGCTACAAGTTGGCGATGTTGTAGCGCTTCATTTTAGCTAGGAGGGTGGTGCGCGGGATGCCGATTTCGTCGGCAGTGCGGAGGCGGTTCCAGTCGTTTTTGTCGAGTGCTTCCAGAATCATTTCTTTTTCGAACTGGGCAACGCGCTCTTCAAACGAGGACCGGGGTCGACTCTTTCGTTTGATCTCGGCCTGCAGAATGGGCGAAAGCATTTCAACGACTACCCGCTGCCCCGGCGCAATCAGCGAGACAACTCTCGATATCTCGTTCTTAAGTTCGCGAATGTTACCGGGCCATGAGTAAACTTTTAGTGCCTGTTGTATGTTCTCCGCGATTTCGGGCGTGGCGTCGTCGCCGGCAGCCTCACTAAAGAAGTGGCGCGCCAGGAGAGGGATGTCGTCGGGGCGTTCGCGGAGCGCGGGGATGACGAAGTTAACGGCGCTCAAGCGATAGAAGAGGTCTTCGCGAAAGTTGCCTTTGCGAACTTCACGCGCCAGGTCGCGATTGGTTGCGGCGACGATGCGCACGTCGGCGATGCGCGTCGCGTTGTCACCGAGTCGTCGGTATTCTCCGCTCTCGAGTAGTCGCAGGAGTTTGACTTGAACACTTTCAGGCATCTCTCCAATTTCATCCAGAAAGAGAGTTCCGCCGCGCGCGTCTTCGATGAGTCCTTCACGATCGCCAACTGCATCGGTGTAAGCGCCGCGCACGTGACCGAAGAGTTGGCTCTCGACAAGGGCAACCGGCATACCGCCAGCGTTGATTGCAACAAACTTACCGCCGCGTCCGCTCGCCTTGTGAATCGCGCGTGCAAGTAAGTCTTTGCCGACTCCGGTTTCGCCGTTGATAAGCACGTTTACGGGACGTTTGGCGGCGCGCTCGGCAAGGGCGAGTACTCTGATGAGTTTGGTGTCGACAGTTTTGATCGGCGTGAATGGACCTTTCGGATGTTTAACGCTGCCGTCGAGAAATCCACTCCATGGGTCGCGCGTTGTCGGCTTGGGCGAGGAGGTCGTTAGTTTGCCGACGACATCCATCGAGGTAACGACGCGCTCGAAGAACAGCGGCGTCGGACGGTAGTCAGAGTCGTGGGTGGAGCACAGGTAGTACGTGGTGTCTCCGGGGAGCGGAGTAATCACGACAACGCGATCTTCGAAGTTCTTGTGAACGGTTGGCGCCTTGGGGTTCAAGGCGTGGCGAATACCGGGCCGATCCAAACGACGAAGGATCTCTTTGGCGTCGGCGACAGGGATGTTGTAAGCAAAGGTAACGCGATGGCCGCCGCTATCGGGTCGGGCGACGAAGAGCTGTTCGGCTTCTAACGCTTCGGCAAGGTCATGGCTGAGTGCGGCCCGGCTAAGTCGCGATGCGACCGCGGCGCTCTCATAGGCCTGAAAGAGTTTCCCGGATGTCTGCGCACCTTGTTGTCCAATTTCAAAGGAGCACTGGTCGATAAGTTTTTCGGTAGCTTTGATCTGATTGGTAAGCCGACGTTCATCGAGCCCTTGAAGCTGCTTGAGAAGCGGGCGGGCCTTATCGAGTTCGTCGTGCGCGCGAGAGATTTCGCCCAGCGACGCGTAGACGTCGGCCAGCACAATGTGGGATTCGGCTGTGTAGTAAGGTACCGCAAGTTTTTCGAGTGGCGATCGGATACTTAGCAAAAGCTCTTCGGCATCACGGGGAGATTTGCGACGTACGGCCTGCGCTTCGGCCAGGGTGCTCCGCACGTATTCCACAGCGTCGACGTCTTCCGAGATTTCGCGCGCTTTGCGAGCACAAAGAGCGGCTTTAAGTTCGTCGTTGAGCTTGAGCCACATCTCGGCCCGAACCCGAAGCGAGGACGCCAATTCGGCCATGTCGCCGTAGCGCTTGCACGCCGCAATTGCTTCGCGTGAGTGCAACCGGCATTCTTTTTGTCTGCCTCGCTCACAATAGTATTCGGCGCGACGGCGCAAGAACTCCACGTGGATGTCCGGTAAATGCTCTGTGTTTGAAGACTCCAAAACCTCAAGCACTTTTTTCGCCGTCTCCCATTTGCCAGCGATAACAGCAGCTTCAAGAATGAATTCTTGAATAACGAGTGCATTGCGCGCGGATAGGTATTTGTTGGAGGTAAGAATATTTAGCTCGTCAAGCGCAGCGCGAGCTTTCCGGCGCAGCAAACTAACCCGAGTTGGCAAGATGACGATGTTCTGCCACTGTGCAGATTGCTCCGCTAACCCAAATGATTGTTGCGCTTCGCACAATTGTTGGCAGCTCTGCGCCGCCATTATTAGCTGACCCGACCGATATCGATTTATGGTCAGGTTAGCTAAAGCGGTCACTACCCCATAATTGAAACCGATGCTGCGAGAAACCTGTTCGATGCGTTCACAAATCAACGCGGCGTCCTCGAATCGCCCGAGCCGCTTCTTTGCGACGCTTAGATCGCTAAGTGCGTATATCTTCTGTACTCTGGCGTTACCTCGCTCGAACGCACCACACGCTTCGATCAGTAGATCTTCGCCTTCGAGTATCCGTCCAGTCGAGAAAGAAAGTAAACCAGCATACTGGCAAATCAAACCATAGAGCGAGTGGTCGTGGTGTTCTCGCAATCGCTCTCGGCGCGACAGCGCGTCGTGTAACAAATGCTCAAGTTCGCCTTTTCCACCCAACTGAATCCAACAATCCAGTATAAACCGATACGTGTCGTACTCGAGCGTTTTCGTAGATACCTTGGAATTCAGCTTTGTCAATTCAGCGATGGGCAATGAGTGCCTAGAGAGGTAAAGAGCTCCGATATAAACACTTTGCCCAAGTGTTGCCGGATCAGCCAAAGCACTTATCGGATCGCGATACAACGCGTTCGCTAAGTCCATGTCGTTAACGATCTGGCCGATACTTGTCGAAGACTCGTGTTTCTTCAGAAGCTCATTAGAAATCACAGTCGTTCACCTGCGCGTTCGGCCGTAATACTTTTTACGTGAAGAAATATGCTGAAGCCAACCATCCCACGAAACACTACAACAACACGAACGCGAGAACCTGCGAGTACTCCACCTCCAGGGCGATCTCCGCCGCCAACATTACCGTCCGTGTGGAAATGTCCTTTGTATCCACTGATTGAATCCGAGTCCCCTCCGCTACGCGACGGGCGATCATCCCCTTTGACGCCCGCGAAAACAGAAGCCGGTAGCAATAACAACACGACCATCAATCCACAAAACAGTTTCCTCAGTCGAACACTACTACTCGTTCGCATGACTTAACCTCGTCGAGTGCGCGCGTCCATCGGTGGGGTCCCGGTGCGCGTGGAAGGATTAGTTGCACCCACAAAAAAACCGCGACGCGTAGACGTACGCGTGCGGCTGCCGTGGATCGTTAATTCGTTGGCGGCATTCGCCAGGTGGCCTGGATGCAATTCTACCGTGTCCGCCATTTGAACTTGAGCAACGTCAAACGCGGACCCAGTGTGATGATGATAGACAGTCGTCATGGTCAACTTTTTCTCCCGTCAGTTGACCAGTGAGATAGCCTCTTGCCGACTTCAATTGTAACACTTCCGTATGGAGAGGTTCAAATGAGTTTAGTCGCACCTTCGTGGACGTTAACTAACTATATAACAATCAATTACGCGCTTGTTCGCGCGCGACGGGTTTGACCAGCCTAGCGTCCACGACGTTGACAGCTGTGATTTCACGGAGTTCGACGGCGCGGCACCGGTTCGGGTTTTCCGCTTTGGGTTGTTTCGTGCCCACGTGACTCGAGTGGACTGATCGTCGAAAGTTTATGTTTGTCGCACACACCCGCTGGTTTTTTCTTGACGTGTTTTTGTCGTGTCAATGTCTGGCAAACAGACATGTTTGC
>CAZPQK010000002.1:0-127441 GCA_964588695.1 uncultured bacterium
TGCCGCCCGTAGGAGTCTGGGCCGTATCTCAGTCCCAGTGTGGCCGACCACCCTCTCAGGCCGGCTACCCATCGTTGCCATGGTGAGCCGTTACCTCACCATCAAGCTAATAGGACGCGGGACCATCGCTTGGCGATAGCTTAATCAGAGGCCACCTTTAACTACAAAACATGTGATTTGTAGCATCATGCGGTATTAGCATTCCGTTAGAAATGTTATCCCCCACCTAGCTGTAGGTTTCCCACGCGTTACTCACCCGTTCGCCACTTTACTCACGGACCGAAGTCCGCTTTCTCGTTCGACTTGCATGCCTAATCCACGCCGCCAGCGTTCGTTCTGAGCCAGGATCAAACTCTCCGTTGTAGAAGATTTTTCATCCTTTTTCGAAACAGAGACGCCGGCTCGTCGCTTTGGTTTCGTACTGACAACCAATGTGAATCGAACCGATTTTCGTCAATGTTCGGTTTTTCGTTGAGTAGACGCATAATCCCAGACGCAAGCGCCTGGGACTAGTTGTCTCAAATCGACGTAACCTCACACACAAACTATATTCTGTTTTCAAAGAACAAGGATGAGCCGGAGGGCTCATCCCGTAGGTCCGCAGAATATATCGCGGCCTCAGAAGAGTGTCAAGTACCCATAATGAAGTTTTTGCCGGGGAGCATGAGATTTCTGCAAAGGCCTCCCCTCCTCTCCAACACGGAGCAAAACGTAAGGGCCTCCTTCTCTCGGCTCTGAGCGATACTCATAAGCTATTGCATCATATATAGATATGAACGCGTGGCCGACCTGATGTATCCCGCGCTGCCTCGCCGCATCCCACCACATCCAATAATTCCCTCAAGGACCGGGTCCGTCCTGACGATGGCGAAGTTGTCACTTGGTGTAAAACGGGGAGTTTGACCGGCCGCCCTTAGGTCCGGCCAGCGTAGTTATGAAGAAACAGGGAGCAATCCAGCAGGATCGATCGCTTTCGATCCAGTTCGCGGCGTTCGGAGCACTAATGACGTGCTTTATCGTCGGGGCTGTTCTTACCGTGCGGGTCTATCAGGAACGACAGACTCAGCGCCAGCAGGCGCAGAGCGAGCTGCGGCGTCAAGCAGTGGAGTTATCCGTTCGGACCGGCTGGGCGTACGAAACCATCGCGCGCGACCTGGAGATTCTTAAACTCACTCCACCTATTCAGGGCATCGTCCGCGCGAGGCACAACAACGGTGTCGACGTGGCACACAATTCGACCTTTGACGACTGGCAGCAACGCCTTGAAACGATCTTCGAGTCGTTCCTTTACGCCCGACCGGAGTACCACCAAATCCGATTCATCGGTGTCGCCGACGGCGGTCGCGAAATCGTCCGCATGGACCATCTCGACAATCAGTTGGTTCGAACCCCGTCGGAGCGGCTACAGAAGAAGGGCGGGCGCGACTACTTTAACGAGGCCATTCATTTGAACGACGGCGAAGTTGCGTTCTCCGAAGTGGATCAGAACATCGAGTTCGGCAAGCCCGACTCAACCGCGCCTTCAACAATTCGAGGATTCACGCCCGTCATTTCCGACAAAGGTGAAGTGTTTGGCTTTCTTATAATCAACGCGCATTGGAAACTTCTGATGCAAGAAGTCATCGCCGAACGAACAGGCGATTGCAACATCCTGGTAATGACACCCGACGGAAACTGCTTTGCCGTTCATCAGCCGGGCGAGAACCTGAGCATTACCAACGATCCGACCGACCTGAGTTCGTTGTCCGCGACCCAAGCGCGCGGCGAAGGTGTCATCACTCACGGACATGGCGTCAATCGTCACATCGCCTACTACCTCGACACAACCGTCGGTCGCGTCCCGCACCGCCGTTCGGTTCGCATAGTCGTTGATATGTCCGGCGGTCTACTCTACTCGTCTATCGCCGAAACCACGCGTCAGAACATGATCATGGCGTTCTGTGCCACCCTGCTGCTTGCAATAGTTTCGTTCTACTTCGGCCGCCACATTACCAAACCGCTACTCGATCTCGACGAGATGATCCGCAACTTTGGCGACGACACCTGTCCTCGCTCACTGCTGGTGGAGCGTCGGGACGAAATCGGAGCTATCGCCCGCAGCTATCACGGATTGGTGGATAAACTCGAACGGTCGCGGCAGTCCGAACGGCGTGCGTTTGATACCACCGAAGCCGTTGTTCGCACATCCGTCGACGGTGTCGTTCTCTTCGACGCGACCGGAACTATCGTTTCCGCCAACCCGGCCAGCGAGCAAATGTTGGATCGTGGCAAAGATCAACTGGTCGGCCAGTCGATCGACGAATTACTTCCGGGTTTGCGCGAACCCGACACTGACGACCAGGCTCGTGAACTAGTGGTCACCTTGGCCGATGAAAGCCAATTGGATCTGGAAACGTCAGTGACCGACCTCAACATTGTTGGCGAACAGCAACTCTTTTCGCTATTGCTCCGCGACATCACGCAGCGAAAAGCCGATGAACGTGCGTTGCGCGAACAAACCGAGCAACTTCAATCGACAGTACTGCGCCTCGACAACGCCAACGAAGAGGTCCGACAATTCGCGCACATCGTATCGCACGACCTACGCGCGCCGCTGGTTAACCTACAGGGATTCTCGGACTTTCTTACCAAGGGTGTGGAGACGCTACGCGAACACCTGGAGGCTTCGTCCCACCCGTTGGAACAAGGAGATATCGATTTGCTTCGCGAGCGCATCCCGTCGGCGACGAAATACATTCGAGAGTCCACCATGCGCATGCAGCAACAGTTGGATTCAATTCTACAGGTGTCGAGGCTGGGTCGGTACACGCTCTCGCCTAAACAGATCAACCTCGCAGTTCTGTTTTCCGAAATCTGCGAATCGCACCTGGGACCAAAATGGAGTAGTGCCGTCACCCTTGACCTCGACGAGATTCCCGTAGTCGAGATCGATGAGAAAGCAATCCGTACCATCGCCACAAACCTTTGTTCGAACGCGATTAAGTACCAGGTTCCCGAGCGCCCGTTGGCCATAAAGATCACTGGACGCCGCAGTGACACCCAGCTCGAGATTGCCATATCGGACAACGGTCGCGGCATTGCGCCCGCCGACTGCGAAAAAGTTTTTCAACTGTTCAAACGTTGCGGTCGGCCGGACACCGACGGCGAAGGCGTAGGCCTGGCTTTCACAAAAACCGTTGTCGAAAGACTCGGGGGCACAATTGTGTGTGAAAGCATTCTCGGCGAAGGCACCACGTTTTCAATCACACTTCCCCAACTCAGCTTCCAACCACGAACGGAGGAACCATGCCTGACGAGCTAGCCATATACATTGTTGAAGACGACGATGGATATGCGGAACTGGTATCTATGAACATTCGTGAGGCTGGCATAGCCAACCCACTTGTTCGCTTTAAGAGCGGCTACGATGTTCTCGATCACATTCTCTGCGAAAGACAATCGCCGGCAACGCCGCTACTCATGCTTCTGGACCTCAACATGCCGGGAATGCACGGCACCGAAGTCATCGAGAACATCCGCAACAATCCGCAGACCAAAGCGATCCCGATCGTGGTCTTGACGACATCCGGAAACGCCCCGGAAATCAAACAGTGCTATGAGCTGGGGTGCAACCTTTACCTGACCAAGCCGGTCGAAAGCGACGCTTTGGTAAAGGCCATTCGGTCTCTTGGATTGGTATTTCAGTTGATTCGTCTGCCGAACGACGAGTACGCACGCGCGCAGTGACCCAGCCAATCAGGCTGGCGGTTGCGCTGTACGACTAGAACCGCCCGTTGATGTACGAGCGGTACCAGTTTTCGGTAAACACGAGCCGCGTTTCGTGATCGGCAGTGAACTCGATGAGTTCTAACATGACAAGCACGTCGGGGTCGTCGGTGGACGCATAGCCAGCGAACCCGGCGAGCAAAAGTATTTCTGGGCGACCGTTGGCGTCAAAAAGTAAATTGGGGACACCGAGCTGCAACGCTGGCGTGGTAGTAACGGCGACCGCAAACATCGCCGCTCCGTTGCCGGTTCCGGCGCGGAAAAGCAACTCGCCACCGTCACGCGACCAAATTGGCCATGCACCACCATCAGTTGAAATCTGCCACTTGCCTTGCCCGGACGGAAACCGAGTAAGGTACACTTCGTTACGCCCCGATTCATTAGACATGTAGGCTGCCCAGTTTCCATCCGGCGACAAAGCCACCCCCAACTCCGAAGCCGCCGTCGCAACCAACGGCGTCGGAGGCGTCGATCCGTCGAGCGAGGTGTAGTAAATGTCGTTACCACTCTCGGGCCCAAACAACGTATAACCGATGATCGTTCCCGTTGCGGATGTCGAAGGGGCGTAACCTTCCGTCAGCTCCGTTGGCGTTCCCGTTCCATCCGCCCGCGTTACCATAAGCTTACCGACACCAGAATCGTTATGGTCGTAAACAATAAACTCACCGTCAGAAATCCACGCGCTACGGGCGTCGTTGGTTGCATCAAACGTAAGCCGCGTTCTCGTTCCACGCTCGATACTGTGCACCCACAAGTCGCGGTTACCGTTTTCCAATGCCGACACGATTATCGATTGACCATCCGGCGAGACAATTGGCCAGATCATCCCCTCCTGCCCCTGGCCAACGCGACGAAGGATTTGACCGGCGCGATCGGTAAGCACGAGGTGCTGGCTTCCCATCCCTGTTCCGACCGCGTACAACATAGCACCGTCTCGCGACACCGATGGGAACGACGCGTCGGCATCAATCAGGAATGGATCCCCCACAATCTCGAGTCGATCCAGATCGAAAGCCGCGCCCCACACCCCGGGATTGGATTGCAAGCGATGAAAAATCAAGAACCCACCGGTTGGAGATTCGGGAGCAGAAACGTATTCCGCGTACTCGAGTCGCGCGCCTTGAATGTGTAGCAACACTTTGCGCTCACCGTTGGCGAACACTTCGATGGTTTCGCGACCCTGCGCGTTGTGCGTGGTAAACAGCACGCCACGCCCGCCCGGTAACGCGCTCGGCGTGTGAAAGTCAGACTCGGTGGGCGCTGGCTCAAACAGCGGCCGTGCGTCGCCGCCGCGCTCGGAGACCACATAGATGGGCCCCGTGTTAGGCGCAAGGTAGAGCATACCGTTCTCGTCCCAATCCGCACCGTCCAACTCGCCGTGGGGAAAGTCGCATATAACCGATGGCGAACCGCCCGGGGCCGGCACCTTTTGCACCCGACCATTGCTGGCAAAAGCAATCCACTCGCTGTCGTGCGACCAAAATAACGTGCTCGCGCCGTCACTCTGTACAATCGGCTGGTCTTCCAGTCCCTGAAGATCGCGCACAAAAATTTCGCCGTGGACAAAGTACGCAACCCGGCGACCATCCGGAGACACCGCGCAGTTGTTCGGATACCGAACCGACAGCCCCTCTTTGTGAATCCAAAAGCGGCGGTCGTTGTGCTCTGCTTGTGGTGTTGGCGCTAGCATTCGCCCCAGCAGCGCGGCCAAAACCGCCACCGCAATAACGACGGGTACCCACAGTTTGGCACCGCGCCCCCCCGAGGCCGACGCGTGGTCGGATTGTGGCGACACTCCAAAAGTGCTCGCGCCGGTCAATAACGACCCCTCCGATTCCCCCGCCTTAAGCTCCTGCAGTGCAATGCGCGCTTCGCCAATTGACTGCAAACGCTGTCGTGGGTCTTTTTCCAGGCAGCGTCGAATGAGTTCGGCAATGATCGACGGCGTGTCGGCGGGCAAAAGCGCCCAGTCCGGCGTGTCCTTAATTACTGACGCCAACGTGTCGCTAATCGTCTCGCCGGTGAACAACTGCTTACCCGACATCATCTCAAACAACAGCACACCAAACGACCAGATGTCAGCGCGGCGATCCACCGGCTTACCGCGAGCTTGCTCGGGGCTCATGTACGCGGCGGTACCCAACACCATTCCGGCGGTACTGGCATCCAGTGACAACGTTGGTGACATTGTGTTTATCGTCTGAGCGCTATCGTTGTCGCCGCCACCATCGTCCAAAAACGCTTTCGCCAGTCCAAAGTCCAAGACCTTAACGCGATGATCGGGCGTCACAATAACATTGGCGGGTTTAAGGTCGCGATGTACCACGCCGGCGTCATGCGCGAACTCCAGCGCCTCGGTAATTTGCACGGCGATGTCCACCACTTCGTCGCGCGGCAGTCGTCGGGCTTGCAGCAACGAGGCCAGGTCGTCACCTTCGACCAACTCCAACACCAACGCGTGGGTGTCGCGTTCGTGTTCGAGCCCATAGATAGCGGCGATGTTGGCGTGGTTTAACGAAGCCAGCAAGCGGGCTTCTCGCTGAAAACGACCCATTCGTTGCCGGTCAGAAACGTAAGCCTGGGGGAGTATCTTAAGCGCGACGTCGCGATTTAGCTTTTCGTCACGGGCGCGATACACCTCGCCCATACCGCCAGCGCCAAGCTTGTCAGTAACCTTGTAGTGCGCGATCGAATCGCCGATCATGTCCGGCCCTTACCATGTATGGGTGGGAATTTTGGGGATGACGTCACCGGGTCGCTACCGGCCGCCAAGCCGTCGTCGCAGTAGAGTAACCGATGGGACACCATGCGCGAAGAGGATTTAGCCAGCCCGGCCGCAACTAAGCTTGAGCCCGCCAGTCACGTACGACCACATGACTTCGCGCTGGGTACTTAAGGAAAGCGGCTTAACCGCAGCGGCGTCAAGCTCGGCCTGTATTAGTAATGGCTCTTCGCCGCCGGCCAGGCGTCGGCGCCAGTCGCCAATACGTTGGCGGGATTCCATGAACCAGTCCCACAACGCCGGCGGAGGAACATCGGGCGCTGGCAACGTAAACAGAGGCATCTCGGTAACAATCGTCAACGGATCGCCCCCCATCAACCGAACCGTTTCCATTGACGACGGTCGAAACCAACTTGCCGTCTCACTATCGCCACGCTGCAAAAAGTAATCTCGCATCGCAACCGAGTTGGGACGTGTGGAAAAACCCTCCCCCACGCGGATGAACCCTTTTTCGCCTTCGCGATCGACATCAAACAAAGCAACGCCAGCGACCGCCGCCGCCATTTGCATTTCGCGCATCAGTCCGCGGGAACGCTCCACCCACTCGGGATCAATCAGAAACCAGGCACCGGATGCGAAACCCATGCTATGCAACGACGCGTGAAAACAAAACGGTCGAGCATCGGTATGCCACCATTGGTAAACGGCGGTCGGTTCGGGGCGCGCATTGTCGTCGCTGTAACGTGGAAAACCGAACTCGATATCGTCGCCCGGCATTTCGCGTCGCGCTCCCGACAAGTACGCGAGCGGATCATACCCGCCGCCCGTCGGTTCCGGAGCAGCCCAACCAGCATTCTCTACTTCTCCGTCAGGATTAATATGCGGAACGATCCACCAGTTGAAGCGCGTCAACAGCGGATGGTCGTCTGACAGGCTCGCCAGGTAGCACACGGCGCGCCGCAGGAGTCCCGGCCCCACGGGTTCGTCGGCGTGTGCACCGGCGATTAAACTCACCCGTCGCGCACCAACGCCGAAGCGAAAACCTTGCACCTCGCGGCCACTGCGCGAACCCCCCAAGGCTATCGCGTGCTCCGACAACGTCGCCGGGTTCACGCGCATCGCGAGAACGTTTTCCAATGCCGTAAACGGATCAATCACTTCGCTTCGGCCACCTTGCGTTGCAACAACGCTTCGAAGTCGCTAACCGCGACATCCCAACTAAACATCTCGACTTTGCGTCGCGCCGCGTCGCTCAGCCGACGGCGCAGCCCTTCGTTACTAACCATGTGCGCGACGGCTGCCGCGAGCGGCTCGGGCTCGCGCGGCGGCACCAGCAACGCAGTAACATCGTGCCGCGCAAAATCGGCAACGCCGCCGATGTTCGAACACACAACCGGCGTTTCACATGCCATCGCCTCCACCACCGGATTATTCCACCCGGCGTACCATTGCGCGTCGACAAACAGATCGGCGGCACTGTACGCCTCGGCCATTTGCTCTTGCGGTATTTGACGCCCGTGATAAGTAGCCCACACCAAATGTCCAAACTGCTTCTTTAGCAACTCGGAGGCCGCGACGACTTCGCGATAACCCTTGTGTTCACGCGGGTCGCCACTGGTGAGAATCCGAAAGCTATCCGGTCTCGCGTTGGGCCAAAGTCGCCGTGCCGTTTCGGTCGAGCGAGCATTAGCGATGGGATGAAAATAGTCAAAGTTCACACCGCCCAATTGCAGCTCGGTATCCAGCGACAAGTTGTCGCGCAGCCACGTTTGCATCCACGTGGCATTCGACACGTGGACGAACGGCAACTGCAAACAACGCTTTAACGATAACATACGCCCCTTGCGCGGCCACCACTGACGAATGGTAAAGCGCTTTAGCTGCTCGCGATCGTATAGCGCCAGGATGTAGAACAGTTTTACTTTTGCGATCGCACGTTGGGCCACCCGATACTGTGGCGGATTGTTAAACACCAACACGTCGGCGGGAATATTCGCCGTATTCAGGTATATGTCGTGAAGTGGATACACTTCCGCACGACATGGCATCCACGAACACGGCTGGCCGGAGGGGTGATAGACGGCAACGTCGTGTCCTCGATCCGCCAGACGGTTGGCAAATTCAAGGACACGACGAATGCCGCCGTAAAGTTCCAGGTGTGGTTCCACAAACACGATTCGCATTTGCGGATTATCTTTGGTTTACGCCGACGGCGCAAGCGGGCTTAATGCCCGTCGTAGTAAACCGGCAGGTCTATGTCGCCGCTACCGCTAACCCATGCCTCGGTACAGTTGTATCCCGATGGACAAACGTAGACGTCGTAGCAACTGCACTCGTCCTTGTTAAAATGGATGACCGCGCGGCCGTACTCGTCGGTACGGTCGGATTCGATGGTGTAACTGTCGGCGCAGTTGCTGTGGCTGTAGTGCGACGCGTGACGCGTACGATATTTACGCAGGTAAACCGTCTTGCCGCGTAACGGATCGCCGGTATCGGCGTCGTAAACATAAACTTCAATGCGCTTGCGATAGTTATCGCACTTCACACCGTGAGGATTGTGAGCTTCGTGGTAATGACATTCGGAAAAGCCCAGCGTTAGGCCAACACAGGACAACAACAGAAACAATCCCGAACGCCGCATCAAACGAGACAGCATAGCCACCTCCGTGGGGGAAACATCACAGGGGGTTTCAGCAGGGGCGTTCGCGGTCCAGGGAGGCCGCACAGGGGGGAGCAATTCAGGGGGAGTGCCGAAAGTATTAGAGAATCGTGGTTTGGACGCAAGTGGATTCAACCCAAACCGCGCCGGAATCCCGTTCAACCTGGGACTTCGTAAACAATTAGACCACTTTGATTGCCAGAAACTTTCGCTTACCCGCCTTGATCTCGTAGGGCTCTGCGCGTGGCGCCAGCTTAAGGTCCATGTCGGTTACCTTTTCGCCGTCAATCTTAAGGCCGCCCTGGGCGATGAGACGCTTGGCGGCACCGTTGCTCTCCACCAGATTGCCCGCTTTCAACGCCTTAACGATCCACAACTCACCATCTGACGCTTTTATTTCCATCGTCTCGATATCGTCGGGCCGATCCTTCTGAACAAAGATCGTGTCAAAGTGCTGCTCGGCGGCCGCAGCCGCGTCGGCGTTATGAAACTGCTCGACCAGATTACGACCCAGCTCTCGCTTCAGGTGTGACGGATTCACCGACGTATCCGCCAGCCGCGCCTTCACATTGGAAAGCCCGGCGGCATCGTAAGAACTCACCAACTCGAAGTACTTATAGATGAGTCCATCGGGGATCTTCATGGTCTTGCCAAAAATCTCTTCGGGCGGCTCGCTAATACCGATGTAGTTACCCAGCGACTTCGACATTTTTTCGACCCCGTCGATCCCCTCCAGAATGGGCGTGGTTAGAATGACCTGCGGCTCCTGGCCATACTGCCGCTGAATGTCGCGAGCCATAAGCAGGTTAAACTTCTGTTCGGTACCACCGACCTCAACGTCGGCCTTAAGCGCCACCGAATCGTAGCCTTGAGCCAGCGGATAAATAAACTCCAGCAGGCTAATCGGCTTGCCTTCGGTGTATCGCTTATTAAAGTCGTCGCGCTCGATAAGCTGGGCCACCGTCTGGGTCGCGGTCAGGCGCAGCACCTCGGCGAAGTTCATGTCCATCAACCACTTACTATTGAACTTCACGTCCGTACGGTCGCGGTCGAGTATCATAAACGCTTGATCCGTATAGGTTTTCGCGTTCTCCAGAACCTCGTCGTGGGTTAGCTGCTTGCGGGTTTCGCTACGCCCGGTCGGGTCGCCGATCAGCCCGGTAAAATCACCAATCAGGAACACCACCTGATGTCCTAAGTCTTGAAACTGGCGTAGCTTACGAAGCCCGACGGTGTGGCCGAGATGAATATCGGGCGCGGTTGGGTCAAACCCTTGTTTAACAATGAGTGGCTTGTTCTCTTTAAGAGAGCGCTTGAGCTTCTTTTCGAGCAGGTCCGGCGGCAGCAGGTCGACGGTGCCCCGCGAGATGATTTCGAGCTGTTCGGCGTAGGATTTTGTGACCATAAAGAGGGCTCTGGGTTCCTTAAGGTAAGCGCTAAATTGTTGCGAACTATAACAAAACCGGGTCGCAAGCGTCAAAATGCGTTGCTCCGCGGGGCCCGATAAACGAGATTGGTGCCAGGCGGTTGCAGGTGCTATCTTGAGTCGCAACCCCGCCATTATTTATGAACCTAAAGTCGATCCGCATACCTTTCCGCATTCCGATCGTGGTGAAAGTCCTCGCCGGCCTGGTCATCCTTGGGTTGGGCATCGGCATCGCCGCCATCCAGTACTTCTCGCGCGACCTGCCCAGCACCGCGCGCCTGGAGATGATCGAACCGTCGCTTAAGACGCGCGTTTTCGCCGCCGACTCTTCGCTGGTCGGCGAATACTACATTGAAGACCGTGCGTTGGTTTCGCTCGAAGACATACCGCAGTACCTGATCGATGCGATTGTCGCAACCGAAGACCGCAAATTTTATGACCACTGGGGTGTGGACCTTATGGGTATCGCCCGCGCCGTATGGGTTAACATGCGGTCGGGATCGCGAGAAGAGGGCGGCAGCACGATTACGCAACAGTTGGCGCGTAACCTCTTTGACATGTTCGAGAGTTCTTACACGCGGAAGATAAAAGAAGCGCTACTGGCGACACGCATCGAACGGTCGTACTCCAAGGACGAGATTCTGGAGATGTACTTGAACCAAATCTATTTTGGTTCGGGCGCGCACGGTGTAGAGGCGGCCGCACGCACATTCTTTAACAAGAGCGTTCGCGAACTCACTATGGGCGAAGCGACGCTGATCGCCGGGCTTCCCAAAAACCCGCGCGACTATTCGCCGCTGTACAACCTCGACCGTGCACTAAAGCGTCGCGAAGCTGTCCTAATTTCCATGGTCGACGCTGGCTACATTGCTAAGGGTACCGCCGACTCGATTCGCGCCGAAGAAATCAACCCGATGAAAACGCGCGCAGAGAAAAGCGACTACGCCGCATACTTTCTGGAAGAGGTGCGCAAGTATTTGGAGCGCCGCTACGGTTCCGACCGGATCTACCACGACGGTCTGCGCGTCTACACCGACCTCGACCCCAAGTTGCAACGCATCGCCGAAGACAGCATGGAAGTTCACTTGCAGCAGATGGAAGTGTACAAGCAGTACACCGACACAAAAGCTGCGTATGACACCCTGCTGGCCCACGGCGAAGAGGTTGGCGCGCCCAACTACCTGCAGTCCGCCGCCGTGGCCCTGGACGTCGAGACCGGGTACGTTAAAGCACTCGTGGGCGGTCGCAGTTTCAAGCAGAGTAAATTCAACCGGGCGACCCAAGCCAAGCGTCAGCCTGGCAGCGCGTTCAAACCGTTCATCTATCTTGCCGCCATGGAGAACGGTTACACGCCGGCGGACATTCTCCTGGACGCACCAGTGGTGCTGGACTTGCCCAACGGCGACGTGTGGAAACCGCGCAACTTTACCGAGCGGTTCGAAGGCGAAGTATCTTTGCGACACTCGCTGGACTTTTCGATAAACATTGCCGCGATTCGACTGCTTATGGCGTTGGGACCCCAGTCCGCAATTAACTACGCGCGTTCGTGCGGCATCGAAAGCAACCTCGAGCCCGTGTACTCGCTGGCGCTGGGCGTGTCCGAGGTAAGCCTGACCGAGATCACCAACGCCTATTCGACCATCGCCGCCGGCGGAATGCGCGGCGATTGGTTCCTGGTAAAACGGGTCGAAGACCGGGATGGAAACATCCTGGAAGACAATCAGATTTACCGCGAAGAAGTTATCGATCCGCAAACAAACTTCATGATTACCAGCTTGCTGGAAAGCGTCGTTAACGAAGGCTACGGGCGCGGCTCGCGTGCGATGGGATTTAAAGGAACGGCGGCCGGAAAGACCGGCACCACCGACGGTTGTACCGACGCGTGGTTCGTTGGTTTTACCCCGGAGATCGCAGTCGGCGTTTGGTCGGGATTCGACCGCAAAAAACCCATGGGCAAGGCCATGACCGGGGCACGTGTGTCGCTTCCGCTTTGGACCGACATCATGGCCGCGTACTACGAAGACCGCCCGTCGCCTCGTTTCAAACGCCCGTCCGGAATCACCGAAAGCGTGGTATGCGAAGACACCGGCCTGTTAGTCTCCACCAACTGTCGTAATGTACGCCGCGAAGTGTTTGTCGAAGGCACGCAGCCCCGTCGTTCGTGCGACCGCCACGACGGCGTCACTCGCCAACTCGACGGCGCGAGCTTTGACGACATCGACCGGGCGCTAACCGGCGGCGACTAGTGGCGGCATCCGCGTTCGTTGCCGCGGTGGTACCGACGTTTAACCGAGCGCACACACTTCCCCGCGCACTTTCGTCAATCCTTAAGCAGTCGCGACCAGTCGACGATGTTATTGTCGTCGATGACGGCTCCACCGACAACACCGCAGCAATCGCCTGCGATTTCCCCGATGTCACGTGGCTTGGGCAGAACAACTCCGGAGTCAGTGCCGCACGCAACCACGGCATCCGCGCGGCCACCAGTCACTTTCGCAAACGTTTTCCCGACCGTGAGTATACCGACCTGTGGATTGCGCTGCTCGATTCGGACGACGAGTGGCAACCCCATCGCGTCGAACGGCAACTCGACCGGATCGCGGCAATAAACGACCACGTAGAACCGCAACCCGACTACCGACTTGTGCACAGCGACGAGGTTTGGGTGCGCAACGGCGTACGCGTGAACCCCATGAAGAAGCACGAAAAGACGGGCGGCTGGATCTACCAACGATGCCTTCCCCTGTGCGTGATTTCGCCGTCGGCCAGCCTAATCCGTCGCGACTTGTTTGACGACCGTGGGCTTTTCGACGAAACGCTGCCCGCGTGCGAAGACTACGACCTGTGGCTGCGCGTGTGTGCACACGAGCCGGTGCTCTATATTGACGAACAACTAATCGTGAAATACGGCGGCCACGACGACCAACTCTCACAGAAACATTGGGGTATGGATCGTTTTCGCATTAAAGCGTTGTCAAAGATGCTTCGTGCCGAAGAGCTCAACGACGAGCAACGCGCTGCAACCCTCGACATGCTTACTCACAAACTAAGCGTCATGGAGACCGGCGCGCGTAAGCGTGCCAACACCGAACTCGTTACGGAGCTTGCACAGGTCCGTAATGAGTTCGATCTCACCTAACCCCGCTTGCGGGGTGCTCGCCGCTTTGATATTCTGTCCCTGGCGTGCTCTCTGGTCAGCGCACGACCACGTCCTCGCAACCTCGCTCCACTTCGCTCGGCTAGCCGCCGAACTGAAGCGAGAGCGGATCGGCCCAGAGCCGGCGCCGGATCCTCGCTCGTTCCCGCGGAAGGATTGCTCGCACGTGTCGTACGCTTCCCATGACATCAAGGAGAGCAATGAAGGACAAACCCACCAAACAAACCGCCCTCCCCGCAACCGGCGCAAGGCCAGGCGCCCTCAAGGGTAGAGGCGCGGAAGAAAACCCCCGCAATAGATTTGTGCCGCTGGAGTACGACTTCGTCGACGAAGACGTCGCGCAATGGACGGACCAAGACATTAGCGAAGCCGAACGTCCGCGCACCGAGTTGTTCGAAGACAACACCAGGACGATTCTTGCGCGTAACGAAAGCCCGGATGTTTCTTTCGACGCGAGTGTGAATCCTTATCGCGGATGCGAACACGGGTGCGTGTATTGTTTTGCCCGGCCGTTCCACGAGTACTTGGGATTTTCGCTGGGGCTGGACTTCGAATCGAAGATTCTGGTCAAGCGTGACGCGCCGCAATTGCTCCGGACCGAGCTAACGAAGACGTCGTGGAAGCCGAAACTTGTTGGATTTAGCGGTGCCACCGACGCGTACCAACCGATCGAACGTCGACTGGAGTTAACCCGCGGCTGCCTGAAAGTGCTGGCTGAGTTTCGAAACCCCACCGTACTAATGACCAAAAACTTTCTGGCGACACGCGACATCGACGTGTGGCAAGAGCTTGCGGCCAACAATGCCGGCGTCGTGTTCTTTTCCACAACGACACTCGACGCCGACCTGGCTCGCAAGTTAGAGCCCCGCGCGTCGTCCCCTCGCAAACGCCTGGAGGCCGTCGAGGCATTCGCTAAAGCTGGCGTGCCGGTAGGTGTGCTCACCTCTCCCGTGATCCCCGGGCTTACCGACCACGAAATTCCCGGTTTGTTAAAAGCGGCCGCCGATGCGGGAGCACAGTACGCTAGTTTTACCGTGCTGCGGCTGCCGCACGGCGTTAAAAACTTGTTTGTGTCGTGGCTGCAACGCCACTTTCCCGACCGAGAGTCCAAAGTGCTAAACCGCATCCGCGAACTGCGCGACGGCAAACTCAGCGACCCACGGTACCAGGAACGGCATCGTGGCGATGGAATTTTTGCGCAACAGATTGCCGCGATGTTTCAGGTGAGCCTAAAGAAAAACGGTTTGAAGCGAGGTGCACCGAAGCTGACGACAGCGAATTTCCGGCGCCCCGGCGAGCAAATGAAGCTGCTGTAGAACGAGCCCGCAAACGCTACTGGTCGATAAGCCCCAAGAACTTCATTCCGGCCTTGGGTCCCGCGCCAGCGTCTTCGTGCTTAAAGAACACAAACGAGTCTTTGAATCCTAGCTCGTCGATGTTTTTAACCCACTTTTCCAGGCCGGGTTTGCGATAACTGGCGCGACGCAGGCGCAGGTAGCCCCAGTCCGCGGTGGCAACCAGCGGCGTGCAGTCTTCGTCGGTGTCGGCAATCACCAGCGCGGAGTTCTTGGACTTAAGCGCATCAAAAACATCGTCGTCAAACCAGCTTTCGTGACGAAACTCAAACGCCGCGCGGATTCGACGCGGTATCATCGGTAGAAAGTTGTTTAGCTTTTCGATGTCCTTCTTAAAATTGGGCGGCAACTGAAACAGCACGACGCCCAATTTTAGCCCCAATGGCGAAAGCGCACGAAACATATACTGGGTGTGTTCTTGGACATCGCCGAGGCGGCCAAAATGGGTAATCCGACGGCTCGCTTTCATCGAAAACCGAAACGTTTCCGGCACCTGCTCCGCCCAACTCTCCACCACACTCTCGCGCGGCATGCGATAGAACGTATTGTTGATCTCCACCGACGTCAACTTGCTGGCAAAGTACGATAGCATGTCGTCGTTCTTAATCTTCTCGGGATAGAACGGACCCTTCCATTCCTTGTAACTGTAACCACTGGTTCCCACAAACCAACTCATCGCGATTCCTCGGCGTTTGAGACTACGTTAACCTTTGGCAGGTCGGTGTCCACTCCCAGCGCGGCGAGCACGGTGCCGCCGACATGATCAAACCCGTCGAGCCGTCCCAAATGACAACCCCGATCGATACCAGAATGATACACGATCAACGGAACATTCTCGCGAGAGTGGTCAGTACTTGCGGTCGTCGGATCGTTGCCGTGGTCAGACGTGATCATTAGCAAATCGGTTGAATCCAGGCGTGGCAGCAGATCGAGCAGGAACAAATCAAAATCTTCCAGCCCCAGCGCATACGCCCTTGGGTCGTTGCGATGCCCCCACATCGTGTCAAAGTCGACCAGGTTCACAAACAAGAACCCGCGCTCCATCGTATCGAGACAGCTTAGGGTCTGTCGCATTCCATCTTGATTGTCGCGGGTATGAAAACTTTGACCGATCCCCCGGCCGCAAAACAAATCGTCAATCTTCCCGATCGTGGTCACCGGAATGCTGGCGCGTGCGAGTTCGTCCAACACTGTCGTTTGCGGCGGCGCAATTCCAAAGTCTTTTCGCCGCGGCGTACGAAAGTAACCGCCAGACTTGCCCGCGAAAGGACGGGCGATGATTCGCGCCACCGCCGGAACAATCCCGATTTCACGCGCTGCCATACACCACTGGTACAACTGAGCCACAGGAACCACGTCCTCGTGCGCGGCGATCTGGCAGACACTGTCTTGCGAGGTGTACATGATGGGTTTGCCGGTGGCTACGTGTTCATCGCCGAGCCGCTGAATGATCTCGGTCCCGCTTGCCGCCTCGTTGCCCAACACACCGCGACCGATGTCATTAACAAAAGTCCGAACAAACGCTGCCGGCATACCATCGGGATAAACCGTGAACGGGCGTTCCAGTCGACACCCCATTAACTCCCAATGGCCACTGATAGAGTCTTTACCCGCAGAGCGGGGCCGCAGAATCGCATGATGGCCAGCGGGGTCGGGTTCGCGTGCCACACCAGCGATATCGGAAAGGTTGCCCAAGCCCATCGTTGCCAACTGGGACAGGTTTAACCCGCCGACCATTCGCGCGGTGTTCCCGAGACTGTGGGAGCCCACATCGCCGTAGTTGGCGGCATCGGATGCTTCGCCAATACCGACCCCGTCGAGGACGATCACAATGACACGTTTAAACATCTTGGGATTATACCAGGACTCGGTTGGGCAGGATGCCCAGCAGCGATTTGTAGGTTTCCACCTTGCCGCTGCGAAAATACGTCCGCGGGACGCGTTTGCTGATGTTGCAGATAATGTCGTAGCCGATCGTGCCCGCCCAGTCGGCGATGTCGTTAAGGCCAATCGTCGCGCTGTCGGCGCCAACGGATTGCGAACCGATCAGCACCACTTCATCCCCGGCCTGTGGCACTGCCGGAAGATCGGTCAGATCCACCATCGTCATGTCCATGGTGACACGCCCCACAATCGGAACCCGTCGCCCGCCGACAATCATGAATCCCTTCCCCGATGTTCCGATCGGATACCCATCGCCGTAGCCAACGGGAATAACGCCGATAACAGAGTCGCGCTGTGTCACAAAGGTGCGGCCGTAGCTGATGCCATGACCTTTCGGAACGTGGCGCACGCGGGCGACACGACTTTTCCAACTTAGCACCGGCCGCAGTTGCGACTCGATACGATGACCGCCCGGGTAGTGACCGTAAGCTAGAAGTCCGGTGCGAACCATATCCATGTGCGACGTAACGACGGTGGGCACCGCACCGCTGTTCGCGCTATGCAATACGCCAACATCGACTCCACGCGCACGCACGCGAGCCACCAGATCGTTAAACGCTTCTACCTGCTGCTGGGTAAACTGCGGATCCTCATCCGACACCGGAAAGTGAGTGTAGATTCCCGCGAAGTCGAGCTGTGGAAGGTTCCCAATCGCCACCACGTCGTCTTCGGCATCGGCAAGCTGTATCCCAGTGCGTCCCATTCCCGTGTCGATCTCGACGTGAATCGACGAACGCATTTGGTGTCGCTGACAATACGCGGACAACGCTTGCGCAAAGTCCAACGAAGAAATCGAAACCGACACCCCACGCGCGACCACCGCTGGAATCTCCGTCTCCAGAATTGGACTAAGAATTAAAATCGGCGTCGTGATGCCCGCTTCAACCAACTCGATCGCTTCGTCGACGGTTGCAACGCCGAGCATGCGCACCTTGCCTTCGGCCGCGCGCGCGACTTGCACTGCACCCAGGCCGTACGCATCAGCCTTGGCCACGAGCATCGTATCAACGTCGGTACCGACCAGGTCGCGGATGGCCTTAAAGTTGTGTGCAAGGTGATCGAGATTTACCTCGACCCATGTGGGAAGCTTCTTCATGCAGAAAAGCTAGCCGATTGGCCCAAGCCCGGCAAGCACTACCAAAAGAAACGGGGCCGCCAGATGGCGACCCCGTCGTTGACTGGTGAACTCGTCAACGAAATCTTTGCTAACGGACTAGCTCGCGAAAACGCGACCCATGAACTCGACGTAGTCAACAACCACGGTTCCAATGATCTGGTTGTTGCGTCGATCCGGCCAGGCTTCTTCTTCGGTTAGCGTAATGCCACCCTTAAAAGCGCCGCCGTTCTTGATGAGCGTTTCCAATACCATTTCGACCCCGTCGCTGGGAACACCTTCCCAGTCAATGCGGTAAGTCGACTGCGTGCCCTGGAGCAGATAAATCTCTTCGCCATCTTCTTCACTCATCGTGATCGTGCCTTCGACAGTGAACTGCTTGTCGATGGCTTTCTTGATGGCTTCGGTGTTGTTCCAACGAAGGCGGTCCAGATCCCACTCTTCGTGATCACGCGAACGGTAATCAGCAACCGGAATTGCGATCGGCGCCTGCACCGGTCGGTTGTTTACAATCGTGGTATCGCCATTGGCAACGATTTGCTCGACGCGAAAGTGCACGTACGGCGAAAACTTCTTAGCGACGTTAAACACCATGTCGCCGCCAGCACCTTCGAGGTGCGAACCGATGCTCGGACCAACCAACATAGAGGTAATGTTTCCGCTGCGAATCATTGCCGTGTTGTTGGCTACGGCGATGATCTGCGGGTTGCGGATCTTATACTTCATGCCCTTGCTGATCACCGACGGACCATAAAGCAAGGTGCGGAGGGAAGCCTCGGCATACGGGTCGACGGCTTCCTGATCGCCGCTGCAACCCAGCGCAAACATACAAGCCAGGCTTGCCAGCAAAACTCTCTTCAACATGCGGACATCTCCTTCTGAACTGTCGCGATGCAGGATAATGTCTGTGGGGATTACAAAAAACAAGTGTGTCCTATGACGCTACCACGCGGGTAACGCTGTGTCAATATCCGCTTCCGGCCGAATAGTTCCAGTGACGACAAGGACTTGGGACTACCGCCCACCCCCGGAGGCCGTTGGCCCGGGATGGTCGATTCGCCCCCAAAACGAAGTAAAATCGAACTCCGGCGTCTGTTCGACCGTGTGACAGGACCGGCACGTCGACTCGGGGTCCGGTTCGCCCAGCGGCTGGGTCGGGTCTTTAACGTGACGGAAGCCGTTGCCGTGACAGGATTCGCAACCAACGTGGATAAGGTGCGGCGTGTTGTCGACGTTACGAAAGCCGCCCGTTTTATAGAACCCAACCGTGTGACAGGGTGTGCAGTCGCGATCGTATTGCCGGTTCTGACTGCTGAGCACTTCGAACGCGTGACCGTGCTTGGTTTCTTTCCAATGCTGATAAATCGGCGCGTGGCAACTTTGACACGCCTCCGACCCCTGAAACGGTTCGGTCACCGCGCCGCGCCCAACGTTAGCAAGCGCCTTCTCCCGTTCGCGGTCGGCGACTGTCAAGTCGTACGAACGGAACAACGCGGCCACCGCTTCGTCATCCACGAAAGTCTTGGTCATCGCGTCGGCGGCGTTCTGGATGGCGGCAACACCGCCGCCATCGGCCAGTTCAACGTACGCCTTACCCACGTACCTTCCCTTGTCCGATACCTGCAAGAGGTACGCGTTCCCCCGCGGCTTGAGCCGTCGGACCGGGCGTCCGTCGTGCCCATGCACGATAAGATCGATGCCCGGGTTGTCGCTTGCCAGTTGCATGGCCTTGGCGCGCGGAACATGCGCCACCAGCACGACCAGGTCGACCGAGTCCCGGAGTGCGGAGACGTGTCTGGCCACCTCGGGCTGCATCGGCTTCGCAACAACTTTCTCCTGTTGCGCTTTCGGCGGAAGGGTAAGCGCCGGATCTAGCACGCCGATCATCCCCACCTTAAGACCACCCGCTGTGGTGACAACCTTGCGGGGCGAAAAGGCGAGCGTGCCGTCGGCCATATACAGATTGGCCCCCAGTACGGGCAGCCGATCGGCCTGCGCGCGCTTTACCAGGTAGTCCAATCCGAATGCCAGGTCCTCTTCTCCGACGACGATGGCATCGTAGTTCATTAGTCCCAGCGACTTGAGCGTCAGTTCGGCTTTCTCGCGACCGTAGTTAAGGTCGGCTCCGAAGAAGCCGCCCGACTCAACCAGGACTACATTGCTGGCCGTATCGCGGACCGCCTGAACGTACGTGGCCCGCCGCCCCAGTCCCCCGTAGTCCTTGGCCGCGCACCCACAGGAACGCACTTCGCCCCGCATGTCATTGGTGTAGATAAGGGTTAGCGTGTTGGGGTTATCCCTTTCGCCAGGACCGCCCGAGCAACCTTGCGCGATAGCGAGCAAAGTCCAGAGCAGAGACGAGGCGACAACAACAAGCAGCATTCTAAGCCGGGGATGTCGAAACAGTTGTACGTCCATAACTCTTCTACCGCTCTCTGCTCGTCCGGTTCCGCCGGGAAAGGCTTGACGCTGCTGGCACGATTGGGTTCATTATACCCATCCCGCAAGACTGTACCGCAACTTGTAACTCCCCACGTGCCCGTGGTTGACGCTCCTCGAAACGGCTTGACCTGGAGCCCAGCCGTCGGGTTTCATAGAGATATCCCACTCGGCTCCACCGCGAAGTGAACTGTTGCCCCACCGAAGCAATCCAATTTCGGAGCGGTTCAGCAGACCGATAAACGGGTTTGAAACGTGTTTGGACACCATACAATTGTATGGACTAAAAGTCTCGGTCTCCGGCGCAGTCCAGGGACGGTTGTATGCCGTCCCGGAGCCAAAAGGCCTTGACACAGCGTGATTTCCGTAGATAATTTCTACTGATCCCACCGCTCGTTTCATACCCTCAGGTAAGCTCCGTAGGGAGAAAGAAATCTTGGCTCAGAAAGAAGGGGCGTATGAACACCCTTAGACGAATTGCCCTGAGTTTCGTTTGTTTGACGCTTCTGGCGCCGGCGCTTAGCCACGGCCGCATCGAACCTACAGAAGTGGTTAAACCGGACAAGGACGGCAACCTTGGTCCCGATCGCATTCTCGTGATCGACGGCTCCACCGTACACAATATTGGCGAGCTGCAAATGCACGTCGGTAACTGGGGCCAGTTCGGATCATGGCCCGGAGCGGGTTTCCCGTTTTCGGAAGTGCCGTCGGCCCAATGGCCCGCCGGTAGCGGCGTTGAGTATTTGTTTACCTCCGGACTTTGGGTAGGTGCGCAGAAAGGCGGCGTCCCCGCAGTTTCGGTAGCCGCGTACGCGTTCGAGTTTCGCCCAACGCAGGATCCGTTGGACATCATGTACCGAACCGCCGAAGGTGCCCGCAACGGTAACCGTTCGCCGTCGAGTACTGCCGACGATGACCGCGACGGTCTGATCGATGAAGACTGGCTCAACGGCTACGACGACGATGGCGATGGCGCCATCGACGAAGACTTTGCCGCCGTGTCGAAGCAGATGTTCAGCTGCCAGTACACCGACGACCAACCGACAGCGCTGGAAATCTATCCGCAACACAACCCGCTGAACATTCACGTTCGTCAGGAAAGTTACCAGTGGGAAGAAGACCGGTTTGACGACTTCGTCGGCGCAAACTTCTGGATTACCAACATCGGCACCAACGTGTTGGAAGACCTCTACATTGGTTTCTTCGCCGACGGCGACGCCGGCCCCCGCGAAACCGACAACTACTGGGAAGACGACGCGACTGGTTTCTATTCCCGTGCAGTGTTGTGTACCGACCTTGGCCCGGTGTCGATCGACGTAGCCTATACCTACGACGGTGACGGTGACGAAGGTGAGACTGCTGGCTATCTGGGAATTATGTTCCTGGGCCACACCACCGACCCGACCGGCGAGTTTGCACCAGAAAAGGTCGGGATTTCGACCTACGCAAACTTCTCGGGGAGCCAGTCCTTCGAAGAAGGTGGCGACCCCACCGACGACTTTGAGCGCTACGAATTGCTTTCCTCGGAGACAATCGAGCGCGATCAAGCGGTGCCCCGTGACTACCGTATGCTCATGTGCGCGGGTCCGTTTAGCCAGTTGCTGCCGGGATCGACCCTGGTGTTTCAAACTGCATTTGTAATCGGTGAAGGCCTGCGCGGGATGGAAACCAACGCCGCCAGCGCCCAGCTCACGTTCGAGGGTGCCTGGTTCAACCTCGACGGTAACCCGACGACGGGTGTTGACGGCCGCGAAACGCCGGTTTACGGACCGGCCGAGAACGTCGCGATCGACACCTGCCGCGACGAACTCGCAACACCGATCAACTGGCCGTCGCGTGACCCGCTTTACATCAACAACGACTGCGCGCGCGAAGAGTTGTTCCGCGAACGGTGCAACATTCCGCCGCAAGACAGTACCAAGTACAAGACCGGAATCGCCGGCCAGGAAGCCCAGATCAACTGGATAGTGGGTACTGCGCCGCCGCCACCGGCGATGCGCATCGATGAGTCGGCCACGGACGGCGTCGTTATTTACTGGGATAACTTCTCGGAAAAAGTGCCCGACGTTAAGTCGCAGGAGTTCGACTTTGAAGGCTACCGAGTCTGGCGCGCCGACGAGTGGGATCGCCCGATTGGAACCACGGCCGAGAACGGCCCGGGGTCTGACCTGTGGCGTCTGCTCTTCGAAGTCGATGTGGTTAACGACCTCGGCGAAGACACCGGTCTGGACCGCTTTCGTTACGAGCCGCTCAACACGATGCGTGCAGCTGAAAAGCGCGACTTGATTGACCAGTGCAAGGAATACCTGATCGAGTTCCCGGGCAACGAACCGCCGTGCCCGCCGGGCGTGACGGTTGCCGAGTGCGACACCATTACCAAGCTGGCTCAGAACGAGCTAGGCTCGGTGGAAGGTCGTGCGTACTACCGGTACATCGACAAGTCGATGCACCGCGGTCGCCCGTACTTTTATGCCGTAACGGCCGCCGACCACGTGTTGGAAAACGGCCGCCCGGTTGCCAAAGGCAAGGTCGGTGACCCGTCGTCGAACTTTACGTTCGTCGAACCGAAGTCCCCGTCGCAGCAGGCCTACAACTACAATCCCGACAATGTCTTCGTGGTTCCGAATCCGGCCACCACAGAGTCAATGGCGGGATGGACTCTGGGGCCAAACAACGACGACCCGACTGGCGTCAAGGTGGAGTTCCGCAATCTTCCCGCCGCAACGGGCAAGATTCGCATCTACACGCTTTCCGGCGATCTGGTGCAAACCCTGGACTTTGACGGTTCCGACGGTATCGGTACTGTGCGTTGGGATCTGGTTAGTCGAAACGGTCAGGACGTAACCAGCGGCGTCTACCTGTATTCGGTAGAGGTAACTGGAAACGCCAAGGATCAGTTCGAGAACAAGATCGGCAAGTTTACCGTCATCCGTTAGCCTGGTAGCGCAGACGTAGTTTAAAAGAGCCGGCTCGCATTCGCGGGTCGGCTCTTTCTTTTGCGACTGGTTTGTCTTTTTCGGCAGTTCTTGCTGAATCCAAACCCGCCGCGCTAGGATGGAACCGCCAACTTATGCACAACGCTAATCCCCCATCCTCTCGTACCCGCCGCTTGGGCCTGGTGGCTGTCTTTGTGGCTCTGACCCTGGCGCTAACGCTGGGAACCACTTTTACGCTCTACCGGCAGGCCAAGACGCAACTCGACCGCGGGTTGGGCGAGCAGTTGAAGGCCGTCTCGACGAACCTCGCTCGAGTGGTTGCGGTTATCGGCATGCCAAACGTTGGCGAGTCGGCAGGCACCGAGATTCTCGCCGCGCTTTCGCTGGCAGAAAGCGAAAACAACCTTTCTAACATTGCGCTTCTGGACCCGGAAGGTTTGACCATTATCGACCTCGACGGCTACTCGCAACCCGGCGAGCTAAACCCGTTTATCGATCTCGACTTGAGCGCCGTTACCCTGGCGCGCTCCGGCGTCGCCGCCTACACGGCGCTGTATCGTTCGGGCGACATCTATCTGAAATCCGCCTACGCGCCAGTTGTGTCGGAGGCAGGTACCATCGTGGGACTCTTAAGTGTGGAAGCGGGCGCACAGTTTTTTGACGACCTTCGGGCGCTGGCGCGACTCTTGGGTCTGGTGACAGTCGCGGCTGTTGCTATCGTTTTTCTCCTGGGCGTGTTGTTTTACGTTCAGTCGATGCGCCTCGACCGGGCGTCGGCTGCGGCGGTTCAGCAGGAAAACCTCGCCACCCTGGGCCGGATGGTGGCCAATATCGCCCACGAGATTCGCAACCCACTTAGCATTATTTCGACTTCGGCACAACGACTGCAAAAGAAAGTTGGCGCCGAAGAAGAAACGTTGTCTTTTATCACCGAGGAAGTGGATCAACTGGATCGCATTCTCACCGGATATCTTGAGTTTGCACGCGACGACGTCACCGCGTTCACCGACGTCGACGTTGACCGGCTGCTGGAACGAAGCGTCGCAGTGGCCGCGCCCGCAGCCGACAAACAAAACGTTGCCGTGACTACCGCCCCGGGAGAAAAGACGACCGTATGGGGAGATGAACGCCGCTTGCGACAAGCCCTAATAAACGTCATCATCAACGCCGTTCAAGCCAGCACCGGTGGCGGTTCGGTCGTTGTCGACCACCGCGTTATCGGCGGTAACGTGGCAATCCGCGTGACTGACCATGGTATCGGGATGAGCGAAAAACAAACGCGCGAAGCGGTTAAACCCTTCTTCACGAACAAAGTCGACGGAAGCGGGCTGGGTCTGAGTATCGTCAAGACCATTGTCGAGCAGCACCGCGGCAATCTAGAAATCCGCAGCAAAGCCGACGAAGGCACCGCGGTTACTTTGACACTTCCCCGATCCGCATAGGAATAACATGTCCAAGATACTCATCGTAGACGACGAAGCTAAGATTGGGAAGCTACTGGCGGCGGAGCTTGGAGACGAAGGTCACGATTGCGAACACACCGATGACTCGCAGCGCGGCCTGGAGCTCGTGCAAAGCGGGAAGTTCGACATACTGCTTACCGACTTGCGGATGCCGGGAGTCGACGGCGTAACGTTGCTGAAGGAAACCAAGCTGGCTGCGCCTGGCACCGACGTTATTGTGATGACGGCATACGCGTCGCTGGAAACCGCGCTTGAAACTATGCGCCAGGGCGCCTACGACTACGTAATTAAACCGTTCAAAACCGAAGAACTTTTGCGCCTGATTCAGCGGCTGCAAGAACGCAGACAACTGCAAACCGAAAACGCCGGGCTTAAAGAATACATTGCCACCAGTTCTCCAGACGAAATCATCGGCGATGGCCCGGGAATTACGCGAATCAAAGAGATGGTGGCGGGCCTGGCAAAGTCGGACGCGTCGGTGCTGGTACGCGGCGAAAGTGGAACGGGCAAGGAGCTGGTGGCTCGAGCCATTCACAAGACGTCGCGACGCCACGAAGGTCCGTTCATCGCCCTCAACTGCGCGGCAATTCCCGACACACTTCTGGAAAGTGAATTGTTTGGCTACGAGAAAGGCGCGTTTACCGGCGCCAACAAAAAGAAAGTCGGACACTTTCAACTGGCTCACGGCGGCACGTTGTTTCTTGATGAAATTGGCGACTTACCAATGGCGTTGCAAGCCAAACTCTTACGGGTCCTGGAGGACGGCAAGATTACGCCGTTAGGCGCAGAGTCCGCAAGCCAGGTTGATATTCGACTGGTGTCGGCAACCAACAAACCCCTCGAGAACGACATTCAAACCGGAAAGTTTCGCGAAGACCTGTTTTACCGGCTTAACGTCTTTCCCATCGTTTTGCCGCCGCTACGCGAGCGCAAGGAAGACATCAAGGCGCTTTCGATGTTCTTTCTACAGGAGTGGGGGCGCAACCCGGAAGACCTTGGTGACGAAGCCGTGGCGCGACTTCGTGCCTACAACTGGCCGGGCAATATTCGCGAACTTCGCAACGTTCTCGAGCGCGCGCTGATTATTCGCGCCCACGGAACTATTGCCGCCAGCGATATTCTGATCGCCGACGTGAGTCCGGGGCTGCCGCACAACGCAAACTTCCTGGACTCGTTGAATCTGGCCGAGGTCGAAAAGCAGGTCATACAGCGCGCGCTGGACGAAAGCAACGGCAACAAAAGCGAGGCCGCGCGCCTGCTAGGTATCACCCGGCGCGCGCTCTACGGGCGGTTGGAACGGTATGGAATGGAATAGTCGCCATGACCGAATGGGGGCAATTGGCCGGTGAGGTTCACCCCAAACTTTGGCACGGTGTCTTTGGCAACTCCCGACAGACTCGTAACTTGTTGTTATTATGTATGTTTCGGATCTCGCGGGCAGAATCGAGTATCTTCTGGCAATGGTCCCAAGCTTGCAGAATCCGCCGCAGGAGCACCCGAATCGTCGGGAGGATTTAGCATGACCCACACGACACTTGTTCATTATCTGCGCGTAACGCTTTTGCTAGCAGCGCTACTGGTCGCGGTACCATCGGTGACGTCCGCGCCAGCTTACGCCCAATCCGATCACGCCAGTCTGACCGACTATATCGCCCAGAACGAAAACCTGCTGGGCGAAGTTCGCGACATTGTCAGCGGTACCAGTAGCGTTAAAGCGCGCCTCGCTTTCGACGCCGCACAACGGTTGCACGAATCGTCCAAGGATCAGTTGTCCAACGATCGACCGGTGTTGGCGCGCGCCGCGGCACGCAAGGCGCGCGAGTTAATTCTAAAGGCGCTGGCCACAGCAAAGAGCGTAGCCATACTGGATCAGGGAGCCCTTTCGAACATTGAGCGCGCCCGAGGTCGACTTGAGCAGGCACGTGAAACCTACGACTCTGCCGGAGGAAACAACAACGCCGCGGTGAAACTTATGGATGAGTCGCAGCAGCAGTTGCAACGCGCGGAGTCCAGCGTGCGCGAGCACCTCTTCGAGGTGGCCGGACAACTGGCTGGCGGAAGCTTCAAACTAGCGACCCAAGCAATCCAGTTGTTGCGCGAAGACGGCGGCGGTAGCGACAGGTTGTTACGCGAACTTGAGCGTACCGACTCGGTTTTGGAACGTGTTCGTGACAGCGGCAAGCTAGACAATCCGCGCGCACGCCAGGCCTTCGCCGATGCCACGGCACAGCAGGACCGTGCCCGACAGAGTCTCCAGCAGGGGCAGCCGCGTGTAGCACTCCAGCTCACTCGCAACGCCCGCGCGATTGCAGGACGAATTGCGTCGTCCGGCGGCAACAACCAGGGCGGCGACGACGCCCAGCACTTTCTGGAAACGACCGACGAGGTGCTGCGCAAGGCCCGCGACGTCGTAGCCGACAGCGACAACAACGCCGCATCAAGCAAACTTGCCGAAGCCGTCGATCTGCAGAACCGCGCGAAGAGTGCACTCGCCTCGGGAAACCCAAAACGCGCGGTGAGATTGTCGTCACAGGCTCGCGACATTGCCAGCGAACTGTTGCGCCGGATATCGTTGCCCGTCGACGAGCACTCAGTGGGCAACGCGCTTAACACTACCGACCGCGTCATTGCCGAACTTGAAGAACAGTTGGGCAGGGACCCCTCTAGTGACGCGGCCGACCTGCTGCGCCGCGCTAAAGCTCAACAGCAACAGGCTCGAGGTGCTTTCAATCAAAGCGAACTCCGCAAGGCGCTCGCAAAAACACGGGCAGCGCGTAATCTGGCTCGTCGCGGACTCGCGCTGCTCGATGGTCGACCCCGGTAGTAATTTCACGCATGCCACTCCGAACGGCTCTTATCGCTATCGCTCTGTTAGCGATCACCGGATCGCTGCCCGCAGCGGCCGAGGACAGCACTGTCCGCCTGATCGGCGGCGCCGAAGTCGGCTACGACTCGTTTTCCGAACGCTACTCCATCCTTGATAGCGATACCGTCGATTCCGTATCCGAATTGCGTACGCGGCTGCGGGTGGCGCTGGCGGGAGGTTCTCTATTCGGCAACTATGCCGAAGCGGGCGCGCGCTACTTTTGGGGAGAAAACAGCAACGACTGGATTGGTCACGCTCGAACCACTTACAATTTGTCGCCGAAAATTCGGATGGGCCTGGACGGCGAGTTTAGTTTTCGCAACTACCCGGACGACTCGGATTACGAGTTTGCGAACCCTTACCAGCGGGGATTCTTACGTACATACAGCCGCTTCGGTTGGGACGGAGGAGCCGTTCAGGTTAGTAATCGCCTGGAGCGATTGGACTTCGAAAACCGAACCGAGTTTGACTACGACTACACTCGTAACACGGCAAACGCCTCGGTCGAGCTCAACCACGATTTTACGACGTTCGTGATCATCGGAATGGGATACACCTACCGTGATGTTCCCGATAGTGCCGAAATTGCCTACGACGCTTACCGACCTGCGCTGGAGTTTCGTTGGCTCCGTGACACCCGGCGACAGGCGTATCTTTCGGCGTCAGCCGAGCGCCGTGTCTACGCGGCCGATACCACGCGCAGCCCTTTCTGGCACCTTCCGTTCGACGGCCTGATACAACTTCCCGTCGGTGAGCAGGCCAGTGTCAAGTTTCAGCATCAGGTGGATTGGTATCGATACGATGCGGACAGCGACGTTTACTTTGACTACCTAGAGCAGCGTGGATCCCTGCTGCTAAACTATCACCACGGGTTTGTGCTGACCGTGGGCGCCGGCCCCGCATTTGGACACTTCTCAAGCGACAGCTCGCCTGACGACGAGTATCAAGAGTGGGGACTCAAGATGGCGGTCGAGTACATCGACGAACGCGGAACCTGGTTGAATCTTACCTACGAAGTTGGCAAACGGGACTACGACCAGTTTGACGGCAACGACGACGAGCTTGCCGCGCTGTTTTCGGACTACACCTATCAGCGACTCGGGGGTTTCGCGACCGTCGCATTGGCCAGAGGGTGGGCGGCGACAGCGTTTGCGGACATCAGCCCCGAAGACCACGAAAGAGAGGGTGACGATGCTACCGCCACCCTCTTTTCGCTTAGCCTTGGCTATCGCTTCTAGTCGGGATTAACCCAGAAGTGCCTTTACCTCACGTGTAACCGCGGGGACGACTTCGAACAAGTCGCCAACAATTCCGTAGTCGGACTTTTGAAAGATCGGCGCGCTGTCGTCCTTATTAATGGCCACAATCACCTTGGACGTTCGCATGCCGACTAAGTGTTGGATGGCCCCGGAAATTCCAACCGCAAAGTACAGTTTCGGGTTTACCACCTTACCCGTCTGCCCCACCTGCATCGAATGCGGCGCGTAGCCTGCATCTACCGCGGCGCGCGAAGCTCCAACGGTGGCACCCAGCGCGTCGGCAAGTTCTTTAATGATTCCGAAGTTCTCCTCGCTCTTCAGTGAACGACCGCCGGAGACTACGATTTCGGCTTCGGTGAGGTCTTTACCGCCCTGCGCGGTACTGGTGAACTCGCGAACCTTAGCGGTAATGGTACCGGTATCAACGCTCAAAGACTCTACCGTGCCGGAGCCTCCGGTTGCGGCCACCGGGGCGTAGGTGTTAGGACGGAGCGACGCCATTTGCACGGTCGACTGCGACTCCATTTCGACATACACCTTGCCCGAATACACCGGGCGCCTGGCGACTAGCTTGCCATCCTCCATCCGCACTTCGGTGCAGTCTGCAAAAAGCGATGCACTACATTTTGCCGCCGTGCGTGCCGACAACTCCTTACCCATCGCCGTCGCACCAAAAAGAACGACGTTAGCGCCGCTCGCTTCGATAGCCGACTTAACTGCATTGGCGTAACCTTGTGCCGAGTAGGCCGCGAGGTCGCCTCCCTGCGCCGCGTAGACTTTGGTCACGCCGTCGTGCTGTGCGGCAGCAGCGGCGGCGGCGTCAATTCCGTTTCCGACCACAACCACACTGGCTTCGCCGCCGAGTTCCTTGGCAGCGGCTAGTAGCTCGGCAGTAATGCCTTTTAACGAACCGTCGCGAACTTCTCCAAATACTAGTATTGAACTCATGTTGATTTCGGGCAGCGCCCGCTCCTTTCCAAATACGGTTTAGATGACCTTGGCTTCTTCGCGCAACAAGCGCACAAGCTCTTTGGCCTGCGCGTCAACATCGCCTTCGATCATCTTCACGGGCGGACGTTCCGGAAGCGGCTGGTAGCTGACGATTCGGCTGGAGGCGCCTGCGGCTCCAACCTCATCGGCCGACAGGCCGGTATCGGCTAACGTAATCTTTTGAATTTCTTTTTTCTTCGCCTTCATAATACCGGGAAGCGAAGCGTAACGCGGCTCGTTGAGCCCTTTCTCGCAGGTGACCACGGCGGGCAACGTCATCTCTACAATCTCGTCGCCGCCTTCGACCCGACGCGTGGCAACAGCCGAATCGCCGTTTACCTCGAGGTTGATCACCACCGACGCCTGGCCAGCGCCGAGTGCTTCGGCTATGGCGGACGCAGTCTGCGCGGCATCGTCATCGATCCCCTGCTTGCCGCAAAGAATGAGCTTGGGATCGAGCCCCTTGATTGCGTGAGCCAGGACTTTACCGTTGGCTTGTGAATCTCCACCTTCAAACGCCGGGTCGGAAACGTGCATCGCGTTGTCCGCGCCCATGGCCAACGCGGTACGCAACGTCTCGACCACGCGATCCGGCCCCATCGAAACCACCGTTACCGTCGCGTCACCCAACTGCTCTTTAAGCTTGAGGGCCTCTTCAACCGCGAACTCGTCATACGGGTTCATGACCCATTTAATTCCGTTTTCGTCGATGCTCGCGCCGTCGCCACCGATCTTAATCTTGGTCTCGGTGTCGGGTACGCACTTAACGAGTGCGACAATATTCACTTGAACCTCCTTATGTGCGGCAACGCCGCTTGATTATAAAGTCGACCCCGCCCAAGCGCGGTCGCATAAAAAGCGCCGGGCGCCGACGATAAATCGACGGCAGCCCGGTGCAAAAAGTCGTGGTGCGATGACTAGTGGATGTTGGTCAACAGATGGCGCGAGATCACGATCCGTTGTATCTCGCTGGTACCCTCGTAGATCTCGGTAATCCGAGCATCCCGAAAAAACCGTTCCACTGGAAAATCTTCCAGATAACCCGCGCCGCCGTAAATTTGTACGGCGTCACGCGCGGCATCGTTACACATCTCCGAAGCAAACAACTTAGCCATGGCCGCCTCTTTCGAGTGCGGTTCCCCATTATCCTTAAGTCGGGCCGCGTTGTAAACCATAAGCCGCGCGGCTTCGATACGCGTTGCCATGTCCGCCAGCTTCCACTGGATGGCTTGAAATTTTCCGATGGGTTGGTCAAATGCCTCACGCTCTTCGGCATACTTGACGGACGCATCCAAGCACGCCTGCGCGATACCGACCGCCTGCGTGGCAATTCCAATACGCCCGCCGTCGAGCGTATGCATCGCTATTTTGAATCCCTGGCCTTCTTCGCCAAGCATTTGTTCCTGGGAAACTCGCAGGTCTTCGAACACAAGCTGAACGGTACTCGACGAGCGCAGACCCAATTTGTCTTCTTTTTTCCCGACGCTAAACCCGGGCATCCCCTTCTCCAGAACGAACGCCGAAATCCCTCGCGATCGTTGGGTCGGGTCGGTGCGAACCAGGACCACAAAGACGTCGGCTTCGACTCCGGAGGTAATCCAAGATTTGGTGCCGTTGATAACCCACTCGTCGCCGTCTTTCACAGCAAGAGTTTTGAGCGAAGCGGCATCGGACCCGGCGTCGGGCTCGCTAAGCGCGTAGGCGCCCAACCACTCGCCGGTGGCCAGTTTGGGCAGGTAGCGCTGCTTGAGTTGCTCGGCGCCCCAGGTGTTAATCGGTGCAGAGGTCAGTGAGTTGTGCACCGACATGGTAACGCCGGTTGACGCGCACGCGCGGTTGACCTCTTCCAGCGCCAACACGCAGCCCAGGTTGCCCATGTTGCTGCCGCCGTACTGCTCGGGCACCAGCATTCCCAAGAACCCAAGCTCGCCAAGCTTCTTAACGATCTCTTTGGGAAAGCGACCTTCGCGGTTGTGCTGGTCGGCGGCCGGCGCGATTTCTTTATCCGCAAACTCCCGGGCGGTTTGCTGAATCATTTGCTGTTCATCGGAAAGCGTATATTGCACGAATTCACCTCTTGGGCGCATGTGGCGAGTATTAAACCGTTGTTATTCTGTACTTTAAGCTACCGCAGGAGCACGGCAGTGTCAAACGGAAAGCGGCTCTACCTGTCGCTGTAACGCCATTATCCACAGCTAGTTAGGTGCCACTAAAAGGGCCCGGCAACGTGACGTCGCCGGACCCTTTTCTACAACTCTCAAGCAATTGAACCGCTTACTTCATAAGGACCAGTTTGCGGACATCTTCGAAGCCGCCGTTGGTCGTGAGCTTGTAAAAGTACACGCCGGACGAAACTTCCAGCCCACGATCGTTGGTCCCATCCCACGACACGCGGTAGGCCTGACGCTGGAGGTTCTCACTTACCAGTGTCTTTACCACCTGCCCCCGAATGTTGAAAATTTTCAACTCGGTGAATCCCGCTTCGGCAAGTTGGAACGGGATGATCGTGGTCGGGTTGAACGGGTTCGGGTAGTTCTGGGAAAGCGCAGTCACCGTCGGCGCGGTTGGCGTCGACGTCGCGGTTCCGTTGATCTGGAATCCGTCGGTAACAACGGCGCAGCCGCCGTCCGGGTTGGTTACCACGATGTCGTAGGTACCCGCCACCGCGCCGTTTATGTCGATGCTGGCCTCCAGGTACTCCTTGCCGACCCAGTTGACCGAACTCGATGCGTAGGTGTTCACCCCATCGGTCAACTCAACGGTCGCGCCATTCACCAGGGGGCCGATCGTCCCGGCAACGGCTGGAGCTGCCCACACTTTTAGTTCGATGGTCGTGTTGTTGTCCTCCGCGACCGGGCTAAAGGTAGCCACCGAAGGACTTCCGTAGCCACCAGTCAGCGCAACCGTCATGGGGTCGCCACTGCCGGTAAACAAAACTGCTGAGGCGAAGTTGCTGGTACCGCTGGCACCCAGACTATTGGGGACCGTTGTGTTACTGAACGCAAACTTGCTGGACGTCCCTGGAAACACATCGCCCGCGTCGCCGCGGTTTATACCCAGCCCCAAGTGGTTAAGACCGTCGGCTTGTTCAACGTCGACGCCATGAACTAATAGACCGCTACTTCCCCCCGTGTTGCCCGCCTGTCCAGTGCGCATAACGTCTTCGTTAATATGCCAAATCACAAGGCCCCAAGCGTTTTGATCGACTTCAGAACCCTGTGGCTGTCGGTTCTCGACATAGAAGTATTCGTTGGTAGCGGAGTCGTCGTAATACCAGCCATCTTCGTAGGCTTCGAAGTCGGTGCTATAGGTTTCCCCGCCCCCGTTTAGCGATACATTGTCAAAGGTGAACGGACCGCAAGTACTATTAAAACCTCCGGTGCCATCGCGATCGGACCATGCAACATCTGACTCGAACTGAAAAAACACCGTATATGGCCCACTATGTCCGCTCAGGTACGGTGTAAGGTCGACGTTTTCGGTACCGGTAGCAGTTCCATCGTAGGTTGCAAAGGTACTGACGGTTCCACCTACGTCAATTCGTCCGTAAGTGAAATCGTAGCCACTTTCCGAGTCGTGGTCATAATCGTAGGCAAAACTAACGGTTCCCGAACCACTGTAGTCGAAATCTCGCGAGACTCTCTCGACCCACTCGTTCCCATATCCTTCACCTGACACCCAGTTGCGATTAGAGGCTTCGGTCGAATTCAAACCGCAATGCATTGAGGAAGAGCCGCCGGATGTCGTAATGGCGCACGTAGATGTACGGCGCCAGCGGTCGTCGCGCACCGGCAGACGATAGGTCGTGCGGTTAAATTCCACCGCCGGGATGTTGACGTTCGAGCCTTTGGGTCCAACATCAATAATGGTGTTCCACCCCAACTCGCCCTTACACCACGCGCCCATGTGCGACGGGTTGTCGGTCGACTGCCAGCTACCCGAACCCATCAAGTCCCATTCACCAACGCCTTGCGATCCGCCGTTGGTGTCGTACAGGTCGGGAAGCCCCAATGCGTGACCGAACTCATGCGAGAAAACACCGATATCGATCTGATCTAGCGTAAAACAATTCTTTGCGGGCTGGATCACATAGTCGCTGACAATAATGAAACCGCCACCGGCGGCGGCATCGTTGGTGACAAAGTTGCCAGCCGGATGTGCGTTCATGACCCAGCGGTGCGACCAGATATTGCTTGTCCCACACTCGCCGCCTTCTTCGGGATGAACGAAAGCCACAAAGTCAACAAAGCCGTCGTCGTCTCCGGAGTTAGGCACGCCGTCGGGTCCATCGTTATCGTAGATACCAAAGTCAACCGACCCGTCGTAGGCGTTAAGGGCGGTGTGCATCAGTTCGCCTAAGGGGCCCATTCCAAGGCCGTTGTTACCGTTCTCGTAGTACGTGTCGGTGTTGGCCGCGGTAACCCAGTCATAAACCGTACCCGTCATGTTCAGGTCGCCGTACGACATTTCATCATAGTGGGTGGTAACGGTGTAGGGGGCCGACACTGTCGTGGGGCCATCGAACAGTTTTTGTTGGAACGCCGCTTGCGGAAACGGAGCGGCACCCGTGTTGGAAAACTTCACCAGGAAAGTCGGTACTTCGACCGTACCCGTCACCGCCATACGGTTTACCTGTTCGCGGGAAAGCACGCGCGGGCTATAGAAACCCCGCTCGCGAATAAACGCTTCGCGTGCAACCTTGGCATTCTTGGCTTTACCAAGCCAAGCATGTTGCATCTGAAAAGCGGTGCGATCTTCCTTTATGACCTTAAAGTACGCCTCCGGCAGTTCGACACCAGGTTTTGGCGGCGCGATCTGAGCGTTGCCTACTGCGGGAATTAGCAACGCCACGGCAAGTGCTGTAGCAACAATGCGACGCATCGAGTTCTCCTTAATCGGTTGGTCCCCAAAAAAAACGGAAAGGCAAACGACACGCAACTGCGTGTCGCCATCCTTCCCGATGATTGATTGTACCTCAGATGCGGACCGCGGGTCAACGAGGGCTTGGGTCGAATATACCGCGACGAGGCACTCACGGAAACGTCAAGCTAACACATGCTGGCTTGTTTCACTCGTCGTCAACGACGCATACCCCCGGGTTCCAGCCATGGAACCCGGGGGGCCTTGCCCCTGACGTTATTTAAGCATCAACATCTTCCGGGTCTGCGTAAACTTGCCGGCCTGGAAACGATAAAAATACATTCCCGATCCCACGCGGTTACCGTTGTCGTTGAGACCGTTCCATTTGACTGCGTAGCGGCCCGCCACCTGGGCTTCGCTAACCAGGGTTCGCACCTTGGCGCCGCGGACATCGTAGATGATTAGCGACACCTGCTCACGAACTCCATCGGGTACGAGATAGTTGATCGTCGTCGTTGGGTTGAACGGGTTCGGGTAGTTCTGCGACAACGACGCTTCGCGGATTGGCACATACACTTCGGGGCCGGTGAACGACTGATCGGCATCGCTGGTGGATACGATGCGATAGTGATAGCGACTACCCGCTTGCGCGCTGTTGTCGCTAACAATCACCCGATTTGCCCCGTCCATGTTTACATTCCGCGCAACCGTGTGGAACTCTCCCATCACCCCCTCGACTACGCTGGCCCGACTGACATCGAACGAGTATCCCGCCTCGGACGGCAAGAAGAACTCAATCCGTAGACCTCGGTCGAGCGCGCGATAAGCGAAGGATGCGCCGGATATTCCCGTGGCAACGTACTCGGATCCATAAAGACCGTCGTTGTGTCGGTTGCCCTGAAAACCGCTCCACTCAATATTGGCTGGATCATAAGGCGCAGGAAAATCCCACACGTAGACCGACTTGCCCCAGGTTGAAGCAACCAGCTCGATGTCGCCATCCAGATCGATGTCCGCCATCGACGGCATTCCGCGCATGGCATCGTCGATACCCAACGGAAAACCAGCCACCGAAGTACCGTCCGACTTCCACGCGTCGATGAACTGCGTTTCGTCGCCGAGAACAATGTCAGGGCTGGAGTCACCATCGATGTCGCCTGCGATGGCCGACGATTCGGTGAACAGCAGGGTTGCATAAACCTGTGGAAACCCGGGCATGGAATTGCCGTTGTGGTCGAACACATAGATCGACCGGTTCGAACTGGGAACGATTGTCTCCAACGTTCCGTTGCCGTCGATATCGGCGAGGATTGGCGACGGCCCAAAGAACAGACTGTTTGAAACAAACTGAAAGAACTTCGAAGTTCCGTCGTGATTGATCCCGTAGACACCGCCCGAATACTCGAACGCGACGACTTCCAGATCGCCGTTGTTGTCGATGTCACCAATCGCGACACTGCTACCCACGTCACTAACGGTCGAGAACGGCCAACCGGGCAACACCGTAGCATCCTGGTCAATCGCATAGACTTCGTCGCTCTGGCTACCAACGACGATTTCCTTCATGCCGTCCGAGTCCAGGTCCCCAAGGGCCGGCGACGAGTAGTGGAGAACCGCACCTGCGGGGAGTCGAAAGAAAACACCGTGGGTGCCGGGGTTGGCGTCGCCGTCAAGGAATTCGGTTCCGTCGGTGTTGTAGACATAGATCACACCGAGTTCATCGGCCACGATAATTTCCAGGCGACCGTCGTTGTTAATGTCACCGACGGTAAGAGCGGCCCGAATCCTGCCCTCAGTAACTTGCGGCCAACCCGGCAGAACGTCGCCATCGTAGTTAAAAACGTAGACCTCTCTTTGGTCGCGAGAAGCGCACACAATATCCAGACCTGGGACACCATCGATATGTGCCAGTGCAACCGGAGCAATAAACGTATCGGCAACCAGGTTTAAAACCCCGTTGGTCTGGGGATCACTGTCACCGTCACGAAGTTCAAGCCCGGTGTGGTGCCAGGCGAAAATATTGTTGGATCCCTGGACGAGTTCGAGGTCTCCGTCACCGTCGATGTCGCCGACGGCTATCGAAGAAGAAGTCTCCGACGGGAGTGAGTTCGGCCAGTTTGCTTGCTGGCCAGGGTTGGTACTTCCGCCAAACTCCACAGTCTGTGCGGACTGATTACCCGACGCATCCACGGTCACAACTTTGTAGTAATAGCTCGTGCTCGGCGCCAGCCCCTGATCTACAAACATGGTGTGATCAACGGGGTCAATATTCACCTTGGTAAACACCCCGCCAGAGGTAGCCGAACGATAAACATTGTAGCGGTGCGCATCTAAACTGACGCTAGCATCCCACGACACAAACAACCGATCGGGCCCAAGTTGAGGGTTGATCGTCAGCGTCGTCGGGGGAACCGGCGGGCGGAACTCGAGGGTATCGCTGTAAACCCGACCAAAGAAGTCGGTAATCGTCAGCAGCACCCGATTGGCGGCCGCGATACTGGGCTCGCGAAGCGAAAATGCAGTCTGGTTTTCGGCCTGAACAATTGGGTTCAAAGCCGGATAGGTAGATGTACTGTCGGTAAAAACAAACGCATTATCCAGGTCGGTGATCGCAGCGGTCAGACCGTAGGCGGCACCGGTCCCAAAGTTTTTTACCGTGTAGTAGAGATCAAACTCTTCGTTAGCATCCACCACGCCATCGCTGTTGCCGGTCGCGGTATCGTCGATTCGTAACGTTACTCGCTGAAGTTTGGGGCGGTGTACGACAAGGGTGACATGGTCGTTCCACGTAGGCGAACCGCCCTGGCGAACAATTAAATCAAAGGTTATCGCCGCTTCATCCGAAATAGTTGAGGCGAACTGCACGCGCACCGGATCGGTGGCGGCGGCAAACCCACCACTACCTACAACTCCGACATTGGCCGTGCTGTCCACAACCACAGCGTCGCCGCTAGTCGAGCGCAGGATCACGTCGACAGTCCCCGACGATGCGCCGCCCGTGTTCTGCAAGATCAGCGTCATGTCGATGGTCTCGCCAGCGTCGACTTTAGCGTCTGAGTTACCTACGCTACCACCGAGCATGTCGTCGTCGATAGTCGTCGAGTTGAAACTGACATACGCTCCCGCCGCCGCGTTAACCGTGACGTTGGTTTCGGCGCGAGACTTGTTGGTCGCAGTGGCGACTACCTTGATGGTGCCGGCAGATTCGGCGGTAAAGTCGACCGACGCCATGCCCGCACCATCGGTTACCGCCAGTTCGTAGTCATCGTTGCCCTTGCTGAAGCAAACCACAGCGTTGGCAACCGGGCTTCCACCAGAGGTCACCGTTGCGGTCACCGTGGACTCGCCCAGACCCACCGACGGCGTAGCCGCTACGACCATGGTTTCTACGGGACCGTTCCACATGTTCATTTCCGGATCCATGAGCGCGGCATAGATATAGTGCGTCCAGCGATCGCCGTTATCGCCGAGTTGGGCGATCGACGTGCGAATCTCGCGAGACATGTGGTACAACTCACCGATTCCGGTGACGTTGTTGTCAAACAACTGTTCGTGAAACTCGTTCATGTAGAACGACGAAATATTGGGAAACGCGCTTTCGTTGGCACCGATGGCCGACACTGCACCGCCGTTGGGATTCCGCAGGTAGTGTTCCGCCAGACAGAAGTACTCGTACGCGAGCGCGGTACAGTTGAGCATGTAGATGTTAAAGAACCGGTCCATATTGGTCAGGTTATCTGCGTCGTCATTGGTGACGCTCGCATCGCCGACCGACATAACGAATCGGAACCCGTGCCCGATGTGCGTTACCAGGTTAAACCCTGCGTTAAGGGAGTCAACCGTGCACTGGCGCGATTCCAACAACGACCCCGGAAACAGCCAGTTGGTTTCGTACTTACGGTCGAGCTCCAGGTCCGGTTTGGTCAACGACGTCGCCGCCAGAAACTCCCCTAGATCAGCTCCGTTCAGCGTGATCGGGTTAACCGGGTAATCGAGCGGGAACAGCACTTCGGCGAGAAGCAACATCTTCTGGCCGTAGTCAAGATGGTATGGCGTTGTATAACTCTTGATCTTGTCGGTGAACACCTGGACGTCGGCAGCCGAGGTAGACGGAAGCCGCCCGACATAGACTTCTGCGTACAAATCGCTCTGGTCGGTATCCACCGAATCGGCTTCGCCGAACGTGTTGTCGTGGTCGGCGTTCCAGTCGCCATCCAGACACCCGAAGTACATATCCACCGGAAGATCGCGGCCACCATCATAGAAGTTGCTGCGAGCGCGTCGGGCAGGAATCTGTTCGGTATCGCCACCAAGCAGCAGGTACGTAATTCCCCACTTTTGATAGGCATCCACAACGAAGTTTCGAATTGTTTCCTGAACGTCAACGCCGTTGCGATAGTTTGCCGTAATCCACTCAACAGTGCGGATGACTGTGCGGACACCTTTTTCGGTCTTCCAGTCACACAGCTCCTGGTAGGCCGCCGCCAGCGAATCGGGACAAACAATCACGTAGTCAACTGGACTACCGTCAAGGGACGGAGCCGCGGTTGGCTGAAAGCCTCCCGAAGCCTTACGCGGAACCATCACTTCCCCAAACTGATACGAAGCAACAGCATCGATGTTAGATACGCGGTGCCCCAGGCGCTTCGTTACTCGTTGGCTATGCGCTTCACGAAAACGAATGGGTTTAATGACGTCGGTGCGAGGCGAGTGTTCGGTAATAATGTTTAGTTCGATACCCTCAGCGAGCTCAAACTTCTGATTAGCGATAGCTACCGGAAATACCGCAAAGCTCGCAATCGCATAACCATTCATGTAACCGGTGCCTAAGTACCGGACACGCTTGCGGGGAAATGTCTCGCCGTCCGGGCTCCAGGTAACCATCGGATCGGTCTTGCCAACAATACCATCGGCCGTAGCAAGCGCCGTTGCGACTGCCGCGTTAGACGCGTCGCCCAACGAAACGGTTGAGCCAAAGCTCACGTTAAAGTCTGCGACTCGATGATCTTGAGGAAGTACCACTTCCACCAGGCGGTAAGGCAATTGCGGGAGGCCGGGGTCGGTCAACCAGTTGGCTCGAGGCAGATCGATCTGCACCGAAGGACCCTGCGAACCCGTCACTACCTTAGTGCGTCCTTGAGGGACATCCACCGCAACCGAAATACGGTCGGCCGTGGCCTTTGAGACCAAAACTGATGAAGCTACCGTTGCCACCAGCGCGATAACCAACAGACGAAGTGCTCCGCGGTGCACGTTCATCGAGCTCTCCTTACAGAAAAAGGAACCTACGACGGTCGCCAACCGGCGACTACCGATGCCTTGAATAGTGGTAATGCAGTCCTAAAAGAGCGTCTAAGCGGTAGCAGTAGGTCTGTGTTGCTGAACCCTCGAAAGGTTGAGGCGCCTAAAAATGATGTCTAAGCCGAGCGGATCTATATTATCCGCGATCGTCAAAGAACCGTCAATCACAATACTAACGCGACGTTGCAAGCACCTTTTATTTCAACAACATCATTTTGCGCGTCTGCACAAACCCCCGCTGACTTAGCCGATAAAAATACACTCCGGAGCCGACCGTCTGGCCGCGGTCGTTAACCCCGTCCCACGTCACCTGATACTTACCGGAAGGATACACCCCGTCTATAAGCGTTCGAACGCGTTCTCCGGCAACATTATAAATCGTCAGTAAAACCTTGGATGGCTTGCCGGTGGGAACCCAATATGCGATCGACGTCGCCGGGTTGAAGGGATTGGGAAAGTTCTGACCCAGCGCCGCCCGCGAAACCGCGACCGTGACCATATTGGTGGCAAACACTATCGGGTCGTCGGACGCACCCCGGAGTCGGTACAAGTACTTAACCCCTTCTTCAACTGACCGATCCACAACAACCACTCGGCTATCCGTAATGCTTACGCGCGACGCCACGGGGCTGAATTCACCGGGCCCATCGGGACCAAGGACCGCCCGATCGACGTCAAACGCAACCTCGGTGACGTCGGTAAAAAACCAGTCCAGATGAACACCGACTTCGTCGCGGTGGAACGAAAACGCAACGTTTCCAACAGATGTCGGCGTTGGCCCGCCAGTACGGCCGTCGTTAAAAGCGCTGTTCTGATAGCCACGCCAGGGCGAAAGCGCCGGATCCCAAGGCGTCATAAAGTCCCATGCGTACACGCCCTTATCCCAACCGGCGGCGATTAGCTCGACATCGCCGTCGTTGTCGATGTCGCCTAAAGTCGGTACCCCACGCATCGCGTCTTCGGTTGCCAGCGGAAACCCACTTACTAGCTCGCCCGACATATTCCAAGCGCGGATGAACTTACTCTCGTCTCCCAGGATGACGTCTATATTGCCATCGCCGTCGAGGTCGGAAAGGACCGGCGAGGATTCGGTAAACGTAATCGCCGAATATTCTATCGGGAACGCAGGCAGGTAGGCACCGGCACTAGTAATCGCGTACAAGTTACCGTTGGCACTGGCAATGAAGGTCTCAAGCGTACCATCACCAGTTACATCACCCAGCGCTGGTGACGGAGCAAAAAACAGCGAATTGGGAAACCACTGAAACCACAGTGAAGTACCATCGTGATGGAGGGCGTGCACTCCCCCGCCAAACTCGGCAACCACTAGCTCAAGATCACCACTGCCGTCGCCGTCAATGTCGCCAACGGCAATACTTCCGGTCGCGTCCGATCCAAGAGCGTACGGCCAACCCGGCATTACCGACCCATCATCGTCGATCAAGTACACTTCGTCGCTCTGCGAACCAATAGCCAACTCCATGCGGTTGTCACCGTCAAAGTCGGCAGCGGCCGGCGAGGAGTAGTGCAGAAACGCCCCCGCTGGAAGCTGAAAGAACACACCGTCGGTCCCAGGGTTGGAATCCCCATCCATAAATTCGGTGCCATCCCCGTTCCATGCGTAGATAACACCGGACTCGTCGACAGCAATTATCTCCGGCGTGCCGTCGCCATCGAGATCGGCAACGGTTAGTGCCGCGCGCACTTTGCTCGGCGTTACCTTCGGCCAACCAGACAAGACACTTCCGTTGTGATCCATCACGAACAGTTCATTCGTCGTTCGGGAAGCAGCAATAATTTCAGCGCCCGGGTTGGCATCAATTTCGGCCAGGGCAATAGACGCCACAAAGTCGCTACCGACACTACTGACGACACCCCAACTTTGCGCGTCGGCGTCACCGTCCAAAAGCTCGATACCGGTGTGATGCCATGCGTAGATCTTGTCGTCGCCAACAACGATCTCCAGATCGCCGTCGCCATCAAGATCACCCAGTACCGGTGAACTTGTGGTTTCGTCGCGCATCATGATCGGAAAGCCTGCGAACTGTGCAGGGTTGGTGCTTCCGCCGAACTCGGTCGACTGAATACTTTCGTTGCCGGATTCGTCAACCGCGGTCGCAACGTAGTAGTAGGTGGTGCTCGGCGTCAGCCCGGAGTCCAAAAACACGGTGTGATCGACGGGGTCAACGTTCAAGCGTGTGTACGGCCCGCCGGGAACCAACGAGCGATACAAGTGGTACGCAACCGCGTCGGAGCTTGGCGACGCATCCCATCCCACGTTAAGCCGATCCGCTCCCAGTTTGGGGTCGAATACAAGGTTGTCCGGCGGCAACGGCCGCTCGAGTTCCAGCGTGTCACTAAACACGTTCCCCACCGCGTCGGTGACCACCAGCCGCAGCCGGTGGGTTCCCGCCGTGTCGGGCTCGAAAAGACAAAACGGCGAGAGGTTCGTCCCCGACTGAAAACCGTCAAGGTCGGGGTAGGTGCTGGTGCTGTCAAAGAAGTCGTACCCGTTATCGAGATCCTCAAGCACTGCGTTCAACCCGTACCACGTTCCAGTTCCATAGTTCTTGAGGTCGACGAACACCTTGACCGTGTCTATCGCACCACTCGCTATCGCCGAGGTGAGCCCGAAATTGGCCGGGCGCGGAGCGCGAACTTCTACGTCACAAGCAAACGGATAACTGGCGACGTCGTCAACGAAGCTAAAGTCGAGCGTCCTGGTCTCTCCGTCGGTGATTGTCGATGCAAACTGGACCCGTAGTGGCGGGGCACCAACTGCGTCGCCGTCGGCCGCGACCACACCCACCCAGGATGAGTCGGCCAGTATCGTGACATCGGCAGAAGCGCTGCTCACCAGCACGTAAGCGTTGTTGGACTGTATTCCGCCAGTATTAGCCGCGGTAATGGTGAGGTCCACCGTTTCGCCGGCGTCGATAATTCCGTCGCCATTCCCAAACGTTCCGCCGGCCATGTCGTCGTCAACCGCGATTCCATCCATCGTGAGATATGCCAGCGCGGTCGGAGTTACGGAGATCGTGCTGGCATAGCGAATAGAGTTGCGATTGGTCACGACGATACTAATGTCGCCAACGGTACGCGCGTCGAAATCTACAAGAGCGTTACCAAATGGATCGGTTTCTAGAACCTGGTAGTCGTCGCCATCCTTCGACAGACACACGACGGCCCCTTCCACCGGGAATGTGTTGCGGGTAACGTTCACAGAGACCGTCACACGACCCAGTTCTACCGAAGTGTCGTGAGTGACCACCATCGGATCAACCGGCCCCGTCCACAACGGCATTTCGGGGTCAAACAGCCCCGTGTAGATGTAATGCGTCCACAAGTCTGAGTTGTCTCCAACCGAAGCAATCCCTGTTCGTGGCAATCGCGAATCGGCAAACGCTCGTCCGATGTGGCGCTGATCCTGGTTCAGCACAACGTCGTAGTACGCCTGCATGTAAAAGTCAGACGCGTTAGGAAAGGCGCTTTCGTTTGCCCCGATTGCAGAGACACAACCGCCGTTGGGGTTGGCCAGAAAAACCTCCGCTAGCGACTCGTAGTTAAACGCGCAAGCGGTGCAGTTAAGCATAAACAGGTTGGAGTACTTGCCGGTATTGGTGAGCGCTGCGGCGTCGGCGTTGAGAACACTTCCGTTCCCCACCGACATGTTAAATCGAAACCCGTGTCCGATATGGGTAACCATGTTATAGCCAGCGTTCAGCGAATCGATCGTGCACTGACGGGTAAGCTTAACCGTCCCAGGGTAAAGGTATTCGGTCTCGTACTTCTTGGTGACCTGCAAGTCGCTACCAGCGAGCGTGTTTGCATCCAGGTTCTGGGCGAAGAAGCTCCCGTTGAGACTGATTGGATCGGGCTCAACCCACGCCAACGGAAACAGAACTTCGGCCAGCAGCAAATGTTTGTCGACATAGCCAAGGTGAGTAGGCGTTTCGTAGTCGATCACCTTCTGCACCATTACCTGGGCTTCGGCGACCGAAGATGCTGGCAAACGGCCGACGTAAACTTCCACGTAGAGATCGGGATTGTCTACCGAACCACCCTCGCCAAATACGGAGTCATGGTCGTCGTTAAACGAACCGTCGAGACCGCCAAAGTAAATGTCGACGGGGAGGCTCCGGCCGCCGTCGTAAAACCCGCTGTAAAGGAATCGCGCGGGCACCTCTTCGGTATCGCCACCCAACAACACGTAGGTGATTCCCCATTTGCTGTAGGCATCGATAATAAAATTGCGAATGGTCTCCTGCAGATCGACACCGTTCTTCACATTGGCCTGGATCCACTCGGTGGTTCGGATGACCGTGCGAACACCCTTGGCGGTTTTCCAGTCGGCGAGCGGTTGAAAGGCCGCCTGCAAGGTATCGTTGGTGATGATCAGGTAGTCGACCCCGCTACCTTCCAACGAGGGCGCCGCGGCGGGAGCAAAAGCGCCGTGGCCGCTCTCGCGCGCCGGGGCGACAGAACTGTAAGAAGCAGTTCGATGCGGGTTGACCACTAGTGACTGCAATTGCGCTTCCACATCCTGGCGGAATCCCGGCGTCACCCGCTCGCGTTGAACGACATCGACTGCGGGCAACCCCGACGTCGTTTCCACGATCACATTAACCGACTCGCTAAACTTAAACGCACCGTCGATGACACGAACCGGAAACACTGCAAAACTCGCGATCGCATAGCCGTGCCAGTAACCGGTACCCAAGTACCTGACGGACGACGCGGGAAACTGCGTCGGACTTCCGTCAAAAACGCGGACATCGCTGGTCTTTCCATCATTAGCGACCAGAGAAGACGCAATTTGCGGAGCAGGCAGACGACTTAGCTCTGCCGAAACGCTCACCTCGGCACGAACCGCGCTGACAGTCTCTCCGGGCCCCAGCAGGACGCGCTTAATTACATAAGGAACTCGTGGCAAACCGGTGTCGTTGGTTACCGCGGCATCGGGAACGCTAAGCGTGACGTTCCGGCCATCAACAACGAGATCGCTCTGGTGAGTTAAGACAGAAAAACTAGTGGAAGCATGGACCGATGAAGACGCAGAGCAAAGAAATGCCCACGACAGAAAGAGCGTGCACGCGCGAAGCGCCCGTGTGGGGAGCATAAACCTCTCCTATCGAGTCGGAAAAAAGCACGCACGAACGCTTATAAAACCAAATGCCGCCTGGTCAGATTTTGGTCGGGATAATGCGATCGATGGTAGATCCGACGATGTCGAGCCCGCAATTCGGCTGGGGTGATGGAATTTAGCGTCGGGCCCCCTAGTAGCCCGAACAGTCCCCGCCAAGTGAGCCCTAAGTATAGACGATAAAAGCAGTAACAGTCAACGATCATGGCATACGGGCGCGGCGCGGCAAGTGTTTGGGATACAGAACGTTGGACGATCCGGCGTTACGGGGAGTGCTGGGGAAGCGGTCGAAACTCCAAGAAAAGGGCCCGGCTTTAAAAAGGCCGGACCCAGCCGCTGCCGATGGGAATCTAGCCGATGGCAGAAGCCGCCGCCCCGTCGGAAAGCACCATTTCGGAGCCATTCCAGGTGACGGCGATGATGTCTCCCTCGCCCACCGTGCCGCTTAGCAGGGCGGTGGCGATCCGGTTTTCCAACTCGCGCTGAATAAGTCGCTTCAGCGGCCGCGCTCCGAACACCGGGTCTAAGCCGCGCCGGGCCAGTTCCGCGACCGCAACTTCGTCTACCTTTAACGTAATTCCACGTGTGAGCAGTCGCCGGGCCAGTCGATCGACTTGCAGTCGCGCGATGGCTACAACTTCGTCATCTGCTAACGGATGAAACACAACGATGTCGTCGATACGGTTCAAGAACTCCGGTTTGAATCCGGCATTCACGGCGTCCATAACGCTCTGTTCCAACGCCTCGATGTCACCGTGTTCGTAACCTTGTGTTCCGAGGTTGGACGTCATGATGATGACCGAGTTGGTGAAATCCACCGTTCGCCCCTGTCCGTCGGTCAGGCGGCCGTCGTCGAGCACCTGAAGCAAAACGTTAAAAACGTCGGGGTGTGCTTTTTCGATTTCGTCGAGAAGAACCACCGAATACGGCTGTCGACGAACCGCTTCGGTGAGCATCCCACCTTCGTCATAGCCAACGTACCCCGGCGGCGCGCCGATCAGCCGTGCCACCGAATGTTTCTCCATGTACTCCGACATGTCGATCCGAACCAGGCGACTCTCGTCGTCATACACGGTCGCGGCGAGCGCCTTGGCCAGTTCGGTTTTGCCAACGCCAGTCGGACCCACAAAAATGAAAGACCCGTTGGGACGATCAGCGTCACTAATCCCGGCACGCGCTCGACGCACCGCTTCCGCCACCGCAGTGATTGCTCGACGCTGACCAATCACGCGCTCGCCGAGACGATCTTCCAGCTCCAGGAGCTTTTCGCGCTCGGTTTCGAGCATCTTGGACACCGGAATCCCGGTCCACCTGGCCACAATTTCGGCAATTTCATCGGCGGTGACTTCTTCGCTCAGCAATGCCCCGCCCTTCTGAAGCGTCCGAAGTTCCGCGATAGCGTCGTTTAGCTTCTGAGAAAGTTGCGGCAAGCGGCCATGCCGAACTTCGCCCAAGGACTCAAGGTCATTGTTGCGCGCATGGAGTTGTTCGTCGCGACGAGCGTCTTCAATTTCTTGTTTTATTTCCCGGATCGAATCAATGGCTGCCTTTTCGTTTTCCCATCGCAGCAATGCCCGGTCATGGCGCTCCTGCAGATCGGCCAGCGCATGCTCGATCTCGTCGCGACGCTTACGATCTTCGGGACGGTTTTCTTTGGCCAGAACGCTGGCCTCTACTTTTAGCTGCGTGATTCGCTCGCGATCGGCCATGAGTTCGGCCGGATAACTGTCGAGTTCGAGCTTCATCTTGGACGCGGCTTCGTCCACCAGGTCGATAGCTTTGTCGGGCAAGAAGCGCGACGTAATGTAACGATCCGATAGCTGCGCGGCTGTTACAATCGCAGCGTCAGTAATTTTGACGCCGTGGTGAACTTCGTAGCGTTCTTTTAATCCACGAAGGACCGAGATGGTTTCTTCGACGGATGGTTCGCGGACCAGTACCTGTTGGAAGCGACGTTCCAGCGCGGTGTCCTTTTCGATGTGCTTGCGATACTCGTTAAGCGTGGTAGCACCGACGCATCGCAGCTCGCCGCGCGCCAGTGCAGGCTTGATCATGTTGGATGCGTCCAACGAACCTTCGGCCGCACCCGCCCCCACCAGCGTGTGGAGCTCGTCGATGAACAGAATGACACCATCGGTTTTTTGAATCGCCTTCAGCAACGCCTTAAAGCGCTCTTCAAACTCCCCGCGAAACTTGGTACCCGCAACCAGAGAGCCCATGTCCAGGGCTAACAACCGCTTGTTGGCGAGCGCCTCGGGAACGTTGCCGTCTGCGATCCGTTGGGCAAGCCCTTCAACGATTGCTGTTTTTCCTACGCCGGGTTCGCCAATTAGCACCGGGTTGTTTTTGGTGCGTCGCGAAAGAACCTGGCTGACACGACGAATCTCTTCGTCGCGCCCAATCACGGGGTCAAGCTTACCGTTACGTGCGGACTGCGTGAGGTCGACCGTAAACTTACCCAGCACGTCGCCCAATCCCTGGTCGTCGGGAGTCTCGACGCGGTCACCGCCGCGAACGTCGGCAATAACCCGGGCGACGTTTTCATATCCCGCGCCAACCGCGTTCAGGAGTTCGGCCGTCGGCGATTTCTTGTCGGCGACCAGCCCCAACAACAGGTGTTCGGGCGACACAAACTTGTCGCCCAGCTTTTCCATTTCCTTGTAGGCGAGTTGCAGTACTCGCGTGGTGTCGCTTGCGATTCCGGGTTGCGACCCGCCGCTCTGCGTGGGGAGTCCGGCAAGTTGCCGTTCAACCGCCTCAACAACACGCACCGCGTCGATACCCAACGCGTCAAGAACGGGCTGCGTAATTCCATGGTTGGACTCGACCAGCGACGCCAGCAGGTGCCAAGGGGTAACTTCGGCGTGGCCTTTCAGATAGGCGGTTTCGTTGGCGCTGGCGATGGTTTGCTGGGCGCTTTGTGTGAATTTCTGCATGATTAGTCTCCTCGACGTTGGTTTCCAAGAAGCCTAAACGCATTTCCGATGCCAATTTCCGGGCGCACGGCCATCGATATAACTGATTGCTATACAAAGAGTTAACGATATGCGAATAAACATCCCTGCGGAACCAGGGCAGATGGCTGCCACAATGACAGCGCCGTTGTGGCAGCACGCTGCCGTTTCGACTAGTCTTGTACCCGGGTCGCCGAATCCGTTCCCCTCGCGTTGCAGTAGGCCAGGATCACCGCCCATTCGTCCGTCGAAAAGAAGTCGGTCTGCGGAGCGACACCGCCGACCATAAGGTGGGTCGGGTCGGTACTGTGGTTGAGCCCAAGCGCGTGCCCGATTTCGTGCTTTACGACCCGATAAAAAACGGCGGAACTGGCGGCGGTGTACACGGTGCGAAACTTGATCGAACCGACGATGGGATAACCTTGCGCGTCCCACGTATCAACGACGAAAAAATCGCGACTAAGGTTAGGGTAGGAAACGTTCACGCCAAGCGACACTTGTTCGGCCGCGGGGGCAAGTAACGCGAAACCCGCCCGCTGGTTTACGTCATTTACAACTGCGAGCACTTCCTCGCGGTAATCGAGACCGCCGATCGATAACGGGGGTACGTAAATTGGAATCGGCAATGACCACCAGTGGTCGCCGCTCGGTTGTACAGTTCCGAGCTTTTGCGTCATGGTTAAGTAGAAGTCCAGGAAAGTGGCGTACGCCGTCGTGTCGAGAGGGCGGTTGGGTAGCAACGCGAACGTATAACCGTAACGGTCGTCGTCAAGGTTGCGATAGGCGTCGTAATACCCACCAACATCGGGACCGACTTCGTCTTGTATTAGCAATTGCTGAGACGACGGCAACACGCGAAGAAACTGCCACGCCCCAGCTGCGTCGGTCGCAACCGATTCACCGCCCAACGTGACCAGCACGTTCACTGCCGGATCACCGGTTGCCGAATCGAAGACGTATCCGGAGACCTCGGGTACGCGAGTCCGCGTCTTCCACCCTTCGCTGCCGAGTGGGCTAACGTGCCCATAGGCGTCGCGGGCGCGGATCACAACCCACTGCAAAGCTCCCGGATCGCGATCGCCCACCGTCAGCGAAAGCGTATCGCCGGGAGCCCCGGTTGCATAGAATTCACCGTGATCAACTGCAACCGACCAAACCGACTCGTCGACAATTGGCTGCGGCGCCGACTTGACCTGGTACGAAGCTGCCTCCTCTTCCCAGGCGTTGCTTCCCGCGGCTATCCATCGCAACTCGAATTCGCCGACGTTTTGCGTCGCATCAAGCGAAACCGTCGACACCGGAGCGGTGTAGTTTCCGATCTGATCGACGGTCCAGGTAACCCCCGATACCTCATTGTCGCGGGTAAACACCTCTCCGCGAATCACCGCGACCCCACGCTCAAAGACCAGGTAGGGGAAACTGGGCTCTAGCGAAACCAATTCGCCATTGAGATAGTACCGATAGAACACGTTGGCCACGGTATCGGCTTGTAACACGAACGAAACCGTCTCGCCGACAGCAGCTTGCATATCGAGGTTGGCGGGAGAATAACTAAAAGGAATCGAGGGTGGTTTTTCCGGTGGTGGCGGTCCAACGCCGACCCCACTCTCACAGCCGGTCAATACGCCAACGGCCAAAACCAGAGCAATCGCGGCGCTGCGCACGACGAATCGAACCTCGCTAGTTCTGTTGATATTTTGGAATCGACAGGCCTCGCGGGAGGTTATAGCGAATGCGGATGATGGCCAGCTCGTCATCGGTGAATTCCGAGACCGAAGGAAAGATCCCCCCCACCATCATGTGGTTGGGGTCATCGCTGTGGTTGAGACCGAAAACGTGCCCGAACTCGTGATACGCCACGCGACTCAACGCAAAGCCATCGTCGAAATCGTACGTCGTCCGGAACCTGATTTCTGCGCGCTGTGGATACCAATCCGTTGTCCAATCGGTGACAACGAAGTTATCCACGAGAATATCATTGCGATAAACAATATTCACCCCACTCGCCGTCGCAGAACTCACCAGATTAAAAGCATCCATCCCTAGCGTGGTTTCGATTTCATCCATCGCTCCGACGATAACCGCCCGATAATCCAGGCCCTGCCACACAAACTCAGGAACGTACACATCGATCGGAAGGGTCCAGCGTCGTTGCGCTTCCGGGTACGGGATACCCAAATTGCGCGTCATTTCACGGTGGAACGTTAGATAGTCCGGGTAGAGCGTCGTAGTGAGCGGCAGGTTTGGAATGAGATACAGGTCCAAATCGTCCAAATGCTTAACCGTGTACGTGCTGTGAAAGTCGTAGTACGCGCCAACACCAGTGGGCGAAACATCGTCGATAACTTTAAGCGACGTGTTCACCAATCGCGGCATTTCGATAAACACAAACTCGCCGTCGCTGTCGGTGGTTTGCGAGTACTGCGCAATGCTCACCATTGCGTCCGGCAACGGGAGTCCGGTCTCCGCATCAAAAACTCGCCCGGTAAGCCGCATACCGCGCGTGAACCCACTCGGCGACTCGCCCAATGGCGAAAGGTTGCCAAAGTCATCAACGGCGCGAACCGCGAGATGGGTAAACCTCGCGGGCTCGAGACCGGAAACGACCAGGGACATTTGCTCGCCAGCTGGCAGGGGCTCCGGAACATTGGGGCGATCGCTGGCCTGCGCCCAATCGATCTCGCTGAGGATTGGAACCGGCGACGTACGCACGAAGTACTCGGACGCGGTCCCAACATTGCCGTCTTCGCCGACGGCTATCCAGCTGACATTAATTTCGCCGGGCTCGACTCCGGTTTCGACGTTCACGATCGGCACTTCGGCAGGTGGAATCGCGTCGGGAACGCCGGTTACCCGCAAATCCCATTGATGAGTCGCCACTTCGTCACCGTCGCTGACAATGCCAGCGACTACTTTGTTTCCCGTGATCGTCGCCGTGTACAAGAAATTAGCTTCCGTACTGACCAACTGTCCATCCACGTAAAATTCAAAAAACAATTCGTCGCCGTCGATGTCGCTGGCCTGCATAGCAAATTGTAACTGAGTGTCGATGACCATGATCGGTTCGCGTTCGGTGGGAGCAACTTCTTCGATCTGCGGCGGATTGTTAATGGGAACCGAGCGCCGCAGCCCCCACTCAACATCGGACTCCGACGAACCGTCGGTGACAAACGCTCGAATCAACACGTAGCCGGTGTCATCCACGACATAGCTCCACCGGGTGCCAAAGGCAACTGGAACTCCGTCGAGGGTAAATCCCGAACGGATCGTTTGCTGATCAGGATCGCGAGATTCAATGCGGAAGGTTAGCGTGTCACCCAAAAACGCATCGAGCGTCCCCGTCTCGGGGGAGAACGACGTCACAAGAGGAGGACGGTTCACCCGGGTCAGGTTGTCCTGTCCGCACGACACAAGGACGGCCGCCGCGGCAACAACTATGAGGATACCCCTCAGGGTGGAGGTGTTCATATAGAGCGTTTGCTAGCAGGAACTTAACTGGGTGGGGTAACTGGATCTGAAATAAATATACAGCCAGCGGACGGCGGGGACAAGCACCTAAGCGGTTGACGGCAGAGCGCTTTTGCGGGTGCGGGTTCGCGAGAATCGCTCGACAAATACTTCCAGAACCCGGTCTGCAGCCTCCATCCAGCCCCGGTGGTCACGCAGCCGCGCCTCCCATACCGGCTCCTCCCCAATCGAAACGTGCATTAGCTCCCGGTATGGAACCACCCGCGCGAGCGTCTCACCGGCAAACTGGGCCCGGACATCGACACCGTTGTCGTCAATCTCTACGCGATCGTCAAGGTTTCCTATGAATTCGACCAGATCCACATACAAACGAGCAACTGCCGGGTCATCAAACTGGTCAGCTCCGCTAAGCGGCGTCGGACGGGGCGGAAACAGTGGGCGCGTCATGAACACTCCTTCGCGAAAGAACCACCTTCTCAACCAGATGTTTGTAGCTCCGCGCCAGGCGCGAGTTGGGATCGCGCACCACAGCCGGTAACCGGTCCGTCGCCGAGCGTCGCCACGATGGCAAAGTTGCATCGAACGCAGGGTCGCTGTCTCGGCGATGACTCGTGAGCCCCACGCGAACAACACTCGCGCCGGAGTTGACGTACGGCAGCGGTCCCGCACCCAGACACACCCAAGCGGTCACCGCTCGATCGAACTCCGGGACGTCTTCGGGGTGAACGTGGTAAACCTCGACCTCCGGCTCAAGGTTAAGGTCGGGTGAGCGTCGATCAAAAGTCAGCGCAACGCGGTCGATCGCCGAAAATACGACTGGAGCATCTCCACCTGCAACCGGCGCAGCCACACTAGCGGCCAGGAACACAGCGGGGGGTAGAGATAAAAAATACGCCGCGCTGGGCTGGACACCCGACCACTCGTGTAAAAGCACGCGCCGCCCGGACGCCGCCATCGCAGCCGCTAGATTGGCGACGTGAAAACCGGGCAGCGCGCGATACTCCGTAGCCACAACCGCCACCCTCGTCCGCTGGTTCGGTACCGGCGTACGGTTGCTTAAGTACAAGTGAGCAATGTCGCGAATGCGATGCGGCCGTTCCGACCGCTCGTGCAATCGACTAAACAATGAGGAGCGAGTTTTCCTGCCCGAATTCATTTCTTACGTAGTCCCTGTTGCCTGGATCGCGCAGCCACTTGCCATCTACGATGAACCGATACTCGTATTCGCCCGGTTCGATGTCGATCACCACTTGCCAAACGCCATCGACGTTTCGCATGGGAATGCCGTCGCGCGACCAGTTTGTAAATTCTCCAGTAACATTAACGGCCCTTGCGCCCGGCGCCTGATAAGCAAATAGCACCCCATCAGGAACTCGGCGCGGCCCGTGGAGTTTTTCCATCCACGACTGCAAGTTTGTGGTTTCAATGCGCGGCTTTTGCAATAGCTCGCGTGCGACCTCTAGAAACTGCGCAGCCGGCTTAGCTGACTTATCCAAACCAAAGATTGTCGTCCCACGGGCGGCGGCCTCTTTTAGCCGCACCGAGTTACTGATGTAACTTTCCAACAGAACGGTCTCGTGCATCGACTCAACTTCGGTCAGCAACTCGTTGGAAAAGTGCGTGCGGGTGTCAAGGTTATTGCACAGCACGTGAACCGCCAGTTTCTTACCCAGCTCTTCTTCGATGACGTCGATGGTTTCGCGAAGTTTCAGCAAGCCGTGCATTGCAAAGAAACTCGCGTCAATCGGAATTAGAATCTCTGTGGCGGCGATAAGGGCGTTAAAGGTAAGCAACCCTATGCTTGGCGGACAGTCAATAACCACTGCGTCATACGAGTCGGGATGCAGGCGCGAGAGTTTTTGCGCGAGGCGCTGCTCGCGGCCGTTGGTGTCTGCCAACTCCTGTTCCACCCCGGCAAGCACGGTGGAGGCGGGCACAATTCCCAGCTCGTTGGAAAGATGCAGAACGCCTTCGGCAATGGCGACCGCTGGGTCCATGAGAAGCTCGTATGTGGTCAGTTCCTCGTGCTCATGATGAACACCCATTCCCAGCGTGGCATGGGCTTGCGGATCGAGGTCAACCACCAGTACCCGACGACCTAGCTGCGCCAATGCACCGGCCAGGTTTATCGCCACTGTCGTTTTTCCACAGCCACCTTTTTGGTTCATGACGGCTATGGTCCTCATGACTTACCTCCTAAAAAAAAAGCCAGGCAATTGCCTAGCCAAGAGACACGCCCGCTTCGCCGATCGATCCGAGTAACGAATCCGGCTGACAATAGGCCGTTTGTCGCACATAAAGACTGATACACGACCCTCTCCCGGGTCTGTCTATGCCGAGTACCTTTGCAACGGTTAACCCGGGCAGCAAAATCCCGTCAATATGTTTTTGGTAGGGGGTTACGCGTCCCGGAACAGCAAAAACGCGATCAGCAAGCCGACAATGAATCCACCCAGAACCTCTCCCCAGGTATGCCCCACTAACTCCTTAAGGCGTGCGACATTAAGCTGATGGGTCTGGCGCAGTTCGTCGGTGATGTCGTTGAGCATGGCCGCCTGCTTGCCCACCTCCTGGCGTAGCCCGGCGGCCTCAAACACCACGTACATCGAAAAAATCAAGGTCAGACTAAACACAGAGGAGTCGACACCGGCGTAACGTCCCACGCCGACACACAGTGTGGTGACCATAGCGGTATGCGAACTGGGCATGCCGCCGTTGTCGAAAAACTTCAGCAGGTTGACCCGACGATGCTGGATAGCATCGAATACAATCTTTAGAACTTGAGCAACGCCGCCGGAAAGCAGCGCCGCGATACCCACAGTGTGTATCATGCGGCCCAATCTAGTGGTGGTAGCATTGACAAGCCGAACAGCGCGTTTATAAGATACCGCGATGGCGCAAATCAAGGTGAAAACAGCGTTCATGACGCGCTTCGGAGCGCTGGATCACGACTACCTGGCGATTGCTATGGATGCCGTTCGCGGCGCCGTTGCCGGCGCGGACCTCTCCCGCATAGATCGTATCTATTTTTCGTCGTTTGCACCAACCGAACTTTGCCAGATATCTCATCCCGCAGCAGCAATCGCGATGTCCCTCGAGTCGCTTTATCCCGAACTCGACGCCGATCTCTTTGGCCCGTTCATTACGGGCGGTGAAGCACTGTTTCACGCGCTGAGTGGTTGGGAAGGCGACGGCGATGCTCTAGTGATCGCTTGCGAGAAAATGACTCACGTTGAGGCGGCAACCGCGGCCGGCCTCCTGGCCCCCCGGGTGAACCCTCGCGAAGGCGCTTACGGCGCCACCTTGCCCGCGCTAAGCGCGCTGGTCACGCAAGCGTACTTGAAGGCGTATTCGGTACCTCCCACCGCGCTTAACCATGTCGCTGCCAAAAACCACGCCGTCGCCGCGATGAATCCCAAGGCTCATTTTCAAAAACCGGTCCCGCTCGACCGAATTGCCACGAGCCCCCTGGTGGCGGATCCGCTACGCAGGTTTCACTGTGCCCCCATGTCGGACGGTGCCGCTGCCATTCTGCTGGGCAATCGCGGCGACGTCGCCATCACCGGATGGGCGCACGGCCGGGACACCGAACTCTTTTGCAACCGCGCCGACCTCGCGCGCTTCGTGGCAGCTCGCCGGGCGTCCCAGGATGCGCTGACGATGGCCGGACGGAGTCATTCCGACGTTGATGTTGTAGAAATCCACGATGCGTTTTCGAGTTTTGAATTGTTGAACCTGGAGGAAATGGGATTCTTCCCGTTGGGGCAGTCGTGGCGCGCGCTTCTTGACGGCCAACTAATGCCGGGCGGACGCATCGCAGTCAACCCATCCGGCGGGCTGAAAGCTCGCGGGCATCCTATCGGTGCGTGCGGAGCGGCGTCACTTTGCGAAGTTGGAGACCAACTCACTAACCGTGCCGGCCAGCGTCAGCAACCCGACGCCGCGGTCGCGATGATTCAAAGCGCCGGTGGAGTTTCCGCCGACACCTACATGTTTGTGTGTGAAGGAACCTGATGAATCAGTCGTTAACAAGCCGTCGCCAGCTTCGCATTGCCGTTTACGCTTGCGCTCGCGGGCACGCCAGCCTCGAACCGGCCCGGTCGTGCGAGCACTGCGACCTTCCCACCAGCGTTGTGTTCCGTCGTAATGCTGCGCGGTTGCTAGCCAACACGGTGGTTCGCGTTAACCCTTCGGGGCAACCGTTTCAATTGGGCGTTTGCGAGCTGGTGGGGGGACTGCGGTCGTTGTGTCGAATCGTCGGAGATGTTCGCGGCGATGGGACTGATTGGGTCGCACTTGCTAGCAACCAGGATGGCGTTTTTGTAGCAACACCGTTGCGACGTCAACGCGGCGATGCACCAGACCGATAGCGCCACTCGTCGACGTTGGCAAAAACACTCACCGGGGTGGGCATGACGTTGTCCAAACGATCCGATACCACAATCGTTTCCGGTGGGATGCCGATCACGAGACAGGGGTGTTCCCGGCGCAGTCGTTGCTGAACGTCGGCCCACAGCTTCGCGGCCACTCGCAAGTCCGGCTCGGCGTTGAGTCGGTCGAGCCACCCATCCACATCAGGATCCCGAAAACGAGTGATATTGTAACCGCGCTGCGGGATTGACGCGGTATGCCACTGCGCGTTCAGGTCTGGTTTGGTTGTCGCCTTCCAGCCAAACAGGCACGCGTCATACGTTCCACCCATAACCGAGCCAAGCATCGTGTTGAACTCGAGAGCACGCAAACGAACCTTAATACCGATCGCTCTTAGGTCGTTTTCGACCAACGTCATAGCATCGACCCGTTGTTGGCTACTATGGTTGGTGACGATCGTAAACTCGAACGGTTTCCCGCCCTTGTCCAACACGCCGTCGCCGTTGCTGTCACGCCAGCCAGCTTCGGCAAGTAAGGCAATCGACTTTTCACGGTCGAATTCCGGCGGCTTGATGGCGGCATCGAAACTCCACAAGATGGGGTGCATGGGCGTACCATTGTGCTTGGCCCCACCACCCCAGACCGTTTTCATGAGCCGGCTGGTGTCGACAGCGTGCGCCAATGCTCGGCGTACCCGCAAGTCGTCAAATGGCGGCCGCTCCAGGTTCCAAAACACAATCACCATGTCGCGCGACGGAATATCGATGACGCGATGTTGACCCGATCGCGCGAACTGCCGTACCTGGTCGGGCGTTGCGCGCGGCAGCATGTCGAGCTCACCGGCGCGCATTAAAGCCGTTGCCGTCGCTACGTCAGGAACAAAACGAAACTCCAGGTAGCGGGGTTCAATAGCGGGAGCCTCGCGCGCCAACCTGACAAATTGCCCGGGGCGCCACTCCTCGAAACGAAACTCGCCAGCGCCCAGGGGCTCTCGTCCAATGGCATGGGCGACGAGTTGGTCGCGCGGCACGTCGGCCAGCAGGTGGCTGGGAAGAATGACGCCATCATTGGCGTCCATGAGTTGATACGGGTAACGGTGCCGAAAATGAAACACGACCGTCTGGGGATCATCGACATCTACCCGCGCGATCTGCTGCTTTGCTTTGCGATGCGGCCATGCGACCGACTCGTCGATATGTACGGAATAAGTAAAGCGAACGTCCTCGGCGGTTACCGGCCGGCCGTCGTGCCAAAACACGTCCGACCGCAGACGAAACGTAATCGCCATACTGTCCGCCGAGAATTCGTAGGACGCGGCCAGCCCGGGCTCGAATGTGACAAAGTCTGCCTGCTCGCGTAGCAGCTTGGGATAGATGCGCTCGACAATGTCGTGCGCCTCCACGCTTAATTTGTCCAGCGGGTTAAGCGACGGGGGTTCGTTGGGAATCCGAACCCGAACAGTTTCCGAATTCGCAACGCCGACTACGAGCATCGCCAACCAACACGAAACTACCGCAAGTGTTTTTACCCGGCGCGAACTCATATAGCGATCCAACCCTTTTGACGCGCATAGATTTTCATGTACAGAACCGACTTGTACATCGCGGTCACCGACGATAGCAACCAACCTCGCACCCCGGCGCGCCAGCATCCTTTTACCAGGTAATACTTTAGAAACACACCAACGGGCGGAACAAAGGGATCGATCCAGCGAATCTTTCGGCGACTAACCCGGTCGCGCGCTTCCAGGGTCGTGTAACGATTAAGTCGTTCGACGCTCTCGCGCAAAGTCTGATGAGTGTAGTGATTCATGCGGCCGGTCAGATATCCGATATCGCCATCCACCTGCAAGCCCTCGTGAACCGACTGCTGCGTGACCCGCGCCCGCTGGCGACGAACCAGGCGCAACACCGAGTCTCGCGTCCACGGACCGTGATCCATCCAATCGCCCAAATACTGATTGCGGCGGTAAATCCTGAATCCGTCCATGTCGGGAATGTTGACCGCTTCGCGAATCTCTGTCGCGAGTTCCGGAGTAACTTCTTCATCGGCGTCAACCATCAGCACCCACGGCGCTGAGGTCTGCTGTAGTGCAAAGTCACGTTGTTCGGCAAACCCGGGCCAGGGATTAACCACCACACGCGCGCCTAAGCGCCGCGCTTTAGCAGCCGTATCGTCCTGCGACTCCGCGTCGATTACCACGACCTCGTCAACACAAGTCAACGAGCGCAAACACCGCTCGATGTTTTTGGACTCGTTACGGGTTAGTACCAGCGCGGTTATTCGTGGCTGGCTAGGCACTGTCAGCCGCGTGATCCTGAGCGCCACCGATCCCCAGGTAATCCTGCAACGAACGCACCGACATGTCGCCCGAGTTCATCGACATCAAACCAAACACCAGTGCGTGAAACCCGGAAAGAGTAGTGATGCTGGGCACCTTCATGCGGTTGGCGGCAAGTCGGATAGCGCGGTCGTCGTCGATGGACTTTCGGTTCACCGCCATGTTGACCACCAGGCTGATCGCACCGTCTTCGATCATCTCGATGATACTGCGATCGCCAGAGGATATTTTCTTAACCGTCGTTGACGGGATCCCGTGAGTTGCGAGTACGCGTGCCATTCCGTCGGTCGCGACGATTCGATATCCCATTTCGTGCAGTGCCTTTGCCGCCAGCAACACTTTCCGCTTAAACCGATTGGCAACACTTACAAAAACGTAGGTGCCGGGATTGATATCCTGCCCGGCGCCGAGTTGCGCTTTGATAAACGCCTCATCAAAGGTCGCGCCAATTCCCATGACCTCACCCGTCGACCGCATTTCCGGACCAAGGATCGAATCTACGCTTGGGAACCGGTCAAACGGCATGACGGGCGCCTTCACCGCGATGTGCCCGACCGCAGGCGTGTCGTTAAGCGGCAACGCCTCGCCCATAACCGCACGCATTGCTAGTTTCACCCACTGCACCCCGGTGGTCTTGCTGGCGTACGGCACCGTTCGTGACGCGCGCGGGTTCACTTCGATGCAGTACAGCTGGTTGTCCTTGACCGCGTACTGAATATTAATCAGCCCCAGCACATCGAGTTCCTTGGCGATGGCCATTGACGTTTCACGAATTCGTTCGACAATCTCTTCTTCGAGACTAATCGGTGGGGTAACGCAACTCGAATCGCCCGAGTGAATCCCCGCCTCTTCGATGTGCTCCATGACACTGGCGATCACAGTTTTGTTGCCGTCACGCACCGCGTCGACATCCACCTCCAGGGCACCTTCGATAAACTTGTCGATGAGCAGTTCTCCGCGACCGCTGGTCTTTAGTGCGGCGTCGATGCTCGCTTCCAGATCGGCTTCGTTGTACACCAACTCCATCGACCGACCGCCCAATACGTACGGCGGGCGCAACAGCACCGGGTAGCCCAGTTGACCGACACGGTCGCGCGCCTGCTCGGCCGTGGTGGCGAACGAACACGGCGGGTGTTTAATACCCAGTCCGTCGAGCAGCGTTTTACAGCGCTGCCGGTCTTCGGCGCGATCTACTGACTCAACACTGGTGCCCAGGATGCGCACGCCGGCCTCGGCCAGGCGATGAAGAAGTTTAAGCGGTGTCTGGCCGCCAAACTGGCAAACCACGCCGATAGGACGCTCGGTGGCGACAATCGCCATCACATGCTCAAAACTAACCGGCTCGAAATATAGCCGGTCGGAAATATCGAAGTCGGTGCTTACGGTTTCCGGGTTGCAATTGACCATGATGGTCTCGTAGCCCATGTCACGCAGGGCCATAGCCGCATGCACGCAGCAATAGTCGAACTCAATTCCCTGCCCGATCCGGTTCGGGCCGCTGCCCAGCACCATTACCCTTCCCTTGCCGCGCGGCGTGTCGTCTTTTGCGTCACAGGTTTCGTCGTACACCACGTAGTAGTAAGGTGTGCGCGCGGCAAACTCACCCGCACAGGTATCCACCATTTTCACCACAGGGTTGATACCCATACGCTCGCGTTGAGTGAAAACCGCAAACTCGGAGGTATCCCATATTTTTGCGAGCTGACGATCACTAAAGCCGTGACGTTTGGCCGTGCGTAGCAAATCCCGATGACAGGGAAACTCCGACTGCGCCATTATCGCTTCGAGTTCGGCCAACGCTTGAATGTTGCTTAAGAACCAAGGGTCGATCATCGAAAGTTCGTGTACCCGCTCCAGCGACCATCCAGCTTGAAAGGCAGCCTTAATTGCGGGGAGTCGACGCGAATTTGAACGCCGCACCAACTCTTCGAGTTCGTCGCCTGCCGCGATAACGTCAAGACCCGACCAATCCTCTTCCAACGAGCGATAGGCTTTTTGTAGCGCTTCGTTAAACGTGCGCCCCAGTGCCATGACTTCGCCGATCGACTGCATCTGCGAACCCAACTCATCGCGAACGCCGGAGAACTTTTCAAAGTTCCAGCGCGGAATCTTTACGACAACATAGTCGAGTGTCGGCTCGAACGATGCGGGGATATCGCCTACTACGTCGTTGGGAAGTTCGTGCAGGGCGTATCCCAGTGCGAGCTTGGCCGCGACTTTGGCGATGGGATACCCCGTCGCTTTACTAGCCAGTGCGGATGACCGCGAAACCCGCGGGTTCATTTCGATAACCACCATGCGACCGGTCTTTGGATCCTGTCCGAACTGCACGTTGGAGCCGCCGCACACGCCAATTGCGTCCATAATCCGAAACGCGGCGTCTCGCATTTGCTGATACTCGGTGTCGCGGAGCGTCTGCGTGGGAGCGACCGTAATGCTGTCGCCGGTGTGGGTGCCCATTGGGTCAAGGTTTTCGATGGCGCATACAACGACGTTGTTGCCGTACTGGTCGCGCATTACTTCCAGCTCGAACTCCTTCCACCCCTCCACCGACTCTTCCAGCAACACTTCGGTAACCGGAGACTTACGCAGCCCGGTATGAACAATGGTATTGAAATCGTCGCGGGTACGAGCCATGCCGCTGCCGCTGCCGCCAAGCGTAAATGACGGACGCACAATCATCGGCAAGCCCAACTCGTCGATGGCGGCGCGGGCTTCGTCCAACGAATGGGCAATCATGCTGCGCGGCGTGTCCAGGCCGAGCGACTCGCAAAGCTCCTTGAACTGGCTGCGATCTTCAGCCCGCTGAATCGCATCCAAATCCACACCGATAAGTTTGACACCGTACTTTTCCAAAACGCCCGCTTCGGCCAACTCAATCGCCAGGTTCAAAGCGGTTTGCCCCCCGAGGGTGGGAAGCAGCGCGTCGGGACGTTCTGCAGCAATAATGCGTTCGCAACTAGCTACGTTAAGCGGCTCGATATACGTCGCATCCGCCGTCTCCGGGTCGGTCATGATGGTCGCGGGATTACTGTTAATAAGCACAACGCGCAGTCCTTCGGCGCGCAAAGCACGAACTGCCTGCGTGCCGGAGTAGTCAAACTCGCAACCCTGACCAATTACGATAGGACCGGAACCAATCACCATCACCGATGAAATGTCGTGCTTTCGGTTAATTTCAAACGTTGCCATCGTTTTTCCTACGCGTTGGTACCGGCGCGCCATCTTTCGACGTCGCCCACAAATTTTTCGAAGATAAATTGAGTATCATGTGGCCCGGGCGAAGCTTCCGGATGAAATTGAACGCTCTCCACCATGCGATTGTCGTCGCGAAAACCTTCGACCGTTCCGTCGGCTGCGTTTACAAATGTAACCTTGACGCCGGCTTTCTCCGCGATGTCGTCGGCAACGGCATAGCTGTGGTTCTGACTGGAGATGTAGACCCTCTTGGTATCGCGGTCGATGACCGGATGGTTGGCACCGTGATGCCCAAATTTCATTTTGAACGTCGAACCACCAAGCGCCAACGCCAGGACCTGGTGGCCCAGGCAAATTCCCAGCACTGGCACCTTGCCAACAAGCTGTTTGACCTGGTCAACTACGGCCGCGATGTCGGTTGGATCTCCGGGTCCATTCGACAGGACCACCGCGTCACAGCCCGACGCAACCAGGTCGGTAGCGGCGAAGTCCATTCCCCACACCGCAACCTCGGCTCCTGCATCCACGAGACTGTCGGCGATGTTCTGCTTTACACCCATGTCAACGAGCGCGGCCTTAATCCGCGGCCCCGAAGTTGCGCCGGAATCCACACGTTTATCGGCGACGTCACGAACCAGTTGTTGAACCGCGGTGGACTTTTCCGCCGCAAGGCCCTGCAATTGTTCCACGCTGTGCGCGTCGCCACCGATGGCCGCAACCGTAGCTCCTTGGGATCGCAGCAACGTGGTGAGCGCGCGGGTATCGACACCGGTTATCCCGACGAGCCCGCGATCGCGCATGTAGTCCCCCAATCCGCTACGTTGCTGACCGGGCGAGTAGAATTCGGAGAAGTCCCTCACGACCAGCCCTCGAGCCGCGCATCGATTGCGCTCATCGTCGGAGGGATTTACGCCGTAGTTTCCAATCTGCGGATAGGTCATTACCACAATCTGTCCCGCGTAAGACGGGTCGGTGATAACTTCCTGATAGCCCGTCATCGCGGTGTTAAACACCAATTCTCCCCACACCGGCAACGAATCACCGCCAAATAGATTTCCGCTAAAGGTGGTACCGTCGGCTAGCACCAACTTGCCAGGCGGCCTCTGGAAATCAAACGTGGTCATCGGAACTCCTCAGCATCGGGCGCATGGCCAGGCAAAAAAAATGCTCCTCCCTCAACGGGAGAAGCGTCTGCTTCTTCGTTTTTGCGTCGTACACGACGTCGCCGTTCTGTTTGATCATCAAATCGAATATCCCTTCTCGGTCTCGCAGGACCGTGTTAAAAGGATCACACAAGTAGGATGAGACTAGCGCCCGAACGGGGTGCGGTCAAGGACCAAACACGTTATCCACAGGAAACAACATGCTCTGGCAGCAACATGACATCACGCTAAAGCCGTATCCCCGTGGCTTTCATTTGGTTACCGGCGATATCATCGCGGGCGCGCCGTCGATCGCCGATGTCGGCGCGGGCTTGATGCACCTCTTTATTCTGCACACATCCGCGTCCGTCACCATCAATGAGAACGCAGACCCAACTGTTCGTTCGGACATGGAGTCTCAATTCAACATGATCGCACCCGAAGATCAACCGTACTACCGACACACGATTGAAGGTTCAGACGACATGCCGGCGCACATCAAGTCGTCGCTTCTCGGGTCGGGACTGTCTGTCCCTATAACCGATGGAAAGTTGCGGTTGGGTACCTGGCAGGGAATCTACCTGTGCGAACACCGTAACAACGGCGGCGCGCGGCGCCTCGTTGTTACGGTGCTCGGTACTACGCGGGACTAGTCGCGGCGGCCGCCAAAAAGCCCTAGCCTGAACGCCCAATAGACCAGCGTCAGCAACGACGTAATGAACGCGGCGACATAGGTCATCGCGGCGGCGTCCAATACCTTCTTGGCTCCCGCCAGTTCAGTGCCGGAAACATAGCCTCCGCTCTGCAGCGTCGCGAGAGCGCGACGGCTGGCATCAAACTCGACCGGCAACGTGATTAGGGTGAACACAGTCGTCGTTGCAAACAACAAAACCCCGGCGACCGAAAGGGTCTGTCCCATCGCGGTGGCGGCGCCACCCATAAAGAAAGCCGCCATGATGACCAGCATCGACAAGCCACTGCCAATGTTGGCCACCGGCACCCAGCTCGAGCGGAACTGCAGCGGCGCATACCCGCGGGCGTGTTGTATCGCATGCCCAACTTCGTGCGCGGCCACACCAAACGCCGCCATGGAGTTGCTGCCAAATACCGGCTCGCTCAGTCGAAGCGTCTTCGAGCGCGGATCGTAATGATCGCTAAGCGAACCTCGAACCGGCTCGACTGTCACGTCGCTGATACCGTTGTCGCGCAAAATGGCGCGCGCCACGTCGGCCCCGGTCATGCTGGAACTGGTGGCAATCTTCGCGTACTTGGCAAAGGTTCCTTTGACGCGGGCGCTGGCCCAAAAACTTAGCGCCATACCGACGCCGATAATAATCAGATAGAACGGATCGAATATCATGCTTAAGTTATACCTCCTCGATGGTTACACACCATCGCCCAAAATATTCGCCCTATAATGATCGCTGCCAGGTGCGTCCGGCGCAACGACTTCTGCAATATTAAACCCGACAAGGTCGGGGCGCAATTACCGCAACGCAACAGGGCGGCCGCATTGCGACCGCCCTGAAGTAACCACGGGACAGGAAGTGAAGAACCTAACTACTGAAACGTACTCTTAATTTTACCCCAACTGGTCTCGACGACCGGCACGGGGTTGTTATCAACGCCGCGTGTGGGCGAACCGTTGAAGAAGTCACTGCTGAGGGTCAGCAAGCCGCCGCCGCTATTCAAACCCGCGTAAGCCACAGACTCGCCAGCGCCGGCAAGGTTAACATTGTCGCCGTTGGTCCACATTCCCGCAGCCACCGCTACCGACTGACGGAACCCGGTGGTGCTGTTCCACTGAATGTAGTCAACGATCGATGCCGCGCTGCCGAAGTTTGAGTTGGTATAGAGGGCCAGTTCGGACGCCGTGCTGAAATTAATCCATGCCTGGACGGTAAGAATCTCGCCGGGGTTGAGAACAAAGTCGTCACCGTCAAGAATCGTCGCGCTTCCAACCAACGCGTAAGCCGGGAAAACGCAGGTCCACCAGGTCGAGATATCCACAGGTGCCGCACCGGTGTTCTTGAATTCGATCCAATCTTCGCCGGGACCGCCCTGGTAGTAAACTTCGTTGATGACCACGTCCGTCGCTGCTGTGGCACTAGTGTAAGCGTCGGCAAGGGTGTTGTCCCGGCCACTGGTGGCGGCGGTTACACTTACCGCAACCATGGCCACCACAACAATGGCAAGCACACGGAATTGAGCTCGATTGCGAAGAAACATAGGCGCCTCCCGAGGGCCATGGTGGTGATAAAACTAAAGCTGCATCGTTCAGTCCCCGCAGGGCCAATTATACATGATATGAAAAGGTATTTCTAGCGCCTCGCCCGGACAGATTAGTCCGCCCAGCGAGCGACGGGATCTACGTCCGCGCCGTAATCGATCCCATCGAGGCCAAAGCCAAAGAGCTTCAGAAAGTCTGCTCGGTAGCCAGCAAAGTCCGATAAATCATTCAAGTTAGCGGTTTCGATTTGCGGCCAGATTCGATCGACTTCTGCCTGAACGTCCTCTCGCATCTCCCAGTCGTCCATCCGGATGCGCCCCGAGTCGTCGATCTGCGCCTCAGATCCGTATAAACCGTTGCTAAACAAGCGGTAAAGCTGTTCGATACATCCCTCATGGATACCCTTCTCCTCCATTACCCGAAACAGGATTGAAATGTAGAGCGGCACCACAGGAATCGCCGAACTCGCCTGAGTCACCAGGCCTTTCATTACCGCAATGTCGGCTTTTCCCTGGGCCCCCAGCGCCGTATCCAGATCTCGCGCCGTACGATCCAAATCGTCCTTAGCGCGTCCGATTGTTCCTTCCCAGTAAATCGGCCACGTCAGCTTGGGGCCGATATAGGTAAACGCCACGGTCTTGCAATCGGGCGTGAGCGCATTGGCATCCCGTAGCGCTTTCATCCACAGCGCCCAGTCGTCGCCGCCCATAACACTAATGGTATCGGCGATCTCTTGCTCGTTCGCCGGCTCGATCGAAATGGGATGTACTTCGCCGGTGTCAGTGTTAAGCGTCTTGCCGTGATACACGTCGCCGATCGGCTTTAGCACCGACTTTGCCGTCTCTCCGGTTTGCGGATGAGTCCGTTTTGGGGCCGCCAGACTATAAACGACCAGGTCGATGGGAGCTTCCAGCGATTTCACGGCCGCTACAGTCTGCGCTTTAATTTCATCAGAAAAAGCATCGCCGTTGATACTGAAAGACTTTAACCCCGCCCTACGGGACGCCCGCTCGAAAGCGACCGTGTTGTACCATCCAGCGGTTGCGGTTCGCCGTTCGTTGGGCTCGCGTTCCAGAAACACGCCCACGGTGTTGGCGGCGGCGCCGAACGCAGCGGTAATCCGCGCGGCCAAACCGTAGCCAGTTGACGCGCCAATCACTAAAACGTTCTTGGGTCCAGTGATCGGACCGTGCGACTTGACGTAGTCAATCTGTTGTTGCACGTGGGCGGCGCAACCGTTGGGATGTGCGGTTGTGCAAACAAATCCGCGAATCTTAGGTTCAATAATCATCAAGTACCCTCTCGAAAACCATTAACGTTTTTCTTCTCCGACATAAGGTCCACTTGCAACAACGCGTTACGGCGCCGAAACTAAATAACGCGGTCGTTGCCGCCGTCAATTGGCACCTGCGCGCCGGTCGTCCGCGAGAACGCGGGGCCTAGCATTTGCGCAACCAGCGCCGCAACGTCGTTGGACGTAATCTCGCGCGACAACAAGTTGCGCGACTTGTACTCGCTCACGCTAAGGCCATAGCGATCGGCCCGCTCGCTCAGCACGTCGTCGGTCCACAGCGCCGTGTCGAAGACATCGTTGGGATGAACGATGTTCACCCGAATCCCTAACGGCGCCCATTCGAGCGCGGCTACTCTTCCCAACTGAGCAAGGCCGGCTTTGGCAACCGAATACGCCGCGGCGCCGGGACCGGGCGCAATGACGTTCTTTGACCCCACCAGAACCACGGCGGGATCAACTCCCTGCTGCAAAAACGGAGCGGCGACGTGCAGCAGCCGCTCGTGGGCCGTCAGGTTAACCGCCAGACTAGCGTCCCACGTTTCTCGATCCAATTCAGCGATGCCAGCATTTGCTGGAAACGTCCCTGCGTTACTAACCACCAAGTCGAGCCCACCGAACTCGCGCACCACGGCTTCGACGGCGCGTTGCAGGTCGGTGTCGCGAGTTACATCGGCCTGCACCGGCTTGACTCGAGGAGAAGCAAACGCCGTCGAAACATCCGAGCTGCGATCGACCGCGCCGACCACAGCACCGTTAGCGACTAGTTCGTCAACACACGCACGACCGATTCCGCTTGCAGCACCAGTGACCAACGCGACCCGACCAGCGAAAGCTTTGGGCTCGCCGGCTTTGGCCAGCTTGGCCTGCTCGAGCTCCCAGTATTCGACTTCAAAGATGGCATCGTCGGGCAGTGCGCGCCACTCGTCCAACGCCTGCGCTCGTTCGATGGCTTTGAGGGTGTGAGAAGTGATGTCGGCAACAATGTTGGCGTCGGCCAGAGACTTGCCAAAGTTAATGGTGCCTACACCCGGCCATACCGCCCACCGGGGTGCCGGATCGAGAATGGTGAGGGTTCCATCGGTGTGACGGTCAAAATACTCGCGGTAAGCGGCGACGTAAGCGTCGATGCTGGCTTCGGGATCATCGCCCAAAATCACCGGAATCTGCTTGGTACGAATTACATGATCCGGAGTCAATGGTCCGCGAGTGGCCACGTCCGCGACATCTTCGCGGTTCGAAAAACTGATCGCGCTAATGCTGTCGTCGACACGCGCGATCATCGCAACCCCGGCGACGTCAGAAACGTTGCGACGAATTCGGGCCAGGCGTTTCAGGTCTTCTTTGGGTGGCTGAATGGTAGGCGATTCCACAACAGCGTTGTTTTCCAGGTATCGCTCAGCCTCCGACACCAGGTTAACCATGCGCTCGTAAGCGCCGCGCGCGTCGTCGGCAAAAGTAAACACGCCGTGGTTCATCAATATCATCGCTTCGAGCTGTCGCCAGTCAACGTCACGGGTTGCCTCGTAGATTTCCTTGGCCAACAAGAACCCCGGCATGACGTAGGGCACGATAAACACTCGATCGCCGTAGAGGTCGGCAATACGTTCCATACCGGCTGGCGTGTTGGTTATGGTGACAACAGCATCGGCGTGTGTGTGGTCGACAAATCGGAACGGGATGACAGCGTGGAGAACAGCTTCGACCGACGGGTTAGGCGCGTACGGATTAATCATCGCCGCTCGCTGCATGCTCACCATATCGCTGTCGCTAAGCGACTCCAACTCGGCCATGCGCTGGAGCACGTTAAGTCGCACCGGAGCGAACCCTTCGGCTTCGATGGTGGCGAGATCCCAACCGCTGCCTTTGACATAAAGCAACTCATGTTCGTCGCCAAACGCGTCGGTATACGGCGCCTTTACCGACGTGTTGCCGCCGCCATGCAGCACCAGTCCAGGCTCCTGCCCGATCAGGCGCGACGTGTAGACGCGCATCGCCAGCGGGTCGTCGCCGAACGACGCCGCAACCGAATCTTCCCAACGGCTTTTCATGCCGAGCCTTTCGCAAAGAGGGTGTTTCGCGCGGATTCTAACGCGTCACATCACGCCGGCCAACGCAAAAACGTGACAACTTGAGCCGGGGTTGATATTCTGACCTGATGAAGAAAGGAGGCAACCATGCCCTCATTCGATGTGGTTTCTGAGGTCGACATGCACGAAATCAACAACGCCGTCGATCAGGCGAACCGCGAACTGGACACGCGCTTTGACTTTAAGGGTTCGGGCGCGAAGTTTGCCATTACCGAGAGCACCGTCAGTATGGCGGCTCCCAATGATTTTCAACTTAAGCAGATGTTTGACATCCTCACCGGCAAAATGTCGAAACGCGGCATCGATGTCGCGTGCCTGCGGACCGACTCCCCCGAAGTTAGCGTGAATCAGGCGCGCCAGGCGGTGAACGTGCAGCAGGGTATCGATCAGCCCACGGCGAAGAAAATCGTCAAACTCATCAAGGACCAGAAAATGAAGGTCCAGGCGTCTATCCAGGGCGACAAGGTTCGGGTTTCCGGGAAGAAACGAGACGACTTACAGGAAGTCATCGGGTTTCTAAAGGACCAGAACCTTGACCTGCCGTTGCAGTTCGACAATTTCCGCGACTAGCCCACCGGTATCGCTAAAGAAACTCCTGGCGACGGCCGATACCGTCGTTGGGAGCTTTTTATGACACGTCTACAATCCGTATTATTGTTGGTTTTCTCCGCAACTGTTGCTTCGACGGCAACGGTGAATGCTGCCATTAGCGACGGTCTGCTGGTGCATTGGAAGTTGGACACCGGGACCGGTGCCACCGCAATCGACGAAACCAGCTACAACAATGACGGCGCAATCAACAACGGCAATTGGACCGACGGACACTTGGGCAACGCGCTGGATTTTAACGGAAGCAATACAACGGCGACCGACCTGGACGCCGACAACTACCTCAACGGTCTCACGGCGATTACCATCGCCATGTGGGTAAAGTCCAACGTGACCGGACAGGATCGCGGCCTGGTGTTTACCCGCTCACCGACCACTCACGACGAAGAAATTGGAATTCGCTACGATGCTTCGGGTGCTTCCAGCGGTGCGACTTCCAACATCAAGGCGTCATTGCGAACCGACGCAGGGTACGTTCAAGTCGAAACCGGTTCGGACGTTCAGTCAACCGAGTGGCAGCACGTTACCATGACGTGGGAATCGGGCGACTCGTTGCTGGTCTACATCGACGGGACGCGGGCGGCCCTGGTATACTCCAACGTCCCTACGCTGTCCGGCGCGATCGTCGGTTGTGACCGACTGCTGGTCGGATTGGGCACCAAGAATCGCCATTGGGACGGCTTGATAGACGACTTTCGCATCTATGACCGACGACTCGACGACGCGGAGATCGAAGAACTCGCCAACATGCAGGACAGCCCGGTCGTGGTGCAATTCCGGTTCGAAGAAAACACCGGGCAGTTCACCTTCGACAGCATCGAAGGAATCGCCGGTCGCCTGGGCACTACTGCGTCTGCCGACGCAGCCGATCCCGCGTGGGGAGCGGGACGCTGCGGCCACGGCCTCCACTACGATGGCGTCGACGACTTCGTGTACGCCAACACCGAAGATCACGTCGATCTCACGTCGTTCTCAATCGGGTTTTGGATTTTTCCCCAAAGAGACAGCGGCATGGAGTTCCCGATCACGTGCCGTGGTCCCGCGACACAGAATCTGAAGTTCATATTCTTTCGAAACGGCCCGGTCTTCTACGCTTACTTTCGAGGAATCACCATTCAATATGTCACCTTTACGGTTCCGGACAACCGGTGGTCGCACATCGCCGCAACTGTCGACGTGGACAACGGCGTACGCGTGTTTTTAGACGGCGTATTTGTCGGCTCCCGCAGCTACCCAGGCTACGAGTCTTACAATTCCGTACTCTACTTTGGATCGTTCCCCAACCTTTACAGACCGACTTCCCTGCTCTATCCGTTCCAAGGCGTTCTTGACGAGTTCGTGGTTTACAATACTGCCGTTGACGACTCAGAGATTCCCGCCATGATGACCTGCCCGGAAGGTCCCAGCAAAATGGCGGTTATTCGCTGGCGCGAAACCCGCAATTAAGTCGCGGTCTTGCCTTCGCCGCTTTCACTGGTTAACATACTCGAATGACTGCGATCCTTAGCGATCGCCAATAGCAAACACCACGCTAGGAGTTTCATTCGATGGACATTCTTAAAGAGCTAGGCATTGCCGCGGTGAACGCGGGCGCCGGAAGCGGCCCCGGTCGCTGGTCGGATACAACGGGGAGAGACCCGATTACCTCCATCAACCCAGCCAACGGCGAACCGATCGCCCAGGTGGCCCAGGCTACTACCGCCGACTATGAGTCGGTAATGGCCGATGCGTTGAAGGCGTACCCAGCTTGGCGCATGACGCCCGCGCCGCAACGCGGGTTGGTCGTACGTGACCTGGGCGAAGCCCTCCGCGAAAAGAAGGAAGCGCTTGGCCGTTTGGTTTCACTGGAAATGGGAAAGATCTATCAGGAAGGTCTCGGCGAAGTTCAGGAGATGATCGACATTTGCGACTTCGCGGTCGGGTTGTCCCGGCAATTGTACGGTTTGACCATGCACTCCGAACGCCCCATGCACCGGATGTACGAACAGTGGCATCCGCTCGGTGTCGTAGGCATCATCAGTGCATTTAACTTCCCTGTGGCGGTATGGGCATGGAACGCGGCGATCGCCGCGGTCTGCGGCAACGTCTGCGTGTGGAAGCCGTCTGAGCAGACGCCGCTGACGGCCATCGCGGTGCAAAATATTTGCAACGACGTTATGCGCAAGCACGGGCTTTCCGGAGTTTTTAGCGTGGTCGTCGGCGACGGTCCCAGCATCGGCGAAAAGATGACCCAGGACAGGCGAGTCCCGTTGGTATCGGCGACGGGCTCGACCCGCATGGGTAGACGCGTTGGCGAAGTCGTTGCCCAGCGGATGGGACGAACCATTCTGGAGCTTGGCGGTAACAACGCGATTATCGTGGATGAAACCGCCGACCTGGAGATGGCTTCCCGAGCAGTACTATTCGGCGCGGTTGGAACCGCCGGACAGCGCTGCACCAGCACACGCCGGGTATTCCTCCACAAATCGATCGCGAAGGAGTTCACCGACAAGTTGGTAAAAGCCTACGGACAGGTGCGTATCGGTGACCCGCTTGACGAAAGTACGCTGATGGGCCCGCTAATCAATGAAGCAACGATCGACGCGATGATGACGGCGTTGGAAAAAGTGAAGGCCGCCGGCGGGACGATCCTGTGCGGCGGCAAACGCGTCGACCGCGCCGGGTTCTTTGTCGAACCAACAATCGTCACCGCCCGGCACGATTGGGAAATCGTGCATGAAGAAACGTTTGCGCCCATTCTGTACTTGATTGAGTACGACGACTTCGACACCGTCATCGAATGGCACAACGAAGTTCCACAAGGGCTGTCTTCGGCCGTATTTACTACTAACGTGCTACGCGCTGAACAGTTTCTGTCGCATGTCGGGTCGGACTGCGGAATCGCCAACGTCAACATTGGAACTTCGGGAGCAGAGATTGGCGGTGCGTTTGGCGGCGAAAAAGATACCGGCGGCGGGCGCGAGTCGGGTTCCGATTCCTGGAAAGCCTATATGCGTCGGCAAACCAACACCATCAACTGGTCGAAAGAACTTCCCCTGGCTCAGGGAATCAAGTTCGAATAACAACAGCAGCCGGACCAACGAAAGGAAAGCAACATGTCAGTAGCCCGCGTAACCGAAATCAAGTCTTCGTCGAAAAAGAGTTTTGACGACGCCATTAAGACCGGTGTCAGTCGTGCCACTAAAACGCTAAAAAACGTCAAGTCGGCATGGGTTCAGGACCAGGAAGTTCACGTCGACAAGAAGGGCAACATCTCGGAGTACCGAGTGTTGATGAAAGTCACGTTCGTTCTCGCAGATTAGTTCATGAGAGAAGCGTCGTCCTTTTGGGCGGCGCTTCTTTTTATTCTTCCAGACCCGCGAGAATTGCCAGTGAACTGGAACTACCAATGCGGTTGGCCCCCGCCTCAATCATTGCCAGCGCTGTGGACGTGTCGCGAATACCGCCAGACGCCTTTACCCCGGCGCGATTACCGACGGCCGCCCGCATTGCCGCAACCACATTAGCATCGGCTCCGCCGGGACCGAATCCAGTGGATGTCTTCACAAAATGTGCCCGCGAGTTCACGCACAACTCGCACGCTTCGTTAACCTGCATAGGTGAAAGCAACGCCGTTTCCAGGATCACCTTGAGCGTCGCGTCCGCAACACCTCTTACTACGTCTGCCACCAGAGTGAGGTCGGTGACCACCTGCTCGCTGTCGCCGCCGAGAAGCGCAGAGACACACATGACCATGTCGATTTCGCGCACGCCCGCCTGAAGCAACGACGATGTTTCGATTACTTTAACCATGGTGGTGGTGTTGCCGTGGGGAAACCCGACCACCGAGCCCACTCGCACGTTGGTGTTTCGCAAACGTGTAACGGCGCGCGACGCTAACGCTGGCGGGACACAAACCGAATAAAACCCATTTGCACATTCGTCACATGCACGGTCGACATCGGCGGCTGTTACCGTCGGTCCAAGTACGGTGTGATCAATCATCTGAGCAAGCTCTCGTCGGGTCATAAACAAACTCTAGCCGGTTTGCCCAACGACGACAAGAACGAGCTACGGCTCGAAGGGGTTCTGAAAGTCAGGATTGTTGAGGAAGGTGGTGTCGGTAAGCGTGTGCAGGAACGCTATGATGTCATCGATTTCCTGCTGTGTGAGCTTGGGGCGAGCATTGCGCGCGCGAATATTGGGATCGATATTGGCCGTGTTAGCAAAGTCGTTACGGTTATAGTGTTCAAGCACTTCCTGCAGGGTGGCAAAGCGACCATCGTGCATGTACGGCGCGGTCAGGGCGACATTTCGCAACGTGGGCGCCTTGAACGTCCCCCAATCATTCTGCGCTCCGGTAATCTCGCCGCGCCCAAGATCAACGTACGGGGTATCAAGACCGATATCGAAGTAATCATTAACCGTGAACAGGTTGTTACCATGACAATGGAAACAGTCACCGGTCCCAAGCGTATCCTGTCCCTCCGCAAAAAATAACTGCGCCCCGCGCAACGCCGCGTCACTAATGGTCCCCTCACCGCGCAAAAACACCTCGTACTCGGTGTTGTACGAAACCATGGTTCTCTCGAATTGCGCAATAGCCATGGTGATACGTTGTTGCGTCACCGACTCGTCGCCGAAGGCGGCACCAAACAGCGGTGGATACTTGGGGTCTGCGGCCACACGAGACACCGCTTCCGGCCAGGGCAGGTTCATTTCGTCGGGGTCGGGCACTGGTTGGGCGGCCTGACTTTCCAGGCTCGACGCACGACCGTCCCAAAACATGTCGTTGGACATAAAACCCGTGTTAATGATGGCGGGAGCGTGGCGACGCGTAGGCCGGCCTTCAATTCCAATACTAAGCGGTCGGGGATCGGCCCAACTGAAGGCGGGGTCGTGGCAGCCGGCGCACGATTGTGTGGTATCTCCCGACAAGATGGGGTCGTAGAACAGCATTCGCCCCAACTCCACTCCCTGGCGAGAAAGTCGGTTGTTCGCCGGATTGGTGATTGCCGGGAAGCCCGGAATCTCGATCGTAAAGTACTCGGGAGTTGGATACTTTGGGGGATCGATGCCCGTCGGTCCGTCCTTAGAACACCCGATCCCCCAAACTAGTAAAATCAGAAATGTAACTACTACTCGACGCATCCTAAAGCGATGCCACTCCTTGCCGCTCTACTGCACTTCTGCCGCAAAGCACGACGGACCATTGGCCCGCAACGTTCCTTGCGCCGTCAAATTGCCCATGATGCCGTTGGTGGTAAGCGTATACTCCAACGGGCCGGTGTACCAACCGTTGATGTTCATGGTGACGGTCACTTCCGCCGCATCACCATCAATTGTAAACTCGCTAACCGGCAACGTGACGACAAAGAAATAGTGGTTGGCAAAGTCGTCATTCGGCGTATTCGCGCATGTCGCATGGTTTTCGTCAAATTTGCGCGCGCCGGTATGGGTAAGATAGCCGTCAGACGTTGGGCCAAACAGTCCTTCCATCTTTAAGTAGTGGTAACCCATTTCCGGCCCCATCGGGCACGGCCACTGCAAGTTGGTGTGGAAGTCGTTATATTCCGGAATCCCTGCGTAGGCATCGCGCACGTTTTTGTTTTGATCCAGCCCGAATACGAACGAAACCATGTCGTAAGTACCGTTGGTAACACCACTCATGGTTAGACTACGTGTATTCGCGTCCGCCGCGTCGCGGTAGTGGATGCCTTCCATACCCACAAAGCTGCCGTTCTTGCGATGCAGGCGAACATCGGAAATGACGTACTGAAGTTTGGTCACGCTGTACGACTGCCCCGCCGCATTGGTGTAGATTTGCTGGTTTAGTGCCAACGGGTCGTTGTCGACCATGTGGTCAAAGTTCAAGGTCACAGAGCCCGACGTTGGCGAGGTCCCCACCGGGCCGGTGTCGTCGTCATCGCAACCCGAAACCATAGCAAGTGTGGTAATCGTGAGCGCCAACACGAAGATTGCGCGAAATGATTTCATTGGGAAGCTCTCCTAGACTCTTAAGAGTGTCGTTCGAACGAACAAAGGCCCGAGCGACCGGTGGGGCTGGCAGGTCGCGCGCGTAAGTGTAGTAATTATAACACCCGACATTTGACATCAGCAACGCGGGTTTGATGGCCGGGCTATTCCGGCCCGTTTTTGGGCTCTTTAAAATGTCTTGGGCAAAGACTCCCCTTCCCCTAAACTGCGTTAGGTCAATCGGTTGCCGGGGCATCTGACGCGGACCTTCCCGTCGTCTGCCTCCGCAGCTTTCGCGACCTGCCGGCTTGGGGACCGGCTCCGCTAGGACATGACAAAGAAAATCTCACACTACGAGATCATCGGCAAGATCGGTGCCGGCGGTATGGGCCTGGTGTATCGCGCCCGCGACCCTCGGCTCGACCGAAACGTGGCGATAAAGTTTCTCAACGCCGAACTCTCGGCCGACGAAACGTCAGCCGCGCGTTTTGTCCAGGAAGCCAAGGCTGCCTCCGCCCTCGACCACCCAAACATCTGCGCCATCTACGAGATAGACCGCGACGAAAACGACCAACTGTTCATGGTCATGGCTCACTACGATGGCGGCGACCTGGACAACGTGGTAGAGGACGGACCCGTTCCCGCAGACGAAGCGGTCCGCATTGTTCGCCAGGTGGCCGACGGCCTGGCCAAAGCACACGCAAAGGGCATCGTTCACCGCGACATCAAACCTTCTAACATCATGCTGACCGCCGACGGCACCCCGAAGATTCTGGACTTCGGTTTAGCCAAGGTCGCTGGAGGCGAAACCCTTACTGCGACTGGCGCGTCGATCGGATCGCCCGCGTTCATGGCACCGGAGCAAGTGCTCGGTGACGAATGGGATCACCGCGTCGACGTGTGGGCGGTTGGCGTGGTCTTGTACTGCCTTGCAGCCGGCCGACGACCGTTTCGCGGTGACCACCCGCAGGCGCTTATGTACGGAATCGTCAACGAAGAACCGCAACCCCTCCACGAAGTAGCACCGGGAATTCCCGCAAGCGTGGAGCGCTTGATCCTGGACTGCATGCAAAAGGAACCCGCGAAACGAATCGGCACCATGGCCGAAGTGGTTGGTCGTCTCGACCGCATCACCGAAACACTTGCATCGGCGAGCAGAACCGCAACCGTTAGCAGACGTAGCGCGGTCGCCACTGGTGCCAAACGGCGGAGCGGTTCCCCGCTGGTCAAAGTCGGCGCTATCGCCGCAATCGCCGTCGCTCTTGGAACCGTCGCTTGGATTGGTCTTCGCACGCTTAGGCCTTCGCCGCCTCCGGCAGTACGCGTGTTGGTGATGGACCCGTTTGTAACAGCGTTGGCGGATACGATCAGCGCCGGCCTCATGGCATCTAGTGCAGAAGTGGCAACGCTACGCGCTTTGGCAGAAACGCCAGGACTCGCTCCCATCCCACAACCGCGTGAAACTCGGGGGGGCGACGCGGCGTCTGCAGCCCGTGCGGTGGCGGCAGATGAAGTTATTGGGATGGAGTTGGTCGACACAGGCGCCGAATGGAACGTCCAGATCGTGCGAATGAAGCCCGACGGAGATTTGATCTGGACGTCAACTTTTTCGGCGGCTCACGAATACCCAACTCAATTGGCCAGCGGAATTGTCGCCCGACTGCGGGACACCTACCCCCAACTTCCTGCTAGTGAACTCGGCGCGCAAATCTCAGAAACAGACTACGCTTCGTTCTTGCGGACATACCGAAACTCAACAACCAACGACGGAATGACGCTGGACACCGGCACCGCGTTGCTCGATTCGCTGGACGCGATCACATCCCGCGCGCCGGACTTTGTCGACGCGCATATCGCAAAGGTAAGAATAGCGCGCTGGTTGTTCGAGTCGTCTCGCGACCCCGTGTTGTTGAATCGAGGGCGAGTTGCCGCCGAACAAGCGCAAAGAGTATCGCCGAGCGACACCCGCACCGAAGGTGTTTTGTTTGATCTCGCAGTGGTCGCGGGAGACCTGGACACGGCCGAAGAAATTGTCGCCAGAACTCGCGAACGAGATCCCGGCGGCGTAGTCGCACTTCGTCGCGAAGCTGCAATTGCGCGGCAGCGCGGCAACACCGCGCGTGCGTTGGAATTGATGCGCCAGGTTGTGGAGAGGCGCCCAGCGCGCGGATTTCTGTCGGAACTAGTCGAAATTGAATACGACTCGGGAGAAGTGCAATCTGCACGCGAACATTTAAACCAAATGCTATCCCGCTTTCCTGACGACGGGTACGCGCAATCGAAACTTGCCGAAGTGGAGTTGTTGTATGGCGACGCGGAACGAGCTGCAAACCTCTACGAGCAAATCGTTCGTGCCGACTCTAACGTCGTAGAAATTACCAACCTTGGTATCGCGCGATCCTTGTTGGGCGACTACACCGGCGCCGCAAATAATTATCGGATCGCGGTTCGCCAGGCACCCAACGACCCAACCGGGTTTCTCAATCTCGCCGATTGCGAACTTATGGCCGGCAATCGCGAAACCGCCGACTCGCTTTACCGACACGTGCTTGTTCTAATCGCGGCGGACGCAAACCCTAATGACCTGTTCAACCTGCAAATGAAAGCGCAAAGCCTGGCGCACACGGGACAAAAGAAAGAGGCGACCGCAACCATCATGGATGCGATCGCCCAGGACAAAGAAAACGCGTGGACCTACTACGCAGCTACCGTCGTGTACGCCGCAATCGGCGAACGAGCGTCAGCGCTGGCGTCGGCTGACAAGGCGTTCACCAAAGGCGTCGAAGGACGCTGGTTCCAGTTCGCGTTATTCGACCCGCTCAAAGACGATGCCGACTTTCAAGCCATCCTGGCATCGGATCCAGCGAACTGACGCCTTGAAGCCCGCAATCCCGAAACGACCTTCGATCTAGCTGCCTCCGCCGCCGGTGGTCGGCTTGTTCTTGATCTGCGGATCCGGGGATACGTAGAACGTTTCGGTGGAACCACTGACCACCTTTACCCATACCGCGTACCCGTAGTCCTGTTCCGAACCGGTGTTGGGAACGTTGTCGTTGTCGGTTAGTGACCAGTTGCCGCCGGTGGTCGCCGCGCCGTAGACCGTGTGATTCCCGTTCGACCCCATTGCTACGTTAACGCCAGCTCCGAACACCTGGCCGGGCGCAAAAGTACCGCCGGGTTCGCTCGGTTTGGCAAACTCGACTCCGCAAATGGATGCGGTTGCGCCTTGCGGAAGGTGCGCCGGACTTAATGCAAAGTTAATAACCGTTCCTGCGGCGGTTACATCAACATCGCCGTTGCGGATTGCCACCGGAACTCTTGCACTGGGATCGAAGGTTACGTTGACCGTTTGCGGTGTGGTTGCCGTCATGGCGTTCATCAGGTTGAATTTCATCTTGCCCATAGTGTTCCTAGTCCTTTTGTTGAATCTCAATTTTGATTACGCGAACTATCCGTTGCCGCCGCCAGTCGTTGGCTTGTTCTTGATCTGTGGATCTGGCGAACGAACCCACAATTCGGTAGTTGGCTGAGTGTCGGATACAAGCTTCAGCCAAACCGCATAGCCATAGGTCTGCTCCCCCAGGTCGGGGTCGGCGTTGTCGTGGTCAATCAGCACCAGGTCTCCGTTCGGCTGCGGCCGCCCAAAGACTTTGACCGGAAACCCATTGTTGTTGGGATCGACCGTGTGTTCGTCGTCAAACACCTTCGACGGCGCGAAGTCGCCCCGGGGATTGTTAGGCTTGCTGAACTCAATCCCCATAATATGCGGTTTGTACCCGGTTCGATTGTTTTCCGACGACACTCTAAAGTCGATTTGCTGAGTGGTCTTGGTCACTTCGACGTCGCCCGATTCGAACCTCATGTGATCGGTGCGGGTAGGGTCGAAAATCACTTTCACGGTTGGATTCTTGGAGGCGCTTCCTGCTCGCGCCGACGCGTCGTTGTTTACCGCAAGCCCAGACAGCAGGTTGATACGAATGCTTCCCTCAACTTTTTCCATGCTACGCACCTATTCGTTGGGCTGAGTGGTTGGCTTGTTTTTTATCTGCGGATCGTTCGATCGAAAGTACGACTCAACATTGCCGTTGGTAACCCTAATCCACACCGCGTACTTGTAGCTTGTTTCCTGCCCGTTCGGCGTAACGTTGTCGGCGTCATCCAACAACAAACTGCCGTCGGGGTTGGTGTTACCGTAGACGGTAATCGGCGCTCGATGGTTGTGCGTGGGATAAATCGTCTTGGCAGGCGCGAAGACTTTCCCCGGAGCAAAGTCTCCTTTGGGCTCATCGGGCTTGTTGAACTCAATCCCCGCAATCTCAACTTTGAAACCGTGGATTATGTTGGCGGGATTCAGGCGAAAGCTAATTTCTTCGAAGCGCTTTGATATTTCGATGTCGCCATCGTTAATAACAATGCGATTGTTGTTCGCCGGGTCGAAGTACACATCGACTTCCGGGCTCGGATCGTAACCCATAAAGCCTCCCCAGGCTTATGTCGGACTGCGGAAAAGTGATTAAGCCTCGGAGCGCTGCGGGATGTGGACTCCCTCCCGAGGCCTCCATAGTGTACCCGATACCGCATCCCGATTTCCAGGGGGCGCCGGAACGGAGCACTTAGGGACTACGCTGAAGGACAGCGCCGATCGTGCCCACCGTCGTCACACTGCTTGCGGAGGCCGAGTAAACCGCGCTTAACGGGCGAATGATGGGGGTCGTTTCGAATTGCCAGGCGCCACCGTGTCGTACCCAAACGCCGCCGTCGTGCGCTACCGCGACGACTATTCCGTCGGCCATTGACACGTCCACCAGATCGGACACAGTTGGCAGATCCGCTCGCCCCTGGAAAGACCCGCTGCTCCAGGGGTAAGACGCGCCCGCCTCGCCTACAATGATCGCCTCGTTGTTGTGTCCATCGACGGCATAAAAGTTTTCCGGAACATTACTGAACATGTAGACGCCGTTGTACGTCGCAAAGTAACCTTCGCCGACAACTATAAACTGAGTGCCGTCGCTGGTTTGCCAGACATCGTGAAGCGTGATGCTTGGAACACCGACGAACTGGGTAAAGTCGTTGCCGTCGTATGAAAGTAATGTTCCGTTGTCGCCAACAATTAGCGCCGAGTTCGACGAAGTTGCGTGCACGCCGCGAAGTGCAACGCCGGAGATTGTAGAAATATTCTGCCAGTTGCCACCGTCGTAGCGCAAAATAACGCCGTTCTCGCCCACAGCGAACGCGGTGTTGGCATCGACCACGCTGACATCATAAAGGGTCTCTCCGGTCCCACTAGCCTCCTCATCCCAAGCTCCACCGGTTCGCCGGAAAACCGCGCCGTTGCTTCCAACCGCCAGTCGCATTGCGCCCGATCCATCAATGGCCGTCAAATCGGCGAATGTCTGATGCCCCGAGATCACTTGCCATTCGAGGAGATTGTAGTAGTGAACAACCCCGCCATCGCCCACGTTAAACACGAACCCGCCGTGCGCTGCGTTGCGTTGCCTCGGCGAAGGGCCGATAGGCAAGCGCATCCAACCTTCGCGCAGTACCGGCGCCAGTGACGGGCGGAGTTTGTACCAGGTCTGGTCGTTGGTGTAGTAAAGCATCGAGTCAACTTCGCCCAGACAAAACACGTCGGCAGTGTCGCTTCCAAACACCGAGTAGAGGTTGCCACCCGTTGGCGATGCTTTCACCTGCCATCCCGCGCCCTCACCGTCGTCAACAAACAGTGCCCCGTTGTCGCCGCAAGCAAACCAGTGGCCGTTGTTCGTCCATATACTGTTGAGATTTTCGGCGGTAAAGGAAGGTTCGGCCGCCCATGCAACACCACCCCAGTGCAGATAGGTACCATTAGCCCCCACTGCAAACACGTTGTCGCTGTCGGTCCCAAAAACCGCGTGCAGGTTCGCGGCGGTCGGTGACGTCATGTTCGACCAATCGGTCCCGTCGTAGTGAATTATGGTTCCGTTATCGCCGACCGCGAAGATGTCGGTGGCGCTGGGTCCCCACATCCAGCGCAAGTGGTCGGTCGTGGGTGAGGCGACTGATTCCCACGACGACGTTCGCGCGATGATCGTGCCGTTGTCGCCGACCGCCCAGACCGTGCCGGTACCAAACCCAAACGCGTGGTGTAAGTCCTCGGAGGTCGGACTGGACTCGAGGTCAATTCCTGGCGATTTGAACCGGGTGATGGTTCCCCGCTCGCCTACAAAAAACACATCAAATTCGGAGTAACCCCAGGCCCCATTTAGCGTATTGCCTTGAGGAAGAGGGTGTTGCCAGCGCCAAACCGGAGTTGGTCCAGGATCCACCATCTGGCTCGACTGCTCGCAGCCGCCGGCGACCACGGCAATTGTCAGCAAAATGCACAAAAACGATTTCAAACTACACATAAACTGCTCGCGCCTGGGAAAGCGTGGGGCCATTCTTTAGTATTATAACCTATTGTTAAATAACGGGAAAGCAACCGTTGCCTTTGACCCCGCCAGGAGATTCGTTGTACAGTCATACGATGCGTAACACTATCATTACTTCAGGATTAATTGGTCTTATCGTTTTAGCGATTGCCACCCCCGGCCGGGCGCAAATGCCGCCCACCATGGTCGAAACCGACGCGGTTAAGACCATGACCTTTCGCGACCAGGTAACTCTGGTCGGCCGCACCGAGGCGCGATCTAGCAGCCGCATCGTTGCGGAAGTTTCTGGCCGCGTGGTTCGAATCGATACCCCCGAAGGTCTCGCAGTGAATCAGGGCGCGGTCCTGGTTAGCGTCGATGCCGCTCGCGCTCAGATTGCGCTCGACGCAAAAAAAGCCGAAGTGATTCAGGCCAAGGCGCAGGCAGAACTTGCGGAGAAGGAACTCAAGCGTCAGCAAGACCTGTTTCGCCAGAAACTCATCTCCGACGGTGGCATGGATCAGGCCAGCGCGGAAGCAACACGTAGCGAAGCCTGGTATCAGCAAAAGCTGGCCGAAGAGCGACGGCTTGCCCTGGACTTGCAGCAATGCCGCATTCGCGCTCCGTTTAGCGGCTACACGGTGCGGCAATTGGTCAACATAGGCGAGTGGGTTAACCCGGGCACGCCGGTTTACACGGTGGTCGATTTGCGTGACATAAAGGTCATCGTGGAACTCCCCGAGCGTCACTTTGGTCGACTGGCCATTGGCAGTACGGTGGCCATTCGAATCTCCGGGGAAGACGGGTTCATCACCCAAGGCAAAGTCTCCGGGATAGCGCCGAGCGCCGGCGAAGAAACCCACACCTTTCCGGTTATTGTAACGGTGCCTAACGAAGACGGCCGTTTGGGCGGCGGCATGTTGGTGCGCGCCACCCTATCCTTCAAGCAAGAGTTTGAAAGCTTTGCAGTCAGTAAGGACGCCATCATCCGCCAGCGGGGCCAGACGATGGTCTACACCATTGCCGATGGCAAGGCCGCGCCGGTAATGGTGCGAACCAGTTCGGAGTCGGGCAACTGGGTTGCGATTAGCGGCGAAGGGCTCGCCGAAGGCATGCAGGTCGTAGTCCGCGGAAACGAGCGAATCTTTCCCGGAGCTCCTGTCCGTACCGCGGACGCACCGCCCGCCGGCGGCGAAACCAGCGGTGGTGCTCAGTAATGAACCTCACCGGTGCATCAATCAAGTTTCCCGTATCCGTCGCGGTGGGCGTGTTGCTTGCAGCGATGGGCGGGTTTCTGGCGCTTACGCGAGTCCCCATTCAGCTCACCCCGCAAGTGCAGAACCCGGTGATTAATGTATCTACCTCCTGGCGAGGTGCGTCGCCCGAGGAGGTAGAAAAAGAAATTGTCGAAAAGCAGGAAAAGTATCTGAAGTCGGTCGAAGGTGTCACCGAAATGACGTCGCAATCGTCCGATGGTTTTGGCCAGGTCTCGTTGGAGTTCGAGATGGGCACCGACCTGACGGCCGCGACAGTGCGAGTTACCAACAAACTTAACGAAGTTCCCTTCTATCCCGACGAGGCCGACCAGCCGGTCGTGAGTTCTACCAGCCGGTTTGACAACTCGGTTGCGTGGTTTGTGGTAACGACGACCGACACAACTGTCTACCTGCCGCATATGCAGGATCTAATTGAAGATCTGGTGGTGCCGCGTATGGAGCGCGTCGACGGGATCGCGGCAGTAAACATCTTCGGAGGCCTCGAGCAGGAGCTCCATGTTACCTATGACCCCGAGCTGCTGGCGTCGATGGGTGTGTCGATCTCGGAACTCGCGGGTGCCTTAACCAGTCAGAATCGCGACATATCCGGCGGAGACTTTGGCGAAGGCAAGCGTCGCTACGTGGTTAGAACTGTGTCTCGGTTTGAATCCCCGGTCGACGTTGCCGAAACCATTGTGAAGGTGCAGGGCGGGGTTCCGGTTTACGTCGGCGACATCGCCGACGTCGAGCTGACTTATCAGAAACCGCAAGCGCTGGTGCGTCACTTTGGGCGACCCGCGATCGCGTTTAACGCACAAGCCCAGCTTGACGCAAACGTGCTGGAAGTCATGGACGGTTTGCTTGCGCAAATGGAAGTGGTCAACCGTGACATAATGGAACCGCGCAACATGCGCATCAAAAACGCTTACGCGGCGTCGTCATACATCAACGATGCTATCGATCACGTTTGGGAAAACCTGGTCATCGGCGCGCTACTGGCGATTATGACGTTGTTCCTTTTTCTACGTTCACCGTCTTCGATTCTTATTATTGGTCTGTCGATTCCAATTTCGGCCATCACTACGTTCTTTGTGATGTTCGCGTTTGGACGGACCATTAACGTGATTTCGCTCGCCGGGATGGCGTTTGCTGTGGGGATGGTGGTCGACAACTCCATTGTCGTGTTGGAGAACATTTACCGCCACCTGCAGATGAAGAAGTCCAAATGGAAGGCGGCGGCAGAGGGTACCAGCGAAGTCTGGGGTGCGGTACTGGCTTCCACGTTGACCACCGTGGCGGTGTTCTTTCCAATCATCTTTATCCAGGAACGGGCGGCGCAGTTGTTCCGCGACATCGCGATTGCAATTTCCAGCGCCATTGTGATTTCGCTGATCGTTGCCATTACCGTGATCCCCACACTGAGCGCGCGCTTGCTTTCGGTTGCCAAACACCTGCGCGAGGGCGATGGCAGCGACACTCGCTTAGGCCGTTTTGCCAAGCGCGTATCAGGGTGGGTCGATCGGGCTAATGCCAGCAACGCACGACGGATTACTGTCGCTGTTGCCGTTATCGCGGTCACGATCGCACTTTCCATTATCCTCCTGCCAGGCACCGAGTACCTGCCCAACGGTAATCAGAATTTTGTTTTTGGGTTCATGTTGCCACCGCCCGGCTACAACATCGACGAAGTCGTCGAGATCGCGAAACACATCGAAAACCAATTGCGCTTTCTGTGGGAGACGCCGGAAGAGCAAGCCGTGGACCTGCCAGGTGCGGGTGTTGACAACTTTTTCTTTGTCGCGTTGCCCGGCCAGGCATTCATGGGGCTGCGATCTCGCGACGCGGGCCGGGCCCGCGAGTTGGTGGGGCCAGCCAACGGCGCGTTGTTTTCTTCGCCCGGCGCTATCGGTTTTGCCAATCAAACCAGCCTTTTCTCGCGCGGGTTCGCAGGCACTCGGTCGGTTAGCATTGACGTCACCGGCCCCGATTTGCAACAAGTGCTGGACATTGCGACTCGAGTATTCGGGCAAGTCTCCGGTGTGTTACCGGGGTCGCAATCGCGTCCGGTTCCCGGTCTCGACCTGGGCAACCCTGAGGTGCGCATTAACCCCGATCGAGTTCGCGCTGCCAACATGGGTTTCACCGCGAGTGACATTGGCAACTCGGTGAATTCGCTGGTTGATGGGATGGACGTTAGCGAATACTGGCACAACGGGCGCGAGATTGACCTTCTGATTAAAGGCGACGACGACTGGAGCCGGTACACCCAGGATATCGCCATGCTACCGTTGGCGACGCCCGGCGGCGCGGTAGTGACGGTGGGTGACGTTGCCCAAGTCGGTTTGCGCCAGGGACCGGTGCAGATTAACCATGTCGAGCGTCAACGTGCGGTATCGATTGAAACTGTGATACCCGACGACATCTCACTAGAAGAAGCAATCGCAAAGATCGAAAGCGAAATTGTCGCACCGATTCGAGCAGAAGGCCTGGTCGGCGGACTTTATGACATCAAGATGTCCGGCGCGGCCGACGACATGTCTAAACTTTGGAGCGCGCTTCAAAGCAACTTCGTCGTTGTAATCGTGTTAACCTACCTGCTGCTGGCCGCACTCTTTCAGTCGTTCTTCTATCCGATCGTTATCCTGGTAACGGTGCCGCTGGCTACCTTCGGTGGCGTGCTGGGTCTGCGAACCGTACAACTGTTCGACTCCACACAGCAGCTGGATATTCTCACCATGCTCGGTTTCGTCATTCTTGTGGGTACTGTTATTAACAACTCGATCCTAATCGTCTATCACGCGTTGCGCTTAATGCGCGACGGGATGGATTCACGGTCGGCGGTTAAGGAGTCGGTACGTGTTCGGGTGCGTCCCATCTTTATGTCGACGGGAACGTCGATTCTGGGGATGCTGCCGTTGGTGGTTTTGCCGGGCGCGGGTTCGGAACTGTATCGCGGTTTGGGCTCGGTCGTCGTTGGTGGCCTCGCGTTGTCCTCGGTGGTGACGTTGTTCCTGACACCGCTGGTGTTCTCGCTGGCCATTGAGATGGTGGACGGACTGAAGCGGTCTCTAGGGAGAGGTTCGAGCGCGGTCGTAGCAGACGAGCCAGCGTAGGACGCGTCGTTTTGCGTCGCGGCCAACTAACTTCCCTGGCGCAGACGCTCCAGTCGCGCGCGGGCATCGCGCAACTCATCTAACTCGGTGTCGGCGTCGGCCCAAGCGTCTACCAGTATCTGGTACTGCTCCTGTGCGCGCGAACTCCACCCAGAGTCCTCGAATGCGCGTCCGGCATAGTAATGGAGCAGTCTTGCATGCACCGGGTCACCCCATCGAAATGTGCTTCGGTCGAGCAGTATGCGCTCGTACACGTCCACGGCTTCGGCCAGTTGCCCAGCCGAATGAAGCGCGCGGGCAAGAAAGTAATGACGCCAGAAAAAGAAGCTACCTTCTGCCGACGCCCGAAAGTGATTCACGGCCGCGTCGTAATCTTCTTCTGCCATAGCGATTAAGCCATAACCAAAGTCGACATCTGCGCGTGTCTCACCGCTCAAGCGCGAGGACTCGGGGGCAGAGTCCAACAAAGCGCGGGCCTCGTCAATCTTCCCCGCCACGCAAAGCGATTCAACGTAGTCGATATCAAAGGCCCATTGCGAGGCCTCTTCGCGTGCAGCTCGAACGATGCGTTCGTTGCTGGCCTCGGCCGCGCGCAACATGGCTTCGTTGTTTCCCATAAACCGATTGAGCATGGCTTTGTAATAGTTGCTGTTCATATTCCAAGGCTTGCCGTCTTGCTCATTCCTGCGCTCGGCTGCGATCACCGCGGCTAGTGCCGCTTCCAACTTACCGTCCATCGCTAGGAAGTTCGCCGTCAAAAACCGCGCTTGCGCCCGAACTGTTGGGGACGGGTTGCGAAGCAAGAGTTGTCGATGCTGTTCGGCCTGCTCACGGTCGCCGTCGACGTAAGAGATTGTGGCCAAATCGCGATGGCTCTTAAACGTTGGTTCAAGTTCGACCGCCTTCTCGAAGGCCGCCTTCGCCTCTTCGACCCTTCCCATGATCGAGTAGATTTCGCCCTTCGTGTCCCAAGCGTTGGCCACATCCTCAATTTCCAGATAGCGATCAATCGCGATAACGGCGTCCTGGAACCGCAGCATGTATGCGTGGGCGTATGCGATCGCGTTGTAGGCCAACCCATACTGCGGATCCAGCTCCAAGGCTTTGCGAAAGTGCTTTATTGACTCATCGCAATTTTTGTATTCCCACAGATAGATTGCGCCAACGTCGTACTGGACCGACTTGTCGTCGGGAGAGAACTCCGCCATCTTGAGCATCTCCGCCAGGGCTGCGTCGGTGTCCCCCTGGTAGAAACGATAAAGCGATCGAATTCGATACTGAAACGCAACCGGCGCCCGGTCGATCAACTCCATCGCTTTTTCCGCGTGATACCTTTGCTCGCTAAGATGCATTTGATTGCCGGGCGCAGAGAGGGTGCTGTGAGCCAAAACAAACGTACTGTCGATAGCCAGAGCTTCCTTGAGGAGTCGCACCATCTCGTAGCGCATGTTCTGGTCGCCCGCCGAGATAGCTTTGGTATACAGCCGGTATGCGGCCTCCGAAGTCGTCGCCCGTGGAGCGGCTGCAAATGTGGAACTAGCCGGAGTTGCCCCGATCTTCGCGCGCACGGTCGCCGCGATCGCTTCGGCTGCTGCAAAAATGTCGTCGCTACCAGAAACCCGTTCGGCTACAACCACGTCGCCGGTCCCTACTTCGACCACCTGAACGGTCAGCTCGAAACTGGGTTCTGCTTGCACAACCTGACCGCTAAGCATCCAGTGTGCCTTGGCTTTGGAGGCAATGGCTTTGGCATTGGCGACGCGAATCGTTTCTCCAAAATCGCCGTTGTGCAAAACATCCAACAACAACTGGCGCGACACCACTCGTAACTCGCCGTCGTTTGATAGCTGGGTAAGCACCAGATTGGTGAGCACATCGTTGAGTCGACGGGTGTCTTCCGGATCGGCGAGGTTCTCAAAATACATTACCGCCATTGCGGGTTCGGTGGTTGAGGGGTTGGACGCCAACCCAGCCCCGTCGCGTCCCCGCCACCAAAACAGAGCTGCGAATGCTACCACCGCCAATAGGACCACGACTGGCCACAACCCTACGCGCTTGGGTCGGGGCGCCGCACGAACGCTGGACAGTTGCACCGAGGGGTCGCTCGACGTGAACGTCGCGATCTCGTCGCGCGCTTCAATTCCGTTCTTGGGTCGGCGATCGGGTGACTTGTTCATTAGCCGGTCGACCATTTCTTCGACACCGTCGGGAAGACTCACGTGATCGGACAACGGAGTAGCGGGTTCGTTAACGATGTTGTAGACCAGCGTGGCCAGTTTTTCACCGCGGAAGGGACGTTTGCCGCTGAGCATCTCGTAAACCACCACGCCCAGCGAGAATACGTCGGAGTGAGCATCAACCTGATCACCCCGAGCTTGCTCGGGCGACATGTATGCCGCGGTTCCGACCGTCGAATCGTCGGTGGTCAGCCGGGTGTCACCATCCATCACCGCCAGACCAAAATCCAGCACCTTGGCCTGGCCCTCGCGCGTGACCATGATGTTTTCTGGCTTCACGTCGCGATGAACCACACCCGCTTCGTGAGCCGCACCCAGCGCCGCCGCAATTTCCTTAGCCATACCCAGCGCTTGTTCGACCGGCATCGGTCCGCGGTCCATCACCGTTCGCAACGAATCGCCATCGACATATTCCATAACGATAAAGTCCCGATCGCCAACGGTTTCAACCGCGTGAATCGCTACGATGTTGTTGTGGTTCAATCGAGACGCCGAAACCGCCTCGCGACGAAAACGGGCGCGTTGAGTTTCGTCGGGATTCTTGGCCGAGAAAAACTTTACGGCGACCTTGCGGTCGAGTTTTTCGTCGTGCGCCAGGTACACCTCTCCCATGCCGCCATGGCCCAGCAGGCTTTCGATACGATAGTGGAGTAGTTTTTGGCCAATCATTGGTTACCTGTACGCTCGGTCCGAACCCGCCACGCTTGCGCGTAACCCGGGTCTACATTGAGTTCATAGCGGTCGGGGACAATCTCCGGTTCGCGCCAGCCGGTCGCAAACGCCTGCGCAAGTTCGGCCCGTGTGACTCTGCGCGGCCCCCAGCCCGGAGGTTCGCGGTCGCTGAAACATACCAGGTGAACCGTTCCACCGGGACGTAACAGCCGGTGCAAAGCCTCTACATAGCAAGCGCGTTCGATGTCGTCGAAAACGTGGAAGACACCAGAGTCAACGCACGTGTCGACGGAGCCGTCCGCGATCGGAGGGGCCAGTCCGTCACTTTGGATGAACGGCCACGCTGCAGAAGCTTGCGGCTTCGCGGCCGCGCGTCGGACGGCTTCCCAGGAGGGGTCGAATGCAACCACGTCGTAGCCTTGCTGACGCAAGAAAATGGCGTTCTCGCCCGAACCGCACCCCAGGTCCGCGATCAGCCCGCTCAACTGTCCAGCTTTATGCAGCCGCGCGACGAATCCCTGCGGTCGATCGATTTCCCACTTGGGGCCTTCCTGGTAGATTGCGTCGAACCGATGTGCCATTAGTCCGTTTCCAACCGGTTTAGTGTCCGGTTTTTAGGGTATCTCCGTACGAGGCGTTGATCCGGGCGCGGTCGCGCTTCATGCTCGTCATTAGCCACGTCGCCGTCGCCGCTATGAGGAGTACAACTGTAAACGCGATAAGTTTGGAGCGAGTTTGGTTGGTCATCAGGCCTACGCTACTCCCGATCCGGATGCGGCGCAAGAGTTAGGTTGGTGACGAAACGACGTGACCGTAGAACGGGCGCGGGCGTCCGAAGCCGTTGCAAACACACATGTTTGTGCGGGGGCAAGACGCCGGGCAAAGTCGGCACGGTGGTATCGGCTCATTCGACTCGATTGTCAGCTCGTCTATCGGACTAGCGCCCCCAGAGCGGCGTCGTACCGCGGCGCCAACACCGTCCAGTCGTACATTTGTACAGACTGTCGCAGGGCTTGATCCCGTCGCCGTCCCGCGATGAGAAATTCTCGTAGTTTGCTGACAAGTTCGCCGTCGTTGTCGTAAAGATACGCGCGGTGAAATGTCTCTGGGATGACCGTGGGAAAGGCCACACGTCGCGGCAAGAGTGGAATGGCCCCGGCTGCGATCGCTTCGACCACGCTGGCGCCAAAGAAGTCCTGGTTGGACGTCACCGGCAGAATATCGGCGCGACGCAACCACTTCAAATACTCCGCCCGCGATTCGGCAAACCCATAGTGAACAATCCGCTCCCCCAACACCGCGCGAGCCCGTTCGAAGACCTCCGGCGACTGCGCAAAGTTCTCACCCAGAATGGCCAACTTGAACGGAATGCCCTCTTCGGCAAGTGCAAACAGCACCTCGAAGAACGTGTCGGGATTCTTGTCGTACTCCCACCGATGGTTCCATAGTACGAGAATTTCGTCAGAGCCTATTTGATCGGCCTGCGGGCCGGTATCACTTAAAAGCTCACCCAATTCCAGGCCCAGCGGCAAAACCCGTGACTTTTGCGATACGCGATCCACAGCGCCCAACTCGCGGTGGTCGGGAAACTGCCGCAAGAACGCTTCGGTGGCTTCCAGAAAACTGTCCAGATGAAACTGGGAGTTAAAGAAGACCGCATCGGCGGCAAGGGCAGACGCGAAGTTAATGAAACCGTAGTGCTGGTCGCGATTGTTGATGACGTCGCGATCGGTTGGCGACCAGGGGTAGGTTAGCTGGTTTTCGTGAAAGTACACCGCCGTTGGTGTGGACGCGGTGCGCCGCCGGGTGAGGGCCAGAAACGTGGTGAGATCCAGCATGTCGGTGGCAAACAACAGGTCGTAATTGGCACCGTTAGAGTTAACAACCTGCGCGAGCGTCACCGCGCCGCCGTGCATGCGCCACTTCCAGTAGCTCCCCGGCAATGTCAACAACTCAACGTGGTGCTGACTGTGTCGGCAATAGCCATGGGCCCACGCGGCGTGGGATCCGGTAAAGTACGGTTCCAGAAGTGCCACCTTCATCCCGCCAGCATACGGGCTTGGCGATGGAGGCACAACCGAACAACAAAAAGGCCGCCCCTCCTGTGAGGGACGGCCTGAGGTTGTCAGCGATGGACGTTAGCTACCCGCGACCCGCGATGTAGGTCTCAAGCTGGGTGATGGTGTGCGCCTGGTCTGCGATGACCGCCTTTACCACATCGCCAATGCTAATCAACCCGACAAGTTTGTCGTTCTGTTTAACCGGAAGGTGTCGAACCGCTTCGTTAGTCATAAGAGACATGCATGCCTCGATGGAGTCGGTCGGGCGCACGCTGTGAAGCGGCGAAGACATGATATCCCGAACCAGAGTTCCGCGGGAGGATTTGCCCTCGAGGATCACCTTTCGCGCGTAGTCGCGCTCCGAGATAATCCCGATCATATCTTCCCCGTCGATAACGACGAGTGAACCAATGCCGTGCTCGGCCATTCTCGTAAGCGCCGTAAACACCGACGCCTCGGGAGCGACCGAGTGGACTTCGTAACCCTTCTTAGCCAGAACATGTTGCACCGTTACCATTACTACCTCCAAATCGGTGGGGTTTACTAAAGTGTAGACATCGCCGTTTCTCGTCGTCAATGGTTAATTGGATTGTTAAATATTTCACAACGTCACCTCCTTTCAATAAGAGAACGAATCGGCGATGAAAACTAACCCGCTATCGGCACCGGTAGAGAAATGATTCACAAAAAACCGGGGAAACGCCTATAATGCGCAGTAATCAGCGAAAGCATTCGAAATGAAAGGTATTCATGTCACCATCAGCAAGCGCAGACAAGCCTCGCCACAAAAGCCGCCCCCTGGAGTTCACCAAGCGCAGTCATGATGAAATGCTCTCGCGGAGTTCGGACTGGTTGGACTTGATAAAAAAACGACGTTCGGTGCGGCACTTTTCGGATGAACCGGTGCCCATTGAAGCGCTGCGCAACTGCATTGACGCCGCCGCCCAGGCCCCTTCGGGCGCCAACAAGCAGCCGTGGACGTTTTGCCTGGTCACCGACGAACAGACCAAGGCGAAGATTCGCGAAGCTGCAGAAGTGGAAGAACGCGCCTACTACAACGGACGCGCTCCGGAGAGTTGGCTGATGGACGTGGAACCGCTGGGAACCGACGAGAACAAACCGTTCTTGGAAATTGCCCCGGCTCTGATTGTGGTTTTTGCGCAGAAATACGGGACGAGTCCCGACGACCACCACTACTACGTTAGCGAATCGGTTGGAATCGCCACCGGCTTTTTGCTGGCGGCGCTGCACAACGCTGGTTTCGCCACGCTCACCCACACGCCAAGTCCGATGAAGTTTCTCACCGCGATACTCGAACGCCCGGACAACGAACGCCCCTATCTACTCATCCCGGTTGGATACGCCGCGGATGACTGTCGCGTTCCCGACATCCAGCGAAAATCGCGCGAAGATTATATTGTTGAGCGCTAGCGTCGACGACGAACAAACTTCAATCCCGACCAATCGTTGTCTACCGCGCAGACCTTAACGTCAACGAGGTTTTTGTGGTTGGCAAAGACGATGGCGCGAATCGTGTCTTCTGTCAGGTCGCGAAAGAGCGGTGATGACTTCTTAGGCCAGGAGATCCACAACATTCCCCCGTCGTCGATCGCGGCTTCAAGCTTGTCAATGCGTCCGGCCAGGACCGACTCGCTGGCTGCAAAAAAGTGAATGAGTTCAAACTTCCCGGCTAGGCGCGTTTTCATGTCGACACCGTCGGGCAGCGGCGCAACCAAATCGTCGTAATTGTGAGGTGGGTTGACGACTATTGCTTTCATTCCTGGCTTGAAGCCAATCTTCTTCCACAGCGGCGTCCCCGAATAACCGGCCGGCATTACAGCACCCGACAAAGGAGTCCCTTGAGGTACTCCGACTCGGGGAATGAAGTTAGCGTCGGGTGGTCGGCGCAATGCCCCATCCGCCGCAGAATTTGTACCGAACGATTTGCATCAATCGCGGCCCACGAAACCGCCAGCGTGAACGCCTCAATCGACACAGCCGCCGAACACGAAAACGTCGCCAGGATTCCGCCGGGACGGGCCACTCGCATCGCGTGTAAGTTAACGTCTTTGTACGCGCGCAGGGCCTTGTCAACCTGGTGCTGGCTTCGTGCCATCTTGGGCGGATCGACCACAACCACGTCGTGCTTGATGCCGCGTTCGGCTCGCCGACGCAGTTCGTCGAACACGTCGTCGACCACTGACTCAACCGCGCCGTCAAATCCGTTTTCGCCGAGGTGTTCTTCGGCGGCGCCCACCGCGGCGCGCGAGCTATCCACGAGCGCGATCTTGGCCGCGCCGGCGCGCGCGGCATGAACGGAAAAGCCACCGGTATAACAAAACGCATCTAATACATCGGCCTCGTGGCAATAGGCTGCAACTTCCATCCGGTTATCGCGCTGATCCAGGTAGTATCCGGTTTTCTGCCCAGACACAACATCGACGCGAAACGTCGCCCCCATCTCCCGAATCGTGACCGGGCCGGAGATCTCGTCGCCTGCAACCAGGCCTGCCTGCCCCTTCAGACCCTCTTGCTTGCGAGTGTCCGCGTCGCTGCGGTCGTAAATCGACAGCGGACCCAGAGCTTCGGTCAGTTCGGCGATGGTCGCGTCGCGAAAGCGCTCCGCACCTGCGGTCGTAAACTGGGTTACTAGAACATCGTCGTAGCGGTCAATCGCAAGCCCGGGCAACAGGTCGGCCTCGGCATTAACCAAACGGAGCGCGGTGTTGTCTTCGTCCATCATCCCGTCACGACGGTCGAGTGCAGCCCGCAGGTGTCCCCGCCACCACACGTCGTCGATCTGGGTGCTGGGGTTCCAGTCCAACAATCGAACACAGATTTTGCTGTTCGGGTTGTAATAGCCTTGCGCAAGAAAGTCACCGCGCGAGTCGACCACGCTTACGATTTCACCTGGCTCGGGCCGTCCGGTAACGGATTCCACCGCGCCAGAAAACACCCACGGGTGCCGCTGCCGAATCGACTTCTCACGGCGAGCTTTAATGTGTACTTGATTCAAACGTTAAACCTGATGGTTAAAATGTCACCGTCTTCTACGACGTAGTCTTTGCCTTTAACATAGTGTTTGCCAGCGTTTTTGACGCCTTCCTCCGAGCCAGCCGCCAGCAGGTCGTCATACTTGATGACCTCCGCACGAATGAACCCGCGTTCCAGGTCGGAGTGAATCGCGCCAGCCGCCCGCGGGGCCAGCGATCCGATGCGCACAAACCACTGACGAACTTCGTCCTTGCCCACCGTAAAGAACGAGCACAACCCCAAAGAATCAATGCACTCGCGAGTAAGCATGGGCAGCGCAGGCTCGGAGATTCCTAGCTCTTCCATAAATGCACCACGCTCGTCCGGGTCGAGTTGGGCAATGTCTGATTCCGCCAGAGCCGCCAATTTGATCACTCTAACGCCCTGGTCGCCGTACTTCGCGCGCACGTCGTTGACCAGGCTGTCGTCGCCAAGTTGGTCGTCGCCAACGTTGATCGCGAAGATCAGCTGGCGTAGCGACAGAAACGGATAGCTGGAGATTAGCGCGCGTTCGTTGTCGTCGAGTTCGAGCAGACGCAGTGGTTTTTCTTCCTCAAGCTGAGCTTGAAACTTTTCCAGGAGTGCCTTTTCTTTCTCGCCGCGGTCGTTCTTGACCTTCATGAGTTCCTTGGTCAAACGCTCCAGGCGCTTCTCCACAAAAAGCAAATCGTGAAGAACTAACTCTCCCGACACAAACTCGATCTCGCGCATCGGGTCAACGCCGCCCCACATGTGATACACCGAATCATCTTCGAACGCGCGCACCACATGTACAAACGCGTCGATGTCGCCCATGTCGCGAAACAAGTCGCCTTCCGAGACCGCTTTTTCTTCGATCTTGGGAAGCAACACAAACTCGAGGCGTGCGCGGACCTCGCTTTTAGGCTGGTACATTTGGACCAGTCGATCGAAGCGCGAGTCCTGCACGTCGGCTACGCCGCGCAGCAACTTGCGAGGATCGTTGTGACTGGCCAGTGCGTCGGCACCAACCAGCAGCCCGAACAGGGTCTTTTTACCGCACTGCGGCAATCCAATAATGCCAACGTTCATGTTATTCCGGAATCTCCACGTACAAGTCTTCCCCTTCGACGGTCACCGTATACGCGGGCACCGGCTCCTCCGCCGGAAACTCCATTGCCTCCCCCGACTTGAGGTCGAACACGGCGGCATGGAGCGGACACTCCACCGTCAGCGCTTCTGCGTCCAGATATCCTTCGGCCAGGCTAGCTTCCGCGTGAGAGCACAAGTCAGAAATTGCATAGTACTGACCCTTTACGCGAGCGATCAAGATGGGCGCGCCATCGGACGACCCATCGACTTCGAACCGAACCATGTCGTTTTCGGGCACGTCGCTGGTGCTACAAACCTTTACTTTCATTGCTGCTTTCTAGTGCGCGTTAAAACAACCGCAGTGATTGGTCTGAAATCCCAGTCCAGGCTGCCACACAAACGCGTCATTAGCACCTGGATGTTCCCAATAAAACGGGTTCCGTTTGCGGTTGTAGTTACCAACTTCGTTCATGGTCGCGGCATCGAACAGTCGCCCGTTGATCATTGTGTACTTGATAAACTCACTGTTGCGAATATCATCCAGCGGGTTTTTGTCCAGCACGATAAGGTCGGCAAGTTTACCCGGCTGCAACGAACCCACGTCGCCATCCAACCCAATGTACTCCGCACCGTAGAGTGTTGCACAGCGCAGTGCTTCGTGGTTGGTCATGCCGCCCTGCGCAAACATCCACAGCTCCCAGTGCGCGGCCAGGCCTTGCAACTGGCCGTGCGCTCCCAACTGAACCTTACCGCCGGCATCTATTAAATCTTTGCAGTTCTTAGCCAGCGCAAAGTGGTTAAAGTCATCGTCGGCAATCATCATGCGACGGCGCGAACGCGCGTCAACCAGCGGACGTGGAACGAAAGTCAGCAAGCGATCGTGTTCCCACACGTTGGTTTTTTGGTACCAGTAATTTTCGCCCCAGATGCCGCCATAACCAACGACCAGCGTCGGCGTGGACCCCACATCACTCTGACCCCAAAGTGTCTTTACGTCGTTGTAAATTGGCGCGATGGGCAACGTGTGCTCGATACCAGTATGGCCGTCTAGTATCATCGTCATGTTGTGGTAGAAGAACGAACCGCCTTCGGGGACTACCATCATTTCCAGGTCACGAGCAGCTTTAATGTACTGCTGGCGCTGGTTGCGTCGCGGTTGGTTGTAGCTCTTTACCGAAAACGCACCCACCGCTTTCATTCGCCTAAGATGGGACGCAGCATCGTCGATGCCATTAGTGAGCGCTTTAAAGTCGCCGTCGGCACCGTAGAGGATTGTACCGGTAGAATAAACCCGCGGCCCGATCAAACGCCCCGACTTGAGCATCTCGGAATGCGTAAACACCGACTCCGTCTGGTTCGACGGGTCGTGGGTAGTGGTGACGCCAAACGCAAGGTTGGCAAAATACAACCAGCTTTGCTGCGGCGAAATCCCACTGCTGCTATGCCACATGTGCGCGTGCACGTCGATCAGTCCAGGCATAATGGTCTTACCCGAGCAATCAACCTCGGTGTACTCGCCCGCCGGTATGGTCATCGCCGCAAGTTGACCGACGGCCACGATCCGGTTGTCTTCAATAAGCACTGCGCCATTTTCGATGACCTCGTCGCCATTCATGGTGATCACGCGGGCGTTGGTCAGCGCAATTTTTCCCTTGGGCTTGTCGGTCGTCAACGTCAACCCAATCCGCACCCCGGCAGTATCGGGCGGCAGAATGCTGTCGGGCGCGCCCGGCACCCAGTCAAAGCAATCCTTGAGATTTCTCGTGAAGTACTCGTCGCCCAACGTCCAGCACAGTTGCTCGCTGTCCGACGACCAATGCAAGTAGGTTCCGGAATCTCGCGTGACCTTCTTGATCGGAACCGATTTGGTCTTACCCGACAACGAATACTCCCGACCGGCGATCGGAAACGGAATCACGTAGGCATGAAAGAGCTCGTTGAAAGCCAGCCACTTTCCATCCGGGCTGGGCTCAAAGCGATTGGCGTACTGCGACGTTAGCAACGTCACTTCGTCGCCGCCATCAAGCCGCACGCTCTTAAAAGCTTTCTTGCGGCCGGCGACGTTGTCGACAAAATAGATTCGTTCGCCGTCGGCGCTAAACCGTGCCGAGCGCCCGCCTTCTCGAATTCTGGTACTTTCGCCGCCGTTGGATGGCAGCCAATAAAGCCCCGGGTCCACCGCATGGCGGAAGCCGAGCACGTTGTCGCCACCGCCGCGTTGATAGACAACTTTGCTTCCGTCCGGCGAAAAGGACGGGTTGTGATAGTAGCCCGGTCGCGAGGTGAGCTTCTTCTTGCCGCTGCCGTTGGGTTTGATGCGGTAGATAGCGCCCAGGTCGGTCTCGTTAAACGTCACGTACACCAGGTACTTGCCGTCCGGGCTGAAGGTCGGCCAGTACTCCCAGTTGTCCTTGTCTTTGGTGAGGCGTTCGGGCGTTCCGTTGGGAAGACGTTTCTTCCAAATCTGACCAACCGCGCTAAAAAACAACCAGTTGCCATCGGGCGACGTGGTCGTGTGCTTGATCATCTTGGCGTCAAAAGTGTCCGGCGACACTTCTTGCGGAAAGCGCAACGGTTCGTAAACCGTATGCGATGCATTGACGCTAAAGGGAATGTTGGTGACCGCGCGCGACGCGATGTTTACCCGCCAAATCTTACCCTTGGCGTAGAAGACAATGTCCTTGCCGTCGGGCATCCAGGCAAAGTTGGGATACACGCCAAAAGTTGCCCAGGTCTCTTGTTGATCCTTGGTGAGCCCGTCAAACACCGGGTAGTTTTCGCCGGTTTCCAGATTGTGAATAAACAGCACCGACTCCAGGCGAACCCGGCGGACGAATGCCACTTTGGTTCCGTCCGGCGACACCTGCGGGCGCACGGCGCCTCCCGGCCCGCGAACAACCGTTTCAACCTTGCCGTTAGACCGGTCCACGCGTCGAATGTCGTAGATGCCGGCGTACGGATCCTTGTTGTACTGAAACCGCGGCCCCGGGGTCATGTCTTCGCTAAAGTAGACGTAGCGGCCATCGGGGGAAGCCGACGGCTCGCCGACATCCTGCTGATCGTTCTTGCGCTTCGTCAATTGAATACCGCTACCACCACTAACGTGATACAGCCAGATTTCTCCCGCACCCAACGAACGCGTACTGGTGAAGTGCTTCTTGGCGAGCAGGTATTCACCATCCGGCGACCACACCGCGTTGTTGATCAGGCGAAAATCTTCTTTGGTTACCTGGCGTGGGTTTTCGCCGTCGCGGTCCATTACCCACACGTTGTCGCCGCCGCCTTTGTCACTGGTGTAACTAATGTATTTTCCGTCGGGGCTAAAACGTGGCTGTACTTCGAACGCCGCACCGCCGCGCAGGAGCGTCGCAGTTCCACCCTTGATGGGCATCACGTAAATGTCTCCCAGCATGTCGAAAGCGATTTGCTTTCCATCGGGGCTGACGTCGACATTCATCCACGTGCCTTCATCTGTAGTAAACGAGACCGTGCGCGAAGGACCCAAGGATCCTTCAACGTCCCAATCGGCTTTTTTGGCGTGGCTGACAACGCAAGTCAACACGACGAGCGCCACTGCGGCGAGGCTCGCGAGGCTCCGGCTTCTCATCCCGACTCCTTAGTGATCAGAAAACAAACGACAGGCTAGCGAAGGTATCTGCGCATAGTACACCAAGGACGCGCGCTAGGCAACGGCCCGAACGACGGAATCTACTGAAATTACTAGGGTTAGTGGAACGCCGGCGAAGGTGACGGGCTACTTGACCAGTACCATCTTGCGGCGGAGTTCGAACCCGGCGGCTCGAAGCAGGTAGTGGTAAACACCACTAGCGACGGCCTGGCCGTCGTCGTTGGTGCCGTCCCATTCCAGGCGGTTGATCCCGGCTGGCAATGTTTGACTGGCCAGGGTCCGGACAAGTCGACCGGACGAGTCGTAAACGTATACCCGGGCCAGGGCGTTCCAGGGCAGCGTAAACTCAATCGTGGTCGTCGGGTTGAAGGGGTTGGGATAGTTCTGTTGCAGCGCAAGGCTCGCGGGCACCGTTTGCGCGGAGACCGGTGCGCTTTGCAGTTCGGTGTCATCGTCGAGAACCACGGCAACCCGGTACTGGTAGCGACGGCTGGGTTCCGCCGATGCATCCAGATAACTTCGCGCGCTCGGGTCGAGAAGCGTTTGGTTTAGCGTGACCGGCTCATTGTCGCCAAGTGTCCGGTACACACGAAAGCCGCTAAAGCCAGAGCCTTGGGAAACACTCCAGTCCAACGCGACCCCGTCAGTCGATGGTACGGCGGTCAAACTGGCGACCGTCGGCAACGCACTACTGCCTTCGACGATAACCAACCGCTGATCAACGTCGACATTGTGAAACTGATCGACGATCCCCGACGGCCATTTGATCTCGAGCAGGTCTATGGAGTTGGCATTGCCCACGCCAAACTCAACTTCCAGACTGTTGTGCGAAAGGTAGCTGGTGCTGCTGCACACTTCGCGAATCATTTCCAGCCCACCGGCGGCAACTCGCACCCGTGCGCCGATACCGTCGCGGTTACTTTGCACGCCTTGCGTGCGTACCTTCAGCCAGTTGTTGGTTCCGGGGTTGTTCTTACAAAACACCGACGGTTGGCCGTTGTTGGTGATATACATGTCCAGGAAGCCGTCGTTGTTGTAGTCGCCAATGGCAAGGCCGAACCCCTTGTCGGCGTTACCCACTCCCAACTGGGAAGTCACGTTAGTAAACGAGCCGTTACCATTGTTGCGAAAGAACACATTCTCGGCGCGGATGTCGGGCAGGAATCCCCACCAGTTGACCACGTAAAGGTCAAGGTCTCCGTCGTTGTCGTAGTCAAAAAAGTCGGTTCCCCAACCGTAGCGATTCACCGCCATCCCTTTAAACACGGCGACGTCGGTGAACGTGCCGTCACCGTTGTTGTGGTAGAACACGTTTCCTTCCGACGTGTTGGTGATGTACATGTCCAACCACCCGTCGTTGTTGTAGTCACCAACCGCGACGCCCATCGAGTTGATTGACGCGTTGGTATGCGAGGCGAGTGACACATCGGTAAAAGTACCATCGCCTTCGTTGCGCCACAGTTTGTTGCCGCCAAGTTTGTCGGTGGATGCGTACAGGTCCTGATCGCCGTCGTTGTCGTAGTCAAACCACACCGCTTCGAGCGTGGCACGGTCGTGATCCAACCCTAACGCGGGGGCGACGTCGGTAAAAGTGCCGTCGCCGTTGGCTCTAAATAGCTGATTGGGTTCGCGACGATTGGCGACGTACAAGTCCAACCAACCGTCGTTGTTGTAGTCGGCCCAGGCGGCGCCGTAAGAGAGCATGGGGGCTGCGAGTCCCGCTTCTTCGGCGACGTTGGTGAACGTGTTGTCGCCGTTGTTCCGCCACAAACGGTTGGGCGACCCCGCCGACGCCGAGCCGTTGACTTTGGCGACAAAGATGTCCAGGTCACCGTCGTTGTCGTAGTCGGCAATTTTGACGCCGCGCCCATTGTTGGCCAGGGTGAATCCGCTGGCCGCAGAAATGTCGGTGAAGGTTCCGCCGAGGTTGCGGAAGACGCGCGGCGGCGCTCCGGCCTCGGTGTTCACAAAGAGGTCGAGCCAGCCGTCGCCGTCAAAGTCTTCCAGGGCGGCGCCGAACCCGAAATCGGCGCTGTTGCCCATAATGGTGACATCGACGCCACTTTGCGCCGGGGTGAGGACACTAAAGGTTCCGGATTGGGCATGGGCCAGCCCGGCCCCGACTGCGGAAAGCGACCAGATTAGAACCAACGCGAAAGAGACACGCATCATACCTATAAGTATAACAACGGGAAGAAAGTGTGTCCACGGACCCACATGGGTGTATTGGCGCAGGGCAGGCAGCGCCCCCTCCTGCGATAGCGCTCCCCCGCACGCTCGGCCGCCCCTACGCTGGGGCGCCAGGAGGTAGGTTTCAGCCGCCCCACTTATCGGCACGTTCGAATTGTTGAAAATCGTCCATTTCTCGCTTATAATTTTTTAATTGTTCGGTTAACGACGCGTGCGTTGGTTACTCACTTGACATCTACAGGAGTCCCTTATGAACCTACTGCGCAAATCCGCTTCCCTCGCGGTGGCCCTTTCGGTCCTCGCTTCCGCGGCGTCAGCTTCCATGCTGTCCCACACCAATATCAAGCTCGCTACCTTTACTCCAATTTCACAAGCCGCACCGGGCCATGTTGAATTCAATATGAGTAAAGAGGCCGTGCAGCGGGTTGGTACCGTGGCCTACGAATGCCTTACCTTTGGAAGTTCGTACTATGCCAACAGTAACGTGACTGGGGCGTACGGCGACGATTGCCACCTGGCCCTATCCGGTCCGCTAATCGACTTCACCATCGGTTACTTTTCTCCGTCCGGTGCTGTCGATTGCCTGATTACGTTCCATTCGAACAACGCAGCGAACACGACGTTCGGTGCGATCGAAGCAGGCCCGTACATCGTCACCGGATTACCCGGCGGAGCCAACACGGTAACCATCACGCCACCGGATACGCCGGCGCTTTCTACAGACGTGTGGTACACCATTCAGTTTTCGCTCGGTGATGCAGGTCTCATTATTGCCGGCGCCGCACCGACAGTGGGTACCAGCGACGACGTATTCGTCGACGTTGACGCATTGTCGCTACTTTTCTTTGGCGGTTCGCCGGTGGCCAACTTCGCGCTTGCGATCTCGCTCGATCAACCCGTGCCGACCAAGGAGTTGTCGTTGGGAGCACTCAAGCAGCAGTTTAGCGAGCGTAGCCAGTAGGCACGTCACAAGCGGGCAAGATAAAGAGCAAGGGCCTGTCGAATGACCGGCCCTTGCTCTGTGTTACAAGCCCGCATTTTAAGAAGCGAGGCGCTTAGATCTCGACCGCTTTGATCATGTTGGTGGTGCCGGGGACATCGATCGGGATTCCGGCGACAACCACAACTCGGTCTCCGGGAGCGGCGTAGCCCGCTTTTACCACCGCGTTCACAGCGGTATCCAGCATCGAGTCGGTGTCTTCGGCTATTTCAATCATCATCGGTGCAGTATTCCAATACAACACCGTGCGGCGAAGCGTTGTTTGCCGCGGACTGGCGACCACAATTTTTGCGTGGGGGCGGTACTTGGCCACCAGACGCGCGGTTTGTCCGGTACGCGTACAACAGATGATAAGCTTGGCGCCAATCTCGGTGGCGGTATGAACGGCCGCGTGTGCGATTGCGGCACGAATGGTTTCCATCTTCCAGGGAACATCGAAGGCGCGCAGGTAATCGATCTGGCCCTCGGTCGCCACGGCAACTTCGGCCATCGTGGTAACCGCCGCCTCCGGGTGGTCGCCGGAAGCGGTCTCGGCCGACAACATCACTGCGTCGGTTCCATCGAAAACAGCGTTAGCAATATCGGCAACTTCGGCGCGTGTCGGACGCGGGTTCACAATCATCGACTCCAGCATTTGCGTCGCGGTGATCACCGGCCGTGCCCACTTGAGCGCTCCCTTTATAATCTCTTTCTGCATCAGCGGTACTTGCTCGACCGGAGCTTCCAGGCCAAGGTCGCCACGCGCCACCATGACCGCGTCGGATGCCTGTAACATTTCGTCGAGGTTGTCCAGCGCCTCCAGGCGTTCGAGCTTGGTCACGACTGGAATGTCAGCACCTTTTTCGGCGATATACTCTTTTAGCCGCCGAATCTCTTCCGGGTAACGCACGAAAGATTGCGCAAACCAATCTACGCCCATGCGAATACCAAAGTCGACGTCGGCCAGATCCTTCTCGGTGGGCACAGCTTCGCTTAGCGCCGCGCCGGGCGCGTTGAGCCCCTTATTGGACTTCAACACCCCGCCAACTACAACTTCGCAGACGATATCGGTATCGGTCTTGGCAATAACCAACAGTTCAATCTCACCGTCGCCCATCAATACCCGATCGCCGGGCTGGATGTCTTCGACCAGCGCCGGGTAGTTGATCCCCACACGGGTATGATCGCCAAGAATGTCTTCGGTGGTGAGTACAAACGGATCGCCACCGCGCAGAATCACCTGCGCGTTCTTGAACCGACGAATCCGCATCTTGGGTCCGCTCAGGTCGAGCAAGATAGGGATATAAACGCCGCGCTTCTCGGCCACGGTGCGGACGTTTTCGATGGCTTCGGCGTGGGATTCGTGGGTGCCATGAGAACAGTTGATCCGCACCACGTTAAGACCAGCCTGAACCAGCTTGTCGATCATATCGACTTCTTTGCTGGCGGGGCCAAGGGTGGCCACAATTTTGGTTCGTCGCGGGAAATGCGTCATATCGCCGAAGGCATTGGCCGTTAAAGTCGGAAGTTTTTCCTTAAGCACGGTCATTCTTCGCCTCCAGGGCGTGTCTGTCAAGGCGCGTTATACGCGCCGGTAGGGTTGCCTTGGCAACCAGCGCGGCACCTGCTGACAGTACTCCCGGTAAGAAGCGCCGTAGCGACGGCGTAGCGTCGGTTCCTCATAGCCAACTACGAAAATGTGAAACGCGAGCAAAAACACGACGGCATAAAGCAAGATTGACACCGATCCCACCCAAAAACCCACGCCAACGATCATCGTTGCCACGCCCAGGTACATTGGGTTTCTTGTCATCAGGAACCATCGATTCTTAACAAAACGTTCGGGCGCGTCCCAAAACGCGGGTGTTCCCTGCCCACGGGCGGCAAAATCGTTGCAACAGGAAAGATATACGTAGCTGCCCGCGGCAAACATAAAAACTGAGAGAAGTTTCAGAGCGGGGAGTCCTGGAAAGGACATCGACCAGCTCTGGCGGGACAACCAAAGGGGAATAGCAAACACGTAGCCAGCAATTCCGACAGAAGCGTAAAAGAAGGTTCGAAATCTGATCACGATTGCTTGCGGGACGACATTACATGGGCTGCAGCGTGCGACGCCAGGCCGGTGAGTAGCGCGCCGGCAACGCCGATGAACGGAACCAGAAGCATAGTAAAGAACTGAAAGTCCGAGCCCTCCGAGATCTTACTGACGCGGTCCAACATCCCCGGATTGTTCATTATCATCGTGTCCGAAAAAATTCCCTGCACCAGGGTGCCCGCAGCACCGGCTACGAATCCCGCCGCCGCTCCGTTGTAAAACACGTTCTCGCCCTGCTGACGCCGCGCAACAACCACCGCACTTACCGCAATGACGACAGCCCACACTACCCGCTCCCAACCAACCGGCACCCAGCCCATAACCAGCGCAAGGCCGACCACCGGCCCCAACAAACCCAATCCCAGGATAAGTGTCCAGCGAAGTTTCATTCGTCGTCCTCGTCGGGAATCACCGTGGCGCGAGCCCAGTCGAGGTCGTCGACCAGGCGATGGATGTCACTCGCCTTGGTGGCGTAGTTGGTGATCGTCGCGCGTAGTACTGGCAAACGACCACCCATCCGCGTGGCCGATATCCAGGCGCGACCCGAGTCGACTATCATATCGGCAATCGCGCTTAAGGCCGCAAAGTCGGTGTGGGCCGGATCCTGTTCGTTGACGAAGCACACGGTGGGCAGCGGCGTGTCGTTGACCACACGCCATCCGTGGATCGGAAGTTGCGCGCGCAACAAGTTACCCATGTCGTTTTGATGACGCAGAGCGCGCTCGTAGCCCTCCCAGCCCGCAACCATCAGCGTTAGGAAAAGCTTCAAGCCGATAAACCGTCGCGACCACTGCATGGAATGACGATGGGGATCTTCGATTTCATCGTCGGCGGTTAACGGCATGTAGGACGTATCAATTGCAAAAGCCGTTTCAGTTACCCCGGCATGACGTGTCAGAAACATGCCTGCACCCATAGGGACCGACAGCCACTTGTGCGCGTCAAAGGTTATTGAGTCGGCGCGCTGAATTCCGTCCAGAAATGGCTTGAGTTCTGGAACCAGGACTGCGGCACCGCCCCAAGCCGCGTCGACATGAAACCAAAGTCCGTGCCGTTCCGCAATCGTAGCGATTCGCGCGAGCGGGTCGATCAAACCCGCATTGGTTGTTCCTGCTGTTGCGACAATCATGAACGGAGCCGCGCCTTCGGCGATATCGCGACGAATCTGTTCGTCCAGAGCTGCCGTGTCGATTGTGTATTCCGGCGTCAACAAAACTTCCCGAACCGCATCGCTGCCCAAGCCGCTCATCCGCGCCGACTTCGCGATCGAGTGGTGCCCTTCGGCGCCTGCGTAAATAATCGGATCGCCTTCGATCGAACGCACTCCGTCGTTGCGTGCCGCTGGGAACGCGTTCATGAGCGCCACCAGAACTGCAGTGTGGTTGGCCTCAGCCCCACCAGCGGTAAAACCGCCGTAGGTTGTGCGTGGGTCGAAACCAAACTTTTCGCCCAAGGCACGTACCAGCATTCGCTCCATCTCGCAGGCCGCCGGACTATGCGACCACGCCGCGAGTTGCGGATTAAACGCGGCGACCAGAGCATCGGCGGCGATTCCCATGGTCGAAGGTGCGGGGTTGAACAAACCGTAGTAACGCGGGTGGGGCACATGAACCTGAGTGTCCCACAACGTGCTGACCACAAAGTCGAGCGCCTCGATACTGTCGCGCGGCGTAGTGAAGTCGACCGACGCAAGATTCTTCCGAATCTCGGCCAGATCCGGCGGCGAACTGACGGATCGATTGGCAAGCGTGGACTGATAGTGCTCGATACGCTCGATGAGCGCTTGCCACAGCGCGTTGCGTTTTTCGGGCGGTAATGACAGCACGCGTTACTCCGCGGTTATTTTTTTGGCGGCAGACTTCTTCATACTTCCCAGGTAGATCGCGGCCAGCGCCAGCATCGCTCCGAACACTTCAATAGGGGCAGTCGGGCGTCCAAAGAATACAATATCCCAAATGAAGGTAAGTGTGGGCTGGGTCAGCAGAATCAATCCCGCGATGGATGCGTCGACGCGAATCAACGCGCGGGTAATTATGATCCAGCCCAGTGCCTGACAAACAACTCCGTACGTGACCATCCACACCCACGACGCGGTATCAGGAATGGTAAACGAAGTTCCGTCAACAAACCCGGTAATAACCAGAATCGTACCGGTAAAAAAAGTCACCCATACCAGGTTCGCGGTGGGGTGAAGTCGGCGTCGTGATCGTCCCGCGCCACGTAGGGTTAGCAAGTAACCGGCGTAGGTGATAGCGGTAAACACACCAAAGAGCAGCCCGCGCTTGTACTCCGCACCCAGTTCGGCCCAGTCCCCGCCCAACAGCAGGAACAAACCGATGATGGCCAGGGGAATGCTTAGCACAAAGCGAAAGGTGGCGCGTTCGCGAAACACCAGCACACCCACTATCGCCAGGACGAACACCTGAAAGTTGCCCATGATCGTGGCGAGCCCTGGCCCGATGTAAATGATACTGCGATGCCAAAAGAAGATGTCGGCAGCAAAGAAGCACGCGGCCAGCAATGCCCACAGCACCGGAAGAGCGCCAGCCCAAAGGCGCAAACGTTGCACCGCGACAAACACCAGCAATGTGAGAAACCCAAAGAGGTTCCGGTACACTCCCGACGCGGTGGGTTCGACATCGGCCAGCCGCACAAAAACCGCAGAGAAGCTGATAAGGAAGCTGCCCAACAGCAGCAATGCAATGTTTCGTCTAGCGTCGGACAGTGTGGCGTCCGGAGCGTTCATCGTTGCAGTGCGCCCAGCACGGCGTATTTCACCATGACGTAGCGATACAGCTCCGAATCTCGAAGTGCCCGGGCTGTGGCCTGGTTAAACGAATCCCACTTGGTCCACCTGGCGATGTACTCGTTGGCAGCGTTTTCGTCGCCGCGATACTGTAGCGCCAGCACCTCTTGCAACATCTGGCCAACGACGTCGTGCACGCGTGCGTAATTAATGTCCAGTTCACTGCGCTTACGAGCTACAAGCCCGTTTGCCAGGAAGTAGTTGAACTGCATCAACTCCATGGTCTGGTAAGTCTGTTGCGGCTTAGGCTCTGCCTTTAACAACGTTCGCCGCACACCGCTCGCGTAAACCGACTTACGCGCCGCGTCGGTGTAGTATCCACGCTTGGTGAGTTCCTCCACCAGGAACAATGACACCAGGTCGGCTTTAAGCTCTTCAAGCTTCTGCGAGGCCGAACCCAACGCGACGTTAAGGTCGCGACCATCGTGGGTGGTCGCAGGCCCCAGGTAGTGCCCAATCTCGTGCCACAGGGTGCGGTTAAACGCGCCGTCGGCGGTGAGGTCGTGGTCGAACGCGCTAGTGACGACGGTCTGAAAATTTCGCAACCGTATGGCAAACAGGTCGTCGTCGCGAAGGATGTTAGAGCGAATCAGAATGGTGCGACCATACTTGCGAGCGTGGTTGGGATCGTTGGGAAGAATCGTCGCGGTATTGCTGCCTCTAGCCTGCCCAAAATCGGCTACGACATCGTAGACGCCAACCGGAATATTTTCGCGTACAAACTTCTTGTTGCCGCCGGTCCAGCCTTTGGGTTCGTAGGGAAGCTTGTTTTCGAACTCCTGCAACCCGGTAATTGCGGATGCCAAAGCCTTGCTTCGTTCGATGTCGCGCACCAGAACACTCAAGCCCCAGTATGCCTTCACCCCATAGATGCCATCGTCGTAGGTTTCGTAAGCACCGATCTGCGCGTTGAGGTTCTTAAAACTCCCGGTCACCCAAGATGCATCGCCCGCTTCGTAGTCGTTGGTTACCAGATCACGTGCCCGCAACCGCAGGTACTGAGCAAAGTCGGGATCTTCTTGGGAAACAGCATCGGCCGCTGCATCCAGCTTTTCTGCCATGACCATGATGTCGTCGGCGTATGCAACCGCGTACGGGACCGATACCAGGCCACCCTTGGTGGCGCGGGCGGCCTTAATCTGTGCCTCGAGATGAGGGAAGAATCTATTGAGTTCGGCGTAGGTGTCCAGGTTGGCCAGGTAGGTGACCAGGTCATCGTCGTCGCCGCGCCGTACCACCGAGCGCAGATGAAGCATGGCGTCGCGCTGGGCGGGACGCCCGGCGAAGTACGTGTCCAACTCTTCGCGGTCAATTCCCCACGGATACAACGTTCCGCCGGGCTTGACCATGTCGACCGGCACGAACGGAGTATACGTACCGTCCAGCGTCCGTGCGATTGGCCCCTCAAAAAGATAATAGAGGTCGTTAAGCGTGCGGACGTATTCGTCGCGTGGCGTCGCGCGAATCTTGTTGGCGAGGTCGGCGCGAACATCGGGCGACTGGTAATGCTTGGCGTCTTCGTACAAGCGCTGCATCATGTCGCCTACTTCCAACAGCAAGTTCAGCGCTTCGCGCTCGTTGAGGCTGAGGTGGGCCAGATCCGGTTGCAGTCGAACCGTTAGCGTTTTGTCGAGAATCTTCTGCGCTTCTTTAGCGCTGAAGTAGCCGTTCTCTCCACCGCCGGCCGCCGACTGACGCGGCGCGCACGACGCCAGAATCACGCCAGCCAGCAAGAGCCCAGTCACTCGCAACTTCACGCTATTCGTTCTCCCATTCCTTACTGATTTCGGGGTACTTGTCCATGTACCCCCGGATCGTCTCTTTGATTTCTTCCAGACGTTCGGCGGTCTTGGCTTCAAAACGCATCACCAGCACCGGAAGGTTCGACGATGCCCGAACCAACCCCCAACCGTCTTCCCAAACGACGCGGGCGCCATTGATATCGATCACGCGGTCGAAGTCGCGCTTGAGGTCGGCGGTTAGCTTGTCGACGATGCCGTACTTAACTTCGTCGGCACAATGGGTTTGAATCGCCGGAGTCGAAATGTAGTACGGCGTGTCTTCCACGATGGTCGACACCTTTTCGTTTCGCTCCGAAACATATTCGGCAAACCTCAGCCCCGAATATAGGCCGTCATCGTAACCGTAGTAATTTTCGACAAAGAAAATGTGGCCGCTCATTTCGCCCGCCAGCGCAGCCTTTTCTTTGTGCAGCTTGGCCTTGATGTGGGAATGGCCGGTTTTCCACATGATGGGCTCCCCACCGTGCTCGCGAATGTCGTCTTCTAGTGCTTGCGAACACTTGACATCGAAGATAATCTTCGCGCCCGGCTGTTTTTGCAGCACCTGGCGCGCCATCAGAATCATATAACGATCGGGCCACACGCCTTCGCCGTTTTCGTCGACGACACCCAGACGGTCACCGTCGCCGTCAAAAGCGAGACCGATGTCCGCGCCCTCTTTGCGCACTCGATTGCCCAAAAACTCGATGGTGTCGGTACGGGCCGGGTCGGGCTCGTGGTTAGGAAACGACGGGTCCAGGTCGGTGAACTGCTCGATCACCTCCAGCCCGGCTTCGCGAAACAGACGCGGCGCAAAGGCACCGGCAGTACCGTTACCCGTGTCGATTACTACCTTGAGTTTCTTTTTAATGTCGACGCGCTTTATGAGATCGGCGACCCAATCATCCTCCCACTTTACGTCGGTATACTCGCCCTTGGGCGCTTCGTGGTATTCGTCGTTCTCGATCATGGCGAGGATTTCGCGGAGCTCTTCGCCACCAAGCGTGTAGGAAAAACCGGCAGCCAGCTTAAGGCCGTTCCAGCCGTTGGGGTTGTGGCTTCCGGTGACCATCGCCCCACCTTTGACGTCGTAGCGATACTGCGACCAGTACATGATCGGCGTCAGGCACATCCCCAAACCAATGACGTTACGCCCGGTAGAGCGCAAGCCGGCGATCAAACCGTCTTTAATCTCGACCGAACCCATGCGACTGTCATAGCCCACAACCAGGCTCTCGATGCCGCGCTTTTCCAGAAATGTGCCGTAGGCCTTTCCGATGAGTTCGGCCGACTTGCCGTTGAGTTCGTCGTCGTTAACCCGTCCGCGAATGTCGTATTCACGGAACATGGTCCGTTCGATGGTCGCCATGGGGTACCCCCGCTGTATGATGTGGTTGGTTATGAAAAAAGGACTTAGACCCAGAAGGTATCGAATTGCGCGCGCCGCTACAACCAGAAAGGGCCGGAGCGAACTCCGGCCCAACTGGTTGGCACAATGTGAGGATAAATGCTTTGCGGCCTACGAAACTGAGACCTTGCGGCCAACGGCGGCGGCGGCTTTGGGCGCCGTCACGGTTAGCACTCCGTCTTCCATCTTGGCCTTGATATTCTCGCGATCCACTTCCTTGCCCAGGTTGAAGCGGCGCTGGAATTTCGACGAGCGGATTTCACGTCGCAGCACGTTGCCCGACTTGTCTTCCGTCTCGTTGGATACCTCGCCGGTCACCGTCAGGATGTCGCCGTCGAGCGAAACATCGACATTCGCCTTCGGGATACCCGGCATTTCGAGCGTAAAAACGAACGCTTTGTCGTTTTCAGCGATGTTGGTTTTGGGCAGGCGGAAGATGTCTCCGCCGTCGTTTTCGTCAACCGCCATGCCGCCTGGGGTCAGGCCGGCAGTGAGGCGATCGAAGTGGTCGAACAGATCACTAAAGTGGTCGACTGGGCTGTACTTTACGAGTTTCATCACACGTCCTCCTCATGTGGTGGTTATTTGTTCCGCGCTAAGCGTTGTTCTGCCCCGGTAAAAGCAGTAGCCGTGCCAAAACGATTCATTGCCTATAATCCGTTGTTGTTACATAAGTTAACAGAACTTCAAGGTGAAGGTCGCGACCCACTGGTCGACTGCACTGTCACACAGACATGACACGGTGGCGCTCCCCTGCCAGTCGTGACAGAAAGACCGTCACAGCTGGCGTGCTATACTCCCGCGATGATTATCGGCATTGGTACAGATTTGATTGAAATTGCTCGCGTTCGGCGGGTCATGGAAGGCTACCCGGAGCGGTTCATGAACCGAATGTTCACCCCCGGCGAGCAGGGGTATATCAATACCTACGCCGACCCGGCGCCGCGGGCTGCCGGTCGGTTTGCGGTTAAAGAGTCGGTGATGAAGGCGCTGGGCACCGGCTGGAGCAGTGGCGTGCGCTGGCGGGACATTGAAGTGATCCGTCACCCCTCCGGGCGCCCGGACGTGCAACTGCACGGGCGCGCGAAAGAGATCTTCGAAAAGCGCGGGGGCAAGCGCATTCTGTGCACGATCACCCACTCGGAAGAGATGGCGATGGCGCAGGTATTGTTCGAGTCTGAATAGACGACGCTAACGGCGAGACACGCCGAGTCCCGGTTCGGTCGGCAACACCAACTTACCTTCGACCACCTTAACCCCCGCAAACGGGTCGTCAGCCAACAAGAGGTTGCCGTCGAGATCGGCGTAGTCAACCAACGGACTAATGTGAGCCGCCGCGGTGACTCCTAGCGATGTCTCCAACATACAACCCAGCATCACTTTCAGCCCCAGGTCGCGCGCGGTCGCAATCATGTGCAGTGCTGGTGTCAGCCCTCCGCACTTCATTAGCTTGATATTGATGCCGTGCCCCTGGTCGTGCGTTCGCGGCACGTCGATTGGATCAACGACACTCTCGTCCAGAATCACCGGCAGCGGACTGAGGCGCTTTAACGTGCGCAAACCGTCTGCGTCTTCGTGCGAGATCGGCTGTTCGACAAACTCAACATTGCGTTCGGACAGCTCCTGAACTTTCTGCAGCGCCATTTCGACATCCCAGCCCTCGTTAGCATCCACCCGGACGCGCTTGCCCGACCGCTCCAGAATTCGGTCGAGCATTTCCATATCTCCCAGCTGTCCCATCTTAATCTTGAGCACTTTAAACTCGCCCGCGGCGTCAACCTTGCGGTCGACAACGTCGGGTTCGTCCATCCCGATCGTGAACGACGTGAGCGGAGTGTTGCTGGGGTTGGCGCCGAAGAGTTCGTAGCACGGTTTGTCTTCGACCTTACCCCGAATGTCCCACAACGCGGTGTCCAGCGCGGAGCGCACCGACGGGTGGGGTGCCAGGAAGCGCGCAATCTCTGCATCGGGGTTGTAGATTTGCGCCTGAAGTTGCTCCGGAGTTCCTTGCAGAAACCTACCGATGCTATTGCAGGCGCTGCGCACGGTAAGATCGGACTCGCCGTAGTACGCGTTGGGAGCGGCTTCCCCCCAGCCGGTAATACCGTCGACAACCAGGCGGACAATAAAAACGTTCGCGCCGGTTTTGGTGCCGCGGGCGATTCTAAACGGCTCGGCCGTGGCTATACTTAGTGGTTCTACTTCAAAGTCCATCCCACTAACCATAACAGTCCAGGTTGGCCCCGGCAAAAGAAGTTAGTGATGAACGACAATCTTGCGGGTGGCGGCAAACTCACTCCCGGTGGCGCGCACAAAGTAAATACCGCTCGCGAGCCGCCCGGCATCGACGGAAACAAGCCGCGTCTCGCCAGCTAGCAGGTTCCCCGAAAACAACTCCGCAACCCGCCGCCCGCGGACATCGAAGAGATCGACCACAACCTCTTGGGAGGCGTTTGCGGAAAGTGACATCGTGGAACGGCCAGCCACAGGGTTAGGGTAGGCGGCGCCAAGCGCGTTTAGCACCGGCGAACGCGATGGAATCGCAATTGGAAACTCGTGGCTGGTCGCGATTACGTTTCCAACTGCATCGAGGGCCGAAACTCTTAAAGTCGACATGCCGTCGAAACTGGCACTGCCTTCCCAAGAACGGGCTGTGGGTTTCAGGCGACACGGCGTTACCGAAACCGCCCCCAGCCGGACCCACCCCGACGGGGCCATACGCTCGACCCGATACTCCGCGATCCCAACTTCGAACTCCCCAACCCAGTCAACCGCTACGCGACCGCCCTGCACCCTGCTTACCACTTCGGTGATACGAGCGGCCGTGGTCGAGCCGTCTTCGACGAGCGTTATACGCTGGTTGCTGGCGACATCATGAAGCACTTGCGCCAGACCCGACGGCCACAGCACGATAAGCTCTACTACGGTCCCGAACCGACACGTCCCAAAGTACGCCGCAACGTCGTCGCCACCGCCCAGACTGGAACCGCTTCGAACCTCGCGATACTGATAGGCGCCGTCCTTAGTGCGGATACGCACCCAGGCACCGATACCGTCGCGGTTGCTGGCAACCCCTTCCAGGTCGACCACCAGGTAGTGATTTCCATTGGCGTTGTCATTGCGATACAGGCGGCATGGCTCTTCGTAGTTAACCACGTAGATATCCAGGTCGCCATCACCGTCGTAGTCGCCGATAACACTAGTGCGGCTACGGTCAACATCGGCAGCACCGCACGAAAACGTTACATCCTTGAACGTCCCATCGCCGACGTTGTGCATCAGCACGTTCTGTTGCGGATTGATGCTTGCCACCTGACGCATTGCGCCCGAAGCGACATACAAATCCAGCCAGCCGTCGTTGTCGTAGTCCAGAAAGTTCGCTCCCCACGAAAAGCGTTCGTATCGCGTGCCGGGAATCGTTCCAATCTTCAGGCCCGCAGTAAAAGTTACAAAATCAAAACCGACGGTACCGTTACGCAACAACACCGGAGGACCGATGTTGGTGTAGAAGTAATCCAACAAGCCATCGCGATTGTAATCCCCCACTGCCAGGCCCATTCCGGCAGCGCAGTGGCCGGCACCAAGTTCTGTGCTAACCTCGCTAAACAACCAGCCGCCGAGTCGATCGTCGCCATCGTTGCGAAACAACTTAGTGGATGTCGGGTCGAGCGGACAGTCGTTTACCAAAAACAAATCGCTATCGCCGTCGGCGTCGTAGTCGCTCCAGGCGCCGATGAATCCGTAACCGGAAATGTCATTGGTCGGCAACAGGTGGGTGACGTCAGAAAACGTTCCGTCGCCGTTGCTCCGCAACAGTCGGTCGCGTTCGGCACCGGCAACGAGTTCGATATGCGCATGGTTGGTCACGTATAAATCCAACCAACCATTGTTGTCGAAGTCTCCCCAAGACGCGGTCGTGCCGCGACTGCCGTCGGTCGTAATGCCGGTCAACTCAGTCACGTCGACAAAGTGCCCACCAACATTGCGCAGGAGTACATCCTCGCGCGAGTTCGCCAGGTACACGTCCGGCCAGCCGTCGTTGTCGTAATCGCCGACCGCAACGCCAGCTCCATCGTGCGATGCATCCGCCGCGCCGCGCGGCCCGGCGACATCGGTAAACGTGCCGTCACCGTTGTTCTGGAACAGAGCGTTGGCTCCAATCCGGCGCGTCACGTACAGGTCGAGATCGCCATCCTGGTCGAAGTCAAACCAGGCGGCTCCAGTCCCCTGAAACTTGTCGGCGATGCCGAAGCCGGTGTGAAGAAACGCAGTTCCGGACCCTGCAGTCACGTCGGAGTAAGCGGTTTTCGTGGGTCGATTTGGGTAGTCTTGTCCTATCGCGCTCGTACCTATACATACGAACACCATTAGGGCGGAGGGGAATAATAACCGAGCCGCCCAAACACGCGGTGCAACCCATCGTTGCATGATCTACCGATCTGCCGGTCGGGCACAAAGGGATCGACGAGCAATTGAGCATGTTAAGTATACACCAGGTTTGGCGGGGTGTTAACGTCACGTTAACATGTTGTTAAAGCGTTATTTACGATCCGGGTGATCTGCGTGGTAGTTGAACTCGTCAGAAATCGCGCCGACGAATCGCTCCAGAATATCCTCCATCGTCGTCATCCCCACCATCGCTCCGTCGTTGTCCACGACCATCGCCATGTGGCGACCCTTCTCGCGCATCTCAAAAAGTACATCGACGATCGGCGTAGACATCGAGATCGTATACGGGCGCGGAAGCTGCTCGCGTAGTGACTCTGGGTCGCGCATGCGCATCAGATCGTGAACCGATAAAACCCCAACAATGTTGGATCGGTCGCCCGTAAAAACCGGCATCCGTGAGTATCCGGTTTGAATAAACGTCGTGGTGTAGCGGTCCACCGATTCGTCGAAAGAAATCATCGCCACATCGTCGAGGGATTTCATCACGTCGCGTGCAGTAAGTTGCTTAAGTCCAACTGCTCGTTCCAGCAAGCGAATGGTTTCGTCGGCAATCAGTCCGGCTTCGTGGCTGTCGTCGATATGAAACAGCAACTCTTCGCCCTTAACTCCGTAGCTACTACCTGGACTGGAAGGCATGCGTCGTGTTAATGCGGATGAAACCGAACTAAAGAACAAAATCACCGGATGCAGGATTCGCGAAAGCCAGCGAATTGGAACGATTGCAGCGATGGCGGCACGGTTGGAGTAATAAAGAAACACTCCCTTGGGAATGATCTCATTAAAGACCAGAAACAGCGGAACCAGGGCAATGGTCGCGACCGCAGCACCCTGTTCACCGTAGTGCCGTGTGGCTAGCGCTGTAACCGTTGAAGAACACGCGGTAACCGCAAGGTTGGTTCCCACCAGGACAGCGCTTAGCATGTACTTGGAATCTTCGACGAAGTCCAACACCATTTGCGCGCGCTTGTTGCCGTCGCGCGACATTCCGCGTAGTCGGATTCGGTTGGCGGCAATTAACGCGGTTTCCGTGCCGGAATAAAACGCACCGAATGCAAATGCGACGGCCGCTATCATCCACAGAGTAACGTCACTCATCGGGCACTCGCTCCACGCGGATCTTACGAATACGGTTGGGCTGCGCCGACACAATCAAAAATTCCAACCCGTCGATGATGAATACTTCTCCCTCGCGCGGAATCCTCCCGATTTCGTCGATCACATATCCCGCAAGCGTCTCGGAGCGCTCCGACTTAAGTGCCGTGTCCATGACGTCGTTAAACTCGTCGAGCTCCATGGTTCCCAGAGCAACCACCTGGTCCTTATGAACGACCTGATGATCGGACGTTTTCGCATCGCGCGCGTCACGAATTTCGCCGACAAGTTCTTCAAGAATGTCTTCCAGCGTGACAATTCCGCTGAACGATCCGTACTCGTCGATAACACAAGCAGCGTGTTGCTTGCGCCGCTGCAGTGAGTTGTACACTTCGCCGATGGGGCTCGATTCGGGAACGTGAAGTGGCTCGCGCAAACGATCTACCCAATCGGTAATCGGCGCCGCCGCTGTTTCCAGCAAGTCTTTAATGTGCAAAATACCGACGACATGGTCGGGCGAGTCGCGATAGATGGGCAGCCGCGAGAACCCGCTTTCCAGGAACTTATTCAGCACGTCGCGCCGCGAGGCCGAACTGGGCATCGCGATGACGTGAATGCTGGGCGTCATGATTTCACGGACTTTGATACGCCGAAACTCAAGCACATTGGCGAATACCTCCGCCTCGAACATGCCGACGTCACCTTCGCGCCCACCCAGGCGAATAGCGCCAATGAGTTCGTCGGTGGTAAACGATCGTGTTGAATGGCCGAGCCGTTTTTGAAACAGCGCGATAAACGCTTCGGCCACCCATGCCAATGGACGCCGGACTGGAATCACAATCGCGTGAAAAACGCTGAGCGGAAATATCGTGAACGATGCCAGTCGCTCGTTCCAATGCAATGCCAGCACCTTGGGAACGATTTCGCCGACAACTAACAGCACGATCGTCATAAACAAGAAGGCGATAAGAACGCCGCGTTCCCCAAACCATTGCAAGCAAAGCGCCGTGACGACTGTTGTTGCGGAGATGTTGACGATGAGGTTGCCCAAAAGAATAGTCACCAGTAACTGGCGAGGGCGTTCGAGTTGGCTGGATATCATTTTGCCCGCACGGGATCGCTCGCGCAGGGCACGAACTCGCGTACGGCTAAGCGAGAAAAGTGCGGCTTCGGAACCGGAGAAAAACGCGGAGAGCGTTAAGAGCGCTGCAAGAGCGAGCGCATAGAGCAATGGTGAGTCCACCGGGGACGCTTACCCTCCCATCTCTTCGAGCGCCGCGCGCGCTAACTGGGCTTGCTCGCTGGTAGGGTGTTTGGCGATGAGATCGCGATACATGCGTAACGCCAGACTATTTTCTCCCAACTCGCGGTAACACTCGCCCGCCTTCAGGTAGGCTGAGGGAACCAGACGCGAATCAGGATACTCGCGCGCGACGTAGCGGAATTCGCCAACGGATTCTAAAAACCGATCTTCGGCGTAGTATGATTCGCCAAGGTAGTAGTGCACTTCATCCAAACGGGTGCCGTTGGGAAAGCGCGCCAGGTAACTTGTAAACCCTTCGACCGCCAGACGGTAATTACCGCGCTGCAGGTCCATGTAAGCGGCATCGAACACCTGGTCGGAGGACTCGTCGGGGATGACGGCGCCGGACGTGGTCGAATCGGCGGCGGTGGTGTCGGTTAGCGCACGCTGCCGTTGCTCCATGCGTTCGCGACGCAACCGGTTAAACAACTGCTGGGTCTGGTCGTTCATTTGGCTGGTAAGAATCTGAATCGACTCGTCCAGCGACTCCAAAGTGAAAGCCATCTCCGCTTCGGCACGCACGCGGGCTTCGCGTTCGGCAGCCACCTCCGCGCGTAGCGCGGCCACTTCCCGAAGCAACTCCGCCTGACTCACAACCAGACTGTCGGTGTGCTGACGCGCGATATCGCTGTTGATCGGGCCCTTGACTAACTTTGCCCCATAACACCCCGAACCCAGCATCGCAACGGCAACGACGGTGATTATGATTTTGAAATCACGCATGTTCCCAACCCCTCCTCTTAGCGTCAGGGGACGCAAGTACAGAAACGGGTCGCGGACACAATGGCCCGCGACCCGCAACAAGTTTACCAGTGACTACTTAACAACCATGTGGGCACGACGATTCTTTGCCCACGCGGATTCGTTGCTACCCATTGCAAACGGCTTTTCTTTGCCGTAGCTGATTACCGTAATGCGATTACCGCTAACCCCCAGACGCACCAGGTAATCTTTCGCAGCTTGCGCGCGCTTTTCACCGAGTGCCAGGTTGTAAGACTTGGTTCCGCGCTCATCGCAGTGACCTTCAATTACCACGCGCGAATCGGGAAACTGCTTGAGTGCATCGGCATTGCCTTGCAACGTCGAACGTCCCTCGGTCGTCAACGAGTAGCTGTCGAAAGCAAAGAACACGTCGGTGAGTTCCGCCTTCATCGGCTTCGTGTCGACCGGAGTATCGTTGGTCGGATTTTCGATAACCGGGTCGGGGTCGGTGTTCGTTACCGGCGGCACATCCAGGTCCGTCGGATCTTCGTTTATGGCGTCACTGCCACCGCATCCGGTAACGGCAAACGCCATGACCAACACCATCATCAATAAAATCAGTCGCTTCGCGAGCATCCGGCGAACCTCCAAAAAGTGGAACTGCGGGTGACCCTGTGTCACCCGGTTTGACTATAACCGTCGCATTCTTAGGGACTTGACCAATCCGGGTTTGCACCTTGCGCCAATATTCGCTTACCCCTCGTAACCGTGTCAACTACCGATATAACTTGGTCGCCGGCGCCTATCTCCGTGTAAACAATATGCCTACCGTTCGGCGCCCATCGCGGGTCTTCGTGACTCTTCCAGTCTGTGGTCAACAGACGACCATCTTCCCCTTCGGGGGTAATCATCGCAATCTGGAACTTGCCGTCAATACGGCATACGAACGCAATCCGATCGCCGCGTGGCGACCACGCCGGGCTCGCGTTGTAGCCGCCGGAGTAGGTTAGCCGACGCACGTTGGCGCCATCACGTTCCATCAGGTACAGCTGCGGGCTCCCCGACCGGTCCGAGGTAAACACCACTTCGCGTCCGTTGGGCGACCAGGCTGGGCTGGTGTCAATGGCACGGTTGTGGGTGAGGCGACGCCCGATGTTCCCGCTTTTCTCCAACAAATAGATTTCTGAGTTGCCGTCTTTGCTGAGCGCCGCGACGAGTTTGCGCTGGCGATTGGACCAGTCGGCAACCGCGTTCTGCCCCTGGTACGCGGCGATCGCTTGCGACGACTTACCCGCCAGATAACGTATGTAAATGTCCGGTTTGCCGTCGCGATAAGTTGTGTAAATGACGGCGCGGTTGTTGTCCACCCACCGCGGATTCAACAATGGAACCGACTGCCGAACCAGCACGCGCGGGTTGTATCCGTCGTAGTCGCAAACAACCAACTCCCACTGGTCACCGCGGCGACGCGTGAACACAATCTCGGTGCTGGCAACGCCGAGTTCGCCGGTCACCAGGCGAACAACTTCGTCGGCAAAGTGGTGCGCGATGCCGCGATCACTGTTCTGGGCAAGCTCGTATTTCTTACCGCCCAGAAAGTCTCCCGACGAAATGTCGCGGACCCACCCTTCGAAATACGACTTGCCGTCTTCACTAAACACCTTGCCGAACACTTCCACCGCGGTGGAGTTCTCGGGAAGCCCCGCCGGCTCCGGTTTCATGCGCTCGATGTCGAACCAGCCGGAGAACTCCAGGTCCGAGAACAACACCTGCTCGATCCGTTGGGCTTGCGAAACCAGAGCTGGCTCGCTATCGGTGGGTGTTAGAAACAACTGATACTTGACGACCTCCACCACTTCCAGCGGTTCAGGCCAAATCTCCTGCTGCGCGCGCAACGGCGAAGCGGCAACCGCAATCCCCACCGCGATCAAGGCAAATAACCCCTCTCTCCTCACCGCGCCTCCTTATGCGAAAAACTAAAGTGAACACCCAGGTACTCGTCGCGATACTCGCGCGGGAGCGGTGGCATTACGCCAGCCGCCAGAACCGCGCGTTTCGCTGCCTGATCGAACGTGAACATTCCCGACTCGTCTTCAACCCCCACATCAGTCACCGAACCATCGCGATGAATGCGAAAGTACACGCGGCAAAACAGGTCGCCCTTCGGGCCGGGCGGCACGCGCCAATGGGCCGCGATCTTTTGCCGAATACGATTGACGTAGTAAGCGAACTCGAACTCGTCGGCGTCCAACGACATTTCGCCGGTCTCGGGTATCTCTTCTGCCGCTTGCTCCGGCTGGTCACTTGCCGGCGGGTCGGTGATCTCCGGCTTCGCGGGCGACACTGGTTTGGGCTTGGGTTTTTTCTCTATGGGCTTCGGCTTGGGTTTAGGGGGCGCCACCGGCGTCTCCTCTTCCACTTCCGGTTCGGGTTGTGGCTTAGGCTGCTCGGGCGGCGGAGTTTCCTCGGGCTTTGGCTTTTTGGCTACCGGCTGCGGCATTGGCGGCGCGATAAGATCGACATTATGGATCGCTATCGGCTTAGGATCGAAGTCGCTAAACGACACGCGCCCTAAGCACACGGCTATGACAGCCGCATGCAGACCAACCGATATGGCGAGGGAGGATTTCACGGTGTTACGAGCGAGGTTTAAGGTCGGTGACCATTCCCACCTGGTCGATCCCAGCGGCCTTTACTTCGCCGATGACTTCCATAACAATTCCGTAGGAGACGTTTTCATCGGCCCGAACCAGGACGCGATCTTCCCCCGACACCGCCAGCGTCTTCAGCGCGGCTTCCAGCTTGCCCGCTTCCACTTTGTCGCCGTTAATAAATACCGTGCCGTCTTGCTGAACGCTTACCACGGTGTCTTCGCTGGGCTTGAGCGCTGGCGCCTTGGTCTTGGGCAGCTTGATGTTTACGCCAGCCTGTATGAGTGGTGCGGTTAACATGAACACAATTAACAACACCATGGTCACATCCACCAGGGATGTGACGTTAATTTCGGACATCGTTGTGTATTTGGAGCGTCGCACGTTACACCCCGGCCGATGTCGGCGAAGGTGTGCGCCTGACTTCGTCGGTTGGAACAATTGCCGCCTCGACGACGCGCGAGATGAACAAGTCGATGTCGGTTTCGCGCCGCTGCAGTTGACGCACCAGAATGTTATAGCCCACGAGTGCAGGAATCGCCGTCGCCAGACCCATGATCGTGGTCAGTAGCGCTTCGGCGATACCAGGGCCGACAACATCCAGACTAGCGCCGCCCTGTGCTCCCATACTCAAGAAGCTGCTCATGATTCCCCAAACCGTACCCATTAATCCTAAGAACGGAGCGACACCCGATGTCGTTGACAAGAACACCAGGTTTTTTTCCATTTCAGCGACTTCGGTGGTGGCACGACGCTCTAACGCATCACGCAAACGGCCACGTTGCGCGACCGCTTGATCGGGCGCGATGCGAAGCGTTGCTCCGCTAGCCCCCGCTTCGTTCAGCCACCGGCGCGTCTCCGCCAAAAGTGCAGCCTCTACGGAAGGACGAAACGCTTTGGGGTTTTGCATGACCGTCCCCACCCCGTCAGCGGCGGCCTTCTTTTGCAGGGCATGACCCTTGCGTCCTAACTTACTAAATAGTCGCGAGCGGTCGACGATAATGGCCCAGCTCAAGAGCGACATTAGAAACAGCAGCAATAGAATAAATTTCGCGAAGGGCCCGGTGTCGAGCACCAGGCTGGGTAGCGAAGTGGCAGCAAAGAAGATGTGCAAGTGCATTTTGGTCCTTCCCGATCGTCATAAGCCAGATTAGCGGGCCAATCTAAACATACCCACGCGGAGTCTGACCAACATTAATAAGAACGCCACGGGTAGGGCGGAACGCAGGGGGCTTGGGCTGTGATACGCCACTCGCAGAATTAGGTTCCCGGCCGCCGTTGCCCTAAATGCCCTTGTTTATTATACTTTTCTAGACGACGAGTCCCCTGCACACGGACCCCCACAGGGAGGACGAGGAATGAAACGGATGCTAATGGCGGCGGTAATGATCGTACTGCTTGCGACTGCTGCCAGCGCTGATGCGGTAACTTATTACAAGGATGGAAGTTACCGCAACGGAGGCGTTACCCTACGCATGGATGCCCCCATGGGTACGGTATTCAATCCGGGCGAAGAAGTGCGGTTCTCGTATCAGTCGCTCCACGACAGCTACGTGATCCTCTTTAATATCGACACCGAAGGCTATGTCCACATCGTGTCGCCAGTGCCAGGGGCGGATATCCCCCGGGCGCGCGCGGGCCGCAGCTACGGCGCGACCGGCAATGGCGAACGTCTACTGGTGGACGGCGAGACGGGCGTTGAGTTCATGTTCGCGCTCACGGTGCCCGAACGCAGCGCGATTGACAGCGACGAACTGCGTTATCTGACCGACCAAAGCTCCGGGCCTGCCGACGAACGTTACCGGATTGACGGCGATCCGTTTCTGGCGGCGAACATCATCGCCGGTGAACTGGTGCGCGGAATCTCGCGTCGCCCCGGAGTGTTCATCGACTACACGTACTTTTATGTAAACGAACGCGTGTCGTATCCGTGCTACCTGTTCGGCAACTGCGATGCCGAAGACGAGATCGTCGATGTCCAGGTGGTCGCGGACTTTCAGCGCGGCAGCACCCACACTTATCCACTGCGTCGGGCCTATAACGTGCACGCCGGCTCGACTGAGTTTGGCGACGACGCCGAGTACGCGTTGGAGCCGGAGACCTTTAAAGAGTCGCGGGTTGACGTCAACTTCTACCCGTTTAGCTCGGAGGTTTATTCCGACTACAACGACTGGGACGACGACGTTGACGTGAACATTTACGTACACGGCGGCCGGTACTCTCCGTACTACTACAGCAGTTGGTACTACGATCCATGGTATTGCGGGTGGGACTACTACCCGTCGAGCAGCTGGTGGGTTGGTATCGGCTGGGGGTATAGCGACTGGCGCTGGAATCGCGGCTACTGGTACTGCAAACCGTATCGCTATCGCCCGTACTACCACAGCTATGGGTGGAACTATTGGCGCGACTGCTACTACGACTACAACTACGCTGGCTACTACGGTTCCGGCAAGCGTGTAGCGACGTACAAAGACAGCTACAAGCACAAAGGCGAAGCCACTTACAGCAAAGGGCTCGCGTATCGTCACGCAAAGCAGTCGTTTAAAACCAAGAACAGCAAACTCGTCGCTGCCGGCGGCGCAAAGACGAAGGCTCGATCGTCGACCTACGCCAAGGCTGGCGTTAAGTCGAACGGGTTTAAGAGTTCAAGTGTTAAGGGCAAGACCCGCATCGGTACGACTAAGATCCGCAACAACGGCAAAAGCAAAAGCTATAAGGTCTACCCCAGTAAAGGAAAGACGCGCAGCGTGAACAAGCCCGTGTACTCGAAGCCGGTCCGCGGCAACAGTGGCAAGGGTTCCAAAGGTAAACTTGAGCGGCCAAGTTCGCGCAAGAAGACAGGCTCGGCGGTGAAAGGCAAGTCGTCGAGCGGCAAAAAGCGCGGTACTGCGGCTAAGAAACCGACGACCAAAAAGAAGTCGAGCGTAAAAAAGAACTCGTCGAGTTCACGCAGGAGTGCGGCGAAAGCACCCGCACGATCGTCGAGTCGTAGTTCCAAGGCAAGCTCGCGTGGGTCGTCATCCAAGTCTTCCCGATCGAAGGGCAAGCGCAAGTAAGCCACTCGTTCTCGTGGCCCGGCGAACGCTCGCCGTTAGCGACAAGAGGTTGTTTGAACGCAACACGTCCTAAGCCGTAGGCGTCTTCGACGCAAATCGTCGCCCCATCCGACGCATGAAAAAAGCCCCGAGTCAAAACGACTCGGGGCTTCAATCTTTTGCGGTCGAAAGCACAAGACGCAGCACCCACGCCGTGATTCTGCTAACATCAACTCTGCTCGTTAACGCTAACCTGGTCAAGTCGAGTGACCAAATACGACACTAGGCTTAGAACGTTCAAACAATCCAACTCCGAGAATATCCCTGGAACGGCAGTGTCTATAGGTGCATGGGAGATCGGGTTGCGAAAACCGGTAACGACCCCACGAGAAAGATGACCTTGTCCTTCCTGGATGTCCTTCTCGGACTCGGACCCTAGGCTGTTCAACTGCAGATGCGGTAAATCCGCAAAAGGCTTGCGACCAAATACGCCACCAACAAGCGCCATTCCGTCCTCAGTTTTTCCTGTCAGTTTCCGGATTAGTTCGCAGTAGATCTGCACCGCCTGGCTTGCCGCATCGCCATATTGTTTGTTCATGTAGTATGTCTTTACTCTGTCTCGTACTTGTTCGTGGAGGTGCCGCCAGTGCAAAAGCGGGTACTCTGGAACCAGATCGTGGAGTGCTTCAATAACTGGAGTGAACTTCTCGATCGCTTCTTCACCACGCAGCGTTTCAATGATTTTATTCGTACTTGTTCTCACGCCATCTGGAAGGGTTTCCATCCATGCCTCTGTGTCAATACCCGTTGCTTCTTCTAGATCTTTCACCTTCTTTTCCTTCTTCTTGGCTCGCCAGTCAACGCTAACTTTCTTAACAATCTCGGTTAGGAATGTACGCAGATCGGCCATTTCATCATGTTCCCAGTCAAGCGACTGGCGATTCGTGGCGATAACGTCATCATCTAGCTCGTCAACGAAATCGACACTTATCCAACCCGTGAGATACTGATAGAAATGACTCGAAGTGCTCGCAGAGAAAAATTCAGCGGCATTCACTAACTTCTGTCGGGAGAACAAGGCGATGCCCCGCAACCCCGAAGATGGCGCTATCGGTGTCTTCGCCGTCATAAGTTCTCCAGAAAGCTTGCCCGCATATGGAGACGAACCGGGGACAAGTGTGTTATCTGCAAGGTCCCAGCTGAACTCTATACTCAACGTCTTGTAGCGACGATCGTTGTCAACCCTTATGGCAGCACCTCCATCTGCTGGCACCACTTCGAGGTTAAACGTTTTGTCTACCACGAACAAGCGAGAGAGGCTGTCCGCCAATGCCTCAGCGTCGAACGGCGATCTTCTTTTAAGGCGAGTTAAATCCACGATCGTTCCATTCGACTCGTCGGTTGCTACGTCGACCTCTGTGGCGACAGGTCGATAGTCTCCTTGCGCGTTGTTCAGGTCTTCCCAATCAAGCACAAAGGTGTTTCGCCGACCATCGCGACAGGTCGTAATGGTGATCGTTTGTGCCAAACCGAATAGAGCTAGCTTACCAAGTCCCTTTTTGCCAATTCGCTTTCTCCCATGTTTAGGCGAGGGCTCGTCACCGTCCGAAAATCGCCTATTCCTTCCGATCACGAGAAATTTTTCATTGATGTCTTCAAGCGTGAGACCGTCACCATCGTCACTTACAGTAATACCACTCGGCATCCCGTCTTTCTCGGATAGCTCCACTGAAACGATCGATGCGTCGGCGTCATATGCGTTCGCGACAATCTCTGCGACAGCTGGCGGCAAGGTTGAGTACATACGAACGCCTAGGTGCTTGATCGTCCTAGGATCAAACTGCATTACAAATGGGGAATCACCCATTACGCACGTCCTTCAATATTGCTCGAGCGTGCGAGCGTATGAACACTGGCGGTAAAGCGTTGCCGATCATCTGCGATAGCTTGACTTTCCCTAGCTCGACGGGGAATTGGTACGACATCGGAAAGGATTGCAAAAGTGCCGCCTCGCGCACGGTTAGGGCTCTGTCGTCCTCGGGGTGCAAGAAACGCCCCTTAGAAGGATTGAAGCAGCCTGTCGTTATCGTCGGGGATGGTTCGTCCCATGCCACCCTTCCGTAGACATCCTTGTAACCATCTGATGCCCGATGGCAATCTAGGACTAGATGTGCGGGCAAAGAGGACCGGTCACCGCCATCTTTTGGAATGGATGCGATTCTTTGCGAAACTAGGACTGATCGCTTCTCGGGTATGTCGTGAAGTGGATCGCCGCTAGTCCCAGCCGTTGCCAGCGATCCGATTGCCTGCCTAACCGTACGTACACGAGAGACTCGCTTCGCAAGCAGTGGTGTCCCTATTCGGCTAGCCACGATAACAGTTCGCCGTCGACGTTGGGGAACGCCGTAGTCCGCTACGTTTAGGACACCTGCGAATACTTCATACCCTGCATTTCTCAACGACCGAACAAATCGGTGACAACGCTTATCCTTGATCAACCGAGGGACGTTCTCGAGCATGACGTATTTTGGTAGAAGTGCTAGGGCCAACCGTTCGAACTCATAGATAAGGTCATTGCGCTTGTCGCGCACCAAGCGCCCACCGTTTTTGGTCCTGAGGGCAGAAAAACCCTGACAAGGGGGACACCCGCCGAGGAGATCCACCCCCCCCTTTCTCACCTTCAGCGTCCGCCGGATCGACTGAGCGGACACGCTGCGGATGTCTTCTTGCCACAATCGCACATCCGGATGATTCAGTCGGTAGACTGCGGCGGCAGAATCGTCTAGTTCAATCGCTCCCACGACATTAAATCCGGCCTGCTTCAGTCCCTCAGTCATCCCGCCGCAACCGGAGAAACAATCAATCGCCGTGGGTGGTTGCGCCGATTCGGCTTTGCCAGCACTGATGGCGGAAATTCCCCGTCGGGTCATTCTTTGGCTCCTCCCAAACTTGTGCGCTGCTTTCACCTGATGTTCAATTCTTCGATGTCAACCGCGCGTGGTTCGTTGTCCTGAACAGTGACCGAAAGGCGTTTCTTCACGAAAAGGTTTACTCAGGCGTGGGACTCACCTTCCCCAAGTACTTCATAAATATGTGATCGATCTCACATCCGGTGAAGTGGCGGCGGATCATTCGCCAACGCTCCTCCTCCGACACTCCCGGTGCTCTCGTCCAACCGCGGACACCCATACACTCCTCATCAGCATCATCGATCGTAAGGCCACGTGCCTCGAATGCGTCCCTAGTGAAGTATATACGGGAATCAATCACCGCTCCGAAATGTTCGTAGCAGTCCAGAACCAACGCTACAAGCCGCACAAAATAGTCATGACAGGCTGTCTCAACGTCGACTGCAGGCACGGTGATGAAGTCAGTTCCTGCTTTAAACCAAAGCCTTGTCGAAGGTCGGCCAGAATGGTCGAGTTGCATGGTACCGCTGCGAATAGGGTGATCACCTGTTTTCTGGGTGAGATTCCGGGCCGTCAGGAAGAATCTAGCGAGATCGTTGTTACGCAACGCGATTTGATGAGCACTGTACCAGTCATCAAACCCGTCGACCTTACCAATCACTGCCTGTATCGATAGAGTGATTGAACGGGCTGCCGACACAAACGCGCTGAACTGATAGCGCGCTGCGGGGATGTCCGGAACGCAGGCTTTCAACTGCTCCAGAAAGAAATCCGCTTCTGCGACTTTTTGGTCTACGAGTCCGAAGCTACGAGTCATCGCGCGGCAACCTTGCTCGGTCAAAAAAAAGCACGTGTTCGATGAACTGCACGGGTTTTGCAGCTATGGTTCGGTAAGCACCAAGGCGAGATGGGGCCATTATTGCTCCCCTCGTAAGGCCCAGAGCTGCCACTATACGCCGAATCGCTGGGGGTGGTCAAACATCTCCGTCGGCCCTCACCCAAAGCCTCAGACAAATAAAGCCAAAGAGCCCCGCCGGATGGCGGGGCTCCCTGGTAAACCTTCAGTCTAAGGTGTCGGACTAAAGCGATTCGACGTTGGTAACATCGAGGAACTTAATGCCGTCTACCTTAACCACCTTTGCGCTAACCTTGAAGCCATTCTCGGCCTTCATGGTACGCATATCGCTGACCTTGTCACTCTTAGCGAGCGGGTAGATCTTGCCATCGGTGGTTTTGATCATCGGTGCGCAGCTGGCCATGGAGTACGTGCACTTGCCACATTCCATGTTACCGGTGAGCACGATTTTTTTGCCTTCGCGGAACGGGGCTTCGTCGACAATCTTCTTGAGATTCTCGGCGTAGCTCGCAGCGGAAGCGTCTTTGCTGCAGGAAGAAGCGGTCTTGGCAGAAGCGCTCTTGTTGCAGCTGTCGCCCGACGAAGCCATTGCGTAGGACGCGGACTTAGCGGACTTGTCGCATGCGCCAGCCGAAGCGACGCTTGCGTTCTTAGCCGACTTGTCGCATGCGCCAGCCGAAGCGACGCTTGCGTTCT
>CAZPQK010000002.1:127541-280149 GCA_964588695.1 uncultured bacterium
TAGCCGACTTGTCACACGCGCCAGCCGAAGCGACGCTTGCGTTCTTAGCCGACTTGTCACACGCGCCAGCCGAAGCGACGCTTGCGTTCTTAGCCGACTTATCGCAACTACCAGCCGATGCAACTTTAGCCGCAGCGGACTTGTTGCAGCTCGACATCGCGTAGTTAGCGGTTGCAGCCGACGACTTATCGCAGCTACCGGCCGAAGCAACTTTAGCAGCTTTGGCGCTGGAGCACGCTTCAGCAGAAGCAACCTTAGCGGTAGCGTTCTTAGCACAGCAGTCAGCGTTCGCGACTTTAGCCGCAGCGGCCGTCTTGTCGCAGGCCGCCGAAGCAACCTTAGCGGCAGCGGTCTTGCTGCACGACGATGCAACCGTAGCGGTAGCGTTCTTAGCACAGCAGTCTGCGCTCGCTACTTTTGCGGCAGCACCCTTGTTACAAGCACCTTTGGCACTGGCGGTCGTCGCCGAAGCCTTCGAACAGCTGCTTTTGGCGCTGGCCGTGGTGGCCTTTGCCTTCGAACAACTTTCCTTGGCTTTTGCGTTGGCCGTTTCAGTCTTGGCTTTGCCGTCGCAGGCGATTGCGCTATCGCCCGTGATTGCAGCCGAGACGGCCACCACCAATGCTAAAGCGCTCACAACGATGAGCGTTTTCTTAAGCATTGTTCCTAGCCTCCTAGGTTGGCTATTAGTGTCGAGTCCCCCACTCGCAAAAGTGGTTCCCAATTGGTCGGACACAAGGTTTTACCCTTGCAAACTTTTACCCGCGGGCGCCTCAACGGTTCCGGATAATCCAATAATAACATAGAGATACAGGCGAGGGTACGCCAGTAAACGTCTTAAAAAAGTGCGGGCCACGCCCAGGCGCGACCCGATACTATTCGGACGTATAGGTAAGACACCGATCGCAGCAGCCGTGACGTAGGTGTTGCTGCCGGCTTAGGCTAGTCGAATGGTATCTCCTTTGGTATCAGATGCTTACCGTCTCGCTCGAGCCGACAGGCGGCCAGATGGGCGTCGTGCTCGAAAAACAGAATCCAGCCCTCCGCGGCAATTTGTTCCAAGATCGGGACCTTCTCCTCCATCGAGACCACCGGCAAAAGGTCGTAGGCCATGATATAGGGGGTCGGGATATGGTGCTGGGTCGGCACGACGTCGCCGCCGAAGAAAAGCGCGTCGCCGCCGCCCGAAATGAGGGGCAACTGCTGGCCGGGCGAGTGCCCGTTGAATACCGACAGCTCAAAGTCATCGGTAAGGCGCCACGGCCCATCGTGGAGTTCCAGAACGCCCTCTTGCTCCATCCGAATCAGTCGGTCCTGAAAGTAGCTCGCGCGGTCGCGCGGATTAGGTTTGAGCGCGTGTTCCCATTGGGCCAACTGAACGTGATGTCTCGCCTGCGGAAACAGAAGCTCCCACTGGCGTTCGCGATGCTCGACGATTCCGGCGGCGTGATCAAAGTGCAAATGAGTGAGCAGAACGTCGGTGATACTCGCCGGATCAATACCCCGTCCCCGCATTGACTCGACCAGCGTTTCGGTCTTCTCAAACTTGTAGATCTTGGCAAGCTTTTCGTCATGCCCACCGCCAGCGCCAACGTCGATGAGTACGCGTTTGCCATGACCTTCGGCCACCAGGCAACGCATGACCATAGAAATCCGGTTGCGATCATCCGGTGGCAAACGTTTTTCCCACAACGTGCGCGGGACCACGCCGAACATGGCTCCGCCATCCAAACCAAACTTGCCGGCCATCACCGGGGTTAGTTTCCACTCGCCTAGCTGCATGAATCCTCCTTCGCTGTGCACTATAACATAGCGCATCGGCCGCGTCGCGGGGAGGCATGACAAACCGCCCGCTTCGTGCCACAATTCCTCAGCGTCGGCCCGGCGCAGCAAAACGGGCTAAAGTATTGGCCGCTCACGACCGATAGCCGGACAAGAGTACGTGGGCATCTCTTTGGCGGGAGCACAATGCGAAATCTATTTGTCGGTGTAAGCCTGACTCTGCTTGTTGTCATCGCGGCACTGTCGTTCTTCGTTCCCGGCGCTTTATGGTCGCTGGTTGTCATTGGTCCGCTGGTACTGCTCGGGTTCTACGACATGGCGCAGACGCGTCACGCGGTGCGACGAAACTTTCCGCTACTGGGGCATTTTCGATACTTGTTTGAGAGCATCCGCCCCGAAATCTCACAGTACTTTATTGAGACCGACACCAACGGCGTACCGTTCAACCGCGAGCACCGGTCGATTGTGTACCAACGATCCAAGGATACGCTCGACACCGTTCCGTTTGGAACAATCCGGAATGTTTACGAAGTCGGCTATGAGTGGGTGGACCACTCACTCGCGCCAGCATCCGAACATCATCGCGACCTGCGTGTACGCATTGGCGGCGCACGTTGCACCCAACCTTACGACGCGAGCATTCTGAATGTGTCCGCCATGAGTTACGGCTCGCTCAGCAAAGAGGCGGTTCGCGCGCTTAACGAAGGCGCGCGCATGGGTGGCTTTGCTCACAACACCGGCGAAGGCGGTCTTAGTCCGTATCACCTGGATGGCGGCGGCGACCTGATTTGGCAAATCGGCACCGGGTACTTTGGTTGCCGCAACTCTGACGGCACGTTCAGCGCAGAGCTGTACGCAGAGAAGGCCAAGCATCCGCACGTAAAAATGATCGAACTAAAACTTTCGCAAGGGGCAAAGCCTGGTCATGGCGGCATCTTACCCGCAGCTAAAGTGACCGAAGAGATTTCAAAGATACGCCACGTGGAAATGGGCAAAGACGTGTTGTCGCCGCCCGCGCATTCGGCGTTCTCCACGCCCGTCGGCTTGCTTGAGTTTATCGACAAACTTCGCGAGCTTTCTGGCGGTAAACCAGTGGGCTTTAAACTGTGCGTGGGACGAAAGAGCGAGTTCCTGGCAATCTGTAAGGCAATGCGCGCCACGGGTATTACCCCCGACTTCATAGCCGTCGATGGCGGCGAAGGTGGAACTGGCGCGGCACCGCTGGAGTTTACCAACCGGATCGGATCCCCGCTCATGGAGGGACTTATCTTTGTCCACAACTCGCTGGTTGGCTTTTCGCTTCGCGATGAGATTCGCATCATCGCCAGCGGCAAGGTCATTACCGGTTACGACATTGTTAAGCGTATCGCCCTTGGTGCCGACCTGGTGGCGTCGGCGCGCGGCATGATGCTGTCGTTGGGTTGTATTCAAGCGCGACGTTGTAACTCAAACCACTGCCCTGTGGGCGTCGCGACTCAAGACTCGCAACTACGCGCGGGTCTCGTGGTTGCCGACAAAAACAAGCGCGTCGCTAATTACCACAAAGAAACCGTCATGAGCGTGTGCGAAATCATGGGAGCAATGGGAATCGAAGACACCGCCGATCTGCAACCCGAGCATATCAACCGACGGATTTCTGCAACCGAGACGAAGAACTACGGCGAGCTTTACGACTACCTCAAAGGCGGAGAACTTCTTAGCGACGTCCTCCCCGAAGCTTTTGCAAAAAACCTAATGTCAGCGTCGATGGAAAGCTTCGGACGTGGCGAGCAAGAGAAAGCCCTCCACTAGGGAGGGCGATTCCAGGCCAGTTTTTCAATCGGCGGCGGGCAGGGTGCTAATCGTCTTCAATAACAACGGCGGTGCCGTACACGAGCAACTCCGATGCGCCCTGCATGACACTCGACGTCACAAAGCGCACTCCCACTACCGCGTTGCCGCCCATTTGAGCCGCCGTTTCGCGCATACGATCCAGACACTGCTCGCGGGCTTCCGCCATAAGCTTGGTGTAGTTGTGCACTTCGCCGCCGACAATATTTTTTAACCCGGCAACAACATCGTGACCGACGTGACGGGCACGAATTGAACTACCTTGAACCACACCAATCGTCTTGACCACGCGTTTACCCGGCACCAGGTCCGTCGTCGACACGATCATCGCCGAACTCCTTTATAGGGATCGTTTTTGCTTTCGTGGTAGCGCTCGCGTACCACCGAAATGAAAATCACAATGAGCCCGACAAGAATCGCCGTTACGCTCATTCCTTCGTACGTAAAAAAAGCTGGCGAAGTTACCGCTCTGAACACGCCCAATCCGGCGAGTACGATTAGCCCCGCCATCAGCAGTAAAAAGCCCAAGCCTCGCTCCGACTTGCGATACACACTGTCCCAATATCCATCCCAAAATTCGTCGTCGGGTGTACGCAACCGCAGCTCATCGGTCAACTGCACGACCCGGCCAAGATCACCAAGCTCGGCTCGGCAAGTCGCGCAAGTCTGCACATGCGACTCGTATTCGGCCTTTTCAGCGCCGCCAAGCTCGCCGTCCAGCAAGCGCATCCCGTCAGTCATGAAGCGTTCGCAATCCAACTACATCACCTCCCCCGGCGTAGGGGCTCCGTCGGCGGCAGGTTGCCGCGCCTGAGGAATTCCCTCAATCTCGAGGCGCTCGATAATCTTCTTAAGCATTTTTCGAGCGTAGTAGAGTCGTGACATTACCGTACCTATGGGAATCTCCAAAACTTCCGAGATCTCCGCATAGGCGAGTCCTTTGAAGTTCTTTAGCACGATGATTTCGCGGTGGTCGTCGGACAATTCGTCGACCGCTGCGCGCACCATGCGCTTGCGTTCGCGGGATTCCATCACTTCCATCGGCGTTGGCTCACTCGACTCGAAACGCTCCCGTTCCGGATTGTCTTCGTAGTACAACGGAACGGTGTACTTGCGCCCCCGCTTGAGATAGTTCAAGCAGTGGTTTTTTAAGATCCGATAGAGCCACGGATAGAACGGGCGCTCGACATCGAACCGCTCGCGAGCCTGATAGGCCTTTATGAAAGCGTCCTGGGACAAATCGCGGGCGTCTTCGGCATTGCCAACAAAACCCTGAGCCACCAGAAATGCGTCGGTCATATAATGCCTCACCAACGCCTCGTAGGCGGCCTTGTCCCCGTTCTTCCATCGGAGGAGAATCTCGCGTTCGTTTTCGAGCACGGCTGGTTGCTCCAAAACCTTTCTTTTAAAGAGCTTACGAAGCCCCGTTCAGGAGGGGCGGCGCAACTGGTTAGACTACCCAGCAAGCCGCCAGATATTCGAAGGGAATTTCCACGATTTTAGGCCACCGTGTCGCGGGCGACAAGCCCGCTCCCGACTTGCGTTGACACTGGCGCCGGGCATCCCCTACCGTTGCGTTCCGGGACAGCCATAGGGGATTAATCGACGGAGACAATCATGCCCGCAAACACTTTCACCGAGTTTCTTGCCAATTATCTGGCCAAGCTTGAGCCGCTGTTGCGGGATGCGCGAATCGCCTATTGGAACGCAACGATTTCAGGAAAGCCGGAAGATTTTAAGCTTTATGCAAAACTCGACGTCGAAATCGAAACCTACCACACCGACAAGACCACTTTTGCACAGGTGAAAGCGTGGCACGACGGTGACGAGGTAACCGACCCCCTTGAGCGTCGGCAACTGCAGTTGGTTTATCGCAATTATCTGCGCAACCAGATCAACCCCGACCTGATCGAACAAACCACCAGGCTTTCCAGCGAAATCGTGCAGCGATTCAACACCCATCGCACCGAAGTCGACGGCACAGTTTACACCAGCAATGAAGTTCGCGACGTACTGCGCACGAGCACCGACGGCGACTTTCGGCGTCGCGTATGGGAAGCCGATAAAGCGGTAGGTCCAAAAGTGTCGGCGGATATCTTGAAGCTGGTCGATCTGCGCAACCAGTCGGCCCGTGCATTAGGATACGACAACTACTACCAAATGTCGTTGGACCTGGCCGAACAAAGCGAAGACGAGCTTTTGCGTCTGTTCGATGATCTGGCGGCAAAATCGCTAGCGCCGTTTGCCGAGCTAAAAGAAGAGGTGGACGCGGTAATGGCCGCCCGCTGCGGGGTTACGCCAAATGACCTTCGCCCGTGGCATTACGAAGACCCCTTTTGCCAGGAAGCTCCTCGGATTTACGACGTCAACTTAGACAGCTATTACGCAGGTCGTGACATTGTGGCACTGATGGATCGGTTCTTTGCGGGCATCGGCCTTGACGTCACCGACATTCTTGAGCGAAGCGATTTGTTTGAGAAAGAAGGCAAGGAGCAGCACGCCTATTGCATCGATATGGACCGCAAGGGCGACATTCGCGTGCTGGCCAACATTCGCTCGGACGAACAGTGGACAGGCACGATGCTCCACGAACTCGGTCACGCTGTCTACGACAAGTTCGTCGATCCCAAACTACCAACCATGCTCCGCGAACACGCCCACATCTTCTGCACCGAAGCCATTGCGATGTTGTTTGGACGTCTGTCCAAGGATGCCGTGTGGATGCGCTCGGCACTCGACCTGGACAACGACGCGTTTACCGCTATCAAATCTGTTTCGGACAAAGCGCAGCGGCTAGGCCAACTTGTATTTGCACGTTGGTGTCAGGTAATGGTGCGATTCGAATCGGCAATGTATCGCGACCCGGCGCAGGATCTTAATTGCCTGTGGTGGGATCTGGTGGAATCTTATCAGCTGGTTTCACGCCCCGACCGCCGGGACGAACCCGATTGGGCGACAAAAATTCACATCGCAACCGCGCCAGTCTACTACCACAACTACATGCTTGGCGAGTTGCTGGCTTCACAACTGGACAACCGTATTCAGGCCAGGTTCGCCAACGGCGACCGCGCCGATTTTGTTGGACAACCCGGCGTGGGCGAGTTCTTGCGCGAGTCGGTGTTTCATCCAGGCAAACGCTATCGGTGGGACGAAATGATCAAACGCGCCACCGGTGAGCCGCTTAATCCCGATTACTTTGTGGAACAGTTTGTTGGGGTCGGCTAGCTGTCGTATTCGGCGATCAAAGCCTCTGCCTTTTTGACCAACCCGGTGTTTCCTACGTACAGCGGCGACCGCTGGTGCAGGGACGTTGGGACAACGTCGCGAATCGGCTGACGCCCGTCGGACGCATACCCTCCCGCTTGCTCGATCAAAAAAGCCATCGGCGCGCACTCATAAAGTAGCCGAAGTTTTCCGTTGGGCTTGCGTGGATCACGCGAGTCGGCGGGATAGTAGAACACGCCTCCAGCTAGGAGGGTGCGGTGCACGTCTGCCACCATCGAACCAATGTAACGTAGCGACAAAGAACTATGGTCATCGCCGCCGCCCTGCAGCCACTTGGTAAACTGACGATTACCTTCGGTCCAGTAGCGCGAATAACCCTGGTTTCCGGAGTAAAAACGCGGCGTTTCTGGAAGCCGAATGTTGGGATGCGACAACAGGAATTCGCCGACGCCGGGATCGAGCGTAAAACCGTTTACGCCATGCCCCGCGCTGTACACCATCATCGTGCTGGAACCGTAGACCAGGTATCCTGCCGCCACTATATTGCGGCCAGGTTGTAGCACATCGGCTTCGGTTCCGGGACCGTCCTTACTGGTTCGCTTAAAGATGGCGAATATCGTCCCGATGCTAACGTTAAAGTCGATGTTACTGGAGCCATCGAGCGGATCAAACACCAACACATACTTGCCGGTGTTGTAGTCGATCGGAATGACCTCTTCCTCTTCTTCCGACGCCATCACCGCGACTCGCCCGGTGTGGTTGTTCAAGCGCGTGAACGTGCGGTGCGCGTACTCATCAAGCTTCTGCACCTCTTCGCCCTGCACGTTGTCCTTACCGGCGCTGCCCAGAATATCGATAAGCCCGGCGCGGGTGGTGTGACTGGCAATCAGCTTTCCCGCGAGCGCGATGTCGTAAAGCAGCTGGGTGAGATCGCCGGATGCGTCGGGAAAATGCTCTTGTTCGAGCAACACATGACGCTCAATCGTTATAACGCTGTCAGCCAAGTGGGGTACTCCTCTTAAACAAGTAAAGCCGGGGGTAAAACCCCGGCCTCAACCTGTGCGTGGGACACGCCTACATTCCTCAAGATAGTCCAATTATAGCATAGCGGCGCCATGGACTCAATCGCGCGCCGCTAAATCTTGATCATTAAGCCCAACGAAATCGCAAACCACGACATGCTATCCCCGCCCATGATCATCTCTTCGTCTTCTTCGCGCAGGAGATTGTCGGGATTAAACTCGTCGCCAAGGTTGAGCTGGTAGTTGACCTTGGTATACACCGACCAGACCGGCGTCAGGGCGTACTGCAGCCCTACCGCGGTTAGAAACGCAATACCGCTTGCGTCTTCGGCTTCGTTGATTTGAGCGTTATCTCCCACCACCAACGTTTCCAGCGAGGCGTTGTAGAGCCCGGCGCCAAACTCGACGTACGGGTTGTAAGGCTGGCTGGGGAACGCCAGAAAACGTCCCACCGCCGCGTACGTGGAGGTCGAGATGCCTCCACCCGCAATTTCCTCTACGCTCACCAGCCCAATTTCGGCCTTGGCGGGGATCTCGTTGATGCCATAACCGGCGAAGGTCGCCGATCCTGCGATCTCAAACCACGGAAATACGACGTATCCTACGCCCACCGTAAAAGGGAGCGTGGTGTTCCAGAGGTCATTGAAGATTCCGGGGCTCGCCGGAACAGCCAAACCGCCATCAATAAAAAGCGTAAATTTGTAGGGAAGCCGCAGATAAGCGTCGATGTCGTCGTCCTGGGCAGCGACGGGAACCGCTACGGCAGCAACGAGGGCACAAAGCAAAAGCCCAACGACGTATCGTCTCATTACCTCTCCTTGTGGTGGCCTGGGTGACTATAGGGCAGGTGGGATGCCGACCTGTATCTAGCAATGCCCGGTATCATATCGTATCTGAGGTAGCTCCCCAAGCCCAAAATGCCTAGGAACGGGGGCGCAATTCCACCGGGGCGGAGGCGCGGTCGCCCAGAAGGCGCTGGGCGTTTCCACCGGGGTCGGCGACCTCAAGACGCCCCCAACTGTTCCACACCGCCAGCGGTCGACGGCCATCACCGTGGTAAGACGCTACCGGTTCACCCAATTCGACGTCGTCGATCCGCGCGACCCAACCGACCGTGTCGGCAAGAGCACCGCGCTCCAGCCCGGTCATTAAATTACCAAAGGGATCTACGTAACGGACAGGCGCGACGATACCGCCGGGCGTGGTTTTGACCGTGGGAAACTCTTCTCTCGCCAGCTCGTGCGCCGCGCCCAGCTCGGTGGGCGACTTCCCGCCAGCGATGGCTGCTGCCGCCGGCGCAAAAACATCCCGCCCCCAGAATGTGTCGCCGCCCGGTTGACGCGGCAGGTCCCGATCGAACTGCTGATGAGGCATCGCGATGGCACGCGAAACAGCGTGCCGGGACGCCAGTTCGCTGGCCAGGCCATTGTTCGGTGCCAACAGCGTACGCCCATCAATCGAGATCGCAACGGTAGCACGATCGCCGCCGACGCCAGGGTCGACCACCGCCACCACAACCGCATTTCGCGGCAGGTAATCCCAAACCAGATCAAGCAGGAAACTGGCCTGGTCGATCCTTTGTGGCTCAATGTCGTGATGCAAATCGACGATCGTGGCGTCGGGGAGATTGTGAAGAATGACGCCCTTCATAACGCCGGGGTACGGCCCCGCAGAACCAAAGTCGGTAAGCAGAAATATCGGCGACGTCATACCCAGGCGAGCTTTTGTTTTAGCTTAAACAACCAGGACGAACGTCGATCGATTTCGTCTTTAATGCTATCAAGGTGTAACTGGGTGGCTTCATAGCCCAGTTCAACCAGCGTACTAGCCTGGTCAAAGTCAAACGACCCAAACGCCGACAGGTTGGGACGAATTATGTACGACGCCAACTGCTCGGACTCAGCAAAGTTCTTACGCGCCATGAGCCCGGTCAACTGCATGATAAGATCAAGAATGTGTTTGGGACGCTTGTAGTGGTGTTCGGGCGACGCCAGGTGACACGCAATCACGAAGTCCGCACCAACGTCTAGCGTGGATTGCACCGGCAGATACTCAGCCAAACCGCCGTCGACATAGTACCTTCCTTCCAACTCCACCGGCAGGTACAGCTGAGGAATACTACAACTGGCTCGCACCACTGGGGCAACTGGCCCTTCGGTAAAATTACGACGGTCCCCCGTTTCCAAGTTGGTCGCGATGACACCGAGTGGAATCTTCATGTCGCCGAACGTCATGTCGCCAATCAACTCGCGCACGAAGTCTTCGATGGGTGCGCTGGAAATAAAACCCAATCGCGTCAATCGAATACTGGCGAGTTTGCGCCAGCTCATATTTACCGCTATCGACTCCATCGTGGTCACCGGCATTCCCGAAGCGAACATCGACGCAACAATGCTACCGCCGCTGCATCCCGCGGCGCACGCGATAGGAATGTCGGCTTCCACCAATGCTTTGATGATGCCAACATGGGTGACCGACTTAGCGGTTCCGCCGCTCAACGCGACGCCTATTTTTATGTCACTCATAGACCCCGGATCCTGCTGTGGCCGTGTTTGATTACGCGGCTATGCTATCCGCCGGGGCTAGTGGGTGGGAAGAATAAAAAGCGGTTAAGAAATTAGATGCATCAAATCGCGGGCGTTTTCGACTTGCTCCAGAACAACTTCCCAGAACTCGTCTAAAGCTGAGTGAGGAACCTGCAGGCGGTCCATCGTCTTAATATCCACTACCCCGCGGATGTCGTCGCCCGCCCAACCAACTTCGGCCTTGCGCGCCATCTGGTCGGCCACGCCCACCAACTCGAGCAACGTCAATGCACCATCGTGCTGGAAATCTTCGTGGTGGCGCTCAATAACGTCGCGCAAAACCTCGGGAAATCCCCAGTTTCTGGCCAGGTAAGCGCCAAAGTGACCATGCGAAGCACCGATCATCGAAAGTTCGGCGTCGTGAATCGAAATCCCGTTCTCGCGCGCAGCAGCGACGACCTCGCAATACTTTTCACCCAAGCACAGATTCATAACGTACTTGCCCAGGTCGTGCAGCACGCCTGCGGTGAACGCCGAATCGGGATTCACTTCGTCGCTACGGTTTGCTAGAAACGACGCGATTACCCCGGTCGCAATCGAGTGTTGCCAGAGCTGCCCCAGATCGATGGCGACCGTCGTACCCTTTTTTGGCATCACACCCGCAACCACCGACACACACATGGCGATGTTTTTGACCATGTTAAACCCAAGTAGCGTAATCGCGCGGGCGCAACTCGTGATCTCGTCACGGGCTCCGTAGTAAGGCGAATTTGCCAGCCGAATCAACTTAGCAGAAAGAGCCTGGTCGAGGGAAATCACGCGCTCTAAGTCTGACGCAGAACTATTGGGATCGTCCAGAATCTCCCATATCCGCAACAGCGAATTGGGAATTGTGGGCAGGTCCGAGATTCGCGATATGACTCGCTCCACGCGAGCAACGCTGTCGTCGCGATCCAGTACGGGCGTAGTGTCCGACATTGATGTTCCTAGTTAAAAAGCTGCATTTCGTCGCGAATCATACTCGCGGCGGCTTCTTCAATTCTTTGCATCTGATCTGCTGAAATACCCAGCGTTTTGGTCGTACGATCTTCCACCAGATCGGTGTCTTCGCGTTTCACGAACCCAAAGCCAAGCTTTTTACAAAGCTTGTTCGCCAAATCGATGTAGTAGATCCATTCGTCTTTGACGGCGGGGTCGTCCAGGTTGTGGTGATTCAGAATTGCGTTCTCGAACCGTTCCGACAACTTCCACTTGCGAACGATCATCGCGCCGACTTCCGCGTGGGTAAAACTAAAAAGCTCCTGCTCGACGTCGACAAACTCGCGGCCTTCGTTGTACACGGCCTGCACAACCCGATCAAACTCTTCTGGCGCCTGCTGAAGAATAACCAGCTTGCCGATATCGTGCAGCAGCCCCCATAGGAACGCTTCATCGGCCATCCCGGGCTTTGTGTGCTTGGCAATCATCCGCGCCGCCACACCAGAAGCCACCGAGTGCTCCCACAAGAGCTTGTCCTTTAACCCCAGCACCTTGCCACGTTTGAGGTACAGATTCCTGGTTGCGCTGGCGATGGCCAGGCTACGGATATTATTGAACCCAAGCATCACAATCGCATCGCTGATTGTCGTCACCTGACGACTACGTGCGTACAATGCAGAGTTGGCAATTTTCAGGATTCTACTGGCCAACGCCTGATCGTCTTGAATTACTTTTTGTAATTCTTCGACCGTCGCGTTCGCGTCGCCAACAATTTGCATCACCTTGGTGGCGACGAACGGCATCGACGGGAGGTCTCCCGTCTTCATGATCATTTTTCTTAGGGACACTTTTGTGGACATGACGTCAATTCGCTCCCGCAACTTCGTCAACGCTACCGCCGACGCGCCTGATCAAACTTTTCTGTTCGTCGCTTAGGTCCGCAACCGAAACTAGCTCTGCGGACCGGCGTTCTGCCTGTGTTCCCCGCGACAGCACTTCCAACACTTCCATCGCGTCATCGCTGGGGCGATCCATTTCCATGATTCTGGTCGTCAGCGTATCGAATACAGATTCCAAACGTTGCAGGCGCAGTGCCAATTGCGCTTCCCACTCTGCCTCGTCGTTCGCTTCGGTCGTCGTCGCGCTGGTCGGTTCGTAGGCCTGCCGCGCCGCGTGCGCTGCCAGAATGTCGTCGTTTTCGCCAGGACCCCGCTGCGGCACACGATAGTAGCGGCGGTAGTACAACGTACCGCCAACCAACAACGTCACCAGTAGCGACATGGTGATACCGACAATCCAGATGGTCGTGGGGGCCGTGCTGAGAAGTTGCTCCACCATTGACTCCACGATACGTCTCCTTATTTCGGCGATCGCCTGCATTGATATCGAGCTAAGCGATCGGTTTCTTTAGCTATTATTCGCCGGTTTCGACCGTCGAGACCCGCGTATCTATATGTCCGTCCATGATTTCCGGGTCGGCATCTGGTTCCGGCCCCCGTTCATTCTTGTCCTTATCGCGGTCTTCGGATGTTTCATCGTCCTCGGACCGCGGCCGCCGGGGGTCAATCTTGGACGGATACGGGCTGATTCGACCAATGCGAATGTCGTCATCCATTTGCGTTCACCTCCAGCAAAGCGCGTTAAGCTCCGTTGGCACTGGTAGCGTCGGCCGGGGCCGATGCGGCAAATTCTTCCCCGGTGCCTTCGGGTTCGTGAAGTTCTTCCGGAGGGGCAGGCGGGGCGGCGGCACGCCAAGCGGCAGCAACGATTCCTGCGATCACCGAGAACACGACGTAGGTGGCTCCCACCTTCTTCCCAAACGAAACCAAACTCTCGCCGGCAAACAGGCTGTACAATGCCACCAACAGCGTCGGGAAAAACACCAATGTACGAAGGCGGGGATTCATCAACCTTCACTCCCCACTGAAGTTTCTTCAAATTCCATTACTCCCGGAACACTAGTTACCAGAAGCGTTGTAGGAGTGGCCACTTCGACATCAACACCTTGCTCGCCGCGGCGGGACAAAAGCGATGTTGTAAGATCACGCGACATGACAACATCCAACAAACGTCCCGGCCGGGACACGAGATCTAACTGCGCCCACACGACGTAGTCGGCACCCAAGCGACGACAGGCGTCGACTTCGTCAACAACTTCTTCGAAGCCGCGATTAGCCGCAACAACGTGATGTTTGAACACCGTCTTAAGCGCGCCTAGTTTCTCCAGAACTTGACGCGCCGCCCCGATCGACCTTAGTGCGCAAGGCGTATCGATCAACACCGCGTCGCAATTGCTATACATCGCAAGCGCTCCTTGTACCTCGTCGACATCGCGCGCCACCGCTGCATCCAGGCGCAACGCGCGCGCGGCTTCCTCGATGCGGCGCACTTCGCCGTGATGCGGCGGAGCGATCGCCACAACCGCCGTTCGTAATCCGCGCTGAACAAGTTCCGCAGCCAGACTAAGAACCACACTGGTCTTACCACTGCCACTGGCACCCATAAAAACGTGCGGCCCACGCATTTGCTCCAGGCTCGTAATCCGTGACGTGCGAAACCGCGCCAGTAGCCGTTTGCGCGCATCGTGATTGGCCTCGAACTCTGGCAAGTCGCCAGCAACCGCACCCTCGCGAAGACCTCGCATTGTCGCTGGGCGAACGCCCGCTTCGCGCATAGCACCCGCGAGAGGATGTTTGTCCACGGTCGCGCGAAGGAACTGGTCGGCGCGCTCCACGCTGCGAATCAGACGCTCCACGCGGCTAATCTCGGCTCGAATCTGCTCCACTCCCGCGGATTGATCGACCGCGGTGATATCGCCTGCCGAAAGCACCCGCTCCAGATGTTCACTTGGAATGGCACCCCCCGGCGACACCACCATATGGGTCTCGCTCTTAACCGCCATCCCTTCCAGCGACTTAACCGACTTGTTCTGTGTGTCGATAACAATCGCGCTAGCACCGAAGGCCTCCTTCGCACGTCTCATCGCCAGTTCCGGCGTATCGGCCTTGATCAAGTATCTAGTCATTGATATTCACCATCCCGATGGACTTGGCGTTAACGCCTCGGGCCACTTCGTTAAAGGAAAGCACTACTAGACTCGGTAGCGACGTTTCGCACAGTCGCTTCAGGAACAATCTGATTTGTCCCGAACATATGAGAATTGGCTGAAACCCTTCGCGCACGGCGCGCTCGGCACGTTCTTCGATCGCGCGCAGCAGCCGCGTCGCCAACGCGGGCTCTAACGCGACGCCGCCGGTTCGTTCCGACGCCGCCATGGCGTGCATCAACTGCTCTTCTATCACGGGGTCCAACGACAACACGTTCAGCTGGTTGTCGGTTCCGGCGTATTGCCGGGAGATGATTCGTGCGAGCGACTCGCGAACCTTCTCGGCAATCACGTCGGGATCCTTAATAGTGTCGGCGTAGTTAGAAATTGTCTCTAGAATGGTGACCATGTCGCGAATCGGCACTTGTTCGCGCAAGAGGTTGCCCAGCACTTGTTGCACAAACCCCAACGATGCCTTGTCAGGAACTAAATCATCAACTACCGCTGGCGCATTCTTGCGGACTTTGTCGACTAAGTCTTTCACGTCCTGGCGGGTCATAATTTCTGCGGCGTGCTTTTTGACGATCTCACTTAGATGGGTAGCGATAACCCCTTCGCACTCGACCACCGTATAACCGCTAACTTCGGCAGATTCGCGCTCGTCCTTGCGGATCCAAACCGCTGGCAAGCCAAAAACGGGCTCGGTGGTTTTAATACCGCCAAGGTCGGCTTCGACTCCGGAGCGTCCCATCGCCAAAGCGTGATCGGGATGCACGCGGCCGCGCGCGATCTCGGCCCCTTTTAACTTAATGGCGTACTCGTTGGGTTTGAGCTGTACGTTGTCGCGAACACGAATGGGGGCAACGTGCAGACCATAGTCGGACGCACTCTGCCGCCGCAGATTGGTGAGTCGCTTAAGCAGATCGCCGCCGCGGGTCTTATCGACTAGTGGAATTAACCCGTAGCCAATCTCCAACTCAAGCGGGTCGACATAGAACAAATCTTCATCGGCCAGCGGCTCGCCGGGCGCCTCCGTCTCTTCGCTTTCTTGCGGAGCTTCGGCGCGTTCCAGCCGGCGCTGTCCGATGTAGTAGAGTCCACCACAGATTGCACCGATCAGGAAAAACGGCACTTTGGGGAGACCGGGAACCAGGCCCAGCGTAGCGCAGGAGATTGCCGCCACCAGCATGACTCGAGGATAGTTCATTACCTGCTTGCCAAACTCGTCGGCGAAGTCACTCTCGCCGGCGCCGCGAGTCACAACCATACCAGCGCCGGTAGAAACGATAAGCGCAGGAATTTGCGTAACCAAACCGTCACCCACGGTGAGCAGCGTGTACGTCCGCAGTGCTTCCATCGCCGACAAGTCGCGCTGCATCATTCCGACAACCAAACCGCCGATGATGTTAACAATGGTAATGATGATGCCCGCGATTGCATCCCCGCGCACAAACTTGCTGGCACCGTCCATTGCGCCGTAGAAGTCGGCTTCCCGTGAGATCTTCTTTCGGCGTTTTTTAGCCTCGGACTCATCGATGATCCCGGCGTTAAGGTCGGCATCAATGCTCATTTGCTTGCCGGGCATAGCGTCCAGAGTGAAACGTGCCGCCACCTCTGCGATACGGCCGGCACCTTTAGTGATCACGACAAACTGGATCACGATCAGGATAAGAAAGATAACGAAGCCAATTACATAGTTTCCCCCCACGACAAAATTGCCGAAGGAGTTAATCACTTCGCCCGCGTACCCGTTAGACAATATCAATCTGGTCGACGCCACGTTCAGAGACAAGCGCGTCAAGGTAACCATCAGCAGAACCGACGGAAACACGGAAAACTCCATGGGCTCTTTCAGGTATACCGTCATCAACAAAACGACAACCGCGAACGTAATGTTGAACGTCAACAGCAAGTCCAGAAAGGCTGGCGCCACGGGCAGCATCATCAGCCCAAGGATCCCCAACATCGCCAGGCCGTTGAGTACGTTCCCCCCGGACTTGAGACGCTCAAGCGGATTCATCGCCAGGTCAGCCATGACTAACGCCTACCTTTTCGCAGCGAAAACACATACGCAATAACTTCTGCAACGGCTTCAAACAGCGTTGCCGGAACAAACTGACCGACGTCGCATTCCTTGTGCAGCATGCGCGCCAACAGCGGCTTTTCGATAATCGGAACCCGGTGCTCACGCGCAAGTTCACGAATTCTAAGCGCAATCTTGTCCATTCCTTTGGCGACGACCTTGGGCGCCGACATTTCATCGTCGTAATACAACGCCACCGCGTAGTGGGTTGGGTTTGTGATTACCAACGTTGCCGTCTTAACATCGTCCATCATGCGGGCAGCTGCCATTCGCTGTTGAATGGAGCGCATTCGGCTTTTCAAATGGGGGTCGCCTTCGTGCTCTTTATGTTCCTGCTTGATCTCCTGCACGGTCATCTTGATCTGCTGCTCAAACTCCCAGCGTTGGAACCCGTAGTCCGCAATCGCCATTATTCCCAGCGCCAGCAATGCCTTTAGCAGAAACATCGCACTCATTTGCAGCGACTGCGGCAGTACTTCGGCCGGGGTAAAAAACATCAAGCCCAACACGCGGCTCATGTCGGCCTTAAACGATACGTAGGCGATCACTCCTACAACCACCAGCTTTAGTATCCCTTTGGCCAACTCGAAAGCCGACCGCTTGCTGAAGATGCGTTTGAATCCCTCCAGCGGGTTGAGCTTGTTCAGCTTGGGCTCGATCGACGCAGGCGTCGCTTTCAGGCCCACCTGGCAGGCGCTGGCTGCGAAGGCGACAACGACCATCACCAGAAACACCGGCGCGACGATACGAAAGAAGCCGGTCACAACGAAGTTCATCAGGCTTCCCAAACGTGATTCCAACCCGACGCCTTCTCCCACCACTTGCAGTAGGGCTACAGAAAGGCCGCGAGTGTTGTCCACGAGGTATGGAAACAGGGCAAACATCGCCATGCCACCCGCCAGTAATAGCGCCACCGAGTTGATCTCTTGACTCTTCGCGACCTGCCCCTTGTCTCGCGCCTGGCGCCGCTTGTGGGGTGTGGCCCGTTCGGTCCGTTCTTGTCCGCCTTGCTCCTGTGCCATGGTGGACTACATCGCTCCTGCGATTCGCACAACGTCGGTGTACATCTGCGACAAAAACATCTTTAGCAACGCAACAAACCCCGGCATCGCCAACACCATGACGATTCCGCCGACGCCTATCATGATCGGAAAACCGACGATAAACACGTTCATCTGCGGAACAACTCGAGACACCACCGCCATGCTAACGTTAACCAACAGCAACATGACCGTTACCGGCGCCGCCACATGCAATCCCATAACAAACACTTTTCCCGCCAGAATCGTGAGCTGATAGAAAGAGTTTGCGCTGATCCCCAAAGCCCCAACCGGGAACAACTGCAACGAGTCCGCTAGCCCCTTAAGCACGTAGTAGTGACCATCAATCACCAAAAACAGAAGCATCGCGAGCGTTCCCTGCAGCTTGCCGACAATCCCCATTTGCTGATTCGAAGATGGATCAAATATCGTGGCGACCGCGAACCCCATCTGCATCCCCATCAACTCGCCCGCATACTCCACGGCGTGAATCACCAGAGCGGCTACCGCCCCCAACGTTAACCCGACCATCACTTCGCGAAGCACCAGCAACACCAACATACCGTTGGCGGCTACCGTCGTTTCCAACGGACTGTGAACGACAAGCAACAGTGACATTGACAAGCCCAAAAGTATTCGAACCTGCACGGGAACGTTGCTCCGACCGAACACTGGAACGGCAAACATCATTGCCGTTACGCGTGCAAATACCAGCGCCAGGGCGACCACGTTGTTTAAGTCAAAAACTGCAGTCACAATTAGTACCCCGCGATGCTGCCAAACAGCCGTTCGGTGTATGACACCAGCGTGCGAATAATCCACGGAAGAAACACAACGATCGACACCGCCACGGCGACAATCTTGGGAACAAACGTCAAAGTCATTTCGTTGATCTGCGTAACCGCCTGCAGAATGCTGACAACAACCCCGACCAACAATCCAACGACCAACATTGGCGCGGCCGCCATGAGCATGGTTTGCAGAGCTTCACGCCCGATATCCACGACCATTTCTGGTGTCATCCTAGCCTCCGAAAGACATCATTAGCGACTGGACCACCAGGTTCCAGCCGTCCACCAGAACAAACAGCAACACTTTAAATGGCAACGAAATCATCACGGGAGGCAGCATGAGCATACCCATCGACATCAAAACACTACTCACCACCATGTCGATGATGATGAACGGGATGTAGATCACAAAGCCCATCACGAAGGCCGTCTTAAGTTCGCTGATAACAAAACTTGGTATCACTACCTCCATCCCCAAGTCGTCGGCGTTGTTTGGTCGTGGCTTCTTGGAGAGCTTGATGAACATTGCGAGATCTTTTTCGCGAGTTTGCGAAAGCATGAATCCCTTTAACGGTTCGACGGCGTTGCTGTAGGCTACTTTCTGGGTAATCTCTTCGTTGAGGTACGGTTGCAGCGCGTGCTCGTTGATTTGCTGCAGCACGGGCATCATCACCACCATAGTTAGAAACAGTGACAGCCCAATAACCAACTGTGTCGGCGGAAGGTTTTGGGTTCCCAGCGCCTGACGTAGAAACGACATCACAACAACGATTCGCGTAAACGATGTCAGCATGATCAGAATCGCCGGCGCCAATGACAGCACCGTCATGATCAACACTATCTCGACGGCAAATGAGGTTCGGTCGCCGCCGGACGGCGTTAACGTTACCGTCACCGGATTGGGGTCGGCGCTCTGTGCGACGGCAGGCAACGCCGCCGCGACACTAAGCAGACACACAATTATAAGAATGGTTTGCTTCATGGAATCTCCTGCCTTAACGGCATCGAATTCCACTAGCGCAAGCGATATGCCACGCCGGGGGGGGCAGCTTGTTCCTACCGGGACAAGGCTATTGATGTAACTAGTGTTGTTACAGATGGTTAGAACCGGCACGTATTGCCTGGTGTCACCTTCGCATCGGCAGAAGGTGCTCACGCGAGGACAGAAGTACACGAGAGGCGGCGGTAGTGGTTAGGTTTGCGCCGCCCCTGGAATCCGCCGGGAGAACTGGTTACTTTCTGTGCATACGCAGGCGCTCAGCGAAGGGAACCACCGGCGATGCCGCTTGCGGGATATCACGATAGGCCTGGTACTCGGCCGCGTCGACTGCGGTTACCGGCGACACGGAGTTGTCGTTGGCCCCAACAACCACCACGCGACCGCCCACCCGAACCGCTACCAGCCTGGTCTTCGCATCCAACTGGACAGCTTCCAGTACACTCATGAATTTGGCTTGATTGTCGACCCCGCTTCTTCCCACTCGACGAAACAGCGTCACCAGAAAGTACCCGAGCACAGCTACCGCCACAACCGCGGCACCGACGCGCGCGAGCGACGGAACCAACGACGCGGTATCAGTAGTTGTCGTAGACGCATACCACGCACTTGCCGTACCCAAAATACCTGCGAGCACCACGGGCACGATCGTCTTTGCTTTGTTGCCGTTCGTTTTCATTACAATAACTCCTACGAGAAATGCTTCATGCGCTCTTCTTTGGAGAGCAGCTTGGTAATTTTCACGGCAAAGTAGCCGTCCATAACAATAACTTCGCCCGACGCAAACAGCTGGTCGTTGATTCTTAGGTCCGCTGGATCGCCAGCCGATTTGGATAAAGAAACGATGCTACCCACCGCCAGGTTGGTAATCTCTCCAATGGTCAACTTGGTACGTCCAAGTTCGGCGGTCACCCGCAGCTCGACATCGCGCAACATGTCGATGTCGGTTTTTAATGGCGCACCCGTTGCCGCGGTCTCGGCGAGTTCGTTATCCAGAGGTTGGTCGGGCCCGGCGGGAGTCGGACTAGCCGTTGGTTGTTCTTCGCTCACGGTCGCGGTCGACCCATTTTGCTCTTGTGGATTATCGGTCACGAGTTTCCTCCTTGCGACACACGCGCACCGCGCGGCGACTTTGACTCTTGCCGGGCTCAGCCCAACACAACGTGATGTTGCCGACTTTTAGCGGCACCGGTTCGTTAATTTTTCTGTCCAGAATGATAGTGTCGCCAACCTCCAGCTCCAACAGCCGCGACAGAGGTATAGGCGCCTTACCAATTTGTGCTTCGACTTCCACCGAGGAGTCCAAAAGCGCGGCGCGTACTTTCACCACGTCTTCTGGCGCAACCATCGTCGGGCCAATCATCGCTTCGTCATCGGGATCGAGTGAATCCATCACCGGATCAAATCCAGCCGTGGGAAACGCCAGCACCAGACTTCCGATATCGTCGCCGAACCGCACCTCGGTACTGACTTGAATTACTTTTTCGCCGGGCGCAATCACAGCTACAAAAGCAGGATTGCTTTCCACGCGCGACAGCACCGGCTGTGCAACGAAGTACTTTTTAAACGAGTCGCCAAGGTCGGACAGAATGCGCCCCAGGATGTAGCGAAAGATTCGAAGCTCGAGGTCGGTAAACTCACGATCAATTTCGTAGTACTCGCCAGCGCCGCCAATCAGCTTGTCAAGCAGTCGAAACATCGTCTTGCTGTCCATTGTGACCAACGACTGCCCTTTAAGCGGCTCGAAGCTGAACACACCGATACTTTGATTTCCATCCAGGTCACCCAGAAAGTCGTTAAACAGCACCTGGCGGATCTGACCGCGGTTCACCTCTACGTTGCTACGTAGCGCATTCGACAAACTTAACGACAGCTGACCGGCAAAGTTGTCGGCGATCGACACCAGGTTCTGATGAAACTTGCCAGTCATCGTCCAGGGGCGTGAGAAGTCATACTTCTCGCCGTCGCTGAACCCGATCGCCTTCTCGTCGGGCACCTCTGCAGGAGCGCCGATGATACCGTCGTCGGTTTCGGACGCGGTCGGTTCTGGCGTTTCCGCTTCGGTTGTTTCTTGGATGGTCTCTTCGGTCATGCTTATTGAATGACAAACTCGCTAAAATACACGTTCATAACCCCGCCCTCCTGGACGGTGGTGTCGATACGGTTTTTTAGTTCGTCTTTGAGTTGTTTCTTGCCCTCGGCTGAAATCAATTGCTCCGCGCTGCGGCCGCTGATCGCCGAAATTACCAGGTCGCGGATCTCAGGCGTGCGTTCGGCAAGCTCGGCTTCGGTCTTGGGGTCTTCGTACTCGACTCCCATCTTCAGACGCAGGAACTTACTGCCGCGATTCGCAGTCACATTGACGGTGATGTCCTCAAACATCATAATTAACCCGCGCTCGGGAACTGGTTCTTCCACTACTTCGGGGTTTTCGGGTGCAATCATCGGCCGAATCACAAAGTGACCGAGCAATAGCACGATGGGAATCTGCACCAGCGACATGCCGATCATCAGCATCATTCGCTTTTTCTTGGCGCCAGCATCTTCGGCGGGCGCTTCACCCTCTTTGGGTTTTTCTTCTTCAGCCATTAGTTACCTCCAGACCAAAACAGTTCTCGACCTCTCTCGACCGGAGCCTCACGAATTGTGACGTACAGTTCGACTCGACGGTTGACGGCACGGTTTTCGACCGTGTCATTAGCCAACAAAGGACGAAACTCGCCGTACCCTACCGCGCTAAGCCGGGTTTGTTCCAAGCCATCGGCGTGCAAACGTTTCAACACCGAAAGCGCTCGCGTGGTCGACAACTCCCAGTTGGACGGAAAGCGCGTGGTGTTGATGGGAACGTTGTCGGTGTGCCCTTCCACTCGCACCGGGTGATCCTTACGCGCAAGAAACTCCGCAAGCGTCTGCAACAGCGTGTCCGCCTCGCTTTTCAACTCGGCGTCACCCAACGCGAAGAGCACCGGACTGGACAATCGAACCGCGTATCCGTCGTCGGTGGTCACAACGTCAAATTCGTCGGTCAATCCCAAGTTCTCCAGAATTTCCACGACCTCTTCCTTCTCCTCTTCGACGACCTCTGGAGCGGTAGGCGTTTCTGCACTCTCGGTTTGCTTCGCGTTCTGATCGAGAACCGAGCTATGTGAGTTGAGCACCCCAAGAGCATTTTTCATTGCGCCAATTGCCTCTTGAAACTTGGCTTCCTGAATCGACGAGAAACTCAATAACAGCACAAAGAACGTCAGCAACAACGTCATAACGTCGCCATACGTCATCATCCAGAACGGCGCAGTTGGCCCGTCGTCGCCTCCGCCCTTTTTTTTGCTCACGCCGCGTCCTTGCTGAGTGCCGCGCGGTCTTTGGGAGCAAGAAATGACTTCAGCTTCTCTTCCACCACTCGTGGGCTGTCACCCGATTGGATCGCTATGATGCCTTCGATTACCAAACCACGAACCTGCATCTCTTCCGCAGCGCGTGCCTTGAGTTTGTCGGCCAGCGGTAGAAACAAAAGGTTGGCCATGAAAGCGCCGTAAAACGTCGTTAACAATGCGACCGCCATACCGGCGCCCAGCGCACTGGGGTCGGACATATTGGCTAGCATCTTCACCAGTCCAACCAGCGTACCAATCATGCCGAATGCGGGAGCTGCGGTGCCAAGACCGGTCACGTACTTAACGCCCAGGTCATGGCGATACTCAAGCGCTTCCATGTCGTTTTCCATAATGCGCTGCAACAACTGAGGGTCGGTTCCGTCGACCGCCATTCGCAGACCCATACGAAGAAATTCATTGGGTTCGCTTTCGGATTCCTCTTCCAGCGCCAGCATTCCTTCTTTTCGCGCTTTCTCGGCATAACCAACGATGGTTTTAATGAGATCCGGAAGGGCATCCATTTTAAACAGAACTGTTTTACGAAACACCGCTATGCCGCCCAGCACCACTTTCATCGGAAAGCTAATAAACGATGCGGCGATCGTTCCTCCCACGGTAATCATGAGCGATGGGACATCGATAAACAGACCCAAGCCTGTCCCCGCTGCCATGGACAAAACCACCAGGGTCATCCCGGTTATCAGACCTATGATTGTTCCGAGATCCAAGGATCTACTCCCGTACGGTTAGCTACGTGCTGGCTTAGTCCGACTCGAGCGGTGTCACCGGGATCGCGTATGCGCGAATTTTTCCTCGGTACGACACCACTCGAGCCAGCACGTCTTCTAGTGATTCCATCACCATGAACTTGCGGCCGGTGGTTAGCGTTATCAGCGTGTCGGGAGTGGACTCCACAAACTCGATAAGATCGGCGTTAACCACTACCGGATGCTTGTTCAGTTTGGTGACGTGAATCATCTACCTTTTCCTCTATCGTCTGAGCGTAACTAGTTCACTTAGCATCTCGTCGCCGGTCGAAATGACCCGTGCGTTGGCTTGAAAACCACGCTGGGCGACAATCATCTCGGTGAACTCTTTGGACAGGTCAACGTTGGACATTTCCAACGCGCCGGGTGTAATCACGCCGTTAGCGTTTTGCCCGACGTAAGTAATCGACTCCGGACCGGTGTTGGAACTGGTCGAAAACAGGTTGTTTCCAATTCGCTGCATACCGGATGAGTTGTTGAACTCGGCCAACGCGATCTGCCCGAGCACACGATTAATACCGTTGGTAAACTGGCCAACCATCTCACCCTGTCGGTTGATCGTTACCGCAGAAAGCGAGCCGGCACCGTGACCGTCAAAGTCCTTGGCGGTTGCTGTCGACGCGCCGTCAAACTGGAGGAGCCCGTCAAGACCGCCAAACGAACCCGGGTCCAGCGACACTTGCATTACGTCTGCACCGTTACCCGGATCCATCACCACTTGCGTGCCGCCGTCGGTAAAGTCAAACGACGTCAAACGACCGTCCGGACCAAACCCAATCGTGCCAGCGCCACCAGCTAGCAGTGACACATCGTCCGGTGTTTCAATTGCCCAATCCCACAGGTTTGTTCCGGTACGTTTGGTAAAATTCATACTCACACGAAAGTCGCGACCCAACGAGTCATACACCGTAGCTGTCGAAGACCATTGTTCGGGGTCACGGGCAGCTTGTGTTTCGCTGAAAATCATGTTCGTCGTGAACAGCGTGCCAAACGACCCTGGGATGTTCACGTCGATCTGAGAGACTTCGTTGCTCAGCGCTTCGTCACCTTCGACCAGAATGCGACCGCTGGAATCAACCGAAACCCCGTTGCTGTTACTAATCGACAGCGTGTTTTCGATCAAGGTGGCGAGTTGCCCAAGCGTTGTTGCGCCAGCGGTGTACGTGAGCGACCCCGACGACACGACTCCACCCACGGTTCCCACAATCTGGATCACGCTACCGTCGATGAACGTCATATCGAAACCCTTGGTGTCGTAGAGATCTTCCAAGAGATCGGTTTCCCGGGCGGCACCGCGCAGCTCTTCGCTGTTCTCGGTCGAACCTGCAGGAATGGTTTTTGAGAAACCAATCTTGGAGTTAAAGCCGGAAGCACCATCAGCAGTGATCGTCAAGTCGTCGACGGCGTTCCCAAACGTCTGCACTTCAATCGAACCATCCGGTTGCAACGAAAACGACGCATCGGCGAGCGACATCGTATTCAGTCGATCAACCAGGTCTTGCACAGTCGTCGTTGCGGTAACATTGAGCGACGCGCTGTGGGTGGTACCACCAGCGTCAAAACTCATGTTCACGGTTTGTCCCTCACGCAACAAGAGGTCGCCTCCGACGGAATCGTACATCCCGGTCATTAGATCGTCCGGGCGCGCAACCGCCATAAACCGTTGCGATCGCGTGATGGTTCCCAGCGCGTCCGAGTCGGCGTTGAGGTTGCCGGCGATATCCAACTCTTCGGTTGCTTGAGCAGGCGTGACCAGGTCGGCAGAAACCGCGAGAGCTTCCAGCGGCGCGCCATAGTCAAGCACTCCCTGGTCATCGGCCATGATGCCCTGCACAACGTAGCCGGTCCCCGAGGTCACCAATTGCCCCAGGCCGTCAAAAACAAAGGTGCCGGCGCGTGTGTAGTAGCGGTTGGGTCCGTCGGCGACTGTAAAGAAGCCATCGCCTTCAATTGCGAGGTCGGTAATCTTGCCCGTGTTCTGCAGGTTTCCCTGCTGGAAAGACGAGTCGATACTCTGAATCGTGGAACCCAACCCAATCTGCGCGGGATTGGTACCGCCGAACTCTCCCGATATCGGACGGGTGGCGCCACGGACAGTTTGCGTAAGCAGCTCTCGAAACGTAACCCGCGACGACTTGTAGCCGATCGTGTTTACGTTCGAGATGTTGTTACCCACGACGTCGAGCATCGTGAGGTGGGTATTCATTCCAGAAATTCCCGAGAACAGCGAACGAAGCATGTTGCCTCCCTCTAAGGTGAAAGAAACCAGAACTTCAGCTGGTTTCTCGGGCGTCCTCACGTGAGGGCCAGCCCATCCAAACGCGACTAGGCTCTTTCTACAACCGCCGCGCTATCTATTTGAGTGAATACCTGCTCCTGGTTAGCGTAGCGATCCACTGCCGTAATCACGGTCTGCTTCTCTACGTTGGCTACCAACGCGGTATCACCCACAAACAAAAGTGAAACTTTGCCACCCTTTCCCTTCAACTCGGACATTGCGCGCGAAACGGAATCTGCGTCTTGTTCATTCATCACGATACCTCGCGTAATCATCCGTTCGCGCGCATGCTTGCTAAGCTTGACGCCAGCGTTTGCCAGCGCATCTTCGAATGCGCCAACGGCTGGCGCCTTGACAGTGCGGTCACTACCGGCAGGCTTGGGGGCCCCAGCACCAACTATTGGACCGAATGGCTTCATCTACTTGAGCCGTCCCAGCAACGTTCGAAGCGCATTGGAGTCGTTACTCTCCTCATCCGTCGACGCGCCCCCCGTATCAACGCTTCCGGAGTCCGCGTTTCCGGAGTTCGCGTTGGGCAGTTCATCAAGCACCTCTAGCAGATCGGACAGAAGATACTGAGCGTCGTCGATTACAATGACGGGCGCACCTCCGACAAACCTCACGGCTCTAATCTTCCCAGCCGAGTACACTGACAGTTGTGTTCCCGCGCTCGGCCCGCTGTCCATTTCGACTTCAACGCTATAAACGCCATCTTCTACCACGTCGCCGTCGTTGTCCTTGCCATCCCACTTGACCGTGTTCTCACCACCGCTGAGATTGGTTTGCGAGAACGTGCGAACGGTGTTGCCAAACTCGTCAACGATACGCACTTTTGCGGAACCCGCCTCGGGCATTACAAACACTGCTGCTGTAGGCTCACCGTTGTTAACGGCCACTCCATTGCCCGCCACCACGCCGTAGTTGCCAATCAACGACGTACTCATGGCGTTGTGAACCGACGTCTGCAACATGTTGTTGTTGCTCAGTTCGGCGTAGATGTTGTTGAGACTCTCCAACGAGCTAAACTGGGCAAGTTGCGCGGTAAAGTCTTCGTTGTTCATAGGATTGAACGGGTCCTGACTTTTCAGCTGAGTAACCAGAAGTTCCAGAAACAGCTGCTTGTCCTCTTCTGCCTGCGTTGGCTGAAGCGCAGTTGGGTCTCCGGTGTTGTTGATTGCGTTAAAGTCAATCATGGCGTTCCTCTATACGAGTAAGTTGACACGTTCGTTTTCGATCAATGACTCAACCATTGCCGATGCAATTTCGTCCTGTTCGGCTTGCTGATACGCATGGTGCTGTCGTGGCGAAGAGCTCGACTGGCGTTCGTTGCTGTTGTGGTGGCGCGAGATGTCGACGTCGAAGGACTCCAACTGCAATCCACGATCGCTAAGTTCGGTTCGCAGTTGGCCCAAGTGGTCGTCCAGTAGCATCTTCACGTCGTGGTTGTCGACTCGCAACTCAACCCGGACCGCACCGTGATCAACCTTGACGTCGATGGTCACACTACCCAGTTCGGGCGGGTGAATTTCGATTCGCGCAACTTGTTCGCCCGACTTCGCCTGCAAGCGACTGACGAACGACACCACTTCGTGTTCGACCGCGGGCGCAACTGCTTGGGCGCTGACGACATGACGTGTTGGTAGTTGCTCCAATCCACTCACGATGCCGCGTGCGTCAATCAGCGGCGTCGCCGGAGCGAGGGAATCTGCGCCGCGCGAAATGTTGAATGGCTCGGGTTCCGACGCCGCAACCGTCGCCTCTGCCAGCGCCTGTGCCGGTGCCGGTGCCTCACTCTTTTGTGGCGTAATCTTCGGTGCTTCGGGAATAACCTGGTCGGCGACGTCAGGGTTTAGTTCGGGATCCGCTTCGACAGCTACGCGCTGCTGGTTCAATACCAGTTCGGGCGTAACCACGTGTTTAGCGTTTGGAACATCGGGTTTTGGTGTCGCTAGAAGGTCCGAGTGCTCACTTTGCGGTAGCGGACGAGGGGCCGGCTTCGTCAAAACCCTAGCGCGTTCGGTCACAGCCTCATGATCGGGCACCGCGGTCGGCGCGGAATCTTGCGCTGACGCTTGCAAGGTCATGTCGATAGTTTTCGGCACGTCGACAACTTGGCTCGGCGCCAACGACTCGGGCGACGCGGGAACGACCTGCTGCGGCGCTGCAACTGCTGGCGCCACGAACTCCTGCGCGGTTTGCACCGCGGCCGACTCGACCGGAACGTTACGGTGGAGCTCGGTCGACGCCAAAGGTGAGGCATTGCGACCCGGAGTCGGACGGAAGCTAAAGTCTCGAACCGGCTCCTCAGGCCTCACCGGAGTCAGGGGGGCGTTCGCGGCGGCGCCATCGTCAGGCGTCGTCGCGGGAAGAACCAGGCTTGTCGGTCCCGCATCGGCAGGTCGGACTGGATTTTCAGTTGCCGCGAGATTGGCATCGGGTGCTTCGCCGAGCGGCATTTCTATCGAAGTTGTCGGCGTAACGACAACGTTGGTCACGCGCGCGGAACTCACCGGCGATCTGTCACCGATTGACTCTGTCACATCGGGACCCAACAACTTGGCAAACACTTCTTCGCGATCAGCACCAGGTAGCAACTCCCCATCGGCGGGCAAAGTTTCGGACAACTCCGGCAGCGGTTCGCCAACCGCAACCGCGGGTGCCGTGACCGACGGCGTGTGGGCCGCAAGCACAAGTGCCGCGTCGACGCCGCTTTCCACGTCAACCTCGTGCTCGGCGTCACCAGCGACGAGTTGCTGCAACAGGCTCGCAAACTGGAGCCCGGTACCCTCGTCCTGACCTGCAGGGCCGCCCAACGTCGCGCCATTCGACGCCGCGCCGAACAGCAGTTGTAGAATATTCAACCCGGACGGATTCATTTACCGCTTCCGCTTAGCCATTTTTCGTGTCAGCGTCGCCGCACGCTGACTATCCATTTCGCTCAACATTTTGGCCGCGATCCGATCATTCATTCGTGGAATAATTACCACCAGCAGATCGTCGCTAAGTTCCGACGCGATTTTCGCTGACTCAACCGGCTTCATCGACTCGTACAGTTTCGCGAGTTTGGCGATCGCGGCCTCGTTTTCGATCCCAGCCGCTTGACTCTGCTCGACGATTTCGCGATGCACAGCGTCGAGTTTCGCGAGTTCCTGCTCCAACACGTTCTTGGCAATATCGAGGTTCGACTGCATCGCCGGAATATTCCCTTGCAACGAGACGTACAACGCACGCTGCTCGTCCAACCCTTGCAACTGCAGCTCGGCCGCCTGGACTTCCTGTTTGGTCAGGGGCTCGGGCTCGGGTTCGGCTTCGCCTGCGTTCATCATGACCATCCCGACGTATCCGCCAAACGTCACGCCGAAGCTGAGTACCGATGCGATGATGATGTTCTTCACCTGTTCGTTGCCTTTCTTGGTCGGAGCCTTCGCGCAGCTAAAGGCAACGGTTGTGCCGCCTCGCAGAAACTGCTAAAGGTGTCGGTAACATGTTGTTATTGCGTGGCTTACGAAATAGATCGGGTTTGCCGCGATGCCGACGAAGCCCGTCGCCGGGGGTAATTACTTCCGCCCCGCCGGTCGTTTCGTCCGCTGGATTTGCGCGACGGCAGCGCGGTCAACAATGTCGTCTATCGCCCGCTGTTCGGCGCGTTGGGCCAGGTCGTGTTCGACCTCGCGCGCGTTGTCCTCTAGCGTGCGCCAGGTTTCCGTTTGGCGATGGGCAGCGCGCAAGCGCTCGCGGGCCTGTGCGACAACTTTTTCGGAGTCGGCGAGAACCCGATGTTGCCCTGAAATCGCCGCAAGCGTGTTTTGACGAAGCAACTCGAAAGTCTGGCGTTGCGATATGTCGAAGTCGGTGCCAACGGCAGCGCTCAAGCTTTGTCGCAAAGTGTGAAGTTGTTGATGCAGGCGGTTTAGTGCGTTGACTTCGCGGGTGTGCGAGTCTACCGCGACGGACAGCTGCTGGCGCACGACCAACTCGTCGCGTTCGAAACGCTTGCGAATGCGCGCCATTCGTTGCGAGCGTTTCATTTTAGTTTGTTAGAGCGGCCACCGCTGCGCGGGCTTCGTCCCAACTTACCACCTGACTAACATCCTGGCGAATGAGGGAACGAATGCGGTCAACCTTGCTCACCGCTTCGTCGATGCGCGGGTTAGAACCTCGTGCGTACGCGCCAATATTGATAAGGTCTTCCGCCGCGGCAAACGTCGAGTACAGGTCCAAAACATTGCCCACCTGTTGATTGGATTGCTCATCCAGCAGATTACGGGCAAGCCGACTAATACTTCCCAGAATATCGATGGCCGGAAACACGTTAGCATTGGCCAGGTCACGAGAAAGGACGACGTGGCCGTCAAGGATCGCTCGAATGGCATCGGTAATAGGGTCATTACGAATGTCATCGCCGTCGACCAACACCGAAAAGAAACCGGTAATACTTCCGGCAGGCGACGTACCCGCACGCTCCAACAGTATTGGGAGACGGGCAAACACCGACGGAGTGTACCCCCGCGTGGCCGGCACTTCTCCAGCCGCGATACCTACTTCTCGCAAGGCCATGGCGTAGCGCGTGACACTATCCATCATGAACACCACATTCTTTCCCTGGTCGCGAAAGAATTCGGCAATAGCCATTGCAGTCTCGGCACCCTTAATGCGCATCAACGGTGTTTCGTCGGAGGTAGCCGCAACCACCACCGACCGGGCCAGACCATCGGCGCCAAGGTTTTGCTCGACAAACTCGCGAACTTCGCGCCCCCGCTCGCCGACCAGCGCAATAACGTTGACGTCGGCCGTTGCGTTGCGACAAATCATCCCCAGCAGCGTGCTCTTACCCACTCCGCTACCGGCGAAGATACCCAGACGCTGCCCGCGCCCGCAGGTTAACAATCCGTCCATCGCGCGGACTCCGGTGGGCAACACCTCTGTAATTGGTGGACGCGACAATGCTGTCGGCGTCCGGCGGGTGGCGTGGCGAAAGTACCCCGTCGCGACCGGCCCGCGGTCGTCTATCGGCGCTCCGGTGCCGTCCAACACTCGACCCAGCAATCCTTCGCCCACCGGAATTTTCAGTGGGCGCCCGCTGGGTACGACTTCCTGTCCCGGACGCATTCCGTCGGTGTAGTGCAGCGGTGTTAGCAGGACCCGGTCTTCGGCAAATCCAATAACCTCACAGGGAACGCGACTATGGCGACCGACCACAACGTGACAGATCTCCCCAACCGCAGCGTTGATTCCCTCGGCCTCCAGGTTGAGACCGACCAGATGCCGGATCCGCCCAGTAACTGCGACCGGTTGGGTGTTGGCAATGGCGTGAGCGATTTGTTCGGGACTAACCGTCGGTGTTCTCATAGAGTTCTCCGAGCGATCGTTCGAACGCCTCTAACTGCGTCGTGATGCTGTAGTCAAATGACGTCGCTGGCGTTTCGACGACAAAACCGCCCGGCGAAATCGCGGGATCTTCGACAAACTCGATATCGCCAAATTGACGGCGCCCGTCGTCCGGGCATTCGCCGTTGGCGAGCCGCACCAGAAACGTAAACTCTTTTTGGCTTACCCGCACAACAACGTTTGACTCGCCACGACACGCCTGATAGGCAGTCGCGATTCTTTCTACCAAACCATCACGATCGGCGGCTAGTTCTCGAGACGCAACACGGCGGGCTACATCCAGGCCAATTTGCACTGTACGCTCTTCGGCGAGCGTAAAGAACGCGTCAAGTTGGGCAGAAACGCTTTCGCGAAACACATCCAACACTTTGTTCCAGGTCGCGATTTGTTCTTCTAGTTTTTCGCTTAACGTTCGTAACGCTTCGTCGTGGCCCAGCTGGTACCCGGTGTCGTAAGCCACTTTTTTTACGTCTTCGATCCCCGCCAGAAAGAAGTCTTTCCCGTCGGGCGTGTTCAACCGCTCGGGATTCGCCTCGGTTTCCGGCTTCGGTTCCGCATCCGCAGCAAACAGCGGTGTAAACTCTTGCGATGTGGTAGCACTCATTGTTTATACCATCTGGTTGCCGGCGCCGGATTTGCCCAACATGACCGTGCCTTCCTCTTCCAGTCTGCGCAGCGCATCGACAATACGTTGTTGCGCCTCTTCTACCTCGGACAAGCGTATCGGCCCCATATACTCGATGTCTTCTTTGATGCCTTCGACGGCTCGCTTCGACATATTCCCATATATCTTGTCTTTGACCCCATCCGATGTGGCCTTCAACGCGACAGTAAGTTCTTTGGTATCGACGTTCTTAAGGAGCTCTTGGATTGATTTATCGTCGAGCAACATAATGTCCTCGAAGATGAACATCTGATTGCGAATATCTTGCGCAACGTCCTTGCTGATTTCTTCGACGCTGTCGAGTATGTCAATCCATTGATCGCGCTCGATTTCGTTGAGCGCTTCGGCCAGTTTTTTTGAACCCCCGCGTTGTCGACTCATCTCTCCAACGTCCGCTGCAATGCTACCGGCAAAAATCTCGTCCATCGCTTCGATAACTTCGGGGTTAGGGCGCTCCAGCGTGGCAATGCGATGACCAACTTCGCCCTGAAGCTCTTCGGGTAGTCGCGACAGCACCGGCCCTAGCTGTCGAGAGTCCATGTGCGCAAGCACAATGGCGATGGTTTGCGGGTGCTCTTTCTTTAGAATGTTTGCGACCGTTAACGGATCGGCCGATCGTAGCGAGTCAAAATTAGTTCCTTCGCGAAAATCCAGCAATCGTCCAACAATCGCATTGGCCTTTTGCTTTCCCAGCGCGGCGTTTAGAATTTCCTGTGCAAGCTCGAGACCGCCTTGCGAAATGTTTCCCTGTGACATCGTCAAAGCAAAGTATTCGTCCAACACTTTTCGTTTAACATCGCCACTGATACTACCAATGCGGGCGATTTCCATTGAAAGCTTCTCAATCTGATCGTCATCAAGGTGACGGTAGATGGGCGCAGCCAGCTTGGGACCTAGCGAAATAATCAAGATTGCGGCTTTTTCGAGTCCGCTACGATCACTCATCTTACTCACTCATCCACGATTGCATGACGCGCGCGACGTTTTCCGGACTACCCTGGGCTACCGACTGGAACCTCTCCTCTGGTGAGACGCGCTCGCCGTCTTCGTCCACCAGGTCAAGTCCTGCGCCTACGCTGGACACGCTTGCGCCCATACCAACCCCAACGTTAGCCCCAGCTGCCCTACTCGCCGATGGAGTCGAAGCCGGAACCGGGGCGTTTAGCGAACGCCGCAATGACATCAACAACATAAAAGCGATGGCCACTGCCACCAACCGGCCAAGAATACTCGGTAGGGACTGCATGAGTCCGGAGGCAACGAACCCACCGGCACTCGGCTCGGAGGTCTCTGGAAACTGCTGACTGATCAGCACCACATTGTCCCCACGGTTTTCGTCGTAACCAACCGCGTTCATGGCAATCTGCCGGAGCTCGTCCAACTCGGTGTCGGTCATCTTTTCAAAAGTCACCGTTCCGTCTTCGCCAGTAACACCGCGATAGTTGACCACAATCGAAGTCGTAAGTTTCTCGATTTGCGCGCCGCGAGAACTGACGTACTGAATCGTCTTGTCGATTTCGTTGTTGGTGACACTAGACTCATTGGTCGCACCCTCATCATTTGACTCGGTGCGCTCCTGACTGCGCACGACAACCTTGTTAGGATCGTAAGACTCGGTCGTGGTTTCGCGCTGATCCCAGCTAAGCGCGGCATCAACGGTTACCGCGGCGTTGCCCGCGCCGACGACTTGTTCTAAAAGGCGAGTTGCCTTGGCGGCAAGATGAGATTCAATCTCGACCTTCTTTTGCAAGCGCACGGTCGAAGCATCATCCTCTTCGGCCGAATCACCCCACAACACCTTGCCACTTGCATCTACAATCGAGACGTGGTCGGGCTCAAGCCCTTCGACACCGGACGCGACGAGGTTAGCAATTCCCCGAACTTCGGTCGGAGATAGCTTGCCACGCAAACTAACCAGGACGCTGGCCGATGGGTCTCGCTGATCGTCCAGAAAAACCGACTCTTCGGGAAGCGCCAGTTGCACCTGCGCTCCGGACACTGATTGCAGCCCAGTGATCATCTTGCCCAGCTCCGCCTGCAGCACGCGGCGCAAGTTATCTTTTAAAACTGGTGCCGGCCACATTCCGACATTCTTGGAGTCGAGAATATTACCGCCCGACGCATCTCCGACCAGTCCTTCGGCGGCCATCTCCACCGCGAGTTGCGACGCGCGCGTTCGGTCGACCAGGATCGTCCGACCGCCATTGGTTACCTTGTATTCAACGCCTTTTGCATCCAACGACCCCGCAATCTCGCCGATCCGGTCCATATCGGCGCCACTCGTGAGTACGGCCATTTCCGGTTTGCGAACCCACGTACTAAACACCGTGGCCGACACAACTACGGCTGCGACCATACTGATAAGTACGATTCGTTGCCCGGAAGTCATTTCGTTCCAGGTATTGCGCAACATTGCGATTAGGCGATCAACAAATTCCATAGGTTAGCCTCTTAAACCTGCATTCTCATGATCTCCTGGTACGCCTCCAAGAGTTTGTTGCGAACTTCAAGCATTAAGTCAAACGCCAGCCCCGCCTCTTGCGCGGCCAACATTACGTCGTGCGAGTCAACCTGGTGCCCCATCACCATATCCCTCGTCGCTCCAACCGCCTGGCTATTGGTTGTGTTCAGCGCATTTGTCAGTTGATTCAAGGTTTCCTTGAACCCGGACGCTGCCGACGACTTGTCGGTTTGCTGATACCGGTCAATTGCGACACCGCGAGGAATATTGGTGATATCGTTAACCATCGTTCACTCCGTTAGATTTCCAACGAAACCATAAACATGTCTTTGGCAGCTTCGATGGCGACAGCATTGGCCTGGTACGCGCGAGTGGCCATGATCATGTCGACCATTTCATCCACCACGTTCACGTTGGGCTTAAGCACGTAGCCATCTGGGTCGGCGTCTGGATGGCCGGGGTCATATTCCATTCGAAACGGCGACTGGTCTTCTTCCACAGCAGTTACGACCCGAACCTGGTCGACGGTCTTGCTGACCGGCTGCTCCACCGGACCGCCGCCAAGATGCCCCTCCTGCTTTCTGACCAGACCCAAGAAGCCCTTCTGCATCCGAACTTCTTTTTGGGTTTCGACTTCTGTGTCGATCACCGCACGCTTTCTTCGGTACGGGCCGCCCTCCGCGGTGCGTGTGGTTTCGGCATTGGCCAGATTTTCGGCGATCACGTCAAGTCGGCGCCGTTGCGCCGCCAGGCCAGAGGCGCTGACGTTGAATCCTGAAAACAATCCCTTGGGCATGTCCTACTCCCTACCGGCTATTGCCGGTTATTGCGGACTTTAGTTGGTTGTACTTCATATCTAACAGCCTCACGGCCATGCGATAACTAAGTTGGTTTTGCACAAGCGATACCATTTCTCGCTCGACATCGACTCGTGCTTCTCCGGTTTCCGGATCCGGAGCTTCGGCAACTACACGCCCCAGCTTCGACGACGATGCCTGCCCCACCGGATAGTGTCGCTCGTTAGTGGCAACGGTCGCTTCGGAGTACACCGCGCGAACCTGCTTTTGCAGAATTTCTTCGAACTCCACGCGACGCGGCTCATACCCGTCAACTTCCGCGTTGGCGATGTTGCTAGCGATGACCCGATGACGCAGTGCGTAAACTTCTAACGCCTGCTTGAGTCCGCCTAGACCCGCGCGGTTTCCGATGTTTCCACTGACCGGCATGGTGTCACCTCCCCTTGACTGGCCGCAGCTACGATGACCGCTTCGTTTTTGGCTTCCTCCGCCAGAATGTCTTCAACGACGATTCGGATTTCGGCCAACACGCGCCCTACTGCCGCGACTTCTTGTGGTTGGTAGCGTTGGCGGGAGAACTGAAACTCCCGTTTCTCATAAGCGATATCGCGGTCCAGTTCTCTTACAGCGGCGAGCAACTGCTGTCGCTTGCGAAGCGAATCGATAACACCGGTCAAGGGCTCACCGCCACGAAGCGAGTGTCCTTCGTTAACCACCAGGCTGCGGATTTCGCGGTACAGTTCGAGTTCCGCTCGGTATGCCGTCAATAACTTGGCAAGATCGACGTTCATCGCAGTCCCTTTGCAGATAACTCGAGCATTTTTTTCGCGTGTCTTTCCAACCGACACGCCATGTTCCCCCAGGTTGTTGGGTGACCGCACAGCCCGGCGAAGATATCGCGAGCACCAGAGTAGTCGTCGTTGTGCATGGCAACCGACGCAATCATGAAAGTGGCCCAATCGCTGACAAAATCGTCTTCGACCTGGCGAAGCATGACGTATTCCTTACGAGCCATCGCGTCCTGACCGATCAACCAGTCGAGGTCGGCAGCCAGAGTTAGGGCCGCTAGCTTTAGTGAAATTGGATACGCGTGGTAGGAGTCTTCGCGCAACCACCAGAGCACACGAGTGATCACTAGTTTGGCCTCGTCGTAGTGTTGACTTCGGCTCAAGTCGTACGCCTTAAAAAAATCTCGATACACCACCAGGTTGACGTATTTACTCGCTGCTTGATTCAACAGATCGTGGTAGCCGCGAACGTAAAGCGATGCCAGAAGTGCTGCGGATATTCGATGCCCCATAACGCCCTCGGTGTAACGGGCTCGCCAGGAATCCACCAGCCAGGCCATGCCCGCACTGTCGTCCGCGACAGTGTAGTAATGCACCAGCATCCCACGGGCTTGAAGACGCATGTCACTAGCGGGAGCGCGGGAGTCGATTAGTTTTAGCCATTCTTCAGCTTCCGCGGTGACCCCGACCTGATGCAAACCACGCGCGAGGCGAAATGCCATTTCCATCCATTCGGGCGTGTCCTCCACCAGATTGCGATCGAGACGCCAGGTAAGCGGAACCAGCGAGTCGGTTACCGTCTCGAACGACAGCGTGTCGTCGGGCGTGGCACCTTCCAGGCTCGCCGAGAGAAATCGGGAGAACGGATGGAGTTCGGTACTCGACGTGTCAGCCATGTCAATCTCGCGAATGGTATCGAACACATCACGAAACACAGAAAACTGACCACGAGGCGTCGTTCCGATCACGTCGGGTATCGACTTGGGCGAGTCGGTGGCCGCAAGCGGAACGGCCGCAAGCATCACCAGAATGAATGTGTAGAGTTTTGTCCTCATGCCCACCCAATCGGCAATTGCTATGCCATGGGAAATTGCTTCCGGGGCAGGGACGATCTTGCCGCGGCGTTGGCGACGAACTCGGAACACGCTGTACCCGCGCGCATTTTTTGCGGTTACGACGGTTGGTTTTTGTAGTCGATTCCGGCAAAAAAAGAAGAGGCCCGCCGAGTGGCGAGCCTCTTGGATTAATTTGGGCCGGTAGCGGTCAGTTTCTAGGTGGCACTGACGTCTCGAACCAGATCGGTTAGCAGCATCGACAGCGAGTCCTTAACGTCGTCGCTGTCATAAACGCCAGCCGCCAGTTTCTCGCGGACTTCGGCGATACGGTCGGCTCGAGAGTCCTCAAGCTCCGGGGCCATTTCCAGTGCCCGAGCCATTAGCTGCGCCCGTTCACTAACCTGACTGACATCGCGGGAGCCTTGATGCGCGGCGTCGCTATCGCCGGCACGTTTGTCCGCCGCGTTGTTCGGTTGCGTCGCCGAGGAATTTACCGAATGTAAATTGGGATGGTTGCCATCAATTTTCATAAAGGACTCTCCGTTTCGCATCGCTTGTTACCTCGCGTTCTCATACGCGATGACAACTTCACGACGACGATCAATTTCGTTCGCCAGACGGCGGGTGCGCTCCAACCTGCCCGACAGGCGCAGGATGAAGCGATTCGTATCGCGCGCGGCGGATCGTAGCGCGTCGGTAAGCTCTGGGGAACCGTCGGCGCTCCGTGCCTCCTCCACCGCGCGTTTAAGCAGCGTTTCACGCTCACTAAACAGTGCGGGAAGCAAATCCAATTCCATTCGGGTAATGGCGGAATCTATGCTTCTGGCATTGTCTCCGATCGCTTCCACCAGTGCCATAAGTTATTCTCCTGCATGGGTTAACGACTCGGCCAGTTCTATCCACCCCTGCCGCACCGTTTTCATACTTTCAATCGCCGTGTCGAGCGGGGCGGAATCCCTTTCCATTTGAGCGGTAAGAACCTGCTCGGTAGCCACGATGTACACCGCGGCCAACTGGTCGGCAACTTCGCCTGCGTCACGGTCCAGGCATTCGTAGAGATAGTTGATGATTTCGCGAACGCGCCCAAGCTTGGTGTCGATGGTTTGGGCGTGAGAGATTGGCGCCTCGGGCGACGTTTCGTTTAGCATCTCTCGTGCGGATTCCATTTCGGAAATCGCCCGGTTGTAGAGCATCACGACGAGCTTGGCCGGATCGGCACTCTCGACTTCGTTGCGCAAATAAGCGGACGCGGGATCAAGAAGTGTAGTCGTCATCGGTATCCTATCGGGTTGGGAGCGCAGCCAGAGCCTGCGACAAATAGTCGCCCTCGGACTGCAACTGCGCCAGTACTGTCTCGAGATTCAAGAATTCTTGCACGATACGTTCGCGACGTATTTCCAGCCGATCGGTAAGCCTATCCATTTGCTCGGTCAATGTCTCGATATCACCATTAATGGCTTCTTTGCGCAGGAATACGTCGCCCCCATCCAACGAAGTTGCTTGCTTCAACACACGTTGCATTTTGGCGGCAATACCGCGGGTGACCTTAACGTTGCCAAACGAAGTCCCACCGGGTTGAATCTGACTGGTCGTTGCCGTGACTAGAACCCGAAGTCCATCGGTGTATTCGTTTCCACTCGATCCAGTTAGAAACTGCCCGTCGCCAACGGCGCCTTCGTAGATTGGGTTGCCCTGTGCATCGTCGCCCATGTAGTACTGTCCCGCTACATCGACTCCTTGTGCAGACTGGCCCACGGCCAAACCCAACGACGAGTAAGCGTTACCCTCCGAAGTTGCGGCAATCTCGATAAAGGCGCCGCTACCATAGTCGCTCGAACTAAAATTCATCCGTCCGACACCGCCGCCGAAATCTTCGAACTCAACCAAGAACTCACCCGCAAAGGTTTCGTCGGCTCCGTCGAGTTGTTTTTGAATCTCGGCGGCCAGCTCGGCTCCCGAACTGTATGTGCCGTGGGTCAAATAGATCTCTTCGGTTTCAGCGCCGCCGCGGATCTTAAAGCGCATGGCGTGATTGCTATCATCGATTACGATCGGCGTGCTCGCGGGGTCAAACATCGGGCCGCCGACCAGCCGGGCGCGTTCGGCCGCGCGGGTAACCAGCAACTCATAGCCGTCTTGATATTTTGTCCCAAAGGAGTAAGCCTTGGTATCTTCGGTCGCGTTCAGGAAGCGAATGGAGTCACTGTCAGTCTGGCCGCTCATACTAAACAGTTTTTGAACCTGTTCCAGGTTTCCAGACAATGCCTCGTTCAGCTTGCTGCTGGTAAGCGTGAGCTTTCCGTCAAAACCAACGCCGATGCCGATCTGGTCCAACGACCGCAACTCGCTGGCCAGGCCTTCAACCGCACCGGTAAGCGTACGCTGTACATTGTTGTAGATATCGCGCGCGGCGTAGTCACCCAACAGGATTCCGGTTTCGGGATCGTCGGGTTCGACATAGAACAGCTCGTCCATGAGTTCAACGAACCCATTGTACTGGTCGACAAAAGCCTCGATGTCACCAGCGATCTTTTCGGTATCCGCCTCGATTGAAACGGTTACCGGATCCGTCGATGCGCGATGCAAGTTGATCGTCAGACCCTCAACCAGCGTGGTCAACGTGTTGGTCTCGCTGTACACCGCCAGTCCCCCGCCGTCGCCCAACCGGACGATGGCGTCTTCGGCCCGTTGTACCGTTCCACTGGTAACGTCGACGGTAAACTCGTCGCCGTTGTTGAGCGTTCCCGCGGCAAAGGAAAGGTTAAGCCCGGCGGGACCAGTGAAGTCTTCTCCGGGCACATAGTTGCTAGGGATGGTAAACGTACCGTTTACATCGGCGCCATCGGTGTAGCTGACGGTGATGGTGTCGGTACCCACCGTTCCGCCCGAATCCACGGTAAACGTCAGCGTTCCTTCGGCGTTTCCGGTGTAACTGCCGCTCGCCGTCGCCGCCGAGGTTCCGGTAACCCCAGTGTTGTTGGCCGTCGATACGGCACCGAAGTTAAGCCCAATACCGCCGGTCAGATTGCTGTCCACGGTAATAATGTTGCTCTCTCCGGTCTTCTTACTGGTGATGAGTAGAGAGTAAGGAGCCGAGCCGTTACGGGTATTGACCACCGATGCGCTTACGTCGCCTTCGGCGTCGTTAATCGCTTGCGCCAGGCCGGCAAGGGTGTTGTTGGAATCATCAAGATTAATCGTCAACGCAGCTTCGTTCCCGACACGAATAACAACCTCGCCGGAGCCAACCACTGCCTGAGCGGATGCGTAACCCTGTGCCGCGATCTGATGGGATTGCGCCAGCTGATCGACGGTAAACGAAAAGACACCGGGAGCGACCGCCGAACTCGCCGAAGCCGTAAGAACGTCTTCGTCGGTGGTGTTCACCGTTTTTACTGCAAATGCGTTGGCGGTGGTGAGGCGTGCAAAGTTGGTCTGCAACGCCAGTAGACGGGCTTCGAAAATATCGATCGCGCCCAGAGTGCGCTCTTCGCGGTCGATACGACTCTGCAGCGACTCGATTGGCCGCGATTCGAAGTCCATGATCTGTTGAATGATGCCGTCAACGTCGAGACCCGACACCAGTCCACTTACCGAGATTAAACCTGCCATAGCGCCTTCCGCCTAAGGAGAGTTCCAAAGTCAGTATTGATTTCGACCGACTGGCCGCGACCTTTAGCGCAAACATCGCATAAAGACGGCAACATCTTCGCGTTCGGAAGATTTCCCCCCAAAAAAAAGGCGCCCTGGAAATAGTTTCCAGGGCGCCCAGCGCTACTTGCCTACCGTGACTAGCCGAGGAGTTGCAGGGCAACACCCGGGATTAGCTGGTTGGCTTGTGCGAGCATCGAGGAACCCGACTGAATGAGGATGGTGTTCTTGGTGAACTCTGCCATCTCTGCAGCGAAGTCGGTATCCCGAACCACGGACTCGGCCGCAACCGTGTTCTCGTGGGCGATACGCAGCGTGTTGATGTAGCTTTCCAGAGTGTTCTTCTGGAAGGCGCCAATTTCGCCACGCTTGGCGGTAACCTGGTCGATCGCCTTGTCGATAACCGCAATGGCGTCTTGCGCGCCGGTTGCCGTCGTGACATTGATCTCAGACAGGTTGTTGAACGCGTTACTGGTCAAACCAGTACCCAGCTGCGCGGCGTCCATACTCGGAAGCGAGATGGTCACCGTCTGGCCAGCATTCGCACCAACCTGAAACACCAGCGAACCCTGGGTTACGTTAACCGAACCCGAGGCACCAGCGGCGTTGGTCGTGCTAACGGCGAGGCCTTCAACGACGCCAAGGTCACCGGTAAGTACGGTTCCCTTACCCGTTGCAGCAAGACCACCGATTGTACCGGCGATGTCAACACCGCTGTCGGTGATCGACGTTGTACCGACACCCGACGACGTCGCCGCAGCGGCGGTGTCGGAAACAGCGTTTACGCCGGCCGCACTACCGTAGGCGTCCGTAGTCAACGTGAGAGCACCACCCACGATCGAAGCGGTTACACCAGTAGAAGTGGTGAACTCGTTGATTCGATCGCGAACCGCGGTCTGGTTCATACCGAGATCGAGGTTGATGTTCACGCCGTTGATCGTGACCTGCTCGTCGGTCGCCAGGTTACCGGTTTGGGCGGTACCAGCGGTGACGACGGCCTGCTCAGCCTGCGTGGTAATGTTGATTGCGTAGGAGCCAGCAACCGTGTCTTCGGTACCCGAAACGAAGCTCGTGTTAGCGTCGGTGGCGTTACCTTGAACGCCGCGCGAGCCGTCGAGCAACAGCTTGGTACCGAACTGCGTGTTGGCAGCAATTCGGCTGATGGTTTCCAACGCGTTGTCAATCTCAGCCTGGTCGGCAGCTGCCGAGTCGGCATCCAGCGTACCTTCGTTGGCCGCGTGCAGGGCCAGCGAACGAACACTGGTGAGAAGCGTGTTTACTTCGTTAAGCGAACCTTCAACAAGCTGGGTAAGCGAAACCGCTTGCTCAGCGTTGTCAATAGCCTGCCCAAGACCGGCGACCTGCGCACGGAGTTTTTCCGAGATCACGAGCGCCGCCGGGCCGTCCTTACCGCTGTTAACCTTGAGACCCGAGCTTAGCTTTTCCAGGGAGCTTCCCAGTCTGCTTTGCGTCAGGTTCAGGTTCCGCAACGCATTCAAGCTTTGCGTGTTGTTAAAAATGCGGAAAGCCATTTAAGACACCTCCGATGTGGAACCAAATTGCGACGCGCGCAAGCCCGACTGGGAGACCGTTTGTCCTCGCTCCCACACAACCCGTCCGGGGTGCCCCACCGGACGTGGTCCGGGGAGACTTGCGGCAGTCACTTACTGTCAAGAAGGGGTATCGGAGAGCCGAGTAGGAACTTTAGTGCAATCTGCGGAAAATATGACGTGCAGACTCGGAACTGCAGGTCGCGATTGGCAATCCGCAACGTCGGCATTGCGCCGTAAACGGCCATCGTTGCCCAGGACGGGTAGCCGTTTCTCAAACGGCCCCGCTCACTTCGTCTGATCGTGGGACTAGCGGTAAATATAGTTGAACAGGTTGAGCGAATATATGGTGGAGGCGGTACCCAGAGCCGTCTGATAGATCCCTTCGGCCTCGCTCAGCGCCGTTATCGCCTCGGCAACGTCGGCGGCCTGCACTTCGCCCAACCGGGTCTCCGCGTTGAGCCGATAGTTCTCCAGCAAATCGAATCCGCTTTCCAAACGATTCATTCGCGCTGCGACCGTACCCTGCATAACGACGGTGTTGTCAATGACGAGTTCAATTTCCGCTACCGCGCGTTCCATCGCCACCGTGTCGTCGTTCAGGAGAGCCTGCTCCAGTGCTTCCAAACTTCCAAACAATCGTCCCTGCACCGACGAACCGGCCAGCCCAAGCTGCGACGCTGTCAACCCACTGAGGTTTTCCCCAATCGAGAACTCAACATCGCCGGTAATCTGGATACTCGACTGATCGGGAGTAAGCTCCATTTGCAGGGCGGGGATTGTCGAGTTAAAACGGCCCATCAGCGCCGCCACAGTAAACGGTGTCGGTGCTGCGCCAAAGTCAACGACTGAGGTAACGCCGTCGACCGTGACCGAAATGCTACCCAGAGGTGTTGGCAACGCGGTGATGTCGCTCAACGGCGTAGTAAGATCCAATACCGGGTTCAAATCGTCGCCAACCATCGTGCCCAGGGCCGACCCGCCAATGCCAAGCGCCGATGCGGTTGCACCACCGCCCAACTCATTCACCGCAATCGACCCGCCGGGAGTGAGAGAAAAGATTTGCAGGCCATCCTGAGTTCCGTTAACCCCGGCAATAACGTTCAGACCGGAACCGTTGATCGCCGCTAGCACGTCCGACACCGTCGACATTCCGGTGGTGTCAATAGTCGCAGTCCCGCCAAGGTTGTCGACGATTTCGAACTGGCCTTCGGGAACGCCGCTACCGTTGTTTAGCACCGACAATAATGTGGCGCCCGAAATTCGCGGTTCCCAGTCCATGGACGAAACCACCAGACTCTGCCCGGTCCCAACCACCGCCGACCCGGTGACATTACTAATCTCCGACTGACCTGGACCAACGCGAATCGGGATATCTCCCTCGTCGCCGTCATAGCGCACATTGCCGTTTGCGTCTTCGGAGAACGCCGGAGAGGTGGTCGCCTGCCCCGAAAACAGATACCGCCCGCGCACCTGGACGTTCATCAGATTCATAATGTGGTCGCGTATCGATCGAACGGCGGTGGCCACCGCTTCGCGCGACCCAGAGTCGGAAGTCGCGTTTATTTGGGACAGACCAATCGATTTGGCTTCGCGCAAGCGCTCACCAACATCGAGTAATGACGCCTGACTGGCTTCCAGATAAAGCAATGCGGCCTGGTTGTTTTCGCGGTACTGCTCGACCTGCGAGATCTCGGTTCCGATCTTAACTGCTCGCTGTGCGCCAATCGGGTCCTCGGAAGGCAACGAAAAGCTGCGCCCGGAAGCCACCTGCTGCCGAAACTTCACCACATTAGTAAGCGCCTGGTTAATGTTGCCGATGCTAAGGCGGCCCAGCGAACGAAACGCGACCCTCATATCTACCTACCAAGGGAAAGGAGGTTGTCCAGCATGTCATTGACCGTGTTAATCATGCTTGCTGACGCTTCGTACATCGCCTGGTAGCGAGTAACGTTGGCAACTTCTTCGTCCAACGATACCCCCGAAATACCTTCGACGCGGGTCAGCAATTCGTCACGCGTCAGCATGGTGCTTTGCATCATCCCGCGCGCCGTGGCAGTGACGCCGCCGATATCACCCACGTAGGACGCAAAGTAACGGCTCACCGACAACCCGGAGAGTTCCGGCAACGAAGTGTCGGCAAGCGCAGCCAAATCATTGGCTAGCCCGTTGTCCCCCGAGGCCGTGCTATAGGAACTGGCCACAAATTGCGGTTCGTTGCGCAAGAGCTCGGTTACGCGGATGTCGCTTGCGCCGTCGCCCGAAAAGAAATCTACCCCGCTCCCGGCAGGCGAAAATCCACTGGAATGAAGCGCGTTAACGCGCTCGATCATCGTTCCCACCAGCAAATCCAGCGATTCGCGGGCTGACGCCAGTTCGCCGTCACGGGTTTCGATTAATGCCCCCAGACTGCCGCCGATTCTTTCGGCGGACAAATGTTCTCCGTCGACCAACATGCGCAACGAGGCTTCGCCGTTGGTGTCCTCGGTGAACGGTTCGAACTCTACGGCGCTGTCCCGGTGCACAACATTGAAACCAGCAACGTAAATGTCGAGACCGCCGTATTTGTCCTCACTGGCGGTGAACTGCACCAGGTTCGACAGCTCGCCCAGCAGCTGGTCGCGACGCGACTTGAGATCGTTAGACTTGAACTGCTTTGTGTCACTGCTGATGACCGTTTTGTTTAGCTCGGCGATATCTTTCAAGATTTCATTGACCCGCGTCGCCTGGCGGTCAATGTCGATATCCACATCGGCAGCGACGCGACCGATCCCTTCGCTTAGAGCACGGAAACGCTCCGCCATATTCACACCGGCACTTACCACAGCCGCTCGTACCGAACCGTCTTCGGGATTCGTCGCCAGCTTTTCGAAGGACGCAAAGAAGTCGTTTATCGAGGCGCTCATGCTGCTGTCTTCGTTGATTCCGGTGAGAATCTCGACGCGTTCGAGCACATTTGTGGATGTCGACCAACCGGAGAAATCCGATTGCTCGCGGAACAGCGCGGTTTGCAGAAACTCGTCTGTTACGCGACGAACACGGTCCAGATCTACACCGTTACCCAGCTCGCCAAAACCGGTAAGTGTGGTACGCGCTGGCGTGAGTATCAGTTCCTGTCGTGAATAGCCAGGCGTGTTGATGTTCGCGATATTGTGGTTGGCCACCTGCACTCCCAGTTGGCTGGCAGACATCGCGCGTTGACTCACGTTGAGAATTCCGAATAACGACACGGTGTCTCCTTTACGCTTTGCTTTCCAGAAGCGATGGGGCGGAAGCCGACGTACTAGCGCCTTCCTGGGTGTAGCCTTCGTCGCGAGCGATAGCGCCTTTCCAGATTCCCATTTGCCGATCGACCAGATCCAATGAGAAGTTGATCAAATAGATGGTCTGCTGGTTCAACTGAGATAGGGTGCGGGCAACCGTAAGCAGCCGTCCAGCAACCTCCTCTAGTTCGCTACCGTTGGGCGCCACCCGTGCCAACACTTCCAATGTCGCCGGTTGACCGGCCGCAAACCGCTTCACCGCGGCCGGCAGCAGCCGCTCTCGCTGGGCCTGTAGTTCGGCCATTCGGGTCACGGTGCGCTGCATATCCTGAATATGCTCATTCAATGCCGCGGTGTCGTGTTTAACCAGGGCGCGCTGTTCGTTGCGGCTGATCTCGACCAACCCCAAGCAGCACTCCCACTCCAGATTGAGCACCTCAATTAGCTCTTTAAACTCTTTTGACTCCATTGATACTCCTCAGGCGTTACGAATCGTCACCCACAAAAGAGCGAAACACCATGTCCGCCACTCCCAGACTCTCGGCGCTTGCGGACACCGACGACAACTGGGCAAACAGCATATCCTGATAAACACCTTGCTCAAAACCGCCGCCCAACAATTCGGATTCTGGGACGCTTTCGCGCATGGCTTGAAACATTTTGGTCAATAGCACCGCCTCAAACTCCGCAGCCGCTTTGCGTAGCGCGTCGTTGTACTCTTGCGTTCCTGCTTTATCCGGAGCGGCGCTTACATTCAGCATCTGTAAATCGATGTTCAACTAAATCACAACCAGCTCTGCTCGCAGGGCACCCGCGCGCTTAAGCGCCTGAAAGATTGCGATAATGTCACGAGGCGTAACGCCAATCTCGTTAAGCGCTTCGGCGATGGTTCCAACCGTGCTGCTTTCGTTAAAAGCAAAAATCCTAGCTTCGTTGTCTTGCACGATGGTTTCCACATCGGGGACGACAACTGTTTCGCCATCGCCAAACGGAGCCGCCTGACTTACGTCGTAGCGGGTACGGATCTCGACTTTAAGCGTTCCATGAGCAATCCCGGCCTCTCCCACTTCGACGTTTGCCCCAACGACCACGGTTCCCGTCTTCTCGTTGATAACAACCCTTGCAGCCGCATCTACCACAACCGGAAGTTGTTGCAGTTCACCGATAAAACCGACCGGATCGGTGCGCCGTTGCGTTGGTATGCGCACGCGTACCGTTCGGCCGTCCAGGCCTTCGGCCGTTCCCCTTCCAAAGGTTTCGTTGATCGCACCGACCATCGACGACACCGTGCTAAAGTCAAAGTCCCGAACTGACACGTTGAATTCTGCGTTCTGAATAAACGGTTGTTCGATCGAGCGTTGTACTGTGCCTCCACCGACAATCCTGCCGACGGTCGCATGATTCTGTCGCACAGAGTTTCCGGCGCCGCCGCTAATGTTGAACCCGCCGATGGAAATCGAACCCTGGGCAATTGCGTACACGGACCCGTCAAGCCCCAGCAGCGGCGTGGCCAGAAGGGTACCGCCTTCGAGGCTGGAGGCATCGCCCACAGAGTTACAGGTAACGTCGATTCGCCCTCCCAATCGCATGAAAGGATCGACCTCAGCGGTAACCATCACCGCCGCAACATTCGCCACTTTGATTTCGTCGGCGCTAATCGTAATCCCAAAACGCTCCAGCATGTTTTCCAACGATAATCCGGTGAAGATAGCCTTATTTCCATCACCTGTTCCGTTAAGTCCTACAACGAGCCCATAGCCAACAACCATCTCGGACTTCACGCCTTCGATTTGAGCGATATCTTTGATCCGCGACGCGCGGGCTTCGATCCCTGTACCTACGATGAGGCCAGCCATTAGCACAGCCATTGCAAGCTTGTTCATTAGAAGATCCAATCTAGTACTTTGTTGAGCAGGCCTGGGGAACTTGCGTTGCCCACGTCGCCTTTTCCTTCGTAAACAATCTCGGCGTCGGCGATTTTGGTCGACATGACGGTGTTCGAGGGCGTTACGTCACGAGCGCGCACGATTCCCGACACCGTAATCATTTCAAACTCGCCATTGATGCGCACCGTACGCTTTCCTTCCACGCGAAACTGCCCGTTCGAAAGCTTCTCCACCACCCGCGCGGTCATCTCCGCCTGGAGTGAACCGTTGCGAGTGGTCTTTCCGTCACCGGCATATTTGTTTTCGTGATCCAAACTCCAGACGTCAAAGAAGCTCAGCGCTCCGGCCCCGGGACCGCCGCTGATTTCACCCTTGTGGGTTGTTTCGGTCTTGGAGTTTGACGACGCCGATGAACTTTCCCGAATAATGATGGTTACGACATCGCCAATTTGCAGCGCCTTAATATTGGTAAACAAAGATTGGCCAGTCTCTTCGTCATAAAGTGGTTGTTGCGACCTGACGTCAACGGCGAACAACAATGAAGCAGCGGTAAGCAGCACCACAGTTAACTTACTCATATAGAACAACTCCTTTGGCTACGACCTTGCCGTAGAAATAGCGATCGCCGCTGGTCGTCTGCACGCGAACTCTTGAACCCTGCCATCCGTTCTGCAGTGCGCGCGCCTTTGCCGTTACCCGAACACCGGCGCGCTGCACCAACAGCTCTACCCTGTCACCCGACCGAACCCACGGGACCGTTTGTACCGCACTTGCTAGCAGCGGTTGAGCTGTGGCTACCGAACGCTTTACCCGCATACCGCTACGCAGTTCGCTACGCCGCGCCAGGCGGGTCTCCCGTTCCACCCACCTGCGCTCCCATCGAACGTCGTGGACAAACACTGTATCGCCAAGACTTAACGTACGCGTTGTTATCGGGACCGACAGCTCTCGGCTAACCCGACAGGTAACCGCTATCTCTTTGCTAAAGCTCTGACCCACGCGAACCTGCACCCGAAGCACCTGGCGCCCGGCCCGCCGTTCAATTTTGGGAATCACTACCTTTAGTGAGCCAACCGGAGTCCACAACGGTCGCTTCGCTAGCAATGGCTCTATCTTTAGCGTGTCACTACTGGCACGACTCAATGCTTCGGTGATCGCACTGCGCAACTCGTTGCCGCGATCATGCCCCGGACGGGAAATGCAAACCGTGTCGGGACCGACCAACTGAACCTTATGAGGCGTTGACCGCCGCAGTCGGGCCGCAACGCGATCGCGTGACAAACACGTCGTAGCACCCCAACGCGGCGAGACCAGTAGTTGCACGTCGGCCAGTGCTGGAGGAGCGCCGGGTGCGATGTCTCGAACTCGAACCACATTGTCCGTCACGGTAACGTCGCCGACGTTCGCCAGATCGATGGTCGCCGAAATTGCCATCGAGGGAACAACAAACACAACTAATGCCAGCAACAAACGCATCGGATTAACGCTTGAGGTTGTTGACGCTCTCGAGCATCTGGTCGGCGGTTTGAATCGACTTGGAGTTAAGTTCGTAGGCGCGCTGCGCAGTGATCATCGATACCATTTCTTCGACCACGTTCACGTTACTCATCTCCAGAAATCCCACGGAAATCTCGCCAAAACCTTCGTTTCCCGGGTTGCCGGCGATGGGCGGACCGCTGGCCGCGGTCTCAACGAACAGGTTGTGACCAACGGCTTCAAGACCGGCCGGGTTCACAAACTTTACAATTTCGAGGCGGGCCAACCCGACGGGCTCGGGGTCGTTGGGAACGACGGCAAAAATGCGCCCCTGCCCACTAATCTCTAAACGCTGAGTGTCGTTGGGAACAGTAATCGCGGGCTCCAACAGATATCCGGCCGCCTTAACAAAACTGCCATCCGCGTCGAGGTTGAAGTTTCCGTCGCGGGTATAGGCAACTGTTCCATCGGGCAGCGAGATCTGAAAGAAGCCGTTGCCGTCGATCATCATGTCCATCGGATTCTCGGTTTGACGACTGGACCCCTGGCTGAACACCTTTTGCGTTCCCGCGATTCGAACGCCATGGCCAACCTGGCTACTTAGCGGTCGACCGGCGCCACCATCCTGGGCATTGCCGAACGTCGAAATGTTTTCGTAGAGCAGGTCTTCGAAGTGAACCCGCCCTTTCTTGAAACCTGCGGTGTTAACGTTCGCAAGGTTGTGCGACACGTTGTCGATGAACGCTTGCTGAGCTTCCATCCCGGTTGCCGCGGTTGATAATGAGCGAAGCATTGCCTACCTCCTAGCCTTGGGGTGCACGCCCAACGCGATTAATCATGACATCCAAAATCTCGTCGGCGGCTCGAACCGACTTTTCGTTAGCCTGGTAGGTGCGCATGGCGGCGATCATGTCCACCATCTCTCGCACCGGATTCACATTGCTGCCTTCGACAAACCCGGGCATCACTCGGGTTTGTTCGGCTGGCACGTCTTGTCGAGCTTCATCGGCGACCGCAAACAGGTTTGCACCCTGCCGGGTCAACGCATTAACGTCGCCAACCTGAACAAGCTTTAAAGCTCCCACGATTTCGCCACCCACCGACACCGTACCGTCCGGACCGATTGCCGGCGCGCCCAGCGTGACGTCGATCGCAATCTCGCCGCCGGCGCCGACGACCGATTCGCCGCTAGCGGTAACCAACTTTCCGTCGTCGCTAACCCGAAACTCGCCGTTGCGAGTGAGAAGCTCTTCGCCGTTCCGGCTGACCACAAAGAAGCCATCGCCATCGACAGCAACGTCCAGCGGTTGGCCGGTGTTGCGATAGCTCCCGATCGTTGTGTCTGTAGCCGAATCAGCCGCCACCACGGCCTCTTGTTCGGACTCCACTATTCGCGCTAGCTCTCGCTTGAAACCGGAAGTTGCTGCGTTGGCCAGGTTGTTCGCAATGACATCGTTTTTTGCGACCTGTACCAACATTCCTTCGCGACCTTGCTTAAGACTTTCGATCATGACACTTCCTCCGGCACCAGTTCCTGACTTAGCGGTAGCGACACCGTAAACGTGGTGCCTTTATCGACAACACTGGTAACGGTCACTTCGCCACCGTGGGCGCGGGCAATTTCCTGCACGATGGCCAGACCAAGACCCGTACCTTTGATTCGCCGTTCCTTGGCGGTACTCATCCGTCGATAACGATCGAACACATACGGGAGCTCCTCTGCGTCGATCCCAATCCCGGTGTCGGCGATTGCAACCCGGGCCCAGCGGTCGGTGCGCTCACTCCGCAGCGCCACGCACCCCCCGTCGGGGGTGTACTTAAGCGCGTTGTCGATAAGGTTAGTGAACACCTTAGACAACTTGTCGGGGTCGGCCAGGACCGTTAAAGGATCCGAGTCAAGCTCGTAACGAAGTTCGATGTTCTTGCGGTCGGCAATTAGTTGCAGCGGATTGGCCGAAGTCTTCAGCACCGTGTTAAGGTCCACGCTCGATGACTCCAACTCAACACCAGAGCCCTCCAATTTGGAGACGGTTAAAAACTCGTCCACCAACTTCAGCATCGCTTTGGCCCGATCCTCTATGGCGAACACGAACTCGGATTGCGTGTCGTTCAGATCCCCGGCCATGCGGTTGCGCAACAGGTCGGTATAGCCAGTAATTACCGCGATCGGCGAGCGCAAATCGTGCGCGATCATGGAGTGGAACGACATCTTCAAGCGTTCCATTTCGCGCTCCTGAGTCACATCGTGAAACACGAGAGCCATCCCCAGTGATGTTTGCGGATCACTGTAAACGCCGCCAAAACGCACGACGTACTCGGAAGCGCCTTCGTGACCGCGATCTCCAAACGACAACTCGGCTTCGTCGCAATTATCGTCGTGTACGCGACGCATAAACTCGCTGGCTTCCGCAGAGCGGTTTACGATCTGTTCCAGCATTAGTTGACCGTCGAGTTCGGGTGGCATTTGAAACAATCTCCGCGCGCTGGCGTTGGCAAGTATGACGCGGTACTCGTTGTCGACAATGACCACGGGCTGAACAAGATCGTTTAGAATGCTGGTCATTTTGTCGCGCTCCCGCAGAACTTCCATCTCGAGGTCCTTTAGCCGAACAAAGTTACGCACACGCGCAACCATTTCAGTGTCGTCAGCATCCTTACTAACCACATCGTGGGCTCCATACTGTAATGCCTGAACCCGACGCTGTCCGTCCGCCTCGCTGGTGAACGCTACGATCGGAATATGCTGCGTCTGCAAGTTTGACTTCAGGAACCGAATCGCGGTAAGGCCGTCCATAACTGGCATTTCCAAATCCATCAGGATCACGTCGGGCTCGTACTCGAACGCTAGCCGGCAGGCCTCCTGTCCGTTCTCGCAGGTCGCAACGTCGAAGCCACTGTTTCTCAATCGCTTCGCCGCGACCTCACGAATCACACGAGCGTCGTCGACGACTAGCACCTTGGACTCGCAGCCGCTATTCGTTGGATGACAGTTCATTGCTTTCCAGGTCGTTTAAACGCGCATTCACAAACGCGGCGAACTCCGTGTCGAGTTCCATCAAGCTCTGATAGCAGCGGGTTGCCAGTGCATTCAGGCCGAGTCGTTCGCAAGCCAGGCCGGTGTTGCGAAGGTACAGGCCATTCTTTGGAGCCAGCTTTACCGCCGAACTGAACCGCCGCAACGCAACTTCGTAGTTTGCGTCACGCGCAAGGAGACAACCAATCGCGTTGTGCAACAAAGCGTCCTGCGGATAGTTTTCGAGCAACCGTTCGTAAACACTCAGTGCAGCCGCAGCTTCTCCGTTGTGCTCCAGCATCGCGCCCACATGAATACCGCTGGACCGATGCTGTGCCACCACTTCCGAGTTGCGCTCTACCAGCCGAACAAACTCACTCATCAAGCCCAGGTGAACCATCAACGTTCCGAGGTGCACCAGATCACTTGCAGAAAACGGCGCATCCTTTCGCGCTAGTTCGGCAACCGAGTTAATGATCTCGGAGTCGCACCCTTCCGACAGCCGCAGGCGGATTTCCGCGATTTCGATACGGGGTGAAATTGGATTCAGTTCTCGTGCGCGTCGCAAGCATTCGCGCGAGCGATCGAAGTCAACCCTTTGACGGAATACCTCCGCAAGATTGGCCCAAGCGTTAGCGTTATCTGGCCCAACCGATACCGCCCGCGCGAGACATTCGTGCGCGCGATCCAGGTTGCTCTGATCCAGTTCCAACAGGCCCAGAGTGTTCCACCCGTCCGAGAACTTCGGATGGTGCTTTACCAGTGTTTCTGCCAAGGCGCGCGCGTTTTCAACACGATCACTTTGCAAGTACACTTTGCTCAGCATGTTAAGCGCGCCCCGATGTGCCGGGTCTAGCGCCAACGTGTGCTCCAGTACCTCGCCCGACTTATCCGCCAGTCCCAGTTCGTAGAGTTGGGCAGCAACCTCAAAGGCAGCTTCCGGATCTGTGGAGCGATCGGCAATCTTCCGTAGTCCCAGCTCCAGATAGAGGCGCCCCTTGCGGGCACTCGCGCCCCCGGACCGCACACGGCCCAAGTGATGGACCACAACATCAACGGCACGGACGTTTACACCGAGCGTTTGCAACGATGGCTCGACGGATTCATGAACCTGGCCCGAGTATCGTGCATGCCGCGGAAACAACCGAACTTGGTGAGCTTCGATATAACCTGGATACGAGCTAAAATCTGTTTCCAGCCGAGGATTGGGAGACCATCCGATCACGGCGGAGTCGTGCAGGTACGTCCACTGCGCGAACGCATATGCAGCGTCTGCGGAAGCGGCCGTCAACTCCCGGATGCGGTCGCAGCCCTCCCGGGTCAACCGTTCGTCGGCATCCAGAACCAACACCCAGTCGTTGGTAGCAAGGTTGAGCGACGCGTTGCGCGCCGAATCGAAACCTCCCGACCATTCGATCGAATGCACGCGCGCGCCGTACCGTCGCGCAATGGAGATCGTGTCGTCGGTAGACCCGGTATCAACGACAATCAGTTCCGCACCCAAAGTCGCGACACTTTCCAATGCCCCGGGCAACAGATCCGCTTCGTCGCGCAGGATCATGCATATCGATATGTTCGTGTTCTCTTTCATTTTTTCGCGCGCTGGCACACCGGTTCGGGGCTCTGCGCGCTGACGCTAACATCAATGCCCGTGCCATCGACGTAACCCATGTTCTTACAGATAGTTACGATATCCGTGGACTTGGCACCCGGCAGCGGATGCCGTCCAACGAGGCCTTGTTTGGAATATTTTTCTCGGGGGGAATTAGCGAACGAAGTTTAGAGCCGGACGGCTTAGGCGGGATCTGTCTCGTCACACACAAAGGTTAAATACGCGGGGTCGACCGAGCTGATATCCAGCGCGATCACTTCGGGCACGTCGTAGCTGTGCAACTCCCGGATCCGTACGCGCACGTCTTCGTAGCGCGACTGGCGAGTCTTGGCGACCAGCAGCAACTCGCTGTCCTCTTGAATTGCGCCTTCCCATCGGTACACACTGGTCACGCCGCCGATGATGTTCACGCAGGCCGCGAGCCTTTCTTCGACCAGGGCGTTGGCGATCAGGCGCGCCTCCTGACCGTTCGCGGCCGTTGTCAACACGACACCTATGGGATCGGTGCTATCCATGGTCGTGGTCCAATCCGATCAAGTGGCTTAACCATCTAACCAACACAAACAACAGTAATCCGCCCAAAGCCGACCAGGCGTATTCTTTCTCGTGCTGTTTGTTCACTTCGGGCAGTAAATCGGTCGCGGCCACGTACACCGCGATCCCCGACGACAATGCCAGGGCGTACGCACGATGTTCCGACAACGCAAGCGCAGCGAGCGACCCGACAACCGTCGCTACCCCAAGTAACGTCGCTGCTCCGATTCCGGCGGAGCGTTTTTTTCCTGAAGCAATCATGACGCTGGCAACGGTTATACCCTCAGGAACCTTGTGCAGAATAATTGCCAGCGCAATGAGCAGCCCCAACGATGGTGTCACCAGAAATCCGGCCGAGATCGCTACACCGTCAAATACCGAATGCAGTGCCAGACCCACCAACGCGGACGTCGCCGCTCGTGGATCCAGGAAGTGCTCCACATGGGTCTCTTCGCCGAAATGAAAATGGGGAACGAAAGTGTGTTCGAATAAGTGAACCAGAACGTAGCCAACAAGAATCCACATAGGAGCAGTTGGCAACACCTTAATACTTTCCGGCATCATCGAAAGGAAGGCGGCCGCAAGCATGTAACCCGCGCCAAAAGCGATAAGGTGAGCCTGCGCCTTTCGCCCGAGCCGTTCCGGGACCAGCATGCCACCAACAATGGTGGCAACTCCTGCGGCTAGCGCGAAAATAATCGACCATGCACCACCCGACAACACTGCCACTATCGTGCTCCCACTCGCATCTCGTTCACCACGGTTTCATCCGCGGGTGCAACGCAGTGCGACGCTCTATCCAGCCCCCGCCGCCAGCTAACTTCTACCTCAGCGGCGCGTTTCCCCGCACCGTAACGTGCGACAATTGCAGCCGCCTTGCGTAGTTCCGGTTCGCTCGCTGCCCCCATGACCACTCCCACGGGGCCGGAGTGATCCCGTGCGGTCGCTGTCCAATGCTCGCCGTGATAGAACTCGAGGAATTTACTCTCCACTTCGTCACGACCCACGACCAGTTTGGTCGCGGCTGCAATCCGGAAGTGTCTTCCCACACCCAGCAAGAACACGTCTTCTAACGACGGGGTCCCCTCGCTGGCATCGATAAGGTCACGAAGCTTTCCGGAGTAAGCTTTGTCGGTTAAGAAGCAGCAACCGCCAGCGGGACTGTGGGCAGTCGTGATTCCATACGACTGGGCAAGCGCCAATTGCGGCTTTCGACTGCGCCCGTAGAAATCAAACAACTTGTCGCGATCGATCCGCCCTTCGCGTTCGACGTCCGTCGGCTCCAGCAACTTTGCCGACAGGGGGCGCAGCAGTTTGCCGGTTAGACCCGATTCACGCTCACTGATCAGTGCTTTGTCCTTAACCTGCGACATGGGTCGTTGCCCCAGCACTTCCCCGGTAAAGACGAAGTCCGCACCGACCGACTCCATGTACGCTTTCGCCTTAAGCAACATGAACACGCGGCAGTCAAGGCACGGATTCATGTTGGCGCCACGGCCGTGCTTTGGCTTCAGAACTACCGGCAGATAATCATCCGCCGCATCGATAAGTTCGACCGGCACGCCGAGCTCACCGGCGACCTGAAGCGCACGATTAGCGATTGGTCGATTCTTGCGACCGACCCGACTGTTATGCCCGGTGACACAGAATCCGGTGAATATGTGCAAGCAGGTCACCCGGGCGCCTGCGTCCATTACGACGCGCGCCGCCAGGGCCGAGTCCAGCCCGCCAGAAAGAAGTCCGATACCATGTGGTTGGAAAGTCATTGTCTCATCCGCAGTGCACCTAAACCCGTTAGGTCAATTACTTTAGCGGTTGAGAATACGCGGCGGCGGCGCAGAAGGCAAGATGGCAAATAACCTAGGAGGCGCGGGTTCCGGTGGGGCTGTAAACGTCACCGAGAAAGTCGGCGAGAATGTTACAGCAAACGACAGTCAGAAAAATCATCATACCCGGAAAAACGGCAATCCATGGGCAAGTGGCCAGGTACCCTTGCGCGTTCTGAAGCATGGCGCCCCAACTGGGCATGGGCGGCTGAACCCCAAATCCCAGAAAACTCAACGCGCTTTCGATAATGATGGCCTGCGCCAGCCCCAGGGTGACCGCGACCATAACTGGCGCAACGGTATGGGGCAGCAGATGGCGGGCAAGAATCCGATAATCGGGCAGTCCGGCAACACGCGCTGCGTCAACAAACTCTAGCTCGCGCGTGGACAAGACATTTGCTCGAACCAGTCGAGCGACTTCCATCCACTGCGTTGTTCCGATCAACATACAGATCGCGAAAATGCTGGGCGCGAGTGCGCTGGAAAGAAACAAAATTACAAAGAACACTGGAACCGCAAGCATCAGGTCGACGCCACGCATGATGACCGTGTCAACCATTCCGCCATAGTAACCCGCGACACCGCCCAGAAACATTCCAACCAGTAACGCCACTGCCATGGCCATGAACCCCACGAACAACGACACTCTTCCCCCATACATGGTTCGTACAAATATATCGCGCCCCAGGTCGTCGGTGCCAAACGGGTGTTCCAGCGACGGCGGCAGGTATTGCGCGGCGAGATCAATCTCTTCCTTATCGTACGGACTTAGCAATGGAGCCAGAATCGCCCCGGCGACGATAATACCAAGTACCACCATCGCAAGATACGCCATTGGGTTCTTTCGCAAGCTTCCAGAAATACCGCGAACGTCGCGGCGAGATTCCACGCCTCCGGCCGCCATGCCGTCTCGCAACGGATGGATTGTCCGGACCTTACGCGCCGCTTCGTCAGCTTTGCTTTTGGAATCTAATGCGGGGGTCGAGAAGCCCATAAAGCATATCCGCGATAAGGTTAAGAATGGCGATTAACGACGATGCAATAAAAATGATTCCCATTAACCTGGTGTAGTCCTGGCGCAGTAACCCGTCAAAGAACAAGCGCCCCATCCCGGGCCATGCAAAGATGGTTTCGGTGATGATCGAACCGGTGAACAGGGCGGGAAGGTTCAGGGCAATTACCGTGATCACCGGAATCGCGGCGTTGCGAATGGCATGACGGAATACCACGCGTAACTTGGACGCACCTTTGGCCTGCGCGACTTTGACATAATTGGTTTGCATGACCTCGCCCAAACTCGACCGCATGTAGCGACTCCAGCTGGCGATAAAAAGCAGCGACAACGTCAACGACGGCAACAACAGATGGCGCAGGTGGTCGAGTATCGAAAACGGCACCCCCAGCGAAAACATGCCCGCCGATGGCAGCAATTGCCATTTGACCGTAAACAGCATGATCGCCATCAAGCCCAGCCAAAAGATCGGCACCGAAATACCAACCAGCGCTACCAACGTAATAATGGAGTCGTACTTGGTGTATCGCTTGAGTCCGGCAACGATGCCGGTCGAGATGCCAAACAGGAACGCCAGGACAAAGGCGGATGCCATCAGCTCAAGCGTCGCGGGGAGGCGCTTGGCGATCATCGCCATTACCGGCTCACCGGTAACGTACGAGTTGCCAAAGTCGCCGTGCATGACGACGCGCTTAAGCCACATCAGGTATTGGACCAGCACCGGCTGATCGATTCCAAAGTTGGAGCGAATTCGCGCCACATCTTCCGGCCGAACCATAGGGTTCTGCGACAGCATAGCCGTCGGCCCGCCCGGAGTTGCCTGCATGAGTGCAAAACAGATGAGCGAGACCAAAAACACCAGCGGAACGATCTCTAAGAGCCGGCGCAGAAAATAGCGACCCATTCCTTAACCAACTATCTATCAATAAGTTACGAGCACACGCCCACTGACGGGCGGAGTGATTCATTCGGATGGAGCGAGTTTCGTACCAATCCCTATAGTTCCCCCAGATACCACTGGTTTGCGTTCCAGGTATCCGCGGACTGGGTCGGGTTGGGGCGAAAGTTTCTAATCTTGGAAGCTGCCGGATCGATAGAGGTGTACCAGAACAGCGGCACCACCGGCATTTCGTCGACCAGGATATCCGCGACTTCGTGGTAGATCTCGACACGTCGGTCGGGGTCAATTTCGTTAGACCCTTTCGCCAACAGGTCGGTGAGTTGAGCGTTACGAATCCGAGGATGATTCTGACCACGAGGAGGAATACTGTTGGCAGAGTACAGCGCTTCCTTGGTTGCGGGCTCTGGCGACGACAGCCATGCGTACATGGCAATGTCAAAGCGCCCGCGCTTGAGAATGCCGCCGTCTTCGTAAGTTCCGTACAACACCGTCGCGTTGAAGTTGCGGATTTCTACGTCGATACCAACGTCTTTGAGTTGATCTCGGATCACCAGCTCCGTTCGCTCGCGGTTAAGCTGGCCAGCCGACGCGGTTAGGGTCAGCTTTAACGGGACACCGTCTTTCTCAACAAACCCATCGCCGTTGCCGTCTTTCCAACCCGCGCGAAATAGCAACATCTTGGCCTTTTTGGGATTGTAGTCAACCAAACCGGCGGCATCAGGGTTGTAGTACTTGGATGCGCGAAACTCGTCCAGTTGCGCGACCTCGACGAGACCGTTGTAAACCTTGGTCGCGATTTCCTCTTTGTTGATCGCGTGGGCGATCGCCATTCGAACGCGTTTATCCCTCAACGCCGGGTGTTCGGTGTTAAAGTCCAGGTGTTCGTACATCAGCATTGGAGTCTTATGCACGATGACGCCTGGCAACGACGTCAATTGGTCGATGAAGTTGATGTTGGCGTTGTCAAAGACATCGATTTCGCCGGTCCGGAGCTGTACTAGCAACGTGTTTTCGTTCGGAATGAACTTAAAAATAATCTGATCAAGGTAGGGCCCGTCGCCGTAATAGTTGTCGTTTCGCGAAACTACAAGATGTGACCCTGGAACCCACTGTTGAAACATGAACGGACCCGATCCAACAGGCGCATGATGAAAACGCGCCGAATGAAAACGCTCCCCCGTCGTGTCCTTGAGAATATGCTCCGGAAGTACCGACTCTTCGTAGAACGTTTCGCTGACAAAGTCCGGATAGGGTTGCTTCAGCCGAAACTGTACAGTCTTCTCGTCAATCGCCGTGACACTGGCGACCACATCCCAGCCTTCGCGCGACTCCACGTTGACCTTGGGGTGCATGATCGTGTTGTACGTAAAAATGACATCGTCAGACGTGACTGGTTCTCCGTCGTGCCACTGCGCATCGGCGCGAATTTTGTAGGTGTAAGTGAGGTAGTCTTCTGAGATGCCGCCGTTTTCACGGGTCGGGATTGATTCGATCAGATCGGGATGGAGTTGCAGGTTGTCGTCGTACTTGACGAATTTGCTGAAAATAAGGTTGCACACCATGTTGTTGGTGGCGGTGGAGTTTAGGATCTCGCTCAGCATCTCGGGCTCGTGCTGAACTCCGATTACGACACGACCGCCATTGCGCGGACCCGTCGAACCGACTTCACCGTCGGTCGAGTTGGCTCCACCAGAGTTGTTCCCGCCGCCGGAGCAACCGCCAAGCGCCACAAGGGCGATTATTCCTAAAAGAACTCGCACGCGCGGACAGATGCAAAATCCAGGCCCAGTCCGCACCTCTGTAAGCGATTATAAATCTTACACTTAGAGACAAGAGTGACAACGTAGTTTTACAGACCGGTGGCGATCCGCAAGAAACCGAGGGCGTTCTACCCCGCTCCGCGCACGAGCCATCCACCCGACGCTTTACGCGCCGCGCAATCGTGCTAACATAACGCCTCGCGTCGGCGGAACGCCGCTTGCATCGGCTGGCCGCAGACCTTAAGCATTACGTTTTCAGGAGTATTATGTCGAACCAACCCACCGCCAGCGCTGGCAGCCGAGCCGTAACTGCCATTGCCGCTGGCCTCGCCCTTGGGGTCCTCGCCGCAATCATTCACGCCTTGATCGAACCGTTCGGTCATTACCGCCCGGCAATTCCCTATATGGGCACTCCGGGCGTTAAGGTTCTGGCGCTCTATCTTGCATTCGGATGCGGCATCGGACTGCTTTCGGGAATCTTCGGTGCGCTGTTTTCGGCGTCTCGGGCCCGGCCTGTACTCGTGACCATCGCGACCATTGGATTTACCTACACCGCGGTTTTTCTAATGCGCAACGCCGTACGCGCCAATCTTTCTAACCACCTGCTCTCGGTCCTGTTTGCGGTGGGCCTGTGGTCATCTCTGGCGTTTTTGCTGCATCGATGGATTTCCGGCGGGTTCCCTCAAAAATGGATTCGCACGCTGGGCGTCGTTGCCTTGCTGGTTACGCTTGTCGTTGCCGGTTGGTCGTCGCGACACTCCTCATTGCCAGCGCGCGACGGGGCCGCCGACGCGCCCAACATTCTTATCGTCCTGGTCGATGCGCTTCGCTCCGATCACCTGGGGGCGTACGGCTACCGGCGTCCGACGAGTCCCGTTTTTGACCGGCTAGCTGCCGAGGGCACGCTATTCGAAAACGCTTACGCTCACGGCAACCGAACCATCTTGTCGACACCGGCGCTGTTTACGTCGCTCTATAAGTCTTATCACGGAGCGGTCGGCTTTAAGGACCAGGTCGCGCCGCTACCCGATGACCGGATAACCATAACGGAACTGGCACGCGACGCCGGGTACACGACCCTGGGAATGATGAGCAACATCTACCTTAAGTCGCCGTTTAATCTCACTCAAGGCTTCGACCGACTCGAAGAGTTCAACACGCTACGCTTCCGCTTAACGGTCTACCGCGCGCTAGTGTTGCTGGGCTTCATGCCGAAGCCACAGTACGTGCAAACCACTTCGCCAACGGCGACCGAGGTGACGGATGCGGCAATCACCTGGCTGGACCGGGCGCGCGGCAAACAGCCGGTGTTCCTGTACGCACATTACATGGATGTTCATCACGAATACACTCCGCCGCAACAGTATGCCCAGATGTTCGAGTCGGGTAACCCCGAGGTCGACAATATCGACGCGCAGATGTTGTTCTTGAAGTCAACCGTACTGGTGAAACAGAAACCTCCAATAGACCTGAGCGCCAACGAAACCCAGCGCCTTCGCAATCTCTACGACGCGTGCATCCGCTACACCGACGAGGAAATCGGTAGACTGATTGATCACATGGAATCGCTGGATCCAAATCGAGAGCTGATCGTTGTATTTACCTCCGATCACGGCGATGAATTCATGGAGCACGGTTCGCTATACCACACGAACTTGCTGCACGAAGAATTGATACGAGTGCCGCTTCTGGTGTGGAGGTCGCAGGATAAAACGGAGCGCCGAGTGTCTCAACTGGCGCGGCATGTCGACGTTTTGCCGACAATGGCCGAATGGCTGAACCAGCCGACACCACCGGTTGCGATGGGACAAAGCTTAAACCCCGCCATTAATGGTACCGGCGCCCTGGCCCCGGTGTCGACGATCGCCGAAGGTGACTACAATACTGCGCTAGTCGCGGATGGCTGGAAGATTGTCGTTGTGGAATCGACCCAGGTGCACAGCGAACGTTATTTGCTGTACAACTTAGCCGCAGACCCCAAGGGCCTGGTGAACGTTGCCGGCGAGTATCCTGACCGTTTGCAATCGATGTCGGAAGCGATCGACAACTACTTCCGCAAGATCGCAGAAATCGAAGTGTCCACCGAGCAGGAACAGGACGCCGAAGTCTTGCGCCAGCTCCGCGACTTGGGGTACCTGAACTAGCCTTCGCCGTTTCGACACAGCGCGTGGGAGAAAGAAAAACGGCGACCCCAAGGGGGTCGCCGATCCACGTCGATACGCCAGACAGAGCGTTTAGCTGCCTAAGACCGCATCAATTTTACCCACGAAATGATCCTTAGGCTGCGCGCCGATGACGCGATCGACAACTTCACCATTCTTGAAGATCATCACCGTCGGAATACTCATGATGCCCAACTGACCCGAGATCTGCTGGTTTTCGTCCGTGTTGACTTTACCAACTTTGACGCGACCGTCGTACTCGGAAGCGAGTTCCTCGACGATAGGGGCAATCATCTTGCACGGGCCGCACCACGGGGCCCAGAAATCGACAACCACTGGGGTGTCGGAATTGAGAACTTCGTCGCCGAAGTTGGCATCGGTAAATTCGAGAGCCATAATCCCTCCTATAGACTTCTGATTATATGACTTAGTGAAGTATGCAATCTACTTCTCCGGCTGTAAAGCCATTTGCTCCGAATCCTTGGTCGCCCGGGGCGTGCCAACCTTACATCGCCGAAGGCAACAAAAAGGGCGCCCGTGGGCGCCCTACCTTAGGCCTGTACTTTTGCCTTGGACTTTCGTTCCCGCGGCTGGGAGGATCGAACCCACAGCCGGGCACTCCAGTTCTTAAGCCGCTCGGCCAGAACGTAGTTGGTCGGAACAACAAGCAGGGTCAGCGCGGTGGAACTGATCAGCCCACCCATCACCGCCCGCGCCAGCGGATAGTATTGGGCATCGCCGATGCGCGCGCTGCCGATGGCCATTGGCAGCAACCCAAGGATTGTGGTCGCGGCAGTCATGACGATGGGACGAAAGCGCTCGCGGCCGCCCGCCAGTATAGCGTCCTCCATCGTCAAACCCTGTTTTCGATAGTTATTGATATGGTCGACCAGCACGATTCCGTTGTTGACCACGATTCCTACCAACAAGATGCAGCCGATAAACGCCATGATTCCCATCGCGGTCCCGGTTACCGCTAACGCGATAACAACACCCACGAACGCGAACGGCAAACACGACATGATTACCCATGGATGCATGAAGCTTTCGAACAGTGCCGCCATCAACATGTAAACGCACAGCACCGCCAGCAAAATGTTGCTCATCATGTGGCTTTTCTGCTGGTCGCGCTCCTGGATACGCTGGCTGTATGACCAACTGTAACCGGTTGGCATCTCCAGGTTGTTCATGATCGCGGTCATTTCCTCACGAAGTTCACCCGATTCGTCGCCTTCGTAAAGTCCCTGCACCGAAACGGTTGTTTTTTGATTACGTCGAGTAATCTGGGTTGGCCCGCGCGCCTCCTGGAAGTCCGCGATCGCACCGAGGGTAATGTCCTGGCCTTCGTCGGTGACGCTCACCAGCAAATTTTCCAGATTGTGGATACCAACCCGGTCGGACGGATCCAGACTGATATACATCGGGACTTCTCGCTCTTTGGCCTGGAAGCGATTGAGCTCAATACCGCGAAACGTCATCCCCATTACCTGAGTAATATCGCTCGAAGTAAGGTTAAACCGCGACGCGGCGTCGCGGTCGACGTTAATCTCGATTTCGCTGCGACCCAGTTCGACGCTGGTTTTGACATCGGTGAAATCGTCGATGTATTCGAACCGGCGCTTGGCTTCATTGGCAATGTCTTCGAGCGTCTGCTTGTCTTCTCCAAAAATGTTAACCGAGAACATCTGCGCCCCGCCGCCACTGCCTCCCGAATTGTCGCCAAGCAAGTAATTTACGCCCGCGAACTCCGGCAACATGTCTCGAATCTGTTTACGCTTTTCTCTAAGCTGCTCTTTGGTGAGATATTCGTCGTTAAAATAAACGGTCGATTGCGCAAGATTGTCGCGGTAATAACTGTAGACCGTCTTCATGTCCAACTCGTCTTGATGGGCATAAAGCGAGTCTTCGACTTCGCGTATGTACTCACCGGTACGCTTGTAGTCAACGTTATCGGCAAAGTCCAATCGGAAGAAAATACGGCGAATGATCAACGAATCGTCGTCATCACCGCCAGCCAGAAAGGCGTTAAAGATACCCACCGTGCCGGCAAGCATAGCGATTGCGATGATCGACGTAATCCCTGGGTGTTTTAGTGTGGTCCACTTGAGGGCACGTACGTAACCGTCTTGCAGCTTGGCCAACACCGCCGAAGGCTTCGCCTTTTTGGGCTTTAAGAAACGCGACGTCAGGAACGGAATCATCGTTAGCGAAATCAACAGCGAAAACAGAATGGCGGCAGAAATGGTAACGCCAACGCTGGACAGCCAAACAAATAGCTCGTCGCTTCCCGACGAAAACACGATCGGTGCAAATACAATTACCGACGTGAACGTCGCCGCGGTCACGGCCACTGCCACCTCTTTGGTGCCGATTATGGAGGCCTTGACCGGCTCGGTGCCTTCTTCGGATTGATGCCGGAATATTGACTCCAACACCACAATGGCGTTGTCGACCAACATCCCAACCCCCAGCATCAATCCCATCATGGTCAGCATGTTCAGCGTTCGGTTGGTGAAGTACAGGAACGCCAATGTACAGACAATCGAGAACGGAATGGCCACGGCGACGATTAGCGTGGTAGTAAGTCGCCGCAGAAAAAAGTACAAGACGAACACGGCAAAGAACCCGCCAATGATTCCCGCCTGCCGTAGCCCGCGAACACCGTTCAGAATCTCTTCGGATTGATCAAAGAACAGCAGAACGCTGATGCCCTTCATCGCCGGATCGGCGTTAATCTTGTCCAGTGCGGCCTGGACCTTTTGCGCCACTTCGACGGTGTTCGCGTTACTCGCCTTTTGAATCCAAAACGCGACGGCCTTTTCCCGCCCAAGATAGCGACCGTAGGTCATTGCAGGTTCGCCGTAGTAGATATCGGCGATGTCTTTCAGCCGCAGACCTTCTTCGCTAACCACAAGGTTTTCTACTTGCTCGAACTCGTTAAACGTCCCCACCGAGCGCACCGCGTAGCGCAGCCCGGAGTGGGTGACTTCCCCAGCCGAGGCGTTCATGTTGGCGCCCTGGAGGTTCTGGAACAATCGACCCACATCCACGGAGTGGGCCTTTAACTTGTCGAGGTTCAGATAAATTGAAATCTGCTTGGGCTCGACCCCGTCGATGTTAACGCTGCCAACGCCTTCGATACGTTTAAGCGGATTGACCACCGACCGTTCCAGTAGGTTGTAACTGCCGGAAAGGTCGATACCCTTGGCGGCAATCCGGCCTTCAAGAATCGGTATATCATTGGAGTCAAACGTGAATATGTTGACCATATCCACGTCGGCCGGGAGTTCGCCTCTAATCTGGTCGAGTTTCTCCTTCACCTCCATGCGCAACACGCCGACGTCACGCCCCCAATTAAACTCGACGCCCACAAACGCGCCGTCGTCGGTGGAGTTGGAAAAGATGGACTTCACATCGCCCAACGTGGACAAAACTTCTTCGACCGGCTTAGCGATATTGCGTTGGATGTAATCCGGGTGCGAATTGCGATACGGTACGAATACCCCGATGAATGGAAACTCGACCTGAGGTAGAAACTCGATGGGAAGCTTGTAGGCAGAGATAGCGCCAACCGACACCAGAGTGATCAGGCCAATCATTACAATGACAGGGCGCTTGACGGCTGCGGTGTAAAGATTCACGGCCTACTCCCCTCGCGCGACGATGGAGTAAAGCGACGGGATCACAAGCAAGGTCAGAACAGTGCCGCCCAACAAACCGCCGATAACGGTAAGCGCCATCGGCGACCGGATCTCGGCTCCTTCGCCCAGACCCAGCGCCATCGGCAGCAAGCCCAACACGGTGGTTAGAGTGGTCATAAGAATCGGGCGCAAGCGAATCTTACTGGCCTCAATAATCGCGGCAGTCTTCTTCATACCTTCTGCTCGCAGACCATTGATGTAATCGATCAATACGATCCCGTTGTTAACCACAATACCCGCCAGCATAATGGCCCCGATAAACACAACAACGCTGATCGACTTACCAAACAAGAGCAGTGTCGCGACCACGCCAATAGCGCCCAGCGGCACGGTAAAGAGGATAATAAACGGGTGCAGAAACGACTCAAACTGCGCGGCCATCACCAGGTACACCAGGAAGATCGCGAGCAACAAAGCCAGTTGCAGGTTACGGTAGGAATCCAGCAGTTCTTCGTTCTGGCCAGCCACTTCGACGTTTACTTCGCGCGGAATCTCCATTCCGCCAATCATGGCCTGCACTTCGCCAGCCACCGAGCCCAGGTCGGCTCCGGAAACGTTCGCGCTAATTACAGCCGCGCGCTGCTGCGATACCCGAGAGATCTGGTTAAGCCCCCGGGCGACGCCAACGTCGGCAACCGTGGACAGGAGTATCGGGCGACCCTCGTGTTCGCCAACTACGATGTTGCGAATGTCCTCCAGGTCAGAGCTTCGCCACGCGGCTGAACGCACGCGAATGTCGATTTGCTTTTCGCGTTCTTTGTATACCGTGGGCACGTCGCCACGAATCTTTGCGCGGACGGTGTTGGCCACCTGGTCAAGGGTCAAGTTGAGCGAAGAAAGCCGGACGCGGTCGAAGTTGATATTCACCTCGGGGTTGCCGTACTCGAGGGACGTCTTTACATCGGCCACGCCCGGAATGTCGGTCATTCGTCGGGCGATGTCGTCTGCAGTATCCTTGAGGATGTCGAGGTTGTAACCAAACACGTGCACTTCTACCGGCGTTTGCACGGAAAAGAATGTCGGGCGCGAGAACTTAAAGTCCATTCCCTGTACTGCCGCGAACTTGTTGCGCAAGCGATTTACCAGTTCGTCCTCTCTAGCCGGCTGACCCTTTTCGGCCATCACCACGTTAAGCTGGCCGATGTGTTTGTCGCGAGACTTGGCGTTGCTGCCCAAGCGGTTCGCGGTTCCCACGGTGGAAAAGTACAGCCCAACATCGGGATCGCTTGCAGCGATTTCTTCCATCTGCAGAAGCTTATCGTCCGTAGACTCCAACGGGCTTCCTTCGGGCAACTCGACGCTGAACGAGAACTCGCCTTGCGAAAACTGCGGAATCAACTCGCGACCCAGAAACTGACCACTCCACACCGACACGGCGAACAGCACCAGAACAGCGGTCAGGAAACCGCCTCGCGCAGCAAGCACGCGACGCAAGATGGGCTCATAGCCCCTCTCGACGGCGCCAAACAGCGCGTTAAAAACCCGCAAAAACGGGTTGGTAATTAGGGTCCCCAACTTGCCCAGCATCCGCACACACCAACGGCCAATGCGGAGAAAGAACAGCGGAACGATCTGAAACAGCACTCGTCGAACCACTGCTAGCCCGCGGCCAATCACCCGAAACGGCATGAATATTTTGCGGCGCTTTTTGGGTGCTACCGGCTCCGGCGTTTCGCTCGCAACCGGTTCCGGCACTGCGACGTTGAACTTAAGCGCCGAAACCATCGGGATGAGCATTAGCGACACAATCAAAGACGCCAGCAACGACACCGAAACGGTCAGCGCTTGATCTTTGAACACCTGTCCCGCAATCCCCTCCACAAAGACGATGGGCAGAAACACCGAGACCGTCGTCAACGTCGAAGCAATCACCGCGCGTGACACTTCCTTGGCACCGGCGATCGTAGCGGCGGCGCGGTCGAGTCCTTTTTCTTTGTGACGCGATATGTTCTCCAGCACCACGATGGAGTTATCCACCAACATCCCCACACCCAACGCCAACCCACCCAGCGACATCAAGTTTAGCGACACATTAAGGCGATGCATCATCATGAACGTTGCCATGATCGATATCGGAATCGATAGCGCGATAATAAAAGTGCTTCGCCCGTCGCGAAGGAACACGAAAAGCACGATCGTTGCCAGCAACGCGCCGAGTAGTGCGTTGGAACGCACCTCGCCAATGGATTTTTCGATAAACCGCGACTGGTCGAACAGTAGTTCCAGCTTGGTGTCGGGAGGAACAATAGAACCCAGAAGTTCAATTCGATCCTTAATCGATTGTGCAACTTCGACCGTGTTGGCATCGCCTTCTTTGTAAACGGCGACTTCGACCATCTCGCGGCCGTTCAAACGCGTGACAATTTCGCGTTCCATGTAGCCGCGCTCAACGTTACCGAGGTCGGCCAGCACAACCCGCTTGCCTTCGTTTTCACGGACGATGGTCGCAGCAATTTCGTCGACGCCCTGAAACTCGTTCTCGGTACGCAGCAGGAACTCCGAGCCCTTGTCCCGGATCCGTCCGCCGGATTGGTTGACGTTTTCCTGGGTCAGGCGTGTACTGATCTCGCCAATCGGAATCCCGTATGAAGCCAGCCGCCGCTCGTCGACTTCGACTTGAATTTCCTCTTCCAGACCACCCAGAACCTTGGCGCTGGCCACACCATCAACCGATTCCAGCTCTTTCTTGACCACCTGATCGCACACGTAGCGCAGCCGGACCAGGTTTTCCGGCCCATAAACTCCGACGCGGATCACTGGATCCAGAGCCGGGTCGTAACGAAGGATAACGGGCTCGTCGCATTCGCGTGGCAGTTGCACTAAGTCAATCTTGTCGCGCACGTCCAGCGCCGAGTACTGCATCTCGCTCTTCCAGGAGAACTGCAGTGTAATCTCGGACAGCCCTGGCTTGGAGGACGATCGGATCGAACGCAATCCGTTAACAACCCCCACCGCTTCTTCGAGCGGGCGCGTCACAAAGTTCTCAACTTCGGCGGGCGCGGCGTCGGGGTATTCGGTTTGGATGGTAAGGGTCGGGTAGTTGACTTCCGGCAGCAGTCGAATCGACAAGCGATCCAGCGCCACAAAACCAAACAGCACCGTGGCCACAAAGATCATTGTGATCGTAACCGGCCGACGGACCGAGAATTCGATGATGTTCACGGGGAATCCCTTCGGCTGCTACGGCGTGTTGGTGGCGACGTCGGGAGTGATGACCTTCACCTTTGTGCCGGTGCGGACACCACCCATTCCGGCCGAGACCACATGCTGTCCCGTGTCCAGTCCTTCAACGATCTCGGCAAAGTCGATGTCTTCGTATCCCACTTCGACCGTAACTTTGCGAACCGTGTCGGCTTCGGCAACGTACACAAAGCGTTCACCAGCGTCCGCCAGCACACTGCGCCGCGGAACCGAAAGTGTTCCTTTGCGCGTGTCGGTGATAACGCGAACGCGAACGAAGCTGCCGGGGAGGCCGCCGGATTCCGTTTTGGCAGTAACTTTGATGGTGCCGGTACGCTGATCGACTTCCGGAGCCAGCCGAAGAATCTCGCCGTCAAACTCCAGTTCGGGGTCCGAGTCTGGGTTGATAATGACTCGCTGCCCAGCAGCAAGGTTGCCGATGGCGTTCTCGGGGACGTACATGGTCAGCAACAGCGGGGTGATGTCGGCGCAACGAAACACCACGCCACCGGTCGCAACGTTTTCACCCTGATCGACCAGGCGTTCGGTCACAATCCCCGAAAACGGGGCTCGCACTTTGGTGTAGGCCAGGCGCAACGCGGCGGCCTCGTAGTCGTTGACTGCGGTTTGATACGCGAACTCAGCGTCTCCGAATTCCTTTTCGCTGACCAGGTTCTGGTCGTACATTTCTTTGAACCGGTCATACTCGCGCTTTTGCTGTTCGCGAGCGATCTCCGCCTTGGCCAACGCGACCCGTTGCTCGTCGTCTTCCAACTGGCAGATGATTGCACCCGCCTGAACAAAGTCACCCTCTTCGGCGTATATGCGCTTAACTTCGCCGCCAATCTTGGCCAGCAGATCGACTTTCTTTTCGGGCTCGAGTGACGCGGTGGTGGTGTAGAAAGCCGACATATCGCGCGTCAAGGCTTCGGCCAACTCCACCGGCACCAACGAATCGGCGTCGTCGCCATCCTCGTCCTTGCCTTTCTTGCCTTTACCCTTCTCACCCTTGCCGTCACTGTCGGCCATGGTCGAATCGGACACCGACGCCGTATCGGCGGCACCAGCGGTATCGTTCATGAATCGGTCCTTGGCTACCCATGACCCAGCCGCGACGAGCGCGATTACAAATACGGTCACGATAATGGAGAGAAGCCGGGAACGGGAGGAAGCCATCGAGCACCTCTAAGCTACTGTTATTATGTCGGTTACGAGATTGGTTATGATTGCCGGCGACCGAGCCGCGGAGCATATTAAGGGTACGCTCGACAGGGGCGAAAGTTGCACCGGTATCATGATTTACTGACGACCCGAGTCCGGGAAAAGTTTCATCGGGCTTAATTGTTGCGCGGGAGCGGCGAGGCTCGTTATCTTTTAACCACTTACCCATGCGCTCACAATCTGGACAATACTACCGCCCCAGCTGGGGAGCGGATTTCGCCAACACCATGGTCATGAAGCTCATTCTGGCCAACGCAGTGGTGTTTCTGGTGCAGCAGGTCGCGCGGCCCATCATGGGCGAATTCTTTGCCCTGCGCCCCGCCGCCGTGATTTCGGACTTCTACCTGTGGCAGCCGGTCACATACATGTTCCTGCACGGCGACTTCATGCACCTGTTCTTTAACATGCTCATACTGTTCTTTTTTGGTCCGCCGCTGGAACAAATGTGGGGTGGTGCAACGTTCTTGCGCTACTACCTGTTGTGCGGCATCGGCGGCGCCGCGCTTAGCATGTTGCTAGCGTTTAACTCTGCGGTCGTCGGTGCAAGCGGGGCGATCTTCGGATTGTATCTTGCCTACGGGGTCATGTTTCCCAACAACTACGTGTACCTGTATTTTCTCTTCCCGGTAAAAGCCAAGTATCTGGTAGCTGGACTCGCGGTGTTTCAGTTGCTGGCGGGATTGTCGGGACCGTCGGGGATCGCGTACTTCGCACACCTGGGCGGAATGGCAACGGGCGCGTTGTTCTTTCGCGACCACCTGTTCCGTTCAAGCGCGGCCTGGCGGACACGCCGCAAGTTCAATTCGATGACACAGGACAAGTGGAACAAGATGAAGCAGGAGCGGTCGGAACGCCGCGAAGAGGACGAAAGCGCTGTCGTCGACTCGATTTTGGATAAGATATCCGCAAAGGAAAAGCTGACGCCGACCGAACAGCGAATTCTGGAGAACTACGCAAAGAAACGCAACGAAGAAGAATAGTTGCGTGACGGCCGTGCGAGAGACTCGGCCGGTTCCTTCGAGTGAATCTAACCAGCCGCGGCCGCACTCAAAGCGCTTTGCTCTTCTTCCCCTAGTTTGCGGGCAGGCTCGCCAGCAGTAATTTCAACCGCGTAACTTCTCGCAAAATTCTGGCCGACAAGCGACGAAATCAGCACGCCGTTTTGATGGTCGTCTAAGAAACAAAGTGAATAGCTTTGTTGTCCGGCGACATCGTCAAACGCGTCGTAGCGGACCAGTCCGATCTTCTTAAAGTGGGTTCGAGTCTCTGTGGCCAGGGCCTGCAACCGCGAATCAAGATCTTCACCGTGTCGAGTGTTGCGGGCAACCGCATCAAGCAACGCCGCCAACCCTTCGGCCTGATCTCCGTTGGTAACGAACGAAAAGTTCTTTAGCAGTCTTCCCATTCGAGCAGTATTGCTGGCCGCCAAAGCCAACGCGACGACCGCAATCAAACCGATCACGATCGTCAAGAATCCGGCGTTATCGATGACGAAGGTATTAAACGCTTCCAAGAGGCCTCCCGTGCAAGTAGACCGTTATGCTAGCCAGCACGGGAGGTCTTGGCAACCTCAATTTGCGGTCGAAAATCCTAGTAACGGACGATAACGCGGTAGGTTACGTCGACGACCGAATTCGCCTTCACCGGGACATCGAAGCGCACCTTAAAGGCCGACTCTTTGGTGAAATCGTGGGACTTTTCCACAATTTTCCAGTCGCCGGACACCTGCTCCACCACCTGAACCACAATATTCTCGTCTTTACGATTACGTAGCTGAATCTTGTAGGCCGATTCGAACTCCTTGTTGCTGCGCCGAACCTGGTAGTCGGTTTGGGTGCGCTCGGCGACCACGTCGAAGGCGTCTCCCAGCTTCAATCGAATCGTTTCATCTTTGGGCGTGTGATCCACCCGGTCTTCGCCGACAAACTGCTGGGCCCCTTTGCTGTCCTGCTTAAACACACGAACGACGCCGCCGGGAATGGGCATCCCCAACTGGTTTTTGGCAGAGTTTTCGAACGCGATATTAACGGCGACTTTGGTGTTGTTGTCGACGCCAGCAAATTGATAACGCCACATGTTATTGGGCGCGTAGACGAAGGTCTTGTTTACCTTCACGTCCTCGGCGGCAAGCAACTGCACTTGTTTGGTTTGATTATTCTTTACCGTCGTGGGGCGCTGGAGTTCGTAAAGGTGGTACTCGAAGAGTGATTCCTCTTCGAAGGCCGCTTCCGCCACGCCACGTGTCGCTTTAGCCTGGATACCGTCCAGCGCAAACTCCGGCCGTGGGCGAACGCGATTCACGTCGCCGGCGACCAGCTTAAGCGTGGCGTTATCGTAACTGGTTCCCGACTGGTTGGTGAGCGTTACCCAGCCGGACAGGCCCATCGAAGCATCATCTTCGGCCAGTAACACCACGTAGTTTGCGCTCCAGTTAATCCCCTGCGTCAGGTAGCTGACTTCGACGGTGTGATCTTTGCGGTCGTTGTCCAGCATCCACACCAGCGAGGGGCGCGAAATCAAGCCGTCCGGTAGTGACGGCATAACCACATCCCCGCGCGGATTCACTTCAATCTTGCCGTCGATTTCGTAGGTGTATCCACCGCTGGTTCCCAACAACTTTGCGCTGCGGCGTTCGGCCTTACCGTTTTCGTCGTAACGAACCAGTTCGAGGGTCTTGCCGATATACTTGTCCATCAACTTGCGCGGCTCGATCAGGTCGTACTCAAAGTTTTGTTCGAGCACCGACAGTTTGTCGGGCGACGTAACCGAGCGAATAAACACACTGGTCGGATCGATCTGCGCCGACACGCCTTCGAACCACAGAAACTGTTGCCCGGTGGGAAGGCTAACCTTCCGAACGTCTTTAACCAGTCCTAAGTTGCTGTTATACACGGTCACCTGGACCGACTGCTGGTCGGCGGGCGTTGATACGTTCTTCGCCATGACTCCCCCAGTTTGTGTCGCCGCCAGCACGGCCAGCGACAGAGCCCACACGACGGGACGCGATGTAAATGCTTTCATGATTACCTCCAAAACAAAAGGGTACCCGCAAACAAGCGAACACCCTACTAATATCAACGGCGCGAGAGCCAATTTGGTTCCCGCGCCGTAAAGCATCTATAAAGCATGATGGTGCCCAGGGCGGGACTCGAACCCGCACGAGCGGTTGCCCACTACCCCCTCAAGATAGCGTGTCTACCAATTCCACCACCTGGGCACTAATTACTGTCCGGCTCCGGTGGTATCCACCGCTGCGGGGATACTGTCGAGAGACTCCAGAACGTTACCGATGTCCTGACCTTGCGGAATACCGCTATTGATTTGCGACTGGGCGGCGTTGCGAATCACACTCTCGGTCGAGCCGCCGCGGTCGCCGGAAAGCAGCGCCAACACCAGCGACAGCACCATGAACACCACAGCCAGGTACGTGGTTGCTTTGCTAAGGAAGGTTGCGGTTTCCTGTCCACCAAACATGGTTTGGCCGCCACCGCCACCACCAAACGCGCCTGCAAGTCCGCCACCTTTGCTGGACTGCAACAGCACGACCAGGATCAACGCAAAGCAGACGATCACGTGAATCCCAAGCAGTAGTTTATACAGCATGATTAAGAATCCTTGAACTGATGAAAAAAAACGGGGGTGCGTCGAACGCACTCCTCCAGCGCGAATCTTACGGTAAAACCGGGCGTCAAGTCAAGCCAACGCGACGCGTCGGCTACCTTCCTCGCGCCCACCCGCGACGACATAACTTATTATTTAACTGTTTGTTACGCCACCGGGACACGCGAGCGCGATGTCGAGAAAGCTCCCCGGGTCCAGGCTCGCGCCGCCAATCAGCGCTCCGTCAATTTCGTCCTCGGCCAACAGCTCAGCCGCGTTCGCCGGCTTCACGCTACCGCCATACTGAATCCGAACCGTGGCAGCTACCTCGTCGTTGGCGTGGGCGGCGATCCAGGAGCGAATGGCGCGATGCATGGCGACGGCATCGGCGGGCGTTGCGGTTTTGCCGGTACCAATTGCCCACACAGGCTCATAGGCAATTACCACACCACCGATATCGCTGGCGCTAAAACCTGCTAAAGCCGACTGGAGTTGTTTCTGCACCACTTCGATTTCGTGACCCGCTTCGCGCTGCTCAATCTTCTCTCCCACGCACAGAATCACTTTCAGTCCGGCACCGTGAGCGGCTCGAAGCTTCTCGGCAACCAGGTCGTCCCCCTCGCCCAGAACGTGGCGACGTTCGGAGTGTCCGACGATGACGAATTTGGCGCCGGCGTCCTTTAGCATGCCGGGAGAAATCTCTCCGGTGAACGCGCCTTCGTTTGCGACGTAAACATCCTGCCCACCGACGGCGACCGTGGTATCAATGAGCCCATCGGCCACAGCGGACAACGCCAGAAACTGAGGCGCAATCGCGAGGTCACAGTTTAGTTTACCAAGGCGGGCATCGTGCTTGAGCGCGTCGACAAAGTCATCGGCTTCGCCGATGGTCTTGTACATCTTCCAGTTCGCAGCAATCAGTTTGCGTCGCGACATTCTTCCTCCCAAAAAGAATCAACGACCGGCGAAGCGGTCGTTGATATCGAAGTGATTCCAGTTGTGAACTACGCGTCCAGCGACGCACCGGCCACGTCACACAAAGCGGCGACACCAGGCAACTCACGGCCCTCCATGAACTCCAGCGATGCTCCCCCGCCGGTTGAAACATGGGTGAACCTGTCTTTGATTCCCATAAGATTGATCGCGGCGACACTGTCACCCCCGCCGACGATTGTCGTCGCGCCACGCTCGGTGGCGTCGGCGACCGCACGCGCCATCGCTTTGGTGCCTTCGGCGAAGTTGGGTTTTTCGAAAACACCCATAGGGCCGTTCCAAATAATCGTTTTGGCGTTGGCTAGTTCACTGCGAAACAACTCAACCGTTTTGGGGCCGATGTCGACCCCAATCCAATCGTCGGGAATGTCGGCAGTGGAAACTTCGCGAGTCGGCGAACCGTCGTCGATCTCCTGCGCGATAATCGTATCCACCGGAAGCAACAGCTTGGACGACGATTCTTTGGTCTTGTCCATTACCTCTTTGCACATTCCCAAGAACGATTCGTCGACAATACTGCGACCGATCGAAAGGCCAGTAGCCTTGAAAAACGTATACATCATTCCGCCGCCCACCAGCACGGTGTCGACTTTTTCCAGCAGGGTGCGAATGAGATTAATTTTACCCTTAATCTTGGCACCGCCGAGTACAGCCACTGCCGGTCGCTTGGGCGCAGCCATCGCGTCGGTTAACGCGACCAGCTCGCGTTCCATCAGGAATCCGGCGGCGCGGGTATTAAAGTAGTCGGCAACACCGGCCGTCGACGCATGGGCGCGGTGGGCCGTACCAAACGCGTCATTAACGTAGATATCTCCCAAGGACGCAAGCTCCTTGGCGAACTCGGGGTCGTTGGACTCTTCGCCGGGGTGAAACCGCAGGTTCTCCAGCAACAAGATCTCTCCGTCTTGAAGACTCGCGGCCTTTTCCTTGGCATCCGGGCCAATGCAGTCGTCGGCAAACCGCAACGGGTTGTCGACCAGTTCACCCAGGCGATACGCGACCGGGGTGAGGCTAAGTTCGGCATCCCGCTTGCCGCGGGGCCGCCCAAGGTGGCTCATAAGAATCAACCGCCCACCGCGGTCCACAATGTTCTTGACGGTCTCCAACGATTCGCGAATCCGCGTATCATCGGTAATGTTCTTGTCGCCATCGATGGGCACGTTGAAGTCCACGCGAGCGAGTACTCGCTTACCCTTAACGTCGCAGTCTTTGATGCTAAGCTTTTTCATGTCCGTTTGTTGGGTTACTTACCAATCAGTTTCAGCATGTCTACCATGCGCGCCGAGTATCCAAACTCGTTGTCGTACCAGGACAGCACCTTAAAAAACTTACTTCCGATTTGCCCGGTGGACTTGGCGTCAAAAATTGAGCTGTGTGGGTTACCCACGATATCGATCGAAACCAGCGGTTCTTCGGTGTACTCGAGAATACCTTTAAGCGAGCCGGACGCGGCCTTCTTCATCGCAGCGTTGATGTCTTCGATGGTCGCCGCTTTCTTAATTTCCACCGTCAGGTCGACCAGCGAACCGTCGGGCGTAGGAACCCGCACCGCCATGCCGTCAAGTTTGCCTTCGAGCTCCGGAAGCACTTTGGTTACCGCGCGAGCAGCGCCCGTGGTGGTCGGGATCATTGACACGGCGGCGGCCCGAGCGCGGCGCAGATCCTTGTGCGGCAAATCCAGAATGCGTTGGTCGTTGGTGTATGCGTGAATCGTCGTCATAAGACCGCGACGAATTTCGAAGGCGTCGTTAAGCACCTTAGCCACGGGTGCCAGGCAGTTGGTGGTGCAAGAAGCCGTCGAAATAATGTGGTGTTGACGCCTACTAAACTTTTTGTCATTAACCCCCATCACGATCATGATGTCGGGATCGGGCGACGGCGCGGAAATAATCACGCGCTTCGCACCGGCGTCGAGATGCTTGGATGCGTCGGCGCGCTTGGTAAACCGACCGGTCGATTCAATTACGACGTCGACGCCGAGCTTGGCCCAAGGCAGTTTGGCTGGGTCCGGCTCTTCCAACACCCGAATGGTTTTTGCGCCAACTCGAATTCCCGTCTTGGTTGCGGTCACCTTTTGCGGGAATTTACCGTGCACAGAGTCGTATTTCAGTAGGTGAGCGAGAATCTCGTTACTCGTGAGGTCATTCACCGCCACGATGTCGATACCCTTGGTGTTCATGGCGTGACGAAAAACCAGTCGTCCAATTCGCCCGAAACCGTTAATCGCTACTGAAACTGCCATCTCCGCCTCCAGAAATTCGAAACCCTACGCTGGGAAAAACAAGAAAAGGATTGGCGAACCATAGCGGTGGACTCCGCCGGTGCCAACCCAGTTTATTTTGGTGAACTCCAGGTGTGTAGCGCGCGCCGCGTTTTGGAGTTTCGCTAAGAATACAAATCGCCGAAAGTCTTTGTCAAGTAAATTGTTACAGCGACGACGCAATTGCGAGCACGGTTACTCGTCGTGCCCCAGCACGCCGTAGCTGCGTCGCGCAGGAACCCGCCGTCGCGCCTGTAGTCACCACGTCATCGACCAGGATGACATCACGTCCCGCGACCCAATCAGAACGAGCCACAAACGCCCGGGCAGCCGCCGTTCGGCGTGCCCGTCCCGTCCGGCGGGCCTGACGCCCCCAATCGCGCCGCGCCAGCGACGGCGCTAGCGGGATCCCGGTCATCCCGGCAAGTGCCAACGCGAGTTCCTGCGCCTGATTGAAGCCACGTAGACGCTGGCGGCTGGCCCTCATGGGGACAAAAGTCAACACCGCGCCGTCCTCTGGGGCAATCGCAGTGGTCATCGACGTGGCTAGCGGACGTGCTAACTCCCTGACTCCGAAATACTTAAACTGTCGGACAACTGAAAGTAATGCGGGCCCCGCTCGCAGCGGGCTCCTTAGTTCGGATCCGTCGCCCGGCAGGCGACGTACAGCGGTTTCAACCACCAGACCATCGGCGCACTGACGACACAGGGGGGTAATTGGTAGACGAGCGCCCGCGACTCGTCGAAACACGGGTTCGCAAAAGACCGCCTTGGCAACGGGCAATACTGGTGTTGTCCACTTCGGGATTTGGTTTGGCGAACGCAGACAGTGGATGCAGCGGTCTGGGGCAACCGTCGACACTACGGCGTTTACCACCGAGTCCCAGCGGTGACGCTCCAATCTGAACTCTGTTTCCGAGAGGATCGTTACGTAGCGACGTTAGATTTCCTGCGCATAAAGTACGCGCCTAACAAAAGCATTCCGATCGAGATGTACTGGTTGAAGGTGAGGCCGCCCCACAGCGCGTTGTCCTCGTACAAGCGAACAAAATCAATCGAAAAGCGCGCCACACCGTACATGATCAGAAACAGCCCGGTCAGTGCGCCGCGTCTTTCCTTCAGTCGGTTGTCAACCAGCATCAGAGTGACGAAAATGATCAAGCCGTAAAGTGCCGAGTACACTTGCGCCGGATGCAGAGCCACGTCCACCAATCCGTGACGAGCGGCGTACTCGGCTGCGGCTACCCCGGCTGGAGAATCGTGGGGAAAGTGAACGCCCCAGGGAAGGTCGGTGGGTTTGCCAAAACAACACCCGCTTAAGAAGCAACCGAACCGCGAAATAAACAAGCCCAGAGCGATCGAAGGCACCAGCACGTCGAACATTCGGAAGAACGAGACCTTCTTGTGCTGGACATAAAAGTACGACGCGAGAATGGCTCCGATGAACCCCCCGTAGAACGTGGCCCCGCCCTCCCAGATCGCGAACAATTGGAGCGGGTTGGTGTACTGGTCCAGGTGGAATACAACGTAAAGAAGCCGCGCGCCAACGATCGACGCGATAATGATGAGAACGCCCAGGTCCATCACGATCTGCGGCGCGATGCCACGCTCTTTAGCCCGGCGCCCACCCAGCAGGATCCCCACAAAGAAGCTAATCGCCAGCAGCAGTCCGTAGCTGCGGATCTGAATGAAATCTAGGTCGAGTAAAATTGGCTGCACAAAAACTCCGGACAATCCGAATCGAAGGAGGGTTGGACGGCGCCCACAATATACGCCTTTGCCGCGCGCGGGCCAAGCCCCATGCGCCTAGTATTCGTACCAACGCATGGACACATTGACCAGAAAGCCTACCAGAAAACAGCTCACCACCAGAGAACTACCTCCGTAACTCAAAAACGGTAGCGGTATTCCGGTTACCGGCGCCATTCCCATGGTCATGGCCATGTTGACCACCACTTGAAACAGAAAGTACGCCGCGATCCCGATGCATGCGGTACTGGCAAACTGGCTTTTTGCTTTTTGCGCCAGCACCAGAGCGCGGACGATAAGCGTGCCGAACATCAAAAGAACAAACGTCGCCCCCGCAAAACCAAACTCTTCACCCAATACCGAAAAAATAAAGTCGGTGTGTTTTTCGGGAATAAACTCTAACGCCTTTTGGGTCCCCGCCAGGTAACCTTTGCCGGTAAAACCACCCGACCCGATAGCGATCTTGCTTTGGATCACCTGCCAACCGGCACCCAGCCGATCAGCGCCGGGGTCGAGAAAGTTAAGTACCCGTCGCTGTTGATAGCCCTGTAGCTGATCCCACGCAATGGGCAGCGCCAGCGCCACACCTACGTTGGCCACAACCAGAGAAACACTCTCCACCAACTGGCTGCGCCGGAGATAAGCGACGACAAAAATACACACGATAAAAATACCGAACGGTAGCGCGGTGTTGGCTACGTTCTCGCCATAGATAATGAGAACGCTGCTGACGATCGGCGACAGAATAAAAACGATGTGGAGCCCCGCAACACCGCGCCAGTACAGGATCGGAAGCAGCACGCCCAAAAACACCAGCGCGGTTCCCAGGTCGGGTTGTTGCAGCACCATCAAGAATGGAATTGCGAACAGGGTCAGCACCACCATCAGGCTTCGCGCACGGTTGGGGTCGCCGCGTGTTCCCGACAGCACTCTTGCCCACATGAAGATAACGGCGACCTTGGTTAGCTCGGAAGGTTGAACACGAAATGGGCCCAACGAAAGCCACCGTCCAGCGGGACCGGTGGGCATCAGCATGGTAACCAACAACAACGTCAGACACAGCACATAGATGACCCCGGCAAGTGATTCGAAGATTCGAAACGGTACGGCGGCGGCAAGCACCATTCCCAAGGTGGCAACTCCAAGCCACATCGACTGCCGAGTGAGGTAGAAATAGCTGACCTCACTGGCCTCATCGCCCAACGGCTGCAACACCGAATAGATCAACGCCAGGCCGCAACCACACAGCGCAAACGTAACCACAACCAGCAACCAGTCAAACCCTTTGGCGAACCTCATTGCGCGCCCCCCGAAGCAGCGGGAGTCGAACGTGCCTGACGCTCGGGAAGAATCGATGCAAAGTATTCGCGTAGGAAGTCGCGGGCAATCGGGGCGGCCACTTCCCCGCCGTGACCCGCGTTCTCCACGATCACCGACACTACAATTTCGGGCGCGTCGTAGGGCGCGTACGCGGTGTAGAGCGCGTGGTGATCACCGTGGGGATTCTGCGCGGTGCCAGTCTTCCCCGCCACTTTCAAGCCGGGAATGCGTGTCCAATTTGCCGTGCCGTCGGGATCCTCAACCACCATCAGCATTGCGTTCTGGATGTAACGCAAATGGCGCGAACTTAACTCAGGAATCGGATTACGCGGATATTCCAACGGCGGCTCGCCTTCGACGCTGGCAACGACATGCGGTGTTACCAGGTGACCGCCGTTAGCGATGGCCGCAGTCATGCGTGCGATCTGCACCATGTTTACCAGGAACTCACCCTGCCCAATAACGTTGTTGAGGATGTAGCCTTGAGTCCACCGGCCGCGCCCGAATCGCTTGTTGTAGTACTCGCGGTCGGGCACCAACCCGGAGACTTCGCCGGGAAGTTCTATCCCGGTGAGCTGTCCAAAACCAAAGCGACGAGCGGCCAGTGACAAGTCGTCGACGTTAAGGATTTCGGCACATTTGTAGAAGTAGCTGTCACACGATTCGACCAGCGCCGTGTGCAGATTCATCGAACCGTGACCACCGGCCAGCCAGCAGCGAAAAATACGATTGCCGAATTGATACTGCCCCGTGCAATACACCAGGATTTCGTTGGGATCAACCAGACGATTCTTCAGAATGGCCCACGCGCTGACCATTTTGAACGTCGACGCCGGCGGGTATCGAGCCTGGTGAATGCGGTTAAACAATGGCTTGGTTTCGTCATTTACCAGCTCGTCGAGTTCGTCCTGGGTGATTCCGCGAGCGAACACGTTGGGATCGTACGCCGGGTAGCTTGCCGCCGCGATAACCGAACCGTCTTCGGCGTTCATCACGACCGCGGATGACGGTCCGTGTTGCGCCAACAACGACTCCAGAAAACTCTGCAGGCGGGCATCAACCGTAAGTGTTACGTCCCGGCCTGGTTCCGGCGGCGTCGACAACTCCACAACCTCACCGAGTACACGGCCGGTGGCGTTCACTTCATGGACTCGTTGTCCATCTACACCACGAAGCCAGCGTTCGGCGTAACGCTCGACCGCCGATCGGCCGATCATATCACCGGCGTGATACGTGGACGGGCCTTCGCTGTTCAGTTCGCGATCGCCCACTTCGCCGACGTACCCAAGCAACTGCGCGCCAATCTTCCCGTCGCGATAACGGCGCTGCGCTCGTGATTGCACACGAATGTTGGGAAACTTTTCGGCGTTCTCGCGGATAAACGAAATAACGAACTTGTCGGCGTCGGGAATAATTGGAAAGGCGGCGTGGCCGTAGCGACCTCGCCAGCGCTCGAAGCGTTCCAACACCCTCACCGAATCGATCGGTAGATAGTGACAGAGCGTGTTGAGGGCGTCGGAAACATCCCGACGATCGCGCCAGGGAATTGAGACTTCAAAATGAAGAACGTTGTCAACCAACACCGCGCCGGTACGATCGAGGACAAAACCCCGCGGCGCCACAAAGCGTTCGCGCTGGAGCTGGTTGTCCAACGCGTAGGCGTCGTAGGTTTCGTGACGCAACACTTGCAGGGTGAACATTCGAGCCATGAGAAACCCGAAGAACACCACCAACACGGCAATCAGAACGCGTTGGCGCTCGCGGCCGCGTTGTATCGAATCACTCTCCCTCTTGCCCACTTATTTCGATCCCGTGTTGAGCAAAGCGTTGAACCAGTACGTGCAATAGGACGCCGACCGCCGCGGTATACAGCGCGCTGGGAAGCCCGACCACCAGGATCTGCAGCAGCGCGCTGCCGACATCCGGCCAATGGAAGAACGTCAGATAAACAATATCGTGTGCGAAAGCTGCCACCGCAAACACCACAAACATAAACAAAGCGTTTTCGGGAACCAGTTTGCCGCTGGCGTTACCAATAAAGTATCCCAGGACGGCCTTGGTTAGCGCGTTCAGGCCCAGCAGGCCGGGGTTGGTCAGGTCCTGTATGAATCCGATGACGAATCCAAAAATCGAGGCCGAAATAGGACCACGAAACAGGCCAAAGAACAGAACCACCAATATGACGAAGTCAGGCGCAACGGAACCTATACCAATTCGACTTGGAAGAATCGACTGGGCAACGAGCAGACTACCCAGCATCACCAGGAACGGAAACAGCCTCACCGTTCCTCCAGTACCGAACGCAAAAGCAACGTATCAGCTTCGTCGTAAAAGAGGGCTTCATCCCAAGATATCTCGTCGCGCAGCACAAACACTTCCTCCAGCGACATAAATGGCACCGGACTGTTGGCTTCCACTCTTAGACTAAGCCCGTCGTTGTCGGGTCGCACTTGCGAAACGATGGCGACGGGGAACCCTTTGGGTACCCGCCCACCGAAACCGCTGGTCAAGAGGGTATCGCCAGGGGCAACGTCTTCTACCGCAGAAACACTGGTAAGCTCAAACAGGTTGCGACGACGCCACTCGAGTATTCCAACGACGCGACTGCGTTTGTCGATGGTACTGACCGGATGATCGCGGCTCGCTGCCAGTTGCACCCAGGCAGAATTCGAGAACACCTGAACCACGCGCCCGACATATCCTTGATAGGTTACTACCGGCTGTCCCACCGCCAGGCTATCGGCGCTCCCCTTGTCTACCACCAGCACCGTCTGAAACCGATCCAGATTGCGGCCGATAACTTCGCACGGCAACAAATCGTAGAACTGTTGTTCTTTGAACGCGGCCAATCGACGCAAGCGTTCGTGTTCCAGTCGGAACTGGTCAACTCGCTCGCGCTGCAGCATTAGCGTCGCGACCATTCGCTTAAGGCGACGGTTTTCACTCTCCACCGCACGATAGTTTTCGATGACCGACATCGTGCGGTCAACTGGCAGAAAGAACGCGTTAAGGAGCCGGCGAGAAACATCCAACTGCGATGTTTCCGGCATCGCCAGGAGGGATAACGCTGCCAGGACAAGAACCGCGAGAACGGTTTTGTCGCGGTGGCGCTGCAGAAGCAACTCAATCAAGTGCATGCTAGTCGCGAGTACTGTGCATCAGGATCCGATCGTAGACGTGAATGTTGTCCAGGACTTTGCCCGCGCCCAGCACCACGCACAGCAGGGGGTCGTCGACCACATTGATCGGCAAGTTGGTTTCTTCCTTCAACAACGTGTCCAGACCACGCAACATTGCGCCACCACCAGTCATAACGATCCCGCGGTCGACAATGTCAGCAGCAAGTTCGGGCGGCGTTTGTTCCAGCGCCTGCTTTAGTGCTTCGACAATCTGCGACACGGGCTCGCTGATCGCTTCCCGCACTTCTTCGCTGTTGAGCTTCAAATTTTTGGGAATACCATTAACCAGATCGCGACCTTTGACTTCCATTTCGAGTGGGTTCTTCAATTTGATCGCCGCACCCACCTTGATCTTAATTTGCTCCGCGGTTTGTTCACCGATGAGCATGTTGTAAGTGCGCTTGACATAGTTGACGATGGCTTCATCCAACTCGTCGCCGCCAACCCGAATCGAACTGTTGGCGACAATACCATCGAGAGCGATGACCGCAATCTCGGTGGTTCCACCGCCGATGTCGATGATCATGTTTCCGGATGGTTTGTCGACTGGCAATCCCACTCCGATCGCTGCCGCAATGGGCTCCGCGATCAAATACACGTCGCGCGCGCCGGCATGTTCGGCGCTGTCGTGAACCGCGCGCTTTTCCACTTCGGTAATACCACTGGGCACGGCAATGACGATGCGCGGGCGAATGAACAGCTTCTTCTTTTGCGACTTGCGGATAAACTCGCGAAGCATCATTTCGGTGATCTGAAAGTCCGCGATTACACCGTCCTTCATCGGACGAACCGCGGCGATATGTTCGGGCGTCTTGCCCAACATCGCTTTGGCGTCGAGGCCTACCGCGTAGACCTTGCGCGTGCTCTGATCCACCGCGACAACCGACGGTTCGTTCAAGACAATACCGAGGCCTTTCACAAACACCAGCGTATTCGCCGTTCCCAGGTCGATTGCGACGTCGTTGCTAAGCCAGTTTGACAATCCGGAAAAACTAAACATGGAGTCCTTTTTTCTTTTTAGAGGTATCCAGCTTCCTTAAGACTGCGATACTTACCGTCACCAATGATGACGTGATCCAAAAGTTCGATACCCATTAGCTCGCCGCACTTGGCAAAGCGTTTGGTGAATGCAATGTCCTCACGGCTAGGTGTTGGATCGCCGGTCGGATGGTTGTGCACCAAAACAATTGCCGCTGCGCTTGACGCAATCGCGGGTTTTAATATTTCCCGCGGATGAACAATCGATGCGTTTAACGAACCAATCGAAACCGTTACCGTTCGAATGACCTGGTTCTTCGTGTTCAACAACGCTGCTCGAAAATACTCGCGATCCAAATGTCGCATGTCGGACGCAAACAACTGGGCAACTTCTGCTGGCGTTGTTAGCTTATGACCATTGTGCGGTCGCGCTCCGTTTATGCGTCGGCCAATTTCAAACGCGGCCACCAGGCGACACGCGCGTGCGAAACCGATTCCCGAAATCTGGCGAAGAGCGTCGATGTCGGCTTTGCCGAGTTCAACCAAATCACCGTAAGTTGCGACGAGTCTTAGCGCGGTTTGTAGGGCGCTCCCTTGCGCCGTCCCGCCGCCCAACAACACCGCCAACAATTCCTGTAACGACAACTGCGGCGCACCGACTTGATACAGCCGCTCGCGTGGTCGTTCACTAATCGGTAAATCACGCAATCGCGATCGTTCACTACTCATGCTCGCTCCCTTCGGCCCAAAACCCCCAGAATCCGCAGCGAGCCCGCCCCTAAGGGCGGGACGAGTTTTTTGGATAGTATGCGTAGGCGCGGAAAACCCGCAAGCCTAAAGCCGCTTAGGCCAGACGGCGGACCTGCTCGCGGGCGAAGTCTACCCAGGCATCGTTGGGGTAGTCGCTGATGAGGTCCTCGTAGTGTTCGCGCGCGCGGCGCGACTCACCGAGGTTGGAGCGAAGAATGTTGGCCGCGCGCAGCAGCGCGAACGGCGCTTCGGGGTGAAGGGGATAGTTTGTGCGGAAGTTTTCGTAAGCGCGTAAGGCAGCGTCGTACTTAAGGTTTCGTTCCAGTCCGAAGGCGAGTTCAAGCTGGGTGTCTTCGTCCATGGCGAAGCCGCTAAATCCGCGCGCGGCTTCAAGGTAGACCTGCTCGGCTCGTTGTCGGTTGCCTTCGTCCAGAAGCAGGCGACAAGCCCGGCGGTAGTGCTTAGCGCCCTCACCGCGGTGCCCCGCCTGTACGCACGCTCGAGCAAGATCCGCATGGGCAGACCCGTCGTCGGGGCGCTGCTCAACGTACCTGCAGAGTTCGTCGTGGGCGCTCCAGAAATCGGCCTTCTGCAGGGCTCGCCGGGCGCGAATCAGATAGCCTTCAAGGCGACCCTCTCGGTGCTGTCCGGTAGCCAAAGCCAGGGCAATTCCAAACAAGAATCCGCCTAAGTGCGTGAAATGAGCGACGTTAGCAGAAGCGCCTTCGAACTGCATGAAGCCGCGCGCGGACTGCATGAGCACCCACAGCACCATCGCGAAAACAAAAGGAACGCTCACCTTACCGGCCTTGGTATACGCCAGAAGCGGCATAAAGACCCAGTACGCAACCCGAACGTTGCTCATGTACAGGCGCACAAGAAATGCGCCTAGAACCCCAGAGACGGCGCCAGAAGCCCCAATGATGCCCATCCCACCAGCAGACAAGTAGTTATGGTTGATGAGCCCCTGGAGCAGATTCCCTGCGATCGCACTTCCAAAAAATACAAACCCATAGAGCACTGTCCCCAGTCGCTCTTCCAGATACCACCCAAACAAAAGCATGTACAAGAGATTGCCGATCAGGTGAAACCAGCCGAAATGCAGAAAGATCGATGCAATCGACACGTACCACGGCGAGTTGTACGGGTAGTAGATGAAGTTGTAAAAATTCAGCGACAGCGTGTCTGGAAAAAGCTTATTCAGCAGAAACACGGCAACGCAGACCGTCGCAAAAAAGATGGTAATAATCGGAGTCCGTTTGGAGGTGGCATCCACCCCAACAGGCAGGTAGTAGAAGAAATACATGGCAGTCCTGGGAAACGGCAAGTCGTCCCGGATTTAGACAATCCGGATATTGCAAAATTCCGGCCCCTTCACCATTTCGGCGCGCTACCGATGACGACGCATACAGGACAGCCCGCGCCCAACGCTTCCCATCGTTGCCTTGCGTGTCCGGCTTCTAACAAAAAAAACTCCCCCCGTCACCAGGACGAGGGGAGTTTTTCGTTCGCCTTCTAAGAGAACTTAGAAGTTGTAGATAGCCGATGCGCGGTAGATGGGACCGCCAGCGTTCCAATCCGAGTAACCGGTGAGCCAGTAACCCAGGTTGAACGGAGTCTCATTGCGCAGATACAGGTCGATGAGCCACTCAGCAACTTCGAAACCAACGCCAAGCGAAAGCTCGAAGCCGTCGGTGCCGTAGAGCATGCCGTTGACACCCGGCGTGTACTCAGTCGAATCACCGTTCACACGATCGATCGTGGTCTTGCCAAGATGCGTCTTGGCTGCACCCACGCGCGTGGTGATGTTGTCGGTGATTTGGGTTTCAAGAGCCATGCGAACCGTCGGCATGTAGGTGCGGCTGATTTTGTCAATCGAAGCACCTGCGGTTTCGGGACGCGAGTACTCCCAACCGAAGCTGGAGAACTCACCGGCGACGATAAGCGTGTTGCTGTCGTTGACATCGATGTTCGCGCCAACGCCGAACTGGAAGCTCGTTACTTTATCGCCTTCCGGCTCTGGGAAGATTTCGTTACCAGCGCCATCGTCACCCGTCAGACCGAAGTCAGCCGTACCGAAGATAAGCGTCGGAATAAGGTCGATTTCGTCGTTGAGCGTGTAGATGAGGCGGGTATCCAGCAAGAACGAGGTGCTGGCGTCCCACTCGGCCGTCACCGGGTTACCGGTCGACGGAGCGAACTCAGCGTCACCACCGGCGGTACCGTAGGTGAAAGCGCCGTCGAACGCCATGTTGTCGTTGTTGGTCCAGCTAACACCAACACCAACGCTCAGGAAGCTGGCGCTAGCGGTGGTATCAACAGCCGCAACGTTGGACTCGTAGGACCAACCGCTCATCGTCAACACGATACCGGCGGTAAGGGCTTCGCTGAAGTCCTTAGCCCAACCCAGGTCGAAGCGGTTGTACGGCGTCATCGCGAAGGCCGGGTGACCGATGTTGCCACCGGTGTTGCTCGGCGTGAAGTTCGCGAACGGAGCTTCGTGATAGATGCCGCCCATGTCGAACGGAGCTTCGTTCAGCGTCAAACGGAACGTACCCCATTCTTGTTCTTTGCCAAGATCCCAGTTCAGGCTCATGACCCGGTACATCGGGTCACCACCCATCCACTCACCGAGTTCCACGGTGACGGAGTTGGCATACTGATTAAGCAGACTGTAGTAACGATAGGCGTTGCTATCGTCGGACAAGTACGCACCCGTACCGGCAAGCGAGTTGACCCGGGACGTGGTAGCGAACGAGAGCGATGCAGTCATCACCATGACGAGCATGGAGACGAGCAGGATTTTGCTCCAGTTCTTAGTCATTCCTTGACCTCCTCTAGTGGGAATTCCCTGTTCAGAGTCGTTTGCTGGATATTCCAGCGATTCCCGTGTGAATACTTAACTTCTTAACGAGTTCACCTTGATTCCACCCTCTCGAAAGAGAGCGGAGGTTGCGTCGATGGGTGGCCATCAACGCGTTAACTAACAAGACCCGATACCGCACCTCCTAAGCTGGTGGAATCCACGGCAACCCGATGAGACGTCGATAAGCTTCTAATGCTAAGAAAACGTCAGTTTAGGGGGATAATCGTAGGGCCTCCTAAACTTGGTGCGGAACGTTACGCCTATCCCAAAACCTTGTCAACTTTTTTTGGGAGAACTTTGATAAAAGATTCACAAGCGCATCTAGAGCAATCTACCGGGTTTTCGCCAGAACGCAAGTCGGAATTTATTGCCAGCGCAGAATTGCCTGTACCGACGCGGGTTTTCCTAACCTGCCTAACCGCAGTTGGTTACACGAGGACCCGGCGAGCCAGCCTGAAAATCGCTAAAAAATGGGGTTCAAAAAGTTGAGATTTGGGGTCCAGGGACGTCTCCCGGACCTGTCCGTGGGCATGTATGAAGGTCCGGTCGACCGCCACTATGCCCACATGGGTGATCGGCTCGCCGCCGCCAAAGAACACCAGATCTCCTGGAGACAGCCGCTCGAGGCCATCCACAGCGATTCCTCTCGCGGCCTGGTCGGCCGAATCTCGCGGCAATGACACGCCGCAGAGTCCAAACACACGCTGCACGAGGCCAGAACAGTCAATTCCAGCGGCGGTTGTTCCTCCCCACAAGTACGGAGCGCCGCTGAACCTTTGCGCCCAACGTAGAATAGCGGCGGGATTTGCTTTGGCGCGCTCGACGGGTGAGAGTTGCGCCGCTGGCAACCAGGCCAGCGCTCCATCCACCAAACGAACCTGAGCCCAGTCCTCCTGCGTCGCGCCCGTAGTCACGACACGGCTGCCGGTAGGCAAAAACGCGGCGGTTACGTCTGCTTGTGAGGCGTCGCGGCGCAAACGGGCCAGCGGAACCGCCACATAGTGAGTGGCCTGATAAGACGGATCGATCGATGTCAGATGCCAGTTGCGAACCCAGCCACGGTATCCATCCGGCCCGACCGTCAAAGACCATTCGTCGGTGGTCTCGACGACATTCACGGGATCTCCATGCACCAACTGACTGGTCATCTCCGCACGATGGCCCGGCTCGCCGCGTACGTCGGCGATACCGCTCCTTATGGAATGTGTAAACTCCATTTACCGTCCTCCGCTAGCCTTTGGGTCTAGCGCGTCGCGCAGCGCGTCCCCCAGCAGATTAAACCCCAACACCGCAATGGTAATAACCACGCCGGGCGCCAGCGACAGCCACGGCGCCACTCGCAGATAGTCTAACCCCGAACTGATCATGCTTCCCCAGCTGGGCGTCGGCGGCTGCGCACCCAGCCCCAAGAAGCTCAGGCTGGACTCGGCCATGATGGCGGCGCCTAACCCCATCGTAAAAACGACAATCAGTTGCGAGGCAACGTTGGGGAGTAAGTGGCGGAACAGGACCGTCGGCGACTTTGCACCCAACGACCGGATCGCCGTTACAAAATCTCGTTCCTTGACCGACAACACCTGCGATCGAACCAGGCGCGCCACACCGGCCCAACCCACCACACCCAATGCAACGAACAACGCCGCGGTACTCGGGCCCACGGCCGCCATCACCGCAATCAACAATAGCAAGCCGGGATAGGCCAGGGTGATGTCGGCGAGTCGCATAATCAGCCCGTCCACCCATCCGCCAAAATAACCCGACAGCAAGCCCAGTACCGCTCCCAGCGCGATCGCAATCAACCGCGAGAGGACGCTCACCTCCAATGAAAACCGCGCGCCGTAAATGAGTCTTGTAGCAATGTCCCGGCCGAAAGTGTCGGTGCCCAGCCAATGATCTGCCGATGGCGGTTGGAGCGCGCTGTTCATGTCGATACCGTCGGCGGTGTAAGGGGTCAGCCACGGCGCGAGCAGTGCCACCGCAACCAGCGCGGCGACTGTGAACAAACCGATACGACCCGCGCCGTCTCGCCACACCCTCCGCATTACCCGGGCCGCTTCGCCCGGCGCCGCGCCGGAGCTTGATGGCCGCACGAGTGTCGTGCTCTCGTTCATCGACGATTTCCCAACTGAATGCGTGGATCAATTCGCGCGTACAGAATATCGATAAGCAAGTTTATGGTTAGAAACAAGACCGCCATAAACAATACCGAGCCCTGAATTGCCGGAATGTCACGCTTTAGAATTGCATCCAATGTAAATCGTCCCAGCCCCGGCCACGCGAAGATCGACTCGGTCAGCACGGCGCCGCTCAGGTAGCTGCCAAAGTCAGCACCGATCACAGTAACGACCGGTAACAGCGCGTTACGCAGCGCATGCCGCCAAAGCACTTTAGTTTCGGATACACCTTTAGCTCTTGCCGCCTTAACGTACACTTCTCCCACCTCGTCCAGCACACTTGATCGGGTGACTCGCGCCACGTAAGCAGCGGAAGCGGCTGCCAGCGTCACTGCGGGCATGACAAGGTTAGCCGGACTACCCCCGCCAAAACCAGACGCGGGCAGCCAGTTGAGTTTCATCGCGAACACATATATAAGGAGTACGCCGAGCCAGAATACGGGCATGGACACGCCGACAACGGTTCCCACAATCGCAAGGCGATCCCATAGCGTTCGCCACTTGTGCGCGGCGAGAACCCCCACGCTGATACCGACCACGGCCGAAATAAGCATCGCGGCCGCGGCGAGACGAAACGTATAGGGAAAACGATCGCGTATCGAATCCCACACCGGAACTCCGGTAACATAAGACGTTCCCAGATCCAACCGCGCAAGGTCGGCTAGAAAGTAGCCGTACTGAACCAGCAGCGGACGGTCGAGGTGCATTTCCGCGCGGAGCCGATCGATCGTCGCCTGATCGTAGCGTTCGCCCACCATCGACAAAACCGGATCTCCCGGCAATATGTACATTAAGAAGAATGTAACCGTCGCCACGCCGAGTAGCATCGGTATGAACCACAGCAAGCGTCTAACGATGTACCCGGTCATTTACAGAGTCTTACTGACACTCAGGTAGTTGGCGCCCAGGTAAAGGGTGGGAAGCTGAAAGTTTTGGACGCCGTCACCAACGGCGTAAAAGACCGTCGGAAAATAAAGGTAAATCCACGGCGCACGTTGGTAGAGCATGTCGTCAATTTGTGCGTAGAGTTTGGCGGCGTCGTCATGATCGGCTTTGCTGGCAGCAACAATCAACGCGTCGATTTCGGGGTCGTTAACAAACGCTCGGTTGCCTCCCCCGCCGGCGTTGCTGCTATGAAAAAGCGGAAAGATAAAGTTTTCCGCATCGGGGTAGTCGGCAAACCAGTCCAAAAAGAACGCGTCGACTTTTCCCGCCGACACAGCCTCCTTGAATGCACTCCATTCACGACGAACGATGGTGGCCTTAATTCCAACTTCTGACAAATACCCCTGTACCGCTTCCAGCATTCGGTTCGATTCGGGGTTGTCGCGCTGCCAGATCTCTAATGCGAATCCTTTATCCAAACCGTTCTTGGCCAACAATCGCCTCGCGGCGTCGGGGTTGTAAATGTGCGGAGCGCGCGGTTGGTGGCCGGGCAACCCCGGCGGAATCGACCCGGTCGCGCGATGCCCGTGCCCGTCGGTAAGCACCTCAACCAGCTTGTCCACGTCCACCGCCATGTTGAGGGCACGGCGCACCTCGACATTGTCCAGCGGCGGTCTCTGGTTGTTAAGGCCGATGTAAAACACGCGCAACTCGGCGCGGCGAAGCACTTTGGCTTCGGCGTCGTTGACGTAGCGGTTCACTTCCGCGGGGGGAACTTCCAGCACGTCCAGTCGTCCCGATTCGAACTCGGCCACGCGGGTGAAAGCCTCGGGGATGATTCGAAAGTCGAGTCGCTTGACCCCGTCTGCCGAAACGTCGTCGTGGGGATTGCGTTCCAGTACAATGCGGTCGGCTCGCTCCCACTGCACCACGTGCCAGGGCCCGGCCCCCTGGGGGAAGCCCTTCATTCGCCAACCGTCAGCGGTTTGTTCGAAGGCCTCGGGAGGCACGATCATCGCCGCCGGCAACGCCAGCAGCGACAAGAATGGCGCGAACGGTTCGCGCAAGACCAGCTTGACCTGATAGGTGTCGCTGACGGTGACGCGCGAATGAGCGGCCACGCCATCGAGCGAGTTAGATGTTACGTCGGCAAGCCGATCAAGTACCCAACGTCGCGACGAACGACTCTCGGGCGACAGCACGCGGCCGAAACTAAAGGCGATGTCATTTGCGGTGACTCGGCGACCATTGGCAAACTTTGCGTTGGGGTCAATGTCGAACGTGTACACCACGCCGTCGTCAGATACCGACCACGAACTGGCGACACCGGGAACAATCGTTCCATCGGGCGCAAACCTGACCAACCCCTCATATACCAGCGCGCACAGCTCGCCTTCTCCGACATCAACCACCATCGCCGGATCGAGTTGATTGGGGGCCGTCTTAAGCGCGAGACGAAGCGTGTCGGGGTCGGACGTTTCCTTTGCGACGCACGACGTCAACGCCCCAATCAGTAATGGGAGTACGCAAACCAGAGCTGGCCATTTGGACGACGAACCGCAGCGCGTCAATAGAATCCTCCCTCGACGAGTTTAAAATCGCCGAGGCCGAACATATCATAAAAAATGAATCTGCGGTTAGCGGTGAAATACCGCCAGATTTCATACTCGCCTTGACTGCGGTAATCGGTAACCGTGTCCACCCGCTCGGGCGGGCCGTATTGCACGTACACGCGCCCGCGATCGGTTCTCCAGCCGGCCGTTCCTCGCCCAAACGCTTTGTCCGCATACCGAACGCGTCGCAAGTGTTCTTCCAGCGCTTCGTTGCGTTCGGTCGCCGGGTCGGGGTCGCGTTTCTTCCAGAACTGATACCACTCTTCGAAACGATCCTCTTCGGCGGCGTTGCGCAAGGGTTCCAGCTCGCTGCGGTCGGCGATCAAGCCAAGGATGTCCATGGTTTCGTCAAAGTAGGATGTGAGCATCGCCTGACTCACGGTGACGCCGATGGTCGTTTGGGTTGACGCTTCGCGCGCCGGGTCCGATGACACCACGCGAATGCGAACATCATAGGTTCCCGGCTCAAGGTCAGCCACCGTTACCGGCAGAATAAACGACACTTCGGTATCGTCCAGCACCACGGCCTGCCGACCGTAAAAATGCTGATGCCGGTCGGGGCCCAATAACTCGTAGTAAAGTTGGCCGTCAACCGGCAGGTTGGCGTCATCAGAAAGGTAGACGCTGAACCGCACCGCAGGCTGGTGGTCAAACATCGTATGTGCCAGTTCAACCCGGTAGGGATCCAGCTCGACTTCGTCGCTCCAACGACGCAGAGCTCCTCCACGATCGGTTGGGAGCGCGGTGACCACCGGCGTCGAAAAGCCGATTCCTGTAGACATGAAGTCGGGCACGCTGACGTTCTGTTCGCGTTGCGAACGCAACTGGGTTCGACGCACCGATAGGCTGGCAACAACCCGGTACGATCCCGCTGGCATTCTGAACGTGCGGGTCGCGGTCGACCGGTTCTCCGGGCGTCGGGTTTCTTCGTAACTCTCGGCGATAACGCGGTTGCGAAACACCAGACTTTCGTCAGGCGCTTTTTCTTTGCCGTTTTTGAAAATGGTCAGGAATACGTCGTACTCAGCTTCGAAACGACCGTTCTCTTTAAAGAAAACCAGGTTGCGGTATGGAACGTCAGTGGTCACGCGCAGCGCGGATTGGCGCTCATCGTCCAACACCGCGCGCGCCGTAAGGCGTAGTCCCGACCGGGTCGTGGGCTCTGGCTGAGCTCGGGACATTGTTGCCCCCGCCAGCACAACGGCCATACCAAGAGCAACCACGGTTGCGGTACGGATCGAACGGCAGAGGTGCAGTGTGCGCTGGGAGGCCATGGTTCAAAAATATGGGATCGGGAAAGGCAGGTGCAAGCCCCTTTGGCAGCAACGTACGAATTGACTACTCGAATCGAAGTGCTTCCACCGGGTCCATGTGAGCGGCGCGGCGGGCCGGATAAAGCCCGAAGATTACGCCTACGCCCAAGGAGAACACAATCGACGTGATTGTCCAGAATGGCGAGACATGGAACGGAAACTGTATGACTTGTGACACTCCATATGCCGCCAGTGTTCCGAGGATGGTGCCCACCACACCGCCCATTCCGGTCAGCGTCGCAGCCTCCAGGAGAAACTGCAACAGGATGTCGCCCTTTTCCGCGCCCAGGGCCATGCGAACCCCGACTTCTCGAGTTCTCTCCGTCACCGAAATGAGCATGATGTTCATTACGCCGATGCCACCAACAATCAGTCCGATCGAAGCTATGACCGTTAGCACCAGCGCGATCGGGACGGTGACTTTACGAACCAAATCGACAAACGACTCACTAGTCATGACCACGAAGTTGTTGTCTTCTCCGGGTCTGACACCCCGCCGCAAGCGCAGCAGCGCCGTGATCTCCTCGACGCCGTCTTCGAGCGTGTATCCCGGCCGAGTTGTTGCCGCGAAAGATTCAAAATCCAGATCGGTGCCGAAGTCTTTACGAAACGTCGTGTGTGGCAAGACGACAAAGTTGTCAGAGATCGCACCGATTATGTGGTTGCGCGACTCGCAGGTACCAACGACACGGTAGCTTCGCCCTTCGACACGAATCGATTTACCCAGCGGGTTGACTCCGTCAAACAAGTCGTTGGCCGGGCCGTAACCCAGAACGCATATACGTTCGGTGCGCCGCACCTCTTCGGCGCTAAAAAAGCGGCCGCTCTCCAAATCGAATGAGAACACTCGCGGAAACGCTTCACCCGATCCAAACAAACCAATTGGTGGCGTCTTCTCGCCCTGGTACGTCGCCTGATAAAGCGTACCCGATGGCGGTTCGACGAAGTAGCAAACCGTCTCTACGCTTGCACACTCGGCGGCGGCAGCACGCGCATCCTCTGGCTCAATTTTCTTACGACGCAAGATGTCGTCTTCATCAAGGTCCCCAGTCAGCACGTCGTATCGTTGGACATAAACGTACGGGCGATTTGCCGAAACCATATCGTCGTTAATTTTCTGGCCAAGCCCGTTTAACACGGTCACCATCATGAGGATCGTGGTTATTCCGATTGCAACCCCAAGAATCAACAGTGCCGATCGCATGCGATGGGTGCGAACGACTTCCAGAGCCTGGGCGAACCCCTCGCGCCACAGCGAGCCTCTACGAACCGGAGATGGGTCAGCTACGTTAAACATCGTTATTCTGCTCGCAACGCGTCCACCGGGTCGAGGCGGGCGGCGCGCAAAGCCGGGTAAGTTCCAAAAACAAGCCCAATCAGCAGTGTGACCAAAAACGCGACCGCAACCATTACGGCATTAACCGTGTACGGAATCGGCGACACAAACGAAATGATCGACGCGACGCCAAACCCGATAATCATGCCCACCACACCACCAACCACCGAAAGCGTCGCAGACTCGACCAGAAACTGCCACACGATAGCCAGCCGGCGCGCTCCCAGAGCTTTGCGGACTCCAACTTCGCGGGTGCGCTCGTTAACCGACACCAGCATCGTATTCATCAACACAATTCCACCCACCAGCATCGAAATGCTCACCAGTGCGATCAACGCCGCCATTACTCCGCTGCTTATGTTGCGCCAGATTTGGATGAGCTGTTCGCTGGTGGACACAAAGAAGTCATCGGCCTGAGTAGGTCGCAGCCCGTGCCGAATCCGCATCGCCACCCGGGCTTCGTTCAGGGCGGCATCCATCTGGCGAATATCGTCAACCCGCACCTGAATAGATATCGGTTGTTCCAGTCCGTAGACTTTCTCGAACGCGCCGAGCGGAACAATGGCAAACCGGTTACGGTTCTGACCCAGGATGCTGCTCTTTTGGGCAGCGACACCCACAACTTTAAAGTGGCGATCCCGCAAACGAATCAACTGACCAACCGGGTTCCGCGGATACAACAATTCCTGATACACCTCCCAACCTAACACAACGACCTGCGACTTCTCGCGCGACTCAATCGGAGTAAAGTGTCGGCCAGCATATAATGGAATATTTTCCACGCTGGCATAAGCGTGGTCGCGACCGCGAACTTCGATCCCTTCGTAGACTTTATTGCGCACCGACACCCTCCCAGTGGTGGTGACACGCGCGCTTATAACATCGGCCAACTGCAAGTACGATCGCAGATACTCGACGTCTTCCTTTTCGATCTTTGGGTTGTACTTCATAGCGTCGGTGAAACTCTCGAAGTCGGTAATGGCTTCAAGAAAATTAATCCGCTGCACGGTAAAGACATTGCTGCCTTCCGACGCGACTTCCTGGCGCATGTACCGATCGACTCCACCCAGGAGCGACACCACCGCAATTACCGACATGATGCCGACGATGGTTCCCAACAGGGTTAGCAGAGTACGAAGCTTGTTTGCCCACAACGCGCTCAGTGCGATACGAATGCCCTCTAACAGTAAGGTCACGACTCATCGCGCGCCGACTTGCGCGCTTTGATGCGGTCGCCGTCGCGCAAGTCCGAGATAGCCTGGAACGGCCCGCTAACAACTTGCTCGTCGGCAGACAAGCCGGTCACAACGTGAAAGAACTTCTCGCCGGCGATGCCGACTCGAACCTCACGAAACGTTACTTCGCCACCTTCGACTACCCAGACGCCTTCCACGTCGCGCGACGGTTCGTCGCGTGTAGCCTGCTCGTCATCACCGCGCTTGACTCGCCGTGAATCCCGAACCGTCAGACATTGTATCGGCACAGCGACCACACCTTTGCGCTCGGCCACGGTCACATCAACCGAAGCGGTAAGTCCGGGGCGGACGCCGGGGATGCGATCGGTCAGTAGGATGACAACCTTAAAGTCAACCGAGTCCTGTCCCATGCCCAACGAAGCGCGCAACGCGCTGTTGCCCACCTCCGAGACCTCGCCGGCAAACGACGTATCCGGAAACGCATCCAGAGTCACTCGAGCTGGTTGGCCGACTTCGATAAACACAACTTCGGTTTCATCCACCGACACTTCGGCTTCGATCTCGCTAAGGTCGGCGATGGTCAGCAACACCGTTCCGGGGTTGTTGATGGTGCCCATGATGGCTGCTTCGCCCTCTTCGACATTCAACTGGGTCACCACGCCCGACATCTCCGCGGTAATCCGCACTTCGTCAAGGTCGTGCTTAGCCTTTTGCAGGTTGGCGCGGGCTTGCGACAACGACTCGCGCGCGGTGCGCACCCTCGCCTTGCCAATTTCCACCGCGACTTCGGCATCGCGCAGCGCCTCTTCGGAAACAAACCCTCCCGAACTCATTTCCTTGGTGCGCTGCAGGTCGTATTCGGCTTTCTTAAGCTGCGCCTGTTCGAGTTCCTGCGTCGCCTGCGCGCCTCGCACCGCAGCGGTAAGTTGATCAACCGCGCTTTCGAAAGTGGCGGGATCGATTTCAAGAAGAAAGTCTCCAACCTCTACCCGTTGCCCCTCTGCAACGGCGAGACGGGTTACCTTTCCCATCGACGTTGCGCTAACGTCGACCTGGCGTTTAGGCTGAATGCTTCCCGAAGCCGAAATGACTTTAACGATATCTCGCCGTTCCACGGTAGCGATGTCGACTTCCATCGCTTTGCCTCCGCGCGCGCGCAGATTGGCAATGATCAGCGCCGCCAGAACCACAAGTACCAGTCCAATCCAAATGAACTTCTTCACGAACTTCTCCTAAGTGCGTTTAGTCACGTCGCTCTCGATGCGACCATCCCGGAGCCGAACCACACGCCTGGCGTGCTCGGCAATCTCATCGTCGTGAGTCACCACCACCAGGGCCTTGCCGTTGGCGTTTAGATTGTCAAAGATGTCCATAATCTCCGAACCCGACCGAGTGTCCAGGTTGCCGGTGGGTTCATCGGCCAGAATTATCGCTGGGTTGTTGACCAACGCGCGGGCGATCGCCACCCGCTGTCGCTGTCCGCCCGACAGCTCATTGGGCCGGTGCTTGACCCGATCCGCCAGTCCTACCACCGCCAGTGACTGTTCTACCCGATCACGGCGTTCTGCCCGATCGACCCCCGCGTAAATTAGCGGAAGTTCAACGTTTTGCGAGGCGGTCGCGCGGGGCAGCAAGTTAAAGGTTTGAAACACAAAGCCTATTTCGCGGTTGCGGATGTAGGCCAACTGGTCGTCGCTAAGGTCGGTGACGTCCCGCCCCGCCAACTCGTACCGGCCCTTAGTTGGTGAGTCCAGGCATCCCAGAATGTTCATCAGAGTGGTTTTACCAGAACCCGACGGCCCCATGAGCGCGACGTATTCTCCCGGGCCGACATTAAAGTCGATATTGTCGAGCGCCCGTACCTCATGCTCGCCCATCCGATAAATCTTCGAGATGTTGGTCATGTGTATCATAGCCTAACCCTACCACGCAAACGCCCCCGCGGGCACTCAGGTACCCGCGGGGGCGAAAAAAATTCTAGCGACCGGATTAGTTGGTTCTTACCGGACGCCCGGTCGCACGCTGGAGGTCGGCTTTATAGATCAAGAAGTCGATCTGAGCTTCGACCAGAGATCCCTGCGCCTGAGTGAGCGATGCTGACGCTTGGATGGTCTCCAAAATCGTTCCCGCACCCACACGGTAGCGCTCCTGCGCCAGGCGGAGGTTTTCGGTCGCGTAGTTCACCGATGCTTCGGTAATGGTCAAACGCTCGCGAGCCTGATTGAGGTTAAGAACAATTCCCTTAAGGTCTAGCAGAGCGTCCAATTTTGCCTGCTTAAGATTCAGTTCGGCAATGCGCTCGCTGGCACGAGCATTCTGAATGTTCGACTTGGTTACAAACCGATCGAAAATATCATAGCTAAGTGCTACCCCTACGCCCCAGTTGTAGTCCGTCTGAAAGAAGTTAGCGTTGTCGGCAAACTCGCGATCGTTCCAACCAAAGGAGTAGTTCGCCGACAGGCTTGGCCACCGGGAGTTCTCGGCGGCGGTCAGACCGGACTTCGCGGCTGCCATACGACTACGACTAGCCAGCAGGTCGGAACGGTGGCCGTTCATGTACTCCACTTCGGCGGACAGATCGACTTCAAACGGCTGAACTTCGTAGTCTTCTTGAATGGAGATCTCGGCCTCCAGCGGCATATTCATCCGCGAGGCCAACGACGCGCGCGCCAGCTCCTCTGCATTCTTGGCGTTAAGCAAGTTTAGTTGGCTGGTCGCCAGGTTAACCTGGGCTTGTAGGAAATCCGCCTTGGTACGCGAACCAATCCGATAAAACGCCTCAACCTGTTCGAGGTTGCGCTCGTTGGCTTTGACGTCGTCTTCTTGAACTTCGCGCAGTTTAATTCGGCGGAGGTAGTCGTAATATTCGCGAATCACTGCAGCCTTGATAAAGTCCTTCTGGTACTCCAGGTCGTGACCGGATGCTCGCTCGCTGTGACGCGACTGGTTTAACGTGCTGATGTTCGCACCCCAGTCGAAAACGTTCATGCCCCCGTTGATTTGGAAGTTGTAGGACTCGTAGTCAAAACCCTCGGGCTGAACGGGGCGTCCCTGGGTGTCGAAGGAAACGGTCGCGGACGGACCAATGAAGGTGTGCCCGGCGTATAGCGAGGCCTGTGCGTTGGGAAGAAAGCTGGCGTAGTTTTGCAGAACCGAGCTGCGCGCCGATTTCAGGTTTTCCCGCGAGATGCCCACCTGCGTCGACTGGTCCATCGCGCGAGCGATGCAATCCTCCAGACTCAGCGGCTGCTGAGCGCGGCCGCTGGTGGGAATCGCCATCAGCGCCGAGAGCACAAACATAAGAATGGGGCGTCGGCCAAGCATGCCATCACCTTTCAACGATATCGGAGTTACTTAAAGTGTTGTTTCTATTGGCTATAGGAATAATACGCCCAGGCCCGAGTTTTGTTGCGATTATATCCGCCCGGGCCTTCGCGGTCAGGAAGAAAACCGAGTTTTTGTGCCATGTTTCTTTGACGCGCAAGCACCACGGTTGGTTTCAGACAAAACAAAGCCCCGGTCACAAACCGGGGCTCCGTCGCTGCTAGCTCGGGGTTCGTATACCCGAATTCGCCAAGTCTAGTTGAGCCGGAAGCCAAAGGGGATGGCCACCTGGGCCTTCACCGCGATGGTCCGCTGTTTAGCTGGTCGAAAGCGACATTTCATTGCTGCTTTGACCGCCTCCTGCTCCATCTGTGGCGTCACATCGGAGGACAGTACAGACGCGTCCAACACCTTGCCCTGTTCGTTGACCAGCACCTTCACCAGCACAACGCCCTCAATGCCCGCCTCACGGGCCAGCGGCGGGTATTCCGGCGGGACAAATTCAATCAACTGGGGCGGCTCATCAAAGGCCAGGAACACGTCGCCTCCACCACCGGACGGCGGCGGGGGCGGCGGGAGCTCTTCGAAGCTGTCAAAGGTGGTCGGAGCGACTTCCTCTTCGGTAGCTTCGTCGTCGGCGGCCGCAACAGGTACCGTCGGCTGCGGAATGTCCTGCGGCGGCGGCGGAATCACAATGTCATCCGGTACTTCGACGACTTCGAACTTCTCTTCCTTGAGCTTGTAGGGCTCAAAGGTGAACGGCGGCGAGAACACGAAGGCTGCAATGTGCAGCAGCACGGCGCCATAAACCGCGTTGCGAACGGTCTTCTTGTAGCCGGCCTTAAACTCGGTGTTGGCGGTCTGGTGCAGCGTCTTAACCGGAACCGAAGTAGTGGCGGTCGTCATTACCGGTACCTCGATCTGGTTGCGCCCTGGCGTTCCGGGTCACTGGTGAACGACACCAGAATCTGGTTGGCGTCCTTCAGCTCTTCCATCGCGTCGGACACGGTCCCGTAAGGCGCCCGGTCGTCGGCATTGAACGCAATGATCAGGTCGGGGCGTTCGCTCTTGAGCGTAATCACGATGTCTTCGATTTGCTTGATCTCGACCAGCTTGTCGTTGATGGAGATATTGGCCTGGCGGTCGATCCAAATACGTGCGACCTTCTCCCGCTTTTGCTTGCTCGCCGTTTCGGCTCGCGGAAGCGTTACGTTAAGACCGTCTTCCATTTTAAAAATGGTAGTGGTCATAAAGAAGATCAGCAACAAGAACGCGATGTCCGCCATCGACGACGTCGGAACCTGGCTCTCTACCCTGTTCTGCTTTTCGAAACTAGCCATTATCCACCCATCGTTTTCAATGCAACTCGTCGCGCCTGCGCCAGTTTAAGTTCGTCGAGAATATCGACCATCAAACCGTACTCGGCGTCGGGGTGAGTTTTGATGACAACGATCAGCTTGTCGTTCTCCTGCAAACGTCGCTCGACCAGGTTCCGCAGATTACGAATATCGACAAGGCCATCTTCCACCGTGATCGATCCGTTGGCGTGCGCCAGCACTTCCAAAATGTTCTTGCGCTTCACCTTGGTCTTACTGGCTTCGTTCCCCGGAAGCACCATCGGAATCCCTTTTTCAAGGGCAAAGATGGTGGTCACCAGGAAGAAGATCAGCAGCAAAAAAGCGATGTCCGACATCGACGCGGCCGAAATCTCGGTCGTCGGTCTGGACTTTGCCTTTTTAATTTCCATGGGTTCGCTTTCGCTTTCCGGTCGGCGCGATTACGCGCGGGCTTGACGCTTCTGGTGTTCGATATCCAGGAGTTCGTCGATAAGCTCGGCGCTAGCCTCTTCCATTTCAATAATAAAACGGTCGATCTGGGTAACAAAGTAACTATGTGCAATCGTTACCGGAACCGCAATGATCAGACCGGTTGCGGTGGTGATGAGGGCCTCTTGAATACCCTTGGCAACCAACTTAGCGCTTACCTGCTCGGCGGCGGCGATGGCGGCAAACGCCGAAATCATCCCCGATACCGTTCCCAGGAACCCAAGCAGCGGGGCCACGTTGGCGATCGTCGCCAGGGCCACCAGGCCGCGCTCGAGAAACGACATTTCGATGGTCCCGGAAGTCTCAATTGCCTTCTCCACCGCTTCGGGGCCGCGCTGGGCACGAAGCAAACCGGAGTGCAAGATCGCCGCAATGGGCCCTCGGGTACGCTGACATTCATGAAGGGCGGATTCCACACCATCGTCGCGAAGCGCGCGAACCACGTTCATCATCAGTTTCTTGACGTTGACACGGGCGCGGGACAGCGTCCACAGACGCTCGATAATAAACACGAGCGCGATAAGCGAACACGCCAGCAACAAGTGCATGAAGTTTCCGCCAGCCAGATAGTTCTGGCCGACACCGCTTCGCTTGACGCGGTTGATGAACTTGGCTTCTTCCTTGCGGATCATCTCCTGAACCGCACCGGCGACGGCGGCCGAGTCGTTGGGAGCCGAGAGGAAAGAGTCGGCTAGAGCGGAGGACGTTTGGGCGGCAGTGTTTTCAACCGCGCTGAGGCTGCCGAGGAGCAGCACCCCAACAACGACCCCTAAGAGGGCAAAAAATCGCTTTCCTCTGACCATTTCATGCATCGCCAGGAACTCCTTTACTCAATATCAAATGTCTTTAACGGTGGGGATTCGTTAAGTGACCGAAAGATCGGGCCTTAGAACTTGTAGAATTATCTAAGTATATTTCGCGAGCATACCCAACTGGCCGTTCGTTTGTCAAGCGCCTAATCCGGGGTGCCTTATCGCATAAGTGGCGGTTCTACAGGGAGTTGGCTACTTCTCCAGGGTCGACGTGGTCTCAAGTTGGTAACGGCCGTATCCCTCCCGATCAACAAAGAAATACCGTGCACCAATGTCACGATTCATCACTTCGTCGCGGTTAAGAATCGGCTTGCCGGCACCGTGGTACACCCACAGTTCGTAGGGATAACCGACATTGCCGCCTTCACCCGGCCGGGCAACCCCGCGCGAGTCAAGTAGCGCGTCACGAGTCGTCCCCGAGTTGTAAAGCTTGTTACCGGTACTACTGTAGTTAATGGCGTGAAAGCGATCGCCAACCTTGTCCATCGCCTCCGACATGACTTCGCGGTTAACCGGGATTACATCCTCGACCAGTTCGTCGGGCGCGCCGAACCTCATGTAGAGTTCTCCGCGCGGGGTAAAAATCGCGGGCGTGTTTCCTTCGACGTAGCGGTCGTTGATGTAGGCGAGGCGAGTTAGAAACTCGCGATAGGCTTCGTTCTCGGCGGTTTCTGGTGTCGGGTCAAAAGACTTCCAAAGCTTATCAAGCGTTTGCTCCTGCTCTCCGGGCATCGTTAAACGAAACTCCTCGAACTTGATATCGCCCAACAAAAACCGAGCTTCGGCCAGAAAGTCTCGCCGCGACACTTCCCAAGTGCGCAGATCCCACGCAACCGAAAACGTCCCACCACGAGCGCGGCGTAACACAACCCCGTCCTGCTTGAAAAAGTAGACCACCTGGTAGGCCCCTGCCGGAAACCGGTTCAGGTCGGTTTGCCAGAACACCGGGTAAGTGGCAAGTTCTCCCATTCGTTCTGAGCGCGGCGGCAATTCGATTGTCGAGACCGCAAGTTCCACTCCGGCAAAGTCGGTGACCACCGCTTGAAACTCAAATGTCGACTGCGAGGCCTGGTCAGTCGGTAGATACAACTCCAGAAACACCGCCAACGAATCCTTGTACAGCCCGTACATCCGCGGCGGGTTGGCCGCGTAGCGCGTGCCGCTTTCTTCTTCGACGCGGCGCCACACAAACTTGGTATCGCTAAAACCGGGATCGATGTCGTTGAATTCGGCAACGTCGAGTTGTGCCTTGCGGACTGCCGAAAGTTTGTTCTTTCTGCTGACCACGCCGACCATTGTCAGTTTGGGCGCTTCCAGGTCTTCAATCGCCACCGATATTTGATACCGGCCCGGCGGTAGTTGGTAGCGCTTGGCAATGGCTTGAAAGTATCGGGAATTGTCTGCGCGCTCCTGTGTGGTTTCAAAAAACTCAAGCTTTTCGGCGTCTTCTACAATCGCTTTGCCGTCGAGGTCCCGCACAAGCACACTTAGTTTCACGCGCGAGCGAAACTGACTACGGTGCTCACGAAACCGAATCTCGTTGTTTGGCACCCGAATGTTGACCTCTTCGATGGTCTTGCCGTCCGCGCCGCGAAACGACGCCGAGTCCAGATAGAACACAAAATCGCCGGTACCCACTTGCTCCGCGCCGGCAACGCCGGTCATCGCCAGGAGGGCTGTGAATGCTAAGAGCAGCCTGCTAATTGTCGTCATCGCGGCAGTCTCCAAAGTTGAGGTGACCACAAAAAGTTAACCCCTTCGCGGGGTGCGCGCAATCCGTCAGCGCCGATCGTTGCCCAAATAAAGCGGGGCACCCGAGTGGGGTGCCCCGTTGTGAGATCGATTTCTTTGGGTCGCGGCTAAGCCTAGTAGCTAAACGCGAGAGACACGCGGTGAACTTCCTGGAGGAAATCCATGTCCACCCACGAGTAATCGAGCACCAGGTCGGAGGTTTGACTGGTGTCGATTCTGAATCCAAAACCGCCGGCAACTCCGGCTGCATCGGCGTTGATGTTGTATCCGCCGCGCAGAAAGAAGAACTGGTTAAACGAGTACTCGCCACCTAGGTTGATTCGCTCGTCGTTGTCCGACGGATGCGAGAACTCAAATACGCTTTGGAAAGTGTTCACGCCACGCGCGTACGGCGTCGCGGCAAGACCCACTTTAAACACCGTCGGCATTTTGGACGAGCGATCGTCGTAGTTGACTTCGGCGCCGAGGCTCTGAATCAACATACCCAAACGCATGCCCCACAGACCGATTCGGTATACGAGTCCGAAGTCCACGGCGAAAGTGTTAACACTTTTCTCGGCAAGGCCCGAGTGAATAAAGTGAACTGTTCCGCCCGACGAAAACTTGTCGGTAAAAAACTTCGCGTACGACACACCAAAAGACATGTCGCCGGCATCGAAGGTTTGGCCGGTGCCTTCCGGGAGGAAGATGGTCCGCTCTTTTTGCGGATCCATTGTTAGCGCGCGTGCGCTAACCCCAAAGGTTCCGGGCACGAACGGCAACGTGAACACGCCCGCAGCGTAGTTCAAGTCGATGTCCGCAGGCCACCAGGTCTGGCTAACCGAAATGGAAGTACGGGTCACGTCCACCATGCCCGCCGGGTTCCAATACGTCGCGGTTGCGTCGTTGGAAATAGCGGTAAAGGCATCACCCATACCGGCCGCACGCGCCGAAACACCAATCTTCAGAAACTGAAGGGCATAGGTGCCGACCTTGGCGAACGGCTCAGTCGCAAACGACTGCGCCGGAAGCATGGCGACTAAAATCGCCACCACCACAAACTGAATTGCTTTCGATCTCACAGTTACCTCCTCGGTCTAGCTGAAACCGCCAACTTTTGGCGTGCCTCGGTGCTAGAATTCGAAGCCAAATCCGATTCTCCAGATGCGGTGGGTTTCCCAGATCGTCGGATCGAAAACCGGGTTGAACTCGTCCAAACCGTCATCGTTAATGTCTTGCAGGTACGCGCCACCGTAGTTACCGGTTTCCGTCAGGTACGAGCCGCCGTCCATACCAGCACTCGTCAAACCTGGGAACGCGCCGGGCGACGTACCGCCGGGCAACAACACGTCGTCGTCGAGCAGGTTTCGCCCTTCAAAGAACAGCGTAAGCTCGCGGCCGTAAATGTTGAACTGTTTACGTCCCTGGAGCGACAGCTTGTGGCTTGGCTCCAGTCTTCGGGAGTTCTCCCATGTCGGATCGGCCAGTCGTGCAAACCGGTCAACCGGCGTCCACGGTAAACCGCTTCCGTATGAGTAAATTGTGGTCGCGCCCCACTTGTTCTGATCCTGTAGACGCAACGTTACGTTAAACGTGTGCCGCTGATCCCAGTCGAGCGATTGTTCTTCGGTCGGCAAGTGGGTCAGGCCCGTAGCCGAACGGCCAAAGTCCGCATCCGATGCCACACCATCCGCAAACGCGTAGGTGTAGTAAATCTCGAATCCCAACCGGCGCGTCAGACGCTTTTCCAGCGACAACTCGAGACCACGCGACGACGCGTATGTCCGGTTGATGTAACGGAAGCTCTGGATTCCGGTGGAGTCATCGGTAACCAACGTCGACGAGATCAAACCGTAGATGTCCTTGTTGAACACCGTAAAGTTGGCAGCAATGTCGTCGGTGAACTGGTGAGAAATACCAGCCTGATACGAAACCGTTAGCTCCGGCTCCAGGTTCGGGTTACCCAGCGTGCCCAACGACCCGATTGCGTCCTGCGTTTTAAACAAGAACACTCGGCTCGGCCATTGCGTGAATCGACCGTAGTGGAAGAAAAACTTGTCGCGGTCGGTAATGGGAAACGCAAATCCGAGTCGCGGCGACAGGTTCCACTTAATCTGCTCGACATCCTTAGGAATGTCTTCACTGTTAATTAGAATTTCACTGTTGTTACCAGTGTTAAACCACTCGAAGCGCAGACCACCGTTAACCACCATGCCTTCGTACTCCCACTTATCCTGTACGTACGCGGCGCCTTCGGTGTTGTAGTTGGTGTACTGGTTAACGTTGAGCCCCTGCTGATACAGGCCCTCGTCGGTGTTAAAGCGACGCAATCCGGGAGAGGTTCGCTCGTCGTCCTGCAGGCGGTTATAGATGAGCTGAACACCGGTCTTAATGCGATGTCCTTTGACCTGCTCGGAAGTCAGGTCGGACTTTATCAGGTACTGAACCGTTTTCTGGTCGCTGTAAAAGGGGTAATCGTACGACGTTACAAAGTACGGAAACGCATCGTCGGTGTAGTAAACAGGGTTCGAAAGACCACCCTCAAGGTAAGTACCGTTGGGCAAAGTCGTCGGCTGACCCGCGGTTAAATAATCTTCGGGTGCTTTGGCGTTTCCGTTCTCGTCGGCCACAGCCGTAGTGGTGTTCAACTGCAAGCGACTGACCTTAACCGAATAAAGCAGCTTGGGAGTCAGGTTGTGGTTGTAGCCAAACTTGACTTGAAGGTTGTCGCTGGTGGTCTCCGGTGTCCGCTCGGCCGAGTTGAACGAAACAAACGCCGAGTCGGCGCCGCTCGGGTCACGGACAAACGACTTGAACTCACTAAACGGGAACTGAAACCCTTCGAACAGCACCTGCGGCTTGTAACCGATCACAGTCGAACCGTCGGCGGTCATGATCGCTTCGTCCCACACCACGGTGCGGACAGTTTCGCCGGTGCGAATGTCGGCGGCGCGGAAGTTTTCATAAGTAATGATCGAAACCACGCCGGTTTCGGGGTCACGAACCGTTTGCTCGACGATGACCGGACGGATGTTTAGCGTTTGCATCCTGGTCGCCTCGTCGGCGATCTCTGCCCACGGGCCTTTGTCGATCCGCGCGATTCCGGCAAACTCGAACGTTTCCAGTTCTCCGGGGTTGGGCTCGAACTTAAGACCCAGCCGTTGAAAGTAGAACAGCTTGGAAACGTAGCCCTCAATGTTCCAGTTGTTAAAGTATGCGTCGCGCTGCGACCGCGAGATAATCGCTTCGCCCGAGATCTTGATCTCGTTCGTTGGTCGATACGTCAGCTTGGTCTGCAGGTTGTAGCTTTCGGTCTGACGTTCGCGCCACTTAAGCCAATCGGTAATCTTATGTTCGGTGCGTGGTTCAATCGTGCTGTTTTCGGTATCCGAAAACGACGCCTCACCGGACACGTAGTAACGAAGACTACGCCACGGCGTCGGGCCACCGAAGCCCAGGCTCAGTCGGTCAAAGTTGGTATAGGTCTTATCCTGACGGCCAAAGTCGTCTGTAAAGTAACGGAATTCACCCGCGAACTTACGACCGCCTTCTTTTGTGGCAATGTTGATAACCGCGGATTGGGCATCGCCGAACTCGGCGTCCATACCGCCGGATACGATCTCCGATCCCTGCGTGCCCAACAGGCCGACGCTAACCGTGCCGCCCCCAAGCGGGTCGTCTACGGGAACGCCGTCAATTTGAATCTGTACCTCGCCCGAGCGACCGCCGCGGACGTGCATGTCGTCGCCCGACTTTACGATACCGGCTTTCAGCGCCACCGCTTCGAGCACGTCATCCACCGGCATCTCTTCCAATTGATCGGAGGAAACCGAGGCCCGGGTATCAGAAGCGGTGACCTCAACCATGGGCTTATCTGCGGTGACCACAATCTCTTGGGTCTGCGCAACGATGGTTTCTTCGAGGGTAAATGCAACGGTAGTGTTGGAACCGTTGGTGACCTGGATACCGGTCTTTTCGATCGTCTTGTAGCCCATCATGAGGGCTTTGACGGTGTAGGTACCGGCCGGCACTCCGGAAATCGTAAACTTGCCGTCGGCCAGGCTCATCGCGCCAAGCTGCGTTCCGTCAACGATCACGTTGGCGTACGCGAGCGGTTTCTTGCTCTTGGAGTCGACGATTGTTCCCGAGATAATGCCCTGAGCTTGGGCACTGGCTTGGAACCCAACCACGAGCGCGAGGGTACAACCCAGTAGAGCGAAACCCCGCTTCGCAACTCGCATCATTTCACAACCCCTTTCCTAACGCTGTTTCGATGGCCTGCCTGGGGGGCGGACCGGCGTAGAAATCAGAACCACGAGTGCCGAGTGGTTCACGCTTAAAATTCCTCTAAATCGGTGTGGGGATCGACGTCCTAGTCCGTCGTTAGGTGGGGTGACAGTATCACAGAAGCCCAAGAAATACTAGGCATATACGGGACTTCCTTCCCCAAAATATATCCAGGCTTTACCCCACTGTCAACCGGTCGAAATTGCCCGGGGCCCGGTCAGGCATCACCAGGCTGTGGGGCCGCCAAACGATGTTAACCCCTTGTCATTAAGTTTCTTATGGCGGCGCAGCGCGCTCGACGCGCCAACCCGAAGCCCATTCAACCGTATTTACTTGCAAACAAAACACTTAGCTTTTTTTATGGTCGGCCACCATCCAGTGCAACCGAACTCCCGCGTTGGTTGCACGCGCGGTCGCAATTGCGGCGCACCCTCCGGCCCACTCCCCAACCCACCGCATTTTTTGGGAAGGGCGGGCACTCGCGCGAGGCAGATAGGTGGCCGACCCGTTCCTTAGAACCGGTAGCCCAAACCCATCCGCCAGGTCCGATGAGGCTGCCAGACGCTCGGGTCGTGGACCGGCACAAAGTTGTCGGTCCCGTCGTCGTCGGTATCGGCAAGATACGCGCCGCCGTAGTTGCCGGTCTCGGTGAGGTACGCGCCACCGTCCATCTGCGCGTAGGTCATTCCCGGTGACACCAGGGGCGAGGTGCCCGACCGCCGAAGGATGTCCTGATCCAGCAGGTTCCGACCTTCGACAAAAACCGTAAGCCCTTTAAACGCAGCTAGCTGTTTCTGTGCCCGCAGGTTAAGCCGGTGGGTTGGCTCCAGCCTTCGCGAGTTTTCCCAACTCGGGTCGGCCTTGCGCGCCAGGCGATCAACCGGTGTCCACGGCAGTCCGCTACCGTACTGGTATGACACCGACGTTAACCAGTCACTACCGGCGAGTCGTAGAGTAGTGGATACGGTGTGTCGTTGATCCCAATCCAAGGGAAGCTCCTCGGTGGGAAGGTGCGTCAGCCCATCCGCCGACACACCAAACGATGCATCGCTGGAAACGCCATCGGCAAACGAATAGGTGTAGGCCAGATCGAAACCGACGTGGTTACTCAATCGCTTCTCTAATAAAAGCTCCAATCCCCGCGAAGAACCGTACGAGCGGTTTACCCAGCGATACCCTTGCAGCCCGGTCGAGTCGTCGGTGACCGGCGCAACAGCGACCAGGCCGTAGATGTCGTTGTTAAACAGCGCGAAGTGCCCCGCCACATCGTCGGAAAACTGGCGACCAATTCCCGCGACGTACGACACAGTGAGTTGCTCTTCCAGATTGGGGTTACCCAACACGCCGGTGTTGCCGATCAGGTTTTGCGAACCAAACAGCAGCGAGCGATCCGCCCATTGAGTGTTGCGTGCATAGTGAAAGAAAAATTTGTCGCGATCGCTAATGGGAAACGAAATTCCGATGCGCGGCGACCACACCGCTTTGTATTCAACCAAGTATCGGTCAACGCCATCGGCATTAAGTGTGATGTCGGGAGCGTTTCCGGTCGAAAAGAAATCCACCCGCATCCCCGCGTTAGCCACCAATGATTCGTAGAACCAGCGGTCCATCGCGTACAAGTTACCCTCCAGGTTATACGCGTGATAAATGTTTACGTTGGTTCCCCACTGGTCACGACCTAGCTGCGAATTGAATCGGCGCAAGCCCGGGTTTTGCCGTTCGTCCGAGTTGAGGTCGTTATAGATAAGCTGCCCGCCGAACTTAAACCGGTGCGACTTGATGTGGCGCGCATTAACCGCGGCCGAAGCAATGTATCGAACCGCGGTTTGCTGCGAGTACCAGGGAAAGTCATAGGCGGTTGCAAAGTATGGGTGGCTTGGGTCGGTGTACCATTCGGCCGCAGTGACACCGCCTTCCAGGTAGGTACCGTTGGGTAACGCCACCGGATGTCCCGCGGTGTCGTACTCCCAAGGATCCTGATCATTCACCCGTTGTGAGTTTTCATACTGAAGTCGTGCCACCCGCAATTGGTACGACAGGCGTTCAGAGAGAACGTGGTCAAGCCCCAAGTGAAGATGCAGTTGGTTGTTCACCGTTTCTGGAGTTCGACCCGCCGAGTTAAACCCGACAAATGAACTGTCGCGTTGTTGCGCGTCGAATTCGCTATATGGCGACTGAAAGCCGCTGAACAGGCTCCAACTTTTCACCGACCCGTCGGCCATGACCTGGTCGTATGCCACCAACCGGCCGCCGATGCGCGCCGCGCGAAAGCCTTCGTGCACAACAGTACTTTGCACGCCGGTGTGGGGATCGCGAACCACCTGTTCCACAACCACCGGTTGAAGTTCCAGGCGACTCGACTCGGTTGCCCATGAACCGTGCGGAACCACTGTGACCGAACCGAAGGTGTAAATACCGTCACGTATCTCCACTAGTTGCTGGAAGTAGTGAATCTTGCCAACGTAGCCTTGCAAATTCCAGTTGTGTCGATACTGCTCCTGTCGCGAATGCGAGCCCACGGCTTCGGCGCTAAGTTTTATCGTTCCACGAGACCACGTCAGCTTGCCCTGAACGTTGTAAGACTCCGACTGACGGTCGCGAAACTTCAACCACTCGGTGATCTTGTGTTCTTCGCGCGGTTCAACGTTCGGCGTCTCCCCGTCGGTGAAAGTCGCCTGGCCGGAAACGAAATATCGCAGCTTACCGTTGCCGATTGGACCGCCGAAACCCAGACTGGCTCGGTCGTAGTTGGTGTAGGTGCGGTCGGCGCGACCAAAATCATCGGTCCAGTACTGAAACTCTCCGCCAAACCGATCCCCGCCTTCGCGAGTTTTCAAGTTGATGATGGCCGACTGGGCATCGCCATATTCGGCATCCATACCACCGGTTATCAACTCGACACTTTGCGTTCCCACCAACGCCATATCGTAGCTGCTTCGTCCAAACGGATCGTCAACCGGAATACCGTAGTGCAGCGTTTTGACTTCGTTGCTGCGGCCGCCTTTAACCGAGAACTCACGATCGTCGATCTGAACCACGCCGGGCGATTTTTCCACGACATCTTTAATCTTTTCGACGGCGTCTTGATCAAAGTCATCGCGCCCAAACTCGCGACCGGTATCGCTTGCGTGCGGATCCACTTCGGGATCGCCGACGCGTTTGCCCTGGGTAAAAAAGTCGCCCTCAATATAAATCAGCGATTCTTTTAACTCGATAGTGAGTTCAACTGGCTGGCCAGCTTTAACAGTTACCTCGCGCTGGAAGGTCTTGTACCCCATCATATGAACCCGCACGAGTTGTTTACCCAGCGGAACACCGACGACGGCAAACTTTCCGTCCTTCAACACCATTGCGCCCAGCGTTGTGCCCGCAACAACGACGCTCGCATAGGCCAATGGGGTCTTGTCGTTAAATGCAACAACCTTTCCGGTTATGGTGCCGGTGGATGCGACGGCTTTAGTGGTATGAATGGAAACCAAAAACATTGTCGAAGCCATTACCGCAATAGGCATACGACACCGTTTGGCGAAGGCGTACATCTCCCTCCCCCTTAGTGCAAAGAGTGGCGTTAACCGGGGTGGGGCCGTGTGAAACCTGTGGGGTATGTCAGCGGTGGAGAACGACGACGCGAATTACATTCGCAGCGGGAAGGACACCTTTGGGTAAGTCGCTCAGGTCAAGGGAGCGGTGCCCGGTCGTCGTGACGTGAATATGTATGGCGTGGGCGAACGCGTCAACCCTGATTCCAGGCAAACGCTACTTTTCGTAGAGCCAGCACGCGACCCGCCTGCCCGGTTCGACTTCGCGAAACGGCGGCACTTCGCTGTGACACCTTGCGGTCGCGTGGGGACAACGCGTGTGAAATGGACAGCCACTGGGAATGTTTGCAGGGCTGGGAACGTCGCCTTCCAGCAATTGCCGATCAGGTTTTTGCGTCGGGTCTAATGTCGGAATCGCACTGATGAGCGCCTGTGTGTAGGGATGTTTGGGATCGGCATACAACGCCGACGCTTCGGCCAACTCCACGATTCGCCCCAGGTACATAACCGCAACTCGATCGCTTATGTACTCAACCACTCCAAGATCATGGGCAATGAAAAGGTAGGTTAGCCCCAAGTCATCCTGCAGATCTTTTAGCAGGTTAATTATCTGCGCTTGAATCGAAACATCGAGCGCGGAAACCGGCTCGTCGCAAACCACCAGGTCCGGGCTCACCGCCAGCGCACGCGCGATGCCGATGCGTTGCCGTTGCCCGCCAGAAAACTCGTGAGGATACCGATTCATGTGTTCGGCAGAAATTCCGACGCGGTCGAGAAGCTCTGCGACTTGCTGGCGAACGTCGTCGCCCGACGCGAGCTTGTGAATTTTTATCGCTTCGCCAACCATGCTGCCGACCGTTAACCGCGGGTTGAGCGATCCGAACGGATCTTGAAAGATAATCTGCATGCGCCGGCGCAGCTTTCGCAGATCGCGCTTGTTGAGATCCAACACCGATTCGCCGTCAAAGGTAACCGTACCGGCAGTGGCCGGTGTCAGACGCAGCAACGTGCGCGCTAGCGTTGTCTTGCCGCAGCCGGATTCACCCACCAGCCCCAACGTTTCGCCGCGGTATACATCAAACGACACGCCGTCGACAGCTTTCACCTGACCGACGACCCGCGAAAACAATCCTTTGCGAATCGGGAAGTACTTTTTGAGTTCGTTCACTTCCAACAGCTTGTCGCGTTCGATTACCCGCGACGGCCCTGGACGAACGACTTCGACATCGATATCAGGCATCTTCGACGTCCTTCCAGCAACGGACCCAATGGTTTTCGCTAGCCTCTCGTAGGTTCACAGGCTCGGCATCACAACGATACTCGGCGTGCTTGCAACGATCAGAAAATCGACAACCCGCCGGGTATTCCAGCGGATCGGGAACCTTTCCCGGAATGGTCTGCAACCGCATCCCCTTTTGCGCGAGCCGGGGAATCGAAGCCTTCAAGCCTTGAGTGTACGGGTGTCGCGCGCGATTAAACACATCGACGACCTTTCCACTCTCCATCACTTTGCCCGCGTACATGACCACGACGCGGTTGGCCATCTCTGCAATCACCCCAAGGTCGTGTGTGATCATCAGGATCGCCATATTGAATTCTTCCTGCAGGGATCGCAGCAAATCCAATATCTGCGCCTGGATCGTTACGTCGAGCGCAGTTGTCGGCTCGTCGGCAATCAGCAACTTCGGCTTGCACGACAGCGCCATCGCGATCATGACACGCTGACGCATACCTCCGCTCAACTGATGCGGATAACTTTTGGCAACGCGAACCGGATCGGGAATCTTGACCAGACGGAACATTTCCAGCGTCAGCGCGGTAGCTTCCTTCTTGGAAACTTTCTGATGAAGCGTTATCGCCTCTTCTACCTGGTAGCCGCACGTGAACACAGGGTTGAGGCTGGTCATTGGTTCCTGAAACACCATGGAAATGTCGTTACCGCGAACCTTCCGCATTTCTTTGTCGGGAAGGGTCAACAGGTCGCGACCTTCGAACTCAATGGTGCCGCTTTCGACTCGACCGGGTGGCGACTGAATGAGTCGCATGATACTTAACGCGGTGACCGTCTTACCGCAGCCGCTCTCTCCCACCACGCCCAAGGTCTCTCCGCGATTCACAGAGAAGGTAACGCCGTCAACCGCACGCGCCGGACCGTCTTCGGTGTCGAACGTGCAGGTCAGGTCGCGAATTTCGAGTAGGGTGTTCTCGCTCATGTTTGCGCCTTTTTCGTGCGTTTGCACTGTAGGTTTGTCGCGCACAGTGGTCAAGCCATTCTCCTATTCGCCGCGGCGAGATTCGCCGACACCTTCGCCCATTAAATTCGCTGCCACCACGGTGACCGCTATTCCTAACGCCGGAAACACAGTCGCCCACCACGCTTCACCCATCGTCGCCCGCGACTCGCGAACCATTCCGCCCAACGTTGGCCAGGGCGGTTGAACACCCAAGCCCAAAAACGACAAGTACGACTCCAAAAGAACAACGGCGCCAATGTTTAGTGTCGCTGCTACAGCGAGCGCACCCGCGACGTTGGGAAGCAACTCCCGCGAGACCACTCGCCACCGACTCGCTCCGCCAGCGACGGCAGCTTCCACAAACGGCGCCGCCGCCAGGTGGCGCAACTCTCCACGCACCAACCGCGCCACTCCCATCCATCCGGTCAACGCCAGGACCGCCACCACCAGCAGCAGAGTGTTATCCCACGCCGCGGTGACCAGCAACACCAGTAACAACCGCGGAATCGCGAGTAGCGCGTCAACGCCGCGCATAATCCATTCGTCGGTTCGTCGTCCAGCCATGGCGGCCACCGCGCCCACTGCCGTTCCAATCAGTAGCGACAACAGAACCGCGGCCAACGCAATTCCGATGGTCGTGCGCGCGCCGTAAACTAGTCGGGCCAGGACATCGCGACCCAAACGGTCGGTTCCCATGGGGTGATCCCAGTTCGGCGCCGCCAATTGGTCGGACGCGGCACCAATCGCCAACGGGTCGCCAGTCCACGCCGGCGCCAGCGCGCACAAAGTGATCGCTGCGCCAAAAAGCAACAATCCGCCACCTGCGGCACGACTTCCCGGCAGGGTTCTCCCCACCGCTCCCCAGCGCGCGGAACTCACGCAAGCTCCCCACCACACCAAAACCGCTGCAATTACTACACTTACAGTTTCGGGGTCGACCATTCGACCACGCACCACCGTCACGACCGCCAGCGCCACCGCAAGGTAGAACAGGAAAGCAAAAACAACACCAACCCCCGTTCGGGTGGCTGCGGTTGCTCCCGGAATGAAGGTTTTGCTCATGGCCGCGCCTCCCGGTCACGCTGCGGAGGGTCGGCCCACAACTGCCCCAGGTCCGCCAACAGGTTTGCCGCGATCACCGCACTCGCGCTAAGTAGAACAACCGCCATCACCACCGGATAGTCGCGGGCAAACATGGCGTCGACCAGCAACTTGCCCATGCCCGGCCACGCGAAGATGGTTTCGATGACAACAGAACCTGTGATCAACGCCGGTACCGCCAGACCAATCATCGTCAGCACCGGGGTTAAAGCCGCGGGGAAAGCGTGCGTCCATAGGACCCGGGCGCGGGAAAGTCCTTTAGCATGTGCGGTGGTAGCAAAGCGACTGCGCAACTGCTGCAGCACACTGGTACGGGTAAACCGGATCAGTACCGCGACCGACGACATTGTCAGTACCACAACCGGAAGCGATGCGTGCCATGCCCGCGAAGAAAGCGCCGACTGCCCGATGCCGGCAACCGGAAACCATCCCAGCCGCTGTGCAAACAACTCAATGCAAACGTCGGCGATAAAGAACGAAGGTAGTGCGTAAAGTGCGAGTGCGGATATCGACGTGGTTCGGTCAAACCAGCTACCCACGCGGCCGGCGGCAAACACTCCCACCAACAGGCCCAACAGAATCTGCAGAAACATCGCGGGCGCGGTCAGCTGCAGCGTTCGTGGTAAGGCTTCGCCAATCACCTGCGCGACGGGCCGTTGCTGCGCAAGGCTCACCCCCCATTCGCCGCGGACAAACGCGGCCAGCCACTTTGCCAGACGAACCGGAGCGGGTTGATCAAGACCCAGGCGAACGCGAATAAGTTCTGCGGTTTCGGGATCAACGGAGGGGTCGAGGTAACGCGTGACCGCATCGCCAGGTGCCAATTGAAGCAGCAGGAAGCCGGTGACCAGCACAAGCGCCAGCAACACCATCGCGTGGGCAAATCGCCGTAGTACCAGGCGTGCCATTATGGCGCGCCGCCACCGCTGGCTGTACTAGGCGGTGACGATGGGGTTGCGATTGGCAGCGGTTTCGTCGAGTCGACGAACCGGAGTTTGCAGCGGTGCTTCGGTAAGTCGTTCGGGGTTCGACTTGGCTTCTTCGGCAATCTGGCGAAAGGCATCGATAAACCGGTCCAGCGTTTCTTTGCTTTCCGTTTCAGTTGGCTCAACCATGAGCGCTTCGGGAACAATTAACGGAAAGTATACCGTAGGCGCATAGAAGCCGAAATCAAGTAGTCGCTTGGCGATATCCAATGTTCGCACGCCGTGAGCTTTGTACGGCTCCCCGGTGGCGACAAATTCGTGCATGCAGCGTTCGCCGTGCGGAATCGGAAACCACTGGTTGAGATGCTTCGCCAGATAGTTGGCGTTAAGAATTGCGTCTCCGCTGGCGCGATGAACTCCCTCGGCGCCGAGCCGCGAAATGTAGACCAGGGCGCGTAGACAAATTCCGAAATTCCCAAAGAACGAGTGCATCGCACCGACACTCTTGGGGTAGTTGTAACTCAGCGAAAACTCGCCGTCCTTGCTTTTTTCAACTTTGGGTAGCGGCAGATACGGTTCCAGGTGGGACTTTACCGCCACCGGCCCCGCTCCCGGACCACCACCGCCATGCGGGGTCGAGAAGGTTTTGTGCACATTAATGTGCATCATGTCAAAACCCATATCGCCCGGACGCGCCCGTCCCATTAGCGCGTTGAGGTTAGCGCCGTCCATGTAGCACAGTCCGCCGCGGTCGTGAACGGCCTTGATAATCTCGGCAATATCGGTTTCGAAAAGCCCGACCGTGTTGGGCACCGTCAGCATCAACACCGCGATCTCGTCGCCAACCTCTTCCAAGGCCTTGCGAAAGATACCCAGGTCAACCCGTCCGTCGCTGCCAGACGCAAACTCTTTGGTCTTAAAGCCTGCGATCATCGCACTCGATGGGTTGGTGCCGTGCGCCGAATCGGGCACCAGAACGGTTGTGCGATTTTCTCCGCGGTCGGCAAAGTACGCTTTGGCCAGCATCAGCCCCAACAGTTCTCCCTGTGCACCCGCGACCGTGCGCAAGGTCACCGCATCCATTCCTGCAATCGCGCCAAGTTTTTCTTCGAGACGATACAGCACCTCAAGCGCACCCTGCGTGTCGGCGTCGTCCTGCTCGGGATGAAGCCCGGCAAACGCGGGCATCCCGGCGACGTCTTCGTTTACTTTGGGGTTGTACTTCATGGTGCAACTACCCAGAGGAAACAAATCCTTGTCGACGTGATGATTAAGCGTCGACAGGTGCACATAGTGCCGCATGACTTCGGGCTCGTTGACCTCGGGGAGTCCTATGCTTCCTTCGCGAAGGTACTCTTTCGGAACGTCGGTGATTGGTTTGGCGCCACCATGAACAAAGCGATAGCCCCATCGCCCGCCACGGCTCTTGTCGTAGATCGTCTTAGACATTGACTGCATCTTTCTGAAACTTCTTCAACGAATCGCAGAAATCGTCAAAATCGGCGTCGGTGTGTTTTTCGGTGACCGCGACCAGCAACAAGTCGCGGGCAACTTCGCCGTAGTACCTGGACAATGGAATGCCAGCGAGGATCCCGTCGGCACGAGCAGACCGGGCAACATCGGCGGCATCGCCGGGGCAGCGCACCACAAACTCGCGAAAGTACGGCGCATCGAAACGAACCGAGTAGCCCTCGCAGTCCTCGATCTTTGCGGCCAGCGTGGCGGCGTTCTGATGACACAAGGTGCCCAGTTCTTTAATCCCACGCTCACCGATAAGACTCAAATAGATAGTCGCGCGCGTCGCCAGCAGACCCTGATTGGTGCAGATGTTAGAGGTCGCCTTGTCGCGGCGAATGTGCTGTTCGCGAGTTTGCAGGGTCAGCACAAACGCATCTTTGCCATCGACATCTTTGGTACGGCTAACGATCCGGCCCGGCATCTGACGAATAAGTTTTTGCTGGCACGCCATAATCCCAACGACCGGCCCGCCAAAATTCATGTCGTTGCCAAAGACCTGTGCTTCGCCGACCACCAGGTCGGCACCATAGGAACCCGGCTCCCGAAACACCGACAGCGAAAGCGGATCCACGCAAGCAATGAGAAGTGCTCCGCTATCGTGAACGGCATCGACGTAGTTCCATGGCGACTCCAGGCCGCCAAAGTAGTTGGGCGTTTGCACAATTACACCAGCGACATCGTCGCCCAACGAACCTCGCAACACCGACTCGTCAATCGTTCCCTGCTCGTTGAAGTCCACGCCGGTGAGCTTAATGTCCTGGCCGCGCACGTACGACTCCACAACCCGCAGGTACCGAGGGTTGAGGTTGTTGGGATAGACGATGCGGTCACGCCGCTTGATTTTGGCGGCCATCAGGCACGCTTCGGCCACGGCGGTCGCACCGTCGTAAAGCGACGCGTTGGCCACCGGCAGTCCGGTTAGCCGGGAGATGTGGGTTTGAAACTCAAAAATGACTGCCAGCGTTCCCTGGCTGACTTCGGGCTGGTATGGCGTGTAGGCAGTGGCAAACTCGGGCCGACTGGTCAGGTTGCGCACCACCGAAGGTACGACGTGGTCGTAAATTCCGCCGCCCAGAAAACTAGTCATCCAACCGGCAGGATTGTTCTTACGGCCCAGGCGCGAAAATTCGCGTAGCGCTTCTGGTTCGGTCATGCCTGGCGCGATCGGCAGCAAGTCGTTTAGATAAAACTCACGAGGAATTTGATCGAAGAGTTCTTCAAGCGAAGAAACGCCGATGGCTTCTAGCATCTGCCGGCGTTCGTCGTCGGTATGATAAGTGTACGGCATCGTAGATATGCGACGGCCGGCTGGGGACTTCCCGTAACGGGGGTAACGTTATCCCTGACCGATCATCTCCTGGTAAGCGTTGTGGGTCATCAACGATTCAAGTTCGGTAGGATCGCTGACCTTAATCTTAACGAACCAACCATCATCATAAGGACTGTCGTTTACCGACTCGGGCGATTCTTCCAGCGCCGAGTTAATCTCCTCAACCACTCCCGTCACCGGCGCGTACAGGTCGGCCACAGTCTTTACGGCTTCAATCGTGCCCATCGAATCGTTGGCGCTAATCTCCGTTCCAACTTCGGGCAGCTCAATATACACAATGTCTCCCAGCTCGCCGGCGGCGAACTCGGTAATTCCAACGACGACGATGTCGTTGTCTTCCAGGCGAACCCATTCGTGTTCGCTGGTAAAACGCAGGCTATCGAGATCCATTACTTTCTGGTCCTTTCTCTGCACCCAACCGTGCGTTTGTTGTTCTAGCGTGCCCGGCTTGGGTAGAACGGTAAATCCACTCGACGAGCATCCACCAGTTTCTTTCGGACTTGCACCGAGAAAGCGTCTCGCTCCGCGAGCCCGCCTTCGACATACGCCAACGCGAGACTCTTTTGCAGCGTCGGCGAAAACGTTCCGCTGGTCACTCGACCGACCACTTCGTTGCCGACGAGAACTTCGAATCCTTGCCGGGCAATGTTGCGCCCCTCCAACTCCAACCCAATCAGCACCTTTGGCAGGCCCGATTTCTTTTCGGCCCGCAAAGCACTCTTGCCAACATAGTCATCTTTCTTGAACTTCACGACCCAACCCAGGCCGGCTTGCAGCGGTGTCGTGTGGTCGTCGAGTTCGTGTCCGTACAAACAAAAAGCCGCCTCGAAACGAAGCGTGTCGCGGGCCGCCAGTCCTACCGGTTGAATGCCGTGAGACTCGCCGTGACGGAGGATTTCGTCCCAAAACTTTCGGGCTCGCGCAGCGGGAACAAAAATTTCAAACCCGCGTTCGCCGGTGTAACCCGTTCGCGAAACGACGACGTTGTCGCCGTCGGAGTCGAACTGAAAATAGCGATAATAAGGTGTCGCTTCAAACTTTTCCTTAACCCCCGCAAAGCTGGGACATTCGGCCAGCACCGCAAGTGCTTTGGGGCCCTGCACCGCCAACAATCCAAAGTCTTCGCTGCGATCGACAAGTTCAACGTCCTCGGGCGCCGCTGCCAACACTTCGCTCATGTGAGCGTAGTCCTTTGCGATGTTGGCGGCGTTTACCACAATCATAACTTCGTCGTCTGCCAGTCGCGTGACCAACAAGTCGTCTACCGCGGTACCGTCTTCGCGGCACATTACCGTGTAAAGCACACCGTCGCTGGCCAGGCGGCTGCAGTCGTTGGTTACCAGACGATTCACCGCGGCGATCGCACCCGGCCCGCGAACAAAGAACTCTCCCATGTGGCTGACATCAAAAATACCAACCGCTTCTCGGACAGCGGTGTGCTCTTCGATGATTCCGGAGTAGCTTACCGGCATTTCGTATCCGGCAAACGGAACCATCTTGGCGCCCAGCGCCACGTGGGCACTGTGCAACGCGGTAGTCTTAAGATCCATGGTAGTTCTTCCGACGGGGCGCTACGAGGAAGCGACTTTGCGGCCGATGGCGCCGACAATCTCGCGGATCATTCGCCCGGTATGTGACTGCGGGTGATTCATAATGTCGGCCGGCGGCCCGGTCGCGACGACCTGACCGCCCCCTTCGCCGCCTTCCGGCCCGAGGTCGATCAGATGGTCCGCTGCCAATATTACATCTGGGTTATGTTCAATAACAACAACGGTATTGCCCTTTTCCACAAGTTTGTTGAGTACTCCCATCAGCATCATCACGTCGTGATAATGCAAACCCGTGGTCGGTTCATCCAGAATGTACAGCGTCTGGCCGGTGCCCTTCTTGGACAACTCGGCGGAAAGTTTAACGCGTTGGGCTTCGCCACCGGAAAGGGTTGTCGCCGACTGTCCCAAACGTATATAGCCCAGCCCGACCGAGCACAGCGTTTCGCACTTGCGACGAATGTTGGGAAAGTTCTCGAACAACCCCACGGCGTTTTCGACACTCATGTCGAGCACGTCCGAAATTGAATGCCCCTTGAACAAAATATCCAACGTTTCCTGATTGTAACGTTTGCCTTTGCAGGTTTCACAGGTAACGTACACGTCGGGTAAAAAGTGCATTTCCACTTTGATCATCCCGTCGCCCTGGCAGGTTTCGCAACGCCCACCGGCAACGTTAAAGCTGAATCGCCCTGCGTTGTATCCCCGCGTGCGCGCTTCGGGCAACTGCGAAAACAGATCACGAATTGGCGTAAACAAGCCAGTGTATGTGGCTGGATTCGACCGCGGCGTTCGACCAATTGGCGATTGGTCAATATTAATTACTTTGTCGATGTTCTCGACGCCGTCGATTTCATCGTGATCACCTGGGCGCGCGTTGCTGTTATAGAAATGCCTTTGCAACGAACGAAACAAAATGTCGTTAACCAGTGTACTTTTACCCGAACCGCTAACGCCGGTTACGCAGGTAAACGTCCCCAGCGGAAACGACACATCGACGCCAGTTAGATTATTCTCGCGAGCGCCTCGCACGGTTAACACATCGCCGTTGCCCGAACGTATCGGCATCGCGTTAATATCTGGAGGGGACAGCCGAAGGTACGCCCCGGTGGGACTATCGGGGTGCGCGCGAACTTCGTCGGGCGTGCCGGTGCAAACGACCTCCCCACCGTGCTCACCGGCCCCCGGGCCAAGATCCACAACGTAGTCGGCGGCCTCAATAGTGTCACGGTCGTGTTCGATTACAATGACGGTGTTACCCACGTCTCGCAGTTCCCGCAGGGTTTGAATGAGTCGCTCGTTGTCGCGATGATGAAGTCCAATGCTGGGCTCGTCGAGGATGTAAAGCACACCCATTAACTTGCTACCAATTTGGGTAGCCAGTCGCAGCCGCTGCGCTTCGCCCCCGGCCAAAGTCGCCGCCGACCGGTCCAAGGACAGATAACCCAAACCGACATCTTCCATAAACTGCAGCCGCGACGAAATCTCGAATCGAATGGGCTCGCCGATTTCCGCGTGGTTTCCTTCCAACTCGACCGCGGAAATCCATTCGCGTGCGCGCTTGATGCTTTGCCGACACACATCGGCGATGTTGGCTTGACCCAAGCGCACGGCCAGCGCTTCCTTACGAAGGCGCGCGCCACCGCATTCGCTACAAGGTTCAAACGTCATGAAGGTTTCCGTCCACTTACGCACTCGGTCGGACGACGTGTTGCGGTATCGTCGGCGCAACCACGGAATCAGCCCTTCAAAGTTGGTTCGGTACTCGCCGGTAACTTTGGCGAAATCCATTTTGACCACAATCTCTTCGTCGATCCCGTACAGGATCGCATCGCGCGCCTTTTTGGTAAGGTCGCGGTAGCGATCGTCGATGGAAAACCCAAGGTGATCGCCCAAGGCCTCCAACTGCGCCTTACCCCACTCGCCACGCAACTTTCCCATCGGCGCCAGGGCTGCCTCGGAAAGCTTTAGCGACGGATCGGGAACAATCAGACTTTCGTTAAAGTCCATCCGCGACCCGAGACCGCCACACTCATCGCACGCGCCATACGGCGAGTTGAACGAAAACATACGCGGTTCAATCTTACCCAGGCTGATGTCGCAATAGGGGCAGGCGTAGTGACGGCTAAACAACAACTCTTCGCCACCCGCCAACAGAACCATGATTAGCCCGTCCGAGAAGCGGCCGGCGGTTTCCAACGAATCGGCGATACGCTTAGCGTGCTTGGCATCCACCTTCAATCTGTCGACCACGATATCGATGTCGTGTTTCTTTTGCTTGTTGAGCTTCGGCGGCTCGGCGGCTTCGTGCATTTCGCCGTTTACCCGCACTCGCACGAACCCATCTTTGGCAATATTTTCGAACACTTTGCGATGTTCGCCTTTGCGCCCGCGAACCACCGGGGAAAGGATCGTGCAGTGCGCTCCTTGCGGCAGTGCGAGTATACGCTCGCGGATTTGTTCAATTGACTGCTGCGAGATTGCCCGGCCACAACTGTAGCAATGCGGCGTACCCACGCGAGCAAACAAAAGTCGCAGATAGTCGTAGACTTCGGTAAGTGTCCCCACCGTCGATCGCGGGTTGCGAGAAGTCGTTTTTTGTTCAATTGAAATTGCTGGCGAGAGCCCGTCGATGCGATCCACATCCGGCTTTTCCATCTGACCTAAAAACTGGCGGGCGTACGCCGAAAGACTCTCGACGTAGCGTCGCTGACCTTCGGCGTAGATCGTATCGAAGGCCAACGAAGACTTACCCGACCCGCTGAGACCGCTCACCACGATGAGCTGGTTACGCGGAAGGGTGACGTTGACGTTCTTTAGATTATGCTCGCGCGCGCCACGAACAATCAGATCGCGTTGAATCATGTGGGTTCCGTTTCCAATAGTAGGCCAAGCGCTGCAGCCAGATCAGCGCGCTTGGTGCGAACCATCCAACGCACACGCTACCCGAAGCGCGATCGTTGGTTGTGAACGCGTGGCAAAGGGCTATTGACCTTCGCCGGTCTCTTCTTGTGCGGATTGTTCCGGAGTGTTCTCCGGCGTCACCGGTTTGCCGTCAATGGTGTCGATGCCCTGCTGGGCGACCTTCCCCCATCGACTGTTGGCGCCATGACTACGCAGCACCTTTTGGTAGATCTCTTTTGCTGCATCGCCGCGGTTGATCCTGGCGTAACATTCGGCAGCTTTTAGTTCGGCGGTTACCACCCACAACCCCTCGCCGGGGTGCAGGTACGGAACCTTAAGATACTCTACCACGGCAGACTGGAAATCTCCCAGTCGCTCGTAAGATGTTCCCTTCCAATAGTATGCCCGCGCCTTGGCCTCGCCTTGCAGGTAGGGCATAGACTCTTCGTAGGCGACGATTGCCCCGCTGTAATCGCCGCGTTCCATTTTGCAGCGCGCGACGTTCAGCGACGCCTCCGGCGCAAACTCGTGGCGAGGGAATCGCGTCAACAATCGCTGCCAGGTTTGTTCGGCGTCACGCCATTGCTTAAGCCTTTGATAAGTAACGCCGAGGTTCTTCATTGCGGTAAAAGCCACCAGACTGTCCTGCGCGGTGTTGGCGGCGTCTTCGTAATGGATCAGACTTTCGCTGACACGTTCGGACTGCACCAGGGCGTTCCCCATGCGCAGATGCAACAGCGGGCTGCGTGGCGACAACGGGTACTCGCGAAAGAAGCGGGTAGCAACCTGGGTTCCGCGATCGAACTGGTTGTCGCCAAACAGGGCCATCGCGTAGTAATAACGCGCGTGCTCGCAGGCGCCCTCGCCGTCGCAGTTTTCTGCGAACTGAGTAAGTATTTCGATCGAACGTTTGAACTCCTGGTTGTCGAAGTAATACTTCGCCGCTTCGACGTTAATTTCATACGCTAGTTCACTCGGGTTACCTGCCTTGGCGTACACCCTCTCGGTGATGTTGCGCGCTTCGCGGAACTCGCCCCGTCGGTAAAGCGCCATCGCCAACAACGCTTCTGGTTCGGGATCCTCCGTTGGCGCTACTTGCATCATCAGGCGCGCCATGGCTTCGGCGTCGGAAAGTTCGCCCGCTTCCAGGTAGATACGGGAAAGCTGTTTGCCACCGGCGACCATGTCGGGGCCACCGTCATACTCGCCGACTAGTCTCTCCAGATAATTTCGTTGCGCGTCGGTACGACCCAAGCGTTCGGCCAACGCCGCCGCCGCCACATATACGCGACGCCGAGCGTCGCCGCCTTCGGCGCTTGCGATACAGGCTTGATAAAGTTGCAAGGCTTCTTCGCTGCGACCCATTTGCTGATAGCACGCGGCAACCCGGTGCTGCACTTGCCAGCGGCGCGCGTCGCTCTTCGCCATTCGACCGGCAGCATTGTAACCAGCTAACGCGCCTTCGTAACGCCGATCCAAATACAAACAATCTGCAGCCTGCAACTCGCCGCGCAGACCAAAGTCACCGTACGGGTCGCGCGCGGCAACGCGCCGAAAGTACGGTACAGCATCGTCATACTTTTTTAGTTCTCGCAGTGCCACGCCCGCCTCGTAGGCGGCGCGCAGGCCAACGCGCGAGTTATCGCGATCTGCAATCGACCGGAACTCCGACGCCGCTTTTTTAGTGTCGCCCGCTGCCATAATCGCTTGCGCGTTACGCAATTGCAGGCGACGTTGATCGCCCGGGTCATCGCTCAATCGGCGCGCGTTGTCGAAGTAGATCTGCGCTCGCCGGGCATGTGGTTCGGTACCAGCGCTTAGTAATACTTCACCGACGCGTTCGTAAAGTTCGACGGCAAGCTCGTGTTGAGGATATGCGTTCAACACTTGCTTCGCGGCGGTGGTGTCTACGCGCCCGGCCAGATCGCCAGCAAGTAACACCCGCTGAAACTGTGCGGTTTGCGACCATTCGCTTTGCGGTTGTTCTTTTATGAGTGACGTCCAAACCTTGTCGGCCTGTTTTTGACCATCTCGAGCGCGCTGTTCGTCGTCAAGAAACAAGGCCTTGCGCGCCTGCTTGGCGTGAACCAGGCCCTCAAAGTAAAGCACGCGATCATGACCGGCGTGACCTTTGGTTTGCTTCTTTAGCTGATCCACCAGGTCGCCGGCGCCATCGAAGTCCTTTAAAACGTCGATACGGGTGTTAACCAGCTCCAGCATCGGGCCGATACCCTGAGACTTCGCGGCGTTCAACGATGCCTTGTCGACGGCCCGCAGCGCCGACTGGTAGTCGGTAACGGTGAACTCATTAATAAAAGCGACGCGTTTCTCGGCGGCTTCAGCTTCGTCGGACAACGGAGACCGATCAATCAAGTCGCGATAGATGCGACCCGCGTCGGCGTACTGGCGCGCGCGCTCGTACACGCGCCCCACGCGCAGCATCTCCGACGGAATTTCGCGACGCTGCACGTCGAGCAATTCGTCTAGTGCGCGTAGCGCCGCACTGGTATCGCCTAGCGCAGTAAAGTTCACCTGGGAGATCGTGTTAAGCGTTTCGCAACGCAACGTACTATCCGCGCCAATGGAAACAAACCGCCGGAGTTCGCCAATGGCTTCGCGCGGGCGACCTAGCCCAAGCAACGCTTCCCCTCGGACCTTGGGTGCCTGCCGGGCAAACGGCGTCCCCGGCGCAAAAGACTCGAGTTTGTCGACATCGGCAAGAACAGCGTCGTAATTGTCGCGCGCAAGATTTGCACGAGCGACTGCCAGGGTAATTTGTGGAGAAAAGGTGTTGGGATAGTGCCGGTCGTACTCTGCGGCGATTCGCCCGACCCCGACGTAGTCCCTGGCGGTGGACGCGGCGCCAACTGCGCGGATGAAGATTTCGCGCGTGTCACCGACATCGGGCCGCGAAAGCAATTCTTCGTACCACATAACGGCTTCGCCAGCGCGATCATTCTTTTCGAGCAGTTCCGCGCCCTCTTTGCTTGCCGGAACCACAAACGGCGACGCGTCGAACGTTTTTGCGGCTCGATAGAACTCCAGCGCTTTGTCAACCATGCCACGATCGCTTAACATGCGACCCGCTTCCAGCGCAGCAAATCCCGCCATGGGATCGCGGGGGAACTGCGCAACGACGTACTGGTAGCGGTTCAGTGCCTGCTCATCGCGCCCGAGCTTGCGGTACGCAAAAGCTGTCTGGTAAGCCGCCCGCGGCGCGGCGGCGTGTTCAATGTGTTCGTCAAGAATGGGGCGAAGCACCTCGACGGCGCCCTCGAAATTGCCGTTAGCGATCATGGCCTCACCCTTTCCCAACATGGCGTCGGGAACGTTGGGGCAATCGGACATCGCAACTACGACGCGGGTGAAGATTTGATCAGCTTCGGAAAAACGACGATCCTTGGCGTAAAGGCGTCCGAGTTGCACCGAAACCCGACAACGGTCGACGTCGTTGGGATACGTAGCCAGCATGGTTTCCATCACCGTGATCGCCTGCGGCACTTTGTCGATTCGGGTCAGGCATTCGGCGGCGCGGTCAAGCGCCACCGGAGAGCGACGGTCGGTTGGATTCTGTCGGGAAAATTTCAGGTACTGTGCGGCCGCGGCTTCAAACAACTGGTCTTCGCGCAACGCGTTAGCAAACGAGAAGATTTCATCGGGCGTTTCCGCCAAAACAGGCGCCGCAGTCGCCAACACCATTGCGGCAAATGCCACCGCTAACGTTCGTTTCATCATCGTCACAAATACCCCAAAAATGAGTGCAACTGGCCAGGTTTCAGGGTGGCATGGCCAGACTTCGCTTCGTAGACGGCAATGTAACAAAATCCCTTGGGGCAGGCAACAACCACAGCCATCGGCTAACGCAACCGCCCGGGTTGATAAGTCGTTGTAAGAGTATCTTTTAGGACCGACGGTTTGGGCAAACCACATTGGCGACGCGATACCGTCAGCCAAGTACAAAAGCGGGGCGAATCCGTATGAGTTCATAGGGATCCGCCCCCTTGGCGAAGCCAGATCTGGGACATGTCTATCGGACAAAAGCCCGACGACGGCTTCGCACGAGACGGCGCTGCCACTGCGTTGGCAACGCGGCCGGTGCCCCCCACGGGGGCGGAGGCGCCGCTGAGCGACGGCGCCAAATCGAAAAATGCTTAGGGTACTGCGTCTGACCAAGGGGGATGCGGTCAGCTAGCTGCTGGCTAGAAACTCGAATAACATTGTATCAATTGGTTGGAGACCCGTAAAGCTCTGCTGACTCTAGACGTTGAGCATACCCAGGTAGACCTGCAGTAACAGGATCAGGTCCAACACAGCGTGCGCGGCAATCAGGGGCCACAAGTTTCGCCTCGTGGCCAGAAACATCAGCCCCAGAATTGCGCCCATTACAGCAGTAACGAACATCCCCCCAATCCCCCACTGAAAATGGACAAGGCCGAACGGAACACCGCAGGTTAGCGCCGCGACAAGTAAAGCGCGCCGACCGCCGCCAAAGATCCGTCCGAGTCGATCGATGATAAATCCGCGGTAAATGACTTCTTCGATGAACCCGCCGGTAAACATCGCTCCCATTACGGTCGGAACAAACAACGCCAGGTTACCTTCGAGGACGCCGTACCGGGAGAAGTCGGGTGGAGGGACGTTTAGTAGCGCACCCAACGGGGGAATCACAAATCCCTGAACCACAACGTTTACCAGCAGCGCGATGAATCCCCACAGAGGGATCGTCCACCAGCGCGAGGGGCGCTTAAGCCCCAAGTGTGCTGGCGACTGGCCGCGACGGTGGGTCAGCACAACCACAACCAGGAGGGAAAGAATCAGCGACATTCCACCGTCGAAGAGTCCCTCCATCGGAAACTTGTCGACGGCGCGAAGCCACTCTTCGATTTCCCAAAACCCAAGTGCGGTCGCTACGTACACCAAAAGATCGACAAGCGCGCCGCTCCGGCCGGGACGCCCGGAAAAGACGGCAGCTGATTTGATGGCGTTGGTTTGTTCTTTCCCGTGTGCTGGCTCGCTCATGCTGATCTCCGATTTCGCCTGGGACGGGCGCCATAACAATGTTATCTTTGCCCAATAACAGTGTTATTTACGTGGCAACCCGGACTTTGTTGCCCAGAACCGGCTGGATGTGTTGGAAAATACCCGCGAAAGAATTCGTTCTGAGGCTTTAACACTATTCATTGCAAAGGGTTACGGGAGAACGTCTATCGCCGAAATCGAGACTGCAGCCGGCCTGGCACCCCGGGCGGGTGGGTTCTACCGGCACTTCGTCTCCAAAGCCGAACTGGCGGCAGAGATCGGCGAGACAAGCATTATCGAAACCCGAGCTGACCTGGGGTTCGATGGTGTGCTTCCGCTGGGCGATACCCGGGCCGAACTCATCCTCATCGCGCGCGGCTATGCTCGCGCGATGGCTCGCCAGGCCCCACTGGCTGGTTTGATCGCCGAAATCCAACATTTGCCCAAAATCCAAGAGTTGCAGAACCGCGTCGACCGCGACCTGATGCAAGCGTTCAACTCCTGGTTGCGCGACAAACGGTACGCCGACGGAATGTCGGCCGACGAACTGGACGCATTGGTATTGTCAATTTTCGGGGGCTGGATTTTTTATATGTTCAAACGTCAGCATGGGTCGGAGGCGGTCGAAATGAGGGACGAGGCGATGCTTAGCCTGTGGGCCGACCTGTGGTCGCGAATACTGGATCAACCGAGGTAGAAACTAATGTCGGAACTAACCATTCGCGAGGCAACCACCGCCGATGCGGCGGCGTGCGTTGAAATCTACGCGCCGATAGTCGAACAAACCACGACGTCATTCGAAACCGAAGTACCCGCCGTGGATGAGTTCGCGAAAAGGATGCGGCGCTGCATCGCGACTCACGCGTGGCTGGTTGCCGAACTCGATGGCCGTATCGTTGGTTACGCGTATGGAGGAACCCACCGAACGCGCGCGGCGTATCAGTGGAGCGCCGAGGTGTCGGCGTACGTACGCGAAGGTTTTCGACGGCGCGGTGTCGCGCGATCTCTGTATGCCGAGTTGTTCGATCGTCTGCGCGAACGCGGGTACTGCAATGCGTTTGCCGGGATCACTCTTCCCAACGACAGCAGTGTTGCAATGCACGTCGCGATGGGATTCAGCTTCATCGGCGTTTATCACAAGATTGGGTTTAAGTTCGATCAGTGGTGCGATGTCGCCTGGTACGAGTTGCGGTTGCGGGACGTCGAACACCCACCGCAACTAACATAGAACTCGAACCGACTAAACGTTCGTTGACTCGCCCGGTAAACCGTCGCCGGTTCGCGGCATGAGTTAACGAATCCACATCCACCATGATGTGATCGGGTCATCTAATCCAATCACTTTCGATTCGAACGTGGACCGGGCGAGCTTGGATCATCACTTTTTGCTGCACCCACCGCCCCGGGACGTACCGTCACTTCTTCGCTTGGTCACAAACCCTTCGCGAGGAAACACGTTTCTCCCGCAAACACCCTCGTCGCCTTCCCGATGATCTTCAGCGTCTCACCGGATAGCTCGACTTCCATGAACCCAGTCCGTGCCGAGGATTGGAAACTTCGCATCCGAGACTTGCCCAGGCGCTCCGACCAGTACGGAGCCAGAAACGTGTGGGTGCCGCCGGTAACGGGGTCTTCGCTCGAACCACTCCACGGCCAGAAGTACCGCGAGTGGAAGTCGTACTCGTCGGTACCACGTGCGGTAACCACGACACCATTTATTCCATCAACCGATCTGCGCAACTGATCGAAATCGGGTTGCATGTTTCGGACCATGGTGTCGTTCGCCAGCTCCAGTAAAACGATGCCCGTTTCGGCGTTGAAAACTGCGTTGACTACAGTCGCCACGCCCAACGCCGACAACGTGACTTCGTTGGGTTGGTAAGGTTTCGTCCCGTAAACAGGAAACTGCATTTCGATCCCGTCCGAGACCCGAGCCGTGGTAAGGGTGACGCCATTGGCGGTCACGAACCGTGCGGTCTTGCCTGACTCTGCGGGCATGACGGTGTCGGCGGCGGCGAGCGTCGCATGACCGCAAAGTGGAATCTCCATTTTTGGAGAGAAGTAGCGTATGGAGTACTCGTGCAGGTTGGTGGAAACAACAAACGCCGTCTCCGACAGATTAAACTCCTGGGCGATCTGTAACATCAGCGTGTCCGGAAGTTCGACGGCGCAAAGACAAACCGCCGCCGGGTTTCCGCGGAACGGCCGATCGGTAAACGAGTCAACAACAACAAATTTCACAGTGCCGCCCCCTTAGCCGGTCGCGTCGACTCGGTTTCGGTACCAATCGGGCGACGGTGACGAACCACACTGCCCAGCGCCACTCCGCCAACGGCAATTGCTCCCCCAAGCAACACAATCCCCGGCGGATACTCGGCAAGGACGAATCCTTCCAGGATAATGGCAAGCACAGGAACCGCGTATAGCGCACGGGTCGCCTTACCCGCGCCGGTGTTGCGGAGCAACCACGACCAGAGCAAGTAGTTTAACGCACCCGGCCCAACGCCCAGATAGACGACCAGCCAGAGACTCGTACGACTTGCACCGCTCACGGCTTCTACAAAACCAAACGCGAACGGCAGCAGAAAGAAAAAACCAAACCAAATAACCCAAGCGGTTACATCGTACGGAGAGTAGCGCCCCACTAGTGACCGAGTTGCCAGAAAGTAAACGGCTTGAACAGTAGCCGCCAATAGAACAAACAAGACGCTGAAATCCACTCCGTTGGCTCCGCGTCCCCAAACAATCAGTCCAATACCTACAAACGACAGCATCGTTCCCAGCCAACCTCTCGGGCCAATTCGTTCTCCCAAAAACAGCATCGCTCCGAGGCCAGTCCAAATTGGAACCGTGTTAACCAGTAAACTGGCTACGCCCGCGCTGACCGTTTGTTGCCCTGTGTTGAGCGCCCAATTGTACAGCGATACTCCCGACACACCTGCGACAGCCATCCACGCAAGATCGCGAGCGGGCGGCACGATCGGCCGTCGTACGGTTGCCAGCAAACCGAAAACTGCCGCTGCGGTTGCGAAACGAAGTAACGCGAGCTGCCCCGGAGCAATCTCGCGAACCGCAATTCGAATCGCGAGGAACGCCGACGCCGCAAAAGTAAGCGCAACCACAAACCCGAGAAGCACTGCCGGGCCGCGCAAACGCACTAGTTGTCGCTTCCTGATACGAGTGTAAAACCTTCGTCAACCCAACCGCAGGTTCCGCCAATCATCTCCTTCACTCGTCGTCCAAGGCGCGCGAGTCGAATAGCACCGCGTGTGGAGCCATTACAATGGGGCCCCGAGCAATACACCACAAACAGCGTATCCATTGGGTACTCGGCCAGGCGCCTTTCGGTGAGACCGGAGTGCGGAATATTGATGGCGCCGGGCAAGTGTCCTCGCGAGTAGGAGTCGGGCGAACGGACGTCTACCAGGACAAACCCGCGATCGTCAAAATCCAGTGTGCTATGAACGTCCCAGCAATCGGTTTCGTGCATCAGCTTGGCTTCGAAATGAGCCAGCGCAGTCTCGACCGGCTCGGTTGCAACTTCTGCAACCAAATTCTTTGGCGTGATCTTCATGTTTTCCTCCTTGCGGGTGATGGATAACGTTGAAGGTATGATCGCCGCTGGCGTGCGAATTCTCAATTGGCAGAAACGCCAAATATACATATAATACTGCCATGAAGCGTGACCCCCTAAACGTCGTAACGGTCGTCTACGATGGCCTCAGTACTTTCGAATTTGGAATCGCCGTGGAGCTGTTTGGAGTGCGGCGCACCAACGTCGATCCGTGGTACAGGATGCGCGTGGCGAGCGCAGAAGCGGGCAGACTTCGGGCCACCGGCGGTATAGCGATTGATGCGCCCTATACCCTGAAAGCTTTGGACACTGCGGGTACGATTGTGATCCCGGGTTGGCGAAGTGTGTACGACCCGGCGACCGGCGTGCGAACTGTGGGCAACGACGCACCTCCGCTTTTGCTTCGTAAACTTCGGCGGGCATACGATGACGGTGCCCGTATCTTGTCGGTGTGCTCTGGCGTTTTTGTGTTGGCTGCTGCCGGTCTGCTAGACGGGCGACGAGCGACGACACACTGGAAGTACGCGGCGCCGCTCATGGAAAGATATCCGGACATTACCGTTGATCCGGACGTGCTTTTTATTGATGAAGGACAAGTTATCACATCGGCGGGCAGCGCGGCCGGCATTGACATGGGGCTGCATCTGGTGCGTCGCGATTTCGGAGCCACAATTGCAAACGAAGTAGCGCGCCATATGGTGGTTCCGCCAAATCGGGACGGCGGGCAAAAGCAGTTCGTCGAAGCGCCGATGGGAATCGTCGAGGGCGACCATCAACTCGCTGAAACACTCGATCGACTTCGCGCAAGTCTCACCGCCGTGCACACTGTGGACACGATGGCGCGGGACGCAAACATGTCGCCACGCACCTTCGCACGGCGTTTTGGCGAGGTTACGGGGACGACACCGCATCGCTGGCTGCAAAACGAGCGCGTGCGACGGGTGCAAGAGTTGTTGGAAAACACACAACTGTCGCTCTCGGAGATCGCGTCACAGAGTGGATTTGGCGACGTGCAAACGCTTCGGGTTCACTTTCGGCGAGTTGTGGGAACATCACCGACTGGCTACCGCAAGAGCTTCCGCTAGGTCTGAGCTAGGGATTCAATCGGTGAATCATCCTCGGGAATGGAATCGCCTCACGCAAATGACTCAGGCCGCACAGATACGAAACTGTACGCTCTAGCCCCATGCCAAAACCCGAGTGCGGCACCGTACCGAACTTGCGCAAGTCGCGATACCACTCGAAGGCTTCCATCGGCAAGTCGTGCTCTTTGATGCGCGCTTCGAGTAGCGCGAGGTCGCTGATCCGCTCGCTGCCGCCAATCACCTCGCCGTATCCTTCGGGCGCGAGTACGTCCACGGAAAGACTCAAACTCGGGTCCGATGGATCCGGTTCCATGTAGAACGCTTTAATCGCTGTTGGAAAGTGGTGAACCAGGACTGGCTTGTTGTGCGCCTCGGTCAACACCGTCTCGTCGGTGCCGCCAAAGTCGTTGCCGTGCTCGAACTCCAGACCCTTATCACGCAAGAACTGGGATGCATCGTTGTAGTGCATTCGCACAAACGGGCGCTTAACCGCTTCTAGTTTGGAGACATCGCGTTCGAGCACTTTTTGCAAATCGTCACCACAGCGCTCAACCACGGTTTGTACGATGTGCTCGAAGAATTCTTCGCACAAGTCCATTAACCCGTCGAGCTTTAGGAACGCAACTTCGGGCTCTACCATCCAGAACTCGGTAAGATGTCGCCGCGTCTTTGACTTCTCCGCGCGAAACGTCGGCCCAAAACAGTACACTTTTCCGAACGCAGCCATATTGGCTTCGTTATAAAGCTGGCCACTTTGCGACAGGTACGCCTTGTCGCCAAAATACTCGGTTTCGAACAGCGTGCTGGTTCCCTCGCACGCGTTCGGCGTCAGAATGGGGTTGTCGAGGTTCAGGAAACCGGCATCGTCGAGAAAGCCGCGAATCGCACGGATTGTTTCGTGGCGAACACGCATGATCACGTGTTGCTTTCGCGAGCGCAACCACAGGTGGCGATTGTCGAGCAAAAAGCTGGAACCATGTTCTTTGGGAGTAATCGGAAACCCTTCGGTGGCCGTCAACAGGTTAACGCCCTGAAGGGTTAACTCGACACCGCCCGGCGAACGTTCGTCTTCGCGTACGGTACCGCGAATCTCAATCGTCGACTCCTGACCGAGACCGGTTAACGTGGCGAAGTCTTCCTCGGACACGTCAGTCTTGGACGCGACGGCTTGCAGGTATCCGGAACCGTCGCGAAAAATCAGAAATCGAATCTTCCCGCTCTTGCGAAGATTATGCACCCAGCCACGCAGGGAAACTTCTTCGCCGACGTGTTTTTTGAGATCAGATATATAAACGTACTTGTCCATCACTTCGCGAGCTTTCTAGCTTCCAAATTTGTCGATGTCTTGTTCTTTACCGACGATGCCCAACACATCGCCTTTCTCGAGCACGACGTCACCGCCAGGAATGGCGATTGACGCAGTCGTGACTTCTTTGGTTTCGTCGTCGACAACTTTGCGCTTTATGACGACGATATCAATCAAATACTTACCCCTAATCTGCGCTTCGGCCAGAGTCTTGCCGGCATAGCGTTCGGGCAGTGGGAATTGCTTAACGACAAAGCCTTCGGGGAGTTCCAAGAAGTCAACAATCTCGGCAGTGACCAGGCTTTTCGCCAGACGTTTGGCAATGTCTTCTTCGGGCGACAACACTCGCGTTGCTCCAACCCGCCGAAGTATCCGTCGCTGCTGATCGTTGTAACTGCGAGTAATGATCTCCGGCACGCCCATTTCCGAAGCGATACTGGTTACCAGCACGTTTGATTCGAAGTCTTCCCCGATCCCAACGACAACAACGTCGACGTCACGCACGCCATGCTGTTCCAGCACATCCTGGTTGCGCACATCCGCCGCTACCGCCAGGGTGACGTCGTTTTGAATTTTGTCGATGGTTTCGCGATCGCGCTCGATGGCGATCACTTCGGCGCCCAGGTTGTACAACTCACCTGCGATGGTCTTGCCAAACCGCCCGAGCCCAAGGATAGCAATCTTTTTCATCCTACCATTACCCGTTCAACCGGATACGCATAGGCCCGTTGGCGAATGCGTTCGGTAACTGCCAGTGCAATCGTCAACGGACCGACCCGGCCAAACAACATAAGCACCGAAACGATAACTTTGCTGACCCCACCCAACTCCGAAGTGACACCCATACTAAGCCCTACGGTGCCAAAAGCCGAGACGGTTTCAAACAACAGTTGGTCGAACGGTGCCGACTCCAGCGCCAATAGTAGCACAAAGCAAATTGCGACCGCAAAAACCGACAGCGAGCTCACTACGAACGCTTCTCTCACCGTCTCCGGCGGCATTGCCCGTTTTCCAATGTCGGTCTCCGCCCGCCCTCGCAACATACCCCACACGGTCGCTCCCAACACAACCATTGTCGTCACCTTGATACCCCCGGCGGTCGACCCCGGGGCGCCGCCAACGAACATCAATAGCATCGACACGAACAGTGCGACTTCGGGGAGATCACCCTGCGAAACGGTATTGAATCCAGCCGTGCGCGTGGTAACACTCTGGAAGAGCGCATCCATTGGCCCCAACCCTGCCGCCGCAAAAACGATTGCGCCGCCGACGATCAAAGCGAACGACGCCGTCAGCACCAGGCGAGTTTGCAGCCGCAAGCGCAGACGACCACGCCGACGAGTTCCACGAACCCGGTTGCGAAGTATGCGGAGAATGTCTTCGTGTACGACAAACCCAAGTCCGCCAACGAACACTAACACCATTACCGTTAGTCCAAGCCACCAGTTCCCCATCGACCCTTCCAGACTATTCGGGTAGAGACTGAAACCGGCGTTACAGAACGCCGAAATAGAATGAAACACGGCGTTGAACACTCGGTCGCCAAACGCTAGCTGGTCCGCCGGAAACTGGAAGTACATCGTCGCTGCGCCCGCGAGTTCAACCACGAGCGTGGTCAGAACAATCGAGCCAATAAAACGCGACAGATGGTTCATGAACTTAACGTCCATTACTTCGCCGATCATTACTCTCTCTTTAATGGAGAGCCCCTCGCCCAACAACATGCCAAAGAACGCGGTAAAGGTGACAATACCCAGGCCACCAATTTGAATGAGTAGTAGCAAGAACACCTGGCCGGTGCGGCTAAGGACGGTCGACACATCGACCGGCGACAAGCCGGTCACGCATGACGCCGAGGTCGAAAGAAAGAAGGCGTCGATGAGGCTTAGCGAACCATCGGGCGGAGTTGCTCGTGGCAACGACAACAACACCGTGCCGATCAGAATCAACGCCACGAACGCAGCCACTAGCACCTGAGTAGTCCGAAATCCCGATGTGGCAAGGTGACGAGTGATGCGCTTTGAGTGAAATACCAGATTGAACACGATGTACCACTGCAGGAGCAGAACGTACAAGCGGGTCAGCGAGCGAATATTGAATCGCTCCAGCAGCGCGACGTGATCGGGATTCTCGCCAAAGATGTAACGCGCCAGCAGTAGTTGCAGCCCGAACACGGCGAACAAGATTATCAACGGTAGCGATGTGGTAACCGCGCGACGCGTGTTGGGCGACCCGATAATCTGGATCGCAATCTCCAACAGAAACATGGCGACAATCGCCAGGTTGATGACGCCGACAACGTACTCCTGCTCGGGGGTGAGATAGAAACCGTATTGCGCTACCAGGGTGGACAGCGCCAGCACTCCCGCAATGAGGATGATAGTGCGGCTGATTCGTTGGGTTGCTGTGGTGCGGTTTATGGCGATTCCTCGACGCTCAAACTGGGGTCAAAACCGGGCTAAAACTGCCCCGGTTATACCACGCACGTTTCCGCCGTCATAGGCACAGTTTTTGCCGTTCCGGCTCTGTCTAGAGCCCTAAGTATCGCAAAAACCGCCTAATTGGCTAGGATTCGACCTTCTGGAAAGGCACGGCCTCCGGTTGAGAACCGTCCACTTGTACAAGCTTGCAATCTGCACGTTGTTAGCGTGCCTCGCGCTCTCGCCCGCCTCGGCGTCTGTCGAGCTGGATGAGGAAAATGTTGCCGCGTTTGACGCGGCACAACTGGCGAGTGGTGCTACTGCGCTTCCCGTCGGTGCCCAGGTGTGGTACCGCGAAGGGGTCACTGCCTACAACGCACGCAACTTTGATCGCGCTGAAGATTGCCTGTCGCGCGCGATGCAACTGAACCCATCGCTCCCCGATGCCTACTACACCATGGCAAAAGTCAAGGTGCGCCGTTTTAACCCGGACGCGCTCTACTACGCCGTCCTGGGACTCAAGGCCAACTTGCGCGCGTTTCAAGCCCAGCAAGTTCTCGCCTACAACCTTTTTGCGATGATTCTGTTGACTCTGGTCCTAACGACGACAATCGTTGCCGTTGCCATCGCGCTGCGCTACCTTCCGTTCGTTGCTTTTGGAATTTCTGATCTGCTTCGAGTTCGCTTCAACGCGGCGGCGCCAAAGCTAACCGCGTACCTGTTAGTGATCGCTCCGTTTCTAATCTACCCAAGCATTGTGACCGCGCTCGCGATTCTGGTAGTCGTCGCCTGGGGATTCATGCACAAGCGTGAGCGATTCGCGGTGAGCATGCTGCTGGTCCCGATCATTACCGTTGGTTTTACTGCTCCACAACTGAAGTTGCTTAACGTGTTGGGCAACCCGACTTCGGCAACATCACAAATCGATCGCGCGATGACATCGACGGGCAACATCTCGCAGATTCGCAAACTCGAGCAAGTTAACATTCCCGAAGTCGAAGCCGAAAAGCAAGTCGCGCTGGGCATGCTGCACTCGCGGCTGGGTAACTACGACGCCGCAACCAACCACTATCTGGCTTCGATTCGAGCCAAGCCCGACAACTCGGTTGCCTACATTAATCTCGGCAACATGTTCTACGACCTCGGCGCGTACGAAAAGGCGCTGGAGGGTTACCGCAAGGCTGAGCAAATCGACCCTGTCGACCCGGTGGGTCAGTACAACCTGGCACAGGCGTTTATTAAAACTCTGTTGATGGCGGAGTCAACCAAGGCCCTTCGCGCGGCACGCTCTTTGGGTATCGAAGACGTTACCGCATTGTTTTCGGCTCCGCTGGTTGCACAGATGGCGGTTTATCCGCGCGGCTACACGGCCTCGGACATGTGGCGTATAGCCCTGGCCGAAGCGCCGTCGGCTTCGCCGGTATTGTTGGGGGGCATGCTGCAGCCGGTCATGCGCATGCCTGCGCAAACTGCCGCGATTATTCTTTTGGCGTCGATGTTGTTGTCGTTAGTCCTAATGAAAGTGTTACCCAAACGATTTCTGGCTTTCCAATGCGCCAACTGTGGCGCAATAACATCGGAACGAACCTGCAATCAGGATCACGGCATGCTGATTTGCTACTCATGCGCAACCACCGTGGCCGGTGTCTCTTCGGATCGGGTCTTGGAAGCGTTGCTTCGACAGCGACGCCACGGCGTTCTAGTGAAACGTCGCCGGGCAGCACGCTGGCAAACCAACTGGCTGCCGGGCGTACGCGCGGCCGTGTACGGAAAACTCGGTCGCGGCATCACCCTGGCGGCGTTGTTTTCGGTGTCGTTGCTGCAACTGTGGTCGCGTGGCTACCTGGTGAAAGATTGGCAGATGATTAACACGCCGACACCGTGGTGGCAGTGGGTGCTGCCCGCGCTGGGCATCATTTTGTCGTACTTGTGGTCGTTTGCCGCCAAACCGATCAAAGAAGTCCGTAACCAACGCAAACCAAACGCAAAGCTGCGCCGCCAACAGGCACAGCGTTCGGCAGAAGCTCATCGGGCATCTGCCTAACGGAGAAGGTTCATGGCCCTCGAAGGTAATTTATCAGAGTTTGGTTTAGCCGAGATTCTGCAGCTGGTATCGGTGCAGCAGAAGACCGGAATGCTGACGGTGTCCAACGAAGGCAAGTCGGCAACCATGTTCTTTCGCGACGGCGCGCTCATTTCTACGCGCGACCGCCGCACGCGACATGGCGACCCGCTCCGCGATTACCTTACCCGGTACGGTGTTCTTAGTCGCCAGGACCTGGATCGGGTTGACCAAATCCTTTCGCAATCCAAACTGGACCTGCTGGACATTCTGCAATCGGAAGGATTCCTGAGCGAAAAGGAACTCGCCGATCATTTTCGCAAACTGGTGCAGGAGACGCTGCACGATGTTTTGTCGTGGGATCAGTGTCGTTACAAGTTCGTCACCAGCTCAGATATTGTTACCGGAATCAAGTCTACCGCCGAGTTTCATGTCGAATCCATGCTTATGGAAAGCATGCGACGGGTGGACGAGTTTCCGCGCTACTTGCAAATGTTCCCGAGCGAGGCCATTTTGGTGACGCGCATCGGCGAACCCACCGAAGATCAACTGGGCGAGATGACGTCGGGCGAGAAGGCAATCTTCGCGATGTTGGAGAACATCGTCAGCATTGAAGACCTGATTGCTCAGGGCAAAATGCCGGTGTTTGAGGTTTACGAAGCGCTCAAGAACCTCAAAGACAAGAAGCTGATTAAGGCCAAGGACGAAACACCAAAGCAAGAAGCAATCGCCGACCTGGACGATGACACACCGGTGCGGGAGCGAAAGCCGGTCGGTGCTGTCTTTCCGCTACTGGGCGCTCTTGCTGTGCTGGCGGTCGCTGGCTTCATCGGCTTTAAGTCGTTCGACGTGTCGATGGCTTCGGTACCGAAGGAACCCGCACAACTGCAGCAACCCGAAGTGCTGGGCCGCCAGGTTGAAGCGCGGCTACGCTGGACGCTGGACACCTATCGCGCCACGTTCGGCCAGTATCCTGCACAGTTAAGCGCACTGGTCAAGACCGGCCTTGCCACCGACAACCTCATCAAACAAGCCGAAGAGCATGGCCTGGACTACCGATTGACCCCGGGCGGCACCGGATATACCCTGCTGTAGCTGATCTCGTTGTTTTTTTATGAAGCGCGTCGATTTCGGCGCGCTTTTCTTTTTAGGGACACGCGTGCAGGGCTTTCTTCTTCGCATTTGTGACTACATTTTCGTCACCCGACCGATGATTCTTATTCCGGCGTGGAGTTTTTTTCTTCTCGGTGTTGGAATCGGCGAAAGGTTTGGCGTGGGTCATCGCGACGCTTTCTATGGCATCGCTGGCGGAAAAGTTCTGGTGTACGCTGTGCTTACCCTGACCTTTGTGCTGATTAGCGCATACCTCGCCAACACGCTTATCGACGAAGACACCGACGACATCAACGACAAGGGGCACTTTCTCACCAAGGGCGTGTTTACACATCGCACGCTAATCATGATGACCTTGGTGTTCTTTTTCCTCGCGGCGTATTGTTATCGGCTCACCAACTGGTCGCAGCGTTGGCCGCTGGCGATGTCGCTGGTACTAGCCCTTACCTATTCGTTACCACCTCTGCGTTTTAGCGCACGACCGGTGTTGGATCTGGTTGCCAACGCGGTTGGCTACGGAGGAATCGCGGTGGTCACCGGCGCGCTGTGTTTTCGTATAGAAATGTCATTGGCATGGTGGCTGGCGACTCCGTACATGATCATGGTCGGAGCGACGTTCATGCACACCACGATTCTGGACGAAGAGGGCGACCGTGCGACCGGCAAGTTTACTTCGACGGTTTGGCTGGGGATGCGGGCGTCGAGTGTTATCGCCGCCGTGCTGGGAGTCTCCGCAGCCGCAATCGCCGCCTGGCAAGGGTATCGCGGCGAAACCGACTACGTTCCTGTATGGGTGACTGGCGCGGGCGCTGTGCTGTACCTTGGCGCAGCCATTCGGCAAGCGGGTGCTCCCCGCCCAGATGGGTATCGAGCCGTCAGCGCGGTGGTGGTGCAGGCAACAACTGCGGTGGTGACGATCGCGGCCGCGGTAATCGAACCGCGCTACCTGGCGGTTTTGATCCCGCTGATCCTACTCGCGCGTTATTACTACCGGGTCCGCTTTGGAATTCTTTATCCGGGTCCGGCTAGTTAGTCGCGATGTTTTTTGATCATCGGCGTCAACCGTGCGACACCGTTGATCGCGCGACACTTAGTCTCTTCTATCCAGTACAACCGATTTCGTTCCAGCTTGCGCTCGATGGCGGTGACGGGATCGATGATGTACACGCCGTTGCGGCGCAGTGCATAGCGATCCACCAGATCGTTGCCGTGGCGCGGGTACAACGAAAACGCAGCGTCGTATCCCGCCTCGCGAACGGCGATCTTTATCGCGTCGTTGTATCGCCCGAACGGGTAGGAAAAGGTTCGCGCGCGAACGCTAAGGTTTGCGTCGATCGCCGCCATCGAGTCCTTCAGCTCCCGCTCAATCTGTTCTGTCGACAGAGTTGTTAAGTCGCTATGCGAGCACCCGTGCGAACCAATCGAATGGCCGGCTGCCATGAGTTCCCGAAGTTCATCCCAACTCATGTGACGTTCGGCAGGCCGACCCAATTGCAAGTCCCAGGCGTTGTCCTTGCCGACAAAATCGGTAAGTACGAACACGTGCATCGAAACGTTGCGCTCGCGCAACCCGTGCGCGATGTCGACTAGCGAGCCGTACCCGTCATCAAAGGTCAGTAACAGTTCCTTGCTGTCGCCCAGGTCCGGGGTATTACGCAACGACTCCAAAAACCGGGCTTCGTCGACGAACTCCCAACCGCGGTCGCGCAACCGATCGACATAGGCAAAGAATCGCTTGGGCGTCGTCCAGGTTCCTTCAAACAGGAACCGTTTTGAGACTTTGTGGAAGCAAAGTGTTTGGGGAACGTAGCGAGCCGGGTAGCCATAGCGCCCGCGCCAGCGCACGTGGACAAGGGCTAGCGCCGCGCCTAGCACTACGAGTATGGCCAGAAGTGCCGACACGCGTAACCTGTTCGTTAAGCTTCAGTTAACTGTACCGGCAGCGAGATTACGCAATTTGACCGCACCCTGCAAACGTGTTAGATTGGAGATTCGCTCGAAAACGCGTAACACCTTTGTTTTGGAGGGTTTAATGATCAAGGCCGCCGATCGCGTCCTAAACATGCAGAAGTATATCTTCGACGAAATCGCCGACATGAAGCGCAACGACCCGCGCGACCCATCTACATTTATCGACCTCAGCATCGGCAACCCGGACCGTCGCCCGCATCCTAAAGTGATCGAGTTGATTAAGAAGCAACTCGATACGATGCAGTTTCAGAACCACCGCTATTCGACGTTTGACGGCACCGCCGAAATGCGCGAAGCCGTGGCCAACTGGTACCAACGACGGTGGGGAGTAACGCTTAATCCCAAGAACGAAGTTCTGCCGCTGATCGGCTCGAAGGAAGGTATTGCCAAGCTGTTGTTGGCTTACATGAACCCGGGCGACACGCTTATTGTGGGTACGCCATGTTATCCGGCGTACCTCGGCGCCGCTAAGATTGCCCAGTGCCGTGTGGTAGAGCTACCGCTCCGCGCCGAGAACGGCTTCTTGCCGGACTTCTCCGACATCTCGGACGAAGACTACGACAAAGCCAAGTTCGTTATGCTCAACTACCCGAGCAACCCCACTGGCGCGGTATGCGAATTGGACACTTACCGCGAAGCACTACGCCTGGCGGAGAAGCACGATTTCATTGTGACGTCAGACGTCGCGTACTCCGAACTCGCGCTTGAACCCGGTTGTCCCACGCCCAGTTTTATGGAACTTGAAGGGGGCGTCGAACGGGGGCTGGAGTTTCATTCGTTCTCGAAGAGTTACAACATGGCGGGATGGCGAATCGGCTGGGTTGTGGGGAATCCCGAGATTCTGCGCAACCTAGTAAAGGTCAAGGCTAACATGGATTTTAGCGCGTTTATGGCGGTGCAACGAACCGGCGCGGATATCCTGAACCTCAAAGAAGACCTCGCCGCCGAACAGCGCGAGGCGTACCGCCACCGGCGCGACATCCTGGTGGAGGGATTCGGCCAGTTGGGCTGGAAGCTGACTCCACCCCGCGCCGCGATGTACATTTGGGACCGCGTCCCGTCGCGGTACACCGACGCCTACGAGTTCGTGAAGGACTTCTTTAAGGCCACTGGCGTTATCGTCTCGCCTGGGATCGCATTCGGCGCACACACCGGCGAGTTTATGCGTATGTCGATGGTGGTCGACGACGACGGCATCAACGACATGTTCGAGCGGGTCAAGTCGAGCGGGTTCGCGTTCGACTAGCGCACTCTATCGTGTTGACCCGGGGCGGAGAAGGTCACACCCTCAATAGCTCAGCTTCTTTAATCGTGTCTTCGATGGTTTCCGCAAGAAGTACGGCGTCGACGGGCTTCTGCACGTAGTCACGGGCGCCGGCCTGTATCGCGCGCTCGCGATTGTTTACTTCGTCCTGCCCGCTAAGAATGATTACGGGCGTGTCTACCAGCGCTTCCGAACTGCGAATCGTTCGCATCACTTCGTACCCGTCGTCCCTACTGAAGCCCAGGTTAAGATCCAACAAAACCAGGTCAATTGGTACTTCGTTGGCGATTCGCTTTGCTGCATCTATGCACGACGCAAGGCTCACGCGAAAACCGCTCGAACGGAGCGACACCCCCATGCCTAAGAGCAGTTCGGGGTCGTCGTCTACGAGAAGGATGTGTTTGCTAATGATGCCACCTCCGTATGCCTAGGGCTTGCTCCTCATGCATGCAGGAGGCGCCGCCACACCGATAAAATTTTTTGCGAGAAGCTAGTCTCTGGTTTTCGGCAGGATGTCGCGGGCACTTTAGAGAAAACTGGTGCGCGCCGAGAAGTTTTTTACGGCGACACCGCTGCCACAGGCTTTGGAAACGCCTGATGGACCGCATCCAGAAGGTCGTAGACATCGAACGGCTTGTTGAAGTATCGCACCGCACCCAGCTTAAGACACTTGCCTTCTTCCATGTGTTCCGGGCGCGCCGACAGCACGATGACGGCCGGGCGCTCTTCCTGCGGTATCTGTTCCAGAAACTCCAGCACGGCGTGTCCGCTTTCATCGGGCAAACCCAGGTCGAGCAGAACAAGGTCCAGCAGGTTGGATTGGATGATCGTTTGAGCGGTAGAAACGCTTGTCGCCGTAAGCGTGTTGTACTCGTTGGCTTTCAAGCAGGCAGAAATGCCCTGTAGCAGGTCTTTGTCGTCATCGACAATCAGGATGCTGCGCTTGCGCATTCCCGGCCTCCAGACATGCAAAAAGGTGCGAAGCAGTGCTCAGACTGGATGTGGCTTTCACGAATCCAGCGCGAACGGTGCTACTATCAGCTCCCACGCGCGACCGGCGACGCCGGGCGCGCTGTGTGTTAAAACTTTGCTCGCTCCTATTTGCCGCGTTGCGGATCGTTCCAGCATGCATTCTGCTGCCGGCTGACCTGCAATTGGCGGTGTCCGAGGGTTTCCCACAATTCCCCCAAGTGCCCCATAACGGCAACACTTGCCAGCACAACTGTCGGACGTTTTGACAGTTTGCACGGAGTATGCCAGTGGCTAACTGCGGCTAGTTGGTTATGTTCATGCGCAGCACGATGTCCCGCTTCACGATCCAAATACCGCGGTCATCTTTACGCGGCGTGACGACGCCGGAGCCTCCGCGCTGACGACGTCGATCGACGTAACTGCCACTTACGAACGGGTCATCGGTAAAGTTAATGTCATCGATATAGTACGTCGCGTCACCCGGCTCTATCACGTGCATGTGAATGTGTTGCGGTATGCGAGTGCCGGGGTACGAACCCGGTCGTATCGTGTGGAATGTGTAGCGACCGTCGGCATCGGTTTTTACCCACGCGCGTAGGCTACCGTGTCGGGTTTCGCCATCGGGGTAGATGCCACCGGCGTCAGTTTGATAGGCGTAGACGATGATTCCGCCAGCGGGATTTCCGTCAGTCGTAAGGACTCTTCCGGACACTTCCATAGGTTCGCCCGATTCCGCGGGTGCGATGCGAGCGGTACTGGTAAGCCCTGCGGGCATTCCGCGATAAGCGTGCTCGCAGCCTTCGCATGGCCCGCCAATAACAGGGTCGGGTGTGTGGTCCGAAGGTCTCGCGTCGGCCCTTGGCGCCGCCATCGCGGTCGTTAGGGCCAATAAAAGAAGCGCGCGAAGGGGTAGGTACTTGCGGGTCATCGTGCCCTCATGCGGGTTCGGGTGTAGTCGTGGAACTTCGACTCTAAATCAACCCGATTCATCGGCCCGGGTCAATACCCGTCATTTGGAACCACACGCCGCGAAGCTAGCAGAACTAGCCTTCGCGCTGACGTTCTCCGAATGTTTGCTCACCCAACAGCCGGTTGTGCGCCGCGCAAAGTAGTCGCAAATTGCTAATCGTTTAAACCGACCTTTTGACGACGCTTCAGTCGTCGTTCGTGGCGAGCAGCGGGATCGTTTCGCTTGAGAAACTCGCCCAAAAGCAATTGAAACACGCGCTCGTTGGTGATCCGCCCGCTGATGCGATTGCTCAGCAGCGCGGTCGCTTTTTCCAACTGCGCCATAGTCGCCTCGTCGATCGAAAACTCCAGCCGGAAGCGTTTTTGAAGTGGTTTATTTGCAACTGGTTGCGCGGTTTTACTTTCGATTCGAAAGTGATCGCCACTGCTGATCGGCGCGCCCGACGGTGACGCCTGGAGCAGTGCGGTTGGTTCGCGGGCGGGCGGTCCGGAACTTCCCTCGGACAATCCCAATCCGGACGCCACTTGCCGACGAACGACAATCGGCGTAACGCGCTCGCGCGGCACCTCTCCACCCTGGAGCTGCGACCGCATCAACTGCGCGTCTTTTATTGTGGCGCCTCGCAACCGCGGCAAGACCGTACCCGCGTTTTGCGGTGTGATTAGATTCGCTACCGCGGCAATCGCGCCAAGTGTGACTTCGCGCCGAACGATCATTCCGCGCAAGGGCCGATACCAGCAAACGAAACGGGCGGCTTTAATGCGGCGGTACGCGGCAGCCGTAGAATAGTGAAGTTCATTGGTTACGTAGTTAAACAAGCTGGAATGGCCGCGATCGCGGTAAAGCTTACGGCGATCCATCTCGGCAAGATGATCGATGATCGCCACAGTGCAATCGCGCTCGCGCTGCATTAAGTGAATGATGCGTTGGTGTAGTTGGTCGTGACTAAGCGAGTGGGCGTCGTGGTCGACCGATGGCGAGGGCGGCTCACCACAAGCTGCAGTGGCGGGTACAAAGCCTGTAACTGATGCGATCGGCGCCGTGGCAGCGGCTTGCGAAGGACGCGAAGATGCGTTCGTGTTCGACATGGTTTCCTCCAGTGTTTGCCCCGCATCCGCATAGACAATATAACACTGGGGTATTGGAGGCTCTCCGTCGAACGCTGAGCCAACTCGCGAGTAGTTGTCAACAAACGGAAGACTTTTCGCTTCGAAGCAGAACACGTAGCGGTCAGATTGTGTCTGGTGAGGTTTTTAACACGCGACTGCGTTTGCGGTTTAGCAGTCTCTCAATTCAGTCAAGCGGAATATCATAGGAATGATAACTTTTTTCTCTCTTTTCCCAGTGACGGATGAGCCTTGCTTGTCGAGCATTGTAGAGAAAAATGTTTTCGAAGTGCAGTTTCGTGTAATGTTCCTGCTCCATGAGGTACTGGTCAACCTTGTCGGGCCAATCACCCCAGTGCGGCCGCTGCATATAAAAATACACTAATAGATCTACCGGAAGCCCCCCCGGACTGTTATACAACTTTTGCGCCTTCTCGCTTATCCGATTCACGACGCAGTCATACGACACGACGGAACGCAGAGGGAAGCTGAACCCCGTGGAATTGCTTGGGCTAGCGATCACTTCCTCAATCGCATCCGGCAGGCCGCTTACGAACAACAGACGCCCGGTTTGATAGGTTACTGGCTCCCCTTCGATAAGTGCGCGAGGCAGTTCTTTACAAGCCTTCTTCAGAAGTCGCTTCCCATATGACCTCGGCTTACCGTCGGGGCCCTCGCCAATTCGTGGCGCAACTCCCCAGTGCATCGGCCCGAATCGCTTGGCCAAAGCATCGGCCAGTTCGTGCGACTCAAGCAACGATATCAACTCGTCATAGTTATCGAGAACCGGCCGTCGCTGGGCAACAGAACGGTCAACAGCTTCGGTGAGCTCTAAGCGACGTAACTCACTTTCATCAGCACGGTATGAAAAATCTGGATTTGGCGGCGAGAGCCGTGCAAGGGAGTCAGCCAGCCCAAACTGAGGATACTGTCCTAGAAAACTGCGGGCGACTTCCAACTCGCGGGAAACGGACACGGCCCTGATCGCTGTCGGCGAGTTCTTGGGCCCCATTACCGCGCACCTACCGCGCTCGGACCCAAACTAATCAAACTCGTGTCCGCGAGCGCAAGGCACGCGGCTTCGTTGAGCTTGTCCAGGGTCACTCCATCGATCTCGGCGATCAGCTCCTTCTCCGTAACCTGCCGTCCGTAATAGAGTTCGTTACGAGCGTTGCGCATCATTCGCGCCGTCGAAGTTTCCAGCCCCAGCAGAATACGCCCCTTTAAGTACTCCTTAACGTCGGTTAGCTCTGACAACGTAACGTCGCCGCTGCGAACCTTGTCGAACTCAACCAACACCGAATCGATCGCGCGGCGGGTGTGCTTGGGATTCACCGACAGGTACGTCGCCAACATCCCGGTGTCGCGCGCGTGATCGGTGTACGTGTAAATGGAATAACTAAGCCCCTGCTCTTCGCGAATGCGCTGAAACAAACGCGAACTCATGCCGCCACCCAACAGGTGCGACAACACCAGCATAGGAAACCGAATCTCCTGGTGGTAACCAACCGTCCGACGCCCCACGCAAATGTGTTGCTGATGGAGCTTGCGTTTCACCACCTTGCGCTGTGGCGGACCACTAGTCTTGCCGTTCCCCAGCTTCACTTCTCCGGCGGGAAAATCGAACAGCATATCTGCGGCATGCAACACTTCGGCCCTGGTCATATTGCCGTAGATCGACAGCACCAGGTTCGATGCACGAAACACGCGGCGTGAAATCCGCTTGAGGTCGGCACGCGAGAAGCCGCCGACGGTTTGCGGAAAACCCAGGATCGGACGGCCAAGCGGATGGTCCGGAAACACCATTTCCGCAAAAAGATCGTGAATGAGATCGTCGGGCGAGTCATTAACTTCGTCGATCTCCTCTAAAACAACCTGGCGTTCAAGCGCAACCTGATCGTCGGCAAACCGCGATTGGCGCAGCATGTCCGAAATCACATCCAGGGCAAGGCCGCGATGTGACCGGATGACGTGCGCGTACACGCACATGTGCTCTTTGGTGGTAAACGCGTCCAAGGTACCGCCGACACGCTCTATCTCCTGAGATATTTGAAACGCGTTGCGACGAGACGTGCCCTTGAACACCATGTGCTCCAGAAAATGGCAAAGGCCGGCGTCGGCGGGGCGTTCGTCGCGCGAACCCGTCCGCGTCCACACGCCCGCGCAGAAAGCTCGCGAACTGGGGTTGTTCTGATGAAGTACCGTCAGCCCGTTTTCAAGGACGTACTTGCGAACCGGAGGATATGAGGATTTTGCGTTCATCAGTGAATTGCTGAGGGATGTTGCTACGTGCTTCCTAAAAAAGATAAGAGCCGCGCACGATTTCGGCAACGCGCGCGGCTCTGGATTACAGTCAGTCCTGGATCTGATCCGGCCGCTTACCGGCGACGTCCGCCGCCACCACCGCCACCGCCACGACCGCCTCCGCGCCCGCCTCCACGGCCACCACCGCGGCCGCCACGACGATCACCACCGGCGCCCGCGGGCTCGCGCTCGCGTCGCTCGGCGTTGGCTCGGTCGATCTCTGCCTGCTCTTCGGGCGTAGGCGGATCCAGCAGCACACGACGGCTCAAACGGACTTTTCCGTCGGGGCTGACATCCAGCACCTTAACCTTAACCAAGTCGCCAACCGCTAACTCGTCTTCGACGCGATCCAGTCGACGGTGCGTGATCTCCGAGATGTGCAAAAGACCGTCACGATTCGGCAGAATCTCGATGAAGGCACCAAAGTCGAGGATGCTTTTGACCGGTCCTTCGTAGATTTCACCAATCTCTGGATCCGACGTAAGCAAACGAATCTGCGTGAGCGCAATGTCTGCGGATTCGCTGTTGACCGCGATCACACGAACCGTTCCGTCGTCTTCGATCTCGATCTGAGCACCCGACTCTTCCTGGATACCCTTGATCACCTTACCGCCACTACCGATGACGTCGCGAATACGATCGGTCGGGATGGTGATGGTGGTGATCTTCGGTGCATATTCGGAAATGTCTTCGCGGGCCACGTTGATAGCCTTGTTCATCTCGTTCAGGATATGCAAGCGACCGTCGCGCGCCTGGTGCAGCGCGTTGGTCATGATCTCTTCGCTGATCCCGGCTATCTTGGTGTCCAACTGAAACGCGGTAATCCCTTCGGACGTCCCGGTAACCTTAAAGTCCATGTCACCAAGGTGGTCTTCGGCGCCGAGAATGTCGCTGAGCACGGCAACCTTACCGTCTTCAACGACCAGCCCCATCGCGATACCCGCGACCGGCTTTGGAATCGGCACACCCGCGTCCATCAGCGACAGACTTCCGCCGCAAACCGACGCCATGGAACTGGATCCGTTCGACTCAAGAATCTCCGAGACCACACGCATGGTGTACGGAAACTCGTCCTTTTCGGGAATCATGGGACGAATCGCGCGTTCGGCCAACGCACCGTGGCCAATCTCGCGACGGCCCGGCCCACGGAACGGACCAACTTCGCCAACACTGAACGAGGGGAAGTTGTAGTGAAGCATGTAACGCTTCCACGATTCTCCGTCGATGGTGTCAAGCATCTGCTCGTCTTGAGTCGTACCCAGCGTGACGCTAACCATCGCCTGCGTCTCGCCGCGGGTAAACAACGCCGAACCATGTGCGCGCGGCAGAACGCCGATTTCGCACGTGATCGGACGAATATCCGCGTAGCCACGACCATCGATGCGTTTCTTCTCTGAAAGCACCATGTCGCGCATCTGGTTCTTTTCGATGTCGTAGAACTGGCCGACGATGTAGCCTTCCATTTCTGGAAACTGTTCGGCGAACATCTCCACACACTCTTCTTTAAGTCCGCTAAGCGCGTTGGCTCGCTCGTGCTTACCAGAGATGGTGAGCGTTTCGCGAATGCGCGAGGTGAACTTCTCGGCAACCGCGGTGTCGATTTCCGGATGTGTTTCCGGAGCCTCAACCGCGCGCTTTTCTTTAGCACCTACCTGAGCAACCAGGTCGCGCTGAAGCTGGTTAAGCTTCTTGATCTGTTCGTGGCCAAAGTTCACCGCCGCCAGCATGTCCTCTTCGGACACTTCATTGGCCAGACCTTCGACCATCGAGACCGCTTCGTCGGTACCCGCCACCACGATTTCGATGTCGCACTGCTCCATCTCTTCCGCGGTGGGGTTAGCGATGAACTGGCCGTCGATGCGACCCACGCGAACACCGGAGACGTAATCGGTAAATGGAATATCGGATAGTGCCAGTGCAGCGGAAGCACCGGTGATGGAAATAACGTCGGGCTGATTTTCCCCGTCATAAGAGACGGGCTGCGCGACAATTTGCGTCTCGCACATGTAACCCTTTTCGAACATCGGTCGAATCGGCCGGTCGATCAGGCGTGCGGTAAGCGTCTCCCGGTCGCCGGGGCGGCCTTCGCGCTTAAAAAAACCGCCGGGGATTTTGCCCGCGGCGTAGAACTTTTCTCGGTACTCAACAAATAGGGGAAAGAAATCCCGGTCACTTTTTTTGGTGGCGGCAACTGCCGTAACCAGGACCATCGTGTCACCACTGCGCATGACAACGGACCCGTCGGCTTGCTTGGCCATACGACCTGTCTCAATAGACAGAGTACGACCGTTCACCTCGGTGGATACAGTCTTCAACTCTTTACCTGCCAAACGTTAAGGAAGGGAGGTCGGACGCGCCCGGCCGATCCGGGCGCACTCCCAATATCTTCTGCTTCTTTTTTCTACTTCCGCTTACTTACGAATATTGAGCTGTTTGATAAGCTCACGGTAGCTCTCGATTTTCTTGTTCTTCAAGTAGTCGAGTAACTTCCGTCGACGTCCGACCAGTTTTAGGAGGCCGCGCCGAGAGGCGTGGTCCTTTTTGTGGGTCTGAAAATGTTCGGTGAGCATCTTGATCCGCTCGGTAAGCAAAGCGATCTGTACTTCCGCGGACCCAGAGTCTTTGTCGTGGAGCTTGTACTTAGCGATAATATCTCGTTTGTCTTCTTGCGTCAGAGCCATCGTCTAATCACCTCCTGAAGTGCCGGTTCGCGACACGATGGCAGCAGCCGGGAGGACCCAGCCGCGAGTGCGAGTAAACTATCACACACGTTTGGCAGTGTAAAGTCCGTTGTTAAGCAGGTTTAGTGCCACGGGCGGCCTTCTGGCCGGCGACCTGTGGCCCGGCGGCTAGCGGACCCCAGGACGCGAGAGGGCCTCCCGGGCGCCGACCCGGTCGAGCTCCAGTTGCGCCTTTAACTCCTCTAGCGACTGAAACTTGCGCTCGTCGCGCAAATAGGCATGACACCAGACGTCCAGACGCTCGCCGTAGAGGTCCGCCTCCAGGTCAAAAATATGGACTTCGACCTCGCGCTTGCCCTTGGCCACTGTCGGCGCCACGCCGACGTTCATCATGCCGTCGTGGCGGTTTCCTCGCCAATCGACACGAACAGCGTAAACCCCCAGGGGTGGCCAGAGTTTAAAGGGATCCGAAATATTCACGTTGGCGGTGGGAAACCCAATGGTCCGGCCGCGCTGAGCGCCGCGTACCACCTCGCCACCGACCAGATAGGGATGGCCCAGCATACGATTAGCGCGCTCAAGATTGCCCGCAGCCAGCGCGTCGCGAATCTGCGTGCTAGAAACCACGTCGCCTTCAACTGCGACTGGCTCGACGATGTTAACTGCAAATCCGTTGGTCGCGCCGTAGGCCTGGACGCGCTCGGGGCTGCCCTGCCGCCGGTGGCCAAAGTGCAGATCGTAGCCCAGGACCAGCGACGTCATACCGAGCGATTCGCGAAAAACCTTTTCGATATAATCTTCGTAGGTGGTGTTGCGAGTGGTGTCGTTGAACGGAACCACATAGATGCCGTCGAGATCGAACTCGGCGAGCAACGTGACTCTCTCTTCAATGGTGCTAAGGATGGCGGGGATGTCGCGAGCACCGGTCACGGTTGCCGGGTGCGGGTTGAACGTCAAAGCCACTGCGTGCCCGGCGGAACCGTCGTCGCGCTGCGCGATCAGCGCCTCCAGTATCTGCCGATGCCCCCTATGCACGCCGTCAAATACACCAAGCGTCAGCGCCGTGTCACGAAACCCCCACGCTGCGGCTTCGGCCAGCGAATATGCTACCTTGGGCGCCATAGTGCGATGCTAACCCGCGTCCACCATCGACCGGAAGGAATCAATTACCGGAACCGTTGCGTCGGTCGCGGGCAACGAAAACCGTTCGGGCGCGAGGGGTGCAATTGCCAACAGATCGCCGGAGTCGCTCAACACTCGCACAACATCGGCACCATTCAACTGACCAATACGATCGGCGATGTCGGCGTTGGTCGGGCGATGTCCATCCGCCAGTGCAACCGTTGCATCCGGGTGCAGCTTGATGGCCGGAAGAAAAGAAAGTGCATCCTCTACATTAAGGCTCGGCACTGAGGCAATGGCGTCAGCGGTAATGTTGTCGAAAGGCACGGCATCGCCCCGACCAAACCGGCCAATCGCGACGCGGGTAAGCGCCGCCATGTGACTGGGCACGCCCAGGCGTTCGCCAATGTCGCGCGCCAGCGCCCGAACGTACGTTCCCTTCGCGCACCGCACCACGCATTCCAAATGAGGAAGTTCCGCTCGCTCCAGGCGGCAGTCGTAGACTTCGACGTCGCGCGCCGGAATCTCGGGCGCGTCGCCGGCTCGAGCCAACGCGTACGCACGCTTCCCCGCCACTTTAAGCGCGGAGTATGCCGGCGGGCGCATGTGATAGGTACCAACAAACGACTCAACCACATCGACCAGTTCCTGATGCGCGGCGGACGCGCCATGGTCTCCACGCACGCGACCGACGTGACGATCGAGGTCC
>CAZPQK010000002.1:280159-436942 GCA_964588695.1 uncultured bacterium
GTTCCTGATGCGAAAACGCGGGTACCGGCGATTCGTTGGTTACGTCGCCTTCTACGTCGTCGGTCTCGGTCGCCACGCCCAGTCGAACGGTAAAGTGGTAGGTTTTTTCCAGCGCCATGAAGCAGTTGGTCGCACGGGTCGCGTTTCCAGTGCACACTAGCAACACACCCGATGCGGCCGGGTCCAACGTCCCTGCGTGCCCGACCTTGCGAACGCCGGTGGCCTTGCGAACGCGAGCCACCACGTCAAACGACGTGGGACCGACCGGTTTGTCGACCACAAAAACTTTATTGCGATGAACTGTCATCGGAGGCGGGCTCTTCGTCGGTTGGCTCCGGCGCAGGAGCAACCGATCGTAGCGTCTCTTCGATGCGCATGGAGCGATCGATGGAATCGTCAAACACAAAACGAAGCTCGGGTGGACGACGGACCTTAAGCTCCTGGCCCAACAAACCGCGCAGGTAGTTCTTCGCGCTAACCAGGCCTTTTTCGCACTCGTGGCGGGCGGCATCGTCGCCCATGACCGTGTAGTACACTTTTGCATAACTAAGGTCGTTGGTGGTGCGTACCTGAGTAATGGTCACCAGGCCGATGCGCGGATCTTTGATGTCGTTCATCAGCGCTTCACTAAGCACCTCAAGGACGGTGCGATTGATGCGCTGCATTCTGTAAGGTGACTTTTGCGGCATTAACGAAACTCCCGGAACACATCCGCGACTTGTACGCGGTGGTCCCCTTCTATGAAACGCAGAACGGTATCAGCGCTCGACTCGGCGATTTGTTTCTCGCGCGTGACCAACACCACCGCCAGTTCGCAACGCTGCCACTTGTCGTGATGATCGGTTTCGGCCAACGACACGTTAAACTTATTGCGCAACCTGGTCTTTAAACTCGAAAGCGCATAACGCTTTTGTTTGAGGCTTTGACAGCCCGGAAACAACAAGTCAAGCGTTAGCACGTACACAAACATGATCGCCGGTTAGACGACCCGCGCCTTCTCTTCTACAACGAACGCCTGAATAATGTCGCCTTCTTGAATCGCGTCGTAATCGACACCGATACCGCATTCGAAGTTTTCGGTAACTTCGCGCACGTCTTCCTGAAAACGTTTTAGCGACGACACCTTGCCTTCGTATACGACTTCCTCTTCGCGAATTACGCGCGCGCTGGCGTTACGCTGAATCACGCCGTCAACAACCATCGAACCGGCAATGGTACCCAAGCGCGAGATCTTAAAGATCTGTCGGACTTCGGCACGGCCAAGCACCCGTTCAACAAACTCGGGCTCGAGCATCCCCTTAAGCGCGTTCTCGATATCTTCCAGCACTTCATAAATAATCCGGTAAGAACGGATCTCTACGCCCTTGCGCTTGGCCTCTTCCTTGGCCTTAGGCGAAACTTTGGCGCCGAACGCGACCACTACCGACGGCTGGGCGCTGGCGGCAAGAAGCACGTCCGATTCGGTGACCACACCGACTGCGGCGTGAATCACTTTCACCGACACCTCTTCCACTGCGAGCGGCTCAAGGCTGTCGCGAAGGGCTTCGGATGAACCGTCGACGTCGGCCTTGATCACCACGCCGAGTTCTTTAACGTTGCCCTGTTCGATTTGCGCGTACAAGTCTTCCAGAGTAAGTGCTTTTTGCGGCTGCAGTTCTTTGGCGCGAACCGCGTCCTTACGCTTATCACTAATCTCGCGCGCGTCTTTTTCGTTCTTAACTACAACGAACCGATCGCCCGCGACGGGCAGGCCGTTACATCCGAGGATCTGCGCGGGTTGTGATGGGCTGGCATCTTTCATGCGCTTACCCTTGTGGTCAACGAGTCCACGCACCTTGCCGTACTCGTTGCCAATGACAAACGCGTCGCCAACTTTTAGTCGGCCCTGTTCGACGAGCACGGTAACCAGGATCCCGCGACCCTCTTCTTTTTGCACCTCGACGACAGTTCCCTGTGGGCGCGCGGTGGGATCGGCTTTGAGCTCTTGTAGCTCGGCCTGCAACAGAATCATTTCCAGCAGTTTGTCGATGTTGTCGCCAGTTTTGGCTGACACCAGCACGTCGACGATTTCGCCGCCGTACGATTCCACCATGACGTTGTGCTGCATGAGCTGCTGCTTGACGTTATCCGGATTGGCACCGGGCACGTCCGACTTGTTGATGGCTACCACCATCGGCACGTCGGCCGCGCGGGTGTGGTTGATTGCCTCAATGGTTTGTGGCATCACACCATCGTCCGCGGCAACGACTAGCACTACGATGTCGGTAACCGACGCGCCCCGCGCACGCATAGCGGTGAACGCCTCGTGTCCCGGGGTATCAACAAAGGTGATCTTCCCATCGGGTGTTTCAACTTCGTACGCACCGATATGCTGGGTAATCCCGCCAGCCTCGCCTTCGGCGACGCGGGCTTTGCGAATGTAATCAAGAATCGAGGTCTTACCATGGTCGACGTGCCCCATGATGGTGACCACCGGCGAACGCCCCACCAGCTTGTCGGGGTTTACCTTCGCTTCTTCCATCAGGCGGGATTCGCCGTACAGCGCTTCAACTTCGATCTGGCGCTCGAACTCGGCGCCAATTAACTCCATGGTTTCGCCGTCAAGTTCGGTGGTCGCGTTTGCTTCCACACCCAACTCTTCGGTTTTCTCTAGAACGTCATCGACGCCAACGCCTAAAGCCGCGGCAAACTGTTGCACGCGCGACTTGTCTTGCATGCGAACGGGTGCGACTTCAACTTCTTCGTCCTCGGCTTTGGCCTTCTTGCGTTTGGTCTTGCGCGTCGTCTCGAGTTTCGCGAGGGTGCGGCGCACACTTTCACGCACCGCACTTTGCCGATCGTTTTCTTCCTCGCGCGAGCGCTTGCCTTTTTTGCGCTTGGGCTGATCCTTAACCGGCGCCGGACCAAATGGATCGGACGGCGGCTTGGGCGCAGCCTTGCGGGCCTTTGCTTCGGCACGAGCTTTGGCCTCGGCTTCGGCCTTCTTCTTTTCGGCGGCTTTGCGCGCTTCCGCTTCGAGCTCTTCTTTGGTAGGAGCGGCCTTAATCAGCTTCGGCTTGACGATTTCGTCGAGCAGGACCGGCGGGCGCTTCTTCGACTTGCGCTCGGGTTGCGGCTCTGGAGAGGCCTCCGGCTCTGGTGTCGGCTCGGGTTCCGGTTCGGGAGTGGGCTGGGCTTCGGCCTCAATCGGCTCCGGTTCGACCACAACTTCGGGTTCGGCAACCGGCGCGGCCATCTCGACCGTCTCGACGGCGACTTCCTCCTGCACGACTTCCGGTTCGGGCGCAGCCTTCTTCTTTATGAGTTTGGCTTTGCGTTTGGCCTTGGGCGCGGGCGCTTCCTCTGCCGCAGCCGACTTGGCTTTGGTTTTGGTCTTCGCCTTGGTCTTGGTTTTGGTCGCGGACTTTGCCGTAGCCGTGGACTTTGTCTTCGTCTTGGCTTTGGCCTTCGTCGTGGTGGTCTTGCTCTTAGCCTTGGCTTTGGTCTTGGTTTTTGCCTTGGCCTTCGCTTTGGACTTGGTCTTGGTTTTGGCGGAAGAGGTCGAGCTGTATTTTCGCTCGAGAAGGGTCAGCATGTCGTAGTCCACGCCACTCATGTGGTTGGAAACTTCATACCCTGCATCGTGAAGCACCGTGATTAACTCATCGTTGCTTACCCCGTATTTCTTCGCTAGTTCGTGAATCCGCATATCCGGTTTTCTTATTCTCCTTAGGCGACCGCATTACTCGGTCTTTTGTCCCGTCTCGGGATCAGGGGTATCGGCGTCACCGGCATCTTCGGCCTCGTCTGTGGTTTCCGCAGACGCTTCTGCCTCGGTCGTGTCTTCCGCTTCGGCGGCTTCCTCGGCCGCCATTTCCTCTTCGGTTTTAAACAGACTTTCTTCGGTGTGCTTAACTTCACTAGCATCGTCACCTTCAGCGGTGAGCTTCGCTTCGTCAAACAACGGCTTTTCTTCGACCTTGGCGCGGTCGCGTTCTTCGTTTTCTTTGGCGATCAACTCTTCGAGCGCCATTTCGAGTTCTTTGACGGTACCCTCAGCCGTATCGAGCAGTTTATCGATGGCACCTTCGTCCATACCTTCGATGCCTTCAAGCGTTTCGCGCGGCGTACGCACCAGCTTCTGTACGGTGTTGATACCCATCGCGCGCAGGCTCTCGGCCATCTCTTCGGTAACGTCGACCATTTCTTCGATGGGCATGACCAGCTGTTCTTGCAGACGCTCGCGCTGCTCGAGCTCGCGCGCCGAAACCAGTTCAATGTTCCAGCCGGTCAGGCGCGATGCTAAACGAACGTTCTGTCCGTCTTTGCCGATCGCCAGCGAAAGCTGGTCCTCTTCGACAACCACCAGCACGGTGTTAGACTCGGAGTCAACCCGCGTGGTAGAAATCTTCGCCGGCGAAAGTGCGCGCGACACGAATGTCGAGATATCTTCGCTCCAGGGAACAATGTCGATTCGCTCGCCGCTTAGTTCGTTCACTACGGCCTGTACGCGCGATCCCTTCATCCCCACGCACGCACCCACAGCGTCAACACGATCGTCACGCGAATACACGGCGATCTTCGAACGGCCACCCGCTTCGCGAGCAACGCTCTTAATCTCGATAAGCCCCTCATAGATTTCCGGAACTTCCTGCGTGAACAGCGTCTTTAGAAACTCCGGACTGGTCCGGGACATGATGACCATCGGACCCTTTGCCTCTTTGTCCACTTTGACAATGCAAGCGCGGATCGACGAGCCCTGGTTGTAACGCTCGCGACGAATCATTTCCTTGCGCGGCATGTGCGCTTCGGCGTTACCCAGGTTCACTAGAATGCCGCTACGGTCGATCTGCTGAACGCTACCGGACACAATCTCGCCCACACGATCATGGTATTCGTCAAAGACGCGCTCGCGTTCGTGCTCGCGCAGTTTCTGCATCAAGATCTGCTTGGTAATCTGAATCGCGTTGCGACCAAAGTCCTCAAACGGCAAATAGATTTCAATCATGTCGCCGGCTTCGGCGCCTTCGGCGTACTCTTGCGCCTCTTCGACCTCGATTTCGCAGCCGGGATCTTCGACTTCATCGACGACGGTCTTTACCAGATACAGGTCGATGGACCCGTGTCCGTCCTCTTCCACACGTACTTCTGCCGTTTGGCCGTGCTTCTTTTTGACCGCCGACGTGAATCCCGCTTCCAGCGTTTCCAGCAGGAGCGCTTTGTCGATTCGCTTTTCCCGCGCTAGCTGGGCAAAGGCATCACCGAATTGAACTGACATCTATTTCACCCGTTAATGTTTTTTCGATCGCTGGCGCCGCTCACGTGGCGCCTTCTTTTTGTCGATTTTGTATTCTGGTTCGATCAGCGACGCGTCAATAATGTCTCGCAAATGAATTGCGACGTCGCCGTCGTCTGTGGTCAACGTGACCACGCCTTCTTCGTGTCCGCGGATCTCTCCGCTGAGCGTTGTCCGCTCTTCCCCAACCCGCGCTCGCACCTTGGCGGCGCTGCCAACAAATCGCTCGAAGTGATGGCCGGCGGTAAGCGGGCGGTTTCGTCCCGGCGACGACACCTCCAGCAGGTACTTGCCTGCGAACGGGTCTTCGCGCTCTAGCACCAAACTTAGTGTTCGGCTGGCGCGCGAACAGTCGTCGAGGGTAACGCCCTCAGGCTTGTCGATATAGATCCTAACGACGGGGCTCTTTGAGCTTCCCACAACCTCGGCTTTGATGAGCTCGAAGCCTAGAGCTTCGAGTTCGGGCTGGACGAGGTCATGCAACTCCTTGTCTTTCATTGCGTTACCTCCCTACCCGTACCGGAGCCGCCTCCGGGCATAAACAAAAAAGCGGGCACCGGGCCCACTTCCTCACACGCTAAGTAAGTAACACAATTACGCAAATGACGCAAGCTCCGTGATTTACGCAGCTCTCGGCGGCGTGACGCGTTGACGCCCTCTCTTCGCTGGGGGGGCACTCACCCATGGTTACCTGGCGCCCTGACACCTGCGCTCCCCTCCGTGCTGGGCGCTGCAGATCACTTTCGAATCGAAAGTGATCGGGCGATACCGCCCAGTTACATTCATTGTGAATGTGATGTTTTGTTAGCGAAGGGACGGTGGCGGGTCGTAAAGAATCGAACTCAGCAGCTTGCCCAAGTCTTCCAGGTGCGGCCGCGAAATTTGTTCGGGCGTGTCTTCGACCGTGTGCCATTTATCGTAATTGTAGCCAAACAGATTGATCATCGGCAGACCCGCTTGCAGCAGCGGAACATGGTCGTCGTAAATAGGGCTACCTTCGGCGTTCATAAAACTCGCGAGTTCCAAGCCTAACGCGCGGTTAAACACCTCGGCCGTCCACTCGCTGGCGTGCGTGCGGGAGTAACCCTCCTTCGACATTACAACGCCTTTGCCGCCAACCATGTCGAGCAGAATTCCCGCGGTCGGTCGCGGCGTTGACATACTGCCAGCGTAGTAACGCGATCCAATCAAATAGTTGTCGAGATCGCCCTTCTTGCCGTAGTCCTCGCCGTCGAACAAAACAACGTCGACACCAAAGCCAGCTGGCATCTTTTGCGCCAGCATCGTTGCGACTTCCAACAACACACCCGTGCCCGTCGCGCCGTCGATCGCGCCGAGTATCGGCTGGTTGACGTTACTCGAATCGGGGTCCTCGTCGGCCCACGGTCGCGAATCGTAATGTGCGCACAGCAACAAGCGCGTTCGACGATCGGGCGCGAACTGGGCAACAACGTTCTTGATGGATAAGCTACTGGTCGCGTCGTAGGGATCCTGAACCGTGAACGACTGGTAACGGACAATCGCCCCCAACCTGGCCAGGTGCTGGGTTGCGTACGCTGCGACACTATCGCGAGCTGCGGAGCCCGGCGTACGCGGGCCAAACGAACACTGCTTGTGAACGTGCGCGACCACGCGATCGACACTAAACTCGGGCGGCGCCGAGTTGCAGGAGGAAGCCAGCGATGCGACGAGAGCGGCCAACAAAACAACGATAGTGCTGCGCACAGGGGTCCAATCTCTTAGGGAGTTTGAGGTCAGCTTTAAAAGCGCACCACTGCGCTGATTCCGACGCGAACGGTCGTTGTCGTCTGATCGGATTGCGCAGAATAGGCGCGTGTGTAGTCAACAAACAGACGACCGTTAATGGTCTGGCTGAAATTGTAGCTGGCTTCGGGCGAAACTTGAAGGCTGGTTGTTTCCGGAATCTCGGTTTCGACCAGGTTGGTTACCCGTGTTCCGGAGGTTCGACGGTAGCGGAGCCGCAATGTAGAGTCGAGGGTGCTATCCCATTTGATATCTCCGAGACCGGGAATGGGTATCTTGATTCCCGAGCCGCCGCGGAACGCCTTACGAAAATCGGCATCCACCGTGAGGTTCTGGCGGTTTGACTCGTTGTTGGGTTGCTCGGAACGATCCTTGGAATACCCTACCGAAAAGTTGCTCGACACTTCGTACTTTTTCCAAACCAACGAAAACGCCGGACCGATGGTGGTTTGCTCGGTCTTGTTGTCGAGGTTGTCGCGAAAACCCGACTCGGAGGTGGTCTTGCGCAGTTGGAATGTCGAGTTTGCCTGCGAAAACAGGCGCTTAAAGAACCCGATATTCTCCAGCCCGTTCCAGCGAATGTTCACGTCTGGCCAAATTTGGCTAATCGACTGCGTCTTGCTTTCGCGAAACTCGGAGTCGTTTACTGTGCGCGAATATCGTCCCGTAAAATCAATGTTGTCGGTTAGCTGCACGCCCGAATCCAGACTTAGCGTTAGCTGATCATTCACCCGTTCCGGTTGGTCGAACTCGCCCGACCCATCCAATGCATAAACGCCTGAGTCTTTCGCCAGACCCAGCTGGTACGCCAGCTTGGGACGTCCGGGAATGCGTGTGTAGTTGTTGTTTGAGCGTTGGTTAACCGAAATGTTGATGGGTCGTAACGTGCTTAGGATTTCCCCAAGTTTGCGCAATGCGAGCGTTGCGTCGGGCGCTCCGCCGCCGCTGGTGGTATCCGCGGCCGCTATCGTTGTATCCGAAGCAACGCCACTCGTGTCGGCAACGACGCGATTGGTGTCGGCCTGGACTTGATCCCCTAGCGTTGGCGGCGGTCGGCGGCCCGGCGGAGAGATCATGGCTTCCAGCGAGTCGGGATCGATCTTGCCCGCGTCGGTTCCCACACGACGAACACCGCCCGGTTGATTCAACAACTCGCGTCGACGACGCGCTTCCCGCGCTTCGGGATCCATCGGCGGCAATCCTATCCAGTCAAAAAACCGTTCAAAGTATTGTCCGGACTCAAAGCGCATTTTAAGACCCGTGGTACGATTCACCGACACGTTGCGCACACCCGCGGGATCGCCCGCCTGGCGTACCGCCGGGCCGCCCGATTCGTTGTAACCCGTGGTAACACTCAAGTCCGGCGCAAGTAGTCTGTCGAGCGAGAAGATTGTTGGACGATAAGTCGCTTTAATGGATTGGTTACGACTTATTTCCCGACCGACCGAGAACCCGAACACCTCATCACCGGGAAGCGCAGCGTCGCGGCGAACGTTAATGGAATAGGAACTGTTTAGCGACTTAAACGGCTGGTAGTTGGCGGTTAACTGACCATCGACGCCCGCAGTGTACCGGTTGGGGTCGGGTACAAAGTTGCCGTTAACCAGACGCGATCGGTTTACCGTTTGCCGGTTGGCTTTAACACTCGCGTCCAGCGAGTTCAGCCACCATCGCAGGACATAATTGCGGTAAAAACGAAAATCTTTTCGGCCGGTCCAGTTGATCCGATAGCCCAACGATCCCGACATGGTTCGCGTCGTGTCGCGACTCGCGGGACGTATTGCCCTGGTGTCGCTGTAGGTAAAGTTCGTCGTCATCTTGTCGAACGAATACTTGAGCAACGGATTCTTGGAGTTCTTGCGCGTCAACTGAGTACTGAAGCGCCGGTTAATCGACTCGGTACGCAGGCTGTCGCGGTTGGCCTGACTCGTGATTTCGGTATCGCCGTTGGGAGTAAACTTTGGTTTGCTTAGGGTCTTAGTGTAATTGCCGGTGATCGGAATGCGGAAACCCAACAGCGGGATAAAATAATCAAGGTTGGTCTTTCCGCCAAAGTTGTACGACTCGGCGGTGGCACCACTTCCCCGACGCTGGCGAAGCCCGCGAAAGTCGGGACCGGTTTTGCTCCAGGCACCGTTAAGGTTAATAACCCCTCCGCCCAGGTTCAACGACCCGCTGAGCCGTTGGGCGTAGTCGATGTCGCGACGCACGTCGCCGCCATAGATGTCGTTAATCCAAATCTCACCCGACACCGACTGCCCCGTGTTCTTGTTGCGAACGCCAGCGTACAAAAAGCGAACGTTGAACAGACTTGGCCCGCCGACAAGACGAGTGGGATAAAGCACGCTTTCGTCGCGGACGTCGGTTGCCGCGCCAGCGACAACGCCGTTGGTATCCGGCGTTTCGAACTTCAGATTGGTCCAATCCGATATGTTAAACAACACCTGTGCCCAACCATTGGCGCCACGAAAGTATTCCGACTGAAACGGCAACGCGATTTCGTAATAGTTACGCGCGTCGGTACCCATTCGAAAAAAGTACTCGACGTTATCGTTGAGCATCGTCTGGTTGTCGATGCGCACCCACAGGTTAAGGTCGCGGTAGTTAACCATGTTGAGCCCGTTGCCGAGGAAGCGCTTCAAGATGCGGATTTCCTGTTGCGGTTCCAGTTCGGTGTAACGCAGAAACAACGACGACTCTTTTTCTTCGACGTTGTTTTCGATGTTGGGATTAATTGGCGGCCGATAGACTCCCGGGTCGGTCTTGGTACTAATGACGCCAAGCGCGAACTCGGTCGTCGTAGCTACGGTGTCGGGAATTTCTTCGTTGGTGGTAATGTCGCGGATACCGTCTTCTTCCCAACGGTTCCCAACCACCTTGAAACCCGCAATCTGAAAACGCCGGTTGGCACTGTAAGCCGCGGGAAGGTCTTCGATCCAAACCCGCAAGTGGCGAATTTGCAGAAGATTGGGCTCCAAGCCGCCCTGTGAATACAGCTCTCCACTACTAAGCGGGATGCGATATAGCCGCCAACGATCATCTTTGTGATTTTCATCATTGAAGCGGTCGTAATTCGGAAACTGCTCACGAATATCAACGGCGGTGGTATCGGTAGCCAAGTCTATCGCGTAGCTAAAGTATGCGCTATTGACGTCAAGCGCTCCAGAGCCATCGAGGTCTTCTGTGTCGTATAACAAGTTACCTTCGGTGCCATTGATCTTACTGAACTCGCCCTGGATACGTTGCGAATAGTAGTCGTCGCCGTCCGGGTCACCCGTAACCGCACCGGTACTCTGATTTACGTCTAATTCTTGCTCATCGTCGACGCCGTTAAGACCGGTATCATCAATGCTTGCTTGGAACCCATCGCTGTCCCGGTCTTCGTCATTCTTTCGGTTGAGGTTCGGCTCGAAGAAATCTTCGTCGATGATTCCAAGGTCGATGTGCAGAGTACCGCCCCGGTCGATATCATTTGGCTTAAAGTCGTTCACCCAAATCTCAAGAAACTGTCCGCGCGAAAGATCCAATCCCCCACCGCCGAATCCGGTCATGACCCCAACCCAATCTTGAGTGGCGCTAGGATTAGGCTGCTGTCTTAGTTGCAGGTCCAGCGTCGTTACCGTGGAATTCTCACGATCGTTAAGGTTTGGATTCAAATCTTGAGCAGTCGTACCGAAGCGAGGTTCAATGTTGTACCACAAGAACGAAGCGGCGCTGTCCGGATTCAGAGTACCTAGGCCCTGTGGATCGGACAGAGGTGGGCTCGCGGGATACCAACGACGGCGTACGACCGGCAACTGATCAGAGTCTTCGACACCCTCAAAGTCATCGATGTAAGCCTCGCCCGCGGTATTCGGGTCCGGAATACTCATGGCAAACTCGCCAGCAATGTTGAAGGTACTTATGGCGTCGGTGTCCACACGGGGAAGAAAGTTCACCAGGTCGGTGAGGGCGTCCGACTCGCGTTTGTAGCTCGCGCTGGCGCCGCCGACAACCGCACGCGTGGGCTCTTCTCCGATTCGCGCCTTGTCTGTGCTGGTCGCCTTGCTTTCGTAGAGCCAACTGGTCGACGCGCGGGCATCCTGACTGAAGTTGGTTGTAACGTTCATCCCGACCAGCGAACTCGACCCACCGCCACCCAACGGCTTGAACTCGTAGTCCACATCAATCTTGGAATCGGGCGTCAACTCGGCGGCGCGCTCAATTGAAAGTTCGATTTCGCCGGTTTCGTAGTTAATCGTGTAGTCGCTTCCCCGCGCCAACCGGGTCCCATCGATGGAGATTCGTTCACTATTCTCGACGATATTGATAGCGTCCAGACGAAACGACTTGGTCGTTGACACCGCCCGAACCACAATGTCGTAGAAGTAGTTAGGCTCCGGGTTACCAGAGATATCAATCTCTTGCCCAGTGGGCCCGCCGTAGATTTCCTGCGCCGTCAAATACTGATCAAGGTACTCGCCAGCGAACTGAAACTCGCCATCCGTCCATGTTTCGACCCGGGCGGGATCGGGTGCGAACGCGAAAGGATCAGGAAAGATGAGGACGCCACGGGTCAAATCGATTCTGCTTTCGACGATATCTATCCGACCATCTGGAACCGCGTCTCCGACTTGATTTTCCTGATCAAGACCGAATATCTGCAAGTACTTAACCGTACTTCCTTCTGGCGCAGTGGTGTCTAAACGATCACCTGCAACATTTCGGTCTTGTATTTCAACTTCAAGGCTCGTGCCGTCGATGTTTGAAAGTCCGAGGTTGTAGTAGTTCCGAAACATGTACGACCAAAGCCAACTGAACTCCTGATCCGGCAGCGAGGGGTTTTCCTTCTTGAGCAACTCAAGAATCAGCAAGTCCTGTGGAGGATCGGATTCCTCTGGTTGTTCCGGCGGCAACCCGATCGCTGAAAGTTGCGACCCTACAATGATCTCGGGAGTCCCCTCGGGAGTCGCTCGAGTGTACCGTACAGCAAGCGCTCGCCCGTCTTCTATCGGTTGCGTAAGAACAATTCCGACAATATCCTGACTGCTAAAATCTACAATAAAGTTGTAGTCGCCGTTCTCTCGACGAAGCAATTCCCAACCCGCATCCGGTTTGACGCCCGTTACACTAATGTCTCTGTTGTCAAAGAAAGTCGAGGCCGTTCCGTTTTGGGATATCTGTGTCGCAAAGTCCGTCAGGTCAGTACCGTTCCCACGATAGTCCACAAACGCTCGTCCCTCATACTTGGCAATCGTCGGATCAGCCGCAATATCCGATGACAACAAACTCCGATACACTTCTAGTTGTTGCGAACCTCCAATGTCAGCGAAGTCTCCGTCGCCCGGTCGGCCCAACCGAAAATACTGGTTCTTGATGTAGTTAATGTCCCGAATGATCCGCGTCTCTTGTTGCGCCAACGAGCTTCCAGTAGGAGAAAAACTCGCCGAACTGTTCTCCCCCTCTTCTTTGGACGCGATTAACGTGATGTCGGTCTTACCGAGTTGCGCGAGCGCCTTGATTCCAAACAAGCCCTTGGCCTGCCCCGAGAAATTAATCAGGTTTCCGCCCGGCAACGAAAGACTCGTATTCCCCAACTCTACGCGCTTAAGAATCTCGTCTTCGTACCCGTCGTATCGCAATTCGATATTGGTGCCGTCATCAAGCGCGGTGGTTTCCGAGTCGTAGTCCACCTTCACCGACACCTTATCGCCGACCGTTCCGTTAAGCGTCACCTGAAGTTTCTGTTCCAGTTCCAGCGACGGAAACAGCGACTGCGACTGACGACCTTCCGTCCCCAAGAACGGATCCACCCGACGACTCTCTCCGGCAAACGTGATCTCTTCGCGACCACTGATACTGATGCTGGTTTCTTCCGCCGGACCAAAGATCGACTCGAACCCAGGAAGTTCGGGCATTGGCAAGTTAATCTTGATGTTCGCACCGCGGCTGCCAACCGACTTCTGTCGCGCCTCTTGCGATTGTTTAACGGCGTCCACAAAAGCTTCGCGGCGCGACGCCACCATAATCTCGTCGGTGATCTCGTTGATTGGCTTGAGGTCGACCTCCATGCCCGGAATCGAAAAGTCGCGCGGCTCGAACGTGTAAAAGTCAAACTCGTCGGTCGTCTCGCGACGATCGAAGCGGAAGATGCTGGGGAAGGTGTAGGTGACGCGATAGTTGGTGAACCCAAAGTGTTCGACGCGCGTCGTTGTGCGGTTGACGTCCAGGCGCAGAAACGTTTTGCGCGCGCGATACCTCGGCCCAAGCGGAACCGAAGTCCAATCGTCGGTGCGGAGCGTGTCGAAAAGGACGGCCGAAGACGATGCCCGGTCGGTGATTTCCTGCAAACGCGGATCGTCGAGACGAACCTTAAAGCCGGTTCGCCCTTCCGCCGAGGACGCAAGTATGGAGATGGTCGCCACCAGCAGCGCGAAAAGGGGGGGGATGGATCGCCTGCGCGGTCGCGACGGTACGGGCACGAAGGGCACTCTCGGGACCAATCTAGTTCGGGAGAGAAACCTAGCTGGTTAAATCACCTCGGGACACGTGGGGTTCAACAACCAATTGAAGAAAGTGAACTTTTGTTCTCACGCGCTCCCGGGCGCAAGAACTCCCGCGGTTTTCGCGGGCCGTTTTTGTCTCCATTGAAAGACAGCGAACCCCCAAACTGTCGCTTTTAGGAGACAGGTTTCTAAACGGCATATAGTCCCCCGTTTGGCGACCGCCCTTAGGCAGCCCCAGGGGACTTGGAACTTTAGAAACGTCTTGTCAGTAAATAAATTAAGTGTGATTATTCGAGCGAGCCTGGTCGCTCCAACCTCCACCGACCGAACACATCATGATTCTCGAGCGCTACTTGATCCGCAACTACATCGGACCCTTCGTCTTCTCGATGTCGGTCATAACTTTCGTGTTTATAATGGATTTCCTGCTGCGGTACATCGACCTGTTCCTTGGCAAGGGGGTCTCGCTGTGGGTCGTGTCGCAGACCTTTTTTCTCAGTCTCGGTCATATGTTCGCATTAATCATTCCAATGGCCGTGCTGCCCGCGACCCTCATGACCTTCGGTAACCTGGCTAGCGAAAACGAACTTACGGCGATGAAAGCCAGCGGGATCAGCCTCTACCGGATGATCCTTCCCGGGGCAATCGGGGCGGCGCTGCTGGCGGTGGCACTGGTGGCTTACAACAACTACGTCCTGCCCGAGTCCAACCACAAACTCATGTCTCTGCTGGTCGACATCAACCGCAAGAAGCCGGCGATGTCGCTGCGCGAAAACCAGTTTGTCGACGAGATAAAGGACTACGTTATCTACATCCAGGACAAGAACGACAAGACCGGCGACATCTACGATGTTCAGATTTTTCGCCGTCAACGCTTGGGCACGACCGGGGTCCGATTGACGTCCATCGTGGCCGAACGCGGCAAGTTCACTTACCTGGCACGCCAGAACGTTTTAAGATTTGACCTGCTAAACGGCGAGCTTCACGAAATGCCGACGCCGGCCGATCGCCGTACTTACCGCCGAACTAACTTTGAGAATTACACGATGAACATCCGTGATATCGATCGGTCGCTAAAGCGAAGTGAACGCACCCATCGTGGCGATCGTGAAATGAGCGTCGACATGATGCGCGAAAAAATTGCGGAGTTGACCAACGACATTACCGCCGCCGAAAACAAGATCGTCGAAGTGGCTAACCGCCGCATGAATGCAACGCTCGCTTTGCTGGATCATGACCAGCGCATTGAACAGTATTCCGCTAAGACCGCCGACACGAAGCCCGAGATCACACCCGGCGCTACGACGCCGCGCCAGTTGGTTCGCAACCAGCGGACCGCCACCGCCGCCGATCGCGCCGCCCAACAACAACCGCCCGCGCGTGCCGAATACATTACCCGCCAGGAATTAGAGACGCAGAACAACGTCCGAACGTCCTACTTTAAGCAGATCGATCGCTACAACGTTGAAATCCACAAGAAGTTTTCGATTCCGTTTGCCTGTCTGGTGTTCGTACTGGTGGGTTCCCCGGTAGCGATTCGCACCGGCCGTTCGGGAATGAATACCGCGATTGGATTAAGTATCTTGTTCTTTCTGGTTTACTATGTCTGCTTGATCGGCGGCGAAAAGCTGGCCGACCGCGGACTAGTTGAACCGTGGCTGGCGATGTGGTTACCGAACATTATCTTCGGCGTGTTGGCTGTTTTCATGCTGCGCTCGGCCGCTCGCGAACTCAGTACCGGCGAACCGCCAATCAACTTTAAACGCATTTTGGAAAGATTCCGCCGCCGGCATGATCCCGCGCACCCATGATAGATACCTGCTAAAACAGTTTCTGCGAATCCTGTTCTTTAGCGTGCTGTCGTTTACGGTCATCTATGTGACCGTGGATATCTTTGAAGAGATTGACAACTTCATCGACCATAGCGCCAGCATTTGGCTGGTGACCAAGTACTACTTCTTCTCCATCCCTTTCATTCTCACTTACATCCTTCCGGTGTCGCTGTTGCTGGGCACCGTGTTCGCCATGGGAGTGATGGGGCGGCGCAACGAAACCACCGCACTGCTTGCGTCCGGGGTTAGCCTGATCCGAATCGCCAGTCCAATCATGATCACCGCCCTTCTGTTTAGCCTGGGCGCGGCCTACTTTAACGATGTCGTCGTCGCCAAGGCCAACCACAAGCACAAAGACATCATGCGCCACGACATCGAAGGTCGTCCGCGCGCCAACCCCGATATCCGCGACAACGTCCACTACCTTGGACAGAACGGCATGGTGTATCTGGCCGCTTCGTACAACCACATTAACCACACGCTCTACGATGTCGTGTTGCAGGAGTTTGAAAGCAACACCGTCGTGCGTCGCATCGACGCTCGGCGCGCAACGTTTCGAAACAACCAGTGGGTGTTTAATCAGGGATTCGAGCGCACCTGGAAAGATACGGTGCTAACGACCACCGAGTTTAACGAGAAATTCATGCCCGAACTTCGCGAAGCTCCGGGCGATTTCCTTAAAGAAGAAATCGACGTCGAAAACATGACGTTTACTGAGCTCCGCGAGTTCATCGGCAAAGTCGAACGCGGTGGCGGCGACTCGCAAAAGTACCTGGTTGATTTATTCTTTAAGTTTAGTTTTCCGTTTGCGGGATTCATTTTTGTGCTCATCGGCGTTGCGTTTGCGTCGGGCAAGCGCAAGCAGTCGGTGGCGACGGGTTTTGGCGTTACCTTGCTGGTGAGCTTTCTCTACTACGCGGTCTTGCGTGTCGGGCAAACCTTGGGCCACAACGGCGTTCTTCCTCCGTTGCTGGCTGCGCAGGCAGGCAACCTTGTGTTCCTAACCGTTGGTGTTTATCTTTTGGCGAGAGCCAATCGCTAGCCCTTAAAGTAACCTATGATCCGACAATACCTTACTTGCGCTGTCGCGGCACTTTTGCTTGCCCCCAATCTGGCCGCGGCCGACCCTCAGTTTAAGATGACCGCCGAGCGTATTCGCGGGCTTAGTCCGGCAATGCAACAGGAGATTGGACACCTCCAATACTTGCTTAACGCCCACCAGACCGCTCAATTTTTTCGACTACCCGACGACGCTGCGCGTCGGTCCTGGGTAAAACAGTTTTGGGCGTCGCAAGATCCGACACCCACGACCGAAGTTAACGAGAAACGAGACGAACACATTATTCGGGTTCGGCTGGCCAAAGATCTGTTTGGCTCGAAGCGCTTTCCGGGTTGGGACAAACGCGGCGAAGTGTTCATTCGATATGGCATGCCCAACTATCGGGGAATCATATCCGCCGAAGTCACCACCCGTAAGACTCGGCCGCCGGGCGAGTTGTGGTACTACACCCGGCACGGAATGATCGTTAAGTTTTCCGACGAAACCCTAAACGGTCATTACCTTTACTCCATCACTCCGCTCGGCGCGGCACAGGACATGAATGCCGACTTGATCGAGTATCTGCTCTACGACATTAGCAACGACGAACCCGCGGTTCCACTGGCCGAAGCGATTCCTTCCGACCTGCTTACGTTTTACCGCGACCCCGAGATCGATCCCGATTCGCAAGGCGAATGGACCGCCGTCCACACCGCGATCAATGGCCTCCAACCGGTTCGTAGCACTCGACTGCGGATGCGCGGGGTCAGCGAAGATATCGGCGAGGTAACTTCCGGCGATTACCTGCGCAATTTACCTGACAACCCGTCGGAACAGTTTCTACGCACCAAAGCCGAAGACCTGGCCGCCGAGTTCGAAGTGGTTCTGGAAGAAACGCCCACCGCTTACCCGTTTAACTTTAACCAACAAGCAATGCCGTTCTTTTTTGGGGTCGATCAGTTCAAGGGTGGTGATGGGGTTAATCGTGTCGAAGTAAACCTGCAGTTTCCAATTGGTGCCGAAGCCGACACGGTGGACGCACCGTCGACAATCTATGTCGCCGAGGCGGTGTTCACGGACGCGGCGTTTAACGAAGTCGGACGCGAACGCCGCGAGATAACCATACCCAAACGATCGATTGCCGAAGGGCAGGTGCAACTGTTTCCCGCGCAGATGTTGTTTTCGTTATCGAACGATTACTATCGCGTCGGCGTATCCATGCAGCACCAGGCAACCGGGCGCGAGTCCGCTTACCGTACCAACGTAAAGTTCAACGACTACGACCGTCCGACGGTAACAATCAGCGACATCTTGTTCGCCCGAAAGATAGCGCCCGCCGAAAGGCAATCGCCGTTCAACCGCGGAGCCCTGGAAGTAATTCCCCATCCAATTCGTCGCTACCAGCGCGGCGATGTCGTGCCTATATATTTTGAAGTGTACAATCTGGACACCGGTGTCGACGACCTCACCTCGTACACCGTCGAGTATCGAATTGTCCCCCACTCACCCAAGCGAACCCGGTTTTGGGACCGCTTCGGCGCACAGGATCCTGTTGTGTCGTCTAAGTTTAGCTCTTCGGGCTATGCCCGAGACGAACCCCTTCACATCTCCGTTCGCACGGATAATCTGTGGCAAGGCGCGTTTGATTTTCTCGTCACGGTTAAGGACAACACCAACGAGGAGATCACATTCCGCCGCGCCACATTCCGAGTGGTCAACTAGGCCTGGTAATGCCCATTTACACCGGTTTCGGAATCGGGTACCTTTTTTTAAGGATTAGGTTCATCTAAAATTGAACCCGATGTTTTGGTGCGAGGGGAGGGGGAGAAACATCGGCGTGCCGGGTGCCCCGGGGGTCAAGTTCAGGCGGCGCGCTCCCGGCTCTCGAGCACGCCGACCCACTAAAGAAACCGAGGACACCCTCGGTTTCTTTTACGATCTGCGCAGTGTACTTATCTTTCCCGTCGTCCGTTAAACGCTTGCGAACTACCATCGACTCTCGCGGAATTGAAACCCACAGGAAAAGGCCGCCAAATCAAAAAGCGGTGGGGGAATCCCCCACCGCTTTTGTCTAACTTACGTTGCCTTTTAACTCGTCAATGAAGTCGGTCTTCTCCCAAGTAAAGCCGTCGCCTTCGCGGCCAAAGTGACCGTACGCGGCGGTGGGGCGAAAGACGTCACGACGAAGTTTCAACCGCGAGATGATTCCGCTCGGCGTCAGGTCGAACGTTTTGCGGACGGCGGCGGTGAGCGCTTCGTCGCTAGCCGATCCCGTGCCGAACGAGTCAACCATCACCGACACCGGCTCCCTTTCGCCGATGGCATAGGCGACCTGGATCTCGCAGCGGTCGGCGAGGCCGGCGGCCACAATATTCTTAGCAATATGGCGCGCGGCATAGCAGGCCGAACGGTCTACCTTGCTGGGATCTTTGCCAGAAAACGCGCCGCCACCGTGGCGGCCCATGCCGCCGTAGGTATCTACAATAATCTTGCGCCCGGTAAGCCCGCAGTCTGCCTTCGGACCCCCTTCGACAAAGCGGCCAGTGGGGTTAACCAACAGCCGGAAATCATCCGAGTATCCAAAATTCGCCAGAATTGGCTCGGCGACTTTCTCCTTCATGTCGCGACGAATCTGCTCGTCGGAAACATCCGGAGCGTGCTGGGTGGAAATCACAACCGTATCGATTCCCTTGGGCATTCCGTTCTCGTACTCAACGGTTACCTGCGTCTTGCCGTCGGGACGAAGGTAGGCGCATGCGGCGTCGGTTTTGCGCACCTTGGCAAGTTGCTCGGACATGCGATGCGCCAGGGTAATCGGAAGCGGCATCAGCACATCGGTTTCGCGACAAGCATAGCCAAACATCATGCCCTGGTCGCCCGCGCCTTCCTTACCGACAACACCCATCGCAATGTCGGGCGATTGTTCGTCAATCGACGTCAGCACCGAGCAGGTCTCGTAATCAAAACCAATCGACGAGTCGGTATAACCGATGTCTTTGATGACCTCTCGCGCCAGCGACGGAATATCCACGTAGGCAGTGGTGGTGATCTCTCCGGCCACCAGTACCAGGCCGGTTGACACCATAGTTTCGCACGCAACCTTACCGTTAGGATCCGCCTTTAGAATGGCGTCAAGTACCGCGTCGGAAACCTGGTCGGAAACCTTGTCGGGATGTCCCTCGGTTACCGACTCGGACGTAAACAGTCGCTTCTCTGACATGATTCCTCCTTCGACCGCACCCAGCGGCCCCATAAACGTCTGGCCGGAGCCGAGCCCCGGCCAGACTTAAATCGCGTGCGTGTTGTCGCTAATTAGATGTCGATGATGCTGGAATCCCCCACGTCGACGGTGCGGCGTTGGCCGCGTACGACGGCGTTTGGACCGACGAGACTGCTTTCGAGTACAGCGTTGGCTACCGTGCATCCCTCGGCCAGCACCGAGTCCCGAACCACGGAGTTGTGCACTTTTGCGCCTTCGGCCACCGAAACATAGGGGCCGATGACGGATCCAACGATCTCTGCGTCGGGGGAAATCGAGACCGGCGGAATAATGACCGAACCATCCACCTGCGCGGCCTCTCCCTTATCTTCCAACAATTTACGGTTGGTTTCAAGCATTGCTTCCGGCTTGCCACAGTCAAACCAATCGTCAATCCCAAAGGTCTCGAACTGGGCCCCGTTCTTGATCATTAGCTGCAGGGCGTCGGTGATCTGGTACTCACCTTTGGTGGTGATGTCGTTGTCGATAATGTGACGGATGGCGTCGAACAAGGGCTTGGAGTTTTGCAGCCAGTACAATCCCACCAGCGCCAAATTTGACTTTGGCTCGGCTGGCTTTTCCACCAGGTTGGTGATTCGGGTGCCGTCGGTCTCGGCCACGCCAAAACGGCGCGGGTCTTCCACCTCGCGCACACCTAAGGCGTTGTGTTCGACACTCGTAATCTTCCCGAGGTCTGACTTGATGATGGTGTCGCCCAACACGATCAGCAACTCTTCGCCGGTGTTGGCAACATCCTTGGTCATATCGATGGCATGAGCAATACCGCGGCGCTCGGCTTGCGTAACAAAGTCAACCTTCAGGTCCGGATACTTGGCTTTGACGTACTGCTCGATCAGGCCGCCGTGGTAGCCAACAATCAACACCACGCTGCTCGGCCCCAACGCAATCACGTCGTCAAGAATATGCGAGATAATGGGTTTGCCCGCGACAAACAGTAGCGCCTTGGGCAGGGTGTACGTATGCGGGCGCAGGCGAGTGCCCACACCGGCCGCGGGTATAATGGCTTTCACCGCGTTCCTCTTTCTATTGATGGTGTCACTTGGCTAGCTGGCTCTTTAAGTAATCGATTTTGCTGATCGTCGTCGGGTCGACGCCGTTACGATAGGCAAGGTAGACGCTCGCATAGTCACCCAGCATCACCATGCGCAGCATTCGCGCGAGGCGACCGCCGCTGCCACTGTCTATCCGCATAGCGTCGTTGGCAAGCGGCTCGATAATCCCCAGCGCAATGGCGGCTTGTTGCCTGGCGATGGGGTCGTCGTCAACGTCGTTCATCGCAACAACCGAAACCTGTTTCATCAATTCGGGGTTCGCTTCCCAGCCGACAATTTCGTTGTGATTAAGCTCGGTCCAATACGCGTAGTGCGCCAGAGATTTTGCGTTTTCGTTAAACTGACACGCCCAGCGTCGCGCGACTCCTTCCAGCAAGGCTGGCGACGCGTACACAAAAGGAATGGTCCCGTGCAGCACTTCGGCGAGTTTCATAGCCGGGTTGCCGGGACTGTAGATACCATAGTCGGCGCACGCCGCTTCGACCGCAGTTACCGCGTCATGAAACTCATCGTCGGCAAAGTCGGCGACGCCAGCGGCACGCAGCGCGATGAGCGTCGGAACAAAAGAGTAAGCCAGAGCCGAGCGCGGTGGCTGCCCTCCCGGAATCAGACAGTGCGGGAGGTTACGATCGCGGCAAATCGCCGCAAGCTTACCGCCGCTGGTCACTGCGATTATCTGCGCGCCCTCGCCAACGCTGGCCATCGCAGAAAGGGTCTCGCCGGTGTTGCCCGAGTAGCTGGACACAACTACAAGTGAGTCGCGCAACAGCGCTGGCGGAACTTCGTACTTTCGTACACTGATTATCGGAGCCTGCAAGCGGTCGCCCAAGAACGACCGTAGCAAGTCGCCGCCAATCGCCGATCCCCCCATGCCGCAAACGACTATCTGGCGATAATCGGCCCTCGGAACTTGCGGCGCGAACTCGGTTCCCAGTCGCCACGCTTCTTTAAGGTTGGCCGGTACCGCGTCGATCAAGCCCAGCATGTTTGACTCGTCGAGCTCGCGATGCCATTCCAAATAGGGATTGTTCAACTTACGAAACCTCCCCAACTGGGTAGATCGGGAATTCGCTCGCGAAGGAACCTCTCGGTTTCTTCTTCGATTTCTTTGGTGGTTCGAAAACGCATTACGCGCTTAAGCAGCGTCTTACACTCGTCGTGAGTGACGCTGCGAATGATTCGTTTCACTTCCGGCATCCGGTAGGGGCCGCAACTAATCTGGTCAACACCCATACCGATCATCAAAACCACTGCGCGCGGATCTCCGCCCATTTCACCACACACGCTAACCGGAATGTCGCGTTTGTTGGCCGCTTCGATTGTCGAGCGCAACGCGCGTACCACGGCCGGGTGTAGATTGCGGTAGAGGTGAGCAATCTTGGAATTGCCGCGATCGACTGCCAGCGTGTACTGCATCAAGTCGTTAGTACCGATCGAAAAGAAGTCCGCTTCGCGCGCCAGCAGATCGGCCAACGCCGCGGAAGCTGGCGTTTCGATCATGATACCCAACGGCACATCGGCAGCAAACGGAACGCGCTCGCGCGTCAACTCGTCACGCACTTCTTCGCACACTTTTCGGGCGGCGACGACTTCTTCGACCGACGCGATCATGGGAAACATTATTTTTACGTCGCCGTGAGTGCTGGCGCGATAAATCGCTCGCAGTTGGCTCTTAAAGATATCGGGGCGCGCCAGGCAAAAACGAATTCCGCGCCATCCCATGTACGGGTTCAACTCGTGTGGGCGCGCCAGGTAGTCGACATCTTTGTCGCCGCCGATGTCGAGGGTTCGAACCACCACAGGTCTGCCGCCCATTTTTTCGATCACGCCGCGGTAGGCCTTGTATTGTTCGTCTTCGCTGGGAAGCACGTCCGCGTTTATGAAAAAGAATTCGGTGCGAAAAAGACCAATGCCCTGCCCACCGTAATCCAGCACCGAATCGACATCGTTGGGCAAATCCAGGTTGGCAGTGATCACAAACTCTCGGTCATCGAGAGTCACCGCCGGATAACCGGCCATCGTTAGCAACTGGTCTTCGAGTTCTTTGAACCGCTTGATCTCGATCTTGTATTCTTCGATCGTCTCCGGTGTCGGGTTAACCACCACAGTCCCGGTGTTACCGTCGACGATAATCTTGTCGCCGTTGTGAACCTGCGCGAACAAATCTTCCAGCCCGACAACCGCTGGAAGCCCTTGCGACCGCGCGAGAATAGCGGTATGCGACGTGCGTCCGCCACTGTCTGTGACATACGCCAGCGTAAGCCGACGCTCGAATTGCGCCGTGTCACTGGGGGCTAAGTCGGGCGCAACAATCACCGACGGCTCGGTGGGTCCGTCCTGCCCGCGCCGGGTTCCCATCAAGTGTGCTAGTACGCGGCGCTTGACGTCGCGCACGTCAACGTAGCGTTCCTTCAGGTACTCGTCTTCCATTTCTCCAAAAGATTCCAGCACCTTATCGACCACCGATTTAAACGCGGCGGCTGCATTCAGCCTGGTCTTGCGAACGCGACTGATGGTTTCTTCGACTATGGTGTCGTCGTCGAGTATTAACATGTGCGCGTCGAATATGCGGGCGTGGTCTTCACCAATTCGCTCGGCCAGGTTTGCGCGAATGGCGTCGAGTTCGGAGCGAGTGGATGCCAGTGCGGTACGGAATTGTTGAATTTCGTCGTCGATGGCGCCCGGCGCCACCTTGGTGGTTGGCACCACCACCACTTCGGCGTCGCGCAGAAACGCTTTGCCGACAACGATACCGCGAGACGCAGAGATTCCGACTTTGCGTATCTCGCCGCGGCCGCGATGTGCTTCGTCGCGGGATGTGTTGTCGGTTGCGTTGTTAGCCATGTTTAGAGGAGCTAATCCTCGTAGAAGTTCTGGTCGAAGAGTTCTGCCAGTGCTGCTTTGGCGTCGCCCTCATCATCTCCGTCAATTTCAACAACGACTTCGGCACCATGTCCCGCCGCGAGGCTGGCCAGGCCAAGGATACTCTTGCCGTTGGCGCGCTGATCCCCGTAGATGACGTTGATATCGGACTCAAACTGCGACGCAACCTTAACGAACTCGCCAGCGGCGCGCAGGTGCAGACCGATCCTGTTATTGATTCTTCTCTCTAAAACTACCATCGGGGAGAAACCTAACAGTCTAACCAAGCGCTATCGCGACGGCGACCGCTAGCGGAAAAAGCGCAATTGCCAGGCGCGACGACGACGCGTCACGCCGCAGCAGCACCACCGCCACAGCGATCAATGAGATACCGAGTCCTACTATCCAGGGTCCGGAGGATTGAAATCCCACCAGCACAACTGCAACCAGCAAACCGCCAGCGCAGGCCCCCACGCTCTGTACGACGCCGAGAACTCGCTGAAATGTAGGACCGGAAAACACTTCTACCAGGTCCCAGCCCTTGGAGTAGCCGTAGAAGACTCCCCACATGCGGCAGGAGACAATAAGCAGGTTGTAAAGCAGCCAAATCGCCACTAACCCTATGGGAGACTTGTATATAGCAAACACGCAGGCCAAAGTCAATGCGAGCGGCTTCAGGCCTCCAAGGAACAGCATGTCACCCATTGCCGCCAGGGGACTGCTTAAAGATCGCTTGAATCTCAACAGATCATCGTCCGACACCGCGCGGCCTTCCAGACGCTGCTCCTCCAGGCGCAACAGACCTCCGGCGATCAGCGGCGCAAAATTGGGATTACAGTTAAAGAAGGCCAGATGCTTGGACAAGAGGCTGTCGTCTCCCTTGACCCTCAAGTCCTGCAACGCCGGTGCCAGCACCCACATCAGACCCAAATTCTGCATCCCTTTTTTGTGCAACAGGCCCTGAAGGAACAGCATGCGGACACCCACGCCCCACAGCTTCCAGCGCGCGACCTTCGGCGTAGTGGCTACCGAATCCATAGGATCACCAGGAAAACGCCCGCGCTGAGTAGCAAAAAGCGGTTAAGGTGTTGATGCCAAAAGCTTTGGATGACTGCTGCGGCGCCAAACGCGGGGAGCAAAACCAGCCACCAACGGCTCCCCACCGGGGTCGGACCCGCAAGGACCGTGGCCCGGTCGGCCACCCACAGCGCGCAGGGCAACAGCACTATGGTTAGCAGCAAGGCGGTGACAATGAAGTAGGTGGTGGCGGCCGCGTGGTAGAGGGAAAGCTTGCGAACCGCAATGGGGCCGGTTGGGTCTTCGGTGGGCATCAGGTAGTCGCCCAGCCAACGTTCACGCGGCAACATAAGCCCGCGCTGTGCGATCGCAACCAACTCGCCGGCAAGCAGCCCCAGCAAGACGCCGGTCGCAACCAACAGGTCGGTTCTGGGGTCGCCGGTTGCACGTTCCAGCAAACACACAGCGCCCGCGCCGACGACGGTACCGACCACAACGTCTGGTCGGCGCGAGCCCCGCATGGGCAGCACCGACAACCAGACCAGCTCCAGAAACAGTCCCACTAGCAGGCCGAGTTCAAAACTCCTCGTGACCCAGCCCACCAGAGCGCCGGCAAAGACCGGCTGCGCGGTTAGTCCCTGCCAACCGGCGCGGTCATCGATTGCAAGCAGCCCGGCCATGATGCCGAGAACAACCACATCGGGAAAGAATGAAGTGAAGCCAGCCATCGTATTCGGAATCGGTATCCGAAGCTCAGATTAGCAGGGATTTGTAAGTTCTGGAAAGAGTTATCGCGCTACACGACCAGCGAGTTGATCACTTGCGGGGTGTTTCCGGGGATGTCCTGAGCCGTAAGAGTGACACTTTTTTTGACCAACTCTCGGAGGTAGTCACGGTCTTCGTCGGTCAGAAACACAAATGGGAGTAACTCTTCGGCGCCTTCGCGGTAATGCAGACCACCCACGTTGATGTCATCAAACTGAACGCCGAACTCCATGACACTGTGCACGTCTTTAACCGACTCGAACAGCACCATCACGACTTCCGATTTGAACAAGTTGTTGGTGAGTTGTCGCGCCGTCTCTTCGAGACCGAAAAACGAAACCTTGATTTGGCTGGGAACGCTGGAGGTATAGAACTTTCGCTCCCAGGCGCTGTCGGCGATGCGGTCGTTGGCCACAACAATGCGATCAGGCTTAAGCGCGCGCGCCCAACCCAGCACCACCTGGCCATGGATTAATCGGTCGTCAATTCTTACCAGGCACAACGGCACTACAACGTCTCCGGATTGACCACTTGGATGCTGCTTTGCGCGCGCTTAACGATGTCCACGAGCAAGTCGACCGCAAGAGCACCGTCGCGCTTATACAAAAATGCCAGCACCATCGGAAGATTGACGCCGGCAACCAAATGTACGTTGTCGTATTCTTGTTCTACTTTAAGACACGCATGACAGCAGCTTCCGCCGAAGAAATCTACCATCACAACGACGTCGTCGCCAGCAGCGCCGTCGATACCTTCGCGCAACAACGCGGCAAGGCTTTCCGGAGTTGTTCCCTGGTTACTAATTGCAACTATATCGTCGGCCGCTCCAAATATGGACTGCGCCGTCGCAATCAACTCCTGCCCAAGGTTGCCGTGAGTGACGATGATGCCTTTTGCCATGGTTAGTCCTTCGTCGCGTGCCCCTATTCGGTGTCGTAGCGCAAATAGTGTCTGGTCTGTCTATCACTTTTCATCATGTCGATCAACAGGTTATTGAATTTCTCGGCGGCGTTAATACCGTAGACCTTTAGCATGTGGTTCATCGCGATCACTTCGCTTATCACCGTGATGTTCTTGCCCGGGAACAGCGGAATGGTTACTTGGGGAATCTCTACGCCAAGCAATTGCGTCTTACGGTCATCCAATCCGTCGCGATTCCAGTCCTTGGTGGAGTCCCAATCTTCCAATCGCACTTCCACTTCGACACGCTTTTGTACCCGCACCGCGCGAATTCCGAACAGGTCCTGGGCGTTGATGATACCGACACCGCGAATCTCCATGAAGTGCTGCAAGTGGTCGTGGCCGCGGCCAATGAGCACGTCTTCTGCGATGCGAACCACGTGCACGGTGTCGTCGGCCACCAGGCGATGACCGCGCTCTAACAGATCCAGCGCAATCTCCGATTTGCCGATGCCACTGCGGCCGGTAAACAAAAGCCCGACGCCGTAGACGTCGACGAGCGTGCCGTGCAGTTGGTCGGTTTCGGCAAATACATCGGCCAGTGCCTTGGTCAGTTCGTGGATAAACGGAGTGGTTAGCATGCTGCTGCGCAGGATCGGCACCCCAGCCTCTGTGGCTTGCGCCAGCAAGTCGGCGGGAATGTCTAGCTTGCGCGTAACAATGAGACACGGGATCGGAACCGAGAATAGCCGAGAGATAGACTCGCGCCGAACGTCTTCGGCGCGAGTGTTTAAGTACAGGATCTCGGTCTCGCCAAGAATCTGAATTCGCTCGTTGAGGTAGTTCTGCATGAATCCGGTCAGTGCAAGCCCGGGCCGGTGAATATCGGTCACCGATACCGGCACCGGGCCTTCGGTAATACCATTCACTGGCTCCAGCGACAGAGAATCACCAATCAGTTCCAGCAGTTCGTTTACAGCGAGCGTCTTCTGTTTCATATCTCGACGGCAGCTTCCAGGACAGCGATCTTTCCGTCATCGGTTTTAAAAATTACGTTCAACCGATGGGTCGCAGTGTTCGTGAAAATCGAAAACGACTTCCCATTGTTGGCTAGCTTGGCGACGGCCGTGTCCAAGTCCAGCTCCGGAAATTCATACGGATTGGGAGTCGTCACCATCGGCGCCACGGCCAGCGCCACAGGATTTGGCTCGTCGTCACTCTCGGTGTCAGAATCCTGGGTAAAGTCAACTGCAGCATCGCCCATGCTGACGTTGGTCCGGCGGTCGCGGATCTTGTCTTTGTAGCGACGAAGTTGCTTCTCCAGCTTGTCGCATGCACGGTCTACCGACACGTACATATCGTCGCTCTCTTCGGTGCTCACAAAGTCGTGCTTGTTGGCATGCACCGTTATTTCGACTTTGTGTCGATACTTCTCCAACGAAAAGATGATGTGGGCGTGCATCACCTGGTCGAAGTACTTCTTCATACCCGACACCTTGTCTTCGGCGTAGTCGCGTAGCGCGGGTGCCAAGTCGTAGTGCCGGGCGGTTGTGGTCACGTTCATTCACTTCCCCCTTTGGGTAAGCAAGCTTCCGCACGCCCTGGTCCACCCGTGAGCACGTTTGTGCGCGCGCGTCGACCAGGCACCGGTTCTGACTCCGGAAAATGGTTTACGAATCCGATTTGTGCGGGGAGCTTTAGGAAAAGAGATGAGGACAAACGGTTCACGTAGATCCAGACGGTTGTTAACTCGTTCCTTCACTAAGAATATAACGGACCCGGGGCCAGAATCAAGCCCCGGTAACCGCTAGTAAGTCTTACGCATACGGGCCGGCAGGATGTTCAACTGCTCCCTATACTTGGCCACCGTCCGCCGGGCGATGTTCAGGCCGTCGGCCTTCAGCATGTCGGCGATCTTCTGGTCGCTGTAAGGGTGCTTGGGATCCTCGGCCTCGATAATCTTACGAATCTTGTCCTTGGCACTCTTGGCCGACACTTCGCCGCCATCGGCGGTGGCCAGGCTGCTGGAGAAAAAGAACTTCAGTTCGAACACACCGCGCGGCGTTTGCACATACTTGTTGGTCGTCACGCGACTCACGGTGGATTCGTGCATACCGATTTCGCTGGCCACCTGCTGCAGCGTCAGCGGACGAAGATGCGCGGTGCCTTTCTCAAAGAACGCGGCTTGCTTACGAACAATGCACTCCATAACACGCACCATTGTACGACGGCGCTGTTCGATGGTTTGAATCAGCCACTTGGCCGACTTCAGCCGCGAGTTGATAAACTCCCGCGTCTCCTTGTCGCCGTCTTTGGTGTCCTTCATGAGTTCGTCGTGGTAACTCTGGCTAACCCGAAGGCGGGGAATGTTGCGGTCGTTAAGATAGACCACGTACTTCTCGTCGACCTTCTCGACCACCAGGTCGGGAATAACGTACTTGGGGTCGTCGACCACAACCTCCAGGCCTGGCTTGGGGTCGAGCATGGCAATGACGCTGCACTGTTCCTGAATGTCTTGCGGCGAAACTTTTAGCTTCTTGGCAATCTCCAGATACTTCTTTTGCTTAAACTCTTCAAAGTGGTCGCGAATAATGCGGGCGGCAGTGCTGTCGTCCTGCCCCTGAAACTTCAGTTGCAACAGCAAACACTCTTGCAGGTTGCGGGCGCCGACACCGGCAGGATCAAATCCCTGGATGATCTCCAGAACGGCGTCAACTTTTTCGACGTCGACGCCGACCGTGTTGGCGACTTCTTCGAGTTCGCAGGTCAGGTAACCGCTTTCGTCGAGCGAACCAATCAGGTAGTCACCAATCGCAATCTGCTCCTGGTCGTCGGTGATGATTCGCAGCTGGCTGATTAGTTGATCGGTAAACGAGCGCTTTGCGACCGGCACCTTCTCGAAGAACTCTTCGTGGTTCTCGTCGGCGCCGGCATTGCTCATCTCAAAACCGGAATTAAAATACTCGTCCCAGTCGATCTGCTCGTCGCCCGCTTCGGCGGTAGCGTCTTCGTCTTTGTCCTTTTCGTCGTTCTCGTTGTCGTTTTCTTTGGCTTCGGTCTCCTCGCGGATATCCTCGTACTCTTCGATTTCTTCGAGCAGAGGGTTCTCCATGATCTCTTGCTTGAGCATCTGCTGCAGTTCGATGGCCGGCATCTGCAACAGTTTAAGCGCCTGCTGCAGCTTGGGCGTCATGACCAGCTGTTGGCGCTGTTTGAGATGGAGTCCGAACTTCATTTCCATAGAAAGCTCACTTTAGTTGTCAGTGTAGTGCCGTCGACGTCAGAGTGTAAACGAATCTCCCAGGTAGATCTGGCGAACTTCCTGATCGCTTGCCAACTCGTCGGCCGTACCCGAGCGCTTGATGTTGCCTTCGTACATTATGTACGCCCGGTCGGTAATCTTTAGGGTGTCGCGCACGTTGTGGTCGGTAATTAAAATTCCCAGTCCACGTTCGGTTAACTTGCCGACAATTCCCTGCAGGTCTTGCACAGCGATGGGATCGATTCCCGCGAACGGTTCGTCTAGCAGAATGAACTTTGGGTTCGTGACCAGCGATCGGGTAATTTCGACGCGGCGCCGTTCTCCACCCGAGAGCATGTAACCTTTGCTATGACGAATGTGCGAAATATCAAGTTCGCCCAGTAGCTGCTCTAACCTTTCCTTTCTTTCGGCGCGAGACCCCGGCATCGTCTCGATAATCGCCATCAAATTTTGTTCGACCGTCATCCCGCGAAAGATTGACGGTTCCTGCGGCAAGTACCCGATCCCCATTCGCGCGCGCCGGTACATGGGATCTCCGGTGATGTCCCTGCCGTCCAGCGTTACCCGGCCCGCGTTGGGGCGAATCATGCCGACGATCATGTAGAACGTCGTGGTCTTGCCCGCTCCGTTGGGCCCTAACAGCCCCACCACTTCACCCGCATTCACTTCGATGCTCACCCCGGCAACGACCTTGCGGCGGTTGTAGACCTTGACCACGTTGTCGGTGGCCAGTACCGCGCCCGCTTTGCTTTCGGCTTCCGCCTGGGGCTGCGGCGGCGTCTGGGTGACGGTGTCGTTAGAGTTGCTCACTCAACGACCCCTCTTCATCAATAATCGTCGCTTTTACGTTTCGCTTTATATCTACCGACGACAATTCGTGATCGCACTCCAGCCCGATACCGGTGATCACACTGTTCCCCCGGGTCAATTTTACCGGGCTGTCGCTGACAATCTTGTCCAGCTCGTTTACGTAAAGCAGCGAATCGGTCTCCAGGACGTCTCCGTCGTGGGAAGTCACTAGCACGTTGCCGTAGGCCAGCATGTTGCGCGATGTTTCTTCGTACTGTCCAAAATCACTCACCAGAGTGGTCTGGAGCGAACCGTCGCGGTCAAAGAACTTGATCGTGGGCTGTTCCATGATCAACTGCCCGCGCATCGCAAACTTGTTGGCTATGGGAGCGGTCAGCTCCCAGCGGGTGACGCCGCTGTCCGATTCGGAAGTAACAAAGGACCGGATCACCTCGTCGGGAATCTCCGAGTTATCCAGCGGCTCCAAATCGGATGAATTATTGTCACATCCGGCAACAATTCCCATTAAAGCCAAAACGGTGCCGAACACGACCAACTTAGTTCGCAACATGCGCTTGGGACTCTCTCCTCTCCTCTGGCAATCCGCGCCATCGGTTGTGAAACCACACCCATTGCTTGGGCGCAGTGCGAATTAACGTCTCTATGGCCTGCGAGCAGGCCGTCGTGATTTCTCTAACAGCGCTATCTTTATTTCCGACATTTTCTGGAACCGGGATTGGTGGCAGCACCTGCACCCGATACTTCCCATCATTTGTTCCAAAAATGGCCATCGGAACGATCGGGGCGCCGGTGCTTAGCGCGATTTTGGCCACCCCTGACGGCGTGTGAGCCAGCCGCCCAAAGAACGGTACGTAAAGGCCCGCGACGTCGGTGTGCTGGTCGATCAACACGCCCAGCGCACGTTTGCTCCGCAGCACCCGCAGCATTTCCCGCGCGTTGGCGTCGCGGTCGATCGTCTCGACACCCACGGACCGTCGGATGCGCTGTAACGCCTTGTCAAGTCGTGGGTTACGCATCTTGCGGGCGACAACAGTAACCGGGTAACCCCGCTGCCCGAAATAAGCCGGCATTAGCTCCCAGCAACCGATATGACCGGTCACCGCGATCAACCCCTTCCCTTCGGCGAAGGCTGCGTCGATGTGTTCGATGCCGTCGACCTGCGAGACCATTGCGTCAATTTGCTCGCGAGACGATCCCTCGAGTTTCAAAAAGTCGAACGCGTGCTCGCCGAGCGCGCGGAACATCGACCGGGTCATCGCCTGGCGAACCATCGTCGGTGACTGCGGAAACGCGATGGCCAGGTTTTCAATAGACCGCTCGCGATCTTTTGGAAACCACCGATACGCCCGGGCACCGAGGGCGCCGAACCACTTGCGCCCGGGTCGACGCGGGAGCGTCCTGGCCGTCACGTACAGCGTCTGAATGAGCGCGTACTCGAGGGCCCGCTTGACTCGCTTTTCTTTCGCCACGGCGTCTCCATCGAAATCGCCAAAAACCCTTTACCTAGTTATAGTTAGCAGGTCGGGGGCGTCGCGTCAAGCAATGATTGTGCCAACGACGCTATTTCAGGAAGTAATAGGAAGTTAGCCGGCTGTTTGTCCACGACTGTTTTTTGGAGACATTGGTGATATGATGCGAGCGGCTGGCAGAACCAAGGAGCGAAGCATGGAAGTGAAGGCGATAACGCCAGTTGTAGTGGTCGACGAAATCGAGTCGAGTGTTTCTTTTTGGACCAAGCGGTTGGGGTTTCAAAACCTGGCCGAAGTCCCGCACGAGGACAAATTGGGATTCATAATGTTTGGCCACGGGTCGAGCGTTGTGATGTTTCAAACCCGCGACAGCGTGCTTGCCGACATTGCCGAAGCGGCCCCCGATCTTCCCAACCCAACTAATCTGTTTATCGAAGTCGAGTCGCTGGACGCAGTGAAGAAACGCCTGGGCGACTATCCGCGATTCATGGACGAGCGGGAGACGTTTTACGGGATGAAAGAGATTGGCGTGTTTGATCCCAAAGGCAATCCGGTGGTGTTCGCCGAACGGATTGCGACGGCGGGTTAATCGACCGTCACAAACTGGCGACGATCCACCACGCACCAACGACGCACGACAAGGCGCCGGTCACAACTCCGAAGCGAGTCAGGCCGGCGCCGATCGTTTCCACACGGCGCTGCAAAGCGCCAACACCCGCCGCGATTGCAGCCATGGTGATAACCCCTGCCGCGATGTAGCCAGCGATGTACGCGAACAGCTCGGCGCGCGCGCCCAGCAGCAAGACCGGGGATGCGGCCAGCCAATGGCTCCCGCCAGCAACACCGTGAAGCAACCCCAGCCACATCGACTGGTGACCATGCTGGTGCGGTTTGGTAGGGTGAGCAGAAGCATCACCCGGTTCGTGTCGGTGAAAGTGGAGGTGACGATGGCGATGGCCGTCGTGGTCGTGCTCGTGGGCATGCAAATGCAAATGCCGCGAACGCTGAATCGTGGCGATACCGATGACAATCATGACGGCGCCGACCACCGTTTCCATCCAGCCGAGCGAGACCACCGCGTCACGGAGGGCCGGAACGATCAGGAAAACGGCAACGGCTAGCAAGAATGCGGCGCCATGCCCGAAGCCCCAAATTGCGCCGGTCACCGCGGGTCGGACCCGGTTGGTCGCGAGGGCCGCGACGCCGACGACATGATCAGGACCCAACGCGACGTGAACCGCACCGGCGGCTATGCCGGTTAACAATGCGAATAAGGTTTCCATCCGATAATAATAACACGCAGGGTGTGCGACCGGCACCTTGTACTTGTATCGGCGTCGCCATTGTTGTCGCGGCGTTACTGCTCGCCTGGCCGCGCGGGTCCGCTGCTATCGAACCCCACGACGAGCCAATCTGGCGCGAAGTTCCCAGCGTGTTCTTTCAAAGCCTCGGACTTACAATTACTGCGCCGGCACGTTGGGACCATAAGTCGTGGCTGGCCGCAACCGGAATTGTCGGAGCAACGCTGGTGATGTATCAGCATGACGCCGCTATCGACACACGCATGCAACGAAACCTGGACGAGTGGCCGTTAAGAAACGTCATAGACGTTGGCGAGACCTTCGACAAGCTGGGCCTCATCGGCAAGACCAATCGTTACTACGCCGGTGCGTGGTTGACTGGACATTTTTTGGGGTGGAAGAAGCTCGAGACAGTTGGGCGCGACATTTTTGTTTCACATTTGGTGACCGGAATTGTGCGCGGCGGTTTTGTTCTCGCGGTAAACCGGCGACGACCCAATGAAGGCATGGGATCATACGCTATATTCGATGGGACACTTACGGACCCCGCAACATCATTCCCATCCGGACACGCGGTAATCATCGCCAACCTTCCGCCAGTGTTGTCGCATCATTTTCCCTACTGGTGGGTACGGATTCCGTCCTACGCGATCGCGGGAACCGTGCTAGTAAACAGAGTAGCGTCGCGCCAGCACTGGGCGTCGGACGTGTTCTTTGCCGGTGTCCTCGGCTGGTCGATGGGAACATTAGTGGCGAACCACAACTCAGAACAAAATCAACGGGATGGCTTTTCGGCGCGGCTGACGCCCGCATGGGAGCGCCGTGGCGTGCAGATCAGCATCACCTGGTAACGCTACGCGCGCAATCCCGCACGGAGGATGTCGTGAAGGTGGAGCAGGCCGGTGGGTTGGCCGCTGGGGTCGACAATGAAGTACATAAGCAGCGGACCGCCGTCGTTGAGTTCCATCTGACTCAGCGCGTCAACCGCAAGCATGTTGGGGTCACAAGTTTTAGGGTCGCGAGTCATAACTTCCCCGCAGGTGCGACCGAGTCCGTCGGGATCCTTGGCGAGAATTCGCTTTAGGTCACCATCGGTAATGATGCCCAGCAGGCGTTCGTCGTCGTCAACAACGCCCGTACACCCAATGCTTTTGTCCATTATCTCGAAGAGCGCGTTTTGCAGTGTCGTGCTGGCATTTACCAACGGCAGTTTGTCGCCGGTGCGCATGACTTCCGCCACGGTCAGCGTGAGTTTCTTTCCCAACAGGCCGCTGGGATGATTGCGCGCAAACTGCTCGGCGGTAAATCCGCGGCGGGCGCTTACTGCGGCGGCCATGGCATCGCCCATCACGAGCGCAACCGTGGTGCTGGTCATTGGCGCAAGCCCCAGGTTGCCCGGTTCGCGATCGACGTGGGTGTCGAGCGTTATGTCGCTCTGCCGGCCCAAGTAAGAGTCGGCTTCGCCCGTCATCCCAACAATCTTCACGCCGATTCGTTTAAGCGACTGCACCAGCATTGGCAGTTCGTCACTCATACCGCTTTTAGAGATAATAATGACCACATCGTCAGCATCGACCAGCCCCAGATCGCCATGCTGCGCATCGACGGGGTGAATAAAAAACGACGGCGTCCCGGTGCTGGTAAACGTGCCGGCAATCTTCTGCGCGATCAGTCCGGATTTGCCGACGCCAGACAGGATAACGCGCCCCTTACTCTCGACGATTACGGAAATCGCGCGCTGCAATTCGTCGCCAGCACGGTCGCGCACGGCGGAAAGCCCGGCGATCGCTTCGTCGAACACGTCGAGTGCGTGTTTTATGTCGTGTGATTCGGTCATGAATCCTTCGAAGGAGTTTCTCCACGCTCGCGGGTGATTAGCGCAGTCGCTGTAGAGCTGCGGCGCGCGACCAAGGCTAACAAACCGATGTGCTCACGGGCGATCGGCATGAGCTTCGCTCGCGCTCATTAATCGCGCTCGCAAACTCATGCCATCCCCGGGCACCTAATGCGTCAGCGCATTGTAGCAGGTCATTTGCAGCCCACCAAGCACCTGGATACCTACTCGGGCACCAGCTCGGCCGCCAGAGTGACAGTAATAACGTGGCATTCGTCTTCCGTCACAGTGATCCCACTGCGACTCCACATCTTGTAACCGATCTTTTCGACCGTCACAACGTACGTACCGGGGCGTTCAAAGGGCCCACTAAAGTAGTTAGGCTCCCCTGGTACGATAATGGGCGGGGCTGACAGCGTGTCTACAAATGCGCCGTCCCGAACGTACACCCGTGCCCCGTCCGCCGCCGAAGCCCCCGTTACCGAGTCCATTACAGCGACCGCAATCGCGGGGACGGCGATGGCCGTGCAATTAATTGAAGGCTCATACGTTTCGCATGCTGCGAAAAGGATCGCGAGTATTCCAAGTAGTAACCAGCACCGTCTCAATTCGAATCTCCTAACCAGAGGCCCGTTCACTCTATCACACAACCAACCACTCGGTGGTAACGCGTGATCACAGGGTCACACCCCACCACTCCAGCTTTGCCACGAGTTTCTAAGGGCGATTTCTGACGCTCGCGGCGCAAGGTCTCTACGTGGGCGAGCAAGTTCGCGACCGTGATTTCTGACGCGCCTGGAGGAGCACAACCTAACGCAGGGCAAGTGTCGGCGCGGAAGCATGAACGGGAGCGAAGCTTGCTCGCCAACGTCAAGGGGCCGGCGCGGAAGCATGAACGGGAGCGAAGCTTGTTCGCACACGGCAAGGGGCCGGCACGGAAGCATGAGCGGCAGCGAAGCTTGTCGCCCCGCGCTGCCTGGGTATCGCTTAGGAGCGAGTCTGCTGGAAGATCGCCTGGGTAGACTCGAGCAAGGAGTCTAGTTCATTAAGCGGAATCATCGACGCGCCATCCGAAAGCGCGCTCGACGGATCCGGATGCGTTTCGATAAACAAGCCATCAACAGGAACCGCCGCTGCGGCGCGCGCCATCATCGCCGCCAGCTCGGGCTCTCCGCCCGAACTATCACCCAGTCCCGCTGGACGCTGCAAACTGTGGGTAACATCGAAGATCACGGGGTGACCGACCGCGCGCATCTTGGGAAAACCGCGGAAATCCACAACCAGATTGTGGTAACCAAACGAAGTACCGCGCTCGGTAAACAGCAAATTGTTTCCGCCCGCGGAAACGACCTTGCCGGCGACGTTTTGCATGTCCTCCGGCGCCATAAACTGGCCCTTCTTTACGTTTACGCACTTTCCCGTGTTTGCCGCCGCTTCCAGCAACGCCGTTTGTCGGGCCAGAAACGCCGGAACTTGAATCACGTCGAGCACTTCGCCGGCGGGCGCCGCTTCGGAGGTCTCGTGAACGTCGGAAACCACCGGGCACCCGATCTGTGAACGCACTTCTGCGAGAACGCGCAACCCCTCGTCCAATCCGACGCCGCGATAGCTGCTGCTCGACGAACGATTGGCTTTGGTGTAGCTGGCCTTGAACACAAACGAAAAGTGATCCCGCACGACTGGCAGCGCGGCTATGTGCTCGGCAATTTGTAACGTTAAGTCACGGGATTCGATCACGCACGGCCCGGCCATTAACAGCGGACGCCCGCCGTCGCCGACCAGAAGGTCGCCAATGCGGGCGCTAACGGGACTGGTCGCCATGCGGATCAGGCGCTGAGCTCGTCGGAGACACCGAACTCGGCGGCTTTGGCGGCTTTGACCAGGTTAAAGAAAAGCGGGTGCGGACGGTTCGGGCGGCTCTTGAGTTCCGGGTGGAACTGAGCCGCAAGAAAAAATGGATGGTCGCTAATCTCGATCATCTCCACCAACGCGCCGTCGGGCGACGTGCCGGAAATCACCAGGCCGTTCTTTTCGAACGTCTCGCGGTAGGCGTTGTTGACCTCCCACCGATGGCGGTGACGCTCCGAAATCTCGGCCGAACCATACGACGCTTCGGCCACAGTCCCCGGCTTGATCACGCACGGGTACGCGCCCAGTCGCATGGTTCCACCTTTGTCGCCGGTCGGAATCTGATCCTCCATCAAGTCGATGACCGGGTTGCTGCAGTTGGGATTAAACTCAGACCCGTCGGCGTCTTCGATTCCACAAACATTACGCGCGAACTCGATGACCGCGCACTGTAGTCCCAAACAAATTCCTAAGAACGGCACATTGTTTTCGCGCGCGTATCGAACCGCGTCGAGCTTACCGTTGATGCCACGCTCGCCAAAACCGCCGGGCACTAGAATCCCGGACACGCCGCCCAACACGTCTTCGGGGCCAACCGACTCGATGTCTTCGGCGTCGATCCACTGCAAGTTAACGTGGACGTCATTGTGAATTCCCGCGTGCGTGAACGCTTCGATGATCGACTTATACGCGTCGCGAACCTGCACGTACTTTCCAACGATCGCGATCTTGACTTCCTGATCGACCGCGCTCATGCGCTTGACCATCCCCTCCCACTCGCTCATGTCGGGCTTCGGCGTCGGCATGTGCAAAAACTTAACGATCATGTCGTCCAGGCCTTCACGGTGGAAGTGACCGGGCACGTGATAGATGGATGCCACGTCGCGCGCCTCAATCACCGCGTCTTCGCGCACGTTGCAGAACAGTGCAATCTTCTTGCGGACCTCCGGTCCTAGCGGCACTTCGGTGCGGCAAAGCAGTATATCTGGTTGAATACCAATCTCTTGCAAGCCTTTGACGCTGTGTTGGGTGGGCTTGGTTTTGATCTCTTTGGCGGCGTTAATGTAGGGAACCAGTGTCAGGTGGATAAACAACACGTTGTCGGCGCCCATTTCCAGGCGCATCTGACGACAGGCCTCCAGAAAGGGAAGGCTTTCGATGTCGCCGGTGGTGCCGCCAATCTCGGTGATGATAACGTCGGCGGTTTCATCGGTGGCCGCACTCTTCACTCGCGATTTAATTTCGTCGGTAATGTGAGGAATTACCTGCACGGTCTTACCGAGGTAACCACCGTGGCGTTCGCGTTCAATAACCGACTGATAAACTTTACCCGTGGTCACGCTATGTTTTTCGGAGAGGTCTTGATCAACAAATCGTTCGTAGTGACCAAGGTCGAGGTCGGTTTCGCCGCCGTCGTCGGTAACAAAAACTTCACCGTGTTGAAACGGACTCATCGTGCCGGGATCGACATTCAGGTAGGGATCAAACTTCTGCAGAATCACCCGCAAGCCGCGTTGCTTTAACAACAGGCCTATCGACGACGCTGCGATTCCCTTTCCCAACGACGATACAACACCACCGGTCACGAAAATATACTTCATTAGTCCCTAGTCCCTCCGCTTTGTCGAGCGAGCGTCCGCTCTTTCTTTTTCGAACTTCTATCGATTCGCAACGCTTCTTAGTTTATGTCCGACTGCAAAATCCTGGCAACGTTTTTTGCGTCCTCTGGGGTATCTACGCCATAAGTTTTTTGCGAGATTTCCACGACGCCAATTTTCATGCCGTGATAGAGCGCACGTAGCTGTTCTAACTGCTCCGAGATTTCCACATCCGGCCGCGGCAGCTTGGCAAATCGGAGTAGAGAATCTCGGCGAAACACGTAGATCCCCACGTGTCGCTGCGCACCCGCGTTGCCGCCGCGTGGATGTGGAATCACGCTGCGCGAAAAATACAGCGCTTCACCAGCAGAGTTTGTGACGAGTTTCACGACGTGGGGCGAATTGATTTCATCAAGTTCGAGTATCGCGTGACTAGCGGTGACGATATCCAGGACATCGTCGTTTTGGGCCCGCGCAATCAGCGCCTCGACATCCGCCGGATTAAATACCGGTTCGTCGCCTTGCAGGTTCACCACGATGTCGCACTCCAGCTCCTCGGCTACCGCTGCGACGCGATCGGTGCCGGTTTCGAAATCGCCGTGGGTTAGCGCAACGTTGCCCGCGAAGCCGCTAACAACATCGGCGATGCGTTGGTCGTCGGTGGCAACCACCAGGTGTGCGACGCCGCGGATTTGTTGAGCACGTCGGTAGACCCACTCAATCAGCGGCTTCCCCGCGATCTCGTGCAGAGGCTTGCCGGGAAAGCGCGTCGAACCATAACGCGCGGGGAGCACGACAGCGACTTTGCTCACTGTCCGTGCCCTTCGGTTCGGGCATAAAGAAACGTCCCCCGGAGTGGGAGACGTTTGCTAAGTTTCGTTTGGAGGCAGTGCGGCCGCGACAGCGAAAACGTGTCGTCGGGGCGAAGCTTATTCGGCTTCGACGATGCTAACGCGCTTGCGATTCTTGCCAAACGTTTCAAACTTTACAACTCCAGTTGCGGTTGCGAACAACGTGTCGTCGGTACCACGGCCTACGTTGCGTCCCGGATGAATGCGCGTGCCACGCTGGCGAACAATGATGCTACCGGCGGACACAAGCTGACCCGAAAAACGCTTGACGCCCAGGCGCTGCGCGTTACTGTCGCGACCGTTCTTACTAGAGCCTACACCTTTTTTATGAGCCATGACTTAGACCTCGGGACTATCCGAAATTCTTAATTTCGAGTTCGGTAAACTGCTGCCGGTGCCCCTGCTTGCGGCGATACTTTTTCCGGCGCTTCTTTTTAAAGACGATAATCTTTTTGTCTTTGTCGTGAGCGACCACCTTGGCGGTCACCTGCTTGCCACTCACAAACGGGGTTCCCACTTCAACCGAATCACCGTTGGAAAACAGCATCACGCTGTCGAAGGTGACTTCGCTGCCGACCTCGGCTTCCAGCCGGGGCACGCGAACGGTTTCGTTGGGGGCCACTTTGGTTTGCTGGCCAGCGATATTGACGATTGCGTACACGGTAATTACTCCTAGTGGCGCCCGCGGAGTTGCCGCGAACGCAAAGCCCTATCGAAGATAACCCTCAATGAATAAACGATCTGCAGGCCTGCTGTCAACCCCCAGACTAGTTTTTCCCGCCCATTTCCTGCTTCAGATCGCGAAACGTGGTCAGGGATATGATCTTAAAGTCCTCGCGATGGAGCCTGGGGTCGTCCTGTACCTCGATCCGCATGCGGTGGCGCTTGCGCATTTCCTCCAGCATCGAGCCGCGCTCCTCTTCCAGGAAAATCGCCAGGGACGAATTGGCCCGGATCTGGATCTTCCGCTCTTTGGTGCGAGTGGCCACCCGGCGGACCCAGCGCTCCACCTTGGTGGATAGGCTCTCGAACGACGGCACCAGGCCCATTCCCGTGCAGTACGGACACTCGTCGCTAAAGAAGTTGAGCAGGCTGGGACGGACCCGCTTACGCGACACCTCAACCAGCCCCAGATCGGACACCGCAAAGGCTTTGGCCCGCGACCGGTCTTTCTTTAAGTGATGGCGCAACTCCGCCAACACTTTGCGTTTGTTGCCTTCGCTCTCCATGTCGATAAAGTCGATCACGATAATCCCGCCAACGTCACGAAGACGCAGTTGCCGGGGAATTTCGCGCGCCGCCAGCAGGTTGGTCTCCAGGATGGTTTCTTCCTGGTCGCGCTTGCCCACAAACCGACCGGTGTTGACATCGATCGCCAACAGCGCTTCGGTTTGCTCAAAGATCAAATAGGCACCCTTCTTTAGCCACACCTTGCGTTCCAGCGATTTTTCGATTTCGGTTTCGACACGATATTTGTCGAACATCGCCAGGCGGTCTTTGTACAGCTTGGTGCGCGAAGCCAGCTTTGGACTGTAAGCACGCAGGTAGCGGGTTAGCTGTCGGTGCTCTTTTTCGGTGTCCACCAGGATGCGATCGACGTCGTCGCTAAGCACGTCGCGGACCGTTCCGACCAGAAGGCCAACCTCTTCGTGGATTTGCTCGGGCGCTTCGGCCTTGTCTTTGCGCTTGGCGATTTCCTGCCACTGCTTATGCAGATAGTTGATGTCGGCGGTGATATGTTTTTCTTCGACACCGACGCACGCGGTCCGGGCGATGATCGCCGCTTGCTTGGGCTTTCGTTTAGTAATTATCTGCTTTAGCCGCGAACGTTCGTTGCGCGACTCGATGCGTCGCGAGACGCCAGAGTAATCCATGTTGGGCATGTACACGACGTATCGCCCGGGCAGCGATATCTGCGTGGTCAGGCGCGGGCCTTTGGTTCCAATGGCCTCCTTGGTAACCTGAACCACCAACTCCTGTCCCTTGGTGAGCATGGTTTCGATCGACGGAACCGGAATTTTCGGACGCGAATCTCTTCGCCCACGGCCTCCGCCTCCACGACCACGACCGCCACCTCGACCGCGGTAGTTGCGGCCGCGGCCACCTCGCCCGCGACCTCGATCCCGGTCGCGCCCGTTACCATTGCCATCGTTCGAACGGGCATCGTCGTCTCCGTCGCCATCGTCATTGTCACCGTCGTCGTCTTCGATGTCGATATCGCTGCCGTCTTCCAGTTTGGCCAACGCGTCGAGGGACGCGGCCAGGTCGCTGGCGTGCAGGAAGCCTGCCTTTTCGTAGCCGATATCAACAAACGCCGCCTGAATCCCGGGCAAGATCGCGTTGACCCGCCCTACATAAACGTCACCAACAATTCTCTTGTTGTCGGCGCGTTCAACCGTGAATTCCACCAGATCGCCGTCTTCGATACTCGCGATGCGAATCTCCTGCGATGTGGTGCTTACCAATACTTCTTTCATGTCGCTTGCACGACTCCTTTACTCATGGGCGACACGTAGTCTCCGTTGCGCTCACAGAATTGAGCCAGGCGGGTAACGCGCGGAACGACGCGAGCTTGCTCGGGATCGTCCAGCAGCAGTTCCAACAGTTCGTCGGGTGTGACGGCTTTGCCGGCGACTACGGTCGAAAAATACGTGATGCCGATGCCATCTTCCCGCGGTTCGATCGCAAAGCGGTCCAGGCGCGGGTCAACTCCCGCGGTTCTGTCGCTCGTTAGTCGTTCCTGGAGCTGATCGTGCAGCGCTTGCGTGGCTTGTTCGCGCTGGGAAGGAGGGGCATCGACGCCGAAAATGGTTTCGTGGTGGAGGTGGAGATCCAACTCGACTGCGCAAATGTCGTTGGCCAGCTTGGGAGCCTGGTCATCGAGTTCAACAACGTTCACAACCCGCAATCCGTCGGGAAGGTAGCGGTTGCAGTCCTCCACAAAGTCGGGATAGGACCGTTCCAGGTGAACATCCAAAAACTCGGCGCGGCTTTCCCAACTGGTCCGCAAGGGCGGCCCAAAAGACATCTTAATGTGCGGATGAAACCCCTCGGTGTATGTCACCGGGATTTCTGCGGCGGCAAAACACCGCTGGAACAAGCGCACGATGTCTTTGTGCGAGGTAAACCGGATTGCGCCGGATTTGTCGAACTGAACGCGCAGTCGCATAGCGCTCTTTGACCTGCTCACCGCTTCGACGGGCGGCGGCAGGAGATCGGAACGATCGGCAAGTAAGAACAGGTTGCTGCTAGCAGGCAGCTCCGCGGTTCTCAAAAACCGACTTGTCCACATCCACGGTACGTGGAACCGGATACTCGCCGGAAAAGCAGGCGTAACAAAAATTCTGGGGATCATCGACACACGACCGGAGATCATCCATGGTCAGATACTCCAGGCTGTCGACACCCAAATACGCCTCGATCTCACGCTCGCCCATTGACGATGCGATGAGTTCTTCTCGCGACGGCATGTCGATTCCGTAAAAACAGGGGAAGCTTACGGGGGGAGAGCAGATGCGAAGGTGTACTTCCTGCGCGCCTGCTTTTTTAAGCATGACTACGAGTTTCTTCATGGTCGAACCACGTACGATAGAGTCGTCCACCACTACGACGCGCTTGCCGCGCAAGACCCCGTCGACGGTGTTGAACTTTAGCCGCACCGAACCATCCCTTAGGCTCTGGCTAGGCTGGATGAAGGTTCGTCCCACGTAGTGATTGCGAATCAACCCCAGTTCGAATGGTATTCCCGACTCAATCGCAAAGCCCAAACTGGAACTGTTGCTGGAATCGGGCACGGAAATCACAATGTCCGCGTCGACCGGGTGATTTTTCGCAAGGACGTGCCCCAAGCGTCGGCGTATTTTGTCCACGTTTTCGCCGAATACGATGCTGTCGGGGCGAGAAAAATAAATAAACTCGAATATGCACTTTGCTTGTTGCGCCGACTCGATCGCGGTCCTGGATTGGATTCCCCCCTCGTCAATAACGACAAGTTCCCCGGGCTCCAAATCTCTCACATACTCCGCGCCGATGATGTCTAACGCACAAGATTCGCTGGTCAGAATGACGCTCTTGTCCAGACGCCCCAAACAAAGTGGGCGCAGCGACCGCGAGTCTCTTACCGCGATCAGCTTGTCGGTGGTCATTAGCACAATCGAAAACGCGCCTTGGATTCGATTCACCGCTTCGATAACCATTTCCTCAAGGGTCGGCTTCTGACTCCGAGCGATCAAATGCAGGATCACTTCGGTGTCGGCGGTGGTGTTAAAGATCGATCCGTCCGCTTCCATTTCCGAGCGGAGTTCGCGAGCGTTGACGATGTTGCCGTTATGCGCGAGCGCCAGCTTGCCGACTTTACAGTCGACCAGCAACGGTTGAATGTTTGCGACTCGGGGCTGCCCGGTTGTCGAATACCGGTTATGCCCGATCGCGGTGTGTCCCTTGAGCTTGGTAATGGCAGCGTCGTCGAAAACTTGAGCGACGAGCCCCATACCTTTGTGCTCGTAGACACTGGTACCATCGGTAGAAACGATTCCGGCGCTTTCCTGTCCCCGGTGTTGTAGCGCGTAGAGACCGTGGAAGGCGGCGGCTGCCGCTTCCTCATGGTCAAAGATCCCAAAAACACCGCATTCTTCGTGCAGTGACTCGATCATAGCGCCTACTTAAGCGGTTGAACGGAAACGAATTCGGCGCGTTGATAGTTCGGGTTGCATAACAGCCCCGAATCGCGCCGCGTTGTCGTCGAAATCTGCTCGGCCAGTCGCTTAGCGGCGTCGGCATTTTCCTGATGCAGTGCAAGCCACCAAAGTGTCGCACGATGTTGACACTCAACTGTGGTGTCAGAAATGCCGGAAGCCGCCAACCCAGTGCGCAAGCGCTGGGCGATGGCGGTGCGAGTGGCCGGGTCGTCGTCCTCGACCAGGACGTCGACCACGTAACCTTTTGCCAGGCTAAATGTAACGGAGTCGGAATCCAGTTTTCCACGGGAATTTTCATCCTTGGAGGTAGCCGATGCTGCCGCCAGGTGATTGACCCAACGCGAAACCTGGTCCTCACGGGACACACCGTCGAGATGCGTGCCGCCTTCCCAGCTACATTCAAGTGTATAAACGTGCTTGTTTCGGTTGTAAAACGTACTTTGCCGATCCAAAACACTCTTAAGGGCTGCCGTGGTAGCCTCTGCCGACACGCCAGCGGGCAGGGTCAGGGAGAACGCAAAATAGTCGAACCGCTTGAGCCCGATCAGGTTGTCGCCCTGCCCTAGTCGTCGGCGCAGCGCAATATTTGCGGTTTCAGCCACCAGATCGGTGCCTTTCAGGCTGACCAGTAGTTTGGCGTCGATCCTCACGTCGTCCCCTTAAGCAAGCGCCCGTTTTAGCGCGATGAAGAACCCCATACATGGCGCGTGCGCGCGCAAGTCCTGCTCTACGAGATCGTTACGGCGCTGGCCCCACTCGCCGCGAGCGACCCGCGGAAGCTGATGCATCCAGGCGCCTCGCTCCGGGTGCGGCATGATGGCCAATGCGTTGCCACCTGGGTTGCCCAACGCGGCAATCGCAAAATCCGAACCGTTAGGATTGTCGGGATAATTTGCCGCCGGTAGTCCTTCGATCGTGGCATACCTCAGCGCCACCGACTCCCCCGCTTCCAGCCGGGCACGAATGGTTGGGTTACTGGTGGTAAACCGGCCTTCGGCGTGGGCCAGGGGGATGGGAAGCGTGGCGTCATCGCCGGTCATGAACTCGGTAAACACGTTGTCAGCCGGACCGCGCGTTATATTGACCCATTTGCACAGGTAGCCGGTGCGGTGTTCGCCCATGCGGTTAGTGGCCAACGCCACTTCGATATTCCCCGGCTCGAATCCAGGTACGATCCCCGACTCGACCAGGATTTGCGCGCCGTTGCAAATACCTAAGACCGGCTTTCCTGCTTCGCACGCTTCGGCCACGGCGTCGAGAACCGGCTCTTTTGCCGCGACGACGCCGGCGCGAATGCGATCCTGATAGCTAAACCCGCCAGGAATAATTACCGCGCCCGAGTTTTTGATCGCGTCGGCGGCATCGTTCCAGCGACGAACCTCTGCGGTTAACCCGACCGACTCGCAGATGCGTTGGGTCTCCGGTTCGCAGTTGAGCCCGGGAAATTGCAACACCACAACTTGTGCCATTTACAATCGCCCTCGCAAGTTGTCGACGTTCCGCGTGACGTTCGCCATTACAGAATTACCTCTCCAACTTTTCCACGATACGCCTGTCGCAACACGGTCAGCGGAATGGGTGCATCCGACCACGGAAACGCAAGGTGCTCCTGCGCGCTGGTTTGTCCAATTTCGTGCGCAGGAACATCGTGCTCTTTTATACATTTGCGAAAGTCGTCGGCGTGTTCCTTGTCGACTTCGACGACGATGCCGCTCATCTCCGAAAAAAGCCAGGCGGCCGGATCACCTTCGTGTTCGACGCCCGGCGCCAGCGCGCGCAGGTCAAACGTCCCGCCAATGTTAAACGGCGAGTTGATTGCCATTTCGGCAATCGTTACCAAGACACCACCCAACGAAACGTCGTGCGCGGAAAGCACCCAGCGCTCGTCGATCCCGTGGAGGACCGCTTTTTGAATAGCGGTTTCGACGGCAAAGTCGCAGGTTGGAACGCGGTCGTGGCTGCTTCCGTAACGCTTGCCAAAGACGCGTTCGAATTCGCTGCCCGCCAGGTTGTCGTGCGGCGTCCCCAGAAAAAACACCGGGTTGCGGCGGGCGGTAAATCCAAAGCCGCGTGCCCGGGCGGCGTCTTCCAGTTTGCCGGCGCAGGACACGATGGGCGTCGGCGGAATAGCCGCGCCGGTTTCGCTTTGGTTGTACAGCGACACGTTTCCGGAAACGACGGGAATACCCTCTTTAATGTGTTGCAGGCCCAAACAGGCTTCGCCGATACCGCGACAGGCTTCGTCAAACTCGTGGAACACAGCCGGGTCTTCGGGGTCGCCAAAGTTAAGGCAATCGGTAACGGCCAACGGTGTCGCCCCTACGCACACGACGTTACGCGCGGACTCAATCACCGACCACGCACCGCCCCAATACGGATCGGCCACGCCCAGACGCGAATGACTTCCCAATCCAAGTGCAAGCCCCACGTTCGCGTTGGGCAAAAACATTTGCACGGCCGCATCGCCTTCTCCGGGACGCATGACCGCGCGCGCTTGCACTTCCTGATCATAGTGACTGAACAGTTCGGACTTATCAGAGATGTTGATCGAGCCAAGGAGTTGTAACAACGCATCGGAAACGTTGGCGAAATCGTTGTCGAGCGTGGGTAGTTTGCGCGGTGTGTACTTAGCTTCGCGCGCGTACTTGATACCGGTGGTGATTGCCTGCACGTCGGCATCGCTAATAAAGCGGCCTTCGCACTTGATGCCAAACCGTGGCTCCCTGGTGACGTCGCCAATCACGTAGGCGCCAGCACCGCGGTAGAGGTTGGGCATGTCGTAGTCTTTATTAAAAATGTCGCAGACTTCCTGCGCGCGATCTCGCGGAACAGCCAGAAGAAACCGCTCTTGGGTTTCCGAGCAAGAGATTACCTCGGGCAACAGGTCGTCGAACGCAACGTTCACCTTGTCCAGGTCAATGGTGACACCCATGCCTGCAGCTTCGGCCATTTCCGAAACCGCACAGCTGATCCCGCCCGCGCCGAGGTCCTTAAAGCCAATCGGGACATTTTCGCGATCGGCCCAAGCCAGCATGGACTTGATACCTTCAGCCAGCACCCGCTTTAAGAACGGATCGGGTACTTGCACCGCGCCCTGGCGCTCGACGGCTTCTTCTTCGCTAAGTCGCTCGGACGCAAACGCAGCGCCGCCAAACCCCGACGCGTCGGTGGGTTTGCCGAACAGGATAACCACGTAGTCCGCTTCTTTGGCTTCGTCGGGGACGCGGCTGCGAACGAGTCCGTCTTCGCGGACGATGCCGTAGGCGACCACATTAACCAGGCAGTTGTCGTCGTAGGATGCGTCAAAGTAGGTTTCTCCACCCAGGTTGGGAACGCCGAGGGCGTTGCCGTACTGCGCGATGCCTTCGACGACTCCGCAGGCGATGTCGCGACTGCGCGCGGCGTTGGGTCCGTCGGGGTCGCCAAAGCGCAGCGGGTCCATCACACCAATGACGTCGGCACCCATACAATAAACATCGCGCACGATGCCGCCGATACCGGTGGCCGCGCCTTCGACGGGCAGCACTTGCGACGGATGGTTGTGGCTTTCGTGAGCCATGACCAGACACCAAGACACGCCGTCTTGTTCGTGAAACCGAATGACACCGGCGTCTTCGCCAGGGCCCAGGACAACGTTGGGACCGGTAACCGGCAGGCGGTTTTTGAGTACGTCGCGCGAACTCTTGTACGAGCAGTGCTCGCTCCACATCGTGTTGAAGATGTGAAGTTCAACCATCGACGGCTGGCGGCCAAGCAAGTCGCAGACGCGCGCGTACTCGCCGACAGTCAGGCTAACGCCGTTGGCTTTTAGGAAATCTTTGACGGCGGTCTCGTCACTGGGATCGAGGCCGATCAGGTCATTCTGTTGGATGCGATCCATGGCGGTAACCAGGGATAGAGTTAGGGGTCGGACCGGGAAAAGCGGAATATACGGAAAAACGCAGGCGGCGTAAAGGGGGGATAACGCCGACACCAAAGGTTTATGGCGTATGAAACAGGCTCTTCACTTTGCCCCACGACGACTCAAGCACCGGGGTCGACTTGACCGCCTTGACGGTAAAAGCGAAACCAGACGAACTAATCGTGTTCTTGGTCCCCACTGCGGTTTCTGCCGGTACTTGCACATCTACCCAGGAGACCCAGTACGATCTTGATCGTTTACTACATTGAGTACATTCCAAGTAAGTGTGATCGGCGACAAGCCACCCGAGATCGTCGGTCACATCCATGTTCCAGAAACAAACCTGCTCGCACCAGTCGAAATAGTAGTCAAAGTAAACGCGAGTGGTCTGACCAATGATCACGTCTTGGTCGCTGACAATAAACCCGGTCAACGCTGGGTTATAGTGGAGATAGGGCACGATGGTCGACTCGTCTTGGATCGGGATTGCAACACTCCCGGGTTCGAATACGGCATCGCGCACCCACACGTACTCCGTTCCTGAGAACGCGAACCATCCACCAAACTCAAGGCTTAGAATTGGCGAATGGTCGCCGTTAACACCGGACACATCGAGAACCAATACCGAGTCAACCGACCCAAGCAATATAGTGACGCCGTCGAGGGCTGTTGCGCTATAGTATCGAACCGTGCGGGGAATCTACTTCAAGTCGAAATGAGACCAGATTAGGAGAATACTCCTGAGCGTTGAGGAACACTCGTGGCGTGCTGTAGTAGTCTCCCGGCCATACCGTTGGACCGCATCGGGACTCGGCGACGTAAATCGCGTCGGGGTCGACCGTATATGAGTGCGCGCTTCGACTCCAACATGCCGCGATCAATAGCGCGCAAAGGCACGAGGCAGCTAGAGCTTTCATAATGGATAATTGTAACACAGGCCAACCGTCCCACTTTCGATTCGAAAGTGAAACGTTGTAACACCTTATTACCGTGTGGCTTACAAAATTTACCCATCGGCAGACCCGGGACCGCGGAGCACCTGGCTTACTCCGCCTTGCCCCCTTTCTTGCGCTCCTGTACCGCGCGCCGAAGAATAAACTCGACCTGCGCATTTACGCTGCGCAAATCCGCGGATGCCCAGCGTTTGATTTCGTTGAACAGCTTCGGATCTAACCGAAGCAGAAATGATTTCTTATCAGCCATGATGTTCCTCGAGCCGGCATGCCCTGTGGATACGGCCGGGCACTAGCGCCCGGCCCTTCGGGCCCGTTTGGGGCCTTTCGTTTTCCAGGCTACTGATACAACGTGCCCGTGTTGACAACCGGAGTTGCAGCGTTCTCGCTACACAGCACCACCAGTAGATTGCTCACCATGGTTGCTTTCTGTTCGGCGTCGAGCTCAATGATCGACTTCTTAGCCAGTTCTTCCAGCGCATGCTCGACCATGCCCACCGCCCCATCTACGATCGTGCTGCGGGCCGCAACCACCGCGGTGGCCTGTTGGCGACGCAACATCTCGCCTGCGATTTCCGGGGCGTACGCCAGGTGCGACAAACGCGCTTCGATCACCCGAACGCCCGCGCGCTTCAAACGCTCCTGCAGTTCCTCTTGCAGCTTGTCGTTAACTTCGTCCTGCGAACCGCGCAGCGTGATATCCGCGTCTTCACCGTCGTAGTTGTAATGATTAGCCAGGTTGCGAAGCGCCGACTCACTTTGGATAGACACGTACTGTTCGTAGTCGTCGACATCGAAGCTGGATTCGTACGGATCGTTAACTTCCCAAACGACAACTGCAGCAATCTCGATCGGGTTTCCGCTTTTTTCGTTCACCTTCAGTCGCGACGTTTCCTGGTTGCGAGCCCGTAGCGAAATTTTCTGTTTCTTCATGAACGGGTTCGCCCAGTGGAAGCCGTTTTTTGATACCGTACCGCTGTACTTACCAAACAAAACCAGAACGGCCGCGTAGTTGGGATTGACGATAAAGAGCCCGCTAAGCGTAATGATTCCGACGAACATGATTCCCAGAGCGCCAAAAATAAAGCCGGGCTCATCTTGCTGGGCCGCCTGTATAAACACGTACAGGGCCATGCCGATTAGCCCGAGGCCGATGACCAACATCAACCACCCCGAGACCGTGCCGACTTCCTTGTTTCGATTCAAAACTGACATGGTTGAAACCTCCGCATCAGGTGGACTAGCATCACAATATACTTATGATATCACTTTGCTACCGTTCTATTCGAACAAATCTTGTGCTATTTTTCGGGTAGAACCTTAGTCAGGGATCGGAGACCGTCTAATGTATTCAAATCTAAAGAGTTATATCGAAAGCCGCATCGCCGAGTTCGACCAGATTCCGGACCACCGCAAAGCCGATCTCGGTCAGATTTCGGAGTATGTCAGCCGGGAGATAGCCGCCGACCGGCAGCCGTCAGTGACGTTCATCTGCACCCACAACTCGCGTCGCAGTCACATGGCGCAGATCTGGGCGCAGACCGCCGCCGCGTGGTTTGACGTTCCCAACGTGGCGACTTTCTCTGGTGGTACCGAAGCGACGGCGTTTAACTACCGCGCGGTCGACGCGTTCAAGCGCACCGGAATGTGGGTGGATGCCGAAACCATGGTCGACAACACGGTGTATTCGGTTAGTTTTGGCCCGGAAACACCACCGATGCAGTGCTTTTCCAAAGTGTATACCGACGAGGTTAATCCGCAGAAAGATTACGCCGCAGTGATGACGTGTTCGGCTGCCGACCAAGCCTGTCCTGTGGTTGCGGGTTCCGCGCGACGAATTGCTATTACCTACGAAGATCCCAAAGACGCCGACGACACCCCAGAAGAAGAGGCACGCTACGACGAACGTTGCGCCCAGATTGCGCGAGAGATGTTGTATGCGATGTCGCTAGTAAGCCGGTAGGGCGGCGCGCCGATCAACAACCCAACGTAGCTCCGCCAGGACGCTGAACTGGGATGCTAGCGGATAAGCGATACCTTACGGGTTGCAACTCGGTTCTTGCTGATTAGCTTAACAAAGTAAACGCCAGAGGAGACGCGTTGGCCGTTGTCGTTAACGCCGTGCCACGTTATCTCCCGCGCCCCCCAACTATCCTCGTCAAACAGTGTGGCCACCCTGCGGCCTTTGGCGTCGAAGACGTGGACTTCGGTGCGAGCCGGTTCGGGCGTCGAGAATGAAACCCTGGCGGCTTTGAGCGGCGGCGGCGGCCGATCCAGAGGTGTATCTCCGTAACACATTGTTCCCGTATAACTTAACAATGCACGGCTGTGATTCGCGGCGCCGCGGAAACATCTGCAGCCTAGCCCCCTATTTGTGATCATCTTTGTCCCACCCGGTTCATAGTTCGCGAATCCCCTAAAGCCAATGGCCCGAAGGCCGATTCCATGGTAGCGGCGCGAGAATGTTCTGCCGCGTAGGGGGATTCGTCCATGTCGGACAAAAACAAACATGCTTTTGCCGCGCTTGCGCTGCGCATCGGCCTTAGCCTGGTGCTGATCGAATTCGGAGCGGGCAAGGTGCGCGCGCCAGAGGCCTGGCTCTTGTTTGTACCGCAATGGGCATCCACCGGCCTGCCCGAAAGCACGAACCTGCTGCGCCTGCTACAAACCCATGGGTTTGTAGAAATCATCATCGGTATACATTTAATCTTCGGATTCCTGACCCGCTGGGCTGCCGCCGCTGCGGCAGCTATGTTGGCGGTTATTACGCTGATCCTTGGGTGGACACCGCTAGGCGTCCGTGACATGGGTCTCACTGCGGGTTTTGTAGCGCTGACCTTTACGGGTGGACAGGCATGGGCGATTGATGCTTTGCGAACCCGCCCTTTGGTTCGAAGGCTAGCGCGGCCAGTTTGGGGTGCCTCGATGGCTTACTTCGTTATGGCGTTCTACCTGCGTCCCGAAGCGCCGCCTTCAGCACTTTCAATGGCCATGGTGCCAACGTCGGACGGCCCCTTTCAAGCAATACCCGCAGTTGTCGAGGTGAACGAGAACAAGGTCGAGCTAGGCCGAATCCTCTTTCATGATGTGCGTCTTTCCGGACCGCAAACCATATCGTGTGCAAGTTGCCACTCGGCCGACAATTTTGGAGCCGACGGGCGCGCACGTTCCTTAGGGGTTAATGGTGCACTCGGTACTCGTAACTCGCCGACCGTGTTCAATGCGGGATTCAACTTCACCCAGTTTTGGGACGGCAGGGTGCGAACCCTCGAAGAACAGATTAACGAACCAATCGACAACGAATTCGAAATGGACAGCGCGTGGGAGATCATTGTTCCGCGACTGGAAGCCGACGACGACTACGTTCACTCATTTGGCAGAATCTACCCCGATGGCATCACTCCGCAAAACATTCGTGACGCGATCGCCGAGTTTGAACGCGCGCTTATTACGCCCGACGCTCCCTTTGATCGTTACCTACGCGGTGACGGCAAAGCGATTTCGGAAGGCGCTAAGCGAGGCAAAGCCGCGTTCGTCAAACTGGGTTGCGTCACCTGCCACAACGGCGTCAATCTGGGCGGGAACAGCTTCCAAACGGTGGGCAAGATGGCGAGCTTTTTCGAAGGTACCGACGAAACCGATCTGGGTCGCTTTCTGTTGACCGGAGACGAAAACGACCGCCACGTGTTTCGCGTCCCTCCGTTACGCAACGTCGCCGAAACCGCGCCCTACTTTCACGACGGATCGGTTGCCACGCTTCCCGATGCGGTTCGCATTATGGCGCGATACCAGCTCGGTTACGAAATTGACGAGCGAGTCTCCACCGACATCGTTCTGTTTCTCAACTCTCTGACGGGCGCCCCGCCGAGGATGTAGCAATGCGCGGACGAATCATAACGGCGCTCCTCGTCGTCGCTCTCGGCGCCGGCATGTTCGCGACCGCCTTTCACGGAGGTGAAAAGCCCGCCATCGCCACACTCGACGCGTTGGACGCATTCGCCGAGGCCAACAGTCGCCTGGATCGTTCGGCCATGATGGTTTATGCCAGCGTCGCTCAAAGCTACCAGCCCGCACAGGTTGCTATCAGCGACATGCACAACGCACTCGGGAAGATCGAAGCGACACTTGCGCCCGGCGAAAGTATTGACGCACTGCGCAAAATTGTGGAAACCAAGAGCGCAAGGCTGAACATCCTGCTTGGTTTTGCAGCCAACGCGCGAACTGCGCGGATAGCGGCGGCGCAGTTGTTTGAACAAAACTCGGCGCCGAAAGAAGAACGAGAACCGTGGATGCAGGCATGGCGACTGTACTCTCTGGTTCCATCGGAAGAAAATGTCGAACGTTTCCACGAGTCCCTAAGGCAACGGCACACAAGTACCGAGCAGTCGACTGGGATGCTTCGGTTTGCTTTGTTAGTGGCGCAGAATGAACGGGCCGCGAAGCGCTCTATTGACGTGTTCTTTGCAGTTCCCGTCAGTAAGACCGTGCACGAAATGCGGGCGACCGCGCAACGACGCGCTCACGTCGAGAGCATCAAACGTCGTTGGATAACTATATGCGTGATACTCTTCGTCGGCGCTCTGTCGTATTCCGTGTGGCGGCTGGTCGCACGATTGGAAATGAGTCACCAATCGATCCGCAAATTAAACGACTCGCTCGAGTCGCAGGTTGCGGCGCGCACAGCCGAACTCGTGGACGCCAACCAGCAGTTGGCCGAAGACATTGCCCGGCGCGAGGCTGTCGAGCGCGACCGTGACGCGATGGAAGTCGAGCTACGTCACGCGCAAAAGCTCGAAGCGGTGGGACGACTGGCCGCAGGGATTGCCCACGAAATCAACACGCCGACGCAGTACGTTAGCGACAACGTTCGTTTTCTAAGTGATACGTTTGACGAGTTGATATCCGGCCTCCATGACATAGATTCCGGACTCAACGCCGCTGAGGTTAGGATCGAAACGTTACGCGAAACCATAACCCAGATGGACCTGGACTACCTTGAGAAAGAAACTCCGCTTGCGATTAAGCAAAGCATCGACGGTCTGCAGCGCATTGCGACCATCGTAAGTGCGATGAAACAATTTTCGCACCCAAGTACCGAAAAGACCCTCAACGATCTAAACGGAGCGATTACAAGTACCGTATCGGTGGCCCGCAACGAATGGAAGTACGTCGCCGAACTGACGACCGACCTGGATCCCGAGTTGCCCGCCGTCTCCTGCGTTCTCGGCGAACTGAACCAGGTATTCCTGAATATGATTGTGAATTCGTCGCATGCCATCGCCGACGTAATTGACGAAGCCAGCGGCGAGAAAGGCACTATCCATATTGCCACGCGCGCGGAAGATGACCACGTCATTATCACGGTCAGCGATACCGGGGGCGGAATACCCGATGACATTCAGAGCCAGGTTTTCGACCCGTTCTTTACCACCAAAGAAGTCGGCAAGGGGACAGGACAGGGTTTGTCGATCGCGCGGTCGGTTATCGTCGACAAACATGGCGGGCTTATCGACCTGGACAGCGAGCCGGGCAAAGGAACGACATTTATCATCCGCCTTCCACTCACTAGTCCGTCGGATGACACAGCGAACGAAGCATCGGCCGACCCATTGGAGCTTAGCCCCGCTTAGCCGCTAACCCAACACCCGTTTGAACACAGTGTCCACGTGCGGCACCATCGCTTCCAGCGAGAACACACTCTGTAGAAACTCTTCGGACACTTTCGAGGTGATTTCGTCGCGGGCGCGAATTGTCTCCTCGAACGGTTTACCTGTCTCCCACGTTTCCATTGCGGCCCCTTGGACTGCGGCGTATGCGTCCTCCCGGGATAGTCCTGCGCGCGCAAGTTCGAGAAGTAACTTCTGAGAAAAAACCAACCCGTGAACCTTGTCGATGTTGCGCACCATGTGCTCCGGATACACCACCATCCCTTCGACCAGTTTGGTAAACTTTACCAATACGTAATCCATTGCGATGCATGCATCGGGCAAAATCACTCGCTCTACCGAAGAGTGACTGATGTCGCGTTCGTGCCACAGGGGAATATTCTCCATTGCGGTGACCGCGTGGCCGCGCAACAGCCGTGCAAGTCCAGAGATTCGCTCCGACACAATGGGGTTGCGTTTGTGGGGCATCGAGGAACTTCCCTTTTGCCCTTTCTTGAAGGGCTCTTCCACTTCGAGAACGTCGGTTCGCTGCAGGTTGCGAACTTCGGTGGCAAACTTATCCAGCGACGACGCCAGCAGCGCTAGCGCGTTCACAAATTCCGCGTGGCGATCGCGGTGCACAATCTGAGTCGACACCGGCTCGATTGCCAGACCGAGCTTAGCCATCACATACTCTTCAACGTCAGGACTCAAGTGCGCATAGGTTCCTACCGATCCCGACAGCTTGCCACAGCACACCATCTTCCAGGCGCGGCGCACGGCTTCCTCCCGTCGCCCCAGCTCGTCGTACCACATCAACAGCTTAAGCCCAAAAGTAATGGGTTCTGCGTGGATCCCGTGCGACCGTCCCATCATAATGGTGTGTTTGTGTTCCAGAGCGCGCTCCTTGACCGCAGCCCGCGCATCCGCAACCCGTTTAAGCAGTAACTCGCCGGCGTCTTTAAGTTGCAACGACAGCGCGGTGTCTAACAAATCGCTACTGGTTAGTCCCAGATGCACGAAACGAGAATCGTTGCCGATGTACTCGGCAACGTTGGTAAGGAAAGCGATGACGTCGTGCTGCACTTCTTCTTCGATCTCGAGAATGCGTTTAACATCGAAGCTGGCTTTCTCGCGAATCCGGGCAACTGCATCTTTTGGAACCTCGCCCTGCTCGGCGAGAGCTTCGGTAGCCAGCAGTTCAAACTCTAGCCACTTGGAAAACTTGTTTTGCTCGGACCAAATAGCGCCCATCTCGGGCAACGTGTAACGCTCGATCATTGAAAATCTCCGGTGCGATAATGAAAAAGCAAAGCGCGCCGCACGGGCGCGCTGCGTAGGACTAATTTACCGCATTTCGCGGGTTTCGTGAAGGGTCGGGGCGATTACCGATTAGGTGCGATCCGGGCGTTCCTCCAACGTTACTGTAACGTCGCGCTCTTTGCCCTTTTGATTGCGCACGCGAAGCTTCAGACGGTCGCCGACTCGCGACCCGTAAGCGATGCGATTGAAATGCTCGATGCTTCGGATTGGCACTCCCTCTACGGCGAGAATCTGGTCCCCGGCTTTAATCCCGACCCGATCGGCGGGCCCGCCGTCGTAAAGCTGTCGCACCAACACCGCGTTCTGATTACCAAGGCCAAGTCGAACGGCCTCCTGCGGCGGAATATCTGCCGCGTTCATGCCAATCCAGGCCAGGCGAACCTTACCGTGCTCAATCAGTTCGTTAAGCACCCACTTGCCGCGGTTAATCGGAATAGCGAACCCCATCCCCAAACTGCCGCCGTTGTTGGTGGAAATAATGAACGTGTTGACGCCGATGACCTCGCCGCGCGCGTTAATCAACGGTCCACCCGAGTTCCCAGGGTTAATCGCGGCGTCGGTCTGCACCATGTCGTAAAATCGAACGTTACTATTCTCGTCGCGCTTAATGTCGCGGTGCAACGCGCTGACCACACCGACGGTCACCGTTGGCTGGTCGTCGGCCAGCAAATCGCCAAACGGACTACCGATCGCTATTACCCACTCTCCAACGAAGACGTTGTCGGAATCTCCCATGGTTGCCGCCGGAAAGCTTCGCTTGGAGTCGGTATTAATCTTAAGCAGCGCCAGGTCGTAGCTCGGCGCGGTGCCGACGACCGTGCAGGTAAACCGCTCGCCGGTCCCCATCGACACAAACACCTGTTCGGCGTTGGATACCACGTGCTCATTGGTAAGCACGTATCCATCTTTTTGGATAATCACGCCGGAACCGTAACTGGGAACGCGACGTAACTGACGCTGCTGCGGAAAGTACATCTCAAAGAAGCGCGACCGAAACGGATTTCGAACCGCTACCTCTTGTTGCTGTATGGCGATAACCGACACTACTGCCGGCGCGACCGACTGGGTTGCGCGCACGATGGCGTTGTTGCGACTGGCGGTAATGTCGTCGTTGTCGAACACCTCGCCAACACCTGCGGCTGCCACCGGCATTGTCGACTGAATCGTCGTCGGCTCGCTTGCACCATTGGACGAACGCACAAACCAAAAGCCCAGTAGCAAAGCCAGCCCTACGGCGACGCCGGTGATACCGCCAAACACGTACGGCAGAACTCCGGTTTTGTTTTCGTGATTACTGTACATGTTCCTTCTGACGTGCCAGCACCTTGTTCCAATCCTGCGCGAACTTTTCCAGTCCGATGTCGGTAAGCGGGTGCTTGAGCAACTGCATAAGTACTTTCATTGGAATTGTGGCGACATCCGCGCCGATTCTCGCTGACTCCAGCACATGCATCGGGTGGCGCACACTCGCGGCGAGCACCTGCGTAGTGATGCCGTAGTTTTCGTATATCTCGACCAACTCGGAAATAAGTGTCATTCCGTTCTGGCCCACGTCGTCGAGCCGGCCAATGAACGGGCTAATGTAAGTGGCACCCGCCTTTGCCGCCAGCAACCCCTGGTTGGGACTAAAGCACAGCGTAACGTTGGTCTTGATTCCTTCGGCAGCAAACTTTTTGACCGCCTTCATCCCCTCTGCTACCAGCGGCACCTTAATAACAATATGATCGCTGATCTTGGCGTAATCGTAGCCCTGACGAAGCATCTCTTCGGCGTCATCGGCGACAACTTCGGCACTCGTTGGCCCCTGAACGATGTCACAGATTTGCTTGAGAGCTTCGCGATAGTCACCCGATTCTTTTGCCATCAGGCTGGGGTTCGTGGTTACACCGTCAATCACACCCAGCGACGCGGCCTCGCGGATTTCGTCAATGTTCGCAGTATCCAGGAAGATCTTCATAGCCGTCCTCTCACTTGTAATATGCGGTTTGTGCGTGCTTTCCGCCATGATAGCCGCCCGCCCGAGCCGCGGCAACGGCTAGTCGGCGCCCAGCGCCGATTGTGGATAATCTACTGCCATGAAGGTCAACCCTCGAGCCGGAGCTGTGCGCCCCGCCTGGGTTCGATCCTTTTTACGCAGAACCTTGCCCATGTGTTCCGGATTCCAACCGCCACGCCCAACTTCGATGAGGCTGCCCACAATAATCCTCACCATGTTGTGCAAGAATCGGTTAGAGCGAATATCCACATAGATCCGATTCTCGCTGGCAAAGACCTCCAGCCGGGTCACATCGCAGTCGGTCGACTCGGATTCCAGGTTGGAAATCGACGCGCAGAAACTGGCAAAGTCGTGGCGTCCAACTAGCGACTCCGCGGCCAACTGCATCGCAGCCAGGTCCAGCGGGTATGACACCGACCATGTCGTGTGCCGATCAATAGCGGTGACAACACGCGTGATCTGATAGCGGTACGCACGGCTGGTCGCACTAAACCGTGAATGGAACTCGTCGGGCACCGCAACCACATCGTGAATACGAAGGTCGCTGGCGACCCGAGCATTGAGCGCGCCCAGGATGTCGCGACAGGTTAGTTGGGTCTCGGACTTAAAGTTGCACACGTAGTTGCGGGCGTGGACACCCGCGTCGGTTCGCCCAGCGCCCACGACCGTCACGCTGTGACCAAGAAGATCAGCCGCGGCGCGCTCGAGTTCGCCCTGAACGGTCCGGCGCTCGGGCTGCACCTGCCAACCTGAAAAGTCGCTGCCATCGAATTCAATTGTAAGTTTAAAATTCGGCATGAAGCGTTACTAAAAACCGGGGATGCCTGCGGAAATTATCCCGACGACGGCAAGGGTTACCAGCAGCATCCACACGTCGCTGGGCTGTAGGCCACGCGGTACTGCAAGCCGGGCGAGACGGCTGCCCAGGTCGCGGTGTTCAACAACGATGGCGAGTTGATCCGCGCGACGCAGCGCAGAGCTTATTAACGGCACGATCCAGGCGGGAACATCACGGAACGAATGGCGCAAGCTGGGCCGAATGGTTGTTCCCCGAAACCGCTGTGCCAAACGAACGCGCTCCCATTCGCGCGCGAACAAGGGAACAAAACCAATCGCAAAGAAACCAAACAGCGCTGCGCGTTCGGCCAGCCTTTTTGAAAACGGCTGCAGCAGCCGAAAAATACCGGCGGCAAAACGTTCGGCTGGCGCCATCGCCACCAGTGTCGCCGCAGCGGTTAACATAACAAGTAGTCGCAACGCAAAGAAAACACCGGCCACCATACCCTCGCGATACAACAACGTCACATCACCCACAGCAAACGCAAGCTCTCCGGTTCGCAGCAACACACCGTTCAACACAATCAGGAGAATCGCGAACGGCCACCACTTCCCTACCCACGCGATGGGACGGTGCCAGGAATTGGTCGCGACCCGGCCAAGCATGAGGCTGTACAGCCACAAGGTCGCCATCGGCACCAGGGCGGTGACCAACCCAACCGCCGCCACCACCAAAGTGACAAACACGGCGAAAGCTATCAGGGGATCGACATCCTTCATTTCGCTTCCTATGATACAGTGAACCTTCACCCCATACCAGGGAGCTACTGTTGAAAACTATTCTGGCCGCGTTGATCGTCTTTATTGTTCTGGCCCCGATCGCGAACGCCACTCGCTATCAGGAATTACTTGGCGACGAGCCGGGCCGCGCTGCCCTACGCAACCTCGCGTATTGGGAAGACCAGCGCATCACCGGCGACGGGCAGTTATTTGATTTTCTTGCAAACGGCGACGCGCTTTTGCGCCGGCGTGCGGTGGAGGTTATCGGTCGCATTCAAGACAAGACCGACGCCGCGCTGCTCATTCCCATGCTCTATGACAAAGACGAAGACGTCATGCGCGAAGCAATCTTTGCGCTAGGCCAAATGGGATCAATTCAAGCGACGCAGCCGCTGGTCGAACTTTGCGATAGTACCACCGCGCCCGAAACTGTGGCTTTGGTTTGCGAAGCGCTGGGTAAGATCGCCGACGAAGAGGGTTCCAACTTCCTGCAGGAACAACTAAGACACCGCGCCGCGCTGGTACGGCGCGAAGCCGCGATGGGACTGGCGCGCGCATCCAACGAAGCGGGAGTGCCTGCGCTTTTGATCGCCGTCCACGATGCCGACCCGACGGTGGTTTGGGCGATGATCTATGCGTTGGAAAAGATTCCCGACGACCGCGTGGGAAAAGAAGTGCTTCCATTCCTGGAAAGCGCAGACGCCAGAGTGCGCGCTTATGCAGCACGCACACTCGGCAAGCAGAAATACGCCGATGGCGTTGACGCCTTGATCGCCATGCTGAGCGACGACGACCTGGGCGTCACCGTAAACGCCGCTCGCGCGCTGGGAGAGATCGAAGCCAAGCAAGCCGCGCGACCGCTCGGCGACCTGGCGCGACGCCACAGCTCGCACCACGCGCGCATCGCCGCAGTAGAAGCGTTGGGCCGCATAAACAGCAACGCCGTAGGTGATCCGTTGATGTTAGCGTCGTTGGACGCGAGCGTCGGCGTACGCGCCGCCGCCGTTACCGCGCTGGCACAAGCGCGCGGAACCGGGGCGCGAATGTTCATTGACCAGGCGATCAAAGACGGAAGCCGACTGGTCCGTGCTGCGGCTGTCGAAGCCTACGGCGTCGCCGGGATCAATGCCAAGAAGGACTGGTTGATGCGCACCGGCGCGCGCGACGACGACCCTATGATCCGCGCAGCAGCAAGTACCGCGCTTGCCAAGCTCGAAGGCGACGACATCACACCATTCCTGATTGAGCAAGTCAACGACCCCGACTGGGTGGTTTCGGCGGCGACGGTGGCGGCACTTGGAGAGCGTGGAGCAGCCGAAGCTGCATCGGCGCTGGAAGTTTTGTACGACAACCGAGTTGGTCGCCAGGACGGGAACATTCACATGGAAATCATGCGGGCGTTGGACAAGCTAGAACTGCCGGGCACTGCGCCGTTCCTGCGCGAGGCGCTGCAGTCGAAGGACTACCGTATTCGTCGACTGGCCGCCGAAACACTGAGCAAACTGGAAGTCGAATTTGACCCGGCCGACTCTGACCGTATGTTTTATGAGAACTCCGCCGACCCGCTCCGGCGAGAGTTGGTCTCGGAGCCAATTGGCGTTCGCACGGCAACGCTGCGGACACGTCACGGCCACATCGAAATCGAATTGTTTGGCGACGATGCCACACAAACCGTTGCCAACTTTATTTCCCTGGCCGAGCAGGGTTTCTACGACGGGCTAACGTTTCATCGCGTAGTCCCCAACTTCGTCGCGCAAGGCGGCTGCCCTCGCGGCGACGGCTGGGGGGACGCTGGGCACTACATCCGCAGCGAGTTCGCGCAACTTCGTTACGAAACCGGCATGGTGGGAATCGCTCACGACGGCAAAGACACCGGCGGCTCGCAGTTCTTTATTAACCTGTCGCCACAACGGCACCTGGATGGTCGCTATACAATTTTTGGCAAGGTAACGAAGGGAATGAATGTCGTTTGGAAGCTTGATCGCGGCGACACCTTCGACGTCATCATCCATCGCGGCAAGTAGTGGTCAGACCAGGCGTCCCATCGGCCTGGCTTCGTCATCGAGATACCGTCGCAAATCCGCGACCACCTGACGGTGAGCTTCGAAACCGATCTTGCCGGGAAGTTCATCGAGCGGATAGAACCCCGCGGCAACAGCGTCGTCACCCGGAACGAGATCTCCAGATTCCCGCTGACATAAGTACATAAGCAAAACTACCGGCGTTCGAGGATCGTCCTGGGCGGAATAGGCACCAAACAGGTGCGTAGCCCGAACCGTCAAATTGGTTTCCTCATGCGCTTCGCGAACAGCGCACGCCGCGGGCCCCTCGTCGGCTTCCATGAAGCCAGCGGGCAGGGTCCAAGTCCCTTTACGCGGCTCAAACTTCCTTTGCACCAGCAAGAGCTCATCGTCTTCGATAAGAATGATTCCCGCGGCACCGACCGGGTTGCGGTAGTACACGTACCCACACTTCCCGCAAGCGCGGCGCACGCGATTGTCTTCGACTTTATCCTCCAACGTGGTCGCACATCGGGGACAATAGTCAAAGCTAACCATCGCGCTTGCTCATTTCGCGGGCGTGATCGAGCAAGTGATTTCGCCAGTCGTCTTCCAGTTTGGTTACTTCGATGGGATAAATCTTCTCAAACTCGGTTACAAAAAAATCATAGCTATTGATACCGTTCACGCCGCGATACAACGTCATCAATCGCTCCCAACCGAAGCGCTCAACCAGATACTCGACAAAAGCTGCCGACGCGGGATAGCCGACGTTAGGTTGTAACCTTGCGAATAGGTTGTAACTAACAAGGTCGTTTACCGTCGGCAACTGCCCTTGCGCCGCTAGCGCCGCCGCGTAGTCCCTAATGGGGTGCCCATCCCAATTTCCGACCAGATAGATCGCGGTTCCCTCGGCAATCGACCGCGGCGGAACGCCCAACGGGTCGGTAAGGAAGTGAACCACCTCGTGGTCGTCGTTAGGATTGATGCTATGAAACTCACGGTCGTCCCAACTGACGTACTGAAATCCCCTGATACTTAGCTTCTCGCGAATCGCAGCGGTGTCGGGATAAAGAAAATACTTAATCTTCATATCACCGGTGACGCCCATCGTTTCCTTGTACTGATCGAAGATCCGCTGCTGGTTATCAATCGCGCCAGCAGGAAACGAGCGCTCGGTAAGCCAATGAAACACGTAATTTTCGGTCTCTCTGATCTCCCAAGGTAACGGTTCGGGAATGACTAGCGACACATCGTCAAACCACACCCGGCCCGACATTCCCAAAACGCACGACACGGCGACGTAGCGAGTTCCTTGCGGAAGGCGGAACTCGCGATTCTCTTCGTACCACAAAATCGACCCGACTTTTAGCTTGGTACGCTTGTCGGCGGCGCGCATTTCCTGAAAGCGATTATGGTTTTCGTCGTAGAAGGTCAAAAGAAAGTTGCACTGGGCGTATTGCTCGCGCCCGCGATTAACACCTTCCAACTGCATCCAACCGCGAAGGCGCACTTTTTCGGTACCCAGGGGCACTTCTACTTCCTGGGTCAGCATGTAGAACCGCTTGGCGTCGGGGTCGGCGGAAAAACCAAAAGAGTTATCACCCGCGCTAGAAGTACGGTTGTCGACTTCGTAGCGGGCAGAAACGTCGTCGGTGCCGCCCCGAAACAGAGTCAGTTCCCAACCAGTAGGAAGACCATCTTCACCCACGGTCTCGAAGGACGCGTTGCTGAGCAGGTTGACGTTATACTCTGGTGTTTTGTCGCCGGTCGTACATCCGGCGACCAGTACGACCAAAACAACTGCAACAATAAGTTGAATGCGCATGTTTCTCCTAACTAGCGAACTTCCGCGGGCGGTTCGTTACCCATCAAGCGCGATACAATAGCTGCTCCGCAAGCATCGCCCCATACGTTTACCGAAGTGCGACACATATCAAGTATACGATCGACGGCCAAAATGATCCCAATACCCTCTAACGGCAATCCTACCGCGTTCAGGACGATTGCCATCGTGACCAGACCGGCGCTAGGAATACCGGCGGCACCGATTGCCGCCAATGTCGCCGTTAGAAACACGATCACCTGCTGACCAAAACTCAGGTCGATTCCGAACACCTGTGCGATAAAAACCGCCGCCACCGATTCGTACAGCGCGGTTCCGTCCATATTGATGGTCGCCCCCAGAGGAAGAACGAAGGAGGCAACCTTAGGCGGGACCTTGGCGCGATCTTCCACACAATCGATTGTCAACGGAAGCGTTGCACTACTACTGGCGGTCGAAAATGCAGTGGTTACCGCCGGCGAGATTTGCGTTGCATACTTAAGAGGGTTGACGCCGCCAACAAACTTTAGCAACAGCGGCAAGACGATGACGGCGTGAATTGCAAGCCCAACGACGACGGCCGCAGCGTATTTGCCCAAGTTGGCGAAGATCGACGGACCGGTGGTCGCAACCACAGCTGCCATTAATGCAAAAACGCCGACCGGAGCCAGGGCGATAATCCAGTCGGTTAGCTTCATCATCGCATCGTTCAAACTCTCAAAGAAATCCGAGAGTGGTTTCGCGCGTTCGCCCATCGTCGTCAGCACAGCGCCCAATAACAAAGAGAAAACAATTAAAGGCAGAATCTGCATGTCCGCCATTGCCCGGAACGGATTCTCCGGGATCATGTTTAAAAGGATCTTACCAATCGTGACGGGTGTGCGGGCGACCTCTGGAACTTCTCCGGTAAGGGATGGCGCGCCCACCCCCGGCTGCATGACGTTGACCACGACCAGACCAATGAAAACCGAGATAAAAGTTGTGGTGACATAAAACAGAAACGTTCGCGTTCCTAATGCACCCAGCTTACGAATGTCGCCAACCCGAGCCACACCCACAACCATCGACGCCATGATCAACGGAACGATCAGCATCTTTAGCAGCTTAATAAATACCTTGCCGATCGGCTCCAAAGCAGGACCGATCACGGCCCCCAGGAAAGTTTGTAGCCATCCTAAGCCCGGGATGGTCGTCGCGTCATTGAGCAGTAAGCCGACGACAACACCCGCGGCCATTCCGATGAGAATTTGCCAGTGCAGCTTCATCTACTCGTCTCCTGTCTGTGGTTCCCACTTGACCAAATCAAACACCGACTGAAACTGAACAACCCGCACAATCCTACCGCGCTCATCGATGTAAACGTCCAGCGCGTACTTCTCTCGCTCCAGCGAGTAGTGAGTTGCATCCTGGTCCCCACTGAGGGTTTCAATTGTCTTCTTACCTAAGTTTACAAACAAAACCCTCTCTTGCTGCATGTTGGAGGGATCGAATAGGTCAAACTCCTGCCGCCCCCCAAGATCTTCGTTGTACCAGAAGGCAAGCTGCTCGAGCTGAAACACCATTTCTCGCTCGATAAAGGCGGTCCCGGTGGGAAGTCGGTGAACGGTTCGGCTTTTCCCCCCGGAGACTTCACTATTGACCACGGCAACGTTAGTAAACATTTCGATCAGCGTTGTGCTTTCAAAAGGCTTCGCTTCGGGCGCCATCTGATTGTCGACTGTCTTTTTGGCAAAGTAACGCCGCGGAAATAAGGACTCTTCCTGCACTTCGTATTCGAACTCGGTAACAAGCACCATTTTTTCGATGGGTGTGATGTTGATTGTTCCCGTGTACTCAATCGTATTGTCGCTGTAGGTCGTTCGGTCAAACGCGATGGTTCCGACGGGTTGTCCCGCCTGAAACGCGTCGTACGCGATCGCGACGACTTCGTTTGCAACCCGAGGCTGTCGCTTTCCCGCGCCGAAGGTCGGCGAATTAACCACTGTCGCCACCACGATAATGAACAACGCGGTAAGGTAGCTACTGTTCTTGGACAACACGTCGTTTCACCTCGGCTATAAATAAGTCAACCTGTTCGCGCGGCACGCGGAACTGAGCGAAGCCACCTTTGCCGCCACCTCTGGCGCCAAACTGGGCGGCCGCGTCGCGACCGACCGAAGCCACATCCAGGTCTAGATTCTCGGCCGCTACAATCAAAACTGTCCCGCTCCCGGCTGCGACGACACCCACGACGTTGCTGTGTTCGCGTAACGCGCCGGCCAGGCTCCGCGCCAGATCATCACTTTCAACACTGGCGCTTATCCATTGCGCATCGCCGCAAGCTTCCGCCTGGGCTAACAAAGAGTCCAATAGCGATTCCACCAATTGCGACTCCGTGCGGCGAAGCAGTTTTCGCGCAACGCCCAACTCGTCGCCAAGCTTTTCGACTTGTGAGAGCACCTGATCGGTACCGGTGGTAAACCGCTGTCCTAGCGCCATCACAATGCCATGCTTGACGCGGTAGTCGCTGAGTGCTCGATTGCCAACAACAAAATAGACGCGATGGTTCTGTTTGGCTTTTTCCCAACGAAGTACTTTGATCAACGCCAGCTCGCCGGTGGCACGAACGTGGGTGCCGCAGCACGGAATGACATCAAAGTCTTCAACCTCCACCAGTCGTGCCGACGTGACGCCTTCGGGAAGTCCGCGACGCGTGTCCAATGAACGCGCTTCTTCAACACTCACTTCTTTGGTTTTCACGAATCGATTTTCGCTAATCACTCGGTTGGCCAGATCCTCCGCTTGCGCTGCCGCTGCGTCGGTGAACGAACCGCTTAGATCAATCGTGCAGGTCTCGTCACCCATGTGAAAGGCCACCGTGTCCAAATCCGCAACCTGAACAAACGCGCGCGATAAAACATGCTGTCCGGTGTGTTGTTGCATGTGATCAAACCGGCGCGCCCAATCGACTTCGCCGACAAGCCGGTCACCAACCACCGGAGCGGCCTTTCCTGCTAGGGCTACGGTGTGACGAACCCGCGCGTCGGTTTCGCCAACCGCGACTACATTCAAGTCGCCCAACACTCCGGCGTCGCACAGCTGTCCCCCCGACTCGGGGTAAAAGTAGCTCTCGTCGAGAACCAATTCGGCGTGGGCATCATCGCCGCCAACTTCAACGACGGCGGCGGAGAAACGAGTGGTATAGGGGTCAGACAGGTAGCGCTTCTGCGGGTCGGTTAGCACAACCAGTGGTAAGATTAGGATGCAAACGACCGACGAACGACATTGTTGTTTTCGTCGACCTGGATGATGCGCGGTTCGTGTTCGTCGACGACGTCGCCGTTGACCCACGCGAAGGAAAAGATAATCACCCGATCGCCAGCCTGTCCCAGCCGGGCGGTGGCTCCGTTAAGCTCTACGGCGCCGGTCCCGCGCTCGCCCTGCAGCACGTAAGTTTCAAAGCGCTGGCCGTTGGTGATATTCGCCACCAGAACCTTTTCAAACGGCAGAAAGCCCACCTCATCCATCAAATCGCGATCGATGACGATGCTGCCTTCGTAATCCATGTTCATCCCGGTAACCCGGGCCTGGTGAATCTTCGATTTAAGCAAGCAAATGTCCATAATGTCGCGACGATCGCCGCGCCTCCTCGCCGGAGTTTACTGGCTCGCAAACGCTTTTTCAAGTTGAAGTTACAGAGACCGGCGGCTGTCCCCCGGCCTTCCCGTCCGAGCCCGGACGTGCTTTAATGTTCCCATGCGCTCAGCCCTGATCACTCTATTTTGTACCCTGGCCCTGGCACCAATGTTCCCGGGGAGCGTTTTTGGCGATCCGCCCGCAACCGGTCCCATCCGCGTTGTTGGCCTTGAGAAAACCCGGCCCCACATTATCCGCAGGGAGTTGGGACTTCGGCCCGGCCAGCCGTTTAACCGCGCGACGCTCGATGCATTCGACGCTCGCCTTTTCACGCTCCCCGGCATTGACTACTCCGAAGTCCGCACCCGCATGGTCGGCGACTCGGTCGCGATCGATATTGTCGTGACCGAAGAGTCGGAGTTTGGCGGCCGGCCAAGAATCTACCGCGGCCGCGAGACCGACTTCGTTTATGGACTCGCGCTGTTTGACAACAACTTCCGTGGGCTCGGAGAGCGTTGGCAGGCGAGTGCTACTTTTGGCGCGGGCACGGATTTTTGGGTGTCGTGGGAAAACCCGTGGTGGGGTTCCGGACCGCGCATCGGAACTGCTCTCTCGACACAGTTTGAATCGTACGACTACGTGTACGACGACGCTCCGGACACCGTTTCTTCGCGCGGTGTGACGCGATCGACTTCGACGGCGAAACTGTTCTGGTCAAATGCAAGCGGTGTTCGGCTTGGCCTGCAGGGCGGTTGGCATGTTATCGACGCCGACGACACGTTTTTTCTTAGCGGAAGCGATCGCGATGCGTTTGCCAGCGCAGATGTTTTCGCAGCACTGGATCGGACCGACAGCGACGTATTCCCGTTTCGCGGCGTGCGCGCCGACGGCAGTATCGGTCGCTGGGGCTTGGGCGACGACGAAGTCGACATGACGCGCGCGAGGGCGCGGTTGTCGGCCTATCACTTCGTAACCAACCACGCGGTGCTCGCCGGAAACATTCGGGGCGTTATGCAAGACGGCGACGCGATTCCGTTCTACCAGCGCGAACACCTGGGCGGTTCGACTTCGTTACGCGGTTTCGACTTCGGCGCCTTCGCGGGCAACGAGTCGGTTAGCGGCACGGTAGAGTTGCGCATTCCCATTGGATTTTCGCGGGACATACCCATCGAAGACGCACTGCTGGGCTTGGTGCTTTTTGGTTTTGTCGACGGCGGTCGCGCCAGCCTGGACAGCGGCGATATCGAAACCACCAACGGTGCCGGCGCTGCAATCCTGTTGGGAAACGTCGGAGCGATTCGCGCCGACTACGGCTGGCGCGAAAACGGCGATGGCCGTTGGAACGTGGATGTTGGGCTGGCGTTCTAGTCGTTTGCCGATGCGCGGCGCGACACTATGATCCCTGTAGCCAGTACAACCATGCAGATCACCAGCACGGGCAGGTCGCCAAGACGAGAATACACCGATCGTCCCGTTAAAAGCTCCACGTCTTCAACAATAACGTCTTCGGTGTACAACCCTTTCTCGGCAATCACTTCTCCGGCGGGATTTACCACCATGGATACCCCGGTGTTGGCGGCACGCAACAGATAGCGACGAAACTCCACCGCTCGCACGATACTCATGTCGGCGTGTTGAAACGGCCCCGGAGAGTCGGCAAACCAACCATCGTTGGTAATGTTGACCAACACGTTGGCGCCCTGATCCAGTCCGCGACGACACAGGTACGGAAATACCGACTCAAAACAGATCAACGGCGACATCACCGCTCGCCCGGCCTCCAGCGGCGTCACACCCGGGCCGTGCGAGAAGTTGGCCTGGCCAAACTCGATCCGACGCAAAAACCGCCAGTACTTTGCAAACGGTATAACCTCTCCAAACGGCAGCAGATGATACTTGTCATACTTCTGCACGCTGCCGTCGGGCATGAACACACCGGAAGAGTTGTAGATGTTCAGCTGATCTTTGGGGCCGTCGTAGCGATGGTCGAGAAAACCGATATAGATGGGAACATTAAGTTGTTGTGACCACGACTGCAAACTTGCCCGAAACCGGCGATCCTGGCCTTCGATGTAAACCGGGGCCGCCGTCTCTGGAAACACGATCACTTCCGCGCCCGCGGCCGCACCTTCGCGAACCAGTTTCTCCAACAGCGTAAGCGTCGAGTCCTTGAACTCGGCTTTCCACTTTACTGCCAAGTCCACGTTGGGCTGCACAACGGCAACCCGTACGGTGTTGTCACCCGGCACTCGCCAGCGCTCAACTTCGTTCGCACCCCACACGTAGACACCGACCAACAACACGACAGCCGCGGCCAGTACGATCCGACCGCGGGTTCCCCGCCAGGCCGCTATCGCGGCAATCCCTAAGTTGACCAGCAGGATAAAAATCGCGAGGCCGTAAATACCGGTAACCGACGCCAGTTGCAAAAGTTCGGGCTTGTCGGTGAGCGTGTAGCCCAGCAGCCCCCAAGGAAAAGCGAGGTCACCGCGCGCCCGCAGCACTTCGCCAATTACCCACGCGGCGGGAAACGATGCCAATACCCATCCGCGGCCGGCGCGAGCCACGAGCCCGGTCAACCACCCGGCGACACCGGGATAAAGCGCCAGGTACATCGACAGCGCCAGCAACGACGGCAGCATGATTCCTGGAATCTTGACATCGGCGGTGGGGATTAACGCCAGAAGCCACCGCATCAACACGGCGAAGTAAGAAACACCCAGCAACCACCCAACCTTAAAGCCTTCGCGCGGCCCGGGCGGGTCACGCAGCCAGACGACGCAGATCGGAACAAACGCTACGACGCTAAGAAACCAAAGGCTGGTCTTGGCGAAGCAAAGCGCCATCAGCGCGCCGCTGACAACCGCAGGAATGGCGTAACGCCGCGCGGGAAACAAAGCCAGAAACCGTTCGCGCATTAGTCGAGCGCGACCTCGCGCCCGCTGTCCGCCGACTTGTAGAGCGCGTCGAGAATACGAAGCACGGCCAGGGCGTCTTTGCCCGATGTCAGCGGCTTGCGCTTGTTCTTAACGCAATCGACAAAGTGGTCAATTTCGGCCCGATAACTACCCTTGTAGGAACTTCGCGCGGATTTGCCATGTGCCGGGGTTACGTTCACCAACACGCCCTGCATCGCCTTGTGAATCTCCAGCGGGTTTAGAGTTCCCGCACCGCGGCTACCGTAAACCTGCAGGTAGGTCACGTCGCGCGGTTCGGTAACGTTCCACGCTACTTCCAGCATCATGCACGCGCCGCCAGCAAACCGGATCATCGCACACGCGGAGTCCTCGACCCCGTTCTTACCGCGTCGGCCAAACACGCCACAGGTGACCGATGTCGGTTTGCGGAGCCCGCCGATCCAAATGGCGAGATCCATGAGTGGCGTGCCCAGGTCTAACAACGCGCCACCGCCGGACTTCTCTCGATGGGTTAACCACTCTCGCTCTTTCCAATCCAACGACCGCCGCAGCCAGCCAACCTTTACCATCTGTACGTCGCCCAGCTCCTTGCCTTTTACGAACGTCCGCAGGGTTTGAACGTCGCCCCGAAAGCGGTTGTTCATGGCAACCATCAGCAACTGGTTGTGCGTGTCGGCGGTATCGACCATCTTCTGCGCTTCGGCCAGGCTTCGCGCGAGCGGCTTTTCGCACAAGACGTCGCGCCCAGAACGCAGCGCTGCGATCGCCATCGGGGCGTGCAAGTAGTTCGGTGTGCAAATGTCAACTGCGTCAACTTCGGCATCGGTTAACATTTGCGCGAAGTCTTCATAGTAACTTTCGAAACCAAACTGCTCTTTGGTGCTACGCGCTTTGACCGGATCTTCGTCTACTACCGCTACCAACTCGACGTTGGGATTTTGGCGAAGCGCGGGCATGTGCGCGACCTGCGCAATTCGCCCCGCACCGACGACTGCAATGCGTACTTTGTTCTGACCCATCGGCTCTCCTTGAGTAGTTGGGAAAACCGATGGTACCGTGCAACGCCTGCTTTGCCAAGTGACTAGGGCACCGACTCGTCTTTTTCGCCCGGAACGTCGCGCGTGATGCCGTAGCGACGGATTTTATTTAACAATCCCTGCCGCGACAGGCCCAGTTCGCGGGCACTGCGACTCTTGTTCCAGTCGGTTCGCAGCAGCGTCTGGGTGACTAACTGTCGTTCGAGGCGGCTCACCGCGTCATCGAGCGGAGCTTCCAGCAGCACCGCCACGTCAAAGTCGGGTCGCCAACGAGTCCGCCGCACGCGATCGGAGAGCATGTCCGCGCGAAGAACCTTTGGCAGACCGTGGAGCGCAATTACCCGCGCCAGTTCGTTGTTGAGCTCGCGAACGTTCCCGGGCCACGGGTGCGTGGTAACCAGGTTACGGGTTTCATCGGGAACTGCAATTTCACCCTGACCTTTTCGGGCAAAGTACGCAGAGATTAGGTCAAACACGTCGTCGCCACGTTCGCGCAGCGGTGGAATTTGTAGTTCCACCACGTTGATGCGATAGAAAAGATCCTGACGAAATGTCCCGTGCGAAACCATTGCGGCAAGATCGGCGTTGGTCGCCGATAGCAGTCTCACGTCAACTCGCCGGACCGCCGTGTCACCGACACGACGCACTTCGCGTTCCTGAAGAACCCGAAGCAACTTTGCTTGCGTGTCCGCGGGAATTTCTCCGATTTCATCCAGAAAGAGCGTGCCTCCGCTCGCCTGTTCAAACACACCAACGTGGGAGCGCACCGCGCCGGTGAAAGCCCCTTGTGCGTGTCCAAACAACTCGCTTTCCAGAACTCCGGGCGCAAGCGCCGCACAGTTGACCGAAATAAACGGCCCGCTCGAACGCGCACTCATTCGATGTAAGTTTTTTGCCACAACCTCCTTCCCAACACCGCTCTCACCGGTAATCAACACGCTGACATCAGCGCCACCCAAAGTGACAACGTTCTGCCGCACGCGCTGCATCGCAGCGCACCTGCCAACAATGGGAGGATCAAAGGACGTGGGGAATCCTGATCTGGTCACAGCCGGCTCCATTTCTATCGAGCGTCATGCTCGCAGGAGAAACTAAGGCAAGCTTAGTGCCGCCTTCAAAGCAGCGGCCAACTGTGTAATGCGTTTGACGTCAACAAGTTTTGACAACGGGCGGCGTGGACGACAACAAACAGAACCCCCCTCCAAAAACACGGACACGCCAAGCTGACGAATGCAAAGGGATTGAACGTCGCGTTAGCCGGGCACCTGGATGTTGGTGCACGTGTCCGATTCTCGACACCGTTATTAGCGTTGGGACATCATCAGGTAGGCACGATTGCGGATATAGTCGCGCAGGCGTTCTTTGGTCGCACGCGAATACGGCGAACCGACGGGCGTTACCGGCTCGTAACCCCATTCGGACACCACGTGGGGAAAGTGACGGTTGATCAGTTCAACTTCCAGCGCGTGTATTTTTGTTTTCCATGCGTGTAGCGGCCGGTCTGACAAACCTTGAAATCCCTGACCGCTGGTACTGTTCCCCCCCCAGTCCTCGCCCATCACCGTAGGTCGCAGCAGACCCGGTTGCCAGGCAAGGTTGCAGTGTTCGGCAACCGTTCGCATAACGGATTCGGTGTTGGTAACCAAATCTTCGTAGCGAATGACGCGATAGTTGGAAAGCACGTTGGGATTGAGGTGCGCATAATAATATGAGTTGCGCAGCGACTCTACCGCGCGCTTAAGGAAAGGAAAAACGCCCATGCCGCTGTGTCGTCGGATCGCGACCAGGGTCGCATAAGGGTTACGCATAATGTGTACAAATCGTGCGTCGGGAAACCATCGAGCCAGGAGCGGCGCAAACTCGGCATTTTCCACCGACTTCTCCACAAAGCGCGCCGGGCGTCGGGCCGCCCTGTCGTGATGAAGCGACGCGTACAATGCGTCGACGTATCTTTCCAGCAACCGTGCATGATCGGCCGTGGCGAAGTCTTCGGCTGCGGTAGTGCGCAGGGTAGACTGGAACACGTCCAGGTCCCACCGGCTGGTCAAGACACTGTCGCCGGTAACATCCGCTTGCGTGTTGGACTGCGCGATGTGACCTGCCAGCGATTCAACCCACTGTTCGAACTCGAGTTGCCGGGGTCGAGTACTGCGCATGGCGTACTCCACCCAGTAGCCGCTTAGTTCAAAGAAGTGAGCCTCTAACGGAATAACAAACAAGTCGGGGTGGCCGTCGAGAAGATTTCGCAGCAAGGAGGTGCCAGACTTGTGGCTACCGAGGATGAAAACGGGAGAGCTCATGCAGCCTAACGCACCACTCCGTAGCCGGTAACCTTAAAAGGAACCGACTTCTTGGGTTTGTCGGGAAGCGCGGCATCACCTTGTTCGCCGATCACCCAAACAATCAACCCGACGTGCGAGCGCAACGCATCGGCCAGATCACCCCGCAGCCAATAACGATCGCCGACGCGATGCGTCAGAACGAGTTTCCCCTGTTCTTCGCCGAGCATTCCCAGCACCGGAACGTCACCGTTGGGCAGTGCGAGCAGGTCGAAGTCATGGACGTTTAGCGTTACTACTTGATCGGTGGCGATGATCTCACCTCTCACCAGCACCTGCATTTCGGTCAGGGCTTCCAATTGACCGTAAGTCGCACTTCCGCGGTCGATCATAACTTCGGTGTGGGGCGCGGTTAGAATCAAGTCGGTAAACGGCGTACTGCCAAAGCGATCGAGGGTGCCGGCAACCTCAAGAAACTCGCCTATCGCGGTAGCGTCGGGGCGATACTTGGGCTTGCCACTCCCCGCACAACCGACAAACAACACGGCGAGACCAAGCGTGGCAATAAATCGAAATGATGGAGTCATGCAATCTCCTACTGTATTCGAACCACAACGGTGCGGATTCGTGCGCCCGCGTTGGCGGATACATTGACCACCGCACCGGAGGTTACCAGGTTGCGCAACACAAAGAACTCACCCGTCGCGCGTTTGGTGACCGCCGCGAAAGCGTTGCCGTCAACGGTCTCGTTGGTTAGCGCAACCTGGCTGAAGTCGCCGACCATGTCGAGACTCGTGTAGTTGTAACGAGGGTTGCTGGTGATCCCGCGGCCGCTTAAATAAAGCGTCGCCAGGAAGTCCGCGGTTAGTTGGTAAAAGTTCTCCCCGGTTACGTCTTCGATGCATGCGCGGCCGGTGCACTTGCTGGCGACGATATCGCCAAGGATGGCTTCGCCATAACGATCGGCAAGATAACGCAGAAACAGGAATATAGCACCCCGTTGCTCGAGCGGTGCGGTGTTGTGTTCCAACGACATGTCTTGTGGCGCTGCCAGGTACAGATTTGCACGGTTAATATTGGGTTGGTCGAGATCGTTGAGGTCTTCGGCCATGTGCGCCATGCCTTCTTCCAACCAGGTAACCTGTGCGATGCCCAGTCCGGCAGTTAGCAGGCGCACCGAAAAACTAATCAGGTGTTGGTATTCATGGGCTGTGGTGGCGATGTTTTCGGTCGCCACAAACGCTCGCGGCTGGTTCACACCCCACGTACCCTGGGGGTCAGATGCCAGCAGGTAGCAGATTTCGGCTTCGTTGGTGGTTCCCGCCGGTATGCCATTCGCTCCCGGTGCCGACAAGTCTCCCCGCCAAAAGAATCCCCCAATAAACCCGCTGCTACCCGGCGGCGTTAACCGGTTGACCACCGGGGTACTCAGCAGGATTACTTTGCCGTTTCCGTCGACATCGCCTTCCTGGCCAAACGCGGCGACATTGGTTGGACGAAGTTGCGAATCGTACGCTTGTCCCAGAGCGTTAAAGTCGGCTTGCGTCAGATTCCCCGACGCTAGTGTATCAAGGTCGCTATAAATTAAGCAGTGTGTTCCGTCGTATCTAAGTTGGGCGGTGATCTGCGAGTAGTTTTGCGGGTCCAGCGCACTACCCGTTGCGCTATTCAAAACAAAGAAGTTTTCCGTCATTCTTGCTTGTTCACGGGCGACATCGGGTTGTGCTGCTCTCGGGATACCGTGGCGGGCAACCCAATCGTTCCAGTCGTCGCGAAGGTTCACTTCAAACTGGGTCGCGTCGGTGAACGTACCGACACCGGTGCTGATGGTTACCGCGTGAGCGTCGGGTTCGCGCACCGGGAACGAACCGGTTTGATTGGGCGTAAGAGTCGCCTGCACCGACTGCGTGTACGGCGTAGCGGGGTTCGCGCCGTGCGGCACCAGTAAATAGGCGGCTGCGATTGGGCCATAGTCGAGCGGAAGATCGAAACCCGCGTTGGAACCGCCAAACACAAACACCTCTCCCACACCGCGAGTCACGGTGATGTTGCCGCTTAGCACACCGGCCTGGCTTTGGCCGTCAACCGCAACGGACAGCGGACCACTGTTGGCATCTTCCGGCACTGCCACTTGCAGTTGGGTGGTGGTTCCTGCAAATGCGCGCGCCCCGCGATAGGGGTTGTTAAATCGAACCGTGTTGGCGCTTGCCGGCGTCAGAAAGTTTGAGCCGGTAATGGTGATCGTGTCACCCGGGGCGACGGTGGTCGCACTGGCCCCAGTCACCGTGGGGGCTGGAGGCGCGGCATCATCCGGGCCGGTCCCCGAGTCCTCAGAACACGCCGCAAAAAGCAAGGCCGCCGTCAATACGGGGAGCAACGCGCAACGAAAGGACATGATGCTGTGGTTCACGGTGAGGCCTCCAGGCTACATACGTTGTTGTGTCTGTGTAGTTTAGGTAAGCACTGGTCGACTGGCAAGCCGAATAGGGCGGGCGGGCGAAACCGCGGTTTCGGGGCACAGACCTTGCAGACTGCGGTTGTTAACCCTTTCTCACCCACTCCGAGGTTGTCTGTGTCTGCCTACGTGGTACTCGTCATCGATGCCAACGATTGGGACCGTGAGCAAATTCGCGGCCTGGTCGCGAAGAGTTCGCGCCCCGCCGAAGTCATCGACCTTCCCGACGTCGCCAAAGCCCGACGCATCGACATGATCGTGCTCGGCTTGTCGGATGCGGTGTCGTTGGAAACGGCGCGTTCCCAGTTGGAGAGCGCACGCGATCGTTTCCCCCACGCGCAGCTGGTCGTGTGCGCCCCGCGCGAGACGCCAGAGCTTGACCAGAAGGTTCTAGCCCTTCGGGCGCGCGCGTTTCTGTTTAAACCGGTTCACCAGGAAACGTTCCTAGCCTTGATGGACGAGTCACTTGGCCAGATTCAACTGCGTCGCGAGCGGGAAGAATACGTTAAAAGCACGCGGACGCCGGCCGAAGCCATCGCCGTTATCGGCGAAAGCGAAGAGATTCAACAGGTGCTGCAAATGGTGGGCAAGGTCGCGCGAAGCGCGACGACTTCGGTTTTACTAACCGGCGAAAGCGGTGTCGGTAAGAGTCTCTTTGCCGAAACCATCCATAACGTTTGCGAAACCAGTTCCGGCCCGTTTATCGAAATCAACTGTGCGGCGCTACCTCCTGCGTTGTTGGAGTCGGAGTTGTTTGGTTACGAACCGGGCGCGTTTACGGATGCCAAGGGGCAGAAGATTGGTCTCATCGAGTTGGCCGACAACGGCACGCTGTTTTTGGATGAAATCACCGAAGTCGATCTGCCAACGCAGGCCAAGTTGTTGAAATTTCTGGACAGCCAAACATTCCGCCGCCTGGGCGGCGAGGTTGCGATCGAGGTTAAGACTCGCGTCGTCGCCGCAACCAACCGCGACATCCGCGAAGAAGTCCGCCAGGGAAATTTTCGTGAAGACTTGTTTTATCGTCTCAACGTCGTCGAGATTTCAATTCCTCCGCTGCGCGACCGCGTGGGCGACATCGACTTGATCATTGAACACTTCCTGTCGCGGTATCGAAAGAAGTTTAACAAGCCCGGGTTGGGCCTGTCCGAGCAAGCACGCAAGCTCTTGCACGCGTACCACTGGCCGGGGAATGTTCGAGAGTTGATTAACGTGATCGAGCGTGCGGTGCTGCTTTGCCCGGACGAAGTGATTGAGGCGCAGCACCTGCCGATTGATCGACGCCGTGAGGTGCGGTCGGGGAAAGTCGTGCTGTCGGACGCCGAAGTCGCGGTATCGTTGCCTCCGGAAGGGTTGCCGCTGGCCGATGTCGAACGCGCGGTGTTGGTGGAAACTGTGAAGCTAGCCAAAGGAAACGTGGTGCAAGCGGCTGCACTGTTGGGCATTAGTCGGGGCGCGCTACGCAACAAGCTGGAACGCTACGGAATCGACGCCAAAGAAATCCATCGCCGCGCTCGGCGCGAAGAGTTACTGGGAGCAAAGTAGTGACTGTGGTTTTGTTGATGATTGTGTTCCGCCTCATACGTCGAGCATCCGCGAGCGGTTGGCCGATGTCCTAGTCTCACGCTGCGAGGGGTGTCCGCACCCCTGGTGTCTTCCCCCGCGCTCCTGAATCTCGCCCCACGACCAGCGCTGGTCGTGACAGCAAACGCCCACGGTGGGAACACGTCACGCCGCTCGTCGCGCCCAGCGTGGTCGGCAAAGTGTTTTCACGCTGGTGAGCACATCCGCCACCGCGCCGGGCAGACCGTTGCCGCCGAAGTCAGCGCGGTCGTCGCGCTCCACGTGGTCGGCAAAGTGTTTTCACGCTGGTGAGCACATCCACCACCGCGACGGGCGTACCTTAGAAGTCTCCCCACGACCAGCGCTGATCGTGACATATGTATCCCCCCGGGTTCACCGGTAGCGCTATCCGTGATAGGCTGCGGTCATGGCAACTTTCACCATCCGTGACGCGTCGCTGGACGACGCCGACTTTATTGTCGAGTCCAACATTCGACTGGCGGTCGATTCCGACGACCACGTTCCCAATCGCGATTTGCTTGGTAAGGGCGTCCGCGCGGCGTTATCGAAGCCCGACATGGCGCGATACTTTATCGCCGAAGCCGATGGGCGGCGAATCGCAACCACGATGATTACCTACGAACTCACCGACTGGCGCAACGGTGTCATTTGGTGGCTGCAAAGTGTGTTCGTCGAACCTGAGTTTCGCGGACAGGGCGTTTTTCAGAAGATCTATCAACACATTAAAACGCAAGCGAAAGCCAACCCCGACGTGAAGGCGCTGCGCCTGTATATGCTATCCAGCAATGCCCGCGCACGCCGCTCGTACGAGCATGCGGGTATGGTGGACTCGGGGTATGTCGTTCTGGAAGACGACTGGAGCTAGCGCACCCCACGCGCCAGCACTGTCTCAATCCAATAATCCCACTCCCGGGTGAAACAAACCCTCCGTCGCATCCGTCAGAGTAGGTATCCAAGGAGGCGTGATGAAGCGACACATTGCCGGACTGGCGCTATTGGCGCTAGTGCTACCCACGATTTCCCCGAGCGCCGCGCTCGGACAGTCCCTCGACCTCGCTATCGACGGCTTTGGGGTGGGACTCGGTAACTCTAAGAATATCACTGGGATTCGTCTGAACCCGTTCGCCGATGAAGACATCGAGCGGGTGCGCGGCCTGAACCTGACCCTATGGAAGCCCAACGCGAGTCCGCACGGGCGAATCGACGGGATTTCGCTGGGACTGGTCGGCTTTGACGCCGCCAAGATTAGCGGAATTTCGGCCGCACTCATCGGCCTGAACGCCGAAGATATTACCGGAATTACAGTTGCGGGGATTGGGTTGTCGGGTCAGGACGTCACCGGGATTACGGTGGCTGGGATCGGCGGCGGTGCACACGATGTCACCGGCATCTCCGTGGCCGGCCTGGGTATGGGTGCCCACGACGTGGAGGGAATCTTCATCGCGGGCTTGGGGATCGGCGCAAATGACATTAACGGGATTTCGGTCGCGGGGCTGGGAGTTGGAGCGAGCCGCGTTCAAGGCATTACTGCCGCGCTCCTGGGCCTGGCGGCCGACGAGATTCGTGTGCTGGGCGTCGCCGGTATTGGAATTGGCGGCGGCGACGTTAGCGGCGTCACCGTGGCCGGTATCGGAATGGGCGTGGACACCTTTAACGGTGTTGGCGTCGGCGGCGTCGGAATTGGCGGCAACGAGATGCGCGGGCTGATGGTCGGCGGCATCGGAGTCGGTGCGGAATCGATCCGCGGCGTGGCGATTGGCGGAATCGGAATCGGCGCCGAAGAGTTTTCCGGTCTCGCGATTGGCGGCATCGGAGTCGGCGCCGAAACGTTTAGCGGCTGGGCCATAGCTGGCGCAGCCGGCGCGGACACGTGGGACGGCGTCGCGCTTACCCCGGCGTACTTTCGCGCCAACGAACTAAGCGGTTTTGCGACCGGCGTCTACACGCGAACCGAGCGCACCGACGGGGTCACCATCGGCTTGTTTAACCGCACCGAAAACCTCAACGGTATGCAGTTGGGCGTTCTGAACTACGCGGGCAACCAGCGCGGATTCCTGCGACTGTTACCTTTGGTGAACTTCAAGCGCGACTAGCACAGGATTCGTGGTCGCGAAACGATAGCTGCAGTTGACGACTGCGCGGAAACGCCTCGCACATTGCGGGGCGTTTTCGTTTGCGTTACTGTGATGCTATGACGTCGACTTCTCGCAAATACCGCTCCCCTGCGGACATTTCGCGCGCGCTGTTTTGGCTAACCGCGGCGTGGTTCGGCCTGTGCGCACTGTTGTACAACTCCTTCACGATGGGAGCGGTGGCCAGGATCGCCCGCGCTGCGACCGGCAACTCCGACATCCCCGCGCCCAGCGGCGAATTGCTGCGATCCGGTCAATTCGCGTTTGTAGTTGCAGCCGCGGCTTGCGTCGGTGTCGCACTAATGGGCAAACTTCCGCCCCTGTCCCGGCTTCTCGCAGGTAAACATGCGCCCAAGATTGTTCTGGGGTTGGGTGCGCTGCTGGTACCATTTGCTTCTGCAGAGATTGCGTTGCGACCTACCGTCAAACATAGTGGCAAGTCGACATCTCTGTTTGTTAAAGACGAGCGCCTGGGCTGGAAGCTGCGACCCAACGCCGACGACAATTGGGGCGACACGCGCGTGGTCATCAACTCACGCGGATTGCGCGGTCCCGAGGTTCCCTATCAGCGAACCGACGCCTTTCGCATTCTCTACCTTGGCGATTCGGTTACGTTTGGATACACGCTCGAGCGTGCCGAAGACGCTTACCCCTTTGTAGTCGCGCGCGAACTAACCGCGACAACCGGGCAAGACGTGGAAACTATCAATGCCGGCGTCGGCGGGTACTCGCCTTGGCAATATCTGGCGTATCTGGAGGACGAAGGCCTTAAGTACCAACCCGATGTGGTGGTGATCGGGTTTGTGCTCAACGATGTCACCGAGAAATTTCACCTGACACGATTCGGCGGTAACACCGAGGGCTTTCAACTGCGTGAGTCCGCGTATTCAACGGTGGAGCGAGTGCTTTCGGCCAGCGCATTGGTCACCCAAACTCGTCGCATCAGCCGCATGTGGAAGGCAAGGCGCAAGCTCGGCGACGACGTTCAGCTGGGCGCGATTCAACAGGAGATGCTAGACGTACACGCGCTAATCGACACCCCCAACTCGGAAACCGTGCAACGAGCATGGGAGTTAACGCTACAGAACATGCGCAACATTTACGCGACATGCGCGGCTAACGACATTGATGTGCTTACCGTCGTGTTCCCGTTTCGTGTCCAGTTAGACGACCCCGACAACATGAACGCGCCCCAGCGACACATTGTCACCGCTCTACGGGCGGACAGCCTGGCGGTTTGGGATGTGTTGCCTGCACTTGTCGAAGCTTGCGCCAGCGGTGATATCACGGCCGACGACATTTTTGTGGACCATGACCATTTCACTAAGAGCGGAAGCGAACTGGTTGGGAAATTGATCGCCGCGGAATTACAACAGCGCGAGTCGTCGAACTAACTTAATCCCCGCGTTCGACAGATTGGTACCAACGTACAAACGCGTCGCGAGCGGCGCGGTGACCGCCGATGGACCAATGGTCATAGTAGATCTCTTCGCCGCTATCGCGGCGTCGGACCAGATCGGTCATGGGATCGATCAGTTCGATGCCCAAACTGTCCGCGGTCGTCGCTAACCACTCGCCCCAGGAATCGCGCCCTTCGGTAACACCCACGTCGGACTCACGGGGTACGTACAGAATAACAAATCCTCGACCATCGGCGGCGGCAGCGTCGCGCCAGACGGTAAGCATGTTCGCCCCAAAAACTTCGGCTTTAGCAAGCAACGAATCCGGCCATGCGGAGGGCAACGTAATCGGCTCCGGCATTTCTCCGACCGCAACGTCGGCCGACATCTGGCGCGCGTCTTCGTCCACCTGTACCTGGATGCCATGCGCGCGCAACAACTGCAGCCGCGAATGTAGCGTGCTGGCAAGTAGCGACTTGCTTTTGCAGAACTGCATGAAGCGATGCGGCCACCGGGCCTTGTGGGCATATCGCTCCCGAAAGGATGTGTCGACGCTAAACCCGTTGTCGCTGAACACCGGATACGGAATGGCATCGCTTGCTTTAACCTCGCGCAGCAAATCGCCCGGGTCGTTTTCGCAGAACACATACACTGCCAGATCCACCGCGAGCGAATCGGCCCATCGCTCGTACTCCAGGTAGCTCTGCAAGGTGCTGTATCCCATCATGCCGATCGCGATGGTCTCCACCGCAATGCCGGCCTGGGTCAACGAATCTTCGATGAGTTCGTGAAAGGTGTGTACTAGCGGCACCTGTCGTGATTCGGTAAACGAGTCGCCAAAAAACGCGATGCGATAACCAGATTTCGCGGGCGCAGGATCGTCGTCGAGGTAGCCCAAACGGTTCACCGCGCGAAAAACTTCGTCGCCGCGGTCGTTTCGGTAGATCTTTGTGGTGTTGGGATAGAACCGCTGGCCGGTCAGTTCGTCGAAGTAGAACGTGTGAAAGGTAATCCCAGGAAGATTAAGCACTCGCAGCGCAAACTCGGCCACGCTAGCGGCGATCACAAGACCCACGAAGAGAAGACTAACGTTGGTCACAATTCGCTTCATACCGCTGACTTGATGCTAACTTCTCTTCTAGAAGCCGAATCCCAGGCTAAAGTACCAACGCCACTCCTTACCCTGAGTGATCGGCTCGGTGGTAAACACAGGGTCTTCATAAATGACTTCGTTGATGCCGTACGATCCGATGACGTTGATCGTCGTGGGGTAATTGTAGAACGAACGCCCCGAAACCCGAAGCTCGCCACCAACCGCTTTTTTGTACCCGGTGGTTTTAAACTCGTCTTCATCCCATGCATTTCCACCTTCGTAGAAAACGCCGGCGTACGCGTTGCTTAGCTTAAGGTGCGCGATCTGCTTGTTAATGTGGCGCATCAGTGGAAATCGGTAAGTCGCGCGCCCCCATGCACCCTTAAGCCCGCCGATGGAGTAAAACGAATAGCCGCGCACACCGTCGAGACCACCAATGTAGTTGTAGAAGAAGTCGTCGACTTGCGCATCGATCACCGAACCGACACCTTCGAGCACCAGGCTGTGTCGCGCCCACGGCAGCGCCAGGTACTCGGTCCACTCGAGTTGATACTTCCCAAACTTGTTATCGTCAAACACCGGACGAAACGCGTAGGCAAATTCGCCGCTGCTGAATAGTTCGTCAAACGCCAGGGTTGCGCCAAGCGTAATCGCCCGGCCTCCGCGCGGGTTTATGTCCGAGTCGGTCGCGTTGGCGATTGCTTTGATTCGGTAACGCAACGACACTTCGTTGCCTTTAAAGTATTTCCAGCCGACGGGATTTTCCGGGCGGCGAATGCCGTCGTCGTCAAGAAACTCAGGGTCGATGAAAACCTTATACTCGCTGCGGCTGTACCACACAGTCAGGTCGTGCGCGGCCGACACCAGGAACGGCTCCACGAACTCAAGACGAAAGCCAGCGTCGATCGCCCACAGATCGTAAGTCGTATCCAGAAAAAACTGAGTACCGTCGATGTTGGGGTTGTCTTCAAATTTTTCGCGCAACAAGATGAAGTTCACGAACAACACGGGAAACAGACGGCGCACTTCGAAGTCTACGAAGGCGTCAAACTCGCCGTTAAGTCCGTAGCTCGCGCCGACAAAGAAGGTTTGATAATCAAGGATCTCGTTGCTCGCTAAGAACGCACCAGCGCGGAAGTCGCCGTCGTAGAGTACCGCGCGCGGATACAACTGAAAGTCGGTGTAGGTAGGCTTATACTTTCGCGTCGGATATTTAACGCCGCCGGCGCCGTTGCCGCTACCCTGGGCCAGGGTTTCGCCGGTGGCGTCCATGTCCAACACACCGGATGACGCGTCGGTCGATGCCAGCGCGAGCCCGCGATCGGCGGGACGCGCCCGAAGGCGTTCGCAGTTATAAAAGTCGTTGTCGGCGCGGCTCGCAAATGCGACTCGGTCCAGCGTTTCGACCGGTTGCGCGGGCTCGTCAATACTGGCCACGTGATAACCGTCGCCGTTGTATCCGGCGTAGACCAATGCCCCGGAAGCAGCGCTAACATCGGGCGCAAACGCGCCACCAATTACATTGGTTAGCTGCTCAAAACGTTCGGTAGAGAGGTCGTGGCGGTAGACGTTAAAAATACCGGTGCGGTCGCTGGAGAATACGACACTCTTGCCGTCGGGCGTGAAGCGAGCGTCGCGCTCGTCACTGTCGGTTCGCACTACGAATCGAAAGTTACTTCCGTTCGCATCAATCATCGCAATGTCGCGGCTACCGCCTTCGAATATTCCAAACAGAATCTGCTGTCCGTCGGGAGAGAATTGCGGTTCGTAGAACTGCGTTCCCAATTGCGACGCGTATAGTTCCCGCTCGTTGCTGCCATCGGCATCCATCACGTGAATCGCGTGAGTCCCATCGCCATTTACCACAAAAAGGATCTGGCGGCCGTCAGGCGAAAACGACGGGTCGGACGCGCGTTTGTTTTTGGTCAGGCGCGTCTCTTTTTTGTTGGCGATATCGTAGACGTGGATGTCGCGCCGCTTAGCACCGTAGATGTTGACCTTTCGGTGACGTGCGTACGCCAGCCATTTGCCATCGGGCGAAAACGCGGGGCGTGACGACACGCCCGGTTTCACTATATCCAGTTCGCCCCCGTCGGCATCCATCAGATAGAGGGCCGTGCCCGCGTAGTCGGAGCCTTTGTTGGAAAGCAGCGCAACGCGCGCGCCGTCGGGGCTAAAGCTGGGCGCGTGGGTTTTAAAACCGTCGTCGGCAAGGATTTCGCCGGCACGTTGGTTGTTACGGACGTTGCGAAGCTGACGGTCGTAGCGATCGGCTAGCGCCGCCTGCCACTCGGCGTAGATCTCATCGCCACTTTTGCCCAGCGCGTCTTTCATCGCGCCATCCATTGTGAGGTTGCTAAACTTGCCTAAGTTCGCGGCGATTTCGGGAATCTTCTGTGCGCCGTAAGTCTCGGCGATGTAGCGCACCATTCCGTAGCCGTGGTCATACACTTGCTCGTTCTTAAGGCTGGTGTGGCACAAGCACCCCATCGGCACGTACTCCAGCATCTTGTCGTCAACGACCGCGGCGCGCAACACCATGTCGCGGTGCGTGTCCCAGCAGTCGTACTGCTTGGTCGGCGATTGGTATTGGGCCACGCCTTCGGCAAACCACGGCGGGACGGTTGAACCAACCAGCGGATAGGTTGCGATGACGTTGGGATAGCCGGTAAGCACGTCGGGGCGCTTTTCACGTTCGAAGCCGATGGCTTGCAAGTAAATCGCCGGGATCGCGCGCGGGCCCTTCATCGCGGCTTGAATGGAGACGATGTGCGTGAACTCGTGGGTGACCACGTTGCGTAGCCAGTCGTGGGTTCCGCGGAACCCGAACTCCAGGTTGGTCGCCCAAATTTCGACTTTGTTGTCGTAGTAGTACGCCGCGCCGTTGGCGTAATCCTCAGAATCTCGGATGACAAAGTTTACGCGGCCCGGCTCGTAGCCATAAAGTCCTGTGATGTGCGGGTAAACTTCTTCGGCGATTTCGGCGACGCGTTGCGCGGTGTACGCCGCACCTTCGTGAAAGTGAACGTCGAAGTGTTCGGTAGAGAACGTCTTCCACTTTAAGCTTGGATCGGGAATACCCCAGGCGGCGGTGGCCCCGACTAGCACGAGGGCCAGCAACAACGATACTCGTTTAATCATGTATGTGTTAAAGAGGGGTTGGTTTAGGCCGGGTGGTTCAAAAAATTCAATCGGGTGGCGTAACTTCAATAATAATAGCGCGAAATTCGGGCTGGGTCAATGCGCCGGGCGTCACTCAAACAGGCTGTGCTGGCCCGCTGTCCGCGGCGGTTCGATCTTGGCCTTTTGCGGGACGACGAGGGACTTTGCCTCCTGCCCCATCGGAATGTAGGTGACTGCGCCACTGGCGATGTCCTTGCCCAGCGCGTCGGCCACTTCGTCTTTGGCGGAGAAATAGACAACCTGCCAACCTTCCGCGACCAGACGCTTTACGCAATCCAACAGATGTTGTAGGCGACCACTGTCGGCCTTGATGAACGGGTCATCCATTAGAAAAAATCCTGGCTCATCGCCACACAGGCGTTGCCCCAACGCGATTCGCACCGCCAGGTGAAGCTGGTCAAATGCACCGCCGGAGAGTGCTTCCACAGCGACGTCTCCACCGTCCTTTAACCGTACATTTATCTGTTCGTTTTCGATGTCGTAGGTCACTGCGGTGTAGCGGCCGCCGGTAAATTCGCGAAAGAGTTGCGACACGTAAGCATTGGCGCCAAACATTTCTTCGACGTGTGACGCTTCTTCGTCGCGCAGCGATTGCAGAATTCCTACCGCACGCTGACCGGCGATGAGTTGATCACTCCGTGCCTGACAGAAAGCCAACAAGTCCTGGCGCAGCCGGCGCAGTTCAACCACCGAACGAACCCGAGGCACTTCGTCGAGTACTCGCAGTTCTCCCGCCCTAACTTCTAGCGCATGCAATCGGCGCCGACCACTTTCCAACTGAGTTGTGAGTTTTTCCACCAACTTGTTGGTGTGGGCCAACTCGGTTTCCAACTTCTGTGCATCTTTGGCAGAAACGCTTTCCGGGATCGACGCATCCAATGTGGCAACTTCGCCAGCAATGCGGTCGCGCCATTCGACGTGCTGCGCTGGGTCGAAACTATCGCCCAACAGTGTTCGCGCGGCGGAGAGTTTTTCGCGCGCGGCGTGATCGTGCCGACGTTGTTGTTCGGCGCGGGCTTGCAACTCTGGCAGCGTTTTGGCACCGCTGGTTGCTACAAACTCAGCCAACCGCGCTTCGCCTTCGGCGACGTCGGCGCGCAACTGCTGCAGGCGCTCGTCGGCGCGTTTCAGCTCGCCGTCTTCGACGGCAAGGCGCGTCTCCAATGTTTTCAACTCGGCCCGCTGCGCTTCCAGGTCGCCACTGACGTCTTCGAGTGCGCTTTGGAAGTCGTTCACCGATTCTGCACCCAGGTTGACGCTTCGTCCCAACTGGGTGAGTTGGTCGCGCAACGCTTCGACCCTGGCGGCCGACCGGCCGACTCGGATTAGTGCAGCTCCCAGTGCCAGCGACACCGTCGCAAAACCGCCGGCCACGATCGCGATGGTTGTGGAAGGAGTTGTCAGGTAGCCCGCCACCGCGACCAATGCAAGCACAAGAAAACCGAACATGAACCACTTGATCAGTTTGCTTCCGGAACGAGTACGCATGTGCTCGGCACGAAAGAACTGGTAGCGCTCCATGAGTGGTCCCAGCCGTGATTTCAACTCGGCGAAGTGTGCTTCGGTAGGCTCGATGAGCTGGCGCACTTTTTCGACCTGGCTGCGAAGGCGTCCGACATCGGAAGCCGCACGGTTGCGTTGGTCCTGTTCGGTGCGAAGCCGCGCCTGCAAGTGATCGGATTGCACGACACCGCGCTGCCAATCGCGAACCAATTGGGCTTCGACTGGCTGATGCGCTGCCAGATGCTGCTGATGACTTTGCCACGCATCCAGCGCATCCAGCGCCCGCCGGTAGCGCTCGCGCAAACGAACGTCTTCGAATCGGGCCAGCTCGCGCTGTAAACGGTCGGCTTTGTGCGTCGCGCGCGCAAGCTCCAACGCCGTTTCGTCGAAGTCGTCGCGGACGAGTTGCGCCATCGTGGTCTCGATTTCCTCAATCAGCGCAGTCGTACCATCGATTCGATCGGATAGCTTCTCGTCTTCGGCGCGGTTGGAGAATTTACTGTCCACGGTGGCACTTCGCATTAGGGCGTGCTTTTGTACGCCGCGCATCAAGCGGTCGATTTCGCCGGTGCGCATTCCGGTGAGGCGCGCGCTTACCGAGTTAAAGTAGCTGGTCGCCTCGTTGAGCGTGGCGTCGCTGTCGCGGACCAGGAAGACGTTGCGAAAATCGTCGGGGGTAATATCAAGTTGGGTAGTACTGGCCAGAGTGTCCTTTGGCCCGAGTTTGCGTTCGCGCCCAGCGACGTCGAGCACCAGGTAGCCTTCGGGCGATTCTTCGACGCGCCCCAGGTTGCCAAAGGGACCGCCGATACGCCAGGCGGTACGCTTCAGGTCGCGCTTAAACAGCAAGCGAAAGATGGCGTCCAACAGCAGCGTCTTGCCGCGCTCGTTGGGCCCATGCACCAACGTGAAGCCTCCCAAAGCGCGCTGAAACGCGGGCAGCGGACCGTAGCGAAACACGTGAACGTGCTTAATCCGCATGCGCTGTCTCCATCATCGCGCTTAGCACCAACTTCGCCACGCGGCGGCGTTCGTCTTCGGGGATCCGCTTGCGTTCGAGACGCGCGAGGAATCGTTGGTACATGTCGTTCTTAATGAGTTCGCCAACGTCGGACCATTCGGCGGCGAGGGTCGCAACGCCGGGCCACGCACGCAACTCGTCCAGCGATCGCGCAAACCCGGCTTCGGTTTCGCCACGCGCGGCCAGGTCGATAAAACCGCCGACGGTAAGTTCTACGGTGGCGTGTTCGGGCACGCGAGTGAGTTCGTATTTGATTTGCTCGATCGGGTCGCCGGGTTCAAACGGCGAAAGCGTTACGCCGATTCGCTGGAAGTGTTTGGTCGCGAGCGCCACCGGTGTCGGCGCCTTACCGGCTTCAATCCACGCGGCCGATCGCACGCCGGTTTCTTTGCGGGTGATCGACACCGGCGAGCCGGGGTACACCACGTAGCCGTTGCCGCTGCGCCGCACATCGAAGCTGCGATGGAAGTGGCCGGCCAGCACGAAGTCAAAGTCGAAGCCTTCCAGTGTGGCCAGCGACACCGGCATGTATTCGTGCGCGCCTTCTTCGCCGTGGTCGTCGCGCGTGGGGACCAAGTCCATCAACTCGCCGTGGTAAAGCAGCACGTTGGTGCCGCCATCGCGTATCGATTGCGCGGCGGTGTAGAGTCTATCGATAACCGCCGACTCGCCCACGTCTTCAAACGGAAGGCCGATGATGCGAAAGTCCCCCACGTCGACGAAGGCTCCTGCCTCCAGCAACAACGCAGAAGTTCGACCCAAGTAGTCGCCCGAACCCAGACCGCCGACGTCGTGGTTTCCGGGAATGATGACGACGGGCACTGAAGTGTCTTCAAGTCGGCGACGAAGTTCGGGTTTCAGCAGGCTTACGTCAGAGTTGGCGTCAAAGAGGTCGCCGGAAATTACCAGCGCGTCGGCGTTGCGGTCGGTGGCGACGGCCAGCAGGTGCTCAAGCGCGTCCCAGCGTTCATCGTGGCCACGACTGGTGAGGTGAAGATCGGCGGTGTGAAGCAGTGGCATCGCGTTACTTGTTGGTCTTGGAAGTGCGACCGCGAGGTCGCGTCTTGGTGTCGAAGTATTCCTGCATAAATGTCATGAAACGCTCGCGCGTCGGCGAAAGCGATCGCTTGCTTTTGTAGTACAGCATGATTTCCTGCCCCATCGTTAGCGCGGGCAGTTCGATTCGTACCAGTTGGCCGCGACGAATCTCTCCACCCACCGCAGTTTCGGGAAGAATGCCCAGCCCCATTCCCGCCAGTACCATGTGCTTGATGGTCGCGGTGTTGGTCGACTCGATCACGTATTCGATGGCCACGCTGAGTCGTTTGAATGAGGCGTCGATCATGGTGCGCGTATGCATGCCTTCTTCGTAGCCTACAAAAGGATAATCCTCCAGGTCCCGCGGCGAAAACCCCTTCTTCTTTCTGGCGAGCGGGTGTTCGGGCGGCGCCACCAGAAACATCTTAAATTTGGCCAACTGCACGCTGGTCAGGTCGGCGTATTTGCGGTTCCACGGGATAATGCCGAAGTCGACTTTACCTTGATAAACGAGGTCGGGGACGGAGGCGGCGTCGGTGAAATCGACCTTTACGTTGACGTCGGGGAAGGCGTCCTTAAATGCCGAGAGCGCCTTGGGCAGGACGTAAATGCCGATGCTATTTACGGTTCCGATAGAGACGCGGCCGTGAATTTGCCGTTCGGCGTCACGCAGTTGGGACAGGAGTTGGTCGATATCCTGAAACGCGCGCTCGGCCACCTGGTAGGCGCTCACCCCGGCCTCCGTCAGGTCGACCCCACCGCGCCGGCGATCGAACAGGATCGCTCCCATGGCCTGCTCGAGTTGCTTGATCTGTATGCTCAGTGACGACTGCGAGACCATCAGGTCGCGGGCGGCGGCGGTAAAGCTCCCGTGCTTGGCGACCTCGTAGAAGTAGTAGAAATGATTGAAGTTAAGTGGAAGCATAGGTCCTCCCGGGTCTGAGTCTGGCCGGATTCTATGATATACAAAATCAATAATTCAATTAGATTTTTTGAATTTTGAGAATACCTGAGGCTGGCGTATCTTGTTTTTGAAGCCGGTACCGTGGGATGGACATGCGGCAACCGTTCGAAAGACCCAAGAGGTGACGGTGGTATCGGCTTCAGGCGCTTCATAAGACGCAAATTAGAGGTTTTTGCCCACAGGAAGAGGAAACGATCCCTAGTCCCGTTTTCTCTAGAGTCCCCACCAGAAGGAAAAGGTGACGCGGTCGCTCGCGTCACCTTTCTCCGTTTATAGGGCAGTATCGGGGCCGATGGCCCGCCGCGGTTGGTCCCCCGGGCTGAGGCGCGTTGCCGGGCGTCCCCAGGCCAGGCGGCCTGGTCGTACGCAGTGCTCGACCGTTCTTTACACGCCCCCAGCGATCCCCTAATTTATCCACATGAAAGCCATTCTAAGAGTCCTCGCGTTCCCGGCCCTGGCGGCCGCTTGTCTTTTGCTGTGGCCGACCTCGCAACCTGCCAGCGAAGAGCCGCTGGCGCCTTTGGTTAACGGTATGGTGTACGTGCCGGCGGGCGAGTTCATCATGGGGTCGACGACCAAGGACATGCTTCGCAGCGCCGACCTCGACGAGTTCCCTCAGCGCCGGGTTTACGTGGACGATTTCTATATCGATATCCACGAGGTCACCAACATCCAATACAAGGTTTACCTGGACTCCACCGGTGCGACGCCGCCTCACCGTTGGAGCAAGTCGGGTAATTACGCCAAGGGTAAGGATGGGTTTCCGGTGACGAGTATTACCTGGCACGAAGCCAAGGCGTACGCGGAGTGGGCCGAGAAGCGATTGCCCACCGAGGTCGAGTGGGAGAAGGCCGCGCGCGGCACGGACGGACGACGTTATCCGTGGGGCGACAATTTCGACAACACGGTTATGAACAACGGATCCGAACTGATGCCGGTGATGAGTTTCCCCGAAGGTGTAAGTCCCTATGGTGCTTACGACATGGCGGGAAACGTGGCGGAATGGGTTTCGGATTGGTACAAACCGTACCCGCGCACCGAGGCCGATGTCATGCCCGCCAGTATCGAAACCCGAACACCCGGTTACGGTGACCGCGAGTTTCGCGTGTATCGCGGCGGATCATGGAACGGTTTCGGACGTTACGCCCGATGCGCGAACCGCGAACGCGAACGCCCCAATAAAGGCTGGATGTACGTCGGGTTTCGCTGCGCCATGGACGGACCCAACTAGGCGTTTTTCGGGTCAGGGCGACCCGCGATAGTAGATTTTTAGTTGCCCCGCCAGGCCAGACTCGGAAACGTGTTCAAACTTTCCAAGTCTCTCACCAGAAATGGCACCAACGAGCACCCCGCAATTGACCGCGCCGCCCTGCCAATGCCTGAACACAGAGGTTATGTCCAGCGACACCTTCCTTTGGCCTATGTCAATTCGTTTACGCAACAACGAGTGGCCGACCAATTGCGGTGAAACGGTTAGTTCTACTAGCGGCGCCAACAGCGGGGCGACTTCGATTGTGACTTGCGGAGGCGAATACGCTTCAACCACCCTGTGAGTCACGTCAAACGTAATCTCCAACTCGACCAATGTCGCGTTGCTGGGAATGCCGTGAAACGCTAGGGGCGCCAAGTATAAGTGCCGGCTCAGGCTAGTGTCGGCGTCTGCGATCATTTGCGCCGCGGCGACCGGAATTGCGATGACTAGTTGTTTACTGCTCGCAGGACGAAAACTGACAAGGACAACAGCAGTGGCCACGATAAGAATTCGCTTCACGGATCTCTCCTATTTCAACAGCACAATCTTACGTACGTCCATGTACTCACGCGAAACCGTTCTGACGAAATACACTCCAGAGGCCACTTTCGCGCCCGTCATGTTCGTGCCGTCCCAACGAACTTGGTACCGCCCCTGGGTCTTAACGCCATTGAAAAGCGATGCTACCCGCTGCCCGCGCACATTGAAGATGTCGATTGCCACCTCGCGCGTAGAGTCAATCTCGTAGTCGACGGTGATGTGAGGGTTAAATGGATTCGGGTGAGCCGAAACAACACGCGTCCGAAAGCTTGGTTGATTAATAGGGAAATTCACAACCAAGCTCGGACTACTACAAAGCGGACTACTGGTGTCTACGTTGCCGGTTATCTTACTGGGATGTGGAGTGCACGGACTGGTGGTCCGGTTCCAAAAGTTGTTCTGTGCACTAATGGTAATGCCTGCGCTCAAATTCGCGACAAAATCAGAACTGCCTCCGTGGATCGAATTGTTACCGACCGACCCACCCCCTCCGCCAAGGTCGGGATCGGCATCACCGGACGCGGCGACATTCACGGTACCACCGGTTATCACACAATCCGTTACGAGCGGAGCGGAGTACGCGTCGCAAGTGATTCCACCAGTATTATCCTGAATCGTCACCCCGTCTATCGTTGGATGGCTGTAGTCATCACAGAATATGCCGGTGGTGCTTCCAGTGACACTTCCTCCGCTAATCAGAATCGAAGCGCCGTCCAGAGCAATTGCCTCCGAGGCGTTGTCCACAAACACGGCCCCCGTAACCGTTACGCCGCTGGTATGCACTACCTCCAACCCGACGTCGTTGTCTTCGATTGATAAACCGTTGAAAGTGGCGTTTCCTTCGATCCTCGCACCAACTTCCGCGCCAACTATCGCACCACCAGTGGCATAGAAGGTTCCACTTGATGAAACCTGAACTCCGTACGAGCCGCCAGTGCTTACGTCACATGTATCGCAGCGAAAGGTGCCACCACTCGTAATATCTACGGCAGACGCGTCAAAATTAGAGAAGGTGACATTTCGTCCGTGTGAGCTATCCGGAGATGCGATGACGAGTCCAGCCATTTCACCGTTTCGAAATTCAACCGCGTCCAGTTCGACGACACCTTTTGTCAAAAGCCCGGTTTCGGCGTTTGCGATCTTCAGGTTGCTAATATTTGCGAATCCAAGTGTGTCTACGGTGATGCCATACCAAGCGACACTATCCCCAAGATCGGGATGCGCGCCAAGATACACCGGCGATTCGGAGAGTCCAAATGCCAGCAACGAGTCGGAAACCGTCAGTTCAATCAGCGCTGTGTCCGTGCCTGCAGCAGACTGATCTTCCGCATCGACAATTATCCTGGCGGAGCTATCAATGTAGACCGTGTCCGCGACAACGTCGCCGAGAAACCTAGATTCGCCAGCGATGGTTATGTTGTCATAGGTCCCCTTGTACGGCTGAACAGCCACGCGACTGTTGCGAGAATCACGGTTTGCGCTCGGCCATGAACCTGTCCCGTCGCCGGAACCGACGGCGAAAGCATGCAAGACACTATCGGGCGAGGTAAATACAAGCTCACCGATTCCATCGTCGTTGAGGTCCGTAATGACGAGTTCCCCTGTAATTTCCTCGTTGTAACCAACAACTTCAAATTCCGCGAGGGTGGCAAGGTCCGTTCCGCGAAACACGTGTACAAGGTACCGATTGGCATCGTCGAGTCCAAAAGGGAGGTAGATATTTACATCATCGGCACGCGACACAATCGCAATCTCTTCACCGCTATCCGATGTAAGATCGCCGATAACTGGCACGGAAGCGAACTCAATTGTGGGCACCACCGTGCTATCAATCAAGCTGCCGCTTACGTCGATTGTACGGAGTGTGCTGTCTGACGCGCACACCACGCTCCATTCTTCACCGTTGTCTATCCGTCCGACGCTAAGTATCGGTTGGGCGCCTACTGGATACGTCCACTGCGGAGATAAGTCGTAGTCGAACTTACGAATCACGTTCCCGCTTCCCGTGCTTCCCGTTACAATAATCTCCAACTTCGCATCGTTGTCGGTATCCACTAGAACCAAAGAATGTGGAGAATTGATAGCGCCAATCGCCACAGAACCGGTTATCGAGCCCGCCTGCGCGTCGATAATATACAGCGTACTGCCGACAGCAATGAGCAAATTCAACCTACCGCTACCGGAGACGTCGCCCGCAGCAAGCCCTGCGCTAAAGGCGTCACCATCGTCACCACTCAACGGAACCGCAATCGCTTCCCCGTTTTGCATACTTGTGACTCGTGCGGTCGGCTGCCCAGACGTAAAGTCTATCCGACCCGCCATGAAGTCACCGTTTCCCAAATAGTCTCCCAATACGAGGTTCGTACCCGTAGCGACGCGGATCGGTGACACTGAAGCAACGGGTAATGAATCGAGCACGCTTCCAGATTCCGCCTCCAACGTATAGAGGTGATTCTCTAAAGCCGTGGATGAAGGTGCGCCTATATAATGTATTCGGGGACGATAAGACTTGGAGGATGTCCCGTACGCGATATTTCCAATTCCACTGGGTCGATCCAACTGCCAAATCGTCTCTCCAGAACTTGAACTGACGCAAATTGTCGATTTACCACCGCTAGCAATAACTTCGCTGCCGGAGTTAGCCGCACTAAACTCGCCGACGATCACTGCGTCACGGCATACGATGGGGAGCTTGAATGGAAATCCCTGCAGATATGGTTGTCCGATCAACGTTCTCATCGAGATGTTGTTGCCAAGCGCTGTCTCCGGTAGGTGCCCATTGCGATCAACAACTGTATATACCTGCTTGCTTCCAACGCCAAACCCCGAAAGAGAAAGGGATGCGGCAACCGTGCTAAACGCCGGAACGTCCACGGCAACACTGTCAAGCCTTGTGCTTCCGCTGGAATCAGGATGGCCCAACCAAATCTCTAACGCGGCGTCTTCCACGTCCTGGCTACCCAGGTTATCGCAATACACAGTTAGGTTTCCTGGAGACGAAGAATCGACGTATCTTGTACCCGACTCGGTTTTGCTACCGCTGAGTCCCGCAACACGTAGATCCACATTGGTTGAATCACCTTCCCGCCAGACCAGGTTCAGCGCCGGATCCCCGAACAAAGTCAAGCCTCGTAGCGTTGCGTATGGCGGAACACCTAATTGAAGGAATCGCATCCCAAACGCGACGGCGCCCGTCGTCGTGTTGTTCTCTGCGAACACACTCCGAAAAAAATTAGCGAAGTCTACTTGAGCCTGAATCGTGATTTGCGTTCGGCAGTAAGCGAGAACAGCGATACCGCCGCCAGGTTGCACAAGCAATCGCTCGGCAACTACATCCGAGCTGTCAATCGGCGTGGCGGGCGCCGCGACACATGCACCTGGGAGCGAACTGGTTGCACACGGCCCGGCGCCGCAACAAACGTCATCATCAATAGTTGTGTCAAAACTGCCCATTTGCGTACCACATAGAAAGAAAAACGGCGGAGTGGACGTCGTCATGGTATCGTAGTGACTGGGGAGGAAACAGCCTCCAGATTGACCCGCCAAGTAGAATTTGTAGGCATGATCGAAGAGCACCGCCGTCCCAAATCCGTTCTTAATGCTATCCGCAAGAACGCTACTGAACGCTGCGTCGCTCAAACCCGAAGTAAGCCGATGCATCTTCCGGACGTTCATGTTTGACGGAATGAAATTTGTCTGCACGGAATCGACGAAGTCGGAAAAACCCTGCCCTCCCATGCCCTGAAAAGTAAATCCGCCGTCTTGGCCACCAGTAGCGATGAGAAGTCGATTTGTCCACGCCGCATTCGCCGGGAGCGGTTCGTAGCTCGTAATCTTTTGGACGACGTTTGTGAGTTCCCAGTCACCGCCGTCGTCGTCAATCGGCAATCGACCGACCAGTAAGTCCGGCAACGCAATCTGGGTTGGGTCAACGGTTAGCGCCGCGTAGTAGGCATCCGAAGATTGACTGTTCTCACTCTCGAAGCCGTAGTATCCGGGAATTAAGACGTCCCCGGCAGGGTTTCTTGCATCACCGACGAGTAGCAAATAGGCCAGCCGTCCGTCGCCGATGTGGTTGGCAGACTCCGAGTCATAAACGTCTATCAGAAAATCCCTGATGACACCCGGAGTCACGGATGTGTCCGGGGTTGCATCTATTGACGCCATGGAAACGATCGCAACGTCCAATCCGCTGACGTTTGCTCGATGGTCGGCGAGTTGTTCAATAAGGAGACTGTCGCTAGCCTCGTCGCAAAGTTCTGCAGCAACTAACATTACATAGTCTGCGCCGAACGCTATGACGGAGTCCGCGGTATCCTCCCAATCCGACCCGACACACCACTTCCAGTCGCCCGGGGCTATGCGCTGTTGTTGCACATTTTTGGCAAGCGCCGGCGTATCCACCAAGAAAGGGACACAGGCCGCGAGCAACGGGTTGCCGCCGCTAACTTTACGTGATCGTCCGACAAACGCAAGACTAAGCTGGGTTACAGGCCCTTTTGTCGTACCTGAAACGGCAACCAGCGCCAATGCCTGGCCTCTCAACCTTTCCACGCGAACCACTTTCGCGGTCAGGCGCGGGTTGCCAACCACCTTGAGGTTGATTGACGACTCGTTGTCGGTAGGAATCGGGACCCATGCGCTAAAATGGACCCGCGCCCGCGCCTTCGTCACCACCGAAAGAAGATACCCGGAATCGGTCGCCCTTTCGTATCGCAGGTGCGCGTTTCCGTCGCGTGCTATCGGATTCGGGCCTCCGAGCGCTGTCATGGCTAGCGCCATACTTGTCGCAACCACGACCCAAGCCACGGTTCCTGCTAATGGCCCACGTGCAGGCATTTGGACCCTCCCTCATTTGAAACCAATCCTCAAGCAGTTCGCTGGGTGTCAAGCGTATTGTGAATAGTCTGTGATTTCAACTTGAATTGTCGTCTATTCGCGTGTACGCTTTTTATGAGGTGGTGAGCCCATGCGTAACATACGATTAGTCGTGCTGATCTTGGTTCTGGGGTTGTTTTTGCCGAATCAAGAGGCTATCGGAACAACCCCGTCGATCGCGACATACTTTGACGAGAACGGCTTGCAGATTGAGATCTGCGATGGCTACAGATTTTCCGACATACATGTTGTTGCTCTTAACGTTAATGCGTGGGTGTCAAGCTTTCGGTACAAGATTGAGTTTCCACCGCCTTTCACCTTTTTGGGTGGGTTCGGGTTTGTCGCCGACCCCATAGTCGACGGAACCGCTGACACCGGAATCGAAATCAGTTACCCATCGCCTGTCTACTTTGGAGCGAACCAGTTGATACATACGGCTGGCGTCGTTTGGACGTGTTCGTATGGGTGCCCGTATTCCAACGTCTACATTGCTCCCGTCCCATTTCCGGGGCTAACGGAAATCGAAGTCGATGTCGTGCAGGGCGAAACCACGACCACATTGTTTCTGAACACATCCGCCGCTGTCCTGTGCCCGACGCTCCCCGTCCAACAGCAAACCTGGGGTAAAATCAAGGCGCTATATCGTTAGGGTTGCGCACATCACGCGAGGTGACGTCGTTGTTATGCATGCGTTGCGACTTTCAGTTTTAATCTTCGTTCTTGGCACTGCCCTTAGCTCCCCGGCAGCGGCCAGTACCCCGACGATAGCAACGTACTATGACGCGAACGGCTCTCAGATTAAGAATTGCGATGGCTCTACCGAATTCTCTGACGTACACATAGTTGCTCTCAACATCAATGCGTGGGTGTCCGCCTTTCGGTACAAAATTGAATATCCGCCGCCATTCATTTATTTGGATGAGCATAGCTTTTTTTCCGACCCCGTGATCGGCGGAACATCTGACACCGGAATTGAAATCAGTTACCCATCGCCTGTCTACTTTGGTGAAAGCCAGTTGATACACCGGGCTGGCGTCATTTGGGTGTGTGGACCAGGGTGTCTTATTGCCAACGTCTACATTGCTCCCGTCCCATTCCCGGGGCTAACCGAAATCGAAGTCGATGTCGTGCAAGGCGAAACCACGACCACATTGTCCATGAGCGCATCCGCCGCTGTCCTTTGTCCTGCGCTCCCGGTCCAAGAGCAAACCTGGGGTAAAATCAAGGCGCTATATCGTTAGAGTTGCGCACATCACGCGAGGTGACGTTGTTTTGCGAGCGTTGCGACTTTCAGTTTTAATCTTCGTTTTTGGCACTGTCCTTGGCTCCCCGGCAGCAGCCAGCACCCCGACGATAGCGACATACTACGACGCGGACGGCTCTCAGATTGATGATTGCTACAGCTCCCCGGAGGTCGCAGATATACACGTAGTTGCCCTAAACGTTAATGCGTGGGTATTGGGCATTCGGTATAAGATAGAGTTTCCACCGCCGTTTGTTTATTTGGATGAACATAGCTTTTTCACCGACCCCGTGATCGGCGGAACATCTGACACCGGAATTGAAATTAGTTATCCATCGCCCGTCTACTTTAGTGAGCGCCAGTTGATACACAAGGCCGGCGCCGTTTGGACGTGTTCGTCTGGATGCTCCCCGTATCTAAACGTCTACATTGCTCCCGTCCCATATCCGGGGCTAACGGAAATCGAAGTCGATGTCGTGCAAGGCGAAACCACAACCACATTGTTTCTGAACACATCCGCCGCTGTCCTGTGCCCGACGCTCCCGGTCCAACAGCAAACCTGGGGTAAAATCAAGGCGCTATATCGTTAGAGTTGCCGCGCGATCAAGTGTGCCGATCCGCTGCCAACCATCAGCAGTACCTGCAATTCCCCCCTCGGAACAATTCACGGGTTAGCGCGCGCGTAGCCAGGATACATCGTGGTATGCGGCTCACTGTTCCTGCAACGCCGAATTTATCTCGCGGATTTTTTGTTCTTGTTCTTGACAGCTTTCAAACCCGCGCGTTCTAAGCAACGCATCAACAGTTGTGATTCGTTCGGGAAACCACCCCGCTCGCACGACGCACGCGCAAATTGTGTGTTACGACTTTTTTGATTCGCTGAACGCAAACGCAAGCGCTACGCGTCATTGGGCGAGTCGAAAAAGGCGGTGTTATGATTTGGTATCGGATGCGGGGGAAAGGAATCCGATGTTCCAAACGAAACCGCTGGCCCACCTGACTCATCACCAACTTCACAATCGTGTCGTTCGCTTGATGCGGCGCGAACGCGATTGCACAATCGCGATCCTCGACCATCTATCGGCGATGGATCGGCGTCGGTTGTACCGCGCGCGCGGCCACGCGTCATTGTATGTGTATGTCACGGAGGAGCTGGGTTATTCCAACGCTTCCGGGGTTCGTCGCATCCGCGCCGCCCGCGCGATGGCCAGGTATCCGCATCTTCGCGATCTGTTGCGCGACCGCAAGATCACATTGGGTGCGTTGTCTCAGGTCGCTACTTTGCTGACCGACGCCAACGTGCAGTCGGTTACCGCCGAGTTGTGCGGCACTTCCACGCGCGGCGCCGAGGCGTTGGCGGCGCGGCTGCGGGGTACTCCCGCACGGCGGGAGCGTATTGTTACGGTCGCGCCGGTTCGTAGCGAGGTGAGCGACGCGAGCGCGCCCATGTTGCTGGCATGCTCGTCCGGGCGTGCGGAGTCTGCGTCCGCTTTGTCGGCCTCCCCGTTAGGGCGTGGGGAGTCTGCGTCCGCTTTGTCGGCCTCCCCGTTAGGGCGTGGGGAGTCTGCGTTTGGGCGCTTAATGTCGTCGCAGTCCGCCGAGTCCGCGTGCCAGGCTGTTAAAAAACCTGGTGCTCCGCCTGCGTCCCCGAATCTTTCGCCTACGTCAACCTCATCGCGTACTTTTGCACGACCAGCGCTGGTCGTAAACACCGAGCCCACGCAAGCGTCTCAGATCGAGAACGCAAACGACCTTCGATTCCGGCTTGAGTTTACGATCGACGCATCAACAATGGCAAAGTTCGAGAAGGCAATGGCGTTGGCCAGTCACCGCGTTAAAGGCGCGATGTCGACCGAGAAGATTTTTGCGCTCATGTTGGAAGAGTTCCTGAACAAACATGAACCCGCGCGCAAGCAAAAGCGGCGCGAGGCACGACGAAAAGCCAAGGACGTGTCTCGGTCGCGCACAAGCGGCGGAGAAAACGCCGAGCGTGAACCCGCTGAAGCGGGTACCAGCACGGCAAGTCCCGCGAGTTGCGATGCAAACAATGAGCGGGACCGCGCCGAAGCGGGTGCCGGCACGAAGCGCTCGCCGAGTTGCAGTGCAAACGCCGAGCGTGAACCCGCCGAAGGAGCTACCGGCACGGCAAGTCCGCCGAGTTACGGTGCAAACACTGAGCGTGAACCCGCCGAAGGAGCTACCGGCACGGCAAGTCCGCCGCGCAGTCAGGTCGGTGCGCGAACGCGCCACATCCCGACGGCGGTCCGCGACGAGGTATTCATTCGTGACGGCGGCCAGTGCACGCATCGACGTTCCGACGGGCGTCGCTGCACGGCGACCCGCTTCCTTCATATCGATCACGTTGTTCCGTTCGCGCTTGGCGGTGCGAACGTAGCATCGAATCTGCGGCTGCTGTGCGCGGCGCACAATCAGTTTTCGGCAGAGCGGTGGTTTGGGCGCAAGCCGCACAACGGCAGGCCTGGTGAACGGGCGGATGAGTAGTGTCCGGGGTGGCGACCGGCGGCGCGAAACAAGACCGGTTTGCAACCGGCGGTAAGATGCATGACCGGTTCGCAACGGCGCGGCGATCTACGACCAGCGCTGGTCGTGGCAGCCCTACGGGCGCGAAACCGTGGCAACCCGACTGGCGCGAAACCGCGGCGTCGCCGGAAGCCATGCAGTGGCGCGGTCGCAATAACGGGCACGAGTTGGGCGGCTGTCACGACCAGCGCTGGTCGTGGCAACCCGACGGGCATGAACCGCTGCGTCGCCGGAAGCCATGCGGTGGCGCGGTCGTAATAACGCGCACGAGTTGGGTGGGAGTCACGACCAGCGCTGGTCGTGCTAGCCGGACTGGCGGAAAACCGCGGCGACCCGACTGGCGCGAAACCGCGGCGTCGCCGGAAGCCATGCAGTGGCGCGGTCGTAATAACGCGCACGAGTTGGGTGGGAATCACGACCAGCGCTGGTCGTGCTAGTCGGACTGGCGGGAAACCGCAGCGTCGCGGTAAACCAAACCGTTACATAGCCTGGGCCTGGCGCAGGAACTGGCGGATATCTTCGCGGTCGGGGAAACGCTGCTGTAGCTTCTCTAGCACTTCGACCGCTTTGGCTTTGTTGCCCGCCTGGATAGCGATCTGTCCCAATCGAAACAGCACCAGCGGATCCTCGGGGGCCAGTCGCTCGGCACGCAGCAGCGAGTCAAACGCATCACTGTACTTTCCCTGCGCCGACTCAATGACCGCCCAGTCCACCAACGGCGTCACGTAACCAGGGGCCGACGCCACCGCTCGCTCGACCTCTGCCGTCAATCGGGCAAACTGCTCGGGGCTTAACCCCTCGGTGGGAAGCAGTCCGGGGACATACGCTCGGTACGCGAAACGGTCCGCCCACTCGGCGTCGGTAGTGGATTCATTGACATACACCCAGGCGACGTGATCGACATAAACCAGCGCCCAACCCGGACGCGCCACCGCGTTGTGCACATTGCGCATGCCCGTGTCACTACCCTCCGGCGGCGGAATCATGACGGCGTCAAGTTCGCGCGACGCCGCGACCTGGCCAAACCCCTCTGCCGTTTGCTGGGTTGCGATAAATTCGCGATAAAGCGCGGGCACAAAGTTACGCCCGTCGATGAAAGACTTGCGCTCGCCGTACGCCTCCCAAATCAAATACGAACCGAAGCCGATGGTGTGATAGGAACGGCGGGCGATGTTGTGTTGACGAACAAAATCCAGCGCGCCCTTAGGATAACGGTCGGCAACGCCGCCACTAACCTGCACCAGACCGGCGTGCGCGACCACAAACAAGGCCGTCGCGACTGCGGTGACAGGACCAACCCAGCGGCGCATCAACTCCTGGCGCAAAAGCGGCGCCCACACGTTGCCGCGCGCGCCGATCGCCGCAATGTACGTGACACCAACGATGGCCATCTCGACCCGGAAGCGATGAACCTGCAACGCCGCCACCAGCGGAATGCCCATCATCAGCACCCACGCCAACGGCAACGTGCGCAACGCTAAAACCGTCGACGCGAGGATTACAAAAATCATCACGCCAAAGTACGGATGAAACGGAGCGTCGCGCATCGCGGGATCGAATGGCGACTTCCACTCGAGCGTAAATCGCTGCAGCAGGTCGCGCATGTCATTGGAAAACGCCTGCTGAATAAAGCCGATCGGGTTGGGGTTGATTAAACTCGCGCCCGCCAGCACCACCAACAACACCAACCAAAGTCGCAGCGAACCGCCGCCTACCGAACCTTTTGGAAAGAAGCGACGGGCGATCCACTCGCCGACGATAAACGCCGCCACCAGCGCGGGAGCAATTGGGTAGCTGGCGTGGGTGTTGGCCCACCACACTTGCATTACCCCAAGCGCCGCAATCGTCTCCGGCCTAAGACGAACGTCACGCGCAAACAGTACGCCAACCAAAATAGCCAACCACACATATTCAAAAAGATGACCGCGAATTGTAAAACGAGAATGGGTGATCAGCAGAAACAGAACGATTGGAAGGCCGGTGTAAAGCCACCGCGCGCCCGCACGATGGGCCGCGCGAAACAACAACAGTGTAGTGGTAACGACAGCCAGAACGCGCAACGCGATGAGCCCGTTGGCGCCAAGCATTTTGTGGATCCAATAAAAGATCACCGCCGCGACCGGCGTCTGCGGCGACCAGGGACGTCCTTCGACCGTAAACGTAAACGAGTCCTGGGTGATGAACCCGCTCTCCATCATGCGGCGGCCCGTCGCCAGCATCCACCAGACATCATTGCTCCGAATCTCGAAGATCGCGAGAGCGGCCGCAAACGCGGTTACCGCGACCAGGACCAACCAGTCGTAGGCGCCAAAGCCACTCGTGGTAGCGACGGTCGGTTTGTGTTGTCCCATGGGGTCCAGTGTACTCACGACTTGTACGCTCACGTTCACAATCGGGGCGACCCGGCCCGCCGAGCGCCCGCCCGCCGAGGCCAGAAATGCAGCACTGACAATAGCTTGCCGCGCCGGTCATTGCAAGCGCGGCGCAGGCATTCACATTGCAATAAACCGGGGCACTAGGCACCCCCATGTGAGCACGCAAGCAAGGAGAGAGGGCAAAAATGAATAGGACGCACATATCCAAACTACTCGCGCTGGGCCTGATCGCGGCCTGGGGCTTTACCGGTTGCGCATCGCCCACGTCGGACACCACCGCCGACGACATGGCGACGCGAACGCAAACCGTCGACCTCGACGATCCCTACGGCGGTTACAACCTGGCCGACGAGTCGCCGATGTTTGGCGATGCGAGCATGGCGGTGTACGACGAGACCTCGGTAAGCGAAGTCGACGACAACACCGACAACGATCCGTCGATTAGCCCCGACCGCGCGCGGCGCTACTTGATGATTACCTGGGGTAACCTAAAGGGCGACTCCGTCCCGGCATTCGCGACCGAATGGTCGGGTTCACTGACGGTGGACAACGGCGTGGTCGCCGCCAAGCGCACCATTCGCTTTGAACCCAACGACGGTTTGCTTCCGCGCACGTCGCGCGACAAGCTTGAGTGGGTTTCGTTTACCAAGCCGCACTTCGACGGCATTATCGTCGCACTACACAAAGTTGTCACCGACACTACCGACACGCTAGCCGTAGACGCTGCGCAGCCGCAGCTGGTCGTCAACTTCGAGACAACCCCGCTTAAAGTTAGCTTCACCGAAGAAGAACTCCGCGACCTTCACCAGGTGTTTGAAGTCGACGACGCCGGTAACGCCGTTGCGTTCAACGTGATTACGGTTGAACCGCAAGCGTGCCCCGCCGGTTTTATGGCTGGCGCGTGGCGCAATGTTGAGGATCGGCCCGGAGGCGTCTTTCGAGGTAAGTGGATCAGCCACAGCGGTCTTCACATGGGGTACCTCAAGGGCGTCTACGGGCATACCTCTGCCGGCGAGAACGTCTTCTTTGGAAAGATCATCGCACGCAACGGCCGCTTTGAGGGTCTCATGAAAGGTCTCTATGGTGCCCACAACGACGGTCAACCCGGCGGTTGGTATCGCGGCGTATGGATTGGTCGAGCGCTGCGCGCGCAAGGCGATCTTGGCGGCAACTGGGTGACCAGTGATGACATCGATGGCGGCGGATACTTCCGCGGCAAGTGGCAACGCCACTGCTTGTAGACACAGGCCAGCAGATGGTCGTCGGGCTAGTGTTAGACTGACGATCGGGAACCCCGTGGGTCGAGCCGTCCCGCGGGGTTTCTTCTTTTATTACGACGTCTACAACAATCCGATAGTGGTCAGTCTCACCAACTACCGCAGTCCCGCCCCGTGGACAAACAGCGAATTATCGTTTACTCTTTTATAAACCCCACCTCGCGGCCTGCTCACGCTCACATGGGAGGAATGCCGTGAACCGCGCTCGGCCTTTCCGCATCGACTACCCGCGCTTCGGCGCTTTGCTTTTCGGAGCACTGCTGTTCAGCGCGCCGCCGACCTTCGCCCAGACCGGATGGCAACCGAGCTTCACACACGCTATAGATCTCGGCACCGGCTGCGGGGACCGCGTACAAGCGGTCGGCGCCGGCGGCGGCAGTGTGTACGTTGGCGGCGATTTCTTTTCGGCCGACGGCAACCCGGTCTGGAACATTGTTAAATGGACGAACGGCACCTGGTCAGCCATGGGTAAAGGCGTTTTCCCCGAAGTTCATGCCATTACCGTACGCGGTGATGGAACAGTGTTTGTAGGCGGCCGCTTCACATTCGAACTGCTCGATAACGACCCGCTCAGCCGCTTTGCCTACTTTAACGGAACCAAGTGGACGGATGCCGGCGGTGGCGTGAACAACACGGTGTATGCCCTCGCCTCGGCACCGGGCAACGTCATCTACCTGGCTGGCGCATTTACCCAAGCCAATGGCGCACCTATCGCACACGTCGCGCGTTGGAACGGAAACAACTTTAGCGCGTTTGGCAGTGGATTAATAAACGGCACCGTTTATGACGTGCACGTCGACGGCAACCACGTCTATGTCGCCGGAGACTTTGCGATACCGACACCCTACATTGCCCACCACACCGGAAGCAGCTTTGAGTTTTTTGCGGAGACCCCGAACGGTCGAGTTCGTGCGGTCACCACCTACAATGGCGACATGTACATTGGCGGGAACTTTACGATGGTGGGTTCGGTACCGGCTGCGTACATCGCCCGTTGGGATGGTAACAACTGGCATGCGGTGGCAACGTCGATGGTGAACAACGTCGTCGATCGCGTCTACGGGTTGCACGTGGTCAACGGCAGCCTTTACGCCGGTGGCGGATTCACGGAGATTAACGGCGTGGTCGTTAATCGCCTGGGCAAGTGGAACGGATCGTCGTGGAACGCGGTGGGTAGCGGGCTAAGTTCGACAGTGTTCGCGCTCGGTGGCAGCTCACAGATTTGGGCAGGCGGAGACTTCACTAGCTCCGGCGATGGCGGCTGGTCGTTGGGCCGAGTTGCAGCGTCCGATGGCGACGATTGGGGATTCGGCGGTGCTAACTCTTCGGTGGCCGAACTCACCGCAAAGTCCAACGGTAACATCGTGGCCGCTGGCGGTTTTACCGCCGTCGGCAACACATTGGCCAGCGGACTCGCTGAGTGGAATGGATCTACCTGGTCACCCATCTCAACCGGGGTTAGCGGTAGCATCCGCGAAATGATTGCGGACGGTAACGACGTCATTATCGCGGGCTACTTCTCATACGCGGGCGGGGTTAATGTGCCGAACGTTGCCCACTGGGACGGAGCAACGTTCAACGCTTTAGCCAGCGGCACCGCGGGTCCCGCGTACGCACTTTATGGAACTCTCGACGATCTCTACGTCGGTGGTGACTTTGGCTCGGCGAGCGGTGTCGTCGCCAGCAATATCGCCCATTGGAACGGTTCGACGTGGTCGGGTTTCTCTAGCTCGATTGACGCGCCGGTGCGCGCGATCGAAAAAATCGGCACCGACGTGTACGTAGGTGGATCTTTCACGGAAGTCGATGGTGTTCCCACCGGTGGGGTAGCGCGGTGGGATGGTAGCAGTTGGCACCCTGTCGGCAATAACCCGCTCCAAGGCAACGTCCGCGACCTCATTCTCTACAAAGGAAAACTCCACGCTACCGGCGATTTCACTAGTCCACCCGGAATTGCGCGACTGGACGGTTCTACCTGGGTTGGACTGGGGACCGGTCTGGTGTTTAGCGGGACGCCCGGAGACGATGGGGGATGGGCGCTAGGTGAACTTGGCGGCGACCTGATAGTCGGCGGCGAGTTCCACGTCAACGATGGCGCCAACGGCGCAAATCACCTTGCCCGATGGGACGGAACCTCCTGGGCGAATTCTGCGAACGAAGGGTTTGGATCCGCAAGCCGGGTACGCGACATCGAAGTTACCAACGCCGGCGCGTTTGTGGCGGGCACCTTCACCACCGTCGGCATTGCGGCGACAGGACACGATATTCCCGCCAACAACATCGCATTCTTTGCAGAGCCAACTGTAACCGGCATCACCACAGCGCGCGCCCCCGCTAGGCTACATCAAAACTACCCCAACCCGTTTAACCCAACTACGACCATCGACTTTACCGTGCCATCGGCGGGACCCGTCAAACTGTCGATCTTCGACGTTCGCGGCAAATTGGTGCGCGTCCTGGCGGACGGCTACTCGGTCGCTGGCGATCGTAGCTTGCAATGGAATGGGAAAGACGACCGCGGCGTAGCAGTCGCGTCCGGAACTTACTTTTACCAACTCGAAGCCAACGGCGTGCGTTCGTCGCGAAAGATGGTGTTGCTCAAGTAACTCGAGGAGGCGTGCTCTGACTACGACCGCTTACTGTAGTCCAGATCGCGCGAGAAAATACTTTCGATCCCCTCCTGCATCCAGTCGTGCACGTGGGTGTTGCTGGCAATAATGTGCCCTTGATCGAGATACGTTTTGCCCCCGAAAAAGTCGGTCACCTTGCCACCGGCTTCTTCGATCAAAATTACGCCCGCCGCGATATCCCACGGACTCAGCGTCAACTCCCAAAACCCGTCGAGACGACCGGAGGCGACATACGCCAGATCCAAAGCCGCCGAACCCGCGCGTCGCAGCCCGCGCGCGTTATTAAAAAAATGGGCAAAAGACTTAAGATAAATATCCAAATAGTGTCGCGCTCGAAACGGAAACCCCGTACCCAGCAGCAGCCGATTATTGTCGGTAATCTTACTCACCGACATCGGGGCGCCGTTAAGGAACGCACCCTCGCCGCGTGCCGCTGTGAACAACTCATCCAACATGGGCGCGTAGGTAACTCCAACATCAATGCTCCCGTTAATTTCCAGCGCGATACTTACCGCAAACATCGGATAAGCGTGAATGTAATTGGTAGTCCCATCCAGCGGATCGATGATCCAGCGCCGCGGCGCATCCGGCGAGATCCCGGCGTTAACGGTGTCCGACAAATCCTCTTCCGCCAGAATAAAGTCGGTCGGGAACGCCCCCCGAATCCGTTCGACAACCAGGCGCTGCGCTTCCACGTCGACCACCGTCACCATGTCGTTTTTGGCCTTCTCGTCGATCTCCGACTCGTCTAGCTTGGCGTAAGAGTCGCGAATGACCTGCCCGGCCGATCTGGCGGCCTCGACAGCCACGCTCAACTCGTGTTCCAGACTCACAAAAAACTCCGTCCGTGGGGTTATTATTTGGGTGTGAATTGCGGCCAGAATACCCTATTTTTAGGGTCTTTCGCACACCTTATCCCGCGCCGCCGCCCAAGGGGAGGAAACGGCGCCTGGTGCCCGAAGAACGGGCCGTGCGATGTTCCCGGCGCTGCCGGCTAAGGAGGAAAAAATGAGCAACAATGTCCAATCCGCCGACGGAAAGCTCGGCGTACTGCTGCCCGGTATGGGCGCGGTTGCAACCACGTTCGTCGCCGGTGTCGAAGCTGTCCGGCGTGGGCTGGCCGAGCCGATCGGTTCGCTCACTCAGATGGGTACCATCCGGCTGGGCAAACGGACCGACGAAAACGTCCCTATGATCAAAGACTTTGTTCCCCTCGCCGACCTCAACGGAATCGAGTTTGGTGGATGGGACGTGTACGCCGACAACTGCTACGACGCAGCCATAAACGCCGGCGTGCTGGAGCGCACGCTACTGGATCCCATCAAAGACACTTTGGAGTCGATCAAACCGATGTCCGCGGTGTTCGACAAACGCTACGTTAAGAAGCTCGACGGCCCCAACGTAAAAAAGGGCGACAACTGGTGGGATCTAGCGCAGCAGCTAAAGGCCGATATTGAAAGCTTCAAGAAAGAAAAGAACTGCGACCGACTGGTCATGGTGTGGTGCGGAAGTACTGAAGTTTACATGGAACCCAAACCGGTCCACGACTCGATCAAAGCGTTCGAAGAGGGTCTTAAGAACAACGACCCCAACATTTCGCCAAGCATGATTTACGCATACGCCGCTATCAGCATGGGCATTCCCTACGCCAACGGCGCGCCGAACTTGTCCGGCGATATCCCCGCCCTGGTCGAACTCGCTCGCGAGTTGCAGGTGCCGATTTGCGGCAAGGACTTTAAAACCGGCCAGACCCTTATGAAGACGATTCTCGCGCCGGGCCTGAAAGCGCGTATGCTGGGGCTTAGCGGCTGGTTCAGCACTAACATTCTGGGTAACCGCGACGGCGAGGTGCTTGACGACCCCGAGTCGTTTAAGACCAAGGAAGTCAGTAAGCTTTCGGTGCTCGACACGATTCTCCAGCCAGAGAAGTACCCGACGCTGTACGGCAACATGTATCACAAGGTACGGATCAACTACTATCCGCCGCGCGGCGACAACAAAGAGGGTTGGGACAACCTGGACATTTTTGGCTGGCTGGGCTACCCGATGCAGATCAAAGTAGACTTCCTCTGCCGCGACAGCATCCTGGCTGCGCCAATCGTTCTGGACCTTGCGCTCTTCCTGGACTTCGCGAAACGCGCCGGCCAGTCGGGCATCACCGAGTGGTTGTCGTTCTTCTTTAAGAGTCCGCAAACCGCGCCCGGTCTCTACGCCGAGCACGACTTGTTTATTCAGCAGATGAAGCTCAAGAACAACCTTCGCCACATCATGGGCGAAGAGGTAATCACTCACCTGGGTAACGAATACTACGACTAACCTCGGTCGTGGCGGCCTGCGTCACGCTACCAAATTGTCGATGGATACAAGAAAGCCAGCCCTTTACAGGGCTGGCTTTTCTACTAACTCTTTGTTCGATACTAGTTGGCGTACATTGCCTTAACTGCACCCCAACTCTTCTCGCTCACTGGAACCGTCGTACAGTTGGCGACGGTGATGGTCAGACCCGACACGTACCCCCAGCTTCCCAGCGTTGGGGTCGACGAACATGACGAATCAAAGAATTCCGGATAGTCCGCCGGCAAAGTTGAACCATCGGTGTTCCCGACTTCGACCCGGTTGCCGATGGCGAATCCAACGCAACTGTTGGGAAAGCCGGTAAACCGCGCCTCAAACGAAACGTTGCTATTGGCCCCAACTACCGAGTTGCCGAAATACTGCAGCGTGACGACTTCGGTATACTCTTCGATAAGCGCAGGATAGTCGCTTAGTCCGCCATTCCACGGGCCGTTACCCAGCCAGGCCGAACCGCCGCTGTACGATAGGACGAACGATCGAAAACCATTCCCGTTTTCGTCGACCGTGTCGAAGATGAGACTCGGCGCAAGGTTGAGCGTCGCGCACGCAACCCACCACTGGCCGCCCATTACCGACCCGTCCCAGGATCGCACGTTAATAACGTTCCCGGCCGTGTTGTATCCCGTGGGGATCGTCCACGACTCGGAGACGCGACCCGTCTGCATCTGGCCGCCGAGGTCGGTTGACTTATAGGTACCGTCTACCGGCGCCTGCGCGCGTGCTGGCAGGGCGAGTGTAAGCGCCGCCAGTAGGGTAAGGGCGACGCAGGCACTACGGTGCAAAGTCCCAATACGGATGTAGAGCAAGACTCCTCCTTTCACCGGCTAAGCATTCTTTGGTCAACGCGTCATCACGTTGCCAAGCCGGTGGCCCTTTAGGAGCTATGGTTCTCCCAACGTGAGCGCGCCAGGAGAAGGGTGGAAACGGGAGGGACTCGACTAAGCAGTCGAGCCCCTCCAACGCCTCAGCGCCAGCCAACTTCTCTGGCACCAGGTCTTAGTCGTGGTATAGCGACTTAATCGCGCCCCAAGACTTTTCTTGGACAGGGACGGAGCAGTTGTTCGAAATGTCCCAAGTCATGTTCTTCATGTTACCCCAACGGCCCAGGGTGCGGGTATCCGCACAACCCAGATCCAGGAAACCGGGGTAGTAAGCCGGCTTCGTGGTCGCGGGGAACACAAAGTTTGAGTCGGTCATATCGATCAACGCGTCATTCGCCTGACCAATGAGACAGCTCGACGTGTAACCGTCGAAGTTTCCTTGCCAATCCCAATCGGAGTTGGTCGCGATGATCACGTACGAACCGGGGTTGAACGGGTCATCGGTGTAGATGTAGCTACGGGTTTCGCTGAAGTCGGTAAGCGTGCCGGTGTATGCCGGATCGCCGCCGCCCCAGGATGCCCCACCATCGAGCCAGAACGCGCCACCGGTGTAGTCGATACGGACGCGGCGCTGCACGCCGGGCACGTCGAGTTCAACCGTGACATTGGCCACCTGGCCGCAATAGATGCGCCACATCAGACCCAGGGATCCGCCCGGTCCTGCGTTATCAGGACCATCCCAGGATTCGAGATTGGTTACGTTACCTAAGGTTTCCCAGCCGCTGGGCGCCGTCCAAGACGTACTGGTGCGACCGTAGTCGATCGTCCCAGCGATCTCTACCGACTTATAGGTACCGGCGACGGGTGCCTGTGCGTGCGCCGCGGGGACCACCATGGCCACAATCGCTGCGAGCATCAATACCTTTGGCATTAGTTTCATGCCTATCCTCCACTAGCTACCCGCGTCTGCGAGTAGCGATTTGCGGTTCAATACTAGTCTTGGTAGAGGGCCTTAACCGCGCCCCACGACTTTTCAACCGTGCTAACCGTCGTACAGTCAGTGACGCTTAGCGTAATCTGAGAAATATCGCCCCACTGGCCTGGCCCGGCGGTACCGAGGTCGGTACACGTGGCCCAATCCCAGAAGTTGGGGTAGTCAGCCGGCAACGTACCGCTGTCGGTGTCGCCGATCTTCACGCCGTTCGAAATCTGCAGAGCCATGCAGTCATCGTTGTAGCCGCGAAAAGTCGAGGTTGCAACGGCGGTCCACACGGTACCAACTTCAACGAAGCTGGCAAAAGTTTCGGTCACGGTGTGGGTCCAGGTGTCGATGTCTGCGACGTAAAGCGCGTCGCCGCCAGCCCAGGGGCCGCCGCCATCGAGATTACAAATTCCACCAGTGTAGGTGATACGCCAAATCTTCTGGCCGTTGCCAGCGCCATCAACGGTGTCAACCAACAAGGTCGGCGGAAGAAGAATCCACGGACACACCCATTGCCACTGAGCTCCGAGTGTTGCCCCGTCCCATGACATTTCGTTGAGCGTGTTGTTAATCGCAAACTTGGTCGGTAGCCAGCTTTCGCTGGCGCGGCCCTGCTCCATGGCGCCACCCAAGTCGTCCGACTTGTACACACCATTAGTTGGCGGCCCGGCCACCAACGGAGCAGCAATCAACAGACAGAGGAGAAAAACTGCGAGAGTTTTCATGTTTGTCCTGCCTCCTTAACGAGCAGTGCCAGGTGCGTGTCGAAGCCTAACTTGGTTGCAATCCCATCGCACCCGTCGCCTTTCGGCGCGGAATTCATCCCTAGCAATCGGGTACTACAATAAATCCAGAAACAAGGTCACCCAGAATGGCGTGGCCTTTTGTCCGCCCAGTCGCGAAGGGCATTAGCCGAGGTCGCAGTTCAAGACGGGCGGCAGGAGCCCCTGAGGATTGCCCACTCCTACACCGAATATCGTACCATAGTCAAATACCGCCGGTCAAACGCCACAAACGGAATTTTGAGCCAGCCAACCCGTTATATTTTCTACACTTAAAAGCGCCCCCCGACGAATCGGGAGGCGCTTCGATAATAAACCTGTATGACGATGTTTTACTGCGGCTTACGGCTGTCCGCCCTGGGACGCAATCATCTGAGCACGCTTCTTTAGCTGCTCCTGACGGGTGATCTGCTTGCGGGCGTAGCCGCTCCAGGGCTCGTCGCGCTGGGCCACCGCCATCTGGAATTTGCCGATTGCCGCGTCGTAGGCCTTGCCGTCTTCGAGAATCTTCCCCCAGATGCTGTACAGCCAGGCCTTCTGAGAGTCCACCGCGAGGCCAGACTTAATCGTCTCCACCGCCTCCCCACGTTTGCCCAACGTGCGATAGCAGTCGGCCATCGGTCCGTAGAGATCGTTCATTTCGCCGCCAAGCTCCGCGACCTTCTGAAACGACGCCATCGCCTGCGACTTTTGCTTCTTCTGGTAGTAAGCAATTCCGAGATTCTTATGACCCGCGATGTTGTCGGGTTCGATGTCAAGCAACTGGTTCAGCTGCGCAATCGCGTCGTCGTAACGCTGCTCATTCATGTTACGAAGCGCGAGCTTCTTAATGAGCTTGGTGTTCTCCGGTTGGACTTCCAATCCGCGACGCAACCACATGTCAACCGCGCTGTCGTCGCCGAGCTTACTGGCAACGTGAGCCAGGGCTTCGATCGCCTGTGCGTTGCTAGGATCGGCCGCCAGCACTTCTTCGTAAAGCGCTCGGGAACGCTCGAAATCGCTTACCTGGGCCTCAAATGCAGCCAGTTGTAGCTTTAGTTCGACGTTGTCCGGCTCACCAGCGAGTATCGCTTCATAGCACTCGCGCGTTAGCTGGGCGTCACCCAGACGGCGACAGTTGTACGCTTTGCGTGTGTAAACTTCCTTGGGAGTCGCACCCAGTTGCAGCGCGTGATCGTATGCGGCGTTGGACGCTTCATACTTCTCGGTCAACGTGCGCGTATAAGCGAGCATCATCCAACCATCAACCAGACCCGGTTGAGTGTCCGTCAACTCGGTAGCGATGACCTCGGCCTGCTCGTATTCCTTCGCCTCGATCAGGTTATTGATCGTGTCGAGCATAACGTCCGTTTTGGAAACGAAACCATCCTGCGCAATCGCAGCGGACGTCAGACCCGAAACCACCCCGACGGAGAGAACGAGAATCCAAAGTAGATAAGTGTTTACTTGTTTCTTCATGGTATAAGCAACCTCCGCTGCCGTAGACACATCAAGTCCCGTGCCAGCGAGAAAACTACATTTTTCACAAGGATCTTAGTGACTCGAGGGGAGGGTCACTTAAGTGGGGTGTTAGCGGTAAATAATTGATTTTCAACGGGTCTGTCAAGCCAATCCTTGCGAAAAGTTTCTCAAGCGGCCCTTTCGGGCCCTTCGCACGGGGTCAATTACTACCTATTCCCCACCGATTCCCAAGCGGATCGCTGTCCATTTTGTGGGCAGATTCCGCTTTTCCCGTCTACTCTTTAGACACTGGAGGGTGCAACGGGGTCACAACAATGTAACTTATTATTTTACAGAATGTTACAGCATGGCTTGGTGTTAGCTCGGTGACAACCACTAGCCCTGGAAATGGCGATGCAGTATCCTTCCGCCACAATGCCACGCAACCTGCTCATCTGCATTGGCGCTATGCTCGCCCTGATTTCCGGCTGCCGGGACGGGCAGCATTCGTCCAGCCGGTCGGCTTCAAACTACCCTGGAGCCGAGGCATTCTCGCTACGCGACGTCGGCTTTGACGACGGCGACACGATCTTCATTAACGGCAAGTCGATCCGCATCCTGGGCATGGACACGCCGGAAACGCGTAGCCCATCGGTCGGCATAATGATCGACCAGCCGTATGGCCCGGAAGCCGCCGATTCGACCCGCGCCTGGCTTACACGCGCGACATCGCTGCAAATCGTTCGCGACGGCAAAGACCCTTTCGATCGCCAGCTCGCCCACATTTTTGTCGACGGCGAGTTGTTGGCGGTGCGCATGCTTCGCCACGGCCTGGCCTACGAGAACGTTTCTCACTTTGGCGACAACGGCTTTCCGGACCTCGCGCAACAAATCCTCGAAGCTTCGCGCCGTGGACCCAAGCCGCGTTTCGAGAAGCCCCACATCTGGAAAAAGAAGAACCAGCGACGCGACTAAGGCACACGTTGTATAATGGCATTCCCCGATGGTGCCATGATCAAACGCTTTGCCATTCTCATTTCCGTCGCGCTGCAACTTAACGCGTGCAGCGAATCAACCCAGCGCCCCGCCGGAGGCCTGCAAGTTACTTGTGTCCCCGGCGGCACGGACGTTTTCCTGGCCTCAAAGTTTGACGACGACGACGGCGACGGCAACCCCTACGACGAAGACTTCCCCACCATCGACGACGAAGACGACGACATTGCCGACCACGCCTGGATCCAAGACAACCTTGGAACCTACCATTTGTACTTTCACACCGAAGGCAGCAAGGGCGGCAGCAGGATCGATCACTACTCAACGCGCGATTTTCGAACGCTCGTTTATCACGGGCCGGTTCTAACCCCTACCCCGGGTACATTCTACGACACCCACGTGTGGGCGCCGCATATTGTGCGATACGGCGACGAGTACCTCATGTTTTTTACCGGAGTGGAAGGTAGTGGGCCGTTAGCGCGCCAGCGAATCGGCGTCGCCCGGTCGCACGACCTGCACGGCTGGAACCACATCACCTTGGTTTATGAATGCGACGAGCCCTGGACAACGTGGAGCGCGGGCGGCGACTTCGACGCGCAGTGTCGGGACGCGTTTGTCGCGTTCGATGAAGCGCAGCAGGTGTGGTTGATGTTGGTTACCGCGAAAAGTACCAATGGGTATGGCGCGGTTGTGGCGGCTACCGGCAACGATCCGCTGCAGCCCTTTTCGGGGTCCGGCTACATTGACGCCACCCGGCGGCTTGCCGTAGGAACCGGCGCGCAAACCACCGGGGGGCAGGCCGAAAACCCGTTGGTGATCTTTGAGTCAGGAACGAACTATCTGTTCTTTACCGATTGGCAGGATGATCAGGACACCGTCACCGTCGTCAATCCTCGGACAACCGTCCAATACGCGACGTCGACGACTCTTTCCACCGACGTTAACGGAAGCGCAAATTGGGTTTACCGCGGTTACACCCCCGACGTCGGGTGCAACGCGTTCGAAGGGCAACGCTTCGATGGCAAATGGGTGTTGACGCAAAGTATTTCCAGCGAGCAATCGGGCGTGGCCGACTTGCACCGTCGGCACTTAAGAATGCGCGGGATCGAATGGCTGGGCGGCGGCACGTTTACTACCCACCCCGTTAAAATAGAGAACTAGCGCGGCGGCTTGGTGTCGACGTCGTAGGTGGTAACCTCCAACGGCGTCCCCCAAGGATCGTCAAAATACACGGAAACCGCCAGGCTATGATCGACCCAGTCGGTTGCGGTAACCACGTTGCCGCGGTTGGTGAGATTGTGGTCGCCGAGGCGATCGAGAAATTCCTGAAACCCGGGGCCATCTACCACAAAAGCCAGCCGCCGAAGCCCGACGACATCGTGGGTACCTTGAGGCTCGCCGGTAAACAGCGCAATCTTGGTGGCCCCGTCGTCGCTCGAGATCATCAGCGGACCCTGCGGATGCAATGACCACGACGCCGCCCGTGTCATGCGTTCGAATCCAAGTACACGACCGTACCAATCGGCGGCCTCTTCCCGATCGGGAACGAAAACCTCGATGTGATCAATCGCTCGAACTTTGAACATGATTAATTAGCGCGCAGCGAGCAGGACATTTAGCGACTGTTGCGTCCAACTAACGACGTCGTCGATACCGGGCAACACGCCGCTCGGACCCAGGCCCAACCAGATGGTTACCAGCGCGGTTACGGTGAGCACCGCACGAACGCCGAAGTCGTCATAGACAACCATATCGTCGCGAGTCGGCTTGAAGTACATCACCACGACAACGCGCAAGTAGTAATACAGCGACAAAGCCGAGTTGAGCACACCGATAATAACCAGCGTGATCAGTCCCTCTTGCACCGCCGCACTGAACACGTAGTACTTGGCAAGGAAACCGCCGAAACCGGGCATACCCGCCATCGACAGCATAAACACCGACATCGCGAGCCCGTAGCCGGGGTGTTTGAGTCCCAGGCCGGCATAGTCGTCAATCTCCAGCCCGCGAGTACCACCGCGACGCTCCAGCGCAGTCACCAACGCGAACGCGCCTAGCGTCATCACGGCATAGGCCAGCACGTAATACATTACCCCGACTGCGCCCGCAGTATTGTGAACCTGGAGCGCGGCCATCCCCACCAGAATGTATCCCGCATGGGCGATACTAGAGTACGCGAGCATACGTTTTATGTTGGACTGCACCAGCGCGACAATGTTACCCGCCGTCATCGTGAGAATCGCGAGCAGCGAAATGATGTCGGCCCAATGTCCACGCCCGCCCATAAAACTCATGTAAAACAGGCGGAGGAACGCGGCGAACGATGCGGCCTTTACCGCCGTCGCCATGAAACCGGTAACCGGCGCGGGGGCGCCCTGGTACACATCGGGTACCCACATATGGAAGGGCACCGCAGAGACCTTGAACACGAAACCAATCATCAAGAGCCCGATCGCCAGCAAAAACGGCGGCGACGTGTAGAGCCCATCTTGAACGGCGGCAACCATAATGGTCTTGTAGTTGAGCGATCCCACTAGCCCGTAGGTCAGCGACATTCCGTACAGGAAAAACGCGATCGCAAACGCGCCCAGCAGAAAGTACTTCATGGCTGCTTCGTTGCCGAAGAAGTCGCGGCGTCGGAAGGCAACCATAATGTAAACGGCCAGACTCATCAGCTCGATGCCGATGAATGCAGCAATCAAGTCGTACGCACTCACCAGCACAAACATGCCAGCGGTGGTAAAGAACATCATTGCGTAGTACTCCGACCGCCCGATGCCAAAGCGGTTGAGATAGCTTCCAGAAATTACCGCTGTTCCGAGGGCGCACGCCGAAACCAACGCGGTAAAGAACAACGTAAACTTATCGACAATCAGCATGCCGCCGAGAATCGCATACGACGAATCGTTCCACATGCCGATGCACAATCCAACAACGGCAGCATTAACGACCGCAGCGAAGAGGCGTTGCGCAGGGCCGACGCGGTTGCTGAGCGCGCCCCACACCAAGAACACACACCCGCCCAGCACCAGCGCGATGAGGGGTGCTAGCATGCGAAGTTCGGCCGGACCGACGGTGGGCATCATCTCGGCATACCTCCGGTGGGCGCTTCCTGGCGCGGCTCAAGCCCGTTTTGGGTAAAGGCTTCGTCGATCGTGACCTCATACAGTTGCTGACCACGACGGAATGTACGTCCGTCCGACATCCGCGCCGTATCGCGATACTCGTTGACCCCGGCGACAAACTTGTTCACCGCGGGCTCCATTTTTTCCAGAAACGGCTTCGAACCCACACCCATTACAAAGATCATGATTAGCAGCGGGGCAAACACAAGCGACTCGCGCAGGTTTAAGTCTTTTAGCTTTTCGTTCTCGGGGTTGGTGACTTCGCCGAAGAAGACGCGCTGGAACATCCACAACATGTAGACCGCGCCCAGTACTACCCCGGTAGCCCCGAGTATTCCGTACCAGGCATTGGCCTTAAACGTTCCCAAAAGTATTAAGAACTCGCCTACAAACCCATTGGTAAGCGGCAGGCCGATCGACGACAAAGTGACCACCATAAACACGACGGTGTAAATGGGCATGACTTTGGTCAAGCCGCCGTACTCCGAAATCAATCGTGTGTGACGACGTTCATAGATGACACCGACTAGCAGGAACAAAGCGCCGGTCGAGATACCGTGGTTTATCATTTGGTAAATCGCACCGGAGACTGCCTCGGTGTTGAGCGCAAACAACCCCAACATGACAAAGCCCAAGTGCGATACCGACGAGTACGCCACCAGCTTCTTAACGTCCTGCTGCACCAGCGCAACCAGCGCGCCGTAAATAATCCCAATGATTGCTAAGATCGAAATCAACGGAATCGCCTTAATAGCGGCCTCCGGAAACAGTGGCATCCCGAAACGGACAAAACCGTAAGTTCCCATTTTTAGCAATACGCCAGCCAGAATAACCGACCCCGGGGTAGGTGCCTCCACGTGAGCATCCGGCAGCCACGTATGAAACGGGAACATGGGCACCTTAATGGCAAACGCGAGCGCAAATGCCAGAAAGAGCAGCCACTGGGTCTTGGGCTCAAACAGCGGTGCAGTAAGAAGTTGTGCGAGTTCGAACGTCCACACACCGGTCTGCTGGTGGTACGACCACACCACGAACAGAATTGCTACCAGCATCAGCAGCGATCCCACCATGGTGTAGATAAAAAACTTTAACGTCGCATAGATTTTGCGTTCGCCACCCCACATCCCAATCATGAAGTACATCGGGATCAGCATGACTTCCCAGAACACGTAGAATAGGAACGCGTCTAGCGCCACGAACGCGCCCACCATGGCGGTTTGCAGCAGCAGTGCAAAGAAGTAGAACTCTTTGACCCGTTTGGTAATGGATCCAAACGTAGACAGGATGGTAATCGGCGACAGGAACGTCACCAGCATGATCAGCCAAAGACTAATCCCGTCCACGCCGATGATGTACTGCACACCCAGCGAAGGAATCCAGTCGGCTTTGACCATGAACTGCATTGCGTCCGAGGTCTCGAACCCGGTCACCAGGCGAATAGACAGTGCGAACACCGCCAACGTCACCAACAGGGCATAACCCCGGATGACTTTGGTTTGCGAACCGGGAATGGCGAGCAAGACAAGCGCTGCAATCGCCGGAACAAATGTTACTAAGCTAACAATATCCATAATGGTCAGCCGCCGCTAAGTTAGCAGGCGGATAAAAATCAGAAGCACTCCGATAAGAAAGAACAAGCCGTAGGTGCGTACCGCGCCGCTCTGGGCCATGCGAATGGTACTGCCCAGTAGCCGCGCCATGATGCCGACGCCGTTAACCACGCCTTCGATAACCCCGCGATCAATAACGCGGAACAATATTTTTTCGGACAGCTGGTAACTGGGCTTAACGATTGCTGCATCGTACGCCTCGTCGACAAAGTACTTGCCACGGACCAGTTTGTAGAACGGCCCCATCAAACGGCTGAACGCCGCTGGGCTGTCGGGCTTACGAATGTAAAACAAGAACGCCATGAAGATTCCGAACAACGCCATCAGAATCGAAAGCCCCATTAGCAGCAGTTCGGTCGTTTCGTGACCTGCTTCGGCGGCCGCGGCAACACCAACGGTGGCGAGCGCATGGTCTGCGCCGTGCCCCGAACTGTGTGCCGCGTCTACCACCGGCGCCAGCCAATGATGAAAATGGTTCGCACCGAAGGGCAGTACTTCGGGCACGCCCAGGAAGCCAACCACACACGCGCCAATGGCGAGCACAATCAGCGGAATAGTCATTAGCGGCGGCGATTCGTGCAAATGGGCTTTGGCTTCGGCCGAGATACGCTCTTCGCCGTGAAAGGTCAGGAACACGGCGCGGAAAACATAGAACGCCGTCATCCCCGCTGCACAAAAACCAATGATCCACAGAGTCTTGGGTAGCCACTCGGGGCCAATCGACGCGCTCCAGGTGTACCAGAGAATCTCGTCTTTCGAAAAGAATCCGGCCAGCGGTGGAATACCTGCGATCGCAACCGACGAGATAACAAACGTCAGCCAGGTGGTCCGCATGTGCTTACTAAGCCCGCCCATCTTGAACATGTCCTGCTCGCCGCTCATAGCGTGAATAACGGATCCCGAACCCAGGAACAGACATGCTTTAAAGAAGGCGTGGGTCATCAGGTGAAACACGCCGGCCGAGTAAGCGCCAACGCCGACGGCCAGGAACATGTACCCCAATTGACTCACCGTCGAATACGCCAGCACCTTCTTAATGTCTCGCTGGGCGAACCCGATGGTCGCGGCAAAAACTGCGGTAACGGCGCCGACGGTCGCTACAATCGCCATTGCCGTCGGGCTTAGCGTGTACAGAAAGTTCATCCGCGCAATCATGTACACGCCTGCGGTCACCATGGTAGCGGCGTGAATGAGTGCCGAAACCGGAGTTGGACCCGCCATTGCGTCGGGGAGCCAAACGTACAGCGGAATCTGGGCCGACTTGCCGGTCGCGCCAATGAACATGAAGATGCACGCGGCCGTTGCGATGGCGGTGAATTCCGCGGGGTGCGTGCCGACCATTTCTCGTAATCCTGCGAAGTCTAACGTGGCACCGCCAAGATCAGACGTCGTCTTGAACAAGATAAACATGCCGATCAGAAACGCGAAGTCGCCAATTCGGTTTACGACAAAAGCCTTTTTCCCAGCCGCCGCATTGGCCAGATCCTTGTACCAGAATCCAATCAGCAGGTACGAGCACAGCCCCACGCCTTCCCAACCGACAAACAACATCGGGATGTTGCTACCCATCACCAGGGTTAGCATCGAGAACATGAACAAGTTGAGGTAGGTAAAGAACCGCGCAAAGCCGCGGTCGCCGTGCATATACCCTATCGAATAGAGATGGATTAGCGAACCGATGCCGGTAACAATTAACACCATCACCATCGACAACTGGTCGACCATAAAGGCAAAGTCCAGGTGCAGCGGCCCGGCTTTGATCCAGGTAAACAGTGTTTGTTCGTAGACACGGTGCGCAGCGTCGTGGGCGCGCATGTCCATAAACAGCATAACGGCGACAATAAAAGACACCGTTGGCGCCAGTGTGCCTAGCGCGCCGATCATTTTTTCGTTCGGACCCTTTTCGCGGCCAGCGAACATCATGGACAACGTGCCGTTGATGATGGCGCCAAACAAGGGCGCAAAAGGTATGATCCACAAGTAGTTCGACATATTAGTCACGCATCAGGGTGAGATCATCCGACTGAACGGTCGTCCGGTTCCGAAACAGCATCACTAGAATTGCCAGACCAATACCGGCTTCGGCCGCCGCCAGGGCCATCACAAAGAAAGCAATCACGTGCCCGTCCATCGTGGCGTTCTGCCTGGCAAACGCAAGAAACGACAAGTTGACCGCGTTCAACATGACTTCCACCGACATAAGAATCACGATCAGGTTGCGACGAAACAGGAATCCGTACACCCCGATGAAAAACAGGATCGCGCTGAGCGCCAGATAATGATTCAGTCCAATTTCCACGCTTAGATAACTTTCTTGGCCAGAAGCACGACGCCAACGATCGCGACCAACAACAGCACCGAAATCACTTCGAACGGGTAGAGGTAGTCGGTCAGCATCAAACGGCCGACAGCGGCAATATCTCCAAAGCCTTCGGGCAGCGTCCTTGCCTGGATGTCGATCTGCGAGAACACGCGTAACACGCCGGCAAGGCCCGCTCCACATAGCGTCACGATCAGGAACCAACGCGGTCGGCCCGCGGGGGCTTCGCGCAACTCGTCTTCATTAAGATTCAGCAGCATGATCGTGAAGATGACCAGCACCATAATCGCGCCAGCATAAACCAAAATCTGCAGAATAAACACGAACTCGGCGTGAAGCTGCGCAAACAAGAACGCGAGCGATACCAGCGACAGCACCAGCGCAAACGCGCCGCTAAGCGGGTTCTTAAACGACACCATCATCAGCGCGCCCAGAACCGCTAACGTGGCAAAAATGTAAAAAACGGCAGCGTCCATGACTATCCCATCCGGTCTATCAGTACGATGACCAGGCCGGTAATAAAAATATTGATGAACGACAGCGGAATCATGTTCTTCCAGCCCAGACGCATGACCTGGTCGTAACGGAAGCGCGGTAGCGACCAGCGCACCCAAATAAACAACCAGCAAAAGAACAGCGTCTTAACGGCAAAAGATGTAACCTGCACCACGGCCGCCACGGTTCTGGCGCCCCATTCGGGCAGAGTGAACGAAAAACTCTTGTAGAAGACGGCTAGCATGGCAAGCCCGATAACCACGTGCAAGACGCCCCACAGCAACCCTTCGTACTCGCGGAGGTCACCAAAACTCCCACGCACATTACGAAACCAAACAAACATGAGCAGCGCAAACGCCAGCGCACCCACACCGCCAACGCTGGTCATGACCCTAAAAACCGTGTCGGCGTTGGCAACCAACGCTTCGGTCGGCATGTACGGCACCTGCCAGCCGCCAAAGAACAGCGTGGCGATCATCCCCGCAGCCAACACCATGGCGACATACTCACCCATATAAAACAGAGCGAATCGAATACCGCTGTACTCGACGTGGAAGCCGGCGACGATTTCCGACTCGCCTTCGGGAAGGTCGAAGGGGTTACGGTTGGTCTCGGCAAAGGCTGCCACGGTAAATAACAAAAAGCCCAAAGGCTGCACAAAAATGCCCCACTTGGGCAAGAACCCAAACAACAACTCACCCTGTCCGCGCACGATTTCGTTGAGTTCGACCGAACCGAAGACCATAAAGATGCCGACGATCGCGAGACCGAGTGGAATTTCGTAGCTGATCATCTGTGCGGTCGAACGCAGCCCGCCCAACAGCGCGAACTTGTTGTTGCTCGACCAACCCGCGAGTACGATGCCGTACACGTTTAGCGATGTGATCGCCAGAATAAACAGGATGCCGGAGTTGAGGTTGGCCACTTGCATCGTGATTTCGCGGCCGCCAACCAGCAACGTGTCGGCCCAAGGGAGCACCGCGAACGCCAGCATGATGAACGTCCAACCAATAACCGGCGCGATCATAAAGTAGACGCGATTGACGTGCGGCGGGATCATCATCTCCTTCATCAACAACTTAACCACGTCGGCAATGTTGTGGATGAATCCAGCCAAACGAATCCCCAAGATGGCGGCCCGGTTGGGGCCAGCGCGGTCTTGGATCATCGCAGCGCCCTTGCGCTCGAACCAAATCAGGAGCGGCAGAAGGGTTAGCGCAAAGCCCCAAATAAATACGGCTTTCCCGGCGGAGATTAAAAAGTCGACCATTGGTAATCTAGATGTGTTGGTGTGTCTTATCCAACGGGTTGTCCGCTTACGCGAATTCCCCGCGGTCCTACGTTGACCAAATCAACGCCGGAGAACGCCGGCTCGTTTTCGGCAATTGCCTTGCGCACGTGAGACACAAATTCGGCGCCGGTCTCACCCGTCAGCGACGCCCGGAACAACTCGAAGGTTTGCCACTCGCTCGTGGTTGGAATCTCCCATGCCGGCTTCAGCCGCTGAGTGTGTCCTTCGAAATTCACAACCAGCCCGTCCTTTTCGGCGTACGTCAGGCCAGCGACAATCAAGTCAGCGCGTTCAGTGAGACTGGTGATGCAGGCGGAAATCGCGATAACTTTGGCAGCCGCGCGGGCTACGCGCTCGAGAGGTTGCGAGATACTAACGTTAAAGCCAACGCAGCACAACACTGCATTCGCGGCAGCCGATTCGGCTTTGGATTCGTCACCCTGGTTGGCGCCGGTCAGGTCCAGCACCGGAATTCCGAGCAACTCAGCCCCCTTGGTGTTGGCGTGCTGATCGCTCTTGCGCAGCAACTGATCTTCTATTCCATCGGGGACGTGGCGCGCCACCATCAGGTCGGCGCTCAGATGATCGGCCGCCAGTTTCTTAAGCTGGTACAGCTCTTCCAACGTACAGTTGGCCGAGGCCAGGAGCAGCGCCTTGCTTCCGCGCGAATCCCCAACCGCACCAACCGGGGCAAACCCCATTAGCGAGCGCAGTTCCGCCAGCGCTTCGTCGAAAGTAATCTCGATAGTTTCCGCGCCGCGACGAATTGCCGACTCGGTGATCCGAGCGTCGTTAACAAACTTGTAGTTGGTTCGCCCGTGGTCGCACATCCAGTGGCCGTTGACGTCGGGATTAAACCGCGGACGCTGGCGGTGAACCTGTCCCGGCTGTTGAACGCCAACGCCGGTGTGGTTTCCGCTAATCGGGCCCTTTTTACTATTGATCTCCATCGAACATCCGCGCGAACAAGACGTACACGTCGTCGGCGTCTTGTCCAGGAACCATGTCGGCGACGCAAACCGAAAGTCTTTCGCCGTCAGCGCGCCCACCGGACAAAGATCAACAGTATTAATAGAGTACGCGCTATCCACTTCTTTGCCGGGAAACTTGGAGATGAAGGCTTCGTGGCCGCGACCAGCAATATGCAGTTGCTCGTCGCCAGCAACGTCGCGCAAAAAGCGGACGCAACGATCGCACAAAACACATCGTTCCTGATCCAGGACCAGCGTCGGTCCAAGGTCAACGGCCTTGTCCTTCTTGAAGCGCGTAAAGCTCTGTCGGCTGTCCTTGAGGTCGTGCTCCATGTAGTAGTTCTGCAGCGTACATTCGCCCGACTTGTCACAAATTGGACAGTCCAGCGGATGATTAAGCAGCAGCATCTCTTCTACCGATGCCCGGGCGGCTTTGGCGGCTTCGCTTTCGGTATTCACTTCCATACCGTCGTGAACTTCGGCCTTGCACGAAATCCCCAATCGGTTGCCGCGTTCGCTGACGAACTCGACCTGGCACATTCGACAGTTACCGTCGGGACCCAGCCCCGGGTGGTAACAAAAGTGAGGAATATCGATTCCCTGCTCGGCGCAAACGTCGATCAGCAAGCGGCCCGCCTCGGCCTGTACCTGTTTGCCGTTAATCGTAATGGTTACTTGTTCGCTCATGATCCGACCGCGCGGCCTCCGGCTTCCAAAGCCCGTTGGGGCAGATTATTGACATCGATACACGCGTCAAACTCTTCGCGAAATTTCTCGACATAGCTCCTGGTGGGAATCGCGGCCGAGTCGGACAAAACGCACACCGTCCGCCCCATCATGTCGGGGCAGATGTCGAGCATCTGTTGAATATCCTCTGGCCGTCCTTTGCCGGCGCGAAGGCGCTTGCACAGCTGGTACAACCAATAAGTTCCTTCCCGGCAGGGCGGGCACTGGCCGCAGGACTCGTGCGCATAAAAGCGCAGCACTACTTCCAACGCGTGTACGATCGATACCTGATCGCTAAGTACCATAATGGCGCCCGAACCGACCATGGTGCCAGCGGCGGCTAGGGATTCGTAGTCGAGCAAAGTGCTACGCGCTTCGTCCGCGGTTAAAATTGCCGATGATGATCCGCCCGGAACCACCGCCTTCAGCTTGTGGCCGTCGAGCATGCCACCCGTGGCGTGTTCGATGAAGTCCCACAAGTTGACACCGAACTCGGTTTCATAAACGCCCGGGTTCTTGACCATGCCGCTTATTGAAAACAACATGGTGCCCGCGCTTTTCTCGGTGCCCATTGCCGCGTACTTCTCCGGGCCTTCGTTTAGGATCCAGGGAAGTGCGGCCAAAGTCTCAACGTTGTTTACCACTGTCGGGCATCCAAACACACCAATCACCGCGGGAAAAGGCGGCTTCGGTCGGGGCTGACCCTTCTTACCTTCCAGCGACTCAATTAAACCGGTCTCTTCGCCGCAGATGTAGGCGCCAACGCCAGCGTGAACCACGATGTCGAGGTCAAACCCCTTACCGTTTACATTCTTGCCGATGATGCCAGACTCATAGGCTTCCGCGACGGCGTCGCGCAGTCGGGCGATCTGTACGTCGTATTCGCCGCGGATGTAAACGTACGCGGTATTAATGTTCACCGCGTAGCAGCAAATCACGATGCCTTCGATAAGCGCGTGCGGATCGAACTCCAGAATCAACCGATCCTTAAAGGTACCGGGCTCGCCTTCGTCGCCGTTCACACACAGATACTTGGGCTTGTCCGACGCCTTGGGAACAAAGCTCCACTTCATCCCGGTTGGGAAGCCTGCGCCGCCACGACCGCGAAGACCCGAACGCTTCACCGTTTCGATGACTTGATCGGGTTCGGTGTTGTACAGCGATTCCAACGTGCGATATCCGCCGTTGGACTTGTATCCCGCCAGCGTGTGGTTGTTGGGGTCGCTAAACCGTGAACTGATGACGTCTTTGAGCATCGTACCTACTACTTTACGGCTGCCGGGTCCTGGCCATCGCGACAAGCCTGGATAATTTTATCCAGCTTTGCTTCGGTCAGGTTGTTAAAGTACTGCTTGTCCATGCGCATCATGGGTGCATGGCCGCACGCGCCTAAGCACTCGACCCACTCGTAGCTAAACAACCCATCCTGAGTTACTTCGCCGGGCTCGACGCCAAGTCGATCCTTGAGTTGATCTTTAAGCGCATCGCAACCGCGCATGGTACAGGTCAACGTGTGGCAAAGCTGAATGTGGTGTTTGCCGACAGGCTTGGTAAACAACATGGTGTAAAACTCCACCACCGCGTACACCGCAACCGCCGGCTGTTCCAGGCGGTGGGCAACGTAGTCCATCACCTCGGGAGTCAGGTAACCGAACTGTTCTTGCGCCAGCGCCAGCGCGGGAATGATCACCGCTTGCCTGGTGGGATACTTCGGCAGCAAGTCCTGAAATTTGGCTTCGTTGTCGGGGCTAAACGCGATTTGGCTTTGGGGTTGGGACATAATGCTTGTCGACTAGCGGTCGAGTTCTCCCGCGATAATATTGAGTCCCCCAAGGATGGCGACGATATCTGCAACCATGCCGCCCTCAATGAGAAACTTCATCGTATTCATTAAATAAAAGCATGGCGGCCGGACCTTGATCCGGTATGGATGTCCGCTGCCGTCGCTAATGATATAAAAACCCAGTTCGCCGTTCGGCGCTTCGATAGCGTCATAGATACGCCCTGGCGGGGGCTGAATACCCTCGATCACCAGTTTAAAATGGTTGATCAGTGCTTCCATCGACGTGTGAACGTCGTGTTTTTTGGGAAGCATGACCTTCTTTTCGTCTACGTTTATGGGGCCTTCGGGAATGTTGTCGAGCACCTGGTGAATGATCCGCAAACTCTCGTGCATTTCTGCGATACGGCAGAAGATGCGGTCGTACACATCACCGTTAGCGCCAACCGGCACGTCAAACTCGAGCTGGTCGTAACCGTAGTACGGGTCCACAACACGCAAGTCGTGATCGCACCCGGTGGACCGCAAACACGGCCCAGCCCAGCCAAAACTAATCGCGTCTTCGGCGCTGATCATTCCTACGCCGCGCGTTCGGTCTTGAAAAATACGGTTCTTTTGCACCAGCCCCTGCACGTCTTTGATCGCTTTCGGGACCTCGCGCAGAGCCTCTTTGGTTTTGGTGTAGAAATCCTCGGGAAGATCCCAAGCGAGTCCACCGACACGGCAGTAACTGTACGTTAGTCGCGCGCCCGTTAGTGCTTCCAGCGCGTCGTTCAACCGATCGCGAGCGTTGTAGAAGTACCAGAAGTTGGTGAGTGCGCCGATGTCGACAATGTTGGTACCCACGCAAATCATGTGATCCATGATCCGCTGCATTTCCATAATGAGCACGCGAATCGCCTGGGTGCGCGCGGTTACTTCGATGCCCAGCATGCGCTCGACAGTTTTGCAAAAGCCAATGTTGTTGATTAGCCCGCTGCAGTAGTTGAGACGATCGGTGTAGGGAATGACCTGCGTGTACTGTTTGGTTTCTACAATCTTCTCGAACCCGCGATGCAAGTAGCCGCAATCCACCGCGGCCTTTTCGATGGTTTCGCCATCGAGCTTACAATAAATACGAAAGGTACCGTGCGTCGCCGGATGCGTCGGCCCAATGTTAATGTACATCGGGTCGGTGTTGATGTCGTCGAGCGTGGTTCCATCGCCGAAGGGGTCACCCGGACCAAAATCGAGGTCCGATGCAAAGTCCTCAGCGGTGAAAGGTTCGCGCTGTGTGTTGTCCATTGAATCTGCCATGCTATTCCTGCAGTTGGTCGTCGAGGTCGGAACTACTCGAACACCACTGTCCCTGCATAATCGGGTAGTCCTTGCGCAGCGGAAATCCCTGAAACTCGTGGTGCGTTAGCAAGCGCTGCAGGTTGGGATGGCCGATAAAGTTAAACCCAAAGAACTCGTACACTTCTCGCTCACCCCAATTTGCCGACTCCCACAAGTCGGTAATGGTCGGCAACTCCAGATCGTCGTCGGGAACCGCGACGAGTACACGCACGCGAAAATTTTCAGTCATGCGGTACACAAGGTACTCGATCTCGAAACGTTCGGGGCGCCCCTCAAGCTTGAGGCAATCGACACCGAAGATATCCAGAAGCTGGTTAAAGCCCTGGTGATTCTTCATAAACGCGAGGATGTCGTGAACGCGCGACTTTTCGACGGTCACGGTGAGGTCGCCGTAGGAACGATCTTCGCCTAGAATGGCGGCGCCGAATTCGGCTTTTAGCGCGCTAATCAGCGTGTCTTGTTGGCTGGCGTGTTTGGCCACGGTTGCTCCGTTAGTCCTTGTCGCGCAGGCGTTCGGTGACTTCGTGACGACGTTCTTCGCCGCGCTTGGGCACCGGTTCAATATCAATGCGCTCCTGTAGCTTCATGACCGCGTCGAGAATTGCCTCTGGCCGCGGCGGACAACCTGGAATGAACACATCCACAGGAACGATCTGATCGATTCCCTGCACGGTGGCGTAGTTGTCATAGAAACCACCCGAGCTAGCGCACGCACCCATCGAGATCACATACTTGGGCTCGCACATTTGGTCGTAGATGCGCTTCATGATCGGAGCAAGCTTGTAGTTGATAGTGCCCGCCACGATCATCAGATCGGATTGTCGCGGCGAGAAGCGCACGAGCTCGGCGCCAAAGCGCGAGATGTCGAACTTGCTGGAAACAACACCCATGAACTCGATAGCGCAGCACGCAGTGCCAAACGGCAGCGGCCACAACGAGTTCTTGCGGCCCCAGCGGATCACTTCATCAACGCGCGTCGTTATCATGCCCGTTTCGTTTTTAGTGAAGGCTGATGATTCTACTCCCATTCCAATGCACCTTTCTTCCAGACGTAAAACAAGCCCAGAAGTAATATGGACAAGAACACCGCCATCTCAATAAAACCGAACAACCCCAATTCGCGGAACAAGACCGCCCAGGGGTAAATGAATACCGCTTCGATGTCGAAGATAATGAACATTAGCGCGATCAAGAAAAAGCGCACGGAAAAGCGGTGGCGGGTGTCGCCATATGATTCCACACCACATTCAAACGGCGTCATCTTGCGCTCGTCGGGCTGACGCGGCCCGGTCTTTCCCGCCAATGCCAGCAAAATCATGGGAATCATGAACGCAAGCACGAACAGGATCATTAATGGTGTATATTTGGCGACGAGATCCATTGCGTAACCGCTAAGGAAAAATGGTAAGAAGCGAATTCGTGGACACTTATGGCGCCCGGCACCACGCGTCCAATGCTTGTTCTTCTTTTCACAAGCAAGATACCAAGAGCCCGATTTGGCGTCAAACGGTAACCAGAAAAGGGCTCCGAGTCAAGCGGGGCGAGCGATATGCGATGCGGCAGAAGCACGGCCTCGATAACATCCGGCCGGAACCGGAAGAGAGCTAAAACTATACAAATGTACCGTTCACTTGGAATCTTTGCGCGATCCCCGCAGCCTGGTGAGGTTAAAACCCGTCTGATCCCCGAACTAGGCGCAGAGGGCGCGTGCGAGCTGTATCGCGCGTTCCTCCGGGACACTTTCCGTCGGGTGGGCCAGCTACGATCGGCCAGAGTCACGGTGTTTTACGACGGCACCCCGTCGAGTATAAGTGATTTATTTACTAATACTTACCCGCTTGCCGAGCAATCCGCGGGCGGCCTTGGCGATCGCCTGGCGGCGGCGTTCGAGCACCTTCTGAGAGGACCCGGCCACACGCCCCGCGCAGCGGTCATCATTGGATCGGACAGCCCCGACCTGCCTATGACATATATAAAGCGTGCCTATACCAAACTAAAACACAACGACGTCGTCCTTGGACCCGCCAGCGATGGCGGTTACTACCTCATCGGCCTTAAGCAACATCACCCGAGCCTTTTTGAGGAGATCGCCTGGGGCGGCGACAAAGTTTTTGAGCAGACGGTCGAACGAACACGTCAAGCCGGACTGACGTTGAGCCTTCTTCCCCTGTGGTATGACGTAGACACCCCGGACGGACTGGCAACCCTGCGACGAATGACCGCGGCGCGTAGGGTTGCTGGCGGCGTCAGACTTGCCGCGACCGAACCGGTAATAGAACGACTTTGCGCGCCGTCGGCGCGGGATACCAGATAGATGCTTTTTCCGCTTCGCGACATTAATCCAGTTCAACGAACGCCCTTCGTAACGATCACGTTGGTGGCGCTCAACGTGCTCGTTTTTGTGGTGCAAATTGCGCAAGGAAGCAACGCCGAAGCCTTTGTTGCTACTTGGGGCGTTATCCCGTATGAAATCACCCATGGCGTCGACCTGGTCGGGCATGTTGCCGGATACGAAGTACAGCACGCGCCGGGACCTGCGTTCCTGCCGATCACTTTAATTACGTCGATGTTTCTGCACGGCGGAATTCTACACATCGTGGGCAACATGTTGTTTCTTTGGATTTTTGGCAACAACATCGAAGACCTGCTTGGGCACGTTCGCTTCCTGGTGTTCTATCTTGTCACCGGGCTAATCGCCGCGGCGACCCACATCCTCGTCGACCCAAACTCCGTCGTTCCCACCATTGGTGCTTCCGGCGCGGTCGCCGGAGTTCTTGGCGCCTATCTGGTCGCCTATCCCAACGCCAAAGTGCACACCGCGGTGTTGTTAATTATCTTCATCCGAATGATGGTGTTGCCCGCAAAAATTCTGCTTGGATTCTGGTTTGTGATACAGGTCGCCAACGGTTTGGTATCGCTGGCCTCGCCCGGCTTGGGAGGCGTCGCCTGGTTCGCGCACCTGGGCGGTTTTGCCGCCGGCTGGCTGGGGATTCGGGTGATCGCCCGACCGCAGTTGGCGGCATTGCGCGGTTGGAGTCAGGTGAACCCATGACCCGACGCTTCGAAGAAAACGTGCGCGCGATCTATGTTACCGACGATGCCAAAACCCACGCACTGACCGAGCAGATCTGTGACGCGTTTCCGCTTGCCGAGCGAATCTCCGTCGCCGACCGCGACGCAGCCGTTGCTTGCCACCACGGGTCACAAAAACGCGGACTGGTACTGACGACCAATCGCGGGAAATTCATCAAACCGTTTCCGCGGCATCCGTGGTACCAATACGACCACATGTACAACCTCATCTTGGGCTTCAATTGCTTCGCTTCGTGCCAGTACTGCTTCATCCACACTTACTTTAGCGACGCGTTACCAACATGGTACGTTAACCGCGATGACATGATGCGTGAGCTGGGCGAGTTCGTGGAGCACAACCCGCGAGCGTGGATATCTACCGGCGAGTTCATCGACAGTTTACAACTCGACCAGGCGACCCAGTTAACGCGCGATCTATTACACAGTCTGTCGCCGTTTCCGGACATCACCTTTGAACTTCGTACCAAACATCAAAACGTCCAACACCTCCCCTTACCAGCACACCCCGGCGCCTTGATTTCGTTTTCTATCAACCCGGATGTTGTAACGCAGAGGGTCGAAGGCGGTAGCGCCAGCTTACACGAGCGACTCACCGCTGCCAGGTGGCTACTGGACAACGGATATCGAGTTGCTTTTCGCATCGACCCTATAGTCCTTACCGAAACGCACGGGCCCAGCTACCAGAACTTTGTCGCCGATGTCGATCGCGCGGTTCCGCTGCAACGGGTTTGGAAAGTGTTCCTGGGAGCACTTCGGTTTGACGATGACATGCTCCGTCACCTGGCCAGCGGTCATGGTTCGCAACGCTTGCTGCACGGTAACTTTGTTACCTCGCCGGACGGAAAGTTCCGGCCGTTTAAACAGGAACGAGTCGATGTTTATCGCGCGCTGCTTGCCGACATCCGTCGCGTTGCGCCAAACACCAATATCGAACTGGTCATGGAACCTCAATACGTGCACGACCGCGTCTTCGCCAGCTAGGATGTACGCGCTCGATTGGACAAACCTGGTAGTGCGACTGATGCTGGTCACTGTCGCTTGCACCCTCATTCTGGGTATGGCTACGACCCCGGCGCTGGGTCAGCCACACCACATCGTTTACCACGAAGCCGATCCCGGCGGCGGCAGCTTTATTATCTCCCCGGACTCTACAGTCGTTCACAGCTGGCCACCAACGCTAGCGTCTCCCGTGGCTTCGCCAGGTTACCTTCGTCCCGACGGACTACTTCTGCGAGGTGGGTCGCAGTTCGCTCAGATCCAATCGCCACCGGGTGCGTGGGACACCGTGCAGTTGATCGACTGGGACGGCGACCTGATTTGGGTTTACTCCCGACACTCCCCAACATCAACGTTTCACCACGATGCGATTTCGCTCCCGAACGGTAATGTTCTGTTAACAACCTGGGAGTCCGTCGGCACCGCCGAAGCAGAAGCGATGGGTTGGCAAAACACAGGCGACACTGCGGTTTTGTGGCTTGAGCGATTGGTAGAAGTGAAACCCAACGTTAACGATGGTAGCAGCGAAGTCGTTTGGGAATGGTTCGTTGGTGACCATCTGATTCAGGACGCCGACACCACCAAGCCCAACTTTGGCGTCGTTGCCGACAACCCCGGGCGTGTCGACATCAACTTTTCGCCCGCGACGCTAGGTGTGTTTCCGGGCAATCCGTTTCACTTTAACGGCCTGGCCTATAACCCGCACCGCGACGAGATCCTCATTAGCGTGCTCGGCTTTGGCGAGATCTGGATTATCGATCACAGCACAACAACCGCCGAGGCAGCGACCAGCGCTGGCGGCAACCGCGGGAAAGGCGGCGATTTATTGTACCGCTGGGGAAACGCTGCCACCTATCGCTACGCGGGGGGAGTTGCCGAGCCAGCCCACCTGTTGCGTCAACACGACGCCCGGTGGTTGTCCACCGACTTTAGCAACGCCGGCAATATAACCATTCACAACAACAATGACGGAGACAGCCAGGTGCTGGAACTCGCACCTCCTATTGATGCCAACGGCGACTACGTGCGCGCCGCCGGGGAAACATTCGGTCCTTCGACACCAACCGTACTCTACGCTCGGAACCCCGCGGTAAACTTGTTTGTGAATACTTTCATGGGAGGTGCCCAAAAGCTTCCGAACGGTAATCTTTTTATTACCCTTTCGGGCGCGCTGGCGCTAATGGAAGTGGACGAAAACGGAAATCTATTGGGATACGTCGAGTTGCCCGGCGCAGGTACAACGTTCAAAGCGCAAAAATATCCCACCGACTACCCTGGGTTTGCGCGCTTAAATACACCGCCCGCTGGTCCGTCGCCAGCCCTTTCGGTTAGGCCGAACTATCCCAATCCGTTCAATCCTAGTACCACAATTGCCTTTACGCTTCCTCGTTCATCACGCGCGCGCCTGGAAGTATTTGATACCCGCGGCGCGCGCATCCGCAACTTCGACCTGGGCGTTCGCGCCGCCGGCGAAAACACTTACCAACTACAAGCAGAGGGTTTGGCGTCCGGAGTTTACTTTTATCGGGTAAGTGCTAACGGTGCGAGCGGAACCCGCAAGATGATCGTCGTCCGTTAGACGGTTAGCCGAACATCGGCTTGCCGATTTGCACGGACGCGTCATCGCTTCGCAGGTGACTGGTGTCACCGAGCAATTCGACGCGCGGTCGCCCGTCGGGAAATGCAACACAGGTGAGCGACGCATTGTGGATTTTAAATCTCCAAATGTCGTCGCTCTTCATTCCCAACAACTTTGTAAGGTAGGCGCAAATCACTCCGCCGTGGACGAAAAGTGCAACATTGTCCGTTGGATGGAGTGCTCGTAAACCTTCCAACTCGGCGAAAACGCGTTCGCGAAACTCATCGATGGTTTCGGCGCCGGGAATCCGAAGCTCGCTCGGCTTTTCAAACCACAACTTCACTTCGTGCGGATGGCTGGCGCGGAGTTCAGAAGCCAGCCGGTCTTCCCATTCGCCTAAGCAAATTTCGCGCAGGTTGTTGCGCTGTTCGATGTCGTACCGGTGACCGACTGCTGCGGCCGCGGTTTCTGACGCCCGACGCAACGAACTGGAATAGACCGCCGCAAACTCGATCCCGTCCAGTCGCGGACGCAATCGTTCCGCCTGCTGACGACCGAGTTTGCTGAGATCGGCCTCGGTAAAACCCTGAATGCGCCCCTCACGGTTATGGTCGGTTTGGCCGTGTCGTATGAGATAAAGAATGGTCATGGCTTGAAGTGCGCCATGATAGGCGGAGTTGCGGGCGATTACAAGCCTTGCCCACCGGCTTCACGCTCGGCGAGGCGCGTCAGGCGTTGCAACGCCCGCGCCGGCAACGGGGCGCGCGGGTCCAAGGCTAGCGCGCGACGATACGCATCGTAGGCCGCAACCAGGTCGCCTCGGGATTCGGCCAGCGTCCCCACCACGAACTGCGCCGGCGCCATATCAAACCCAAAGCGATCAATCTGGGCGGCGGTCTGCATAGCGTTGGAGTCGTCGAGCCGAACTTGCAGATATGTCATCGCTGCCTTGCGCGCGAGGAAGTCCAGTCGACTCGGATCGCGTCGACACAGACCGGTGTCAATTCCCGCCAGCGTCAAGCGAGCGTCGCGCGGCGGTGTCTTTGCCGACAAGGCAAACACAACTCCGAATCGTTGTTGGTTCGCAGTTAACCCGGGAACGTTGGTGAACACGCGGCCCACACTCTCGGCGGCCACCTGCTCCACCCATTGTGTCGAACGTTGTTCACGATACCGCGGATCCGCGTGCTGTAGCCAACGCGGCGCGCTGAACAGATAGCCTTTGCGATGCACAAGCGTGACATCGCGTCTGCTGCCGCAGAACTGCGCATATAGGGTAAGAAAGGATTCGTTGTCACCATCGACAATCAGCGTTGCGCCGGCAGGAAGCTGACGCATGAGGTTTTGGCCGTATTCAAGCGCAGTGTAGTCGTCGCTACGATCCATCGCGGCGAAACGTGTTGTGACTAACACCGCGACGGTCGCAATTACGGTTGCAGTTCCGATGGTTGCGAAGGCCCGCGACGAAACCGTTTCGGGTCGTAGCGTTCGGTTGACCAACCACACCGCGCCATCGGCCGCTAGTAGTAGCAGCAGCGGCAGGATCGACATCAAATAGAAACTCATCTGGTAGAAACCGACCGATGAGGCCGATGCGCCGGACAGTGCAAGGACACCAACCAGGACGGTCAAAGCAATCCCTCCGACCAGCAGCCCAAGGTGGTCGCTGCGTCGCGCCAGCAAGGCCATGCCCACACCAGATAACGCAACCACCGGAAAACCGAGCTGTTGCTGAAACCACGAGATAACCCAACTCAGTTTGGCAACTAACTCTTGCCAAGACCACGACCAATGCTCGCTTTCGTAGAACAACCGCGAAACCACTAACCACCACTGTTTCCACGTGTCAGGGTTGCCAAAATTAACGATTGGATGCAACTGCGCGGACAGAAATACCCCGAACAACGGCGTAAGCCCCAGAAGCAACCACGCGGTCGACCTGTGCGGGCGAACATGATGATGCGCACACACTATGAATGTTGCCACTGGTAGCGCGCAGAGGGTCGGATGAACGACACAAGCTAGCCCGGAAAGGTAGGCAAGTAGCGCGCCGCGATTGCTCGACGGCGACTCGACAAACGAATTCGCTGCGGTCAGGTAAACCATCAGCGCGAGAGCCGCAAGCGCGTAGACTTCGGTGACGGTTGCCTGTGACCAGAACACGGGCGCGCACGCTAGCACGCCCGCCATCAGGGCCGCTACCGCTGGACTGTGTGTGCGGATCAAAATGAGACGAAATAGCAGCGCGACCGTAGCGGCCGCGCACACCGCCGACAGCACGTTGGTACCCATGGCCGGGTTGGCGCCAAACCCCATAGAAGCGATACGTCCCCACCAGACGTAAAGCGGGTACCCCGGCGGATGCGCAACTCCCAGCGAGTACGCCGCCAGCGACAGCCCACCGCTGTCACCAAAGAAAGCGGTGGGGCACAAAGTGAAAAGATAAAGTGCCAGTGACGTGCAAAAAGAAAGGGCAACGCCCAGCGCGCGAAAGCGATGGGCGTCACCCGAATCCGTCCTCATACTCACTTCGAAATAAAACTAGTAAGTCGAGTACGAAGCGAGGTTGCAGTATACCCGGCCGGTTGACGAATCGTAGACCCATCCACCCGACCCGTTGAATGTCGCCACCACAGACCGAAGTTTGGTCACGGGCTCTTCCGGAACTTGTCCGTCTGCGAACAGCGTACCGTCGAGAGCGCTCGGAAAATCCGGGCTTCCGCCCAAAGCGTTCTTCGCGTACTGAATCGACACAGCCGATCGGATGTTGCCCAGCGCGCCACGCACAGCGGACTCCCGGGCTTCTTCCTGCATGTCGACGTACTTAGGAATCGCAACCACCGAAAGGATTCCGAGAATTACGATGATGATTACCAGCTCGATGAGCGTGAAACCACGATTGTTGTTAAACCGACGCATTTTCGCCTCCTGCAAGCGAGTTTGAGGACTCGGATTTCGCGCCCTTAGCCGCGGACGCCGCGGTGTTATGCCGTCGAAGCGGCGATACCCAACTGTTCTTTTACGTTGTCGACCAGGTCAGTCGGTTGAAACGGCTTGGACATGTAGAGGTTCGCACCCACTTCTTTGCCCAAACCCTTGTCTTGCGACTCACCCATTGCCGACAAGAGAATGATCGGAATGTCCTGATACTGTTTGTCGAACTTCAGCAAACGACAGACTTTGTAGCCGTCGATGCTGGGTAGCATTAAATCGAGCACGATGAGGTCTGGCCGCAACTCTTTGGCCAACCGCAACCCTTCCGCGCCATCGTGGGTGACGGTCACGTCAAAGCCAGCGGACTCCAGCGTAATCTGAATAATCCTGGCGATGTGGATTTCGTCGTCGACTATCAGTATTCGTTTTTTATCCGTCATCACTCACTCCGCACCTGTTATCGGCACAATTACAGCCAGGTTTATCGATAACTTCGGGAAAATCCTGCCTAGCTAAGCACCCGAGGGGTGATAAAAATCATGAGATCGACTTTCTCGACCTGCTTGTCGGTGTGCTTGAACAAACGCCCCAATAGCGGAATGTCTTTTAGAAACGGGACACCCGTTTCAATGTCGCGAGTGATCTCCTGAATCAACCCTCCAATAACCACGGTCTCGCCGTCGCGTGCGATTACCCGCGTGCGCGCGGTTCGCGCAGATGTAACCGGGCGTTCGTTGAACTGTCCGATAAATTCGACAATCGAGCTAGTTTCCGGTGAAATTTCCAATAGTATCTTGCCGTCATCACCCACGTGTGGAGTCACCCAAAGCCGAATTCCGACTTCCTGCTGTTCGTAACCAATAATCTCCATGACCCCGGTCTCGCGATGCCGTTCGTACAAGGCGATCGGCACTTGCTCGCCTACCAGTATTTCCGCGGCCTGATTGGACAGCGTGGTCACCTGCGGCGCTGATACCAAGTTAGTCTTGCGACGAGACGACAAAGCTTCTAACACAGCCGAAAACTCAGAGGCCGAGAGTTTGCCGAATACAAAGTCTTCGGCCTTCGCGTACGGAAAAAAGCCGTCGTCAGGAAACTCCGGAGGAACCGAAGGATCGGCGGCACCGGGGTGGCCTTCCGGCGAGTAGCGAGTGTTTCCCGCCGAGTTCTTGTCGAACGGAAAGGTCATCGGCATCGTCGCGCCCGACCCTGTGGCGGACACGTTCCATCGAATTCCGAGACGTTCGTCATTTCCTAAACTGGTCTCGACGAACTTTGCCTCGATGACCACCTGTTGCGGAGCTACATCCAGATCGTGCACCAGACGCTCCAATTCGTCGATCTTCGACTCGCGTTCCACCACAATCAGTCGACTAGCAAAGCTGGTCCCGGTGACGCCGTCGGTTTGCGGGTCTTCAATGGCCTTAATCAGACCGCCTTCTGACACGAACTCTGCCAACGCGTCGGCAATGCGACGCGCATCGACGTAGTTGAGTTCGATAATCCTCGTAACCGGCCGGCGGGAGTCCACTACTACAGTTCCCTTTTCCCAGTAGTAGCGATAACCGTGGGTATCGAGAATAACTTGCAACGCTTCTTCGAATGTCTGGTCAACCAGGTTAACGCTAACTTTCCCGGTTAGTTCTCCGCCAAGTACCAGGCTGACGCCGCACTCGCGAGACAACACATGCAACACATCAACCACTTCGGTGTCGCGGAAGTTCATCGTAACCCGCGTGTCCGGCCCTGCCGGAGCATCAACCGCCATGAGTAACATCGCCAGGGCGACTGCCATTCGTTTCATCGCTTAATCAACCTCTAGTTGAATCGTTGAACCATCGATCGGATTGAACAGAACCACTGAATCAATCCCGATTTCCGTTACTTCGTACGTCGCAATCCGGTCACCGACTTTGACGACATCGTTGTTGACGATTGCCGTTCGCCCGTTAGCCGACACCGCCACACCCTTTAGCACCAGCGCGATGTCCGGGCCGCTCACCATTTCCGGCATCTCGACACCCAATGCCCGACCGAACCCACGGTCAAATGGATCGGCTCCCCATGCGGAAGCCTCCTGTAGCGGTGGATGTTTGACCGATGAACGTGGTCGTACCCGTTGCTTGGCAATGGGCAGATCGGCCACTTGCGGAACCATTTCGGCCGCCGCGGCGTTGGCGGCCTTTTTTTTCTTCAGCTGAGCATCCAGCGACAGCGTGTAGAAAACGGCGCCGACCAGCACGCATCCAAGAATGGTTTCTCTACGGTTGGGCTTGCGCATTCTCACTCTCAATGACATAGGTTTCGATGACGAAACCGGCGACAATTGACGACGCCGCCGACTCGGCCTTCTCAAGGTCCAGGTCCCGAACTGCGACGAGAATTGGAATACCGCCAAGCGATTTCAGGTATCCTCCAAGCGCGTGGTAACGAGCCTTTACGACCACGGCAACCGACACCCGAGTCGCCGTTCCCCGCAGCGCGTTTTCGCTTAGAGTTGCCAGATCGACCAACTGTGAAGTTTGCGGCCGCACACTGACGATTTCGATACCGTAACGCTCGCCGAGTTCCGAGATCGCGCCCAGCAGTATAGGAAGCACATCGCCGTGTCCCACCACGACCGGCAGGTCGGACTCGACGGCGCTTATGAGCGTAGTCATGGACGTTAGTTCGTCGGCTCCGGACGCCAACTGTGTTTCCAATGCCTTGGCCGTTGCGGAATCGCGCTGGGCACGCTTACTGGCGGGAAGTCCCAACAACAGATACGACGCCGCGGAAACGGCGACTACCGCGGCGAATCCGATCAGGTCGCGGCGATATGTTTGCAGAAACCACTTCATCTAGAACACCAGGCGGCAGTTAAAGCCAACTTCTGCGAACCTCTTGTCGATGGCACGCACGTCATCAAGTCGCACATCTTCCACGTAGGGTGACGCGTTCATAGCGGCCAACAGGTCGGACGTGATGTCCTCCAGACGGCCCATTTCCAACGCGATCTTTCCGGTGAAAGCCACGCGATCCTCAGTCCAGTCCAGGTCTTCGTGCACCACCGTTCGCACGTCCATTTTCGTGAGTTCCACTTCGGTACCCACCCGCGTGCTTAGGTCTGCAAGAAAGCCGCTCCATGGAAACTCGGGGCCGATGAGACTCAAAAGCGCATCGTGTCGAAACTTCCGTTCGCGCGCTTCGTCCGCCTGCAATCGGTACTGCGAGCGAGTCTGCTCCAACCGCGCAAGAGCCTGCTGTTTGTCCTGAACATCCTGGTGTGCTCGTTTAGCCGTCAGCAGTGGAAACGTCACCAGCATCGCCGACAGCAGCGCAACCCCGGCGCCACTAGCTCGAACTGCGGGCTGCACCCACGGAAGTTCGTGATTAACGAGTTGCTCGGGGCGAATCAGAGTTTGGCCGGCAACATTCAGCGCGCTACCAATCGTTGTTGCCAGCGAAAGCCCCTGCAGGCGCAGCGCCTGGCGTGACAACCCCTCGTCCAGTTGGTAACCCGTGCTGGGATCGATAAACTCAACATCTAAACGCAGGCGGGTCGACAGGTAGTCGCGAAAGTTTTCCATGCGGGCGCCTTCGCCGCTGAGAAATATCCGTCGCGGCGGGTCGACACCAAACTGCTCCTGACAGAAGTCGATGGAGCGGCGGATCTCCACGAGCATCTTCTCCAGAACCGGTCGCATCATAACGGCGATCGCGTCCAACGGTATTCCTTCGTCGGTCTCGTCCCCTTCTTCGACGTCAGATATTACGCCGTATTCATAGACGATCGCCCGCGTGCGTTCGCGCGTCAGATTGAAAGTCTCTCCTCCGGGCAACACAATGGTGCTAATCGAATCGGCCAACTCCTGGCTCGCGCGAGGAATTTCTCGGGTGAACAACAGTCGACGGTTTCGCACAAACGAAAATGACGTCTCTTCGTGACTCACATTGACGACGGCAAACACCTCGTCGTCTTCGGACTGTTCGCGTTGGGCGAGGAGGTTGGCCAGCGACAACGGGACAACACTAAATCCGACGACTTTCAGGCCGACCTCGCTGAAGACTGCGGCTGTGTCCATCAAACGTTTATGATCGTACGACACCACAAGATGGTTGTCGTACACGACACCCTCCAACTCGAACGAATCGACGGTGACAAATTCCTTGGCCAAGGTTTCGTCGGTTTCGAAGGCGTTGCGGCGAAGTTCGTTCTCGATTGCGGAACGAACCTCCTTGGCGGGAAGTTGGGGAAGCACCAGAAGGCGGGTGTTATAGCATTCGTACGGGAGATTGCCAACGACCTCTTCCCCGGCCAACCCGTAAGCTTTAACGATTTCGGCGACTGCTTCGCGCTGCTCGGCATCGATCCCCGGCGTACCTTCGAACTCATCCTGGTGCACGTGTTCGACGTGGAAGTGCTGCAACGTCAGATCGGCACCATCACGGCGCATGACCGCACACTTCACTTGCGAATTGTTGATATCAAAAGCCACCAGGCGCTGCGAACGACGTGCGTACATCCACTGCGGCACACTTATGTGAAATCGATTGAGCATATTACTGTAGGACTACCTCTACCTGACGTTCAGCGCCGTTTTGCCGCGCGGTAACCGTGACTCGTTTCTGTCCTGTCGACAGCGGCACTCCGCCGTCGGTAGAATCTGACACTGCGACCCAAACACGCCCGCGGCCGATAGCCTGTCCCCTGCCTCCGATTCCGGGCCACGATCCGTCCGCGTTCAACTGCGCCACCGCCAGATGCACTCCTGCGTCCGCTAAGTACAGACACGCCGTCGCATCGGCGTGGTTGGCGGCAATTGCCATGTCCTCGGAAACTACCCCAACCAGCATCATTCCCAGGGTAGACAGCATCAACATGGCGAGTAGTGCCGTCACCAGCGTGGCGCCGCGGTTTTCACGAAGCGTCACTACCAACCATTCGGCTCCGCCCTTGATGCATCGGCAGCTCGCGGTCGTTTCGTTAGCGGTTTCTTGAAAGCACTCAACGTCCATCAGAGATTCCTTAGTTGCGTCTGGGTTTCCAATGGGACCACTTCGGAACCGTCGCGAAGTCGTAAGAAAATGCCGACCCGGAAAATGTCGCTATCCGCAGGAGACACCTGGGGAACGGCTGGCGACCCGTCTTCGCGATAGTAGGTAAACGCAAGCGAGTCAACGCCGCTGACAATCGGAACCCGCACCGCGCCGCGTTGAAACTCCAACTCATCGCCGGCCCGCCGCAGGACATACGTGGTGTCGTCAACGCTAACAAACGAGAATTCCTCGGTCGCTGCGGTTAGTACGTCGGCACCGGAACGAACCTGACGAATCTCACGAACGATTCGCAGCATCGCCTGCCGCCCTGACATCACCATCGCCTTGCGACCATCCACGGCCAGAAACAACCGGGTACCTTCGTCGATATAGCGCACGAACACTCCGGCCAGCACACCGACCACAGTGATAACGATAACCAGCTCAATCAGCGTGAATCCGCGGCGAAGGTTGTGATTCACGGTGCCACCACCCACGTCACTAGCTGCACGGACGGAATCGCGGGATGCGTGGCCGCCACAACCACTTCACGAAACTTCACCGTGTCGATGGAATCTTCGCCAGCGACGGAGAACGTGACGGTGAATCCCGGCTGGCTGGGTATTGCTGACACATCCGGATAGTTGGCCGCGAGAATATAGTCGTAGCCTCTCGACGGAGACCGATAGTCTGAGAGCAGCCGCTCCAACTCTCCCTGCGCCAAAAAAGTGGCGCGCGTAACTAACTCGCCGGTGGGCGCGTTGCTGGCCGCTGAGATCATGGTCGAGAGCAACGGATAAAGCGCGACCACCGCAACGATGATCGCCATGATCAGCTCAACCAGTGACGCGCCGCGATTGCTTCCCGCCCCATGGCGGAGCGCTCTAAGAACACGCTGCCACCGCCTCACTGTTCGATAGCTCCCGTAATTGGACGAACTGAAACTGTGTCGACGTTTATCCCGTCGGACAGAATTACCAAACCGACGGCCAGTAGCTCGTCTCCGGACTCGTCGTAAGGTGTTCCCATCGAGTCGAACCACACCGCATCGCTCGTACCAAAGGAGACCGCGGCCAGCCCGACACGCTTCAACGTACGCGTCATCTCCGTGCCAGGGTCAAGCGGGTCGGCCGCGGGCGTGCCGGGAGACTCCCGAAACACGGTGTAGGTTTCGCCGGCTACATCAAAGTCCACGCCGTGCCGGACTCGAGTCGAAATCGCACGCGATTGTGCGTAACGAAGATCAGCAGCGAGCTGTTTTGCAGCTGCACGAGTGTGGATTGCATCGTACGCGTTAAACTTGGGCACTACGCTAAACGCAACCAAACCCAACAGCGTCATGATGATCACGAGTTCAACCAACGTCACGCCACGACTTCCCACGCTATCCCCCCATGATCACGCGCGTCATATCCCACATCGGCATGAACACCGCCAACGCAACAAACAAGACACTCGCGCCCAGAATGACCAGCAGAATGGGTTCGATCACGGTGGTCAGGTTCTTGATCTTGTAGTCAACCTGGCGGTCGTAGAACGTCGATACCTGCAGCAACATCTCACTTACATGTCCGGACTTTTCGCCGATCTCCAACATCTGCCGGACGGTGCTTGGAAAGACATCAGTGTTGGGAATCGAGTCGGCGATGCTTCCACCCTTGCGAACGCCGTCTTCGATCTCTGCAATCCCGTCGCGGACAACCCGGTTGCCGATAGTGCTGCGTACGGTTTGCAGGGCTTTTAAGAACGGCGTACCGCTTGAGAGCAGCGAACTGCTCACCCGGCAGAACTGCGACATGGTAATCATCAGGGCGATTTCACCAAAAATCGGCGTACGCAGCACCAAGCGGTCGCGTAACACCTTGCCGCGCTCGGTACGGAGCGCCAGCGTCACTGCGATCGCAACAACGACTGTGACACCAACCAGCAACCACCAGTGATTTTCCATGAAGTCACTGAGCACGATCATCACTCTTGTGGGTAGCGGGAGATCGGCTCCGCGCGAAGCAAACATCGACTTGAAACGCGGAAACACGAACTTGAGAATCACTACAAAGGCCAGCACCAGTTCGCCGATGACCATTGCCGGGTAAAACAAGGCCTGACGAATGCGGGCGCGGTTTTCTGATTCGTATTCCAGCAACTCGCCCAGGCGGGCCACGATCACGTCCAAAATGCCGCCCTGCTCTCCAGCTTCGATGAGACTGGCGTGCATTGGTGAAAACAGCGCGGGGTGTTTTCGAAACGAAGCCCCTAGGGTTCCGCCCGATTCGATGTCCGAGCGCACTTGCTCCAGCATCGAGCGCAGATGGACGTTTGCCACTGAACGGGAGATGGATCGCAACGCCGTCGCGATCGGGATCCCGGCCGTGATCAACGATTCCAACTGGCGGATAAACAGAATCTTGTCATCAAGACTAATCCGGATACGCTTGCGAGCGATGATGTTCGCGATCGACGTACGGCTTTGCTCGCGAACATCGACCGGAAACACACCCTGCGACTGAAGCTCACGCACGATCGCGGGTTCGTTGCTTCCCTCCAACTCGCCTTTTACCAGGGCGCCATCGTGAGTTCTGGCTTTGTAGGTAAATGTGGCCATTAGCTATCTTGTTCGTCTTCGTCGAATCGGTTGTCCAGTTTGGTCACTCGAAGTACCTCTTCGATCGACGTTAGCCCCTGGCGAGCTTTGGCAAGCGCCGATTCCCGTAGCGAATCCATTCCCGCCTGGCGGGCGAGGTCACGAATCGTGTCGAGCGGTTCTTCGCGCATAATCGCACCGCGAACTTCTTGGGTAATTTCCAGAACTTCGTGAATCCCAACTCGACCCGCGTACCCGGATTGACCGCACTTAGCGCACCCTTCACCGCTATACCATGGCCCGCTGAGTTCGACTCCGCTCCCAAGCGACGCGACCGCCGAGTCAGGCAATGGTGTTTCGACGCGACACTCGCCACATAGACGACGCACCAGACGTTGCGCAACGACACCCAGCAAACTCGACGCAACCAGAAACGAGTCAATCCCCATATCCTGCAGCCGCGCAAGAACCCCAACGGCATCGTTGGTGTGCAGCGTCGAGAGCACCAGGTGGCCAGTCAACGAAGATCGCACCGCGATCTCCGCGCTCTCCTGGTCGCGAATCTCGCCCAACATGATTACGTCGGGGTCCTGTCGGACCAGCGCGCGTAGCCCTCGCGCAAACGACAGTCCAATCTCTTCATTCACCTGGGTCTGACGAATTCCGGGCAGAATGTATTCGACCGGATCTTCCAGAGTTTGGATGTTGACGTCGGGTTTGTTAATCGTTTGCAACGCGGCGTACAACGTAGTGGTTTTACCGCTACCGGTGGGGCCCGTCACCAGAACGATACCGTTTGGCTTGGCCACCAGCCGCGAAAACACCTCGCCATCACGGTTGCTCATTCCCAGCTTGGCAATCGAAAGTATGGCGTTGCGTTTGTCGAGCAATCGAATGACGACGTTTTCGCCATGAATGGTGGGAAAAGTTGAGATCCGCAAGTCGATATCAAACCCATCGACGTCCATCTGGATTCGACCGTCCTGCGGTAAGCGGCGTTCGGCAATGTCGAGATCGGCGAGGACTTTGATTCGCGAACAAATTGCGGAGTGAACAAACGCAGGTTGCCGCGTGACTTCGCGCAACATACCGTCTACGCGAAACCGTACACGGGTGCAATCTTCTTCGGGTTCAACGTGAATATCGCTGGCTTTGTCCTCCAGCGCTTGTTTCACCATGAGCTCTACAAACTCAACAATTTGGCGGTCGATTTCCACGTCACCGCGGCCGCCCGCAGCATCACCAAAAATATCGAGCCGCGTTTCGGTACCGTAGTACCGTTTGATCGCGGCGGAGATATCGCTTCGCGTTGCCGCCGCCGACTCGATGTCCAAACCGGTTACCGAACTGACCTCGTCAATAGCCAGCACGTTAAGCGGATCTTCCATCGCCAGCGTCAGACTGTCGCGAATTCGAAACAACGGGACCACTTTGTATCGTCGCACCAGGCGTTCCGGCACCAGTTGAATGATCGCCGAATCGATTTCGTAGTCGCTAAGCTTTATTCCCGGAATTTCCAGTTCGTCTTCGAAGAACTTAAGAATTGCGCCTTCGTCGACACCCATGCGCAAGAACACTTCGCGCAAATACTGCCCGGTCTTACGCTGCTCGTCGAGCGCTTGTCGAAGCGTATCCTGGTCGATAACGCCGGCGTCCAGCAGGTACTGTGATATCTGCTTCTTGCTGGTCTTGGTCCCAGCCACGTCGCTCCTCCTGGGAAAGAATTACCCACTTTCGCGCCCACCGTGGTAGTGGGGCTGTCCGAGTATCGGAAGGAGCAAACGGAAACTTTATGGCTATCTTGGAAACAGAGGCGGGAGAGTTAGCCGATGACTTTCTTGACGAGTTCTTTTACCGGACCTTCGTAGCGCTTGACGATCATCACCGGCCGCTTGGAGTAACGCGCAACTTTTTCGGTAATATCACCCAGGAACACGTTGGAGAACACGCCCTCGCGCGACGCGCCCAGCACCAACAAGTCGTAATCTGCGCCGGCCTTAACCAGGCCACTAGCCACTTGATCCGACTCGATGATGAGCTCTTCGATGTCCTCCGGTCGTCCATCTTCGGCCAGGCCGCTGTTGGCTATGGTTTGCTTGATCCAGTCGCTTGCGGTTTCCCGTTCGACCGGAGTCGCGTCTTTCTTGACCACGTTACAGACCGTAACCTTGGCATTGAACGCGTGAGAAATATCGTGCACAAATTCGCTGGCCAATCTGGCGTGCGGACCACCAGCCGTCGGCATCAAAATGCGCTTGAGTTTTTCGACGCCTTTTAGTTTGACCGCGATGAGGTCGCACGGCGCCATCTTGACCACGCGATCGGTGACTTCGCCGAAGATGCGGTCGCGGGTACTGGTGAAACCTTTCCACCCCATTAGTATCAACGTTGCTTTTTGTTTTTCGGCGGTACGGAGGATACCGTCGGCGGGCCTATGAGCGATGCGAATGGACGTCCGCAACGGTACATTTAATTTCTGTGCGTAAGCACTAGCCGCCCGCAGTAGCGGCTGTTTGTGATGAACCAGACGCATGCCCTCGTGGATGGGCAGGCTTCGCGGCACGTCGATGACCGAAAGTGCGATAATCTCGCCGCCGCGCGCCCTCGCGAGTGGCGCCGCGAGATCCAGCAACGGCTCGACGTGATCTGGGTTGTGTAGCGGAATAAGAATTCGATAGTCGTATCCAGAATCGTCTGCGGCACTGCCCACATCAAGCACCTTGGGTTCTTCGGCGGTCGCACCTTCCTCAAAGAAAAGAAAGTAGATGAACAAGCCGACAGCAATCCAACCGACGGTGATGTACCAGGCGCGAGGGTCGAACTGCCATTGATACACCGCAAGGAAGAGATTCAACAAAATAGCCAGCACCGGAGCAACCGGATACATTGGCACACGAAATCGCGACTTCATTTCTGGGTGCTTACGCCGCAACGCAATCAGTGACAGGTTCACCAACGCAAACGTCAGCAGAAACATTAGACTTGCGGCAGAACCAACTGTTTGGATTGGAAAAGCCACCGCCATGACGATCACGATTACGCCGGTGGCGTAGATGGCGTTCTGTGGCGTCCGCTTTTGCGGATGGATCGTCGAAACCCGTGCGGGCAGCATGCGATCACGCCCCATTGAATACGCGACCCGCGACGACGCCAGAATCGTGGCGTTCAAGGCGGAAGTCGTGCTCAACAGGCCGCCAAAAATGATCAACGCGATGCCGAACGCCGGCATGAAACGTGCGGCCGCTTTCACAATTGCGGTCTCCTGGTACTTGCCCAGGAACTGCCACGACGCCGACCCGTCTTCGGGGATAATCGCGCCGATGCACACAACTAGAATAAGCAGGTAGATGGCGATGGAGATGCTTAGAGAAATCATCGTCGCCTTGGGGATGTTTTCTTCCGGGTTCCGAATCTCCTCGGCGACCGTCGCGATCAAGTCATAGCCTTCAAACGCGATAAACGTCAGCCCCATCGCCAGGACCACACCGGTAAACCCGTTGGGCATGAACGGTCGGAACTGTGCGGTGGCTTCCGCGCCCGCGCCAAACATTGCCTTGAATCCAAAGCCAATAAAAATGGCCAGGATGATAATCTTCCCAATCGTGATGATGTTTTCGACTTTGCCAGTGACGGCAGTTCCTACAGCATTGAGATACAGAAACAAAAGCGAAACGATTAGGGTAAGGGCGACCACTGCGGTCTGGTGACCGATCGCATCAAACACGCCCTCGGCAAACGCGGGAAAGTAGCTGTGGATGAACTCCCAAAAGTAGCTGCCGAAACCCAGGGCGTATAGCGCACACGCGATAATGTAGCTGAACCAAAGCATCCAGCCCGATGCGAAGCCGACCGGTCCGGGAAACGCCTTTTTAATAAAGGAGTACCCACCCCCGGCTTCGGGATACGCCGACGCGAGTTCGGCGTAGGTGAGCGCGGTCAGGAGGGTGACGACGCCGTTCAACGCGAACGCCAGAATGGCTGCAGGGCCAGCTTCGCCCGCTGCGATACCGGTGAGCACGAAAATACCGGCCCCGATCATGGCGCCGATACCGATCATGCTGGCGTCGAACAGGCCCAGACCTCGCGAAAACGCGATGTCGTCGCCCTGGGGCTGGTGGTTGGATTTTGATTTACTCATATAATAATGACCGGTTGATCGGCCGGGAGCATACGACCGGCGTGAGGCGATTGCAAGAATCGACTCTGGCTGCGGCGTAGCCAGTCGCGAGTCGTGGCCGGGAACGGGAACTCCCCGACGACTTTAACGTTAAACCTATCATTCGGTTACGCGATCGCGCGAACCGCATGACTAAGGCGCCTGCCCCCTTGAGTCTAGCCGCCCGGTCAGGTATCGTACCCGTAGAGGAACCCATGAAACCCATTGTCCCCCCTGCACTTGAGGAGTACTGCCGCCAGCACTCCATCCCGTCCGATGCGACGTTCGATGCCATCGAAGCGTACACAAACACTCACACCGAGCTGCCCCAGATGATGCTGGGCCCGCTCGCGGGTGCGCTACTGACGGTACTCGCCAAATCCGCCAACGCCCGTAATGCCTTGGAAATTGGGACGTTTACCGGCTATTCCAGCCTGGCGATCGCCCGTGGTCTGGCCGACGACGGCCAGCTGACAACTGTAGATATCAACCCGGAAACCACGGCGAAGGCGAGGGAATTCTGGGGCCGACACCCCGATGGGGTGAAGATTTCCGCTCTGATCGGACCGGCGCTGGATATCGTAGGGACGCTTGTCGAACCGTTTGATTTTGTTTTTATCGACGCCGACAAGGGCAATTACATTAACTACTGGGAAGCAGTGATCACGAAGGTTCGCGCGGGCGGCTTGATCGTCGCCGATAACACTTTGTGGAGCGGCGATATTATCGCGCCCCAAGACGATGACGGGCACTCGTTGGCCGCCTTCAACCAACACGTGGCCAAAGACACCCGTGTTGACGTCGCGCTGCTAACGGTTCGCGACGGCATGACCGTCGCTTGCAAACGATAACGCAATTAGGAAACACTAACTCCGGACCATCATTATGAACATTCGACGAACGATTGCCGCCGCTTATGCCCTGCTCTGCTTCGCGTTACCCGTGGGGGCGATCGACCTGGCACCTTCCTACGGGCCGGTGGCATTTGAAACCGTCGCTTCGCTGACGTCGGCGCCGCAGGGTGGCACAATTCAGGTTGCGATCACTCTGGACATTAGCCATCCGTGGCACGTCAACGCGCACGAACCGGGGGGCGAGTTCGCCGTTCCTACCGAACTGGTCATTAACGCTCCCGAAGGTTTCAGCGTTACCGAGATCGTTTACCCGCGTGGGCACAAGAAGAAGTTGGAGTTCTCGGAAGACGAGCTTTGGCTGTATGAAGGGAAAACCTCAATTGGCGTCGCGCTGACTGTCGCGGCGGACGCGCCTGTCGGCGACGCGAGGCTCACCGGAACGCTTACCTATCAGGCGTGCGACAACGAAAAATGCCTGCTGCCCGAATCCGAAGACATTGCCATAACCATTTCCGTCACTCCGCCAACAACGGCGGTTGACCAGAACCAGCCGGAGTTGTTTTCTACGATCGCTTTTGGCGAAACTCCCGATGCCAAAGCCGGGGCGGCCGGCACCTTCGGCGACATCTTTGCCGGTCGTGGCCTGATCGCTTCGTTCCTGCTGGTGTTTCTGGGCGGACTCGCGCTTAATCTTACGCCCTGCGTATACCCGATGATTCCAATCACGGTGAGCTACTTCGGCGGACAGTCGGGCGGCGGAAGTGGGCGCACTCTCCTTTATGCCGCGCTATACGTTCTGGGAATGGCAGTTATGTATTCCACGCTGGGGCTGATCGCGTCGCTAACCGGCAGCTTGTTTGGTGGCGCGTTGCAAAACCCGATTGTCGTGGTCGCAGTCGCATTGGTGATGGTGACGCTTAGCCTGTCGATGTTCGGGCTTTACGAAATCCAGATACCGGCCAGGCTGGCGGGCACGGCCGGGACCGCCAAACAGGGCAGCGTCGGGGCGTTCTTAATGGGACTTACCGTCGGTATCGTTGCCGCGCCGTGTATCGGACCTTTCGTGCTTGGGCTGTTGACCTTCGTGGGCAACAAAGCCGATCCGGTTCTGGGCTTTTCGATGTTCTTTGTTCTCGCGTTGGGACTGGGCTTGCCATTCTTGATCCTTGCCGTCGCGTCAGGAAAAATCTCAACACTTCCGCGCTCTGGCGAATGGATGGATTGGGTCAAGCGCCTGTTCGGATTCATCTTGCTAGGGATGGCGTTGTTTTTTCTGCGCACTCTAATTCCGGACGTGGTCTACCTGATCGGCCTGGCAGCGTTGTTTATCATCGGCGGTATCTGGCTGGGCTACGTCGTGAAGACCGGCACCAAGATGATCGCGATCAACGCGCTCAAGCGCACGGTCGGCGTTCTGGCTCCGTTGTTTGGTCTTTATTTGCTGGCGGCACCCGGCAACTTGTACGGACGGGGCGATGTCCACGGCATCGATTGGCTTGCCTACGACGAACAGGCCATCAGCGCTGCCGCCGAGACCGGCAGGCCGGTAGTCATCGACTTCTCTGCCGAGTGGTGCATCCCGTGCAAAGAGCTTGACCACCGAACCTTCAACCAACCGGAAGTCGTCACGGCGTCGGAGAGTTTCGTTCCACTAAAAGCGGACCTGACCAAGTCGGGTTCTCCAGAAGTCAAGGCGTTGCGCGAAAAGTACGCGATCTCCGGCGTTCCCACGATTGTGTTCATCGACAGCAGCGGCAAGGAACGCACAGACTTGCGAGTGACCGGGTTTATCCCCAAGGATGTGTTCCTGGACAAGATCGCGGCGATGCACGGAAACAGCTAGCTTTGCCGGTGACATCGTGTCCCCGACACGTTAATCTGATCGTATGAAACTGGTAAGTTTTGGAGAGGCCGGGAGGGAGCGTCCCGGCCTCTTCCATGATCAATACATTCTCGATCTGGGCGCTGCCGACCCCAAGCTACCACAAACCGTGCGCGACCTGCTGGCGCACGAGTTGCTGGATGGTCTCCGCGATCGTTTCGGTGCGGTCGACTCCTGGCCGAAAAGCGCAACCCTAAGACGCGACAACCTGCGACTGGGCCCCCCGATCACCAACCCAAGCAAGATCATTTGCCTCGGCCTGAATTACCGCGACCACGCCGCCGAGCAAGGTAAAACGGTCCCAGCGAAACCGCTGTTGTTTTCCAAGGGCCCAAACGTTCTTTGTGGTCATGGCGATGCCGTCGGGTACCCCACCGAAGCCGATCAGATAGACCACGAAGTCGAACTAGCGTTTGTTGTTGGCAAACGCGCGACCCGTGTTGCAATGAAAGACGCCTGGCCTTACGTCGCAGGGTACGGCGTGTTTATGGACTTAAGCGCGCGCGATCTGCAGTACACGGAGAAGCAGTGGTTTAGAGCAAAGAGTATCGACGGTTTTGGCCCGTTCGGTCCCTATTTGGTTACCGCCGACGAAGTCGGTAATCCACACGATCTAAACATTGCGATCGACGTCAATGGCGTAACCAGGCAGGCAAGTAACACCGGCCAGATGGCGTTTACGGTGCCGTTCCTGATTCATCACCTCTCTCAAACCATGACACTTGAACCGGGCGATATCGTCGCCACCGGAACGCCAGGCGGAGTTGGTGTGTTTGAAGATCCACCGCGCTTTCTTCAACGCGGCGACACCCTTACGGCGCGCATCGATAAGCTGGGAACCCTACAGGTGACATTACGATAACGTGAGTAGCAGATCTCTCCTTATAATTTCCCCGTGGGCCGATCCCTGGTCGTTGGGATCGCAAGCAGGCGTCGCGGACGACGTCCACTTCGTCCGCGGTTTTCAACGAGCCGGCTGGCGTATTCAGTTTTTGTCTCCCGAAGGGGCAACTGACGAAGACCTCGATCGTGTTGAACGCTACACGTATCGAAATTTCTTTGAAGAAACCGAACACTACCCGGTTGCATTGAAGCGACTGACCTGGACCAGGCGCTTCGAAAAGATCGTGACACCGCTGGCGGAGTCGCTGGTGGAGTCGACCAACCCGGACATGGTTCTCGGCCATTCCCACTACACCGCTCCGGTCACACACCATTTGCGCAAACGGTTTGGGATCCCCACCGTGGTTAAACTTTTCGGCGTAATGGACCTGGTTCACACGCATTGGCCGGCTTGGAAATATCGGTTCAAGAACCACGAGCAGCTGCGGGCGTTGAGATTCGAGCAAGATGGGTGGATTGTTCTCGACGACGGAACTCGCGGCGACGAGATACTCGTCGAACGCGGGATCCCAGAAGACCGGGTCCACTTTTTGCCCAACGGTATTGACGTGCAGTGGGGCAACCTTGCAGTTAACCGACGCGAGACACGCGCTGAATGGGAAATTCCCGACGATGCGATCGCGGTGCTATTCCTGGCGCGGCTGGTAAAGTCGAAGCGGCCGGAAGATTTCATACGGGCCGCCGCCGAAGCCGCCCGAAACACTGGGCGTAAGCTCGCCTTCGTAGTCGCCGGCGACGGCGACCTTCGGGACGCGTGCGAAAAACTCGCGGACGACCTCAGCCTGGGCGACCAAATAACCTTTTTGGGTGCCGTCCCCCACGACTCGGTTGCGGAGCTCATGCACAGCTGCGACATGTTCGTTACTTGCAGCAGCCTGTCAAACATGGCAATCCCGACGTGCGAAGCTCTAGTGTGCGCGCTGCCGGTGGTTACTTACAACGTCGGCGACACCGGCAAGGTGGTCGTGGATGGCGAAACGGGGCGACTGGTCGCCGACGGTGATACCGTCGCACTGGGACAAGCGATTGCAGCGCTGGCCGACGACGACGACAGGCGGAATCTCCTGGGTGAGAACGCAAGTCAGTTCGCCCAGCACACATTTACCGGATGGGCCGAACGCATCCAAATGGAAATCGACCTGTTCGACTCGTTGCTGGACCCCTAACCGTCCGGTTTCAGTTCAATCCCGCAATAACACAAAAGCGCCGATCGGGTTGGATCGGCGCCTTGCGTTAAAACTCTTTTACGGCGAATTGCCTAGGACGATTCGGCCAGCAATTCCTTAACCCGCCGCTCAAGCTGGTTGCCCCGAAGCGACTTGTAACGGATGTTGCCGTCGCGATCTACCAGAAACGTCGCCGGAATCGACGAGACCGAATAGCGCATCGCGATGTCGTTTTGCCAGTACTTGCCATCGAAATACTGCGGCCACGGAATCTTGTTTTGCTTCAGATACGCGTCCAACGCCTTGCGGTCGCGATCGAGCGAAATACCCACAATCTCGAAACCATCGTCTTTGTACTTCGAGTAGACCTTTTTCACCGTCGGCATCTCGGCCACGCACGGACCGCACCAGGTCGCCCAGAAGTCAATCAGTAGTACTTTGCCTTTGTACTTGTCCGGCGAAATCTTACTACCGTCGATTCCGGTCACTTCAAACGGCATGATCGGCTGCCCCACCGCCAGTTTGCGCTCGGACGATAGACCGGCAATCTCCTGCTGCACCATTTGCGTCAGACGGCTGTCAATGTCACCAAACTCGCCGCCGACAATTTTCAGGTGTTTTTCCGCCATGTCAAAGTCGCCGGTTCCTTTGGCGGCTTGCGCAAGGTAGTAGTGTGCGTAAGCCATATTCGGGCGATTGTCTGCGGGGCCACCCTTGATGTAATCGACCAAAAGCTTCTTCGCTTTTTTGGAATTCTGCGTCTGCACATTAATGATGCCGGCGTGAAGCCGCGCTTCATATGCTTGCGACGTGCCGGAATAGTCGGAGGCGAAAGCAATCAGGCGCCCCTCAATTTCCTGCAGCGCCGACATTTGCTCGTCGGGAGTACGGGCGCTTCGTACCTTGGTCTGCAGCTCTTGAAGGGCGACTTGCAGGTTGTCCCATGCTGTCGCCGCTTCCGACTCGCTGGCTTGGGCCAACGCTCCATCGGGAGTCGAAGCGACTTCGGAGGAACTGTCCAAAGCATTCTCGCTCGCGGTTTCCACCGAAGTTGCCTTGTCAGCCGTCAGGAACCAACCCGTAGCAGCGCCAACCGCAACAATGATGATCCCCAGGATAATCTTGTTCTTCATAGTGTCTGTCCTCTCTGGTCCTTCGTTAGACGGCGACCGATGGAGAATCCTTACATAGATCGAGCGACGAGTTTCACTCTAATGGTCGGCTCTTTCGGATCGTTGGTGTGGATCACCATTTCGCCCTTTTCAACCTGCCGAGGTTGCGAACGCTTTGGCGGATCGAACGTCACCTGCACGCGATAATGGCGACCCGGAATATTGTTCACCACTTCCGCGGAAAAGTTGGGCGACGAAAATTCGACGTTGGTTACTTCGAACTCACCCAGGTTACGAACCAAATTGACGTTCCGCACGACCGGATTGCCCTTTTTGTCGCTGGTTTCAAACTGAACGCGGCCAAAATTAACGGTCGACGGTTGCGCAGTGATCGTTCCTTTAGTGATTACGTTTACCTGCAGCGTGTGCTGAGGCCAGGCTTCACTATTGGTATAAAGAGTGAGCGTTCCCTGCTGATTAACGGTTGACGACTTGGCCGCTTCGGTCTTGCTTAAGCGAACCTTGAATTCGCCAGGGTTGGCACCCTTTTCCACCGACTGCGTCATAAGATCTTCAAGGTCGGTTTCGAAACCGGTAATTTTTAGCTTCAGGTCTTTCTCGTTGGAACGAATGGTGAACAGCTTGTCCGCGTCTTCGCCAACCTGACCTTCAAGATAAAGTCGATTACCGGGCGTTATTTCCAGGTACGGAATCTCGTTGCCCGCGATGGTCAAGTTGAAGGTTCGCCGATCCGGGTCGTTGCAATGCACGACCGCGGTCTTCGTCCACTTACCGGTTACTTTACTCCCGTCAAGCACCAGCTTGATTGCACCTTTCTTGCCCGGCGCAATAACGCGATCGTAGTCGGCAACCGTGCAACCACATCCGGGCTTCACGTCGCTGATCAACAAATCCGCCGCACCAGTGTTCTCGATGGTGAACGTGGCTTCGTACTTTTCTTGTTGAAACACATCGCCAAAATCGTGACGCATTTCCTTGATATGAAGTTTCGGCTCGTCGGCTGCCGAAGCAACGCCGGTAGAAACTGCCAACACGGTCATGATCGCTAATATTGCTACTTTGAACTTCATCGTTCCTCCGAAAACGAAATTACAGAGACCGCGCGACCAGGCGCACCTTCAACGTCGGCTCCGACGGGTCGTTGGTGTGAATCACCATCTCACCCAACGCACTCTCACGAGGTTTCGACTGCTTGGGCGGATCAAACGTCACCGAAACGTTGTAACGCTTACCGGGAATCGCTTCGTCGATCTCTGCCGTGTACCCTTCGTGACTAAAGGTAATGTCGGTAATTTCAAACTCTCCGCGAGACTTCAGCAACGTCACCTGACGGGTAACGGCATCGTCCGCGGCGTCGGTTTCAAACTTAATGCGCCCGTAGTTAACAACCGTCGGCTGCACGGTGATTTCACCCTTGGTGATGACCTGCAACTGAACGGTATGGCGCGGCTCGTTTTCGCTGTTCGTATAGACAAACAACGAGCCGTATGTACTTTGCGTCGGGAGTTTGGGATTCTTCCACACCCGCACGCGATACTCACCGGCGGTTCCGGTATCTTCCACGCGATACGTAATCTTGTCGTCGATATTGGACTCGACTTTGGTAATCTTCAGGTCCAAATCGTCTTCGTTAGAGCTAATAGTTACGCCGCGCTCAATCGTCTCTCCATGACGCCCTTGCAAGAACAGTCGGCCTTTGGGGCTAACGTTCAGATACGGAATTTCGTGCCCCATCATCGTCAAAGTAATGACCTTGCGATTGGGGGCGTTCGTCGTTACCGTGGTCGCCTTGCTCCACTGTCCGCTAACTTTTTTACCGTCGATAACCAGGTTGATCTTTCCCACCTGACCAGGCGGGATGACTTTATCGTAGTCACTCGCGGTGCAGCCTCAGCCAGGCTTGACGTTTTCGATGAGCAGATCGGCGGTCCCCACATTTTTAATGAGGAACGTGTGCTCATATTTGTCCCGGGCGAACGCTTCGCCGAAATCGGCACGTACGTCCTGGATTTCAACCTTGGCAACGTCTTCTGCGTTGGCCGCGACGGCGATCGCTAGCAGCAGAATGGCCACCAGGGTGAATCTGATCCGTTTCATGGAAACTCCCTAGAATTAGGAATTTACGGGCGAAATTCGGAGGTATAATAACGCATAAACCCCTTTATTTCCATTGTTTTATACCCACGGGAGCCCCGTGGGGTTCCCGAGATAATTGCAAATTCTTCGCCGGAAATTCGGCCTCATAACCACCGACTCCCCCGGCAAAGCCGTTGTCTCGCCGCAATTTGCGACCGTTGCCGGGTTTTGCTAGATTGCAGGGGCGCGACGACGCAAGGAGCCCAGTTGAATCCTCGATACGCTCGACATTACGCACTTCCCAACTTTGGCCCCGAGGGACAACAACGACTGTCCCGCGGACGGGTGCTGGTTATTGGCGTCGGCGGGCTGGGGTCGCCCGCAGCTCTGTACCTTGCGGCCGCGGGGGTCGGCACGATCGGGCTTGTTGAGTTCGACCGTGTAGAGCTATCCAACCTGCAGCGGCAAATCCTGTTCGCGACCTCCGAGGTGGGAGAGCCAAAAATTGACATCGCGGCTAGGCGCCTGAAAGCATTGAACCCGGAAATCAATATCGTCACTCATCCCGAGCGTCTGGATGCAAAAAACGCAACCCCCTTGCTCGCGCAATACGACGTGGTTGTCGATGGCAGCGATAACTTTGCGACCCGGTACCTGGTTAACGATGCCTGCGTTTTGGGCAAACAACCGTTGGTTTTCGGCAGCGTACTGAGGTTCGAAGGCCAGGTTACCGTATTCGCCGCGCCAGGCGGCCCATGCTATCGCTGTGTATTTCCGACGCCGCCCGACCCCGACAGCGTTCCCGACTGTGCCACTGGTGGCGTGCTGGGAGCACTACCCGGCATTGTGGGTTCCCTTCAGGCAATGGAAACGATTAAACTGTTAGCCGGAAGCGGCGAACCGTTGGCAGGACGCCTGGTACGGTTCGACGCTCTCGGCGCAAGGTTTTCAACTCTCCAATTGCATCAAGATCGCGCCTGTCCAGTGTGCGGCGATAACCCAACGATAACTTCCGCTCACGACCCAATTGACCGACCCAAGGAGACCTTGATGTCAGTTCCCGAAATGGATGTCACCACTTTAAAAGCCAAGCTCGACGCAAAAGAAGACGTGTTCGTACTCGACGTTCGCGAGCCGCACGAGTTTGAGTTCTGCAACATTAGTGGCGTGTTAATTCCGATGGGCGAGGTAACTTACCGTCTTGACGAAATTCCGCGCGACAAGGAAATCGTCGTGCATTGCCGGTCGGGCAAGCGTTCGGCAAAAATCGTAAGAATCCTGCA
>CAZPQK010000003.1:0-262465 GCA_964588695.1 uncultured bacterium
AGACCGGACCCGTGGTTCCTTCCTTCGCGGAGCCAGCCGGTGTGCTTGAGTTTCTGGAGGTGTACTACGACGACCGGGAAGCTCTAAAGTTCGGCACTTTGCTCGACTCGGCGTTTACGTTTTATTTTGATCCGTCCGACGTCAATGATCCATCGACCCCCACACCACAGCAGTGGGGCAGCGCGGAAGAAATACGGGCCGTGTCGCACATGTTCTACGGCTATCCCAATGACGATGGGTTTGCCATTGTCGATGTCGATGTTGACCTGGCACTTGCAAACCTCAACTGGGTTGACACCGTTCCCCCAGACTTTCCGGACGAAGTTTGGAAGTCGGCGACGGTGTCCTACAGCTTTGTGATAGCGGCGACCCACGATTTAACATACATCAGCGTGGCTGGCGCTAAAGCCGAGTTCACCGTTCGGCGGCAAACCGACGGCACCTGGCGGCTTGTCGAGTGGCGCGATATGGTGGCGAGCAGTCGAAACGCGCCCATCGCTGAGAAATCATGGGGAAGGGTTAAGCATTTGTTTGTCGGCACCCAAGCGGCGGAAAGGGAGCAATGAACCTCACGAGTTTCAGCGCGGTAAGAACCGCTATCGTGTGGCTTGCGCTGACCGCCCTGGCCGTCACCATGGGGTGTGCCGAAGACAGTCCCTCCAAGCCGTCGAACAACAGCATCACAACCGGCATTTACAAGCCGATGACGTCTCCGGAGAACGCACTCTACAACTTTCGCGCGGCCTATATAGCCCGCGAGCCAGACGAGTTTGCTCGCGTGCTCCACGGCGACTACACGTTCTTTTTTGATTCCGGCGATGTTAATGATCCCACCACCCCGACACCGCAGGAATGGAATCGCGACTCCGAGGTTCAGGCGGCAGGATTCTTATTGAGCGGAAACGCCAACAGCGACGGGTTGTCGGTTCTCAGTGTCGCCTTAAGCATGACCGTGGACAACCTCAACTGGATTGACGTCATTCCGTCGGGAGTTCCGGGGTCTCCTACCTGGAAGGTAGCGACGGTTCCTTATAACCTGGAGCTCCGCGCGATCAATGATGCCGGCGCGCAAACCTACTTTACAGCCGGCGGTCAAGCGCAGTTTGCGGCGCACGAAGTGTCTGCGGGTGAGTGGCGAATTGTGCGGTGGGTGGACGTCGGTAATTTGCGCCGCGTCGAGCTGACCTGGGGAAAAGTAAAGTTCCTGTTCTCCAAGTAGCCCCCCAATACGAATGACATCCCCCTAGTTCTTGACCGCGATGCGATTCGCTACGTATAGTCCCGTCGTTCTGACGGGACTTTTTTATGGCAAACAAACGCAACTCCAAACGAAAAACAAAAGCGAAGTCCAAGCGCGGGCGCAAGAAGAAGCCAACCGGCCTTCCACTTCGGTGGCGGTTGATTGTTGGCACGCTCGTGGTGGTGTTGATTGCCGGTGTCGTGACCGTAAAGCACTTCGAAAGCCCGGCTGGCCGCGCGCAAATGCTGGACGCGGGCCTGGAGGTTCACTACGCGCAGGTGCAGCAGGAGTTGGCTGGGGGGATGCGCGGCGCGCTGGAGAAGTTGGGGTTGCGACGGCACATTCGCGAGTCGGTCAAGATCACGCGGGTAAGCGGCAACGCGCTGCGTTACTACGAGTGGAAGATCGATTGTCCTGCGAGCGCGAACCTGGTGGATGCAAACCTCGCCGTAACCAACGCGGTTAAGGCAGCCGGAGGCCGCGTCCGGGAAAGCCAGGAAACTCACGAGGGTCGCCGCTTGCGCATGCAGGTGGGAACGCGCAAATACACGACCCATGTTCTGGAGTTTCGAAAGCCAGACCCGGTAGCTGCTAAGCCAACGCCAGCGCCCGAGCCCGGCCGACCGCAAGTCGCCATTGTGATTGATGATTTCGGTTACGCCAGCGCCGGTGCGGCTCGGGATATCATGAACCTGGACATTCCGCTAACGGTTGCGGTGTTGCCCGAGCTACCGCACTCAACGCGCATGGCGGAGATGGCCACCGAGACCGGAAAGTGCCTGATCCTGCACTTGCCCATGGAGGCCGAATCGCAGCCGCGCGCTGACCTGCGGCCGCTGTCGCCCGACATGCCTCACACAGAAGCCCGCCGCCTGGCCGAGCGCTACTTGCGCAGTGTGCCTGGCATCGTCGGGGTAAACAATCACCAGGGGTCGCGGGCTACTCAGGACCGCGCACTCATGGACATGGTAATGGAGCTGCTTAGCGAACACGGGCTGTTCTTTTTGGATTCGTTGACCTCTGCGCAATCGGTTGCCTTCGAGGCTGCGCAATCGGCCGGCGTACCAACGGCGCAGAACATGCTGTTTATCGATGCCGATACCGAAGATCCCCAAGTGGTGGCCGAGCGGCTACGCCGTCTGGTGAGCCTGGCAAAGCGGCACGGCGTAGCGATCGGGATTGGACACCCGCACCGATGGACGGAACAGGCGATTTCTGACCAGTTGCCCTACCTGCGCAACGCCGGAGTTGAACTGGTGACCGTAAAGTCGGTGGTGAAGTAGCTTGCCAACCCAGTCACCATTGGACATGATGAAGCCATGATTAGACTTGGACTCAATGTTGACCATGTAGCCACCGTCAGACAGGCGCGTAAGTCGCACGAACCCGATCCGGTAGCGGCGGCGATTGCGGCCGAACACGCCGGGGTCGATCAAATTACAGTTCATCTGCGTGAAGACCGCCGGCACATTCAAAACCGCGACGTGCGATTGCTGCGCGAAGTGTGCACCACCACGCTAAACCTCGAGATGGCCGGGACCTCGGAAATGCAAGAGATCGCGCTGGCGCTTAAGCCCGACGCGGTGTGCCTAGTTCCCGAGAAGCGAGAGGAAGTTACCACCGAAGGCGGGCTTAACCTGGTGGACGCGCCCAAAATGATGGGCGAATTGGTTGCCACGTTGAAAGATGCCGACATCATGGTAACGGCGTTCCTGGATCCGGATCTTGACCAGGTGCAAGCCGCAGCGCGTCTGGGTTTTGATGCGGTTGAGATTCATACCGGAACCTACGCCAATGCTCAGCGCACCAAACGCGATGTCGAAGTAGCCAAGATCAACGAGGCCGCCAACGCAATTCGCCACCTGGGCATGCATGTACACGCCGGTCACGGGCTGGACTATCACAACCTCGGCCCTATCCTCGCGGTGCCGCATATGGAAGAACTTAACATCGGCTTTTCGATCATCTCACGCGCGTTGTTTGTTGGCATCGACCGCGCGGTTCGCGACATGCTGCACGTGATGGGGCGCTTGTAGCCAAGGTCGCCTCCACCGGTGAAATGCGAAAAGGCCACCTTACGGTGGCCTTTTCTGTTGGGACGCGCCCGCTCGGTCTGAAGGCGCGTACTGCCAACGTGTTTTTAAAGAATGGACGCAGGCAGGAAGCCAAGGAAGGATGGAAGTGTCCCATGACCGCGCCCATTCAGCTCTCGGACATCGTGTCGCTGTCCGGTGAATCCTTCTCGCTTGCCTGGAATACAGGTCAGCCCGGGAGAAGTTGGCGCGCAGCGCTGAAATTTACTTCAGCAGTGTGATTTTTTGTGTCACCTGACGGGGGCCGTCGGAAGCCCTTATAAAATAGACACCTGAGGCTACCGGTTCACCACGATGGTTGCGACCCTGCCAGGTAAGGGCATCGGGCATTGCCGCTCCGGCGGCCTTGAGGTTGGTAATCCAGCGCCCTTTGGCGTCGAACACGTCCACTCGCGCGGACAGCGAGGTTCCGCGGAGGGGAATTGTGACGGCCGGGTTGAACGGATTCGGGTATGGCTTGCCCAGGCCGAGTGGTTCGGTTGGTGAGATCACACCCACAGCGTAATCAAACTCCACCGCGCCGATGTCGGGGGCGGGGCCGATCACCCTGGCGTTGCCGTGATAATCGCTCGTGGGCAGGCCCGGCGCCGTCGCGGTGCCAGCATTGATAACCGGTGAGGTAATCGAAGCGGGGTCAACGTTGCCGCCGACCGCGTCGATGAGATTGGGGTTGGCATCGATGTTACCGCCCAAGTTAACAAACGCCGAAGCCAGTGCCCATCCGCCGCTGCCGCCGGAGTTGCGGATTAGCGAATGCGATATACTGGCGTGACCCACCATCTGCGAGTTATCAACCTGTGGGTTCCAGATAATAGAGTTGTAAATGTTCAAGTTGCCGGATGCCGTAGAGTTGCTCAAAATGTTGAGCCCGTTAAGCGTGCCTTCATCCGAGTTGCCAGCAAACGTACAATTGATAAAGTCGCCATTCACGTTCCCGTACAAACGTACAACGAAGCTGTTGAACTCGGTGGGATGATGATTAACGAAAGCCGAACTCACCACCGTGTGGCTGCCGCCCGCCATCTCCATTGCTCTGGTCTTCGATCCGTTGCCGTCGAACAAGCTACGCTCGACCAGGGCGTCGCCCGGCGTCACTCCCAACACATAGATACCGCGATCGTTTCCCACGAACTGACAATCACGGATCGTCGTGTTGGCATCCAGGAGCAGGAGCCCAGCCCGCTCGTTACCGCTAAACAGAGTGTTCTCGATGGTGGGATTGCAATCATCGATTGTTAATCCGTAGCGATGGCCGGCAAAAGTTACATTAGAAAAATTCAGGGCCCCACACTGCAGCGTGTACAATCCGCCGTAGCCGGTCACGGTGGTGTTGTTGTCGAACACGACGTCGGTCATGTTCAAGTCGGCGCGGTAGTTGTACATCCCCGCACCTTCGTCGGCGGCGTCGTTGAGCGTGATGGTAACGTTGGTAAAAGTGCTGACACCAATGTTGTCGATGAACATGCCACCGCCGCGATGTTCTGCTGTGTTAAGTTCGATCGTTGTGTTTTCAATCGTAGGGTTTCCGGCGTAGTTGTAAATACCGCCGCCACTCCACGCGTGATTGTTGCGAACGATCAGGTTACGAAGCGTTGCGCTTGCGCGGTAGTGGTAGATGCCGGCACCTGTTCCGCTAAACGGATAGTGTCCGTCGCGCACGGTGAAACCATCCAACACCGCGTTGTTGCCAACGCCCGATATGGTGACGACGTTGTTGGTGTTGCCCAGCGTGCCGGGGTCGCCGATCTCGCCGGAGAGAACAGTCACATTGGTGACGTGGTCGCGTTCGCCCAGGGAAGTTTCACTGCCATCGAAACCGCCGTACACGGCAATGCCGCTGGAGAGCGTAAATGTGGCAGACTGGTCGGTGCCCAATGTGGGTTTGTAGGTGCCAGCCGCCACCCAAATCTCATCGCCGCTTACGGCGATGGCGAGCGCGTCTTGGAGATCGGTGTAGGCGTTGGTCCAGCTCGAACCGTTGTCTGCACCGGTCGCGGCGGTGTTAACGTAGATCGTGGCTGCCTGAGCCGGGGTGATCAAAAAAATGGCGATGAAAACGACGACTGCTCTCATTGTCTTCCTCATTTCATGAGTACGATTTTCTTTGACGCCTGCCACTGGCCCCGCATGGCCCGGACGAAGTAAACACCCGAAGCCACAGGTTGCCCGAAACTGTTAATGCCACTCCACGTCAGGGCGCCGCGAGGAGTATCTGCAACTACGTGAAGTTGTGCTACCCAGTGCCCGGCTGCATCAAAAACGTCGATGCGTGTCCCGTTGTTTAGGTCTTCAAACGGAATCGTGACCGTTGGGTTAAACGGGTTGGGGAAAGGATCTCCCAGTCGCGGCCGGAGGGTTGAGGTCACGGCCGTCGGATACATAAGCTCGACGGCGCCCATGTCCACAGCCACGCCGAAGATGCGATTGTTGCCGTGATAGTCAGTGATGGCTATTAAAGGTGCACTATTGTCGCCGCCGTCAACCGCTGGTGACCCAACCATAAGGTCGAAATTATCGCCGGATATGTCGACGAACTTTGGGTCGCTATCTACATTACCGCCCACATCGATTTGCGGCAGCGACCACGAACTGCTCCCACCAGAGTTTCGAACCAGCGAGTTGGATACCTCCACGATCCCATCAAGTTCGTCACCGCCAGCGGAAGGATTCCAAAGTATCGAATTGTAGACTCGCGCTGGCTGCGGGTTTGTATTTCTGATCGAAATGACCTCGTTAATCGGCAAGCTAAGGGCATTTGCAAACGTACAATTGACGAACGAAGCTGAGAAAGGCGAGCTAGTTGTGACAACATAAGGATCAAACCCGCTCCACCGATGATTCAAAAATACACAGTTAACAAATGTGTTTGTTCCACCGGTTAATACCGCCGCTCGCGTGCCTGTCTCACCGTCAAACAAGCAGCTCTCGACCGTGACCACTGTTGCGTTGTGCAAGGTGTAGATTCCACGGCCGCTAGAAAAAAACTGGCAGTTGAGGACCGTGCCACCGGCGGAAGAAAAATAAATGGCCTCGTTGGTAATGGAACTAAACAGAGTACTACCGATTGTCGGCGAGCAATCAAACAGTCGAATTGCTTGCGTGTAGTTGCTAAACGTAACACTCGTCATTGCGAGGTTGTTGGCCTCGACGTTGTAAAACCCGGTTGTTCCCGTGGACACATTGACAAACTGAACGTCGTCAAAGACGATTTCACCGCGATAATTATAAAGGTCGTTCCATCCAGAGTTGTCGAAGAACCTTACCGAATTTAGCGTTGTCGTTGACAAATTGTGGTTATAGAGCGCCGCGCCATCGGTAGCGATATTGTTTGAGAAGGTGACGTTCTCAAACGTCGGGGTGCCTGCAAAATTGTAGACACCACCCCCGAGTTCTGCTTGGTTGCCGGTGATGGTCAAATTTCGAAGCGTTGCATTGGTGCGATAAAGGTACACACCTCCGCCGGCCAAACCACCGAACGTTTCACTGTTGCCGTCCGATATTGTGAAGCCGTCGAGAACGGCGTTGTTTCCAATACCCTCAATTGCGACGACACGATCGCTGTTGTCTGATGCTCCAGGTGCTCCGATTTCCCCCGACAGAGCGGTTAGATTGGACTCGTAGTCGCGTTCGCCCAGGGAAGTTTCACTGCCATCGAATCCGCCGTACACGGCAATGCCGCTGGAGAGCGTAAACGTGGCAGACTGGTCGGTGCCCAATGTGGGTTTGTAGGTGCCGGCCGCCACCCAAATCTCATCGCCGCTTACGGCGATGGCGAGCGCGTCTTGGAGATCGGTGTAGGCGTTGGCCCAGTTGGAGCCGTTGTTGGCGCCGGTCGCGGTAAGGTCCACATGAATAGTGGCCGCGGATAGGGGGGCAGCGACAGTCATCGCGACTGCAATCAGGGTTAGCAGCTTCATGAGCGGGGCCTCCGGCAGAGGAAGAGAGTACCTCACTAGTATAGCGCAAATAGAGCGATCGCCACACTGGGCGGACTAAATTGTGACGCCGACGCCGGCTTTAAGCGATTGGTCTCGTTCCAGCACACCAAACGGCGGATTGGTATCACGGCTCAGGTGGTACTGAAAAAGAGCGTAAAAATCGCCCACGATGCTAAAACGCGTGCTCGCCGTAACAAAAAAGCGCGCGTCTTCGAGATTATTGAGAAGCGGCTGCCAGAACCCAACCACATCCACCGATAAACCGGAGCTAGTGTTGGCCAGCAGGCTCACAAACAGCGACGCCCGGTGATCGTTTTCGGAGCCCGAGTCATCCACCGTTCCCGCGGGAGCAGTGGAACTCAACTGGGAGATGTTTTCGTGTTCGAACATATAGGTTGCACCAACGGCGCCCTGCCAGTTGTTGTTGTTAACAACATCGAACCGCAACCCCGCGCCCAGCAGAAGACGGGTCTCTATTCGACGAAACGGACTGTGTGCCCATTGGGTAAAGGCGACCGTCGACACTCGCCGATGTAGACGAAAGTTGTGTCGAAGATGGGCGAACTGGTTTTCGGCCACGCGATTGTCATTGGCCCGTCGTTGCATAAAGTTTGCGGTCAGTCGCCAGCGATTGCGCGAACTTTGATGCAACACGCTGCTTTCCAGATCAAACTCCAGGTACTCGGAATTTCCGTCGGCAAACGCAACGCTTCCTTCGGCGTTACCGGTCCAGCCCATGTCGGTGCTGGATGGTCCACGCAACGTGTTCACAATCTGGCTTTGCGCTGGCGGCGCCACTAATACGCACAACATCATCACGCAGACGATTCGGGCAATCATGCAATCCTCTTTGGGCTTGTCGGTGGTTGGTTGCTGCGGCGCAGTATAGAGGCTTAGTGCCCGAAGTGCTTAGAGAAACCGACCCAGGGGAGCCACCCGCCCGAGTTGCCAACGCCGATGGCGAAGTCGGCAGATAGGGTCTCGCCAAAAAAACGAATACCGTGAAGGCCAAGCCCCCCATCGTTGGCGACGTAGTTTTCGGTTATGAGTGCCGCACTACGCGCTAGGATGAATGTTGCCCCCAACAGCGCTGCTGGCTCTTCGGCGATCCCGCCATCGGTAAAACCGTAACCAATACCTAGCGTGGCTTTCACCGGACCGCTACCAAATGTGCTTGCGCCGTAAAGCAGGCCGCCGTTTTCGCCATCCGCCGTTGCCCACATAACGGCTGCCGCTACGCGAACCGGCTCAGTATTAATGAAAGTCGCTTTTACCGAGCCGTACCCGATCTGGTTGTCGACGCCGGGCACCAGCGAAACGCCGCCAGCGATGGAAACGTAGTCGGTTACGCCGACCGCGACAAACGGGATGACGATTTCGTACACAGCAAAGTAGACGTTGCCGTTGCCGACGGGATCGGCGGTTGGTGCAAAGAAGAGTCGCGACTGGCTGGGAGTGGAGCGCGGTAAGCCGGTTGCGGTGAGAGGTTCGATCCGACGGATAACCCGACGCGGAATCACTACAGTGGTCTCGGACTCTGATGCCACCGTTATTGATGCCTCGGTTTCTTCGGTGATGACGCCCACCACCGAACTGCCATCCTGCAGGTGAACTCGTACCGGGGTTGTCGCCATCGCTAAGCTGGCGATCAGGGCCATAGCGGCCATAAGCAGGCAAAGAAGCGCGGGTTTCACGGCCTGATTGTAGCAGATCGCAAAAACCCGAGCCCTGGCGATATACCAGACATATTGTAGGTAAACCACTGGCTGCACAAGATATTGTGTTACAACAAATTACACAACATTTCCACAAATTGGGGGTTGACTAACCAGAACTTTGTCTGGTACATTCCCCGCATGTCACCTAAGACACGTCCAGGAGAAACACGCGAACGCGTGTACCAGTTTGTCCGAGAACAGCTCCTCCAAGGGCTGCCTCCCACGGTTCGAGAAGTGTGTGACGCAATGGGCTTTCGCGCCGTGGAGACAGCCAGAGGACACTTGGAAAAACTTGTTGCCGAGGGGCGGCTCGTTAAACAGCCAGGAAAGTCCCGTGGGTACGGACTACCCGAGCACGCCAGCCAGTCAAATCCTCCCACGAGATTTGTGCCGCTCCTCGGCCGCGTCCAGGCCGGTGCCTTGACTACCGCCGTCGAAGATCGCGAGGGCTACATCCCCGTTAACACAACTGTTTCGGGGGAACTGTTCGCTCTGCGGGTTCGCGGTGAAAGTATGATCGGAAAAGGAATCATGCCGGGCGATGTGGTGATCGTTCGCCACCAGCCCACTGCAACTCCAGGTGAGATCGTCGTTGCCATTGTTGGTGATGAGGCAACGGTTAAAACGTTGCGCATCCGTCAGGGTGTACTCGAACTCCACCCCGAGAATCCTTCCTTTCAAACGATCGTACCCGACCCCAATGATTGTGTGATTTTGGGGAAAGTGGTCGAAGTCCGCCGCTACATGGACAACCAGGTTTCCATGGGTCCTGGCGTCGACTAACTAGACGCCTTCTTGGAAAAGCCGTAACCGACAAGTTCGGTGGGTGGTAACAAAAAACGTTACCACCCACCCAGGGACTCGTACGCCCTAGAGCGAAAGTGAGTGGTCTTATGAAAACCTTTCCTCTCCTTCAGATTCGTTTCGTAGTTCGCAAGTACTGGTTACTGGCTATCGCCAAGACTGAGTACTTCATTCGACAAAACATCAATGGGGTGTACGGGATCGTCGATGAATTTGCTGATTAGTAGTTGGCAGGACGGGGTGGCCACATAAGTAGAGAAGTGAACTTTGCAGGTTCGGTCATTCGAGCTTGTGGAATACGTAGGATTAAACGGTGCGTGTACTAAGCAAGCGCACAAGGATGCGGGGTCTGCTTTTGCGGACGTCGGAGCGTAGTGCACTTTAATTGTGGGTCTCCTCCCAGCACTAAGCGACCGGGAGCCAAAAGCAGAGCCCCACGCCCTCACACAGGAATCGTAAGGGTTGGAAGGTTAAGAAGGGTGCGAGGTCTGCTTCTCGCGGACGTTGGAGCGCTGTTGCAGCGAGCTGCCACGCGCGTACTAGGGCAATAGCGACCGGTAGCGAGAGCAGAGCCTCGCACTCTTCCAGAGGAAAAGATGTCTAACAGTCTGGCATTGCCTGCGTTCACACGCGCGCTACCGCGAGTTGAAGACGGTCACAAGCCTAGTGATCTATGGCGTGTATCGCAGCTTGCGGGGCGACTGCTAGAACTCTCCAGCGAAAAGGCATCGGTGGCGATCACGGCAACAGCCTCGTTGATTCTCGACGCGCAACTACAGGGTGAGCCTGTTGCCTGGATCGCCACTCAAGGGTCTACATTCTATCCTCCCGACTTTGACGCGTTTGGGATCGACCTCGGCGCACTGCCGGTGATGCGGATGCGGGATGCACAAGTGGGGGCCAAAGCGACCGAGTATTTGCTTCGGTCGGGAGGATTTGGGTTGGTTGTTCTCGATGTCGGGGACAGCACATCGATGCGGACTGCGACCAGCGCTCGTTTGGCCGCACTCGCGAAGAAGCATCGTACAGTTTTGGTGTGTCTGACTCGTAAGAAGCATCGCGAGTCTTCGTTAGGGCCAATGGTGTCGTTACGGTGCGATGTTTCATTAAAGAAAATCGGGTTCAATCAATTCACCTGGGAATTGCGCGTCCTGAAAGATCGCCGACATGGCGAGCACCAGCGCTACGCAGAGGTGTGTTGTGGACCGGATGGCCTGTGTTGACCTTCCCACGTTTCCGCTGCAGTTACTGCTAAAGGAACATCCGGAGTGGTTGGATTATCCAGCCGTAGTGGTCGACAAAGATAAGCCCCAGGGCATCATTCTGTGGGCGAATAAAAGGGCAAGGGCTTACCGCATTTTGCCTGGAATGCGGTATGCGGCGGGGCTGGCACTGACGCCAGAACTCCGTGCTGGTGAGGTGCCTCCCGCCTCCGTTGCCGCTGCCGTAAAAGTGATTACGTCGCGGTTGCAGTTCTTTACCCCGGACGTCGAACCCTCTCCCGACGAACCCGGCGTGTTCTGGGCGAACGCCAAAGGGCTGTCGCCGCTTTATGAGTCGCTAAAGAAATGGGCTGGGCTGGTTCGTCAAGAGCTTGCCAACGACGGATACCACGCTGCCGTTGCGGTTGGGTTTACGCGCTTTGGAACGTATGCCCAAGCAAAAACCGGGCGCGGAATCAGCGTCTTCAACGACGTTGCCGAAGAAACCAGAAACGCACGACGTATTTCCATTACGTCACTGCGCTTTGAACCCAAACTACGTGATCGACTACTGCAGTTGGGCGTAAACACGTTGGGTGGATTCATTGATCTGCCGGCCAATGGAATTCGGCGCCGTTTTGGCGACGATGCCCACCGTCTTTATCGACTCGCCAGCGACGATCTTTTTTCGCCGTTGGATGCTGTGCCCATCGAAGTGCCGGTTGAGGGCACGGTCACATTTGATTTCGCCGAAGCCGACCTGGAGAGGTTGCTTTCGGTGGTGGAGAGCCTGCTGCAACCTTTGCTGGTTGTGCTGATGGAACGGTGCGAGGTGCTGGTTGCAGTGACGGTGGCGATGCGTTTCGAGTTTGGCGGGGAGAGCACGCAACGCATCACTCCGGCGCGGCCGACCGTAGAATTGCATCAATTGTTGGAGCTGCTGAGGCTACGGCTGGCTGCGACCGAGTTCCCGTCGGGGGTAGAAGTGCTCACGATGCGGGTCGAAGGTGTGCGCGCCACGAGAAAACAAATCGAGTTGTTCTCCGTTACGCAGTCGCGCGATGTTGCTGCCATTGATCGCGCATTTGCCCGCCTGCGCGCGGAGTTCGGCGACGATGCCGTGCAGCAAGCGACGTTGAAGGACGCGCACCTGCCCGAGGCGCGTTATTCCTGGGAACCAATGAGCACTATGCCCCCGGCGAACCCGCGGGCAAAAAAGCGACGCCCCCTGGTTCGACGCATCTTTGAGTCACCGGTAACGGTTCGAACCCGGGTGGTGCGAGACCGCGAAGATGTAATTCTGCGGCACATCAGGGAGGAGCGTATCCGCGAAATCATCGGGCCGTATATCGTTGCGGGTGGGTGGTGGATGCGCAGTGTTCATCGTGAGTACTTCTTCGTTCGCACCGAAGACGGTCCTTGCTACTGGGTCTACTTCGATCACACCCGTGACCGGCTTGTTATGCAAGGAGAGTTGGGCTAACCCCTCGCCCAGCCACCACCTCCCATGAACCTGGCGCTCACTGAATACGTTCCTCTGTGGTGTAAAAGTAACTTTTCCTTTCTGGAAGGAGCCAGTCACCCCGAAGAACTTGTCGAGCAGGCAGCGCACCTGGGCATACGCTCACTCGCGCTGACCGACCGCAACGGTGTCTACGGTATTATTCGCGCCCACCATCGCGCGCAAGAGCTAGGCGTGCATCTGGTAATTGGGTCGCAGGTCACTATCGAAGATGAATCGACGATTGTACTCCTGGCACAGAATCGCGAAGGCTACGCGAATCTCTGTCGACTTGTGTCCAAAGGGCGCTTGCGCTCGCCAAAAGGCGAATCCAGGGTCAGTTGGCGGGAGGTCTGTGAGCATGCATCGGGCATGGCGGCGTTGTGGGGCGGCGAAGAAAGTTTGTTGGTGCGGCAACCCGACCCGGTGTTTATCGCGCGCGATCTACGCGAAGCGTTTGGCCAACGGGTTTACGCGCTTATTGCACGGCATCGGCTTCCCGAAGAGCGTGTGCGCGAGCGGTTAGCTCGCGAACGAGCGACTCGGTATCGAATGCCGCTGGTGGCAGCCCCGGAAGTGCTCTACCACACCGTTGCTCGTCGGGAACTCCAGGACGTGCTCACTTGCATTCGTCACGGGCGGACGCTTTCCACAGCGGGGCGATGTATCAAGCCCAACGCCGAGTTTGCGATGCCGACGCGTTACCGCTTTGGCGAGTTATACGAAGACGAACCCGATACCATCTACCGCACGATGGAGATTGCCGCGCAATGCACCTTCAACCTGCGGGAGATTCGGTATCGTTATCCCTCCGAACAGCTCGATGAAGGCGAGACCACCCGCTCCCGTTTGCGTCGGCTGTGCTACGAAGGCGCGGCCGTGCGGTATCCCGACGGCATCGAAGGGGACGTTCGTCAACAGATTGAAAAAGAACTCGAACTAATTAGCACGCTCGACTACGAAGGCTACTTTCTCACCATGTGGGAGATTGTTCAGTTCTGCGAGCGCAACGAGATTCTGTGTCAGGGCCGTGGGTCGGCGGCGAACTCGGCGGTTTGCTACTGCTTGGGAATTACCGCTATCGACCCAGTACGCATGGGGCTCTTGTTTGAACGCTTTCTTTCGCAAGAGCGTGCCGAGCCGCCTGACATCGATCTCGACATCGAGCACAATCGCCGCGAAGAAGTCATACAGTGGGTGTACGAAAAGTACGGGCGTACGCACGCCGCAATGGTGGCGAACCTGGTGCGTTATCGCGCGCGCTCGGCGATTCGCGAAGTCGGCAAGGTGCTGGATATTCCCGAGACTGCCATCGACCGGGTGGCCAAACTGCTGTCGTACTACGACCGCGTCACTCCGGAGGGGCTGGCGAAGGCCGGGCTGAATATCGACAGTAAGGCGCAACAGCATCTGCTGCGGCTAGCACTGGAGATTCAGGACTTTCCTCGGCACTTGTCCATCCACCCCGGCGGATTTCTTCTTGGCAGCGAGCCAGTGCACGATTTGGTGCCTATCGAGAATGCGACCATGCCCGGTCGCACGGTCATCCAATGGGACAAGGACGATATTGAATCTCTTGGATTGTTTAAAGTCGACTTGCTGGGACTGGGGATTCTGAGTGTTATCGACTACGCGCTGCGGCTGCTGTCCAAGCATCTCGATGTAAACCACCACTTGCGCACGCTGCCCCCCGAAGATCCAGCGACGTATCGAATGGTGCAGCAGGGCGACACCGTTGGTGTGTTTCAAATCGAAAGCCGCGCGCAGATGGCGATGCTCCCGCGTCTTAAACCACGCACGTTTTATGACCTGGTCATCGAAGTTAGCATTGTTCGGCCCGGGCCGATCACCGGTGGGATGGTGCATCCGTACCTGCGTCGTCGTAACGGCGAAGAAGAAGTGGTGTATCCACACGAAGTGCTCGAACCGGTGCTAAAGAAAACGCTCGGGGTGCCGTTGTTTCAGGAGCAGGTAATGAAGCTCGCCGTCGTCGCGGCCGACTACACGCCCGGCGAAGCCGAAAGGTTGCGTCGCGATATGGCGGCGTGGCGACGCACCGGGCGAATCGAGCAGCATCGCGAACGGTTAGTCACTCGTATGATCGACAAAGGGATAGAGCGTGAGTTTGCCGAACGTGTGTTCGAACAGATTCGCGGTTTTGGCGAGTACGGTTTTCCCGAAAGCCACGCGGCGAGTTTTGCGTTGTTGGCGTACGCGACGTCGTGGCTTAAATGTCACTACCCGGCGACGTTTTTGTGCGCGTTGCTAAACGCCCAACCGATGGGGTTTTATTCGCCAGCGACATTAATCGACGACGCCAAGCGTCACGGCGTGGAAGTTCGCCCGGTGGATGTTCAGCACAGCGATTGGGACTGCACGATGGAGCCCTTCGGCGCCGCGCCCCATCCGCACGAACCGTTGGCTGTCCGTGTTGGGCTTCGCTACATCCGCGGGCTGCATAAAGACGAAGGCGAACGCCTGGTAGCGGCGCGCGGTAATACACCGTTTCAATCGCTTTCCGATTTTACAATTCGCACCAACACCAGCGATGCCATCCGCGTGAAACTTGCCGAAGCGGGCGCGTTGCAATCGCTGGACGGAAAGCGACGCGACGCCATCTGGCGCGTGATGGGACTGGATAGCGACGCCGACGAACGGTTGGGATTCGACCCCGATGGGACCACTGCCAATTTTCGCGATCTCGATGCGTTCGAGTCGATTCAATGGGACTATGCGTCGTCCGGGCACAGTACCCGCGACCATCCGCTGGCACCGCTGCGCGAAGCACTGCAAGCGCAAGGCCTTCCCGACGCGGCGGCCGTCCGCCGCATGCACGACGGCAAACACATTCGTTATGCCGGTGTGGTGATTTGTCGACAGCGGCCGTCGACGGCTAAAGGCGTGGTGTTCATGACGCTCGAAGACGAAAGTGGTTTTGTAAATGTGGTGTTGTGGCAGAACGTGTTTCAGCAGTTTGCGGTGATCGCCAAGACGGCGTCTTTTTTAGGCGTGACCGGTAAGCTACAAGTAGCTAACAATGTTACGCACCTGGTCGCCGATCAGCTATGGGTGCCCAACCTCGAACGTTCGCCGCAAAGCCGTCGTAGCCGCGATTTTCATTAATCAATGTGGTACACTAATAGCGCCAAGTCCCCAGTTACACCACTTCCCCTGCGGTGCCAACTCATGTCACGACGAATCATCTTTGTCTGCCTGGCTTGTCTGTCTGTTTTCACCACGACTAACGTTAACGCCCGCACCTGGATCGTGCATCCTGACGGGACCGGCGATGCACCTACTATTCAAGCTGCTATCGATACTGCGGCTGTCGGTGACACGGTGTTTGCGACCGCCGGGCAGCATACTGCGACGGCCGAGCAAATGGTTAACGGTGTGTTACGGCATGTTGTCGGGTACATCGATAAAGACCTGGTTGTTCACGGCGAAACCGGCACCGAGATATTTCTCGATCAAGTAATGGGGTTTGCGGTCGTCGCGGGCGCCGTGACGATTGCGGACATGACATTCAACGGTACATACCCTGGGTTCGGATGTGTGCTCGCCAGAGATGACTTCTTTGGCAACCAGGCTGTGGACGTAGAGAGTGCCACCGCCACTTTAACAAACATTTCCGTTTCCGACGTTGCGTGCGGGGTTCGACTAGGAAGCGGAAATCTTTCAATAGTTGACGGTAACATCGAAGATTGCGAAAACGGCATCCGCGCGATTGGCGGAGCCCTGGACTTGACGAGTTCGAGAGTCGCAAACTGTGGCGAGCTGCTGTCGGCGTCACCGAGTTGCGCGGCAACGATTTTTGATTGCCGTTTCGAGATAAGTAGCCTTGTCTGCGAAGGTGTCTACGTCGCAAACGGATCGATTAGTCAGTGCGAGTTCGAAGGGATGCCAGCGCTTTCGGTGGCCGGTCATGAAGCATCGCTTACGCTCGCGAGGAGTGCGCAAGCACACAACAATCGGTTTGTTAACGCACGTCTTGCTTTTGCGGGGATTTCGGAGGGAATGGCCGCTTACAACAACGTGATTGTCGGCGGGCAAGTGGGGGATGGCGACAACCCGCTTGAGTCACGAGCGTTTGAACTCCGCAACAACACGCTTGTGGAGGTGCGAGTTCAGGGAACATTCTCGGGCAATATGCATCACAATATTTTCGTACGCCCGGTGCAGTTTGATTGGTGGCCCGCCTACACCGACAGTGTTTATTGCAACCTTATCTTTAACCCCGATAGCACCAGTCTCGGATCGATGGCGCCTCTTATCGGCGTCGACGGCAATGTTCTTGCCGACCCACAGTTTTGCGGTGTCGATGGAAGTGGCAACTACTTGTTGCAAAACGACTCGCCTGCGGCGGCGGCCAACAATACCTGTGGGCTTATCGGGGCTTTCGATGTGGGTTGCGGACCGGTGTCGGTTCGCCAGCGTTCGTTGGGTTCGCTAAAGTCGTTAATGCGCGGGGTGCGACCCACAGAAAACAAGAAGCCGGACTCGGTCGAGTGATACTAAACTTTGCGCGGCTCGCCTCGCATGTTACGACCAGCGCTGGTCGCAGCTAGCTCACTACAACTCAAGCATCAATCCCTGCTCCGCAATTTGATAACCCGCCTTGCGAACCGCTCGACGCTGCTCGGTCGCACGCAACACCGGGTTGGTGTGGTTGAAGTGGATGAAGTTTACTTTGCGGCGATCCTGCGCGCCGAGCGAGTCTAACAACGCCATCGACTCGACGATCGAAGGGTGGGGAATCTCGGACATATCGCGCCCGGGAAGTTCGTCACCGTTGTAGAACGAAGCGTCGATGAACGCGTAATCCACGTCGCGCACCAGCTGCACAATGTCGCGATCCCACTTTTCCCACTTGTCGATATCGGGAACAAACAACACCGATTTGTTTGGGCCATCAATGCGAAAACCGACGGTTTCAGAAAACTCGTCTCGATGAGGAACCAGTAACGGGGTAATCGTTGTCGGCGCAGCGGGAAACACTTTCACACCGACCTCCGACGACAGTTCACGCGGCACGATGTTCTCCAGCTCGACCAGTTGACTCCACGGACCACTGGACTCCAGAAACCGCTTCATACGCGGCATCGCGAACACCGGTACCTGTCGTGCACCCATTGCCTCGCGGCCCAGGTACATAAGCCCCGTGTAGTGTCCAATGTGAGCATGAGTCAGAAACACACCAACGATGTCCATTTGCACCGACTCGCGCGGGACATCCTGGAGTTGTCCCAGTGCTCGCCGCATCTCGCCGTGTTGAAATGTAAAGTCGGGCGTGGCGTCAAAAAATGCGGCTTGCCCGGTAGAGGTTTCGATAAGCCCGATGCAACTCACCTGGCGGTGCAACGCAACGTCGCGAGCCGCTCGGCAGCATTCCTTTTCGCAACCGATCTGGGGGTAGCCGGCATCCTGGGCAATGCCAAGGACCACCAGGACGACGTTGGGCTCGGCCGAGTATGAACGGTCAATAAATGCCGTGCTGGTCAACAACGTGGCGAGCAACAAAATCAGAACTGCGCGGAGCGACATGGACACCTCTATAAGCTATTTCATCAAGACTATTTTGTGCGATTGGGTTTGCGCACCCGACGAAACCCGCACCAGATAAACGCCAGACACAACCGCCTGACCATCATCGTTGCTTCCGTCCCACTTAAACTCAACAACGCCGGATGCGTCTACTGCTATTGCGCGCCACGCCACCCGACGGCCCGCCACATCGAAGATTGCCAAACGCACGGTGCCGCCGACCCCGCTGACACGAATAGTAGTGGCAGGATTAAAAGGGTTGGGGTAAGCGGTTACCTGCATTATGCCGGGAGGAAGCGCGATGGACGGAGCGCCAGTGACAATCGAAGCAGCCACTACGTTGCCGCCTTGTTGGTAGAACGGAACCGGCTGCCCTTCCGCGGTCACGTCGGTAACATCCAGGTCACGGACGCGAAACGCGGCGTTTGCTCGGTCGAGCGAAACCACGCCATCGGATAGTGCAACCGATGCAAGGCCGTCGTCGATTGTGGCTAGTGCGATCGTTTCAACGACAAGCCGCGTACCGGCAGCCATAAGAAAGCGACTGACGGCTTCACTTTGTTTGGCAATCACGGCAACACGCGCGTCGGTTTCGACTGAACCGGCGGTAACCAATGTGTCGGTATGGTTAACAACGAGCGTGTGGCTTATGCCCGGCGCAATCGCGACAGTCGCCCACGAACCCCACGGTTCATCGTAACTATCTACTGCCGGCATACTTGCCGACGAAAATGGTAACAGAAGCACGGTGAACCACGGGTTTGAGGTGATGGTGTTAAGCGTCAGCAATGTACTATTGGGCTCGCTGTTTCCGTTGTCGAAAGGTTGTATCGCTGCAACGGCATCTGTCGGGTGCAAAACGTGGATCAACATCGACGCCGAATCACCGCTGACGACAAAAGGGTGTGAGCCGATAGAGGTTTGGTTGCTGGCACGCGTATGCATTCGCCACTCGTAGTCGTGGTCAAACCCGTCTTTGTCGATGTCGTCGATTAGCAATACATAGGGCGCGTCGGCGTTGGTGTCGTGCACGACGACAACATGCCGATCGGCACGCAATACCGGATTTGCGCCGCTGTAACCCCACGACCAGTCGATGCCCGGGAACGGTTGGTCGGGGGCGTTGTAGGGGCTATACGTCGCATAAGCAGCGGCAGCGTCGCCAACGATATAGTCGGCGAAACCGCTGAGTAGATGCGACACGATTTCACCGTCGGTTCCAATCGAGTTGCCTGCGTTGTGTTGCCCAGCGCCGTCGATGAAAACCATGTTGTGTGCTTCGCTCTGCCTGGCAGTACTGCCCGACCCGTGATCGATGACAAAGTCCTCGCCGAAAGCGCGAAATGTGAAACCGTTCTGATCTTCTTGCGCGTGGCCTCCGTAGAACGGGCCCGAAAAGAAACTGAACACCGCGTCATTGCTGCCGGCGCCAGTTGGCCATCCTGACCGGTAATAAAACAGCCCGCGTCCACGAAACAGTTTGCTTGGCGGGAGTATCAGGTTGGGGTCTGTGGGCTCCACCGAACCGTCGTACCACAAGATCGTCGCCGACTTGTCGGCAAGGTATTGCATGTCGAGGCCGTAGGGGCCAACCGAGTGCTCCCAAAGCCAGGCGCCAATACCGCTGCCCCACTCTCTTGTCGACCAATCAAAGTACGTGTTGTAGATCGCATAGGTGGCGGAGTTGTAGTTGCTGTCATTAATATTGTTCGCGCGTACCGACCCTTCCGGCAACAGTTCGTACGCCAGGTACTCGGCAACAGCGCGAAGCCTTGCGGCGGCTCCGTAGTCGGTTCCATCAAAACGCTTGCGGGCGTCGAAGTAATAAACCAGATTGCGCAAGGTCCAAAGCGTATACAGCGCGCCTTCTTTGTAAGCGCCGTCGTCGTCGAACTGGTGATCAAGCAGGTTTTGCGTGACGCGGTCGGCTTGCGCCATAGCGTCGGCCAATAGTTGCGAGTCGGCTTCGCCATCCAACGCGATTGCCGCGAGCCCCAACCCGGCAGCAAACATGGCGCTGTGGTTGGCAAGGTAAGGGGGGTATTCGAAAACGGCGTATCCGATAGAGGTGGTCATAAAGCTCAAGTAGGAAACGATCTCGCTCACGATGTGACCGCGCTCGGAGGGTGTTGCGTGGGCAAAGAACAGGTCGTAACCCATGGCAAGCGCCCGAAGCCGAGTACCGGACAGGGCCTCGTCTAAGTCGACGTCGTAGGTATCAGCCAGGTACGTGGTTAGCGAACGGCCAAACGCCATAGTTGCGCTATCGGCTTCGATGTGCGCGACAATTCCAATTTCGGGGAGGGAGTTGATGCCGAAAAACGGATTAAGCACCGACGACGGATTGAAACCGGAGAGCACGTTCTGCACTCTATCACGTACATACGTGTATGCGTCGTCATCGGCGCCGCCGTCGGTTACCCGGGCGGCGAGCGCGGGTACGTCGCTGGCCGAAAATAACAGACGCGGGTGGTTGGCGGTGTAAACGCTGTCGCTTACCTGGGCAGAAGCCGGTACCAGATAACCAAATAGCGACACAAAGACCATTAGCAAAAACACGCGGTGCATAGGCTGCCTCGGTGGTGAGCGTAAAGCTTATCACAGTCTTCCCAATCCGCCATGCGCACGAGGCTAACCCCTTGCAAAATAAGGGGACTTGACTGGCCCGGGCCTTGGTGTATAATCGTCGCTTCACTGGAGTTTTCACTCACCTTGAGAATCCACGCCCCCGCAATCCGTTGGGGGCGTTCCTAGCGCCAAAAACCGGTGGCGTGCCGCCCACGCGGGAATGACCCGCCGATCCGGAATCTGGGCAACGGTTTTGTCCGGTGGATCCTTCTGCGGGTGAACACAAGTTATTAACAGGAACACATTGCAGTTCGTTTAGAGGTCATTTATGTCGCAAAGGTGGAAGATCGTAATCATTCTCGCCGTGCTCGCGTTCAGCGTGTGGTCGCTGTACCCGACGGTGAGTTATTACTCGATGTCGGAGGACGAGCGCGGCCGCTTGGATGAAGCGCAGCGCACAGAGTATCTCTCCGAAGTGATTAAGCTGGGGCTGGACCTTCAGGGCGGCATGCACGTCGTGCTGGAAGTCGACGACTCCAAGCTTGATGACAACGCCAAGAAAGACGCCACCGACCGCGTCATGGAAATTATGCGTAACCGGATCGATGCGTTCGGCGTGTCGGAACCGGTGATTCAGAAGCAGGGCGAAAAGCGAGTCATCCTGCAGCTTCCCGGGGTTGACGATCCCAATCGGGTTCGGGGGCTCATCGGGTCGACCGCGCAACTTTCGTTTAACATGGTGCGCGAGCAGGATGAAATTGTAACGCTGCTCCGCGACCTCGACCGTGTACTTAAGGGTGTAAAAGTTGATGGGCGCGTGGTTGATACCACCGGCGTCGATCTGGGTATGGACGAAGCGCTGGACGAAACCGAGCTTGCCGGTGGCGAAGATGCTAAGTCCACAATGGCAAAGCTTGCCTCCGCCGCCGACCAGGCGGTCGACGGTGCATCCCAAACTCTGCAGGACGCGGCCGACAGCGTCGGTTTGGATTCGATTCCTTTTCTTACGCCGCCAGCCGAAGAACTCGACGTGCCGCTGCAAATTGACGAAGACCGACCGTTTACATCTTACCTGGCGACGATCCTTCCCAGCGGCGGCCTGTCGGTGGACGTAAACAACCGCGACGTGGTTGAGGCGTTGTTGAACACCGAGCAGGCCAAGCGAGTCGTTCCGCGCCAGTCGCTCCTGCGTTGGACCAAGAGTCCGCTTCCCGACGGTCAAGGCAACTTCGCTCACGTGCTCTACCTGGTCGACTCGCGTCCCATCATTAGCGGCGCCGAATTGGTAGACGCGGTGACGCGTCCGGACCCCGACGATCCCACTTCGTTGAACGTGGGTTTTCGCCTGAACCGTCAAGGCGGTTTGAAGTTTGCGCGCGCGACCGGCGAAAACATCGGACGCTTTATGGCGATCGTTCTCGACGACAAAGTAAACTCGGCGCCGCGAATTCAGTCGAAGATCTCCGGCGGTGAAGGTCGCATTACTGGTTTGGATACCGATAGCGAAGCCAACGACCTGGCGATCGTTTTGCGCGCCGGTGCATTGCCCGCGCCGGTAGACATTATCGAAGAACGTACGGTTGGTCCGTCTCTAGGGCGCGACTCGATCGAAATGGGGATCCGTGCAACCGTCGGTGGTTTTGTGATCGTCATGATATTCATGGTGATCTACTACCAGATGGCCGGTCTCATCGCATGCATGGCGTTGATCCTTAACCTGGTCATCATCCTGGCGTTTCTTGCCGAAGTACACGCGGCGCTTACGCTTCCAGGCATTGCCGGTTTGATCCTTACCATCGGTATGGCAATTGACGCTAACGTGCTCATCTTTGAGCGAATTCGCGAGGAGTTAGCGAAGTCAAAAACGGTGAGAGCATCAATCGAAGCCGGTTACGACCGAGCGTTTACCACGATTCTTGACGCCAACGTCACGACGCTGATTACCGCATTCATCCTGTGGTACTACGGCACCGGTCCAATCAAGGGTTTTGCTACGACGCTTAGCATTGGTATTGCAGCGTCGATGTTTACCGCGCTGGTTTGTACGCGAGTGGTGTTCGATCTGATGACCGCGAATCGCCAGCTAAAGAAACTTAGTATCTAGCTATCTCTATTAACGGAGCCAACAAGCATTATGCAGTTTTTTAAGACACCCAATTTGCCGATCCTGGCCAATCGCAAGAAGGCCGCAATTATTTCCGGCGTGTTGCTGCTTATCGGCCTTGGGTCGGTGGTCGTTCACAAGGGGCTTCGCACCAGCATCGATTTTGCCGGTGGTTCACTGGTGGAGATTCGCCTGGACGATCCCATCCCGGTCGGCGACGTCCGAACCATCATTAATAATGCGGGTTTTGAAGGCGCCGAGGTAACCAACTTTGGTTCGCCCAACGAATACATGATTAAAGTCAAAGCCGTTGGTAATGCTGCCGAAGTTGCCGAGCAGGTGCAAACCGCGCTTGCGGCCGGAATCACCGGACAAGAAGTTGATATTCGCCGGGTCGAGTCGGTAGGTCCCAAGATCGGCGACGAACTTAAAGGCAAGGCGTTCTGGGCGATCATCTATTCGCTTCTGGGAATTGTTGTTTATATCTCGTGGCGATTCGAGTTTCGATTTGCTATTGCGGCCATCGTGGCGCTGGTTCACGACGTTTTGTTTACGCTGGGTTTCTTTTCCCTGGTCGACCTGGAAGTGTCGCTGGCAGTGATCGCGGCCATCTTAACTATTGTTGGTTATTCGCTGAACGACACCATCGTTGTGTTCGACCGTATTCGCGAAAACCTCAACAATCGTCGTCGCGAGACGTACGAGCAGATGGTTAACATTTCGGTCAACGAAACCCTATCGCGTACGATTATCACCTCGCTAACCACGTTGCTGGTGGTGCTGTCACTGGTACTGTTCGGCGGCGAAGTCATTAAAGACTTCGCGATTACACTGCTGGTTGGTGTGCTGGTGGGTACGTATTCGTCGATCTTCATCGCGAGTCCGGTACTGGTGGAATGGCAGGCACGGCGCGCGCAACGCGCCAAGTAGTCGGCTAGCGACGGCTCGTGCAAGAGATTCTCGTCGACATATTTCTTATCGTTTTCTACGTCATCGCCGTCGGGATATGGTTCCTGACGGCGATTGGCCTTCCGGGCAACTGGATCCTCGCCGGACTTGCCCTGCTTCTGACCGTTATCCCCTCTCCAATTGCGCTCACCTGGACGGCTTTCTTCTGGATCATTGGTCTGGTCATTGTCGGGGAAATTATTGAATCCCTTCTCGGAATGGTACTGGTTGCCAAAAAAGGCGGTTCCAAGTGGGGAGTGCTTGGGTCGTTTCTGGGCGGGCTCATCGGTGTTGTTTTGGGTGGCCCCATCGTTCCGCCGCTTGGAAGCCTGGGCCTAGGATTTGTGGGTGCTTTTGCCGGCGCGGTCGTGGGGGAGTATATGAACGAGCGCACCTCGCAGGAGGCGCTACGAATTGGTTGGTGGTCGTTCATCGGACGAGCGCTTGCCATTATGGGCAAGGTGATCGCCGGCGTGGGCATTCTCTATATTATTGTCCGGGGAACCTGGTAGCTGAAGTGTCCTCGACGAAGGACACCCCTGTCCTTTAAAGTGGCCGGTTTTCGCCGCCGCTAGCGAGCTAAGTTATTATAAGACAACATGTTCTATCGTGGTACGCGCTTTGCGTGTACCTTCTTGCGTTTTGTAACCATGAACTGTTGTCGTCGCATATGTTCGATTGCCAACGCCCCGTTCTGCGGGGCGGTTTCGCTGTTAGCCGTGGTCATGATGACGCTAGCTGTCTTACCCGACATGGCGTTGGCGCAAAAGCCGCGTGCCCACAAGTCGGTCCCAAGCAACCCCGGTCAATCGGCCGATCGCCTTTCGCCCCGACAGGTGTTTGACGAAATCGAACGGAGCTGGGTTAACGGTAGCGAGCGCGGCATCCTAAAGCACTACGGCAAGGCACGCGTCACCCTGGCCGTTGACGGCGATCGTCCCCAGCGCGCCAAAGTCAGCAAGAACCAAAGTTACTACCTGCTTAAAGACCTGTTTAAGTTTACCATTACCCGGAAATTCGAGTTTGTGCAGTACCGCGAATCACCAGAAGCCGGTACCGCGTTTGCCGTTGCCGAGCGCCACTATCAGCGTGCGGACGACGGTCGATTGATTAAGGACAAGGTGTACGTCGCGCTCGAGTTCGAAGGCCGGCCGGAGCGCGGCCGTTGGGTAGTGACCGAGATTAAGTCGATCCGTTAGGCGGTTTTTCCGCCGAGCATGGTTAGCCGACGTTTTCATCTTCTTTAGTAAGCCGCGCGCACCGTTAGTTTCTGGTCGCGCGTTTGTTATTTTCGAGCCATGACAAAACGTAAGCCCGTGCTGGTATTGGTTGGTGTGCTGCTGGTAGCAGCCTGGGCGCTTGCGTTTGTTCCCCGCGTATTCGCTCCGCTAGCCCAGTTCACCGTTCCCGCCCTGGTCACGCTGTTGCTTGCCGTTGTCGCACTGTCGTGCTCGTTTGCAACCGCAATGTCAGACCGCGGGCGAATGGCGACAGTTGCCACCGTGCTATTGTTGCTGGTCGCACACCTCGGGATCTGGCAAGAATCGCGTGGAGCCGACGACATCGAAAAATCATGGCGGTCGCGGGGCGCGCGCGACATTGTTGGAAGCCTCTCCGACGTCAGCAACGCGGTCGTTACGCTGGAGCGTCAATCGGGAACGATTGCCAGCGCGGTTGCCGATCACGTCCATCGCTTCGGCCTTAGCTATGATCTGCGCGATCGCGTCAAACTCTTTGCTGCCATCGATTCGCTGGTTGCGACCGTTGCCGCGCAGGATCCCATTACCATCGACGCGCAAGTCGGCGTGCAGTTGTTTGACGCCGACGGATTGCGGGTGTCGTGGTCGGGGTGGCCGCAATCGATTGGCTCCCTGGAGCGCCGCCTTCTTTCCACCGCGACGCCGGTCACTTACACGCGCTCTGTTTCTCTTTATCAGATTCTCACCCATATCGAACCGGTGACGATTGACGGAGTCGCCGTCGCTACGGTTGTCGTAGACCTTCCGTTGGAAGTAAACTTTCGCGTCAACAACCGCTACCTAAAAAGCACCAATCTTGCGGCCAAGATCGCCAGCGATCGCAACGTGAACGTGCAGTTCGACTACTTTCGCGCGCAGGCAGCATTGCTGTCGCAATTGCCACGCATGCGGGCCGACCTGGATGCCCTTAACGAGAAACGTGCCGCATTGCAAGCGCGACGCCCGGCGCGTGTAGATGCCGACTCCTTGTTGTTATATCACCCGTTTCCAGCAGACGTGGAGCCTATCGCCGGTATCTCCGGCGATCGTGATCGCGGGCTGTCGGGTCGGGTTCTGGTACGCAGCCGGCATGGTAATCCGTTGGTGAGCATCACCGCGCGTTCCACGCCGTTTCGGTATTTTGAGAGTCGGGCTCGCGGCGGGGCGCAAACGGTCACCATTTGGTCGCTGGTCGGGGCCATGCTGGTGTTGCTGGGCCTTATGGCGTGGCGACTTCCTATCGCGACCCGTGGCGCGCGAACCGCGGTGCGCGGAGTCATTTACGTTTCCGCACTCGTGCTATTGCGCGCTGCTTTGCTCGCGCTTCCGACAACCAACACCACTGGCGGCTTACGTTGGTTCGACCCGACTGTGTTCGCGACGCCGGCGTTTGGCGGCGCCATGCGAAGCCCGGGCGATTTGCTGATCACCGCAGTGTTCGCATTACTTGCGGCCTATGGGCTCATTAAGATGTTTCGCCAGCGTCGCGAAATCGGCACCGCCGAAGACACCCGGCCCAAGGTGCTTCGCAACGTGACCGCAGCGATGGTGGCGGCCGCAGTGTTCGCGGTAGCCGCGGCGGTTGTCGATCGATTCCTGTCGGCGTTGGTGGCCAACAGTAACCCGCGTTTACTTGGCGAAACCATGACCGTCACCGACCCTATGGTGATTACGCTGCAGCTAAGCGCGTTCGCGATGATTGCTGCAATTTTGTTGGGCGCCATGCTATTGGTGTGGATGGTGTTGCGCTGGCAGGGTTGGCACGGGCCGCGCGGGCTAATGCTGTTAGGGGTCGCGTTTGCTGCTGTCCTTGCCGCCACCACCGGACGCTGGGAAACGTTGCCACTGGTTGCACTCTCGCTGGCGCTCGCTCTTTTCGGCCCGCGTTACGCGCAACGCGAAGACCTTGCCTCTATTGTTCTAGCCGGCTTCGCTCTGGTGTTGGTTGTGTCGACTCACACTTACACATACTTGCATCAGCACTACAACGTTTTGCGCCAGAACTTTACCATCGAAAAAGCAAACAGCCTGACTGATCCGGTTGACGATTGGCGCGTCGTGATTCTCGAAGATCTGTTGTCCGATGTGGGTGACAACCCCAATGTGCGTCGGGCTTTGCGTCAGCCGGATTCCGAGTTTGCGCGCCGTCTGGCCTTTGACACGTGGGCGGAAGGCGCGCTGAGCCTGCTGGGTTACGGGTGCGCGATTCACGTGATCGACGCCGATGGCCGCGACGTAAGTTCGTTCGAAGTCGACATGCCGTTTCGGGTGAATCTGCAGTCGCCTGGCGAGCGGTTGGACATTCCGCAGAACGATGAATGGATTGTGTTGGACCTGACCCGGCTGACACCGCAGGGAATGGTTCGCTTTTACCGAGGCATTCTGAATGTCAGCGAAAACCTCGCGCTTGGTACCGACCTCCCCAGCCGCGAAGTTATCGGCACCGTTGTGGTCGACATTCCTTTCTTTGTTGAAGATCTCAAGTGGGCGGCGCGAACCGGGCCGCGGACGCCGGAACTCCTGCGGAACATTCAGGAAGGAGGTGTTGCGCCCAGAGTGGAAGAGCCTGACGCGCTACTGCTAGCGCGCGTGTACGACGGTCAGGTGTACGAGTCGTCGTCCGATGTCTTACCGGTCGGTTGGGAACTTTCCGACGATGTGTTGTCGCGTGCCGCCGACGAGACCTGGCCGTTGCTGTCACTGGATGGTACCAGCTTTCGCATTGTTACCCGGCTCAACGCCGACGCCGACGGATACTTACTGGCGGGTTTCGCGGTTCCTTCGGCGGGACGTCACCTGCTGCGTTGGTCGGTACTGCTGTCGATGTACCTTGCGTTTTTGTTTGTTGTGCTGGTGGTGGTTTTGGCACTAAGTCGAGTGCCGCACTTGCGCGTGTTGTTGCCAACGCTAACGCCCGGGCGAAGGCTAGGCTTTCAACAAAAACTCTTAGTATCATTTCTGTTAATCGCGCTGGTGCCCGCAGTTATTTTGGGTTGGTTTTCCACGCGGTTCATTAAAGACCGATTTATCGTCGAAAATGAACAAGAGGCGTTATACAAAGCGTACACCGCGCGCAAGGCGTTCGTTAACCTCCTGGCCAGTGAGGCCACGCTGTTTATGGATCGGGTGGACATCGAATCCATATATCGCGACGCCGCGCGGCACACGTACACAGGCCCCGGGCGCATGGTGGTGTTTTTGGATCAACAAGGAACGGAGCTGGTCCCCGATGACACAGTGACGCCAATCGATGTCGGCGAGCTGGGTTCGTTGTCCCGCGAAGCGCTGTTTGTGTTGTGGGAAGAGGGACGGCCCTACATCGGCACGTTGACCGGTCCCTTGTACGCCGCTGACACAACCGGAGTGTCGTCGGTTTACATGTGGTATGGCCGCGAGGCCGGTGCCGAACTTCTCGGTGACATCGCCGCGCAGGCCGGAGGCGATGTAAACATCTATGACGACGGCGAGCTGGCCGCGTCGAGCCGGTCGGGACTGCTGGCGGGCGGCTTCATAAGCAGTGTTATGACTCAGGATCCGTTTGTAAAAGTATCGCTGCTGGCTAGCGACGAGTTGCTGGCGACCGAACGCGCCGGCGACTATCGCTACCAGGTTGCCTACCTTCCTCTTATTAGCTGGGGGAACGGCGGACGTGACCCGTACTTCTCCGCGGTTAAACAGCTCGACACCCAAACCGCAGGGGCGGCACTAAGCGTTCCGTTGTTGTTTCGTCCCGAGTCGTACTCGATGGAAGTGCAACGCGCGACATCGATTCTGCTGGGCATCTTCGCGTTGCTGTTGGTAGCGACGATGGGGTTAGGGCTGCTTCTGGCTCGCGGTATTTTTGAACCGCTTCGTGGTTTACTGGAGGGAACGCGCCGCATTAGTCGCGGTGATTTTTCTGTGCGTCTGGACGAATCGCGTGGCGACGAAATCGGCACGGTAATGGCCGCGTTCAACGAAATGACCGATCGCGTTTCGACTTCGCAGCGCCAACTTGAAGAACGACGCCGTTACGTGGAGACCATTCTGGCCAACATCGGCACCGGTGTTCTTAGTACTGATGCCGCCGGCGTGGTGCAAACCGTCAACCGGTCGGCGCGACGTATCCTGGGCGCGAACCACGGCGACGTGCTAGGAAAATCGGTGGACGAATTAATTGCCGCGAACGTGGCGCCGGAACTGTTTGGCGTGATGGCGAACCTCGACGGCAAAGACTTCACGTCCGGCGAGATCGATATTTCCGGCTATGGCGACGGCGCGACAATCAAGTACGTCACCACCAAGCTAACCGCTGGCGAGCAACAAGTCGGTACGGTCGTCGTGTTTGAAGACGTAACCGAGTTGATTCAGTCGAAAAAACTTTCAGCGTGGGTTGAAATGGCGAGGCAGATCGCGCACGAAATCAAAAACCCGCTTACTCCTATCCGAATTTCTACTCAGTTCATGCAGCGCGCCCATGAACAGGGCTCGGAGCACTTCGATCGCATTTTCCGCGAAGGATCTGAGGAGATTATTAAGCAAGTAGATGTGCTAAAGCGAATCGCCAGCGAGTTCTCCAGCTACGGGCGCATGCAGAAGTTGGACATAAAACCGATTCCGTTACATCACTTGCTGGTCGACATTGTCACGCCGTATCAACGTAACGACGCTGGCGTAGATATCGAGTATCAGGGAGACTGCGAGCATGTCACGGTGTTGGCCGACACCGAAGCGGTACGTAAGATTTGCGCGAACCTGATCGAAAACGCGTTGGAAGCAATGCAGGGCGGCGGGCAACTGCGGGTGGGGTGCGGAACCCAGGGCCAGGACAACGGCTTGTTCTTGCGAGTGACTTTCAGCGACACCGGTCCCGGCCTGGATGCCGAGGTCATTGGGAAACTGTTCGAGCCCTATTTTTCCACCAAGACCACCGGCACCGGTTTGGGCCTGGCAATCTGTCGCACTTTGGCGCGCGAAATGGGCGGCGACGTCGATGTTGTCAATCGCAACGACGGCAACGGCGTCGAAGCGTCGCTGTCGTTAAAAGTCAGTAGCTAGTCAGCTATCCCTTCTTTCCCTTTTTCTTTTCTTTCGCCGGCTTCTTCGGCTTTTTCTTGGGATCCTTCTTTGGTTCCTCCTTCGGAGGTTCCTTTTCCTTCACCTTTGGCGTCGCCGGCGATTGGTTTGCCGGCGGCGGAGCCGTCACTCCGCTGCCGCCCGCCGCGGGCGGTTGGTTGACCAGCGGCTGGTGCGGATCCTTCGCCCGCGGGTTGCGCTTGGGAGGGACGCGTCGCGGCAAGTCGCGCTGTTTGATCGACGACTTCCACGGTTCGATTCGTTTGTAGCCAGTTTCCTGGCCGCGACGTTTATCGAGCTCTTTTATTTTCACTTTGATCGGCTTTACCGGCAGCTTAACTCGCGTCGGTGGTTCCTTTACCGCGACAACCGGAGCGCCTACAACCACCGGGCCAAAAAAGTCGGCCGGCTGAAACACCCGATAATAAGGAAGGTCGTCGTACGGAATTACCACCCAGAGGTGCGCGTAGATGGCGCTCCAGGGGTCACCAATCCGATCGACATCATCGGGAGGAAACGGTGCCCAAGCGATGTAGTCGTCAAACTCGTACCAGGCCACGGGCGCCGGATGCCACTGTTCGCCGGGAACCCAAACCCAGTTGTACGCGCTGTCCCAATACCAATTTCCGTAGTGACACGTTAGCCAGCCGAACGGATCGAACGAATACCATGTCCAGTCGTAATCGGTGTAAATCCACTCGCCGTACAAGAATGGGTGCCAGTAACCATCGTTAACGCGATCGCTGGCAGCGTTATCGTACATTTTGCGATGTCCCAGGCTAACGTCCGGTCTCCACACGTAGCCGTACTCGTGGGTGTTAATCCAGACACCGTAGTAGCCAAGCTCCTCGTACCGAGGGTCAAAAAACGGAGTGTCAAAATCACTATCGTCGTAGTACGTGGAGTAGGGCTCATTATAAAAGCGAGAACAGCCCGTCGACAAAATCAACGCGATAATCAAAAGTAGTGTGGTCGACCTGTTGATTAGCATACCTTTCCACCCTCGAACCGGACTCCGTCGTCGCCCATGGTTCCGTCGGGCATTACATCGCCGCGAAAAGCGCGAATCGCTTCTACGATAAGAATAATAGCCATGATCAGCAGTGCGCCGGCAATTGCGCCAATCAGGGTAAAGCCTTCGCGCCACACCAACTGGGCCAGCGCCAAAAGCGTCACTGCAAACATAAATACCATGGGCACAATAACAAACAGTGTTTTTCGGCCAGTCCGCTTAAGCCAAACGCCGACAACGAGTAACGCCAGCGCGCCGAGCAGCTGATTGGTAGCGCCAAACACAGGCCAGACCGCGCGCCACACTGGAATCGCCGAACCGGAAGCGTCGGTAAACTGCGTGAACGAAAGCCATAAGGGCAAGACCAGCGTACAAATCGTCGCGACGATATGAGAACGGGTTCCCCAGGTATTAAAGAACTCTTCAAAAATGTAGCGAGCAAGTCGAGTGCCGGTGTCCAGTGTGGTTAGTAGAAACGTACTCAACGCGAGCAACCCGAACGACGTGCCCAGGCTTTCCGATACGCCAAAAGTTCCGAAGAACTTACCCATGCCTTCCGCAAACACCGCCGTTGGTGGTTGCCCGTTTAGCGCGCCGCCAGCCACAACAATTGCCGCTACCGAAATTAGCGCGAGCAATCCCTCCACCAGCATCGAACCATAAGCAACCGGTCGGGCGTTGCGCTCGTTGTCGAGCTGTTTCGATGTTGTTCCCGACGCAACGATCGAGTGAAACCCCGAGCACGCGCCGCAAGCGATCGTGATGAAAAGCGCGGGAAAGAGAAACCCGATGTTGGTGTTAAAACCGGTGAACGCTGCCGTCTGGGACACGTCGAATTTGCCAAAGAATATTCCACCGAGTCCGCCGACAATGCAGCCAATCAGAAGAAAAGACGACAGGTAGTCGCGCGGCTGCAGCAGTACCCAAACCGGAGTGATGGAAGCGACAAAGCAGTAGGTAATCAACACCAGCGACCATGTGGTTTTGGGATCGCCGTGAGCCACGGCGGGAACGCCGTTCAGCGGGATCAGTTGACCAATCCAAATAATTAAAAACACCAACGGCACAAATACAAAACTCAGACGCGTCAGCGACATGCCGCGTTTGTAAACCAAAAAGCCCAGGGCCAGCGCGAGTCCAATGTACATACTCGAACTCGAGGCGACACCGCCATCCTGAGAAAAAGATAGCGCGGTTAGATCAATGAACGCAGTGAGTACGTACACCATCGCCAGCCAGATGAACAAAAGATACAAACGGTGCGCAGTGGGGCTCATCATGCGCTTGGCGACTTGTGCCACCGATCTTGCTTTGTGGCGAATAGACACGACCAGTGCCGAAAAGTCGTGAACGCCGCCAATCAAGATCGAACCGACGATGATCCATAGCACCGCAGGCAGCCACCCGAAGAACGCAACTGCGATGATGGGACCCACGATCGGGCCAGCACCGGCGATCGACGAAAAGTGGTGGCCCATTAGGACCGCCGTTTTTGCGGGAACGTAGTCCACACCGTCGTAGTTTTGATGGGCTGGCGTGGGCGTGTCGGGGTTGATGCTGAACTGGCGCTCCAGAAATCGTCCGTAGAATCGATACGCCAGAACAAACAGGATCACGCCAATCGCGATGACGGCAATGAGCATCGAAATCCTTCCGTGGGTGAGACGCCGCGCGCTGCCACATGGCAAACCGCCGTCGCGCCGGGCTTGCAAAAAGTGCCGCAAAAACCGTCGCTGTTGGCACTTATACCGCCCCGGGCGCGTATACGAAGTATAGGAACCGACTTACGACGTTGTCCAGCAAGGTGGGCACGGCCCATGCACCGTTCTTCGGGTGTCGCTATGTCGTTGCGATTCGACGCGCCGCTAATTATAATAACGAAAGCGGGTTGGGGGATTATCTAAGCACATGAAGACTATTCAAACGTGTATGCAACGGCTTCTCGAAAGTCGCTTTTCTGGCCGCCGGCGCTGGGAAGTCGCCAACGTCGTCCTGGTGTTGACGTTAGCGCCGCTGGGTCCGGTGTCGCAGTCGGTGACGCTACCTGTTGGCGTTGCTCCCGCCTATGCGCAGATGCCGACCGGTGACCCTTCGGAGGAGTTCGGCATTACCGTCGCTCGTGTTAAATACGGTGGCGGTGGCGATTGGTATGCCGACCCATCCAGCATTCCTAATTGGCTGGCCGAATTCGAGCGCCGAACGGGCATTGTGACCCACGCCGAAGAGAAGATCGTCGCGCTAACCGACGAGAACCTTCGCGCCTACCCGTTCCTCTATATGACTGGGCACGGCAACATTAAACTACTACCCGATGAGATTGCCGCGCTTCGCGGGCATCTCGAAGCCGGTGGCTTTCTTTATGCCGACGACAATTATGGCATGGACCAATCGTTTCGAGCGGTCATGCGCCAGGTGTTTCCCGAAGAAAACTTAAAACCGTTGCCCAACACGCATCCAATCTTTCGTTCGTTTTATGATCTTCCCGGGTTACCAAAGATCCACGAGCACGACGGAAAACCGCCGCAAGGCCTGGGTATCGAGCGCGATGGGCGGCTGGTTGTGTTTTATTCTTACGAGTCCGATATTGGCGATGGCCTGGAGGATCCCGGGGTGCACGACAACCCTGCCGAAAAGCGGGAGTTGGCAATTCGCATGGCCGTCAATGTGTTGATGTACGCAATCACTCAAGCCGCCCTTTCCTAACCGGAGACCGTTATGGCGTCTGCACAGAATACTCAGCTTCGTGATTACCTGAAAAGCGTCCTTCGCCGCATTGCGTTGCTGCGCTTCGCATCCGGCATGGTTGCGTTCGTAGCGGTGATGTCGTGGATTGTGCTGGCGGTGCTGGTGTGGGGCGCGATTGCTCCGCAGCCGGTACTGGAGGTCGTGCGGGGAGTAAGCGTTGGGGTTGGTGTGCTTGCATTGATCGCGCTGATCACTTTTGTAGTGTGGCCGTTGGTGCGTATGCCGCGGCTCAGTTCGGTTGCCGATGAAATTGAGAATCGCCAGGATCTACGCGAAATGGTTCGCGCCGGATTCGAGTTTGCCAACGATGAAACCGCCGCGCGCAAGTATTCGCCACACCTGGTCAAAGAAGTTATTCGTCGCGCGGTGCACGAAATTGCCGGGCTGGATATCGGTCGTTTGTTTCTGGACCGAAGCAAGCTGGCAATGGTGCCGGTCGCCTACGGCGGGCTTGCAGTGATGTTGTTGCTAGCTTTGGTAACGCCAGTCCGCGTAAGCAACGCATTTCGTACTATCCTTAGCCCGCACGCCGTCGCCGCTGTCGACTCCCGCGCGAATATTCAGGCGATGCCGGGCAGCGCGACTGTTCTTGCGGGCACCGATGTTTCGGTGGTGGGCTATGACTTTGGACTGACCGACGAAGACGTATCGATTTCGTTCAGTCTTTCGGAGGACTTCTGGAAGTCGGAGCCGGCAACTCCGTTGGATCGCGCGCCAGGCGAAGGCGATATGGAGTCGGCGCTTAACCGTTACGAGTACACGTTTAAAGATATCCGCCATTCGCTCGATTATTATTTCACTGCGGGCGACTACCGCAGCAAGACATACACGCTCACGGTTGTTCATAAACCGATACTGACCGACTTAACGGTACACGTCACGCCACCGGACTACACCGGCGACTCACCGACGACCGAAGAAGACAGCGGTGGCAACGTTCAGGCATTGGAAGGTTCGCAGATTCGCGTCGTGGCCAAGGCCAACAACGACCTGGACCAGGCGTGGGTGGCCTATAACGACGGCGCACCCGGAGAAGTCAAAACCGAAAACCGCGACCTGTCCTTTGAGTTTCAGGCGCTCAAAGACGGCTCCTATAGCGTTATTCTAGCGGACGCGATGGGTTTTAAAACCGAAGAGCCACTCACCTACAGTGTTGAAGTGTTTCAGGATAACCCGCCGACACTTGACATTCTTGAACCCGGCACAGACTCCACAATGCCGCGAACGCAACAAATCGATTTGAGCTTTCTTGCGTCGGACGATTACGGCGTTCGTGAAGCCGCGATCTACTACCGCAAGAGCGGTGAGCAGCGCTTTAGCCGCGAGCCGGTAGCCTTGGGCAAACAAGCCAACACCCGCGAAGTTGCGACTACCCATCGCTGGAGTCTGGATAACTTAACCATGTTTCCGGGGAACTACGTTGAATACTACGTACAAGTAGCAGACAACAACTCGGTAACCGGCCCGGGCGTGACCCGAAGTAAAACCTTTACCATCCAGATGCCGACGATGGCACAGCTTTACGACAAGATTCGGGAAGAAGAAAACAAACGCGGCGACATGTTCGAGCAAGCGATTCAGGATACCGAAGCCATGCGCGAACGCTTGGAGAAACTCTCGCGCGAGTTTACCAAGACCGAAAAAATGGAATGGTCGCAAAAGAAGGATGTCGACAAAGCACTCGACACGCAGGAAGCCATCGAAGAAAAGATAAATGAGATTCAGCAATCGATGGAGCAAACGCTGCAAGAGCTGTCCGACAACGAGATGACGTCGCAGGAAATTGGCGAGAAGATGGAGCAAATCCAGGAACTTCTCGAGCAAATCGAAAGCGATGAGTTGCGCGATTACATGGAGGAGTTGCAGAAGAATCTCGAAGAAATGAAGCCCGAAGACATTAAAGAGGCGTTAGACAATATAAATATGTCTTCGGAGGAAATGCTGGAGAAGCTTGAGCGTACGGCCAAACTTCTTGAGCAGATTCAAAAAGAACAAAAAATGGAAGAAATGGTTCGCGAGAGCCAGGATCTGATGCAGGACCAGAAAGAATTGGCGGATGATACCGCCGACGCCGACGCGTCCGATCAACAAGAAATGAGCGAGCTCGCGGACAAGCAAGAGAAGCTCTCGGAGAAAGCAAAAGAACTGGCGGAAAAACTGGAGAAGCTGTCGAAAGAGATGGAGGACCAGAAAAGTCAGCAACAATTGCAGGAGGCCTCGGAGAGTCTCGACAAGAATAAAGAAGGCGCACAGGAGAACATGGAGAAAGCCGCCCAGGAGCTGCAACAGCAGCAACAGCAGGGGGCACAACAGCAACAACAGCAAGCCATGGAAAAGTTGATTTCGCTGTTCCAGAAAACTCAGCAAGCGCAACAGGCGATGCAGCAGGCCAACGGGCAGCGCATGGCTGGCAACCTGCAACGTTTTGCCAAGGAGACGCTCGAGCTTTCGCACAAGCAGGAGACGCTCGCCAAGAAGTTGCAAAGCACGCGCACCGAGGACTTTTCCGAAACCAACGAGTTGGCCGAAAAACAAATGCAGTACCTGAAGGCAACGGAGAAAGTCACCGATGAGTTGGTCAACATGTCCAGTCAGTCGTTGCAGGTGCCGCAGAGCCTGATCGAAGAGCTCGGCGAGACCCTCGCCCGGATGCAGCAGTCGGTGTTGTTCTTGGAGCAGAACAAGAGCTTTATGTCGACCACGCACGCGACCAACGCCGTCGAACACCTCAACCTGGCGACGATCGAACTGCTAAGCGCCGCCAAGAATTGCAGCCAGGGGTCGTCGAGTTCGCAGTCGATGGCTCAGCAGATGCTGCAGCAAATGATTCCCCAGCAGGAAAGCATCATGCAGCAAACGCGCGAAATGCTGGAAATGCAAGCGATGGGTGAGAAGCTTGCGCAGGAACAACAGTCTCGTATGCAGCGGCTAGCGGCGCAACAGCGAACATTGCAAGAAGTCGCCGAGCGGATTCAAAAGACAATGCAAGACAACAAGAAGATGCTTGGCCGCATGGACAAAACGACGGAAGACATGGAGCGCGTCGCCGAGCAACTGCAACAGGGACGGCTTGATGCCGATTTGCTGGATCGAGAACAACGTATCCTGAGTCGTTTGCTTGACGCGTCGCGTTCGGTGCATACCAAGGATTACGAAAAGAAGCGCGAAGGCAACGTTGCTCGTGACATCTTTTCCAGCGCGTTGGGTGGCGACGACCAGAAGCCCGAGTCGCAGAAACTACGGGAAGAGATTCGTCGTGCGATGCAGCTTAAGGCGCCGGGAGAGTTTGAAGAACTGATCAAAATGTACTTCCGGGCGCTCGCCGAGGAGTCCGCCTTGCAGGGTAGCGGTGAAAGTAACTAGCGGACTTCTAGCAACGGTATTAGTGGTTCTGGGCCTGGCGGCGGCAACCGCGCAGACACCGCGAGGCACGGGTACCGACCCGTACGAAGTAACTTCGCGCCTGTCCGAAGCCATGCGCTTTGTCTCCACCGACCCGGATCGCGCACTAAAGATTCTCCGCGAACTTGACGGCATGTTTCCGCAGAACGATCGAGTCCTCAATCGCATTGGTTACGTCCACCAGGTGTTGGGCGAACCCGACTCAGCCGCATACTTCTTTAAGCAGGCGCTGTCCGTTAATCCGGCCAGCGTAGAAGCGGGCCGCTCGCTGGGCACGCTGTTCATGAGTCAAGACCGCGACCAGGAAGCACTGGATGTGTTCAACCAGCTGTTGGAACGCAACAACTATAGTGTCGGCGCCTATCGGGCCGTAGGAACATCGCTGCGCGACCTGGGTCGTTTTGATGCCGCGGTCGATATCTACCGCGACGGGCGCCAGCGTAGCGATGCCCACCAAATGCTGTCGCTGGAAATCGCAAACACTTTGGCAGCGGCGGGAAAGCCGGTCGATGCGCTCGACGAATACTTTGACTATGTTGCGGTGCGTAGTCGCAACTATCGTTTTACCCGGCAGAAGATGGTCGACCTGATACATGACGCCGGTGCCGATCGGGAACGCGTTGTCGAATCGCTAAAGCGCAAACTCGACGACAGTTCGGCAGACAACTACGTCGTCCACGACCTGCTGGCCGCGCATTATCTGGACCAGGGCCTGCTCGAGCCCGCGCTGGAAAGCGCGCTGTCGGCCGACCGCGCGGGCACGACCGACGGCCAGTCGTTGGTTCAACTTGCCGACCAGCTTCTGTTGCGCGCCGACACTCGACCCAAAGCCGAGCGTACCCGCTACCTCGAACTTGGTGTCCGGGCGCTTGACGCGTATACCTCCAGCCACGCTAGTGCCACCGGTGCAGATCGCGCGAAGTTCTTGCTTGGAAACATCTGCAGTGAACTCGGTACGAGAGCTGACATTCCCGCAAGCGGGCTGGGCCGCGACCGATACCTGGACCGCGCGCTGGAAACCTACACTGCTCTGTCGAGGTTTCATCCCAATTCGGAGTACGCCGAGCTTGCCAATCTGCGACTGGGCGAGTTACTGCTGCACGCACGCAAGGATCCGCAAGCCGCCCTTAACGCCTACAAGACTGGCGCGGTCAACTCTCGTCGTCACGGCGACAGGTTTGGGGCGCGGATCGCCGAGGTCTACATTGGTAGCGACCGACTTAGCGAAGCCGACGATTACCTGCGGCAGCTCTTGGGTTCCAATGTCGTGGAATTGATTCAAACGGGTACTTATTATTCTGGTGTGCTCGAAGCTGTGCGCGGCAACTTTACCACAGCGCGAGACACACTAACCTATCTTGCCGAAGCCGACCCGTCGTCGCCCTACACCAACGACGCGATTGAGCACGCGTGGATCATCGAAGAGGCCTTGCAGTATGACTCCAAAGCGTTGCCAACCTTTGTCGGTGCTTGGCAAGCCGAGATGATTGGCGATACGACCAAAGTAGTCGCGGCGCTGCGCGAAATATTAAAAGGGCCGACGTACGACCCGATGCGTCCGCGTGCGGTCATCAAACTTTCCGACGCACTGCACCAGCGAGGCCAGCACAGCGAAGCTGTTACCCTGCTCAAGGGGTTTTTGAACGACTATCCGGAAAGCCGTTTGCGCCCCGACGTGCAAAGAAAGATCGCGTTTGTTTATGAGCGCGGAATGGAACGCTACAAAGCGGCGCTCCGCGAGTACGAGAGCGTACTAATGAACTATCCGGACTACGCCTTTATGGACGAAGTGCGTGACGACGTGCGAAGACTTCGATTCCTGGTTGATGGTGAGGAGATTCCCTAGTGATCCGCGTTAGCCAATTCATTGTCGTGGTTGCAGTTGTCGTTATGTGCGCGACTCCCGCAGCCGCCCAGAAGATTCTTATTCCGATGGACCTGAATCAGTCCAACCACCTTAAGGCCTATGGTGTGGCCTATCGTGCGTTGACCCGTGGGCACAGCGTTCAGTGGCTGCTCAATTACCGAGGTGGCGCGTTCATCATGCCCAACGCGCGCGACCTGGTGTTGGATGCACGACTAAAGAATGTCGATTTTGAGGAGATTTCGGGAACGCAAGTCGCCGGCCTGTACCGCGAAGTCGAAGCCAACAACATGGAGTTGGTGCAATTGGAGAAGGCGCCGCGAATCGCGGTCTACATACCACCGGTGTCTCAACCATGGGACGATGCGGTGACGTTGGCCATGACTTACGCGGAGATTCCATACGACAAAGTGTTCGATGTGGAAGTGTTGGCGGGCAAACTTGGCGAGTACGATTGGCTTCATCTTCATCATGAAGACTTCACCGGGCAGTACGGAAAGTTCTACGCGACCTATCGCAACGCCGCCTGGTATCAAAAGCAACAGCGACAGTTTGAAACCACCGCACGCGAACTTGGGTTTAGCAAAGTTTCCGAGTTGAAAAAGTCGGTGGTCGAGAAGATTCAACAGTACGTGTTTAATGGCGGCTTCTTGTTTGCAATGTGCTCGGCGACCGATACGTTTGATATCGCACTGGCCGCGACCGGGGTTGATATTGTTAGTCAGGAGTTTGACTATGATGGGCTTACTCCGTCCTACCAGACCAAACTCGATTACAGCAATACGCTGGCCTTTACCGGGTTTAAGGTTATTCCAAATCCGTTCGTGTATGAGTTTTCGGATATCGACACCAGCGACTATGTTCGCGCTCGTGGTAGTGAAGCCGACTACTTTACCCTCTTCGAGTTCTCCGCTAAATACGACCCCGTTCCCACAATGCTCACGCAGAACCACGTTAATGTCGTGAAGGGATTCCTCGGTCAGACCACTGGCTTTAAGAAGCCACTAGTGAAAAAAAGTGTGGTGGTACTGGGTGAGGACGCGGTTCACGACGAAGTAAAGTATCTGCACGGCAACTTCGGACGTGGAACGTTTACGTTTCTGGGAGGCCACGACCCGGAAGACTATCAACACGCTGTTGGTGATCCTCCGACCGATCTGGCATTACATACCAACTCGCCTGGCTACCGGTTAATCTTAAACAACGTACTGTTTCCGGCGGCCAAAAAGAAGAAGATGAAGACCTAGGCGGGACACCTCTATTTCGCTGACCACCCGTAATCACTGGATTTTTGACATGGACGGTACCTTGACGGTTGCCGCCCATGACTTCGACGCCATGCGTCGCGAACTGGGTTTGCCCGAGGGTCAGCCAATTCTGGAAGCCCTGGACGAGTTGCCCGATCACGAGGCTGTGAGCAAACGGGAGCGTCTGCACGAGATGGAAGACGACCTCGCACGCGCCGCCCAACCCCAACCGGATGTCGTCGACTTGCTGGCCACGCTGGCCAACCGCGGAGCGCGCCTCGGCATTCTTACCCGCAACACACAACGCAATGCCCTCATTACCCTGGCAGCGGCTGGCCTCACCGAATTTTTCGAAACCGATGATGTACTAGGCAGAGAAGACGCCGCGCCCAAGCCGAGCCCGGATGGCATTCTGCTACTGCTCAAACGCTGGGGCGCGACCGGTGGCGACGCGGTCATGGTGGGCGACTACGTGTTCGACCTGCGAGCGGGGCGCGGTGCCGGGGCGGTTACCGTGCATTTCGATGTCGACGGAACGTTTCCGTTCGGTCAACATGCCGACGTAGAAGTCGCTTCCATGCGTGAACTGCTGGCCCGCGTTCGCAGCGAGTAGAGGAACGTCCTATGCAGCGAAAACATGTGCTTTACCTGAGTCTGGTAGCCCTCGCGGTGCTACTGGCGGCGCAATTGGCGTACTACTTTCCGCAGATGCCGGAGACGATGGCCACCCATTTTGGTGGCAACGGTCATCCCGACGGATGGGGTTCGCGTGGCGGGTTCGTGGGATTTACGGTTGGCATGTTCGTGTTTATCGTCGGTGTTTTCCTGGCGATACCACTCTTGCTTCGGGTTACTCCGGTATGGATGATCAACATGCCTAACAAAGATTACTGGCTTGCGCCCGAGCGCAAGGCGAGCAGTCTTGAGAAACTGCGGAGTACGTTTCTTTCTGCGGCGGTCGCGCACGGGGGGCTGATGCTTGCCGTCAACCAGCTTGTCTTTGCTGCAAACCTGCGCGACCCGGCGCGCATCACCATGATGTGGTGGGTGCTAGGCGCTTACGCGGTGTGGTTCGCGGTGTGGATGGTTCATCTCTTCCTCATGTTTCGACGGCCCGCCAATGCCTGACTTCCCTTTGGCCTTGACACCCAATAAGAAATAAAACCATAATTGCGCGCTTTTTAGGGAGGCGCGTAAAGCCTACTGATACTGTCAGTTAGCAGCCGCGTCGGAGCAAGGCGAAGGGTCGTCAAAGCGCGACCAGATGTTAGGGAGGTGACGACACAGGAGGTTCATTCCTGTCATGGATATGGAAAAGACCGAATGTTTAAAGTGCAAGAAAGGCACTCTGCTGCCGTTGTCGGACTACGGTCGCGACGGTGCGCCGATCATGTACAAAGCGTGGGTTTGCCACAATCCGGACTGCGGCTTTAATCTTCGCATCGACAACGGAGAAATCAGTGTCGGTCGCGATATTAGTACTTCGGTAAAATAGCCGATTACGGAACGTCTTGCGCGGGGGGTTCGTTATCCGAACCCTCCGCGTTTATTTTTATCAACGTTCCGCCCAACACAACAATGGCGACTCCCAATACCCACAACTCCGACAGGTAAAACGGCACCACCGACTCGCCGCCCGGTTCCATGGTCATAAGTTGCGCCAGCGCTACCAGGTTGAAGACTGCGTGGGAAACGATTGGGTAGACCAGGTTGCGGGTCCGCATGTAAACGAAGCCCAAGAAGATTCCAAACAAGGTCACGCTCACCAGCAAGTGTTTGGCCATATGAAACGCGCCAAAAATAGCTCCCGCCAGCAGGAAGCCGCTGATCTTTCCCATGTTGCGCTCAAAGATTTGCTGCACGTATCCGCGAAAAATCAGCTCTTCGGCTATAGGCACTGCTACGCACAACCCCAACGCGGTTAGAATCAACGCTTGCACGCTGTCGGGTCGAATCGAAGCCAGGTCTTCGTTGTAGGTGTCCGGTGTTGGCAAGAACTGTTGGGTAAACAAGTAGACATTGTCGACCAATACCACCACCGCGAGCGTCGAGATGACAATGTTCAGCAACAGTCGTGGGCGCGGCACGCGTATCTGAAGCTGGTTGCCAACGCCAGCAGGGAACCGACGCAGCAGAAGTATCGACGGGAGGATCATGCCGATGACCGCCCCACAAATGATACCCCAGCGCATGTGTCCCATGGTATAGAACACCGCTTGAACGTACAGGCTGCTGATGACGCAACTAGCGCAGAACAACAACAGAAAGTAGTTGTTTACCGCGTCAAAGATGCTGCTTATGGGGGTTTGTGGGTTGCTTCCGGGTAGTCGGTCCATTATCATCCTGTCGTCGCGCTACGCGAACTATACCATGATCAAAGTCGTTATATTCGATCTAGACAACACTCTCACCGATTTCATGCGGATGAAGGAAAACGCGGTTGATGCCGCCGTGCACGCTATGGTGGACGCGGGCTTGCGTTTCTCCGCTGACGATATCAAGAAGAAGATATATGAGGTCTACGAAGACAAGGGAATTGAGTTCCAGAAAGTCTTCGACCACGTGCTTCATGAGCTTCTTGGCGAGGTAGACCATCGTGCGCTCGCGGCCGGAATCGTGGCTTACCGACGGGCCAAAGAGGCTGCGTTGGTTCTCTACCCACACGTCACCATGACGCTGATGGAGCTAACCAAGCGCGGCGTGCGCCTCGCAGTGGTTTCCGATGCGCCGCGCCAGGAGGCGTGGCTGCGACTGTGCTACTTGCAACTCCACCACATGTTCGACTTTGTTTCGACGTTTGATGACGCCGGCGAGTTTAAGCCTAGCCCGGTTCCGTTTCAAAAAGCGCTCGATCACTTTGGGGTTCGGCCCGACGAGGCTATTATGGTCGGCGATTGGCCCGAACGTGACATTACCGGTGGTGACCAATTGGGAATGACCACCGTTTTTGCTCGCTACGGCAACACGTTCGGTACCACCGACAGCGGCGCGACCTACGAAATCGATCACGTTTACCAACTCATCGAGATTGTGGATCGCCTCAACTCGCAATCGCCTTCCGCGACCCCTAACCCTTAGGGCATGCAACTTCTCACTAGCACGCAAATGCAGCGCGTCGATGCCGAAACCATCGAACGCGTCTGCCCGGGGATCGAACTCATGGAGCGGGCCGGCCACGCCGTTGCCAGCATCATCGCGGATCGGTTCGCCGACCTTTCCGAAGCGTCACCCAAAGCGGTTATCTTTTGCGGCAATGGCAACAACGGCGGCGATGGGCTCGTGATCGCCCGCTATCTGTCCGAATGGGGATGGCGCTGCAGTGTTCATCTGGCTAAACCGGGTGGCGACCTTTCGGTGGACGCCGGCCGCAATCACCAGCGTCTGGCACAGATGTTAGATGACTATTCCAGCTTGAAGATTCTTGAGGTGTCGTACCCGGAATGGCCTCGTCTTTCGCAGGAAGACGTGGGCGACGCCGACGTCTTCGTTGACTGCATCCTGGGCACGGGTGTTACCGGCCCGCCCAGTGGCAACGCCGCTTTAATGATTGAGGCTATCAACAACGGTGATACGCCGGTCGTGTCGGTTGACATTCCGTCCGGTGTGAACGGCGACAACGGCGACATTGCGGGTGACGCCGTGGTCGCGGACCTGACAGTTGCAATAGGCGCTGCCAAAGTGGGGTTGATGTTCCACCCCGGGCGTTCGGTAGCCGGAGAAGTTACCGTTGTCGACATTGGTTTCCCCGCGGAGATTATTGACCAGCACGGCTCTAAGGTGTTTGTGTTGGACGAAGACACCGCGCGCTTTGGCCTGCCCGATCGACGGCCCGATGCCCACAAATATGACGCCGGGGCGTTGTTGGTCATCGCCGGTAGTCGTCGCTACGGAGGCGCAGCGCTGCTAACCGCGCGCGCCGCCCAACGAAGCGGATGCGGCATGGTCTACCTGGCAGTTCCTGCGTCGATGCGCGATGCGGTTGACTTGCTGGTACCGGAAGTGATCACCGTGGCGCTTCCGGAAACGGCCGAAGGCACGATCGCCGAAGACGGTATGAACGCGCTCCAGGAGTACCTCGATCGAGTGGATGCGATCGCGCTTGGCCCCGGGCTTTCTCGCCACGATAATACCGATGCCTTTGTGCGTACGCTTTATCACGCAACCCGTCACCCCCTGGTCTTGGATGCCGACGCGATAACTGCTTTTGCTGGCGACGCGGGCAGAATGAAGGGGCGCGGAGGGCCGGTCGTGGTAACCCCTCATAGCGGCGAACTGCACCGCCTGTTGGGTGTTGTCGCGCCCACAGACCCGGTGGAACGCATCGCCGCGACGCAGCAGTGGGCACAAGAACTTGGTGTTGTCCTGGTACACAAGGGCGCACCGGTGATCATCGCGGCGCCCGAAGGCCATGCTTGGGTTAACGCCGCGGGAACGGCTGCGCTTGCCACCGGCGGAACCGGCGACGTTTTGACCGGGTTGATAGGTGGCTTGCTCGCCTCCGGCGCGGAACCCGACGCGGCGGCAGCGGTTGGTGCATTCGCGCACGGACGGGCTGGCGAGATCGTTGCCGGTACCCACGGCGAACGCGGAACCACCGCCGGAGACGTTGCGATGGCGGTTGGGGCGGCGCTTCGCGAACTGGACTTCTGGCACTAGGCGTCCAATTCCGGGTGCATTTAGCAGATTTTGGCGCTGCGACTTCAATCGGCATTGACAGGCCAAATCGAATTCCTTACTAATACTTACTTAATTTTTAGAGCACGCGAGGACCTCTGGTTCGGGTCAGGCGCGGTGCTCTTTTCCCCCCTCGGTGCTCCCCGCACCTGTCCCCAGATTTGTTAAGGATGGTTGTCCAATGGACGCTAGAACCCCTAAAGACGTCATTAAATTTGCGAAAGAAAGCGGCGCGGTCGTGATGGACGTGAAGTTCGCGGATTTCCCAGGAACATGGCAGCACTTTACGGTTCCCATCCACGCTCTCACCGAAGATCTGTTCGAAGAGGGCCTTGGCTTTGACGGCTCCAGTATTCGCGGTTGGAAGAACATTAACGAAAGCGACATGGTCGTGATTCCCGACCCGGGAACTGCGTTTATGGACCCTTTTACGGCAGAACCCACGCTTAGCATTACCGGCAACATCTTTGACCCGATTACCAAGGAACGCTACGAGCGCGACCCGCGCGCGATCGCGATCAAGGCTGAGCAGTACTTGCACAGCACTGGCCTGGCCGATCGTGCTTACTTTGGTCCAGAAGCCGAGTTCTTTATCTTCGACGACGTGCAGTTTGAGCAGCGCGAAAGCGGCGGCTACTACTTTATTGATTCCAAAGAAGCGGTGTGGAATTCGGGTCGCGACGAAGGTCCCAACCTGGGCTACAAGCCGCGCTTTAAGGAAGGCTACTTTCCAGTTCCGCCGATCGATTCGCATCAGGATCTACGCACCGAGATGATGCTGGAGCTGCAGGCGTTGGGTTGCGAACCGGAAACCCAACACCATGAAGTCGCGACCGCGGGCCAGGCCGAAATCGACCTTAAGTTTGACACACTAATGGCAATGGCCGACAAGTTGATGCTGTACAAGTACGTTATTCGTAACGTCGCACACCGCAATGGCAAGACAGTTACGTTTATGCCCAAGCCAATATTTAACGACAATGGTTCGGGAATGCACGTACACATGAGTTTGTGGAAGGGCGATCAACCGTTGTTTGCTGGCAACGGTTACGCTGGGCTAAGTGACATGGCGTTGTACTTTATCGGGGGAATCCTAAAGCATGCAGCGGCGTTGCTCGCGTTTTCCAACCCGACTACTAACTCGTACAAGCGCCTGGTTCCAGGGTTCGAAGCACCGGTAAACCTTGCTTATTCGCAACGCAACCGTAGTGCTTCGGTTCGTATTCCCATGTATTCGCATTCGCCCAAAGCCAAGCGCATCGAGTTTCGTTGTCCCGACGCTACGTGTAATCCTTACCTGACGTTTGCAGCATTAATGATGGCCGGCCTGGACGGAGTGGAAAACAAAATTCACCCCGGCGATCCGCTCGACAAAAACATTTACGACTTGCCGCCGGAAGAGCTGGCCGAGATTCCGCAAACGCCGCACGATCTGGGGGGCGCGTTGACCGCGCTGGAAAACGATCACGACTTTCTGCTTAAGGGTGATGTGTTTACTCGCGAAGTCGTCGAAACCTGGATTAACTACAAGCGGACTAAAGAGATTAAAGAGCTGGCTCTGCGACCGCACCCGTACGAGTTCTTTATGTACTACGACGCGTAGAACTTTGTTTAGCATGTGTCCCGACGACGGGGGCGGCTGTGGTCGCCCCCGTTTTGTTTTAGCGGGCAGTCCGTGGTCGCAATGTTACTAGGTACAACGCTTTGTGGTATCATCCGGCCATGACCCGTCGGAAAGCGCCACATCCCGACCTTCCTCTACCCAACGCCGAGTCGGATGACGCGCGCGCGGCGTTCGTCGCCCGCACCGCAGATCGCTTTCGCGCCACTACCCAGAAGATTCTAAAACGCCGCAACTTCCGCACCAGCGGCCAGGCTTTGTCGCAGGCTTACACGCGCGAAGTCGATGTCGCGGTAACAACGATGTTCGAGCACGCCGCGCATGAGCACCACGTTGATCCCGATCATCTGGATCTGGCGGTCATTGCTTTGGGTGGGTATGGTCGTCGCGAACTAGCCCCGTTTTCGGACGTCGATGTGCTTATCGCCTGTCGCCAAAAAACCCCCGCCGCAGAGGCTGTCGCCGAGACCTTCGTGCGTATGATGTGGGACGCGGGTTTCGAGCTGGGATCGCAGGTGGAGTCTCTGCTTGCAACCGAGACGTTGCTCGAGGATATAGACACCAAAACGGCGCTGTTCGAGAACCGTTATGTTTGCGGCGACGGCGCTATCGCACGCGCGTTGGAGCGACAGGTTGCACATTTCCGCCGACAGGACCGCACCGACTTCATTCGACGAAAAATTTCGGACTCCATAAGCCGCTACGAAAAGTTCGGGAACAGTTTTCAACTCATCGAGCCCAACGTCAAGCAAAGCCCGGGTGGTATGCGCGACTACCAAACCCTGGTGTGGATTGGGCAAGTCGCCCGCGAACGCCCGGGGCTGACCGCGCTGCGACAAAAGGGACTGTTGCTGTCCGGCGAGTTGAAGGAACTAAACAAAGCCTACGACTTTTTGCTTCGTGTGAGAGTGGAACTGCATCTGCTCACCGAATCAAAGCAAGATCAATTGACCGTGGCGACACAACCCGACATTGCCAAAAGTTTTGGTTGTCGATCGCGTGGTGATCGGTTGGCGGTGGAGCTGTTTATGCGTCGTTACTATGAAGAAACGCGCGCGATTTACCGGATTTACGAAGATGTTGTGCAGGCGCTGGGACTTGGCGAAAACAGCGAGTTTCTGTTGGGACCCAAGCGGGTTCCACGCGTGGGGAACACAATGACGACGCGGTTGTACAGCCATCGCCTGGTGCGCGAACCGCTCTACGTCTTTCGTCTGCAGCAAGAGAAAGGTCAGCGCCTGGATCGCGCGTTGCGACGACGCATGGAAGTGCTCCGCAATCGGGTGTTGCGCGGCAAAAAGGTCATCGACCGCATGCGGCGAGAGTTTACCGACATCATGTCGTCGCCGCGTAATCTACCGCGAGTCGTGCGCACCCTTCACGAAACCCAGTTTCTGTTCAAGATTATCCCGGCGTTTTCGCATCTCACCTGCCTTAAACGCTACGACTTGTATCATCACTACACGGTCGACGAGCATAGTTTTAAAGTGCTGGAAAACATCGTTGCGTTAGGTGAAGGACATGGTGACCCGCGCGACGAACTCTTTGTTCGGCTTTACTCCGAAATTGCCGACAAAAGGCCGTTGTTTTTTGCTGCCTTGCTGCACGATATCGGCAAGATCAAAGGGTCGGGCCACGCAGTCAACGGCGCTATCATGTCGCGCGATATTCTTACCAAACTCTTTCTGCCGCCCGAAGAAATCGACACCGTGTGCTACCTCATCGAACAGCACTTGCTTATGTCGCATTTTAGCCAGCGACGTGATACCAACGACATCGACACGCTGCAGGCGTTCTGCGACCTCGTTCCCGGGCGCACCATGCTTAAGTGCCTTTGTCTGCTCACCTACGCCGACATGCGGGCGACTTCGCCGCTAGTATGGACCGAGTGGAAACGTACGCTGCTGATGGACCTTTATGTAAAAGCTTATGAGTTCTTGGAGCGATCATCCAAGCAGCCGGAGTCGGCCTACAAGGCCAAGAAACAGGAACTATTGGATTCGTTTGCGGCGGGAGCACAACGCGGATCGGCGCTCAAACACCTGGACACACTACCGGGCGGATACATCCTGGCTGCCACCCCGGAGACGGTTCGCAAGCACATGGAATTGCTGGGCAAGCTGGGTAAGCGAGAAGTCCAGGTCGCTTTGTCGCGTGGCGACGCCGCTATCGAGATTACGTTTTTTGCGCACGACGATCCGTTCTGTTTGGCGCGATTTTGCGGTGTGCTGGCCATAAACGACTTTAATATTCTGCACGCTAATGCTTTTACAACTAGCGAAGGGATCGTAATCGACGTCTTCTATGTCGAAGACATGCGGCAGAGCGAGACCATCGAGCCAGAGCGCGTGGCTAAGCTCGGCCGCGATGCCACCGCAGCGATTCGCGGAGAACTAGACCTGGCGCGTGCGATCTCTCAACATCGGCAAAAGTGGCGCCGCGTACAGCGCACCGACCTTCCCGTGGCCAGCCGCGTTGAGTTCGAAAACGACATCACCGACGACGCCACGATCATCGACATTTTTGCCCAGGATCGCTTGGGCTTGCTGTACGAAATCACCAACGCGTTATCGCGCGCCAACCTTACCATCCATCGGGCGCACATTTCGACCGAAGCAAACCGTGCGATTGATTCGTTTTACGTCTCCGACGATCGACAGAAGCTTAAGACCGCAAAGTCCCTTGATCACTTGCGAGAGTCTTTGCGGAAGGTCATTGCGGACGACGAGAACTAGGTCATGATCCGATCGTAGATTACTCGCACCCGGTCGCGCATGCTTCGAATAGTAGACCGCACGCCATCGCCGCACGAGTCGACGTTCAAGTATCGCAAGGTCGCGGCGACGTACGATTCCAACTCGTCCGATTTGTCGGCCGATCTTGGCAAGCTAACCTGACGAAGGCTTGCCACGGTATCGATGGTGTAAAACAGGCGGAGTGCTTCCTTAAGCGTGACTACTTCCTGCTTTGCCAGCACACCTACGTCGGCCAGAACGTCGACGCGCGCCACAGTGCTTAGCTTGCACAACTCCGGTGTCATCGTCACCGACCCGGCCAGGCCCACTCCCGTCAGGTACTCAATGTCATAACGCCCGCCGACCGTGTGCTTGGTATCCCAGTCTGGACTGGTAACCAACCGTGCCATTGCGTCGCGAACCGCGCGCAGTTCGGCCACATCGGAACTGGCGAACGGTGTCGACAACGTCTCCGTCATTAATTCGTCGAACAGCTGCCCTGCTTCACTGGCAACCCACATGCGACGTTTCGCAAAAGCCAGTCGTTCCCAGCTCGACATACGGGTCTGGGTGTACTGCCGGTAGTAGTCGATGTTTTGAACCAGCGGTGCACTTGACCCTTCGCCCCGAAGGCGAAAGTCAATCGAAACAAAACGAAGCTCGGTTAGCCAGCGGTTGGCGCGTTGAATCGCGCTGGTAACTTCCACCACATCGGTGTTTGCGCCCGCAACAACCGTCACGTCGATGTCGGAATTAATCCGAGCTTCGTTCACGGCATAGGAGCCCAGGACAAACACACTTGCGTCGGTCTCCGCCAGCGCGGTTGTGAACGCGTCTACTACAGCCGTCCGTAAAGCGCTAGACTGCAGCGCGCCGGCGATTCCGGCCACAACCTTTCCGTGTTCCGCCGACGCCGCAAAACTAGCCAGCACTTCGGCACTAATGTGGCGTCGGTACTCGGCAATGCGTTGCGGCTGGGATTCGTCATCGACACTTCGAGTTGCGACCGGCTGAGTGGCAAGTTGATACAGTTCTTGCGCTCCCTCTAACCATCGTTGAAGAAGCCCTTCGTCGCCGGTTAAACGCGACCCCAACGTTGGCGCCCACGCGGCTAACGCCAGGGTTGCCGTCGTTACTGATTGGTTCTTGCCCAGTGTGTGGTAGAACGTTTCCGGATCAACGCTTTCGGCCATTCGCGAAAGTTGCGTGAGCATGGTGTCGGGATCGGGAGCAGATGACATTGCATCTAACAACGAAGGTAGAATTTGTTCAAACGCTGTACGGGTTTCGCGCTCGTGAAGGTGGGGAAAAGTTCCGTAAGCCATCGCGTGCAGCACGTGGCGCGCGTCGCCCGGGCGTTCAAAGCCAACCGTGGCCAAGGGATCAAAGTCGGGCCCCGTCGCTTCAGGGAACAAAACCGCGCCGACTCGCGGGTCAATGTCCTGGCCTTCAAAGAACTCTTCGGCCAGCGCCCGAACGGCGTTGAGTTGTTCGGAAAGCATCGTCAAAAATCGCGTCGCGTCGAAAGTTCCCATAGGTCCGCAGGAAACGCGTCGCGCCAGCACAGCAATCTCATCGGGTGAGTCGGGAACCGAGTGAGTCTTAATCTGATGCATCATTTGCAGTCGGTGTTCTACCAGGCGCAAGAACCGGTAAGCTTTGGTCAGAACTTCGCGCGACCGCTCGCTAATGAGATGCTTCTCGCCCAACTTTTCGTAACCTTCAAGAGTGTTTGTGGTGACGACGCTGGGATGATCGGCTCCATGAGTAAGTTGCAGTGATTGCAGGATAAACTCGATGTCGCGAATGCCGCCCGACATAAGCTTGATGTTCAACACTCGCTCGCGTGGAGGAATAGATCGCTTAATCTGTGCACGCATCTTGGCAATGTCTTCGACCGATGCAAGGTTGCGCGATGAAGAAAATGCGAACGTTCGCAACGACGAGATTAGTCGCTTGCCAATCTCGCGGTTACCGGCAATGACTCGCACTTTAAGCAGCGCCTGAAACTCCCACGGCCGACCGCGCGTGTGATAGTACTGCAGCGCCTGGGTTTCGGTGTAAACCGCCGCGCCGGACGATCCGTCGGGGCGCAAACGAAGGTCAACGCGATACAAATAGCCTTCCGCGGTAACTTCGGACAGAACCGAAGTTAACCGTCGCGAAAGTTTTGTGTAACGACCGAGCAACGCGTCATCGCAATCCTCGCAAACATATATCAGGTCTATGTCGGAACTGTAGTTGAGTTCCGTGCCGCCAAGTTTACCCAGCGCCAGAACCGCCAGGCCGCGATCGGTTGGCGCAGCGGATTCGTCGAATTGCTCTTCCCACAAAAGGTCTAGTGCGACCGCGCACACGGCGTCGGCAAGAACGCTAAGCCGGCGCGCGGTTTCAGCGACGGTTGACTCGCCGCTAAGGTCCGAAACCCCGATACGCAAAAGAAGCATTCGGTGGGTTCGGCGCAACGCCGAGAGACGAGTATCCAGATGGCGGAACGCCTTTACTTCGGCCGAGATGAAGTCGTAGTAGCTGGCAAAGTCGTGGGGCGACGACCACGTGCGTTCTTCCATGAGCCAATACAAGTAGCCGGGGTGGCGAATCAAAATGTCCGACATGTACTGGCTGCTGCCAAAAACGTTCGACAACATGACGGCGATTGGAATCGCGCTGGCGACGAAGTCGAGGAACGTCTGACCACCACCCTGGTTTTCGACAAAACGCGCGACGTTGACTAGCGCGCTGTCTGGCGCTGCCGAGCGCAAGCACGCCATGACCAGGTCGGCGGTCATGTGTTCGGAGCGTTCGTCGCGAACCAGGTCGGATACCAGCGAGCGAAAAACCGAGGCGGTCGTACTAAGGTTGCGTTGGAACCCGGCCTCTTCCAGCATAGAAATGAGGTCGGTGTCGGCAACCGCAGTGGCATCGGTCCCATCGAGTCGATGAGTCACCAGCCGCCCGATGGCGTCCATGAGAATTGCTTGTGGGTCGCTGTGCATGGTGTGGCGTCGCCGTAAACCAAAACATATCACTTGCTTGAAGCGCTAGCCTACCATAAACTGGCAGTCGCTTACCGCGGAGGAAACGTGAAGAAAATTGAAGCCTTCATCAGACCGTTTAAACTCGATGACGTGAAAGCCGCCCTCACCGAAGTAGGGGTAAAGGGAATCACCGTCACTGAAGTTCGGGGCTTTGGTCGCCAGAAAGGCCACACCGAGCTCTACCGCGGTAGCGAGTATCAGGTCGACTTCCTTCCCAAGACCAAAGTTGAACTCTACGTTACCGACGATAAAGTCGACGACACCATCGACGCCATTACCCGCGGCGCGCGCACAGGTTCGGTCGGTGACGGGAAGATCTTCGTGTCGCCGGTCGACGACGCGGTTCGTATTCGGACCGGCGAAAGTGGCGACAGCGTCGTTTAACCTCACTCATGCTCATTCTAGGGATCGAAAGTTCTTGCGATGACACGTCGCTGTCGTTGCTCGACGACACTGGTGTTATCGACACGATGACTGCCGCGCAGCTGGAGCATGATACCTATGGCGGAGTGGTGCCCGAGCTCGCATCGCGCCAGCACATGAAGTCGCTAATGCGGGTGTTCGCCGCACTTCTGGAGCGTAACGAGGTTTCCCGCGATCGGATTGATGCCATCGGTGTTAGTAATGGCCCGGGACTTGTCGGTTCATTGTTGGTGGGAACGAGTTTCGCGAAAGGCCTGGCGCTAACGCTAGACGTACCCGTCGTAGGCGTTCACCACATCGAAGCCCACATTCTTTCCAACGAACTTAACGGCGAAGCCATGCACACCCCTAATGTGACGCTTGTAGTTTCGGGCGGACATACGAGTTTGTTCGTGGTGAGTGCTATCGGTCGATACCAGCGCGTGGGAAATACTCGCGACGACGCCGCCGGCGAAGCGTTCGACAAAATCGCCAAACTGTTGGGGTTGGGTTTTCCCGGCGGGCCGGCGGTGCAGGCCGCGGCCGAAAAAGGAAACCCGAAAGCCATTGCGTTCCCGCGCGCGATGATGGACAAAGCAAACTTTGACTTTAGTTTTTCCGGGTTGAAAACCGCGGTGCGCGTGCACTTAGAACGTGAAGGCAAACTTAACGACGACATTGTCGCAGAGGTTTGTGCAAGTGCCCAGGCGGCGATCGTTGAGGTTCTGGTTCGTAAAACGATTGCCTGCGCGCAGTACCATACCGTCGAACATGTCTACCTGGCGGGAGGCGTTGCCGCTAACCGTGGGTTGCGCGACCAGCTTCGAAGCGCATGCGAGTCCACCGGTCTTTGCTATCACGCGCCGCTCATTCAATACTGCACCGACAACGGGGCAATGGTCGCACAGGCCGCGAGCCACCTGTTGCGTGCCGGTCGCGACGACGTTGCCGACCTCGACGTTTTTGCCCGCGGGGCAGTAAAGTCCTGGGCCTGAGCGTTTCTTATCCTTCCTTGTAACTCCTCGTAGCTTCCTTACAAACTGTTGTAAACATAGCGTTTACGGACATGGCCACGGGCATGGATATTGCGTTTCTGGGCGTGACTAAAGCCGTTTCGTCCTTTTCCAACAGGTAAAATGCTGACGCCCGATAGTCCGCATCACAAGATCCTCGTCGTCGACGATGAGCCGCACATTCGCCACATTCTCAAGTTTACGCTTGAGAAAGCCGGTTATCAGGTGTCCGTGGCGGAAGACGGAGTCCAGGCGTTGGAAGTCATGGCCGCCGAGAAACCCAACCTGGTGCTTCTCGACGTCATGATGCCCAAGATGGATGGATACGAAGTCTGTCGCAAAATGCGAGAAGACTTCGCCCTGAACCAGATCCCCGTGATCATGCTCACCGCCAAGGGTGACCTTTCAGAGAAAGTGAAAGGGTTGGAAGGTGGGGCAAACGATTACCTGGTAAAGCCTTATTCCAATGACGAACTGCTGTTGCGGGTTAAGAACGTGCTGGAGTGGAACATCCAGCAAAAGGAAGCCAACCCTCTCACCGGGCTTCCCGGCAACACCGCGATTGAACGTGAGCTGATCCAGCGCGTGGGTTCGCGTCAGCCGTACGCGTTCCTCTACATCGACATCGATAACTTCAAGGGCTTTAACGACTACTACGGCTACCAGAAGGGCGACGAAATCATCGGCTTTATGGCCAACATTCTCACGCGCACCATCGACAAATTGGGGACCAAGGAAGACTTCGTCGGCCACATCGGCGGCGACGACTTCGTAATGATGGCATCTCCAAGTCGCGCGGAGTTAATGGCCAAATATGTCATCGAAGAGTTCGACAAGGGCGCGTTGCTGCTGCTCAACGAGGCCGACGTAAAGCGCGGCTACTTGGAAATTCGCGATCGTCAGGGCGACCTGAAGCGGGTTCCGGTGATGTCGGCCACGATCGCTTTGGTGATGAGCACCGAAAGCAAGAAGATCGAACACTTTGCAGAAATCAACGACATCGCGACCAGTCTAAAGGACTACGGGAAGAAGATTAAGGGCAGTGTTGTGGTAAAAGAACGCCGCAAAGACGGGTTAACCACCAACACGCCGACTGTGTAAGGTTATGTCTACCAAGACCAACCATAAGAAGCCGACGGGCGATCTTGAAAAGATGCTCCGCGACGCGCAACTGCAGAACGAAGAACTGCGTGCGCGCGTGACCGCGTATGAACGCATCATTCAATCGACCCGAATGATCATGGGGCACGAACTCAAGCGTCCTACTAACGCTATTCGTGGGTACCTTGATCTGGTTTGCGAAGACCTGGAAGCGGCCAACGATCTGGCGACGTTGGCGTTCGCCGAAAAGGCCCGTAACGAGTGCGACTTGTTGAACGATCTGAACTCGTTCTACATGACACTACTTGACGTGCATCGCAACGAGCGTCGAGTCGGCCGTCGACCGATAAACGTTTCCGACCTCATCAAGCGTGTCTTGAAGTCGTTCCCCGGCGACATGAAGGTGAACACTCGGGTTGATGTCGACATCGACAAGGGAACGCCTGAGGTCATCGTCAGCGAAGTTGCGCTGAAGATAATCGTTCACAACCTGGTCGAAAACGCGTTGCTGTATTCGCAGTCGACTACGCCGATTTCGGTTCGTGCACGGGTCGCGCAGGAGCGCCGCGGCGGGCGGGCCAACCAGATTCTTATTCTTAGTGTACGCGACGAAGGTGTCGGCATTCCGACCGAGTACGAGGAAAAGGTTTTCAGCCCGTTCGTGCGCCTTCGCGACGACGTCGCCGATGGCTCAGGGCTGGGCCTGACCCTGGTTCGATCGCTGGCCGAACTCAACGGCGGCGAAGTGTCCATCGTAAGCCGGCCCGGCGACGAAACCATCGTGCACGTCACGCTGCCGATTGCCGATTCTGACGACGAGGCGGTGTGGCTATGAGCCTGCGCCGCAATATAAGCGAACGCTTCGACAATGGGTCGGCTAGCGTGTTGCATTTGCGACTGATCGAACTCTTCTCGTTTTTCGCGATCGTGGTAGTCGCGCGGACGTTGGGTGGATTCAACTACGACGCCAATGGGTTGTTTGTCATTTTCGTTAGCGCTGTCTTCTTGCAGTACAACGCCGAATGGTTGTGGCAACAGGTTGCAAGGGCTCGTGGTTGGGGTAATCGCGAAACTCAACGAGCAATTCATTGGTATTCGTCTTATGTCGACATGGCCGCGGTGCTAGGGATCGTGTACCTCACCGGTACCATCGAAAGCCCGTTCATGTTGTTGCTCACCGTGCCGCTGTTCTTTGCCAGCCACACGTTTTCCTGGCGAACGACATTGCAAGCGTTCTTTGCGGTGTCGTTGGCGATGCTTGCCAGTCTCGCCATGCTGGAGTACAGCGGTGTATTGCCGCATCAAAACTGCTACTGGTTTGAAGCCGACGCGTATACCAATGGCCATTTCGTGGCCGGATCGTTGCTGGTGGTTGCCGCGTTCGTTGGGTTGGTTCTGTTTTTGTCGCACGCATTCCAGGATCGTTGGCAATCGTCCCTGGACGAACTGCGCGAGAAGGATCGTAAGTCGTCGGACAAAATCAACCAGCTTGAACGTCTCTATGACATCAGTATTGGCGTCAACTCGGCAATCTCGATGGAGACATTGCTAAAGCTGGTTGCGAAGGAAGCGACGTTGTTGCTTAAGCAACCGTGGGCGGGAATTGTTCTGTTTAACTCGAAGCAGGAAATCACCGAGTCGGTGTTTGTAGGGGTCAACCAGGGTGACGCGATGAGGGTCGGCAAGCGGATTCATCGCGGCGGTCTGTGCGAATGGATATGGACCCACAACGCGCCGATTATTGTCAGCGACGCCAAGAAAGACCGCCGTGCACACGCCGGCGACTTTCGTGCCGACGCCGGGATCCGCGCCGTCATTGGATTTCCGCTGACTGCGGCCAAGCAGGTTCAGGGGGTGCTGCTCGCTGGGGATTTCGAGCCCAAACAGTTCACCGATCAGCATATTCGTTTGCTAACCAACCTGGCTACGCAGCTCTCCATGGCCATGGAGAAGAGCTCGTTGTACGACACGATGGAAAAGACCGTGCGTAGTTTGTCGGTGCAGCTTGAGACCCAGGAAAAGGCCAACATTCTTAAAAGCGACTTCGTGAATCATGTTTCTCACGAACTGCGCACGCCGCTGACATCGATTAAAGCCTACGTCGAAACGTTGATCGAAAACATCGACTCACCGGCGTTCGTGCAGCGCACGGAGTTCCTCGATATCGTCGGCAAGGAAACCAATCGACTGATTCGAATCGTAAACGACATTCTTGATGTGTCAAAGATCGAGTTCGGGCAGCGCCCGTTGGAGCGCACTTCCGTGCGTCTGGTTGACCTGCTTGAGGACGTGACGTCGATGTTAACCCCGTCGATTCGCGAAAAAGATATCGTCATAACCCAGCAAATCCCGGCAGACCTTCCCAAGCTGGATGGCGATGCCGATCTGCTCAAGCAGGTGCTTATTAACCTGCTATCCAACGCCGTTAAGTACTCGCATCCTGGCGGACAAGTGCGGGTCACCGCAGTCGAAAACCCGGTGGATATTGCCATTAGTGTAGAGGACGAAGGAATTGGGATACCGGCTCAGGAACTGGGCAACGTGTTTGACAAGTACTTCCGCGTTCGTTCTACCAACAAAAAGTTTGAAGGCGTCGGACTGGGGCTGGCCATTGTTAAAAACGTGGTCGAGCAGCATGGCGGTCAGATTGGCGTGGAGAGCGAAGAAGGCAAGGGCAGCAAGTTTACTTTCTCGATTCCGCGTGAACACTGCTTTAACGACCTCATTGGCTACATCGCCGAAGTCGTGGACGCGAAGGACAAGCTTCACGAGATGCTGGAGCTTATCGTTTCGATGATTGCCGAGTTGTTGGCGTCTAAGACCGTGTCACTGATGCTGCTAGACAAAACACGCGCGGAGCTGTTCATCAAAGTTTCCTATGGCCTGGATGAATGGGTGGTGGAGAACACAAGAGTCAAAGTGGGCGAGGGAATTGCGGGTAAGGTAGCGCAGGAAGGCGTGCCGCTGTTTATTTCCAACATCGAACAGAACGATGTGTTTTCGGCGCCCAACAATCCGCAGTACGACACCCAGTCGCTGATTAGTGTGCCTTTGATTGTCAACGACATCGTTGTGGGCGTTATCAACGTCAACAACAAAGCGTCCGGCAACCCCTATACCGAAGACGACCTTACCCTTCTGCTTTCTTTTAGCCAGCGTATCTCCAAGGCGTTGGAGCGGGTACGGGTGGTGGAAGATTCGCATTCGTTTTTGGAAGATACGATCGAAGCGTTCCGACGCATGTTGGAGAACCAATCGCGCAGCAAAGTTGTCGAACACAACATCTCGCTGGCGGTTCGAGTTGCCCGGAAGCTTGGGTTTTCTGAAAAGGACACTCAGGTTATTCAATACGTCGCCAGCGTGCACGACATCGGAATGACAGAGGTAAGCGACAACATTCTAAACAAGGCGCTTCACCTTACCGAAGACGAACTCCGGGTGATTCGCGAGCATCCGCAGCGCGGCGCCGAGTTGATTCGACCGTTGGAGTTTGTGGAGTCGGTCAGCAATATCATTCTCTATCACCACGAGCGCATGGATGGAAAAGGTTACCCGATGGGTCTTAAGGGCGACGAAATTCCAATCGGCGCGCGCGTGCTTGCGGTTATTGACGCCTACAGCGCTATGACCCGCGAGCAAGCCTATCGCGAACGGCGTTCGCCTCTGCAGGCGGTGCAGGAACTGGTCGAGTGCGCGGGAACGCAGTTCGACCATCGCGTTGTCGAAGCATTGGTGAGTGTGCTTGCCGAAGACAGTACGATCGATTCGGTGTCGGCGGAAGCGTACCAACGTCAAATCGAAGAAATGGTTGCGACCAAAGCATAATGCACCTGTTCATGAGCATAAGCGGCACCGAGTTGCCTTCTACCTACCTGCTGCTCACGCTGGTACTTAGCGCGTTGGTGCTGATGTCTATCTGGCGCGAAATGTCGACGCTTAACGGTCCGATGTTCCTTACGCGGTCGGGTTCGGCGCTGGCTTTCGTCAGCAGCCGCATTGTCGCTGTGGTGTTTTCGACGGCCATGCTTGCCGACAGTGGTTCGCCGCCGGTGGTGTACACGATACTAAACTTGACCGGTTTACTGTTAGCGGCCATCTGTGTTCCGTCGGCGGTGAAGTCATACAAAGTGGTCGACAAGGAAGACTCTCCGGAAGTGCAACGTGAAGTCCTTCAGCGTTGGGAGATGTTGGAGCGTCGCCGGTTGCTGCGTTCGGCGTTGATCGCCGCCGGTGTTGGTGTAGTTGTTGCCGCGATGGTGGCAGTCGTGAGCCGCGCAAGCCTGTCGTTTTCTGACTTCGTCAATATCGTGCTGTTTGTTGCAACCGCCCGCGTAACGGCGTCGTTGTTTCAGGCGTCGTCGGAAGCAATTCAGGAAATCAAGCCATCGCTCCTGGCCCTGATGGGCTTCCTGACGTTGTCGTGGGTGATGGTTGCTATTGCCGCGCTAACCGATGGCGCTACCGCGCACTACATGTTGTTGGGGTCGCGGGTGGCCGATGTGTTCGCATGGATGTCGGTGCTGGTAGCTCTGCAGGCGAACTACGTTGTGCTGGGCTCGTATCACAAGAGTCGCGCCGAGGAAACCGGCGAGGTGCTGGAAAAGACCAAGGAAGAGCTCCAGTCGGTCAATAACGTTGCCACTGCTTTGCACGAAGACACCAACGACGCGATTTATCGTATCCAGCAGCAACTACTCGAAGTCAGCAAGCGCGCCGAGAGTCTGGAGAAGATTCTTGAGATCGGCATGACAATTCAAAAGCGCAAGAGCTTGGATGATCTTCTGACGATGATCGCCGAACTCATTCGCGACAACTTGGGTTTCAACACTGTGATCCTTCGCTTGCACAACGAAAGAACGCATAGTTTCGAAACCAAAGCTCATGTGGGACTAAGCGAAGACGCGCGCGACGCCGTCGTTAACTATCGCAAGCCGATGAGCGAGTTCAAGACCATGCTTAGCAATGCCACCCGCGTAGGCGGCAGTTACCTGGTTCCGGACGAACGTGACGACGAACACGGAGCGGCTGACGAAGGCGTGGTCGTTGGATCCAACTGGGAAAGCATTTCGCGCATTATCGTTCCGTTGCTCGACGACGAAAGCAACGCGGTAGGTTACTTCACAGTGGAAGAACCCGCCAGCCTGCAGCTATCTGTGGTGGAGTCGGTGGACAGCCTGGAGATGATTGCCAGCCTGGCGGTAATTGCCATTCGCAACGCGCGCTTCTTGCGTGACGTCGCCGACAAGAACGAAAAACTTAAACTGTACGCAGAGAAGCTCTCCAGTCTCAACAAAATGAAGTCGAACTTCGTTGCGACGATATCACACGAGTTCCGGACGCCCCTGACGTCGATCAAAGCCTACTGCGAAACTCTGTTGCGCAACGCCGAAGAGGTCGATCGCAACATCATGAAGGAGTTCCTGGTTGTAATCGACGAGGAAAGCGACCGATTGATGACGCTGATCGAGGACATCCTGGACTTCTCGCAAATGGAATCGGGCGCAATCAAGTTTGAGCGCACACCGTGTAACCTTAACGAGATCGTGATTAAAGCCGCAGATGAGCTTAGCCGGAACTTCGAGCGCAAACAGGTTAAGGTTCATACTCACTTTGCCGAAGCCAACTCGTTGGTTCGCGCCGAACACGACCTGATGCGACAGTTGGTTATCAACCTGCTGCACAACGCGTCAAAGTTCACCAAAGACGGCGGCAACGTTTGGGTGCGCCTGGAAAACGACACGGTCGCGGTACGATTGGTGGTAGAAGACGACGGCATCGGGATTCCCAACGACCAGATTGAACAGATTTTTGATCACTTTCATCAAGCCGACAACACCAGTACGCGCAAGTACGGTGGTACCGGAATGGGTCTGGCCATTTGCAAGAACATCGTGGACTGGCACGACGGAACCATTTGGGTGGAAAACATTCCGTCGGGCGGCGCGCGTTTCGTCGTTGTAATTCCGAAGAAGCAGGTCGTTGTCCGTAACCACGTGCTGGGACTCGAAGGCACCATGCGGCGATACGAAATCGAACGCTACATGGAGTTGCTGGTGGAAATGGTTACCGAGCTTATTGGTGTAAAGAAGGCGTCGTTGATGCTCTACGACCAGAACGTCAATGCATTGCGGGTTGAGAGCGCGATCGGGATCGATCCCGAAGTCGTCGAAAGCGCGAAGGTGGCGCCGGGCGATGGCATCGCGGGGCGTGTGTTCCGTGACGGGCGTTCGTATCTGGTCGAAGACATCGACAAGGACACTCGCGTTAACGTAAAGAACAACGACTTTCTTTACGACTCACGATCGTTTCTTTCGGTTCCGATCAAAGACGACGATAGCGTTTACGGCGTAATCAACGTTTCGAATCCGTTGCGCAAAGACAAGTTTGACGCCTCCGACATGCATCTGCTCGAGCTGTTTGCCAACCGTATAGCGGTCGCGGTGAATCGACTGGGCGATTTCATTTCGTCGTCGGATCAGTTCGAGTCGGTTCGCGACGCGTTCAAGGCCATGTTGGATGCCAAACGTTTTGTCTGCGACAGCAGTGTGTCGGTGCTTCAGCGAACCTTGGTTGGCACTTGTGAGCGCCTGGGGCTTAGCACCGAAGAGACTGCACGGGTGCAATACGTGTTTAACGTTTATGACCTTGGCCTGGCCAAGCAGGGGTACGTCATGGTCAAAAAGCCGACGCCCCTGACCGCCGACGACCGCCGCGAAGTCGAGCGCCACACAATTGTTGGCACAGAGATGCTCGAGCCCATCGAAACCGCAACGCACGTTCGTGACGCCGTGTTGTATCACCATGAAAACTGGGACGGCAGCGGCTATCCCGGAAAGCTGGCACGCGAGGCGATTCCGGTAGAAGCGCGAATTATCCGCATCGCCGATACGTTCCGCGCGCTCATTTCGCCGCGACCGTATCAGAAACAATTTCGCATTGATGAAGCGATTGACGTTGTGCGCGGTGGGGCGGGCAGCAAATTCGATCCGAAAGTTGTCGAAGCGTTCGTTGCGGCAATCAAGGATCACGAAGCGGACCTGGACCGGAACGCCAACCCCCAAGAGGTGGCGGTTACTGGAGCGAACATCAACGAGTCATTACAACTGAGCAAGGAGGACCGGTAACATGGCGATGGGGAAGATTCTCGTCGTTGACGATGAGGTCTACATTCTGCACATCCTGGACTTTAGTCTGGGTGCCGAAGGCTTTGAGGTGATCACCGCCAACAACGGTGAACTGGCCATCGAGAAGGCCAAAGCCGAAAAGCCCGACCTGGTCGTGCTAGACATTATGATGCCGGTGCTGGACGGCTACGAAACCTGCCGTCGGTTAAAGCGTGATCCGGAAACCAAAGGTATTCCGGTCGTGTTACTGACCGCGAAGGGTCGCGATGTCGACAAGCGTTTAGGCTACGAAGCCGGCGCAGTTGACTACATTGTTAAGCCATTCAGTCCCAATCGGCTGATCGAAAGAATTCAGGAAATCATCGGGTGTCGTAGCTAGGCCTGATGACGGAAACACGTTACATTCGCGTACACCGGGCGCGCTCCCTTGCCGATAGGGATGCGGCGACGTATACTTGCGCCCATGAGTGTCACTACCACGGAGCGTTACGCGGAAGTCGTCCTTCCGGTGCCGGTGGCAGCGGCCTTCACTTACGAAATTCCCGAGGACATGCAAGGCCGCGTCGCGATTGGGCGCCGTGTCGAAGTTGACTTTGGCCGACGCACGCTCAGCGGTGTCGTTGTGGGGCTGCGTCACGATACCGACGTTGCTCGGGTAAAACCGCTTCGTAAACTCTACCAAACCTATCTTCCAGAAACTCTTCTACAACTGTCCAACTGGATCGCCGAATACTACGGCTGTTCGGTTGGCGAGGCTGTCCAGTCGGCGTTGCCGCCCAGCTTGAAAGCGTCGCAAACCCGCGCGCCGCATCGGGGTGCGTTGAAGCTTACCGTTTCTGACGAGAGCACGGCCGAAGCGCAGCAACAACTCAAGCGCGCAAGAAAACAAAACGAACTGTTTACCGCGGTGCGCGACGCCGGCGGCGTTATGTCGGCCCAACGGATTGCCGAACTGGGTTTTGGACGCGCCATCGTCGACGGTTTGGTGGCCAAAGGATTTGCGGTAGTTGACGAATCGGTCGCTCCTTCGGCGTTGGAGTCGGTGGAAGGTACGGTTACCCAGCTTACCGACGAGCAAAGTCGGGCGCTTGAACACCTTGAGGCTACCCTTAGCAAGGGTGCGTTTTCGCCCACGCTGCTATATGGCGTAACCGGCAGCGGAAAAACCGAGGTGTACTTGCGCGCCGCCCGCAAGGTGCTCGACCAGGGCGGGGGGTGCATTGTGCTGGTGCCCGAAATTGGATTGCTTCCACAAGCGCGCGCACGCTATCGAAAGTTCTTTGGCGACAACGTCGCCATCATGCATAGCCGCATGACCGGGCCGGAACGTTATGAGGTATGGGCGGCGGCGGAGCGAGGTGACGTTCGTCTGGTAGTGGGGCCGCGGTCGGCGGTGTTTACTCCGATCAAGAATTTGCGACTCGTTATTGTCGACGAGGAACAGGACGACTCGTACAAGCAGGACGATAAGCCTCGATACCATGCGCGCAACGTGGCGTTGATGCGCGGTAAGTACGACAACGCCGTCGTCGTAATGGGATCGGCAACGCCTTCGGCCGAGACCATGCGGTGGTCAAAAGACGGCAAGTACACGACCGCCGAGTTGCGCCACCGAGCGCAAGGTGCGCCGCTACCCGACATCGAACTTGTGGACATGCGACAACAGGATCGGCTGCAGGGTGTGTTCTCTCCCCATTTGATTGGCGCGCTGCAAAAGAGCATTGACCAGGGCGAACAGACGATTCTTTTTTTGAACAAACGCGGTCACGCTCGTTACGTGCAATGCAACTCATGCGGCTGGGTGGGAACGTGTAAGAACTGTGACATTTCGTTGACGTACCACCGGGTGGGCAACCGTTTGAAGTGTCACTTTTGCGGATACGAACGCCGGTCGGTAACCAACTGCGACGAATGTAAAAGTCCGCGGCTGTCGTTTGCAGGCATCGGGACTCAGCGAATCGAAACCGAGCTGGCCGGTCTCTTTCCCGGAGTCGCGGTTCTGCGCATGGACGCCGATACCACCAGCGGCAAGCACGGCCACCAGCGGATTCTCGAACAGTTTTCTACGGGGAAGTATCCGATTCTGCTGGGAACGCAGATGGTCACTAAAGGCCACCACTTTCCCAACGTGAGCCTGGTGGGCGTGATCAGCGCTGAGGATTCGCTCAATTATCCCGACTTTCGCGCGGCCGAACGAACGTTTCAGCAACTCACTCAGGTGTCGGGTCGGGCTGGCCGAAGCACCCAGCAGGGCCGGGTCATCATTCAAACTTTTACCCCCGATCATGCGGTTTTTCAGCACCTTCGACGGCACGACTACGACGGATTTATGGCACAAGAGCTGGCCGCCCGGCGAGCGCTCCGTTACCCCCCGTTTGCGCGCATCGTGCTGGCGTCGTGCTCGGCGCGTAACCCCAATATTTTACGTATGGTTATGACGAAATGGGCGCAGCTCATGAGGACCGGTCTGGATGCCACCCGGGTGCAGGTTCTAGGGCCCACGCCACCCCTAATTGCACGGGTAAACAACCGCTTTCGGGAACAGATTCTGGTCAAAGGCGGTATAAAACAAGTAGATAAGGACCAAATGCTGGCCTGGTTTAGGGACACAACCGCGTCCACCCCTGGAGGCGCGGGGGTGGAATTGAGATGGGACGTGGACCCCGAGTCGTTCTTGTAAAGCGTTGCCCCGCATTGCGAATCGGCTTGACAGACACCATCGGTACGACCTATATACGGACTAGATCCCCACACGGATGCGGCGCATAGCCCGGTCGGAGGGGATCACGCGCTACCTCCCAAATCGCTAATCACCACCACATCGTTTGCGCGGCGTAAGCCGCAGCGGTTCTATTTTCGACGTACGAAACCTGGCTATAAAACGTAGCGCCCCTGGGCTAGATGGCTTATCGCTTAATGCAACAATACCTGTGGGAACGGACTAACTAGGATTCCCCGAACTGGAGGACTCAACAATGAAACGCAACAGTCGTTGGCTACCGATCATCGGATTTCTCGGGTTGGCAGCGATGGTTATTACGGGCTGCCAATCGGTCGCTACCACTAGCGCCAAGCTTCGTAACCAGGAAGGCAACTTTGATCTGGCGTTGGATCTTTGCCGACAAGCACTGGCCGAAAACCCCATGGATGCGGAAGCACATTTCCAAATGGGTTTTGCCTACAGCAAGCTCGACAGTATGGCCGAAGCCTATAGCGCTTTCTCAAAAGCTGCGGAGCTTGATCCCAAGAAAAAGAAAGACGCCGAAAACAACATTCAAAGTAACTTCGCCAAGCATTACAAGCTGGGTCAAAGCGCATACAAGCGTAAAGACTACGCGACCGCCGCGACCGAATTTGAACTTGCCCGCGACGCCAACCCGGAAGAGTCGCGTGCGTACTACAACCTCGGCGTTGCCTATGGTCGCCTGGCAGAAAACGACTCGTCGAAGCGTCAAATGGCGATCGACGCTTACGACAAAGTGTTGGAACTCTCCGACCCCAGCGACGTGACGTATGTTAACGCGTTGTCGGGAGCCGGCCGCGAGTTGGTACGCGCCGGTCGCGCGGAAGACGCGCGCGAGCGTTTCAGCCGCCTGATCGAAGAAGACCCGACCAACTACAAGATGATCGAAGAAATCGGCAACGACTTGTTAAACCAGCAGGACTGGAACGGTGCTGCGGTGTTCTTGAAGATGGCGGCCGACGCACGCGAGCGGATCGACAGCGAAGACTTTACGCTGTACTACAACATCGGCGCAGCGCTTTACAACCTGCGCAAAGACGATCCGGCCGCACTGCAAGAGGCGATTACGTTTTACGAAAAAGCGCTGGATGTGCAACCCGATGAACCGCAAACAATGTTCAACATTGTTGCTGCTCACGTGTCGTTGGAAAACTGGACCGAAGCGTCGGAGTGGTGTGAACGCTACGTCGATGTTCAGTCGAGTGATCCCAAAGGTTGGCAAATGTTGGCGCGTTGCTATAGCGAGCTTGACGAAAAGGACAAGGCCCGCGAAGCGATGAAGCGCGCTTCGGAGCTCCGCGGAGGCCAGTAAGCATTTCCGTTCGGGTTGGCCCCTTCGGGGGCCAGCTTGGAACGGGGATTGCTTTGTTTAGCCAGGAGGCTAATGACCCTAACTGTTAACGCCGCACACGCCGCATAGGCACACGCAACGCCCTCATTTTTAATAAGTTTCCGAAGAACGATATAACCCTGGCTCGTTTGGCGGGGTAATGAACGCCTATCAACGTGGTGATAAATTTCCATTCAAACCTCTTGGGCTGTGTTTCAGGCGCAGCACTAACTCCAACCCACCTTTAGTTAATGGCTACCAAAAAAGAGACTGTTAAAGAAAAAGACGCGATGGACATCGCGGAACTAAAGAACAAGACCATCATGGAACTGCTGGAAGTTGCCAACGACTTGAAGCTCGAAGGCACCAGTAGCATGCGAAAACAGGAGCTTATTTTTAAGATCCTGGAAGCACAGACCCAGCAGAACGGCCTGATCTTTGCCGAAGGTGTTTTGCAAGTGCTGCCCGAAGGCTACGGCTTCTTGCGATCGCCCGACTACAACTACCTACCCGGTCCTGACGACATTTACGTCTCGCCTTCGCAGATCAAAAAGTTTGACCTTCGTACCGGCGACACCATATCAGGACAGATCCGTTCGCCGAAAGATTCCGAGCGCTACTTTGCGCTGCTGCGAGTCGAAGCGGTAAACCATGAACACCCCGACGTTGCCAAGGCCAAGCCATTCTTTGACAACCTCACGCCGCTTTATCCGGAAGAAATCCTCGACCTCGAGTTCAAAGCCGAAGACCTGTCGACCCGTTTGATCAACTTGCTTGCTCCCATCGGCAAAGGTCAGCGAAGCTTAATTGTGGCGCCACCGCGCACCGGTAAAACCGTATTGCTGCAAAAGATCGCCAACGCGATCGCGGAAAACCACAAAGAGGTCTATCTGATGGTGCTGCTTATTGACGAGCGCCCAGAAGAAGTCACCGACATGGAGCGATCGGTTCGTGGAGAGGTTATTTCTTCGACGTTTGACGAACCCGCCGAACGTCACGTCCAGGTTTCCGACATGGTCATCGAAAAGGCCAAGCGTCTGGTCGAACACGGCCGCGACGTGGTGATTCTGCTCGACTCCATCACCCGTCTGGCGCGCGCCCACAACGCGGTTGTACCCCACTCGGGCAAGATCCTTTCTGGTGGTGTGGACTCCAACGCGCTACAGCGTCCCAAGCGCTTCTTCGGCGCCGCGCGAAACATCGAAGGCAACGGTAGCCTCACGATTGTCGCCACCGCGTTGGTCGAAACCGGCTCGCGGATGGACGAGGTCATCTTTGAGGAATTCAAAGGCACCGGTAACCAGGAACTGGTTCTGGACCGCCGCCTCTCCGACAAGCGGGTCTTTCCGGCGGTCGATATTTTCCGCTCCGGAACCCGGAAAGAGGAGCTTCTTATCGACAAGAAGGACCTCGACAAGATTTGGATTCTCCGCAAGTTCTTAAACGAGAAACCGTTGATGGAGGCCATGGAGTTCCTGCTCGACAAGATGGGCAAGTCCAAGAGCAACGAGCAGTTCCTCAAGTCCATGAACGCCTAGGGGCGCAAGGCGGGCAGTGCCCGACCCCGGGCCACTTGAGGCTTTCCGGGGGTTGCCACCAGGGCCGTAAATCCTTATAATCAGCGGACTTGTTTTTGACAGTCTCAGGAGTAATGACCAAAATGAAAAAAGAAATTCATCCCGATTATCATCCGGTGGTTTTCGTCGATCCGAGTGTTGGCTACGAACTCGTCAGCCGCTCGACGCTGACCAGCGGCGAAAAACGCGACATCGATGGCGTCGAACATTACGTGATCCGTATGGAGATTTCGTCGGCGTCTCACCCGTTCTTCACCGGCAAGCAAAAGCTGGTTGATACCGCAGGCCGCGTGGAACGTTTTCGTCAGAAGTACAACTACACCGACGCCGAGAAAAAATAGGAACTGCGATGTCCGAGAAGCGCATGAGCGTCGGCGGTCAGGCGGTTATCGAAGGGGTCATGATGCGATCCCCGACATACTACGCCACCGCGGTGCGAACGCCGCAGGGATCAATCGTTATTCAAAAGAACCGGTTCGTGGGACTCACGCACCGGTTCAAATTTTTGAATATCCCTATTCTTCGCGGCGGCATCAACCTGGTCGAAACCATGTGGATTGGGATCCAGTCCCTTTCCTATTCGGCCACTCAAGCCATGGACGAAGAGGAACAAAAACAGCAAAGCGAGTTCATGAAGAACCTGTCGATCTTTGGGTCGGTTGTGTTCGCGTTGGGGATTGGCTTCCTGCTGTTCTTTCTGATTCCGTTGTGGCTGACCGAACTCACCAAGGTTGAAAACAGCATTGTGTTTAACCTCATCGATGGTGTGTTTCGTCTCGCCATTTTCTTGGGTTACATTTTGTTGATTGCGCGTTGGTCCGAAATGCAGCGCATTTTTATGTACCATGGCGCCGAACACAAAACCATCTACACGTTTGAAGACGGCAAGGACCTTACCGTCGACAACGCACGACCGTACACGACACTCCATCCGCGTTGTGGTACCAGTTTCTTGTTGGTTGTTATGCTGGTGAGTATTTTCGTGTTTGCACTTCTGGGTAAGCCGATCACCTGGGGCGATCGCATGTTGCGCTTTGCCATGATTCCGGTCATCGGCGGCGTTGCTTTCGAGTTTATTAAGCTCTCGGCGAAAGAAAACTTTGCCAGGTGGATGGGATTCGCCATTTGGCCGGGACTCACGCTGCAACGCGTTACCACCACCGAGCCCACCGACGACATGTTGGAAGTCGCCATCGCCGCGCTGGAAGCGTGCTTGGACTACGAATCGGTTAAGCTAGAAGTCCCCGCCGCTTAACCGTACCTCTTTCCCAATACATCAATGGATCAATTCGAGCAAATTATTGCCAAATACCAGGACTTGGAAAATCAGTTGGCCGACAACGAAGTGTTGTCCAACCAGAGTCGCTATCAGAAAGTCGCCAAAGAGCACGCCGACATGAAAGAACTTGTCGGCGTTGTGCGACGGTTGATGAAGCTGGATCGAACGATCGCCGACAACAAAGAAGTGATCGCCGCCGACGAGGACGACGAACTGGTCGAACTGGCGCGCGGCGAGTTGGAAGACCTCACTACCGAGCGCGAAGAACTGGGCGATAAGTTCCAGATGCTCATGGTTCCTAAGGATCCCAACGACAGTAAAAACACGATTGTCGAAATTCGCGCTGGTGCGGGCGGGGAAGAGTCGGGGTTGTTTGCCGCCGATCTGTTTCGGATGTACACCCGTTACGTCGAAAAAGAAGGCTGGAAGATGGAAGTGTTGAGCAGCCACGACACCGGTATCGGCGGATTCAAGGAAGTGATTTTTAGCGTAGTGGGCAATGGCGCGTACGGCCGGCTCAAGTACGAAAGCGGTGTTCATCGCGTGCAACGGGTTCCGGCGACCGAGTCGCAAGGCCGAGTGCATACCTCGGCCGCTTCGGTAGCGGTTTTGCCCGAGGCCGAAGAGGTCGAGATCGACATTCACGAAAATGATTTGCGCATCGATGTGTATCGTTCCAGCGGCCCCGGCGGGCAAAGCGTTAACACCACCGATAGCGCCGTCCGCATTACCCACATCCCGACCGGGTTGGTGGTAAGTTGCCAGGACGAAAAGTCACAAATCAAGAACAAAGCCAAAGCGATGCGGGTTTTGCGGGCCCGACTATTTGAGCAAGCACAAAAAGAAAAAGACGCCGAACTGTCCGCCGAACGCCGCAGCCAGATTGGCTCGGGCGATCGGAGTGCTAAGATTCGAACCTACAACTTTCCGCAGCAGCGCGTCACCGACCACCGGATTGGTTTTACCACGCACCGACTCAACGAGATTCTGGCTGGAGAGATCGACGAACTCATAGACGCGTTGATTCAGGCCGATACTATGGAAAAGCTTAAGCAGGCGTGATGACTCCCACGGTAGCGACATTGCTGGCCCGTGGAGCAGCGGTTCTTGGCGAACACGGGGTTCCGAACGCGCGCAAGAACTCCGAGTGGATGCTTTCGCAGGTGCTCGAGTTTTCCTACACCGACTTGTTGTTACGAAGCGAAGACGTCGTCGAAGATACCGCCGCCACGAAGTTCTGGTCGTACGTGCAGCGACGTTCCCGTCGTGAACCGTTGCAGCACATATTGGGTAACACCGAGTTTATGTCGCTACCTTTGGCAGTGCGGCCGGGTGTGTTCGTACCGCGTCCCGACACCGAGACGCTGGTCGAGCGCGTTGAAGCTTTTCTGTCCGACAACCCAACGCGTCCGCGCATCGGCCTGGACTTGTGTACCGGGAGCGGAGCGATTGCGGTCGCGCTGGCCGCACGAAATCCCGGGCTGCATGTTACCGCTGTGGATGTGAACCCGGCGGCGGTTGACCTCACCCGGCAGAACGCGGCCATCAACACGGTCGACAACGGCGTGGTTGCCGTCGAGTCCGACGCGTTGACGTTTCTGCAAAACTCCGACGTTCTCTTTGACGTCATTACTTGCAATCCTCCCTACATCGCCAGCGACGAAATCCCCTCACTGCCAATCGAAGTGCGCGAGCACGATCCGCGCGCGGCCCTCGACGGTGGCGCTAGCGGCCTGGTGTTCTACGAAGCACTTGCACCCCTTGCACGCAAAGCACTTCATCCCGGCGGAATGGTCGCGTTTGAAATTGGCGATACCCAGGGCCAGGCGGTATCGTCTATTCTGGAACGCGCTGGTTTTGCCGGTGTGAAAGTGATCAAGGATTACGGTGCACGCGACCGCGTGGTCACCGCAGTGCTCGACTAACCGGAGTTTCTTTTGGATAAGTTTGTCATCGAAGGACCCACGCGACTGCAGGGCGAGGTTGCCATCGGCGGCGCCAAGAATGCCATGTTGCCAATCATGGCGGCGACCCTGCTAGCGCGAGGCAAGAGCGTTTTGCGCAACGTTCCGCGGTTGCGCGACACCGACACCATGATCAGTATGCTTGAGTTGTTGGGTGCCACGGTTACGTCCACCGGTAACGAAGTTCACGTGGACACCACCAACGCCAATAATGTCGAAGCGCCCTACGACTACGTTCGCAAGATGCGGGCATCGATTTATGTCATGGGACCGCTACTCGCGTTCCACGGTCGCGCCCGGGTGAGTATGCCCGGTGGATGCGCATGGGGTCCACGGCCCATCGACCTGCACCTGATGGCCATGGAGCAGTTGGGTGCGGAGGTCGAACTTAGCCATGGTTACATCGAAGCCCGATGCGACCGGCTACAGGGTGGCGAGGTAAGTTTCAAGACCATTAGCGTAGGTGCGACTTGTCAAACCATGATGGCGGCGGCGTTGGCCGATGGCTTTACCATTATCAACAACGCTGCATTGGAACCCGAAGTTACCGATCTGGCCGATGCCCTGGTCGCCGCCGGGGTTCCGATTGAGGGCCGCGGAACCGCGACCCTTAAAATCGAAGGCGTCCAATCGGTGGACCCCATTGACCACGACATCATTCCCGATCGAATCGAAGCGGGAACGTTTGCCGCGGCTGCGGTCGCGACTCGTGGCGACATCACCATGCGTGGGTGTAACGTTCCCCACCTAAGTGCGGTGCTAAGCACTCTACAAGAGGTGGGCGCGACGATCGAAACCGGTGACGACTGGGTGCGGATCTCTCATAACGGCGACATCAATGCCGTGGACGTGGTCACTCGCGAATACCCTGGTTTTCCCACCGATATGCAAGCGCAAATCATGGGTGTGCTGTGTCTGGCCAACGGTGTCAGTACGGTCAAAGACACCATCTACCCGGACCGCTTTACGCATATTCCCGAGTTGCGCCGCTTTGGCGCCGACATTCGGTTGGATGGCAACCTGGCGGTAATTCGCGGAACCGACACGCTTGACGGCGCGCCGGTGATGGCCACCGATATTCGCGCCAGCTCTGCCCTGATCCTTGCCGCAATGGCAGCAAACGGCCCCACCGAAATGCTGCGGGTCTACCACATCGACCGTGGGTACGAACGCATCGAAGAAAAACTGCGCGCGCTGGGCGCACGCATTCAACGCGTCGAACAATAATCATGCGAAGACTCATTCTAGGTACCGCCGGTCATGTCGATCACGGCAAGACCGAACTGGTTCGCGCCCTAACCGGACGCGAAACCGACCGGCTCAAAGAAGAAAAAGCCCGCGGTATTTCTATCGAGCTTGGCTTTGCACCGCTACAGCTCTCCGATGACGTGTTTGTGGGGTTGATCGACGTGCCCGGGCACGAACGTTTCGTAAAGCAGATGGTGTCGGGCGCTGGCGGCCTGGATATGGCGATGCTACTGATCGCTGCCGACGAAGGCGTAATGCCTCAAACTCAAGAGCACCTCGAAGTGCTTACCTCCCTGCAGTTGCAGCACGGCGTTGTTGTGGTCAGCAAGAGCGACCTGGCAACACCCGAGACGCGCGAACTCCTCCAGGAAGAAATTAGCGACCTCCTGGACGGCACCTTTTTGGAGCACGCACCTGTTGTTCATGTCTCAGCCAGAACCGGCGACGGCATTAGCGCTCTCCAGGACGCGTTGTTGCAAGTCGCGCATGCTGTTCCCGAACGCAAGCTTGCCGGTTGGTTTCGTCTTCCCGTGGACCGCGTGTTTGTCCGCGAAGGAATTGGTACGGTGGTTACCGGTAGCGCCTACAGCGGGCAGGTGGCGATGGGTGACACGCTGCAACACTGGCCGTCGGGGCGCTCTGTTCGCGTGCGGGACCTGCAGAGCTTTAATGACCACCGCGAACGTGCGGGTGCGGGAGAGCGGCTAGCTATCGCGTTGCAAGGAATCAAGCGCGACGAGATATCACGGGGAGATGTTCTTACTTCGCCGGATTCGTTTTCTCCTTCGCATGTGGTTGACGCGCGCGTTGAAGTTGCCAGCTACGACGACTTTGTCGTCAAGAATCGCGAGCGTGTTCGCATTCACCACGGCGCGCGTGAAGTGATGGGTCGTGTGGTGTTGCTGGAAGCAGACGAACTGGTAAGCGGCCAATCGGGGTTGGCGCAATTGGTGTTGGAGTCGCCGGTGGTAAGTGCGCCTGGCGATACTTTAGTTATTCGCAAGTACTCGCCGATGCGTGTTTGCGGTGGCGGAGTTGTTATTGATCCGACGCCGGAAAGGCACCGACGCAACGACATTGAGGTTATTCAAACGCTACGGGTTCGTGAACAGGGAGACCCGAGTGCGTTGCTGCTGCAAAAGCTAGTCGCCGGTGGTTTCGAAGGTGCACCGCTAGCCGAGTGTGATCAAGCCGAACTAGCGGCGCTAACGGATTCGGGCGAAGCTACCACGATTGGTAAACGCGCCTATGCGAGTGACGCGGTTGCTCGCCTCGCGGCCGAGATCGAAGACACAGTTGCGCCATACCTGGCGGAATATCCATTGCGATGGGGTATGAGCAAAGAGGAACTAAAGAAGCGACTTCAGGTTTCCGCATCCGGCAATCAGTATGGCGAACTGCTGGCAGCGGCAGCCGTACATCGGCCCATCTTCGTGCAGGAAGACCTGGTTCGCATCGGCGACCAAGCCCCGGAACTCGGCGACGAGACGACCAGCGCGTTGGAAGCGCTGGCTACGTTTATCGGTAGCTGCAGCGTCGCGTTTCCGGCGCGCTCAGATTGTGCGTCGCACTGGACCGGTAGCGGTTCGCTGGACGATGCACTCGGGTACCTGGCCCGAGCGGGACGTCTGGTGGACTTCGGTGCAGCGGGCGTTATGGACAAAGGGGCGTTTGAGCAATGCTTGTCCAAGTTGGGAGCGTTGTTCGATGAGAATCCTGAAGTGGGCGTGCCGGTATTTAAAGATGCGCTGGGGGTAACCCGCAAACACGCAATTCCGATTCTGGAGTACTGCGACGCACAAAACTACACCCATCGGCGGGAGGGGGGACGCGTTCGCGGTGGCCGCTTCCCTGTATAGTTGCGCCCAGAGGCCCGATTCGTACCGAAACCACCGAACGGCCGGGGGCCTGGAGGCCGAAATGTTGCGGACGGACGCGACAAAATGCCGATCGATTGTGTAGCTTCCCCCTTTTGAGCGGTCTCTGGGTGTGTTATACTCGCGTAGAGGTTAGCCTCATCCACATACAGGCAGGTGAAAAGGTGAAAAGCCCCCTTCGCATAGCCAGCCTTGCATTGGGTCTGGCGCTAGCGTTTCCGCTGGCGTCGCCACAAACGGTGCAAGTCGCTCATGCGCAACAGATTCAAGCTCCCCTCGATCGCACACTAGCGCCAGGAACCACCACGATCCGTTACGGTGGCGAGTCCCTTCGATTCTCGACGACCGTGATGATCCAGGTTCGTCTTGAGACGCTGGGCAACAATCGGATTCGTGTCCGAGTTTCCCATCGTGCGGGCATAGAAGGACGTCTGCCGGGAGAAACTCTCCAGATATTCTGGGAGGACTGGGGCAATGAGCTTTACAACGGCTCCCCTCCGCCCACCAGCTCGCCTTGGGACGAAATCCTGAATACCGAGGGCGGATTCACCGAGGGATAGAAAAGAAATCTTACGACCGTAAAAAAATCTTACGGTGCCACAATCGCGGGCGAGAAACTACCAATCGGTTTCTCGCCCGTTTCTTTGTTGTAAGCGCAGTATTCACAGCCAGTTAGATATTGTTTGACCGAAATCTCGGCAAATCTTGCCTATGGCACCAGAGTTGCACTATGCAATGTCTGCGGACGCCCGATTTTTGAGCAGGTTGGGCGGCCGTAACAGGAAGAGGAGAAGGTGAATTAGAGGGTAATACCGCGTGGCGATTTCAACGACGTCTGAGCAGCGTCGTTGTGCCTACCTCAGTGGCTCGCCAAGCCAGTGAATCATAGCCCTTGCCCTTAGCGTGATTCCTACCGCGTATTACCCTCTAATCCCTCGCTAGAAATAATGCGGGAATGCCCCCCACACGTCCCGTGAGCAGTACCGGCTGAGCCGATTGGAATACTCGTCGTGGAAGGTCCCTAGTCGCTTCCTCGGCGGGAACCCCGATCGGCTCAGTTATTTTTCAGGAATCTTCAGAGTCGTGGCCTTCGGGCAGGGTGGGCGCCACAATGACCACCTTCTCGCGTTCGCATCGCACTTGCCCCGCCAGTGCCCCCCGAAACTTCCGGACATATTTGCGAAGCGTATAAATAACCGGTGCATACTCGCTGTGACGAGCTTTGGAGTAGAAGGCGGCGATACCGGCGGCGACTTCGACAATATGGGCAGGTGGTTGGGCGTTCTTGGCGGGGCCGCGTAGTACAACATGTGACCCCGCGACATGCTGCGCGTGCAACCAGGTGTCTCCTGGAGAGGCGATCTTGAAGGTGAGTTCGTCGTTCTCGTTGTTGTTCCGGCCGACGATTGCCGTCCAACCCAATCCCAGGTCAAACGTGCGAAACGTTTTTGGCTGCTGCCTGGTCGATCGGGTCCGGGTTTGCGGCTGACGCTGCACCTGAATCTGGTAGTCGTTAATGACATCTTCGACCGCGGCGAATTGCTCCGCCGGAGTCTGTAGCGCACGAGCATTGTCGAGCGCCGATTTGAGCGCCGCGATTTCTTTGCTGACCAGCTCGATCCGACGACTTGTGTGTTCCTGCGACTTGCGCAACTTTGTTGCTTTCTTAAAGCGTTTTTCGATTTGCACGGTGATCGACTGGCTTGGGTCCAATTCGATATCGAGCTCGCTTCCTTCTTGATACGGGTCTGGAAAAGTCACCGACGCCGCGCCTTTAGGGATTTGCGCTTGAAACGCCGCAAGCGTTTCGGCTTCACGCCGCACGCGATCGTGCTCGGCGGACGCATCTAAATCCCGGTTTAGTTTGGTCAGTAGTTTTCGTTGTGCGGACAGGCGACGTTCGACCGGGCGCAACTGGGCTTCCACCATTTTAGTGAGCACCTGTTCACAAACGATTGCGCCAAGCTCTAACCCTGCGGCCGTCATCGACGTTGTCGGCTGGCCCGCCCACTTCGCGGTGTCCGCTACCTGCGACGTTGCCGGCACCGGAGTAGCTGCTCCCAACTTGCGATCGGCGACAAGTCGAAAAGTTGCTTCGCCGGCAATCAGTTGGTCGCGAAAATCCACGACAGCCCCCGCGTCAAACGGGTTACCAAAACTTTGCGCCAGCGTTCGATCGCACCCGGGCGTTTCCTCGGTCAGGTCGTCTACGGTAGCGCTGATCACTGACTGTGAAACCTCACCCTCTTCGGCGCGGGCAGCGGCATGACGGTCGCCTAACGACGCCATGGTCACGCCTCCGCTACGCAGCAGCGCGCGCGCAAATGCCCCGTAGGCGTGGAAGGTCAAGATGATGCGGGTAGATCCGCCGTCGACACTGTCCACGACCAGGTCCAGCACCCGGTCGTCGGGCCGCGCGATGAAGTTGGCCACTGTGCCGCCGGTAAGTTTAGGGAATTGAACGTTTCCGGGGAGGTCGCGAATCGGGTTGCTGTCGGACAAGTAGACAAATGGTCCGGGCGCTTCGAACACGTAGACCAGCGTGCGGCGTGGGCCGGCTCCGATGAGCGGAATGCTGAGCACCGGCTTGAACCACCGCACCGCGCCGAGTTGTTTGCCGACCATGTCGGCGCGGGCGTGGCGTGCGAAGGCGTGTAATGCGAGTAGGTTCACGGGCTCCCTGCGTCGTTAAGTTGTTCTTACGCTTAGCGTTGGCGATTGACAGCGCCGGGGTGGGAAGTTAGTATTCCTTCACCTACTCACGCGCAAAACGTTTTAAGGATTCCATCCATGTTAATCAGCATGACCGGCTTCGGACAAGGAGAAGCCACCGACGGTCGCTACACCGTTACTTCCGAAGTTCGTACAGTTAACCACCGGTTCCTGGACTGTTCGATCAAGCTACCGCGAAACCTGCAGCTTCGCGAGCGCGACGTTCGCGATCAGGTGCGGGCCAAAGCCTCGCGTGGTCGCATCTATGTCACGGTGACGCTTGACGACACCGGCGATGCTGCCGAAGTGACCATCAACGAAGCGCTGATGCGGCAATACCTTGATCGTCTCCGCGGGTTCGCGCAAAGCAATGGCGTTAACGACGACGTCACTCTTAGCACGCTGGTGTCTTTGCCCGATGTTTTTGGTGCCAACAACAACGACGCCAACGACGAAGTGTTGTGGCCACTACTAAACAAGAGCCTCAACGATGCACTCGACAAGCTGGTCGAAATGCGGTCCACCGAGGGCAAGACCATCCACAAAGACTTGAGCGAACGCCTGGCGGCGATTGCCAGTACCGTGGCCGAAATCGAAAAGGTCGCACCCGAAGTTAACGAACGTCATGCCCGCACCTATCGCGAGCGAATCGATAAACTAATGAGCGACAGCAAGATCGACACCGATCGACTGATGACCGAAGTGTCGTTGCTTGCCGAGCGGTTGGATTTTACCGAAGAAGTTACTCGTCTGAAGAGCCATATCGAACAGTTCGACCATTACATGAATATCGGTGGCGAGGTGGCCAAGCGGCTCACGTATCTGCTTCAGGAAATGCATCGTGAAGCATCAACCATTGGGTCAAAGGCTTCGGACACCGAAGTGATTCAGCACGTGGTGTCGCTTAAAGAGGAGACCGAAAAGATCCGCGAACAGGTACAGAACGTCGAGTAGCCATGGGACGCAAAAGCCCGGCATTTCCAATCGTGGTGTCTGGCCCGTCCGGAGTGGGCAAAACCACGCTGTGCAACCGGCTGTTGGAGGCAGACGGATCCCTACGCGAGTCGATTTCGGCCACGACCCGAGCCCCGCGCGAAGGGGAAGTCGACGGCGAGGACTACTTTTTTGTCTCCCACGACCGCTTCGCCGAAATGAAGAATGGCGCTCTCGCGGAGTGGGCAGAGGTGTACGGAGAGTTCTACGGCACTCCTAAGGCCTTCGTAGAAGAGACGTTAGCCAGGGGCCACGATGTTCTCCTGAACATTGACACGCAGGGGGGCATTAGTGTAAAAAGGGTGTTTCCCGAGGCGTATCTGATCTTTATCTTACCTCCGTCCTTCGCGATTCTCGGGGAACGTATCCGCAACCGGGGTTCCGCCAACGACATCGAACGACGGGTATCGAGCGCTCGCCGCGAAGCGGCCGACGCGATCACCTATGGATACGACCGGATCATCGTAAACGACGATCTGGACGAAGCCACCGCCAAGCTCATCTCGGTCATCGCGGCCGAACGGGAAGCGCGGTCGAACCAAAGTAATGACAGGAGCTGATTGAAGTGCCGACTCCGTTGGAAAGACTGGTTGTGATCGAAAAGATTACCAGGTCGATTGAAAACCGCTACGAAGCCATTCGCGTAATGGCGAAAGAAGCGCGCCGCTTGAACTCGTTGATTCTTCGTGGTGCGACTGCTGACGACGACTTCAAGCCGACGTCGACGGCCATGCAGCGCGTGATCAACGAAAAAGTTACTTACGAGTACGTCGAGCGCAAACCCGACGAACCTCTGTTCGACGAGTAATCGCTGCGAATGCCCGCAGCAGCGGCTCGACGCATACCTCCCGTTTCCATCCCGGCGGGTGAGCCGTTAGCATCATGAGTTTATCCGGCAAGAAAATACTTCTCGGTGTTACCGGCGGTATCGCCGCCTACAAGGCGGTGCTCTTGCTGCGTCTGCTTAAGAAGGCCAACGCAGATGTGAAAGTGGTAATGACCCCTGCCGCTACTGAATTTGTTGGTCCCATCACGTTCGAATCGCTCTCCGAAAACCCGGTCCACGTTAATCTGTGGGAAACCGGTGAAGCCGGCGGCACCATCTCGCCGGTCGAACACATAGACATTGCCAAGTGGCCCGATGCGGTTGTTGTGGTGCCCGCCACCGCAAACTCGCTTGCTGGCTTTGTGCACGGCCGCGCGGACGACTTGCTGGCCACTATTGTTAGCGCGTATGACGGAGCGGTGTTCCTGGCGCCAGCCATGAACGACGTCATGTGGGAAAGCCAGGCCAACCAGGACAACATGCGCGCACTTTCCAACGCTGGCTTTCGTGTGGTTCCACCCGAGCACGGTGACCTCGCCTGCGGGTACGAAGCTACCGGACGAATGGCCGAGCCGGAGACTATTCTGGCGGCTCTCCAAGAATTCTTCGCCGGCGAACTCGCGGGCAAATGCGTCCTGGTAACTGCGGGCGGAACCGAAGAGGACATCGATCCGGTACGGACCATTTCCAACCGATCTTCGGGCAAAATGGGCTTTGCCGTGGCGCGGGCCGCGCGCGACATGGGCGCTCAAGTTGTCGTTGTTGCGGCCAGGACAACGGCTGTACCCCCGCACGGAGTACGGATTCTTAATGTGCGAACCTCCCAGGAGCTAGCGTCCGCCGTGGGCGAGGCGTTTGATGGCTGCGACATTCTGGTGATGGCCGCTGCCGTGTCGGACTTTAAGCCCGCCAAAAAGCTATCCAGCAAACACAAGGGCGACGCGTTGGAAGTGTCGTTTACGCGAACCGAAGACATCCTCGCCGGGTTGGGCGCGCGCAAAGCAGACCGAAAAGTTGTCGGTTTCGCGCTGGAAACTGACGATGTCGAAGCTAACGCGTTAGCGAAAATGAACAAGAAGAGTTGCGACCTAATGGTGCTTAACAATCCGAACGTCGAAGGCGCAACCTTTGCTCACAACACTAACGTGGTTACCATCTACAACGCCCAGGGAAAGGTCTACGAAAGCCAAGGTCCGGAGAGCAAACAGTTGATCGCCCGCGAAATCATGCGCCTGGCCGCCAGCCTCTAGCCGAGCCGAGAACACGATTCGCGTTTAACAGCACTCGGCTGCGCCCCTAACCGGCTTGTAAAAGAGTTTTGGAGAACCGCGATGGCCAATGTTGACTTTGCCTACACCATCTACATCCGTGCGAGCCGCGACCGCGTGTGGGCCGGACTGCTCGAACCCGAGTTCACCAGCCAGTACTGGCTTCACGACAACGTCTCGGACTGGAAGAAAGGTTCGGATTTCAAACATGTACAGTCCGGAACCGACAAGGTGTCGATTATGGGAACGGTTATCGATAGCGTCGTTCACGAACGCCTGGAAATAACCTGGTATCTTCCCAAGCACACAAACCAGCCCAATGAACATTCGCGCGTTATCTTTGAACTCGCGGATCAGGCCGATTGGCCCGGCGGTCCCTGGACGCAACTGAAAATTACGCACGCCGACCTCATTAAGGGCGGGGATATGGAAACCAGCGTGTCATGGGGCTGGCCCGCTGTCGCCTCTGGACTAAAGACCCTGCTCGAGACCGGTAGCATCGCGCAAGACGGCTCACTAATTGAGGGATCCCCGTAATCAACAGGGAACCCACACGTTTTCCCCAAAACCGTGCACACCTATTCCCCGCAGCGTCACAACCGTCGCGTGACCTTGCGCCGACCCGCCGTTATAATCTCGCCATGACGGATTCGCGCGAGCAGATTCTGGCGGACGTGCGGTCGTACTTGCGGTCGTTGCAGCGTCGCGGTGTACGCGCCATTTACATGCACGACGACACTGGTGTCGGTGACAATCCCGACCGTTCGGTTGCATCCGAAACCACGGGGCCGGTGGCATCGGTACCCGCCGACTTTGTTGACCCCTTTGATTCCGAGGAAACCATCATGGCCGACGCTGCAACACTCCCCAAGACTCTACCCGCACTTGCCAAAGTGGTTGCTGCGTGCACCGAATGTACCTTGCACGAGTCGCGCACCCAAACCGTGTTTGGTGTCGGTAATCCCAAAACCAAGCTAATGTTTATCGGAGAGGCTCCCGGTAAAGACGAAGACTTGCAGGGCGAACCGTTCGTCGGCCGTAGCGGTCAACTGTTGACCAAGATCATTGCTGCAATTGATTTAAAGCGCGAAGACGTTTACATCGCTAATATTCTAAAGTGCCGACCACCCAATAACCGCGACCCGCAGGAAAGCGAAGTGCGGTGTTGCGAGAAGTATCTGGTCGCACAGATTCAAGCGATTAAACCGAAGATTATATGCGCGCTGGGACGGGTTTCGGCGCAATGGTTGTTGCGCACCAACGTCCCGCTTAGCACGTTACGTACAGGCGAGTACCACTATCAGGGTATACGAGTTATTCCGACCTATCACCCGGCAGCTCTCCTGCGTAACCCCAACTTCAAAAAACCGTGTTGGGAAGACTTTAAAAAGATTCGTTCGCTGCTCGGCGAACTTTAATGCGACCGCCGCGTGCGGGGTTGTCCTGCGGGACAATGTGAGGAAGACGACGTGGAAGAGACCACTGTACAACAACAATTCAAAGGCCGCGTGCCGCCGCAATCGCTAGAAGCCGAAATGGCCGTTCTGGGCGCTGTTTTGCTGGACAACGAAGCCTTTGCCATCGCGACCGAAAGCATCAATTCGGATTCGTTCTACAAGCGGGCGCACCGCGACATTTTTGCGGCGATGGAGTCGTTGTTTCGACGCGGTGAAGCAATCGACGTGATTACATTGACCGCCGAACTGCGCAAGTTGAACACGTACGATGCGGTTGGCGGCGCGGCGTATCTAACATCTATTCTGGACAACGTTCACACTGCCGCCAACGCCGAACACTACGCGCGTATTGTTCTGGAGAAGTTTATTCTTCGCCGGTTGATCACGATCGCGACCGAATTGTCGACCGAGGCGTTCAAAGCCGAAGAGGACGCGGCGATTATTCTGGATCGGGCCGAGCGCGACATTTTCGAGATTGGCCAGCGCGGTCTGTTTAAAGGCTTCGAACCTATCGGGCAGGTCATCAAGGACAAGTTCAAGAACATCGAGGAGATGTATCAAAGCGGCCAGCACGTCTCCGGCTTGTCGTCGCCGTTTGAAGAACTCGACTCGCTCACTTCGGGTTTCCAGGACTCGAACCTGGTGATTGTTGCCGGACGACCCGGGATGGGGAAGACCGCTTTTGCGCTGAACCTCGCGCAGCATCTGGCCATTCGCGAGAAGATCCCGGTTGGGGTTTTCTCGTTGGAAATGTCTTCGGTGGAACTGGTCACGCGTTTGTTGTGTAGCGAAGCGCGTGTCGACTCGAACCGACTCCGTAGCGGCTACGTTAAGTCCAATGAGTTTGCCGAACTAGCGTTGGTTGCCGGTTATCTGGCCGAAGCGCCCATCTACATCGACGATTCACCGGGCTTGTCGACGATGGAGCTGCGGGCGAAAGCGAGAAGGTTAAAGTCGGACACCGACTGCGGCATGATTCTGGTGGATTACCTGCAGTTGGTTACGGTCAAAGAGCGACTGGAAAACCGGCAGCAGCAAATCTCTCTGATCTCGCGCAGTTTGAAAGCGCTGGCGAAAGAACTGGAGATACCCGTTATAGCGTTGTCGCAGCTTTCGCGTGCAGTGGAATCGCGGACCGGCGACAAGCGCCCCATGCTGTCCGATTTGCGCGAGTCGGGAAGTATCGAGCAGGACGCCGACATGGTGATGTTTCTGTATCGCCCGGAAGTGTATGAAGGTCCCGACTCGGAAGACGCTGGTACCGCCGAACTCATCATCGGTAAGCAGCGGAGCGGTCCGACCGGAACCGTAAAGCTTGCCTTCATGAAAGAGTACACGCGCTTCGAACCGCTGGCTCCAATTCCCGACAGCGACTTCTAAGTTGTGCTGCGACGTAGTACGACGAGGTAGCTGGTGCGGAGTTTGGTGGGAGCGGAGTGCACTTCTGTAAATTCTCCCCCTTTTACGTAGCGGTTGCGGAGGTCGCTGACCACGGAACGATAGTCGAACCCCAAGTGCGGGCCGTATGCGAACTGCCCTGGTTCGCGCCAGCCGTCTAGCGACTGATTGGTTGCGACTTTCCACAAGTAGCTGGCCCGGCTCTTCCCTTCAAAAAAATCACCGTACGGGTTGCGCCGCGCCATTTTTCTTCCCCAAAATTTCAACGTTCCCATGAACCCCGTTTCGATGGGGATAGTGACAATGAGTAGTCCCCCGGGGGCGACGTGGTTGCACAGGTTAGTAACGGCGGCGTGCGCATCGCCAACGTGTTCGAGGGTTTCGAAGCACGTTACCAGGTCGTAGCGCTCGGCCGGTTCCGCCACGGCATTTAGCTCGAAGTGTCGAAACTCGGTGTTGGGTAGGCCCTTGCGTTTGCCCAAATCGATTGAAGCCTGCTGGTGATCAAACCCGATAATCCGGCGCGCGGGCGATTGATCGTGGTGCATTACGAATCCAATCACGAAACCGCCTGCAGACCCGAAATCCGCCCAGGTTTCGACCGGCGAAGGAACGTGCTGTTTGAAGGTATCGACGATTGCGAAAAGACGTTGCCGATGCGCGTATGCAATCGGCGTCTTGCGCACGTACATGTCGTCTTTAAACTCTGCTCCGGTAGGTTTATCCACTTCGCGGAAAGTGTACTTGATAGCCCTTTTGCCTGCCAAGCACACGTTAAGCGTGTTCTTGGCCGCGTGACCGCGATGGAGTAGTCTTACGCCATGGATCGCGCGTTGCAACACTTAGGGCGAACCGCCCTGGACTTTCTCGCCGACGTTGGCGGAGCCACGCATTTGTTGGCGCGGGTGGTGCTAAAGCTCCCGCAACTTCCACGGACCCTGTCGCAAACCGTCATCCAAATGGATCGCATCGGCATCGGTTCGATTCCGCTGGTGTTGGTCACGTCGTTGTTTGTTGGCGCGGTGGCGGCGGTGCAGGCCGCGTATCAGTTTCAGGACTACGTGCCGATGGTGTTTTTGGGAACTGTTGTCGGCAAGTCTGTTATTCTGGAAGTTGGCCCGGTACTCACGGCGCTGGTCGTTGGCGGCCGCGTAAGTGCATCCATCGCTGCCGAACTGGGCACCATGCAGGTCACCGAGCAAATCGACGCCATGGAAATCCTCGCCATCGACCCGGTGCGTTACCTGGTGCTACCGCGGGTGATCGCCGGGCTGATTATGCTACCTATCCTGACAATCTTCTCTGACGTGCTGGCGATCTTGGGCGCGATGGCGGTCGCGAACGCTTCGCTGGATGTATCCACGCACACGTTCACGCAAGGGTTACGAATGTTTTTTGAAACCAAGGACATAGTCAGTGGTTTGCTTAAGACAGTTGCCTTTGGCGGTATCATCAGTCTCATGGGTTGCTACCACGGCTTTCAGACTTTCGGCGGCGCGTCGGGCGTTGGACAGTCGACCATGCGCGCGGTGGTGTCGAGTTGCATATTGATTCTTATTACCAACTACTTTATGGCCACGGTTCTGTTTCAAATTATTTTCTAATGCTAACGATAACCGCCGAAAACATTCACAAAGGGTTCTTCGACAAGCAGGTTCTGCGCGGCGTCGACCTTAAGATTCTCCCGGGCGAAACCATGGTGATCATGGGGCCAAGTGGTTGCGGCAAGAGTGTGTTCCTAAAGCACATTGTCGGGCTTTTGCAAGCCGACCAGGGGCGAATGCTGATCGACGACATTGACATCACGCACGTGTCGCGCAAAAAGCTCTACGAGGTGCGAAAGCGCTTTGGTATGGTCTTTCAAGGCGCGGCGCTTTTTGACTCTATGACGGTGGGAGAGAACGTTGGCCTGGCTTTGGATGAACACACCAGGATGACCACCTCGCAGATCGCCGACGTATGCGAAGAAAAGTTACGCATGGTGGGATTGCCCGATATACAAAGCAAGCGTCCTTCCGAGTTAAGCGGCGGGATGAAGAAGCGGGTTGGAATTGCCCGCGCGATTGCCATGGACCCGGAGTGCGTGCTTTACGACGAGCCGACGACCGGGCTAGACCCACGGATGTCGGATGTTATCAACGAACTCATTCTTAAGCTGCAGAACGAGTTGAAACTAACCAGCGTAGTAGTCACGCACGATTTGAAGAGTGCATATACGGTCAGCGACCGCGTGTCTATCTTTCACGAAGGACGAGTGGCGTTTACCGGAACTCCGGGCGACCTTAAGACCACCGACAACGACCTCGCGCGCGGGTTTGTCGAAGGCCGTGCAGCAGCGCCCGCAGAAGTCGGGAGGGAGTGGTAGTGAACCGTCGTGGCTTGGAGATTCGAGTTGGCGCCGTCGTGGTGGTGGGCATTGCGTTACTCGCGTGGGGGCTGATGTGGTTTCAGGACTTTCGATTCGGCGCGAGCGGCTACGAAATTTTCGTGCGTTTGTCCGAAGTGGGCGGTCTGGTTTCGGGCGACCGGGTAAACGTCAACGGTGTTGCGTCCGGCCAGGTCGACGCGGTGGAACTGGTCGACGGCCAGGTTATGGTGAAGCTTGGCATCAACGAGGGTGTCAAGATTCCCGCCGACTCCAAGGTGGTTCTAAAGAGCGTTGGCATTATGGGCGAGCGTTTTGTGGCGATCACGACAGGTACGTCGCCGACGATGCTGGCGAACGGTGGCGTTATCGACGGTGAGTTTCGCGCGGGCGTTAGTGAGCTAATGTCGGGGATGGGGCTTATTCTGGAGGACGTTCGCGAAGTCACCACGCAGCTTAACCAGGTGCTTACGTCGGTGAATCGTGACGGGCGGCTGGACACTAGCATCGACAATCTATCTGCTGCCAGTGGCAGTGTTCGCGAACTGGCGGTCGAGAACGCTCCCAAGTTGGATCAGGCGATCGCCGACTTTGCCGAAGTAACGTCGCGGATGAACGCGCTTTTGAATAAGCACTACGCGTCGCTGGATTCCACAATGGAGGGGTTTGCGCGCATGGGGCGTGCCGCCGCCGATTTGGAAACTGTTTCTGCCGACCTCAAGAAAATTACCCAGCAGTTGCAGGACGGCGAAGGTTCGCTCGGCCAGTTGATTCAGAGCGACGAGACGGTCAATCGCCTGAACGCTACTATTAATAATCTGGACTCGTTGATCACCGACATCAAGCGTCGTCCCGGCCGTTACGTAAAGTTTGAGTTGTTCTAGCGAGCGCTAAGCGCTTGGCCATTGCCAGCGGCCCTTCGGACTCGTAAGCTACCCGTCTAATGAAACACACTTCCGCAGTGATAATGGCCGCCGGGTCGGGCAGCCGCTTTGGGCACGAGTTGCCCAAACAGTTGCTTCCGCTTGCCGGCAAGCCGATGATCGCGTGGTCGATTGAGCGACTGGCCGGGCATTCGCGGATTGATTCGCTGGTTGTCGTTGTGTCGCCTGGACACGAAGCAGGCTTGACCGAAGTGGTTTCGCCTATCGCGGCGGGAAAACTGCACGCGGTGATTCCGGGCGGGGAAACTCGTCAGGACTCGGTGCGTTTGGGACTGGCGGCGGTTCCCGAAACGGCCACCCATGTTCTGGTCCACGACGCCGCGCGGCCGTGTTTAACTCGTGCCCTGGTCGATCGCATGGTGGACGCGTTGGGCGAACACGACGCCGCGGTACCGGTGACGCCGGCGGTGGATACGCTCGTGCTAACTGCGAGCGGAGAGGTGGACGCCATTGTCGATCGCGCCAACATTGGTAGAGTTCAAACGCCGCAGGCATTTAGGTTGGCGCTGGCGCGCGAAGCCCACACTGCTGCGGCCCAGCGTGGGTTACAATCCAGCGACGACGGTTCTTTGGTGATGGCGCTGGGCAAACCGGTGGCGGCAATTGCCGGCGATCGCACCAACATCAAGGTTACCTACCAGGAAGATCTGGTCATCGCCGCCGCAATCTTAGGACAGGAATAATGAACCAACGCATGGGAATTGGATACGACGTGCACCGTCTTGAGCGCGGGCAGAGGTTAATGTTGGGTTGCATTCATTTTGCCGACGCCGAAGTGGGGCTCTTGGGACACTCCGACGCCGACGTTGTCGCGCACGCGGTGTGTGACGCATTGCTCGGCGCAACCGGACAGGGCGACATCGGCGATCACTTTCCCGACAGCGATCCGGCGTACCTGGACTACCCGGGGGAAAAGTTTCTGGTGCGGGTGGCGGCAATGGTTCGCGACGCTGGATACCAGATTAACAACATCGATTGCGTCGTAATGAGTGACGCGGTGCGCCTGGCGCGACACAAGACCGAAATGGCCGCGGCGATGGCGGCGGCACTCGGAATAGAACACACCCGGATCAATGTCAAAGCAACCACGTGGGAAGGCCGCGGCGCGGTCGGGCGCGAAGAGATCATCGCTTGCGAAGCGATCGCGTCGGTTTTTTCGAAATAGGATTTAGCAATGTCTGCACCCGTTAGAGTTCGTTTTGCGCCCAGTCCGACCGGCTACCTGCACGTCGGCGGCGCGCGTACCGCAATCTTCAATTACCTGTTGGCGCGCAACACCGGCGGCCAGTTTATACTTCGTATCGAAGATACCGACCAGGAGCGTTCGACTCGCGAGTCCGAAGAGTCGCTGATTCGCGATCTCGAGTGGCTCGGTTTGGATTGGGATGAAGGGCCGCATAAGGGTGGCCCGCACCCGCCGTATCGCCAAAGCGAACGCACGCCCATATACAAGGAAATCACCGACGACTTTGTCGCACGAGGTCTGGCGTACCCGTGTTTCGCCACCGACTCTGAGATCGAAGCGCAACACGAACAAGCCAAGCGTGAAAAGCGCCCGCCGATGTTCAAATCGCCGTACCGCGACGCCACGCCGGAACAGGTTGCACAGAAGCGGCAGCAGGGAATGCCCGAGTCGATTCGGTTTCGCGTCGGAGAAGGAACGGTTAAGTTCACCGATGCTGTGCGCGGATTCATGGAGCTTGACCACAACATGGTCAGCGACTTTGTGATTTTGCGATCGAATGGCTTACCCACCTACAACTTTGCCGCGGCAGTCGATGATTGGAAGATGGAGATCACTCATGTGCTTCGCGGCGAAGAACACCTGTCAAATACCTTGCGGCAGGCGATGGTGTACGACGCGCTTGGCGCCGAACTTCCCATCTTTGCTCACTTGCCGTTAATTCTGGCCGAAGACCGATCGAAGTTAAGCAAGCGTCACGGCGCCAGCAGCGTTGACGACCTGCGGAGCCGCGGCTATCTGGCCAGCGCGGTGGTGAATTACCTGGTCTTGCTGGGATGGTCGCATCCCGACAGCCAGGAGATCATGCCGATCGAAGAGATGATCCGCACGTTTGGCGTCGACCGCATAAACAAAGCTGGCGCGGTGTTTGACTTGAAGAAGCTAAGTTGGATGAACGGCCAACACATTCGAGCGATCAACCCCGACGAGTTTGTGGCGATTGCGCTACCGTATCTCCCCGACGGGATTAAGCAACATTATGACGCCGAACAACTAGCGCGCATGTGCAGGTTGTTGCAAGACTCGGTCGAGTTCTTAGACGACTTGAAGCGTACGTCACAGGCGTTTGCGCATCCGATCATTGTTGACGACGAAGCGACCGAGTTTCTTTCGCGTGAGTCGTCGCAAGCCGTGGTTGCCGGGCTATCGGACGCGGTTACCGGCGCCAGCGAGTGGACCGCAGACTTCTTTAAAGGTGCCATCAAGACGGTGGGCAAAGAGGCGGGCGTAAAAGGAAAGGACTTGTTCTTTCCAGTGCGCGCAGCGCTGACGGGGTCGGTACACGGCCCCGACCTGGTGGAAGTCGCTGTGATCAAAGGCAAAGAGCGCGTCGCCGAGTTGCTGGGCGCGGCGCGGTCCGCCTAGTTGTTTAGAGGTTGCCTTTGATGCTATAATAACCGTACAGTTTACAGAGGGTTTTACTGTGCGCTTGCTCACCCTGAGCACGATGTCATCATCCCCGTCGCCGAATCCTCCTGGGGAAAAATCAAAGCGCTTTACCGCTAAGATCGTTTCTGGCTAGCGCATCGATTTCGCTGGCGTTCCCATCGCCACGCGTTATTCTTTTGCTTTCCAATCACTCGACAAATCGACGACACAGTCGATGCAAACCGTAGTCCTTTGCCGGAAGGGACAACATGCTAGACCACGTATTGGCCCAAGTCGGCCCCGCTTTCGAAGAACGCGCACCGCAACACGACCGCGACAACACATTTGTTCGTGACAACCTCATCGAACTGCGCGACCACGGTGCCTACAAGTCACTGATCCCAACCGAACTCGGCGGTCACGGGGTCAGCTACACGGAACTCTGTTACTTTATTAAAGATCTTGCCAAACGCTGTCCTTCAACCGCATTGACGTTGTCGATGCACCAACACCTGGTGTCGGTGTTACTGTTTAAGCACCTGAATGGCGACGAAGGATCAACGGCTACACTGAGCACAGTGGCGGACAAAGACTTTATCCTGGTGAGTACCGGCGGTGGTGATTGGTTGTCGTCAAATGGCTCGGCCCAGAAAGTCGACGGTGGATTCAAGATTGACTGTGTCAAACCGTTCTGCAGCGGTGCGCGCTTGGGGAACGTTGCGGTGATGAGTTGCGCGTACGACGACGGCGCAAAGGAACACGTCATCCATTTTTCGATTCCGCTAAGCGCCGATGGTGTCGAGGTGATGAACGACTGGGATGCCATGGGGATGCGCGGTACCGGTTCGCATTCAATCCGCTTTAACGACGTGTTTGTGCCCCAGGAGAAGGTTAACCTTGTTCGAGACAGAGGTGTTTGGCACCCAGTCTGGGACGTGGTAAGCACTCTTGCGTTTCCCGTTTTTATGGCGCCTTACGCCGGAGTTGCCGAAGCCATTGCTCAAAAAACCGTCAAGCTGTTCTCTGGCCGAAGCAATCACACTGCCGGGACCATCGCATGTTTGGGGCGAATGCAAGACAGTTATCAAATAACCAGGTGGGCGTTTGACGACATGGTCGCGCAGGTTCGTAACCTTGACATCAAGCCGGATAACCGCACCGCGGCAAAAGCGCACCAGTCAAAGTCGATCATCGCCAAACACGGCCGCGAGAGTGCGCAGGCCGCCATGGAAGCGCTTGGTGGCTACTCCTATTTTCGTAAGGTAGAAGTGGAACGGCTGTACCGTGACCTGCTAGCGGCAGAGTTTCATCCGCTACAAACCCATAAGCAAGAAGAGCTGCTTGGGGAGTTTCTGCTTAAGGGAAACTTTTAGCAGTCGAGTTTCCTGCTGACGCTTTAGCTTCTCCGGCGCTACACTCGCGTTATGAGTTCGTCTAAACCAAAAGTGCTGGTTCTTGCGGGTGGCGATTCGCCCGAGCGCGATGTTTCGCTTGATACCGCGGCGGGTATCTTTGACGCGCTGGTCGCGAACGGCTATGCGCCGCTAGCGTGCGACCCCGCGCGCCCACACATTGCCCCCACCGAAAACCGCGACGACGTTTTTGGGCGCGCCGGTATCGAAGCAACGCCTCCGGCGATCCTTGCCGACGTCACCGCAACCCGGCGTCAGTTCGTCGATCAGCTTTCCACGATTGCCGGCCAAATCGACATCGCGTTTAACGGATTGCACGGAGGTGCCGGCGAAGACGGAACCGTTCAGTCGGTGCTCGATTACGTGGGCATTCACTACACCGGTAGCGGCGCGGCCGCCTGCCAACTGGCGATGGATAAGTATCGCAGCAAATTGGTGGCGGCAAAAGCCGGTGTTCCCGTCGCTCGCGACCTGCACGTAACCGCGGGCGCGCTCGCGTCCGGAACGCTGGAGCAGTCTGTGCGCGAAATCCTCGGCCCTCACGTGGTTGTTAAACCCAACAACGGCGGTTCGAGTGTGGGGATGACGATCGTCAACGACTTTGCCGACGTCGATGCTGCCGCTCGCGAAGCCTTTCGTTACGATTCGCGCGTGCTGATTGAGCAGTTTGTTCACGGCAAGGAAGTCACAATGGCGGTGCTCGACGGTGTAACCGACATTCCGGCGCTGGAGATTCGTCCCAAGAGTGGCTGGTATGACTACAAGAACAAGTATCAAAAAGGTTCGACCGACTACCTGGTTCCGGCACCAATCTCCGACCGGGCGGCCGAGGCCGTTGCTAGCTACGCTCGGGCAACGTTTGAAGCTCTCGGCATGGCGGTGTATGGACGGGTTGACTTTCGACTCGACGAGAATGACGTGCCCTTCTTGTTGGAAGCCAACACGCTTCCCGGGATGACGGCTACCAGTTTGGTTCCGAAGTCGCTCAACGCGCTGGGAATCGATTATAATGAACTTGTAGATCGAATCTTGCGAGCATCGTTAACGAAAGCGACGCAGTAATACTGCCAGGCCTGCCGTGAGAGAAAGCCTTTACAATAAAGAAACCTATGAGCTCGCGCTTAAACGCGTCAATCGGCTCGATGCCAACAGCGCACCCGAATGGGGTTCCATGAGCAGCGCGCAGATGTTTGCCCATTGCGCCGAAGTGTTGGAAGTTTGCAACGGCAAAGCACTCATGAACACACCGGTGTTTTTGAGGCTGTTGAAAGGAATGATCAAGCAGGCGGTAGTAAGCAAGAAGCCCTATGGACGCGGCGTCATGACGCATCCACAGTACAAACAAACCGCGCCCAAGGCGTTCGACGCAGAGAAGGCCCGCTTGCTCACCGCGTTGGATAAGTTCTTCACCGAAGATGAGGCTTCCACCGAGTCGCGTCCACACCCGCTCTTTGGTTCGATGAACCGCCAGGAAAAAGGTTGGGCGATGCTCAAACACCTCGACCATCACCTCAAGCAGTTCAAGGTGTAGCCGCTCGACCCCGTTGCCCCGGCCTGTCTAACTTGTTATAGTCCGCGCATGTCTTTGCGCGTGTACGACACCCTCAAACAAACCAAGACCGAATTTGTCCCCGTCAACGAGGGCAAGGTCGGGATGTACTTTTGTGGGCTAACGGTCCAGGACCGGCCGCACATGGGGCACATGCTCGCGTTTCTTTCGGGCGACATGATCCGCCGGTATCTGGAGTACCTGGGCTACGACGTCACCTACATCCAAAACTTCACCGACGTTGACGACAAGATCATCATCCGCGCGGATGAAGAGGGCGTTGATTACCGCGAGGTGGCCGAGCGCAACGTGCAGGCCTACTACGACATCGCGGCCAGGGTCAACATCAAGCCAGCAACCCACTATCCGCTGGCGACCGAACACATCGCCGAGATGCTGGAGATGATCGGCCAGCTCATAGAAAAGGGCCACGCGTATGAGGCCGGTGGCGATGTGTACTTTCGGGTGCGCACGATGGATGACTACGGCAAGCTCTCCAAGCGCAACATCGACGACTTAATGTCCGGCGCGCGTATCGAAGTGGGCGAATCCAAAGAAGATCCGCTGGACTTTGCGCTGTGGAAGGCATCTCCCGAGCCCGAGCCCGGTTGGGAAAGCCCATGGGGTCGAGGGCGGCCTGGCTGGCACATTGAATGTTCCGCCATGTCGAAGAAATACCTCGGTGACACCTTCGACTTCCATGGCGGCGGCGAGGACTTGATCTTTCCGCATCACGAAAACGAACTCGCGCAAACCGAGTGCTGTACCGGCAAAGTATTCGTTAATTACTGGCTCCACAACGGGTTACTGAACCTAAAGGGCCAGAAGATGTCCAAGTCCACCGGCCACTTCTTTGCCATGGACGACGTGCTTAAGGAGTTCTCCGGCGAGGTGGTCAGATTCTATATATTGTCCACCCACTTTCGGTCGCAGCGAGAGTTCTCCCGGGATCGCCTGGAAGAGGCCGAGCGCGGATACGACAGAATCGTGAATGCCTGCCAGCAGATTTCTGAGCAGATGGATAAGCTCGATGGCGCGACCACGGTGTCTTCTCCAGCCGGTCAGGAACTGATCGATGCGGCGTCGGCCGCGAAAACCGCATTCCTGCAGGCGATGGACGACGACTTCAACAGTGCCGGGGCGCTGGGCCACTTGTTTGAACTCATTAAGAACTACAATGTCAGTGTCGCTGAACACCCGATGGTTGCCTCCGACGCCGACGCCCTGGGTGCGGTAAAGGCGACGATCGAAGAGTTTGACCAGATTCTGGGGCTCTTTCCGGGCGGCTTCCCTCGGGCGGCAGCCGACGACGTCCCCGCGGAGATACTGGAAATGGCCCACCAACGAGCACAAGCTCGTGCTAACAAAGACTTTGCACGCTCAGACGAACTTCGCGACGCCATCGCGGCAGCTGGTTATGTCGTCGAAGACACCCCCGACGGCCCTCGTGTGAAGAAAGCCTAGCCCGTAGGTCTTATTTTCTTGTGGATAACTAATTTTAGTGTCAAATTGTATAGACACTCGGCCGGCCAGTACGTCAATAAAACGCGACAGTGGTCAGTCTCTGACCGCCGCGGCCCTCGCCGGGAAGGCTTTGAAAAAAACCACCTTAGGGGCGTTGATTCTTCCCGGGAATCTAGTATTTTGCACCTTGACAATTCTTGGGCCAGTTAATAGTATCGACGGTCTCTACCGTAAATGATCGTTTAGGGTTACGGTTTCCGGGCTGGCGTAGCTCAACTGGTAGAGCACCTCATTTGTAATGAGGCGGTTGGGGGTTCAAGTCCCTTCGCCAGCTCCATGATTAGGTAAAGTGGTGCGTCGCGACCGCGGGAAGAGTCCCTAACAATTCTTCTCAGTTTCTAGAAACGCAAAACACCGAAGCAACACATCAAGAGCGAGTTCCTTTGCGTAATCGCTAGGCAAAGGTGCGCGCTGTTGTTTTTTTCGCGACGACTTTTCAACGCGACGAGAACGCACCACAGTTAGAAAAGAATTTACGTGGGGGAGATGCCCGAGCGGCCAAAGGGAGCAGACTGTAAATCTGTCGGCGTTAGCCTACGAAGGTTCGAATCCTTCTCTCCCCACCACGAATCATTAACGTCGAGCGGGAATAGCTCAGTTGGCTAGAGCATCAGCCTTCCAAGCTGAGGGTCGCGGGTTCGAGTCCCGTTTCCCGCTCCATTATGCAAATGACACAGTTCCGATTTCGGAACCATAGAAAGAAAGACTGCTTATAACGACTCCGCCCTCGTAGCTCAGTCGGTAGAGCATTTGCATGGTAAGCAAAAGGTCACCGGTTCAAGTCCGGTCGAGGGCTCCACGAACGTTTAACTAGGAGGACATCAGTACAATGGCCAGGGAGAAGTTCGAACGCAATAAGCCTCACGTGAACGTGGGGACGATTGGACACGTTGACCACGGTAAGACGACGTTGACGGCGGCGATCACGAAGGTGCTGGCAGGGAAAGGCCTGGCCCAGAACGTAGCGTTCGACCAGATCGACAAGGCTCCGGAAGAACGGGAGCGCGGGATTACGATCGCGACGGCGCACGTGGAGTACGAGAGCGAAGCTCGCCACTACGCGCACGTCGACTGCCCGGGTCACGCCGACTACGTGAAGAACATGATCACGGGAGCGGCGCAGATGGACGGAGCGATCCTGGTGGTAAGCGCGGCGGACGGCCCGATGCCGCAGACGCGTGAGCACGTGTTGTTGGCCCGCCAGGTGAACGTTCCTTACATCGTGGTGTTTTTGAACAAAGTCGACCAGGTAGACGACGAAGAGCTACTGGAGTTGGTGGAGTTGGAAGTACGGGAGTTGCTCTCGGAGTACGAGTTCCCGGGCGACGACATTCCGGTGATCAAAGGCTCGGCGCTCAACGCGCTTCACAACGACGGCGCGGACGAAGAGTGCATCATGGAGTTGATGGGTGCGGTAGACAGCTACATCCCGACGCCAGAGCGCGACAAGGACAAGCCGTTCCTGATGCCGGTCGAGGACGTGTTCTCGATTACGGGACGTGGCACGGTGGCGACGGGTCGCGTGGAGCGTGGAGTGATCAAGGTTGGCGATAAGATCGAGCGCGTGGGTATCCGGGACACGTTGGAGACGACGGTGACGGGAGTGGAGATGTTCCGCAAGCTTCTGGATGCGGCCGAAGCAGGCGACAACGTAGGCCTGTTACTTCGTGGGATGGACAAGAACGACATGGAGCGGGGCATGGTGTTGTCGAAGCCGGGCAGTGTGACGCCGCACACGAAGTTCAAGGGGAAGGCGTACATCCTGACGAAAGAAGAGGGTGGTCGACACACGCCGTTCTTTAACGGGTATCGTCCCCAGTTTTACTTTCGGACGACGGATGTGACGGGTGTGGCGACGTTGCCGGATGGGACCGAGATGGTGATGCCGGGTGACAACGTAGAGTTGAGCATCGAGTTGATCACGCCGATTGCGATGGAGCAGGAGCTTCGGTTCGCGATCCGAGAAGGTGGCCGCACGGTGGGTGCCGGCGTCGTCACCGAAATTATCGAATAGTAGGGAACACGCTGGGTCGTCTGAACGGGCGGCTCGGCTAACCCAAGCGGGCAGCCAGGCCCGCGTCACTTAGGCCAGTAGCTCAATTGGTAGAGCATCGGTCTCCAAAACCGAGGGTTGCGGGTTCAAGTCCTGCCTGGCCTGCCAGATTTAAACGCAACGGATTTTGCGATGATTGAAAAGATCAAAACCTATCTGCAAGAGACCCGCACCGAGTTGGGTAAAGTTACCTGGCCGTCGCGCGACGAGTTGATGGCGAGTACGCGCGTTGTGGTGATTGCATCGGTCGTCATTACCGTGTTTATCGGTTTGGTCGACCAGGTGCTTAGCCGGCTCGTTAAGCTGATCTTTCAATAGTAGAATCGCAAGCATTTTTGGCCGGCACTGCCGGCAGCTCGGCGTAACACCGAGTGGAGAAGTTAAAACGTGGACGAGAAAACGAACGAAACGCCCGAAGTGGAAAACGAAGACGCAGTAGAAACCGAAGAAGCGATCACCGCCGAAACGGTTGAAGCGTCCGAAGACCACGACGGAGACAGTGCCGAAACGGCTGCACCGGAAGACTCCGGACTGCCGAAAAAGTGGTACGTGGTACACACGTACTCCGGCCACGAAAACAAAGTTCGTGAGAACATCCAAAAGATGATCAACACGTCTGCGATTCAGGATCAGTTCGGTCAGATCATCGTGCCCACCGAAGAGGTGGCCGAGATGAAAAAGGGTAAGAAGACGGTTACCACCAAGAAGTTCTTCCCCAGTTACATTCTGATCGAGATGTTTATGTCGGATGAGTCGCGGCACCTGGTTGCCGATATCCCCGGCGTCACCGCATTTGTCGGAACGACGCGCGGCCCGCAAGCGCTGACCAAGCAAGAAGTCGAGCGCATCCTGGGCCGGATGGATACCGAGCGCGAGACGATCAAGCCGGACATTCCGTATACGATTGGCGAAACGGTTCGTATTAAAGACGGCCCGTTCAGCGACTTCACCGGGAAGATTGACGAAATCAATACCGAGCGCGGAAAGCTTAAAGTGTTGGTGTCGATCTTTGGTCGCGAAACACCGGTGGAACTGGATTTTCTGCAAGTCGACAACATTTAACTGCGTGCGGAAAAGTTATCCACAGCCCACAAGCTGGGGTTTTTCTGCGTGCACGCATGTGGAGTAAACATGGCAGCGCCTAAAAAGAAAGTAATGACGCTGATCAAGCTGCAGATCCCGGGCGGCAACGCTTCGCCCGCGCCGCCGGTGGGTCCGGCGCTGGGTCAGCACGGCGTCAACATTATGGATTTCTGCAAGGCCTTCAACGCGAAGACCCAGCAGAACGCGGGGACGATTATTCCGGTGGTCATCACAGTCTACGCCGACCGTAGCTTTGACTTTATTACCAAGACCCCGCCGGCTGCCGTGCTGCTTAAGCAAGCCGTTGGTTTGGCGAAGGGTTCGGGCGAGCCCAACATTAATAAAGTGGGCACCGTGACCTACGATCAGCTAAAGCAGATCGCAGAAACCAAGATGGCAGACCTGAACGCTCACGATATCGATCAGGCCATTCTCATGATTAAAGGCACCGCACGCAGCATGGGCCTATTGGTTGAGGAGTAAACAGTGAAGCACGGAAAGCGTTACAACAACGCCGCCGCCATGGTGGACAGCACCAAAGAGTACGACCTCGAAGAGGCCGTGAAGGTTGTCAAGGGAATGGGTTCGACCAAGTTCGATGAAACCATCGAGCTAAGCGCTCGACTGGGCGTCGACCCCCGGCACGCCGACCAACAAGTACGGGGCACCGTGGTGCTTCCGCACGGAACCGGTAAGACAGTCAAAGTGCTGGTGCTTGCGCGCGGCGAAAAAGAAAAAGAAGCCGCCGATGCAGGCGCCGATTACGTCGGTGCAGACGAGTACATTCCCAAACTGCAGGCGGGCTGGTACGACGTCGATGTGATTATCGCGACGCCCGACCTTATGGGCGACGTTGGTAAGTTGGGTCGCGTGCTGGGTCCGCGAGGCTTAATGCCCAACCCGAAGAGCGGCACAGTTACCTTTGACGTGGCCAAAGCGGTCAACGACGTAAAAGCCGGTAAGATCGAATACCGGGTGGACAAAGGGTCCAACCTGCACATTCCGATCGGCAAGGCGTCGTTTGGCGAAGAGCAACTTTTTGAGAACTGCAAAACTTTGATCCTTGAAATTCTCCGCGCCAAGCCGGCGTCGGCAAAGGGTCGTTACCTTAGAAGCATGTCGCTTTCGCCCACGATGGGGCCGTCGGTGAAACTGGATAGCCAGAACATCGTCAACGCGATTCGCTAGAGCGTTTTTTAGGAGGTTACGATGGCACGCCCGGAAAAGGTGGCCCAGGTAGAAGCAATCAGCACGATGATTTCCGATGCATCTTCGGTTGTCCTCGCTGACTTTACTGGTCTTGATGTGGCGATGATCCAAAGCCTGCGCTCGGCGTGCCGCGAAAAAGGCGTCGAGCTTAAGGTGGTCAAGAACACGCTGGCCAAGCGCGCGATCGAAGGAACGCCCGCCGAAGGCCTCGCGCAGTACCTGGAGCAACCAACTGCGATTGCGATCAGCCGCGAAGCCGAAAACCTGTCGGCGCGAGTGCTGTCCGACTTCGCTAAAGAGAACGACGACAAGCCAGCGTTCAAGGCGGGCTTTGTCGACGGACAGGTGATTGACATCACCGGTGTATTGGCGCTGGCCAAAATGCCGGGCAAAGAAGAAATGCTCTCTATGATCATGAGCAGTCTCATGAGTCCGGGTAACGGACTGGTGGGAGTGCTGCAAGGTCCTGCCCGCAACCTTGTGGGTGTTCTGCAAGCTATCGTCGATAAAGGCGAAGGCTAGAAAATTTCAATAACCGTTAATTCGTTTCTGTTTGGTTCAATAAGTGTGCGTTAACAAGGAGTCCTAGAGATGTCGGAAGGCAACGAAGTAAAACTGGAAAGCGCCAACGCTCAGAAAGCGATGGATATCATTGAGAAGCTGACCCTGCTGGAAATGTCCGAGCTGGTGAAGGCGCTCGAAGATAAGTTTGGCGTAACGGCCGCCGCTCCGGTCGCCATGGCTGCAATGCCGGGTGCTGCTGCTGGTGGCGAAGCCGCTGCCGAAAAAGACGAATTCGACGTTATGCTGACCGACGTCGGTTCGGAAAAGATCAAGGTGATCAAAGTCGTTCGCGCGATCACCGGCCTTGGTCTCAAAGAAGCCAAAGAGTTGGTGGAAAACACCCCGAAGGCTCTCAAAGAAGCCGCGTCGAAAGACGAGGCCGAAGAGATCAAGAAGCAGGTCGAAGAAGTCGGCGGCAAAGTCGAACTCAAGTAGTCGACTTTCGTTTAAACAAATGCGGGACGTTGCCGGGCGCGTGTTTAGCGCGCTCGGCTGTGCCGTCTTTGTACATGTAGTTGCGGGAGTCCCCCCGCAAAGAGGGACAGAGCTCATTCCTATACGCAATTCGACTCAACCGTCGAGGTTAGCATGATCAAGAAACCCGAGCGGACCATTCTCGATTATCCGAGAGACGAGAATAACCGCGTCGACTTCGCGACGATCCCCCACGTCATGGACATTCCCAACCTGTTGTCCATCCAGCTCGACAGCTACGCGGAGTTTTTGCAGCGAGAAGTGCCGATTGATAAACGTAAGGACCAGGGTCTGGAGCAGGTCTTCGCCCAGGTCTTTCCGATCGAGTCACCTAAGGGGAAATATAAACTCGAGTATCACGGATACATCATCGGTGAACCCAAATACAGCGAAGAAGAGTGCAAGGAGCGTGACCTTACCTATGCCGCTCCGCTGAAAGCACGTCTCCGTCTCGTCATCAACGAAGAAGATGAAGAGTCGGGAGAGCTGCGTCTGAAGGACATCATCCAAAGTGAGGTGTTCCTGGGCGAGATTCCGCTGCTGACGATGAAAGGTACGTTCATTATTAACGGTGCCGAGCGCGTTATCGTGTCGCAGCTGCACCGTTCGCCGGGCGTATTCTTTGGTGACGAAATCCACCCCAACGGAAAACGACTGTTTAACGCACGCATCATTCCGTATCGCGGGTCGTGGGTGGAGTTCACTGTCGACATTAACGACGTAATGCACGTCAATATCGACCGCCGCCGCAAGCTGCCGGTGACCATTCTGCTTAAAGCCATGGGCTTTGATGCTAACCAGGCAATCCTGCGTCTGTTCCATCAGACCGAGGACATTAAGCTCACCAACAAGCCCGGTAAGCGCGACGAAGAAATCGTCGGGCGCATTGCGGTGTCCGACCTGATCGACAAGAGCACGGGCGAAGAGATCGTCAAGGCTGGCGATATCGTTACCGAAGAGATTCTCGAAAAGATGCGGGAAGCCAAGTTGTTGGAGCTGACCTGCATCCAGTACGCGGAGAACCACGGTCCCGAAGACGATGTGGTTTTGAAAACGATCCACAAGGACAACTGTCCGGATCAAGAAACCGCGTTGAAGAAAATCTACAACCTCATTCGTCCCGGCGATCCACCAAACCTGGAGACCGCCAAGGCGCTGCTAACCCGGATGTTCTTTACGCCCAAGCGCTACGACCTGGCGAACGTGGGACGTTACAAGATCAACAGCCGTTTGAAGCTGGACATTCCGATGGAGGTTACCACCCTCGATCAGGCCGACTTCATCGCAGTAATCGCGTGTCTGCTGGACATGAAAGAAGCCGACGCCGACCCGGATGATATCGATCACTTGGGTAACCGCCGCATTCGCTCTGTGGGCGAGCTGCTGGCGAACCAGTTTTCGATTGGTCTGGCGCGGATGGCTCGCATCGTTAAAGAGCGGATGACGCTGCAGCAAGAAAGCGAGCAGATTACTCCGTACGAGTTGATCAATGCGCGTACCGTTTCGGCGGTTATCCAAAGTTTCTTTGGTAGTTCGCAGTTGTCGCAGTTTATGGATCAGACCAACCCGCTGGCCGAACTAACCCACAAGCGTCGTTTGTCGGCGCTCGGGCCGGGCGGTCTCACTCGCGAGCGCGCGGGATTTGAGGTGCGTGACGTTCACTTTACTCACTACGGCCGCATGTGTCCGATTGAGACGCCGGAAGGTCCCAACATTGGTTTGATTTCGTCGCTGGCGACATACGCCCGCATCAACCCGTACGGGTTCTTGGAAACTCCGTATCGCAAGGTTGAAAGCGGCCGCGTCACCGACCAGATCGACTACCTGTCGGCCGACGAAGAGGCCGATCTGTTGATTGCCCAGGCCAACGCGCCGATCGACGACAAGGGCAACTTCGAGCGTGACCAGATTCTGGCGCGGATTCGCGGCGACTTCCCGGTGGTTGCGCCGAAAGAGATCCAGTACATGGACGTCGCGCCGCGGCAGTTAGTAAGCGCCGCCGCGTCCATGATTCCGTTCCTGGAACACGACGATGCCAACCGTGCACTGATGGGCTGCAACATGCAGCGCCAGGCGGTGCCGCTGCTTAAAGCCGAATCGCCGCATGTCGGAACCGGTATGGAAGGCAAGACCGCGCGTGATTCCGGAGTGTTGGTTATCTCCCGTCGCGCCGGCCGCGTTATTAACGTTACCGGCGAACACATTGTGATCGATCCGGGCGGCAAGAAAGATACCCTCGATGACTTTTCGGATTACGAGGGAATGGATGAATACCCGCTGCTGAAGTTCAAGCGCTCCAACCAGGACACGTGCGTGAACCAGAAGCCGCTGGTTAATGTGGGCGACAAGGTCAAGGCTGGCCAGGTGCTAGCCGACGGACCGGCGACGCAAAACGGCGAGCTTGCGCTGGGTATGAACGTGCTGGTCGCGTTTATGCCGTGGCTCGGCTACAACTTTGAGGATGCCATCGTGGTGAGCGAAGGATTCCTCAAGCGTGATGCGTTTACCAGCATCCACATTGAAGAGTTTGAACTTCAGGTTCGTGATACCAAAGCGGGCATGGAAGAGATCACTCGCGAAATTCCCAACGTCGGTGAAGATGCTCTGCGCAATCTCGACGAAGAGGGAATTATTCGCATCGGCGCGCGCGTTCGCGCCGGCGACATTCTCGTTGGTAAGGTAACGCCGAAAGGTGAAACCGACCTTTCGCCGGAAGAGCGTTTGCTACGCGCCATCTTCGGCGAAAAAGCGGGCGACGTTCGTGACGCTTCGCTCAAAGCGCCTCCGGGAATGGACGGTATCGTTGTGGGGATCGAGGTGTTTTCGCGCAAAGAACGCGACGACAAATCGCGCACCCAAGACAAGGCTCGTCTGGCGCGTTTGACCAAGTGGCGCGAAACCGAAATGGAACGCGTTCGCGACATGCGACGTCGCAAACTTGAAAGTCTCATGATCGGCGAGACCTGCGAGAAGTTGATCAACGCCGAGACTGGCGAAGTGATTGCCAAAGCGGGCCGCAAGATCACCGACAAGTTCTTCGAAGAGATCGACCTCGACAACCTGCAGTGGGGCCTGGCGATTGTTAAAGATCCCAAGGTCGACCGGCAGGTGCAGATCGTTCTCGACACCGCCGCAAAGGCGATGGAACGCGTCGAAATTCAGTACGAGAAAGAAGTTGAACGGGTCACCCGCGGCGACGAACTCCCGCCGGGTGTTTCCAAGCTGGTCAAAGTTTACGTATTTCGTAAGCGTCGCCTGCAAGTTGGTGACAAAATGGCCGGCCGCCACGGTAACAAGGGTGTTGTAGCCCGCGTGGTTCCCGAAGAAGACATGCCTTATCTGCCCGACGGTCGCCCGGTTGAGATTGTACTCAACCCGCTCGGTGTACCGAGTCGTATGAACGTGGGACAGATTCTGGAAACTCACTTGGGATGGGCCGCCGACGCGCTTGGCGTGAAGGTGTCGTGCCCGTCGTTTGACAGTGCGTCGGTTGACGAGATCAAGCAAGCGTTGCGCGAAGCCAACTTGCCGGAGCACGGCAAGTCGCGCCTGTTTGACGGCCGTACCGGCGAAGAGTTCGAGCAAGAAGTGACGGTGGGGATGATCTATATGATGAAGCTCTCCCACCTGGTTGACGACAAGATCCACGCGCGATCGATTGGACCCTACTCGCTGGTTTCGCAGCAACCGCTGGGCGGTAAAGCTCAGTTTGGTGGCCAGCGTTTCGGGGAGATGGAAGTGTGGGCCCTGGAGGCTTACGGTGCCGCGTTCTGTTTGCAGGAACTGCTAACCGTAAAGTCCGACGATATCCAGGGACGCGCGAAAATCTACGAAGCGATCGTAAAGGGCGAAAACCCGCCCGAGCCGGGAATTCCCGAATCGTTCAACGTATTGGTAAAAGAGCTTCAGAGTTTAGGTCTGGACGTGCAGTTGGAGCGCGACTAGCAGCAACGCTGCTTTTAGGAGGTCTTTGTGTATAACCTCGATAGGGACAGAAAAAAGCCGACCGATTTTAAGGCGATCCGCATCATGCTCGCCTCGCCGGAGAAGATCCGCGAGTGGAGCTTTGGCGAAGTCACCAAGCCGGAAACGATCAACTACCGATCGTTTAAGCCGGAAAAGGACGGTTTGTTCTGCGAGCGTATTTTCGGCCCGGTCAAAGACTGGGAATGTAGTTGTGGTAAGTACAAGCGCATCCGCTATCGCGGTGTGATTTGTGACCGCTGCGGCGTCGAAGTGACCCGCGCGGCCGTGCGTCGCGAACGCCTGGGCCACATCGAGCTTGCGGTTCCCGTGTCGCACATCTGGTTCTTTAAAGGACTGCCGAGCCGCATCGGGCACTTGCTGGACGTTACCATTCGCGACCTCGAGCGCGTGCTTTATTACGAGTCGTATATCACCATCGATCCCGGTGACACCGAACTCGAACCCAAGCAGCTAATCACCGAGGACACATACCTCGAGATGCTCGAAGAGGGAAAGAAGTTCGAAGCCAAGATGGGCGCGCAAGCGATCAAGGATCTGCTTGAGCAGATCGAACTGAACGCATTGTCCACCGAACTTCGCGAGCGCATCGTCGGTGAGAAGTCGATGCAGCGCAAAAAGGACTTGCTGAAGCGCCTTAAAGTTGTCGAGGCGTTCCGTTCGTCGGACAACCGTCCCGAGTGGATGATCATGGACGTTATTCCGGTGCTTCCGCCGGAGTTGCGACCGTTGGTGCCGCTCGAAGGTGGTCGCTTTGCTACGTCCGACCTTAACGACTTGTATCGGCGGGTTATCAACCGAAACAACCGTCTCAAGAAGCTAATCGAAATCAAAGCGCCGGAAGTAATTCTGCGTAACGAAAAGCGGATGCTTCAGGAAGCGGTCGACGCGCTGTTCGACAACGGTCGCCGTTCGCGCGCCGTTCGCGGTCAGGGTAACCGTCCGCTCAAGAGCCTCTCCGACATGCTCAAAGGTAAGCAGGGCCGCTTCCGCCAGAACCTGTTGGGTAAGCGGGTCGACTACTCGGGCCGTTCGGTAATTGTTGTGGGTCCCGAGCTTAAGATCTACGAGTGTGGTCTACCCAAGAGCATGGCGTTGGAGCTGTTCAAGCCGTTCATTATTCGCAAGCTCGAAGAGAAGAACTACGTTCAAACTGTAAAAAGCGCGAAGAAGTTGGTCGAACAGGAAAGCCCGGAAGTCTGGGACATCCTCGAAGAGATTATTCAGGAACACCCGGTGATGCTTAACCGTGCGCCGACGCTTCACCGCTTGGGTATCCAGGCTTTCCAGCCGCGTCTGGTGGAAGGTAAAGCTATCCGACTGCACCCGCTCGCGTGTTCAGCGTTTAACGCCGACTTTGACGGCGACCAAATGGCGGTACACGTTCCGCTGTCGTACGAAGCCCAGTTGGAAGCTCGCACGTTGATGCTTGCTGCGCACAACATTCTATCTCCCGCAAACGGTAAGCCGCTGGCGGTTCCGTCGCAGGACATGGTTATTGGCGCGCACTTCCTGACTATGGCTCGCGCTGGCGCTCGTGGCGAAGGCATGACGTTCCACTCCATGGACGAGGCCGTGGTCGCGTACCAGGCGGGTGGCTACGGTGTGAACACCAAGATTAAGCTCCGCTACAACGGCGAAGTTCTTAGCACGACTTTCGGCCGGGTGCTGTTTAACGACATCATCCCCGAAGAAATTCGTTTCAAGAACGACGTGATGGACAAGAAAGGGTTGGCTGCGCTGGTTGGCGAGTGTTTTGACCGCCTGGGTCTGGAACGGACGATTCTGTTCCTTGATGATCTAAAGAAAACCGGTTTTACCTACGCCACGCGTAGCGGTCTGACCGTGGGAATGGAAGACCTTAAAGTTCCCAAAGAGAAAACCGACATCGTCGACAAAGCCGCGGCTAAAGTGGCCAACATCACCGAACAGTACCAGGACGGTATCATCACCGACGGTGAGCGTTACAACAAGGTTATCGATACCTGGACGCGTACCACCAACGAAGTCGGTGAGTTGATGTTTGAACATCTGCGCAACGACCGCGACGGTTTCAACCCGATCTTTATGATGACCGACTCGGGAGCGCGGGGTAGTCGCGATCAGGTTCGTCAGCTTGCGGGGATGCGCGGGTTGATGGCCAAGCCACAGAAAAAGATTACCGGTGGTATCGGCGAGATTATCGAGATGCCGATTGTGGCAAACTTCCTCGAAGGTCTGTCGGTGCTGCAGTACTTTATTTCGACTCACGGCGCGCGTAAGGGTCTTGCGGATACGGCGCTAAAAACCGCTGATGCCGGTTACCTGACCCGCCGTCTGGTCGACGTTGCTCAGGACGTAATCATAACCGAGATCGATTGCGGAACGATCATGGGGATCAATATTTCGGCCCTCAAAGAGGGCGAAGAGATTATTGAATCGCTGTCCGATCGAATTCGCGGCCGGGTTACGGTGGACGATGTTTACGACCCAATCACTGGCGATCAACTGGTCGAAGCCAACACGTTGATCACTTGGGATATCGCGGCTCAAATTGAAGACTGCGGTGTTGAGCGGGTGCGGATTCGTTCGGTGCTGACTTGTGAGTCGCGTCGCGGCGTGTGTGCGCACTGCTACGGTACCAACCTGGCCACTGGCAAACTGGTCGATATCGGCGAAGCGGTGGGCGTGGTGGCCGCACAGAGTATCGGCGAGCCGGGAACGCAGCTGACGCTACGAACCTTCCACATTGGTGGTGTTGCCGGTCGAATTGCGGAGCAAACGCAAAAAACGGTTACTCACCCCGGACGCGTTACGTTTAAGAAACTGCGCAAAGTATCCGGTCGCAACGATACGCAGATTGTTATTTCGCGTAAGGCAGAATTCCAGCTGCTCGACAATCAGGATCGTGTGCGCTCGCGTTTTGGTGTGCCGTACGGTGCAGTGTTGAAAGTCGAAGAAGGCGAGATGGTTGAACCGGGCGCCGTCATCTACGAATGGGATCCGTACTCGGACGTTATTCTCACCGACAAAGCCGGTAAGATTCGTTTCGGTGACCTGGTTAACGACGTCACCATCAAAGAAAAGATCGACGAAAAGACCGGTAAGATGCAGATGGTGGTCACCGAAGACCGCGAGAAGAAGCATCACCCGCACATTCACGTGCTCGATGCCTCTGGCGAAGTTATCGGTAACTTTATTATCCCGACCGACGCGGTGCTGTTGGTGAAAGACGGCGACGATGTGTTTGCCGGTGACCAACTGTGTAAGATCGCTCGGGAGGCGGGTAAGAGTTCTGACATTACCGGTGGTCTGCCGCGGGTGGCGGAGCTCTTCGAAGTGCGCAAGCCCAAGGACAGCGCGGTGGTTTCCGAAATCGACGGGGTTGTCGAGTTCGGTCCGATCACGCGCGGGATGCGCAAGATCATTATTAAGAATGAGGCCGGCGACGAAGCCAACTACGCGATTCCGCAGGGCAAGCACCTGCGGGTGTACGAAGGCGACCATGTCGACGCGGGTGACAACCTTACCGAAGGGCCGGTCAACCCGTTTGACATTCTCAATATTCGCGGTGTGAACGCCGCGCAGGAATATCTGGTCAACGGCATCCAGGAGGTTTATCGCCTCCAGGGTGTGGGTATCAACGACAAGCATATCGAAACCATCGTGCGCCAGATGCTGCAGAAAGTTCAGATCGAAGACCCGGGCAACACGTCGTTCCTGGAAGGCGACATGATCGACAAGGTTGCTTTCCGCGAAGAAAACGAACGAGTGCTAAAGGACGGCGGCCAGGCCGCGACGTTCAAACCGATGCTGTTGGGCATTACCAAGGCATCGCTTAGCACCGAGAGTTTCATCTCCGCAGCGAGTTTCCAGGAAACAACACGTGTGCTCACCGACGCCGCTGTTCGTGGTAAGCGCGATCACTTGCTGGGCCTTAAGGAAAACGTGATCATGGGTCACTTGATTCCGGCCGGCACTGGAGTGAAGCGCTACGAAAACATCGAACTCATTGAGCCGGACGCCGAAGACGATGACGTCGTCTTCGAAGATGTGCCGGAAGGAATGCTGGATGAATCGGAGGAACATTCCGAGCCGATGTCGGCCAGTGGCGAGGAAGGTCTAGAGAAATAAGGAGTTGGCAGGTTAGGGACTTGACAAATTTTTCGGTTACGGATACATTGGGTACTTTGCAACCCAATACTTCCCTCCCCGGAAGTCCTGGCTAACTTACGCAAAATCAACAACTTACAGGCCAACGAGGCTGCCCTCCAGGAGTTATCCACAAGGGGTGTCGCGTGATGGCCTCTTGCACGGTTTACGGAGGGTATTTGTGCCGACAATTAATCAGTTAATTCGACGCGGCCGCAAGGTTCAGCGGACCAAATCGAAGACGCCAGCGATGCAGGCTTGCCCGCAAAAGCGCGGCGTTTGTACCCGGGTTTACACCCAAACGCCGAAGAAGCCGAACTCGGCAATGCGTAAGGTGGCGCGGGTACGACTGACCAACGGCTTCGAAGTGACCGCCTACATTCCGGGCGAAGGTCACAACCTCCAGGAACACTCCATCGTGCTAATCCGGGGCGGCCGGGTAAAAGACCTTCCGGGTGTGCGCTACCACATTATAAGGGGTGCACTTGATACCTCGGGTGTCGACTCCCGCAAGAATGGCCGTTCGAAGTACGGCGTAAAGCGCCCCAAGGGCTAAACGATTGTAAGATAAGGAATTAGTAGAGAATGTCCCGACGCAGACGACAGAGAAAACGCGATTTCACCGGCGATCCGAAGTACAACGACATTATTGTCGCTCGGTTCGTCAACTACATCATGAAGGCTGGTAAGAAGTCGACGGCCGAACGCATCGTTTACGATTGCTTCGACCATATCGAAAAAACGACCGGTCAGCGTGGTTTGGAAGTCTTTAAGAAGGCTGTGGATAACGTGAAGCCGCATCTGGAAGTTGCGTCCCGTCGTGTCGGTGGGGCCACCTATCAGGTACCCATCGAAGTTCGCCAACCTCGTCGACTTGCCCTGGCGATGCGCTGGATTACGGGTTATTCCCGCGCGCGCAACGAGAAGACGATGGCGGAAAGACTTGCGGGCGAGCTGATGAGCGCCGCGCGCAACGAGGGTCCTTCCATCAAGAAGAAGGAAGATACCCACAAAATGGCCGAAGCCAACAAGGCGTTTGCTCACTTTCGTTGGTAAATCGACCGTCCGCGGCCGGCGGCATTGCGGACATCAACATCGCTGCATGGGGTTCTGCATCCCGAGTTTTCTCGGAGGGTTTTCATTCTCAGAGCAGCATTGAACATAATCAAACTGGCCTGCCCATAAGCTACCGAGCCTAATCCGCTCGGTTTGCGTTGTCGGCAGCCGAACGGATCTAATAATGGCTCGACAAATACCGATAGAAAGAACTCGCAATATCGGCATCATGGCTCACATCGATGCCGGTAAAACGACGACCACCGAACGTATTCTTTATTACACCGGTGTGTCGCACCGTATTGGTGAAGTGCATGACGGCGCCGCGACCATGGATTACATGGAGCAAGAAAAAGAGCGCGGCATCACCATTACGTCTGCCGCCACGACGTGTTTTTGGAAAGACCGTCACGGCGAAGAGATTCGTATTAATATTATCGACACTCCAGGCCACGTTGACTTTACCGTTGAGGTAGAGCGAAGCCTCCGCGTCCTTGACGGCGCGGTGGCTGTTTTTTGCGCGGTCGGTGGGGTAGAGCCGCAGTCGGAGACCGTCTGGCGTCAGGCCGACAAATACAAAGTTCCACGGATCGCTTTTGTGAACAAGATGGACCGCATGGGTGCGGACTTCTTGAAGGTTGTCGGCATGATGAAGGATCGCCTGGGCGCTAACGCCGTGCCGATCCAACTGCCGATGGGTGCTGGCGATATGTTCACCGGCATCATCGATCTCATTAAAATGAAAGCGTATTACTACGACGAGAACTCCAAGGGCGTTAACTACGAAATCCAGGACATCCCCGATGACCTGATGCCGTTGGCCAAGGAGTACCGCGAGAAGCTGGTCGAAAACCTTTCCGACTTTGACGATGAGTTGATGGATCAGTTCCTCGACAGTGGCGAAGGCGATGGCGACCTGCTGCGTGAAACCATGAAGCGCGCCATGTTGGCGGGCAAGTTCGTTCCGGTCATGCTGGGAACGGCGTTCAAAAACAAAGGCGTGCAGCGTTTGTTGGACGCAGTTGTTCACTTGCTTCCGTCGCCGCTAGAAGTTCCGCCGGTGGAAGGCCACGAGCCGCACTCGGCCAAGGAAGCTTCGCGTAAGGCGGGCGACGACGAGCCGTTCTCTGGCCTCGTGTTTAAGATTATTACCGACCCTTATGTCGGTAAGCTCACTTTCGTTCGTATTTACTCGGGCAAGCTCACGCAGGGCTCGACCGTGCTCAACTCGAACAAGGACAAGAAGGAACGAATCGGACGTTTGCTGCAGATGCACGCCGACAAGCGCGAAGAACGCGATGAGCTTTACTCCGGCGACATCGCCGCAGTCGTGGGGCTTAAGCATTCGCGTACCGGTGAGACACTTTGCGATCCCAAGCATCCGATCATTCTCGAGCAAATGCATTTTCCCGAGCCGGTGCTTTCGGTTGCCATCGAGCCCAAAACCAAAGCCGACCAGGACAAGCTGGCCGAGGCCATGGTTAAGCTGGCCGACGAAGACCCGACTTTTCAGGTCAACACCGATCAGGATACCGGCCAAACCATCATCTCCGGTATGGGCGAACTCCACCTGGAGATTCTTGTCGACCGGATGATGCGCGAGTTCAATGTAGAAGCCAACGTCGGTAAACCGCAGGTGGCCTATCGCGAATCGATTACCAAAGAAGGTAACGCCAACACCAAGTTCTCTAAGCAGACGGGTGGTCGTGGTCAGTATGGTCACGTGGTGATCAACATTCATCGCAACGATTCGGATGAGTTTGTCTTCGACAACCAGATCGTTGGGGGCGCAATTCCGCGGGAATACATTCCGGCGGTTGAAGCGGGAATTAAAGGCGCCATGGAGCGCGGTGTAATGGCCGGTTACCCGATGGTGGGTATTCGCGCCGAACTGGTAGACGGTTCGTATCACGACGTTGACTCCAGTGAAATGGCATTTAAGATGGCTGGCTCGATGGCCTTTCAGGAAGCCGCCAAAAAGGCCAAGCCCGTATTGCTCGAGCCGATTATGGACGTCGAAGTTGTCGTTCCCGGCGAGTACATGGGTGACGTGATGTCGGACCTTAGTTCGCGTCGCGGTAAGGTCGGCGGCATGGACCAACGCGCCGACGCGCAAGTTATCAGCGCTAAGGTTCCGCTCTCGGAAATGTTTGGTTACGCGACGCAGTTGCGTTCGCTTACCCAGGGTCGCGCGGTGTACACGATGCAGTTCGCAGCGTACGACACCCTGCCCGCCAGCATCGCCGAAGAGCTCGTCAACAAATACCAAGGAAAGGTCGTTCAGAAGTAGTTCTGAACGCTCAAGGAGGAAGCAGGAATGGCCAGGGAGAAGTTCGAACGCAATAAGCCTCACGTAAACGTGGGGACGATTGGACACGTTGACCACGGTAAGACGACGTTGACGGCGGCGATCACGAAGGTGCTGGCAGGGAAAGGCCTGGCCCAGAACGTAGCGTTCGACCAGATCGACAAGGCTCCGGAAGAACGGGAGCGCGGGATTACGATCGCGACGGCGCACGTGGAGTACGAGAGCGAAGCTCGCCACTACGCGCACGTCGACTGCCCGGGTCACGCCGACTACGTGAAGAACATGATCACGGGAGCGGCGCAGATGGACGGAGCGATCCTGGTGGTAAGCGCGGCGGACGGCCCGATGCCGCAGACGCGTGAGCACGTGTTGTTGGCCCGCCAGGTGAACGTTCCTTACATCGTGGTGTTTTTGAACAAAGTCGACCAGGTAGACGACGAAGAGCTACTGGAGTTGGTGGAGTTGGAAGTACGGGAGTTGCTCTCGGAGTACGAGTTCCCGGGCGACGACATTCCGGTGATCAAAGGCTCGGCGCTCAACGCGCTTCACAACGACGGCGCGGACGAAGAGTGCATCATGGAGTTGATGGGTGCGGTAGACAGCTACATCCCGACGCCAGAGCGCGACAAGGACAAGCCGTTCCTGATGCCGGTCGAGGACGTGTTCTCGATTACGGGACGTGGCACGGTGGCGACGGGTCGCGTGGAGCGTGGAGTGATCAAGGTTGGCGATAAGATCGAGCGCGTGGGTATCCGGGACACGTTGGAGACGACGGTGACGGGAGTGGAGATGTTCCGCAAGCTTCTGGATGCGGCCGAAGCAGGCGACAACGTAGGCCTGTTACTTCGTGGGATGGACAAGAACGACATGGAGCGGGGCATGGTGTTGTCGAAGCCGGGCAGTGTGACGCCGCACACGAAGTTCAAGGGGAAGGCGTACATCCTGACGAAAGAAGAGGGTGGTCGACACACGCCGTTCTTTAACGGGTATCGTCCCCAGTTTTACTTTCGGACGACGGATGTGACGGGTGTGGCGACGTTGCCGGATGGGACCGAGATGGTGATGCCGGGTGACAACGTAGAGTTGAGCATCGAGTTGATCACGCCGATTGCGATGGAGCAGGAGCTTCGGTTCGCGATCCGAGAAGGTGGCCGCACGGTGGGTGCCGGCGTCGTCACCGAAATTATCGAATAACGGAGGCAATCGGTGGAAGGACAACGAATTCGTATCAAACTTAAGGCGTACGAGCACGCCACGCTGGACCGCACGACGGACGATATCGTCAAGACGGCGAAGCGCACCGGCGCGCGTGTAATCGGCCCGATTCCCTTGCCGACACGCCGCTCGTTTTACACGGTGCTGCGTTCGCCGCACGTGAACAAGAAGTCGCGTGAGCAGTTTGAGATTCGTATTCACAAACGGTTGATTGACCTTACGCATACCACGCAACAAACCATCGATGATCTAACCAAGCTGGTGCTGCCGGCTGGTGTCGACATCGAAATCAAAACGTAGGGTAAGGACGAATTATGGCAATGATCATCGGGAAAAAACTGGGGATGACCCAACTCTTTGACGAGACCGGCCAGGTTACGCCGGTTAGCGTCATCGAAGCCGGTCCCTGCCCGATCGTGCAGATCAAGACCGACGAAAAAGAGGGCTACGGCGCCATCCAGATTGGATTTGGCGCGGCCAAGGCGAACCGCACCACGCGTCCGCTGGCTGGGCACTTTAAGAAGGCAAACGTTGATCCGCAGCGTGTGCTTCGCGAAGTGCGGGTGGACGACACCAGTACTTTCAATGTTGGTGATAACGTCGACCTGACTGCGTTTGAAGGCGTCGGTAAAGTTCACGTGTCTGGCGTTAGCAAGGGTCGCGGTTTTGCCGGAACGGTCAAGCGCCACGGATTTCACATCGGTCGCAAAACTCACGGTAGTCACTCGCATCGCGAGCCGGGCGCCGTTGGTAACTGTGCAACCCCGTCACGGATCTTTAAGGGCAAGCGTTTGCCCGGTCAGATGGGTGCCAAGAATTTGACGGTAAAGAACTTGAGCGTCGTGCAGATCGACGCTGAAAACAATCTCTTGTTTGTAAAAGGCGCGATTCCCGGTGCCAACAACGGCATCGTGTATATCCATTCCGCGTCGTAGAGGAAGTCATGGCGAAAGCAAACGCATACAACGCGCAAGGCAACGAATCCGGAACCGTTGATCTTCCCGATCATTTGTTCGGCGGCGATGTCAACGAGGCGCTTGTTCATCAAGCGGTAAAGCAGTATCTGGCCAACCAACGCCAGGGTACGCACCAAACCAAAGAGCGTTCCGACGTTCGCGGTGGCGGTAAGAAGCCGTATCGGCAAAAAGGCACCGGTCGCGCACGCGCCGGTACCATTCGCAGCCCGATCTGGCGTGGCGGCGGTACCGTCTTCGGTCCGCATCCGCGTAAGTACACTCAAGCGATGAACAAGAAAGCTCGTCGCGCCGCGTTGCGTTCGTCTCTGGCCAGTCGCGCCAGCAGCGGCGACATCGCCGTTATCGAGTCGCTGCGTTTTGAGACGCCGACGACCAAGTCTTTTGCCAACGTCCTCAAGAACCTGGGCTCGTATCACCGCAAAACGCTGGTTGTGTTGGAAGACTCCAACCCCGGTACGGTCCGTTCGGGGCGCAACATCAAGAACGTGCGTTTTACGCGCGCCGATATGGTGAACCCCTACGACGTGATGTGGGCGGATAAAGTCGTCATCACCGCGCCGGCGATGAGCAAGATGGAAGAGGTGTTCAAGTAATGAAACAAGAGCGTGACATTCGCCTGGTAATCCAGCGTCCGCTGATTACGGAAAAGAGCACCGTGCTTCGCGAAACGTCGAATCGTTACATTTTTCGCGTCGATATTAGCGCCAACAAGCGCCAGATTAAGCAAGCTGTCGAAGCGATGTTTGAAGTTAAGGTAGTCGACGTTCGTACCGCGGTTGTTCGCGGAAAGATGCGCACTGTCATGAACCGTTCGGGCCGCTTCACGGGCTCGCGTCCGAACTGGAAGAAAGCATTCGTCACGCTGGCCGACGGCGAGACCATTGATCTGTTCGACGTCGTTTAGGACGAGAGGCAACTATGGGAATCAAGAAGTTTAAGCCTATTACTCCAACGCTTCGGTATCGCACCGTTTCTGACTTTGCCGATGTAACTCGGTCGAAGCCGGAAAAGTCGCTGCTTGATACCAAAAAGCGCACCGGTGGCCGCAACAACGCGGGCCGCATCACGATGCGTCGCCGCGGTGGTGGCCACAAGCGTCGCTACCGGATTATCGACTTCAAGCGTCGTAAGTTGGAAGTACCGGCGAAGGTTGCCGCGATCGAATACGATCCCAACCGTTCGGCGCGCATCGCGCTGCTGCATTACGCCGACGGCGAAAAACGTTACATTTTGGCGCCCAACGCCCTGAAGGTGGGCGACAAAGTTGAGGCCGGTCCCAAGGCCGACATTCAACCGGGCAACGCGCTGCCGTTGGAAAACATTCCCGTCGGTACCAGCGTTCATAACATCGAAATGATTGCGGGTCGCGGTGGACAGATGGTTCGCTCGGCCGGTGGATTTGCCCAGCTCATGGCAAAGGATGGCGACTACGCCACCGTTAAGTTGCCGTCTGGCGAGATGCGGATGGTACGCAAGGAGTGCTACGCCACCATCGGCCAGGTGGGCAACCTTGATCACGAAAACGTGGTTTGGGGTAAGGCTGGTAAGTCGCGTTGGATGGGACGTCGTCCGAAGGTTCGCGGCGTGGCCATGAACCCGCACGATCACCCGCACGGTGGTGGTGAAGGAAAGACCAGCGGTGGTCGTCACCCGGTCAGCCCGTGGGGTCAGCCGACCAAAGGCTATAAGACGCGCAAAAAGAATAATCCCAGCGACCGCTTTATCGTGCGTCGTCGGGGCAAGAAGAAACGGTAGACCAAGGATAACGTTATGACCAGAAGTCTCAAAAAGGGACCGTTTATCGACGAGAAGCTGCTCAAAAAAGTGGTGGCTCTCAACGCGAGTGGCGAAAAGCGCGTCATTAAGACGTGGGCTCGGCGCTCCACGATTTCGCCGGAAATGATCGGCCACACGTTTGCCGTTCACAATGGCAATAAGTTTATCCCGGTCTACGTTAGTGAGAACATGGTGGGTCACAAAGTTGGTGAGTTTGCGCTAACGCGCACCTACCGCGGCCACACCGAGAAGAAGAAAAAGTAAGTAAGCGTTCGGAAGGAAAGTCATGGAAGCGAAGGCGATTGCAAGGCACGTTGGCTACCCGCCGCGTAAGGTCCGCCAGGTTGCGGATCTCGTGCGCGGTTACAACGTCGAGCATGCTCTGGAAACGCTGAAGTTTACCAACCGCGCTTGCGCGGAAGCGCTGAGCAAGACGATCAAGTCGGCAATGCACAACCTGGTAAACGAAAAAGGCGGTTCCGCAGACGCCGAGGACATCATTATTAAGTCCATCTTGATTGACGAAGGTCGGACGTTGTATCGCATTCGCCCGCGCGCGCAAGGCCGTGCGTTCCGAATTCGCAAGCGCAGCAGCCACATCAAGGTTGTCGTAGAAATGCCCGAGGAGACAGTTAATGAACAACAGTAACGTCGTAGAAGGAGCCGCCTAATGGGTCAGAAGACCAACCCCATCGGACTCCGCCTGGGCATCAACCGCACCTGGGATTCGCGTTGGTTCAGCAACAAGGAATACGCTGACTGGCTGGACGAGGACATTAAGGTTCGCAAGTACGTCAAGAAGCGGTTGTTTAAAGCGGGCGTGGCAAAGATCGAAATCGAGCGCTCCGGCGGCAAAGCCACCGTGAACATTTTTACCGCGCGCCCCGGTATGGTCATTGGGCGTAAGGGTGCGGAAGTGGATATGTTGCGCGACGAGCTCAAGCATCTGTGCGGGCGCGAAGTGCAAATCAACATTAAAGACGTTAAGAAGCCCGAACTGAACGCGCAATTGGTGGCCGAACATATTGCCATGCAACTTGCGCAGCGGGTGTCCTTCCGTCGCGCGATGAAAAAAACCATCGCCTCGGCGATGCGAATGGGTGCGCTGGGGATTCGCGTGCAGTGTTCCGGACGTCTGGGCGGCGCCGAAATGGCTCGCCGCGAAGGTTACAACGAAGGTCGTGTGCCGCTGCACACGCTGCGGGCCGACATCGACTTTGCTCGCGCGACCGCACACACCACTTTCGGTTGCGTTGGCGTGAAAGTGTGGATTTACAAAGGTGAAGTCTTCCCGGAAGAGTTTCGCCGCCGCCTGTCGCAGCCCGCGGAGGAGAGGAAGTAACCCATGTTAATGCCAAAACGGGTAAAACGCCGTAAGCAGCAACGCGGCCGCCAGCGTGGCAAGGCCATGCGCGGCAGTACCATCGCGTTTGGTACTTACGGACTCAAGGCGATGGAACCGCATTGGATTACCAACCGCCAGATCGAGTCGGCACGGGTCGCGATTACGCGTCACTGCAAGCGTTCCGGAAAGTTGTGGATTCGTATTTTCCCGGACAAGCCAATTACCATTAAGCCCGCCGAGACCCGGATGGGTAAGGGTAAGGGCTCACCGGAATACTGGGTTGCCCCGGTCAAGCCAGGCAGAATCATGTTCGAACTCGAAGGAGTTCCCGTGGAAGTCGCCCGTCGCGCCATGCAACTGGCATCGGCCAAGTTGCCGATCAAGACCAAGTTCGTTGTTCGCGACGGTGAGGAGTAATTATGAAGACTCTCGATATGCGAGAAATGACGGCCGAAGAACTCGAAAACCATAAGGCCAATCTTATTGACGAACTGGTCAACCTGCGTATGAAGCATGCGTTGGCCCAGGTCGACAACCCGCTGCGACTGCGCCACGTGCGCCGCGAAATCGCGCGGGCCGCGACCATCTTGAAACAAAAACACGACGGCGCCAAGCCGGGTGAGACGCGCTAGGCATTGCCGGCGCGAGGAGAATTGAATGGAAAACGCGAACGAACGCAACACACGTAAAAGCTTCACCGGTACGGTGACCAGCAACAAGATGGACAAAACGATTGTCGTGCGTGTCGACCGCCAGGTCCGCCACAAGGTCTATCAAAAGTTCATCAAGCGCTCGACCAAGCTGGTTGCTCATGACGAAGAAAACAGCGCCAACATTGGTGACCGCGTGACAGTTGTGGGAACCCGCCCGACCAGCAAGCGCAAGCGCTGGCGGCTGGTTGAGATCGTAGAACGCGCTAAGTAGTACACACGTAAGTTAAGAAAGTTAGGGAAGCGCCATGATTCGCCAGGAAACAATGCTCGAGGTAGCGGACAATTCGGGAGCCAAGCGGCTTCTGTGTATCCGTGTGTTGGGCGGTACGCGCCGTAAGTACGCGCGCGTGGGCGACGTTATTAAGGTATCGGTCAAAGTTGCTATTCCCGGCGGAACCGTTAAAAAGGGACAAGTGGCAAAAGCCGTTGTGGTGCGTACGCGCAAAGAGATCCGTCGTAAAGACGGCAGCTATATTCGCTTCGATCAGAATGCGGCGGTCATTATTAACGATAACCGCGAGCCGGTGGGCACGCGTATCTTTGGCCCCGTCGCCCGCGAATTGCGCGACAAGAAGTTTATGAAGATTGTTTCGCTCGCACCTGAGGTGCTGTAACCCGATCGGGGAAGTCATGCTGAAAATCGTAAAGAACGATACGGTGAAAGTGATCTCCGGAAACCACAAGGGCATGGTGGGCCGCGTACTGAAGGTGTACCCCAAGGCTAACCGTGTTGTGGTTGAGAAGGTCAAACTGGTGAAGCGGCACACGCGTCCGCGGTCCCAGAGTGAACCCGGGGGCATCATCGAAAAAGAAGCTCCGATTCATATGTCCAACGTGATGCTGGTATGCCCCAAGTGCAATAAGCCGTCGCGAACCGGCGCCGCATCGCTCAGTGATGGCAAAAAGGTGCGGGTGTGCCGCTCCTGCAAAGAAATGATTACCGACTAAGTGGTTTAGAAAATGACGATCAAAGAACGTTATCAACAAGAAGTCGTACCGGCGCTGGTTAAAGAGTTCAGCTTTAAGAACGTTATGCAGGTGCCTAAGCTCGACAAGATTGTCGTCAACATGGGAGTCGGAGAAGCTATCTCCAACCCCAAGCTGATGGACGCTGCGATGGAAGATCTCGGCGCAATCACCGGTCAAAAGCCCAAGCTGCGCCGTGCCCGTATTTCGGTCGCGTCGTTTAAGCTGCGCGAAGGCATGGCGGTTGGCGCTGCGGTTACGCTGCGTGGTCAGCGCATGTACGAATTTTACGATCGCCTGGTGAACTTCGCGTTGCCGCGGATTCGCGACTTCCGAGGAATCTCCACCAAGGCATTCGATGGCCGAGGCAATTACACGCTCGGCGTTAAAGAGCACATCATCTTTCCCGAGATCGACTACGACAAAGTCATGAAGGTCATGGGGATGGATATTACGATCGTTACCACCGCGAAGACGGACGAAGAGGCACGCGCGTTGTTGACGCACCTCAAGATGCCGTTCCGCAAGAACTAGCAGAGGAACCTAGTGGCTAAGAAATCATGGATCGCGAAGAGTAATCGGGCGCCGAAGTTTAAGGTGCGCGCTTACAACCGCTGCAATCGCTGCGGACGTTCGCGGGCCTACCTGCGCCGCTTCGGCATTTGCCGAATCTGCTTCCGCGAACTTGCCCTGATCGGCGAGATCCCGGGAGTAACCAAGGCGAGCTGGTAGAGCAGCATTCGCGACAACCGCCAAGTGCGGAATGAGTTTCCTTTACGGAGGCTCGTCGAACCGACGGCACGGGGCCGTCAGGCGACAGATCAGTAAAGATCAAACTAGCAGGAGCCAGATAAAAAAATGGCGATGACTGATCCCATCTCGGATTATCTCACTCGGTTGCGAAACGCAACCCGAGCCAAGCACCGCTTCGTCGATGTACCCGCCTCGCGCATGAAGGCGCAGATCAGCAAGATCCTCTTGGACACCGGCTACCTTAGCGGTGTCAAGTATCGCGACGATAACAAACAAGGAACCCTACGGCTGTACCCGCACTACAAAGGCACCGAAAGTGTAATTTCCGGTGTCGAACGGGTTAGCAAGCCGAGCCGCCGCGTTTACGTGGCAAAGAAAGACCTGCCGCGCGTGCTGGGCGGCTATGGTATCGCAATCGTGTCGACGTCGCAGGGACTGTTGACCGACCTCGAGTGCCGCAAGCGCGGTGTCGGGGGCGAAGTAATTTGCCAGGTATGGTAGCGAGATAAGGAAACGGATTAAGCAATGTCACGTGTAGGATTCAAGCCCATTCCCGTCCCCTCCGGGGTAACCGTTAGCTACGACGCGGCGACGCAAACGGCAACGGCCAAGGGTCCCAAGGGCGAGCTGACCCAACATATTCCCGCTGTGTGCGAGTTCAAGGAAGAGGACGGCAACATTAACGTTGGGCGTCCCACGGAGTCCAAGCAGGACCGAGCCTTCCACGGACTCACGCGCGCGTTGCTCAACAACATGATCATTGGCGTGTCCGAGGGTTTTACCCGCGAACTCGAGATCAACGGTGTAGGTTGGCGCGCCGAAGTGCAGGGTAAACAGTTGGTAATGACCCTTGGTTTTTCGCACCCGATCAACTTTCCGTTCCCGGAAGGCATAACGATCGAAACGCCGGAACAAACCAAGATTAAGGTCACCGGAATTGATAAGCAAAAGGTTGGACAAACCGCGGCGTTGATTCGCGAGTTTCGTCCGCCGGAGCCGTACAAAGGCAAAGGTGTCAAGTACGTCGAAGAGCATATCCAGCGTAAAGCGGGTAAGACGGCCGCTGGAGGCGGTTAAACATGAGACGCAAAAGCAGAAACAAGAAGCTGGCGGGACGCACGCGTCGCCACATGCACATTCGTCGCCGGGTTGCCGGTACGCCGGATCGACCGCGCGCCTGCGTGTTTCGCAGCAACTCTCACATCTATGCGCAAATCATTGATGACGAGACCGGAAAGACGATCGCGTCGGCTTCGTCTCTGACCGTAGATGCTTCCGGGGTCAAAGCCGACGATAAAAAAGGCATCGCCGGTAACGCTAAGGTTCTAACCGCGCGCGCGGTTGGGAAACAACTGGCTTCGATGGCCAAAGAGAAGGGCGTCTCCAAGATCGCATTTGATCGGGGTGGCTACCTGTACCACGGACGAGTCGCAGCGTTGGCCGACGGCCTGCGCGAGGGCGGCTTGGAGTTCTAACTAAATTAAGCCCTAAGTCACAGGATACGGAGCTTTCAACTAAGTATGGCAAGACCGCAAGACAATCGACGAGGTGGCCGCGGCCGCGACGGTCGTAAAGACCGGCAGAAGCCAGCGGGCCCTGAGTATATCGAAACGACTGTGCACGTGAACCGTGTGGCCAAGGTGGTCAAGGGTGGACGGCGCTTTAGCTTTAACGCGCTGGTAACCTGCGGTGATGGACTCGGCAAGGTGGGAATTGGGCTGGGTAAGTCCAACGAGATTACCGATGCCATCCGCAAGGCGTCCGAGAACGCCAAGCGCGACATGGTTCGCATCCCGCTCATCAACGGCACGATTCCTTATCAGACCCTCGGTCGGTATGGCGCGGGCAAAGTCATTCTTAAACCGGCGTCGCCCGGTACCGGTGTAATTGCCGGTGGCCCGGTGCGTGCGGTCATGGAAGCCGCGGGCGTTCGCGACATTCTGGCAAAGTCGCTGGGATCGAACAATCCGCACAACATGGTGAAGGCGGCGATGGCCGGATTGCGCTCGTTGGAAAGCGCAAAAGATGTGGCCCAGCGTCGTGGAATTTCTATCAACCAGCTTTTCGGGATCGAAGGCAATGGCAAAAACAGTAAAGATAACCCAGATCAAAAGTCTGATCGGGACGAAGCCGAAGCATAGAGCAACGATGGAAGCACTTGGCTTCCGTCGGATGCATCAAACCCTGGAGAAGACCGACTCGCCGGCGATCCGGGGAATGTTGCATCACGTTCGTCACCTCGTTCGTGTCGAGGAGTCATAAGTCATGCGAATCGGAGATATCAAATCCAGCGACGGCAGCACCACAAGCCGTAAGCGTGTCGGGCGCGGGCCCGGTTCGGATCACGGCAAAACATCCTGCCGGGGTCACAAGGGCCAGAAAGCGCGTTCCGGCGGAAGCATTCCCGCCCGTTTTGAGGGTGGTCAGATGCCGCTGCAGCGCCGTCTGCCCAAGCGCGGTTTTACCAATATTTTTCGCGTCGAAAAGCAAGTCGTGAACGTTCGCGACCTGGAGCGTTTCGACGCTGGCACCGAAGTGAACCCAGAGACCCTGCTGCAGTCGGGTCTGGTCGGAAGCCTCAAGCGGCCGATCAAGCTGTTGGCGGAGGGCGAAGTAACCAAGTCGCTGACCATCAAAGTTCACGCGTGTAGTAAAAAAGCTAAAGAAGCCGTCGAGAAAGCGGGCGGCTCGCTGACGTTGATCGACTAGCCGACCGGGAATTCAGGCAATAAACTATGATCAATAAACTGCAAGAGATGTTCAGCATCCCCGAGCTTAAGCGGCGTCTGCTGTTTACGCTGGGGCTGCTTATCGTTTACCGGATCGGCGGTCACATTACTACGCCGGGCGTTGATGCGACAGTGCTGACGGAGTTCTTTGCTCGTCAGCGCGGGACGATTCTGGGTCTCTACGACTTGTTCGCCGGCGGGAACCTGGAAAAAGCGACGATCTTCGCGCTAGGGATTATGCCCTACATTAGTGCGTCGATTATTTTGCAGCTTTTCCAGGCGGTGGTTCCGTACTTCGAGAAGCTGGCGAAGGAAGGCGAAGAGGGCCGCAAAAAGATTACGCAGTACACCCGCTACGGAACCGTTGTTCTGGCAGCGGTGCAGGCGTTTGGTATTGCGATCTTCCTGGAAAACCTCACCGGCCCCAGCGGGCGCGGCGCGGTTATGTTTCCGGGGTTGGGCTTTCGATTGCTCACTGTGCTGACGCTGACGTCAGGCACCGTGTTCGTTATGTGGTTGGGTGAACAGATTACCGAGCGCGGAATCGGTAACGGAATTTCGCTCATCATTACCATCGGTATTATCGCGATGTATCCCGCGGACACGCTCAACACGATCCGTCAGTTGCAGACCGGACAGATGGGTGTTCCCCAACTGCTGGTCCTGATGTTCTTTATGGTGTTGATTACCGCGGCGATTATCTTTGTTACTCAGGGTCAGCGCCGGATTCCGGTGCAGTACGCCAAGCGCGTTGTCGGGCGTAAGGTCTATGGCGGCCAGGCCAGCCACATTCCGCTGAGTGTCAACATCGCGGGCGTGATTCCCATCATCTTTGCGCAGTCGCTGATTATGTTTCCGGGGACGCTGGCCGCGTTTATCCCCAACGTGGAAGCGCTGCAGGTTATCGCGGGTTGGTTTGCGCCGGGTGCGCCGGTGTACATCATTCTCTACGCATTGATCATTATCTTTTTTACCTACTTCTACACGGCGATCGTTATGAACCCGGTAGAAGTGGCCGATCAGATGAAAAAGCACGGCGGGTTTATCCCCGGTGTGCGCCCCGGCAAGCGCACCGCGGAGTTTATTGACCGCGTACTGACGCGAATCACGTTGCCCGGCGCTATCTTTTTGGCGTTTATTGCGATTCTGCCCGACATTCTAATCACTCGGGCCAACGTGCCGTTCTACTTTGGCGGTACCGGTCTGCTGATTGTGGTGGGTGTGGTTCTGGATACGCTGCGACAGATTGAATCGCACTTGATCATGCGGCACTACGAAGGCTTCACCAAGCAAGGGAAGCTTCGGGGGCGTCGTTAGCGAATGAATATTGTTTTGTTTGGAACGCCGGGAGCCGGCAAAGGGACCCAAGCCGAACGGCTGCGCGAAAGACTTTCGCTGCGCCACATTTCCACCGGAGACCTGTTGCGCGCAGCAGTTGCTTCGGAATCGGACCTGGGTCAGAAAGTCAAAGACGTGCTGGCAGCCGGAGAGTTGGTGTCGGACGAGATTGTGCTCGCGCTGATTCGCGAGGCGATGGAAGAGGTTCGCAGCGACGGCTCGATTAACGGCTGGATCCTTGACGGGTTTCCCCGCACGGTCACCCAAGCCGAGGAACTCGACAAGATTCTCGACGAGACCGACGAAGGAATTGACTTTGTCGTGGTGCTCGACGTAAAGCGCGAGACGGTCATGCAAAGACTGCTGGCGCGTGGTCGCGCCGACGACACGCGTGCGACGATTGAGCATCGGTTGGACGTGTTTGACGAGCAAACCAAACCGTTGATCGACTATTACAACGATCGTGGTTCGGTTACTCGAATCGATGGTGCGCAGGAGATCGATAAGGTAACCGCCGACATCGAGCACTTAGTGCAATGATCACGCTCAAGTCGCAGGCCGAGATAGACATCATGGCCGCGAATGGTCAGATCATTAAGGCGTGTTTTGAGTTTGCCGCCAGCTATATTGCGCCGGGAACGACCGCGCTGGGGCTGGACACGGAGATCGAAAAGATTATCCGCGAGAACGGCGCAGAGCCCGCGTTTAAGGGCTACCAGGGCTTTCCGGCCAGCGCTTGCATTTCGGTTAACGAGGAAGTCGTTCACGGCATTCCCACCGATCGCGCGTTTGTGGAAGGCGATATTATCGGCGTGGACATTGGCGTTCGCAAGGACGGTTACTACGCCGACGCGGCGCGCACCTTCCCGGTAGGGAAGATCAGCGCGGACAACGAAAAGTTGTTACAGGTGACCCGCGAGTCGCTGGACCGCGGGATCGAAAAAGCGCGACCGGGTAACCGGCTCAGTGACATCTCCCACGCGGTGGAAAGTCACGCGCAGCAGTTTGGTTACGGCGTGGTTCGTTCGCTGGTCGGCCATGGGATCGGGCAGCAAATGCACGAAGAACCGCAAGTGCCGAACTTCGGCCCGCCGTCGCAGGGACCGCTGCTAAAAGCGGGAATGGTGTTGGCGATTGAGCCGATGGTTAACCTGGGAACGGGTGACGTGTTCACGACCGAAGACGGTTGGACAATTGTTACCGCCGACAAATCGATGTCGGCACATTTTGAAGACACGGTTGCAATTACCGAAGATGGTCCGCGCATTCTGACGCGGTAGAAAAAGGAACAACAACGAGATTATATGGCGAAAGACGAGACCACAATAACAGTCGAAGGAACCGTCGTCGAAGCGTTGCCCAACACAATGTTTCGCGTCGAGCTTCCCAACAAACACATCGTCCTCGCACACGTGTCCGGCAAGATGCGGATGCACTTTATTAAGATTTTACCCGGTGACCGAGTCACATTGGAAATTTCACCGTACGACCCGACCAAAGCGCGGATCGTGTATCGATACAAGTAGGCTTTAAGCCCAAGGTATTTATCATGAAAGTCAGAAGCTCAGTTCGCAAGATGTGCCCTAACTGCAAGGTTATCCGTCGCAAAGGCGTGCTGCGGGTAATTTGTGTCAACAAACGTCACAAGCAGCGTCAGGGCTAGGCCCACGCAACAAAGGAGATTACGTGGCGCGAATTGCAGGAGTAGATATTCCCAACGACAAGCGAGTGGTTGTCAGCTTGACGTATATCTTTGGTATTGGCCGGACGTCGGCCGTGGAGATTTGTAGCAAGCTGGGAATCGATCAGTCTCGGCGGGTTAAGGATCTTACCGAAGATGAAAACATTAAGCTCCGTAGTGTGATCGAAAACGACTACACCGTCGAAGGTGAACTACGGACCGAAAGAACTTACAGCATTAAGCGGTTGATGGACATTAACTGCTACCGCGGCCGTCGGCACAAGATGGGTTTGCCGGCTCACGGGCAGCGCACCAAAACTAACGCGCGTACTCGTAAGGGACCGAAACGTCGTCCCGGCCAGAAGAAGTAAGTAACTCTAATCCGACAGTCGGAGGACTATTTTGGCGAAAGCGAAACGCGGAGCCACCGCGGCCAAGAAAAAGAAGGCCAAAAAGGTAGACGTGATGGGGATTGCCCACATCAAGTCGTCCTTCAATAACACGATTATTACGATCACCGACATGACGGGTGCGGTGGTGTCGTGGGCGAGCCCGGGAACGATGGGCTTTAAGGGGTCGCGTAAGAGCACCCCGTTTGCGGCACAACAGGCAGCCGACCGCTGCGCACGCGAAGTCATGGACATGGGCATGAAGAAAGTCGAGGCCTGGATTAAAGGTCCCGGTGCCGGCCGCGAAGCTGCTATCCGTAGCCTGCGCGCCGCCGGACTGGAAGTGACCGCGGTTAAGGATTGTACGCCGATGCCACACAACGGCGTCCGTCCCAAAAAGCGCCGTCGCATGTAACGACGCCCAGTTTTAATTTTCTTTTTTGTTGCCCAATAAGGGAGGAATGCTAAATGAAGTGGCGTAATCTTTTGATGCCGCAGGAAGTGATTCGAGGAAGCAGTCATCACACCATGCACGGTAACTTTGTTATCGAGCCGCTGGAACGTGGTTTCGGCCTGACGTTGGGGAACGCGCTGCGCCGCACCCTATTGTCGTCCATTCAAGGCGCCGCGGTAACCGCGGTTCGAATTAATGGCGTGCTTCATGAGCTAAGCAATATTCCCGGCGTTGTCGAAGACGTTACCGACATCATTCTTAACCTCAAGCAAATCGTGCCCATTATGCACGTCGACGAGCCTAAGTTTCTTAAGCTTGAGGTCGAGAAGGAAGGCGTTATTACCGCCGCCGATATTACGGGCGATCCCGACATCGAGATCGTTAACCCGGATCAGATCATCTGTACGGCTTCGGAAAAAACCAAAGTCGAAATGGATATCTTGATTGGGCACGGCCGCGGGTTTGTCCCGGCCGAGCAACACATTCTTGAGGACTTCGACATTGGCCTGGTGCCAGTCGATTCCAACTTTTCGCCGATCCGCCGCGTTTCTTACGAAGTGGAAAACACGCGGGTCGGTCAGCGCACCGACTATGACAAACTACTGCTGGATATTAACACCGATGGTTCGGTTCGTCCGGAAGATGCGCTGGGGTTCGCCGCCAAAATCGTTAAAGACCATATGACGATGTTCATTACCTTTGACGAAGAGCCAATGGAAGAAGTGGACGACACAGTCGACGAAGAGACCGAGCGCCTGCGCGAGCTTCTTGGCCGCAGCGTCGAAGAGTTAGAGCTTTCGGTACGTTCAGGAAACTGCCTGCGACGCGCCAACATTAAAACCCTGGGTGACCTGGTGTCGCGTAGCGAAGCCGAGATGCTGAAGTACCGTAACTTCGGCAAGCAAAGCTTGCGCGAGATTACTGAGATTCTTAACGGAATGGGTCTTCACCTGGGGATGGACTTGAACAACATGAGCAGCGGTGCTGCTCCGGAAGAATCTGAGCCCGTCGAAGCGTAACGCTCGTTCGGAGAGGAATTTGTTATGAGACATCGCGTAGACCATCGCAAGCTGGGACGAACCGCAGCGCACCGGAAAGCCATGTTAAACAACATGGTAACGTCACTGTTCTCCAGCGAGCGAATCGTTACCACGGACGCCAAGGCCAAAGAAGCACGGCGCCTGGCCGAACGCCTGATCACTCGTGCCAAGAAAGGCTACGAAGCGCATCAGGGGGGGCAAAAGGACGTCGCGCTGAACCACTGGCGCCAGGCCAGCCGGTACATTAAAAAGCCGAAAGTGTTGAACAAATTGTTCAACGACCTTGCCCCGCAGTTCGCCGACCGTCCCGGTGGTTACACCCGAATCATTCGGATGCAGAACCGACTGGGCGACAACGCACAGCAGGTAATGCTAGAGCTGGTCGGTACCAAGGGAACGGTCAATCCGAAGGGCTTTAAAGAAGACGACGAACCCAAAGAAGAGGCTAAGCCTAAGCGCGGCCGCCGCAAGAAAGCCGCAGCCGAATAGCTCTCGCGGTAGGTAGACCGATTTTAGATTGCTTATGCAGCCCCTCCTGATGGAGGGGCTGTTGCTTTTGCGCTTGCAGGGCCCCCGGTGTGGTAGTGGACGCGTACCGTGTCCGGGCGGCGGATCAGCAGCTCCAACCGTGTCCGCGGAACCTTTGTAGCTGCGTTGTGTAGAAAACGAAAGGTAATGTCTCGCGCCCCCTTAGCGTCGAGTGCGGTCGCCGTCTAACCCGCTGGAGCATCCCCAATGAAACTCGCTGTTATCATTACCGCCGCTGTTTTTGCGGCCAACGTGGCCGCCGCGCAAGTTGCTGTCGACCGCAACCTGAACCTTGAGCTCGCCGAAAAGGACGCGACCAAGTCGGCCTTGCTAGAGCAGGCACTCAATGGTTTTCTGGCCGAAGCGTTGACGGGTGAGTATACGCCCCGGTATGTCGACAGCGCCCATGTCGAAAAGTACAAGTTCTTCTTCAATAAGATTTCTGGGATAGGGAGCAAGAATCCTGAGAGCTTCTTCAATCCCACCGTCCTTAAGTCTTACACTGCCGACGGAGAGCGGTATCGACTAACTGTGGGTTTCTACGGAGTTCGTGATTCCAAACCGTTTATTTACCAGATTACAGAGTTGATAGCGGTGCCTCACGAGGACGGCTATCGGTTCGAGTGTCCGTTCAAAGAGAACACTAAACACTTCAAGTCTCGACGCGTGGGGTCGGTGACCTATTATTACAGTCATACGCTCGACGCAGATCGGGCTGAGGAATTTGTCGCATTCAAAGAAGAACTCGCTGAGATAACCGATACACCCGATACCGAGTTGGACTACTTCTGTTTCAGAAGCCTGGACGAGCTACTCAAGTCGTATGGGTTTCTCTACAGCGCGCGCCAGTGTAACTTTCTCTGTTACGACTTGGGTTTTGCCGACAACGCTGGCGCAACATACATGACTGGAACTGCAAACGAAAACTACGCCTTCGGCTATGTAGGCGAATACCTGTACCACAATCTGCCCAATCAGGATCAAATGTACTGGCCTTTTGTGCAAGGACTGGCAACCTACTACGGGGGCTATGCGCTTAGCTACGACAGCCTGGAAACGCTCAAAGAACAGTTCCGAATGGAGCTGGCCAACAGGCCGACACTGGATTTCTTAGAAGAGTTCAAGAAGGGCCGGAAGTCGTCGGTACAACGGCACTTCTCCTACTACGTGATGAGCGCGTTCTTGTGTGAAAGACTGATGGAACAGGGCGCGTTCGAAGACGTTCTGAAACTCGCGTACTCGGGAAACGACGGTGCATTGTTCTTCGACACTCTTCACGAAACGATGGGCATCAACGAGCGAAACTTTCACGAGAGTATTCTGGAGTTGATTGAACAGTAGTGCGTGCCCCCGGAATAGCCTTGCCACGGCTTCCGGTTCGCCGCTAGCATTCGGCCTATGCGCGTTGGGCTGGGATTTCTTGCCGTCATACTGGCATTCCAGCCCCTCCTAATGGGAGGGGCTGCTGCTTTTGCGCCCGTTTCTCCCCAGGACGAAGGTCAACTCAATCGTTTTGCGCCCCAGGACAGTGTGTTCCTCGCCGACTCATTGTCGGCGTCGGATACGCTCGCCCTTAGTTTTCGCCCGGTACGAACCGGTGCGCCGTTTCTGGCCGACCTGCGCCAGCAGTCTCCCATGCAACCCAACGAAACCCTGCGTGCGATTTGGGTGGTACGTGACGCGTTGACCAGCCGTGCCGAAATCGACCGCATGGTTGACTTTGCGATTGCTACCCGCATGCACCTGGTGTTTGCCCAGGTCCGTGGGCGTGGCGACGCTTATTACCACTCGTCGCTTGTGCCCATCAACGATCGGCTTGAAGTCCCGCTGGATCAGTTCGATCCTTTGCGGTACTTGCTTTATCGTTGTCACGCCGCAGGTATCGCGGTTCACGCGTGGGTGAACTGTTTTTACGTGTGGTCGTCGGAAGATCAGGATCCACCCGCGCAGCACGTGGTGAAGACGAACCCCGAGTGGTTACTTCATGACCGCGACGGTAATCGCATGGACGTGTTTGGCATCGGCGAGTGGCTGCAACGCGGAGATACCGAGGGCTACTACATCGACCCCGCATACCCTGAGGTGCGCCGTCACCTCGCCGACGTGATTCGCGAGTTGGTGACCACCTACGATGTCGACGGAGTTCACCTGGATTATGTTCGCTATCCCAACAACGACGTTGGTTATTCACCCGCCATGCGGGCCGAGGTTATCACACGATTTGGTGTCGACCCCGCGACCCCGCCGTTTGCTGCCGCCAGGAACCTTGGGCCAGCCGCAGCGGCATGGGTGGACAGTGTGGTAGTGGCGCGACGCCTTAGTAACGTCGATTCTACGGTGGCAGCGATTCGAGACGCAATTGGCGATCTGCCGCTTTCCGCCGCTGGTGTTCCCGACCCGGAAGTAGCCGCCCGACACAAGGGGCAGGACTGGCGCGGATGGATTTATCGCGGCTGGTTGGATTTCGTTGTGCCCATGGCATACAACGACCGACCGCGCGACATTCGTCGTCGGCTTCGTTACCTGGAGAACGCGGTTGGAAGCGATCGCTGGTTGATGGGGGTCGCGGTGTACGGTGGACGGGAAGTGTACGCGCAGGGAAACATTAACGAAGTTCGTCGCATCGGCACCGGCGGCGTCGCGTTGTTTTCTTATAACGTGATGGCGGAAGGGCGCTTTGCAGCAAAGTTTGTAAACGAAGCGTTCTTTGGTTCGGCCGGCGACAACTAGCGGGAAAGGTCGTCGGCAAACAACGCGGATGCTATCATCCCTTATCCAGGAGTCTCAGAACTTCCCGCCGCAAGTCTGCCGGCGGTCCCAGGGTAAGACACGCCTCCAGTTGCGAAACGGATAAACTGTTGTTATTTAGTCGTTTATTGGCCTTCCCGGCGTGGTAGTAGACCCATGGATCCTGCGGATGTTGTTGGATCCCAATCTCGGCGTTTGCCGCCAGCCGTTGCCACTCGCTGCGGCGGTGTAACAAATTGAGTTGCCACAAGCGTGCGTCCAGGTTCTGTTCGCGTACCAGTAGCCGATCCAGATGATGCAAAGCGCGAGTCGTGTCGCCGTTGGCTGTAGCGTGATCGGCACCCCATAACAAGTATCGCGGATTCTTCGAGTGGTCGTATGCGTGACCAATTGCTTCTCCCGCTTTGTCGTGGTCGCCTAGGTTTGCGTAATGTTTGGCCAATACTTCGTAGGTGTAGCCGGGACGCTGCGAGGGGGCATCCAGTAGTGCAACGTAACGCCGTGTTGACCGGTCATTACTTGCATGAACACCAACGTGTGCGAACACAACCACCAACGCAACCATCAGGTTGGCCGCGATTGGTCTTCGTAACTGTGGAAACGAATCCTGCGCACGGCTTAAAGACACGGCAACCATCACCATAACGCAACCCGCCGGTACAGCGTAGACATCCCAATCGCGGGTCATCCCCAGTTTCGGTAAAAACCCTACGAGAAAAAACAGGCCGGCTGTTGCGCCAGCGTTCATGATGGCGAACTCGCGGCGATCGATTAGCAACGACTTGCGTCCTGCTCTTAACCCGCCGACCACGATAACAACGGCCAGCACCAACGGTACCAGCAAGACGATTTCGTTTAGAATATTTGCCCAGTGCGCTCCTGTTATCACCGAGTGTTCCTGCCCCCAGAAAGTTGCGAGCTCCTCAGCGATACGACGCGGGATTCCCGACTGAGCAACGAACAACCACGCAGTCGGAATCGCAAAGCATGCGATAGCGGAAGCTCGTCGAGCCCACAACTCCGAACGCAGGGTGATCGAAGTGACTATTGCCATGGGGACTAGTAATGTCATCTCGACGTGTAGCATTATGCCCACGATCAAAGTTCCCCACATCCAGCGGTGGTACGATGCATCGCGAAGGGAAACGATTGAAAGAACCGTGAACCCGATCGCAGCTAACCACACCGGTGTGTAAACTTCGACATAGCCAAGTGCATAAACGATTGCACCCGTCGCGCACAATGTTGCGACGGTAAACGCGCGCGGGCCATTATCTCGGGATGCTCCCAGTCGCACGATAATGCTTGCTGTCCCGACAGCCATGATTACACCAATAGCCGCAACCACGACCCGGGGAGCAAACCCTAGGGGGGCGAGCAGTTTGGCAGCTGCAAAAAACAGTGCATCGGTAAGCGGGTAGACGTGTTCGGAGGGTGTGATTTTGGTCAGGTAGTCAGAAACTGTGTAGCCCGATTCGAGGGCGGCTTCCAGATTGTTAACCACCAGGGTGCCATCACCCCATAACTTAGTGCGGGGAAACAGCGTCGCGGCCGCCGCGACCAGCACCGCCGCCAACGGCAACGCCCGTACGCGACGATCCAGACGATCGTTGGCCCAATCCACGGCTGCGGGGACAAAACACAACGCGCCCGCGAACATGAAGCCGGCACGCCACGGCCACGAATAGTAGCGCAGTACGTCAAATCCCCACGACCACTGTACTGGTAGCCAAGTGCCGACAACCATCAACCCCAAAAGAAGAGCGGCCGACCCCCAAAGGAGCCGGCCGATCGTTTCATGCGAAGTTTCCTTCGTCACGCCGACTAGCTTTGTTCGCGAAGAAAGCGCTCGGCAGAATAGCTGGGAACAATGTCGACGGGAATGTCGGTTAGTCCTTTAAGTGCGTTTTCTACTTCTGTCGGCATGACCGAATACTTGTCGATGAATGCCTTGGCTTTGTCGTAGTCACCGAGGGCCTGAATCATACACAGGTCGCGAGTCATGTTACGCACCGCGCCCGGCATCTTGTTCAGGTCAACTTTAAAGCGACCGGTGGCTTCGTCGTAGAGTATCGCGCCCTGTTCCTTGCAGTAGTTGTATTCCATCATGTTGGCTTTGCCATGCGCGCTGGTCGCGCCAAACCGAATGGCACGAAAGAACCCTGGCAGGAAAGAGACGTAAGCTTTCTTTAGATCGGGGAGCTTCAGGTACCCCTGCATTGCCAGAAACTCTTTGTTGTATAGACCCATGATGTCGGCTTTGGCCTCTTCGAGCGGTGAGTACAGCGTTTGCAATGCCTGATTGACAGTCGTTTCGGATCCGTCGGCCAGAGTAATGGTTCCCGGCCCGAGTCCGTGCGACAACTCATGCATCAACACGTTGGAAAAGTACGCGTCAAAAGTCACCAGCGGCTGCTGCGACGGGTCGAGCAATTTTTGGGCAATCGGCTGAAGGATCTGGTCGTACTTGGCCTGGGAAATGTTCTTCAGCATGACCTTCTTGCTGCCCTTGGCTTCCCGCACCCGTTCGTCGTTGGGTAGGTTAAACGCCAAGGTTTGCACACCGGCTTTGGTGTCGCCACCGGCATAAACCAGGTCGACGACACTAATTGGCGAGTCGGTGCCGCGGCTGAAGTTCTTAAACTTGTCTTCGATAGGCAGGTTGCGTTCCATTGCGGGCAAGTAGCCTTTCAAACGATCAAGCGCCTGGGAATCGGCTGGGTTGCGGATGGCTATGAACGCTTCGAACGCCGCTTTATACGCGAACAGGCCATCTTCGTACACTTCGTACGGGCCAATGGTAACGTCGATAATGTTGTGTTCGACGTCCATCCAGTCCATGTCGCTTTGAAAGTAGTTGTTGGACGAAAACGCGTCGGCGCGACTGCGCAAGAACCGTGCAAGTGTGGTGTAGTCGGTGTTGGCCGATCCGGGCGAGCCTTTTTCGAGTTTGTCGGCTGCCTGGTAGAGGAACGCGGCTGCTCGCACTAGCTTGGCTTTGTAAGCTTCGTTGTACGGCGTCGCCTTGAGTCCGCCGTCGTCTGCGCGGTCGATGCGGGTAAAGTAGCCCTCGAAGGCGTCCTTGTCGCCCGGGTTAGCTGCGACGTGAGTGTTAAACTCTTCCTTGGTCATGTCTTCGGGATAGTAGCCAGCGCCCGCGGGCTTCGGCGTGTTGCCCCAGAAGGGTTGGTCTTCTTCAAGGCGATCCCAGGGACCAAAGTTGATCGCAAAAAACTTGCGGAGTGCTTTGGCTTCGGCTTTGTCCATGCCTTCAACTCTAGCAAGCTGGTCTTTAAGCGCTTTGTTACCGGCGTATACTTGCTCCATGAAAATTTCATCCATTACCGCGCCGGCTTTTACCAACAATCGCAACGCTTCTTTTTCATCGGCGGACAAGATCGAACCGTCGTAGTCGACTTGAACCGGCCCATACTTGGCCAGGCGCTCGGCGATCCCACTGCCCGGAACTTTTGGCGTGTCGCTGGGATTGGCCGGCGCGACCGCAGCGGCCTGGGCATCGCTGCCAGCGCTGGTCGAAGCGTTTGAGTTTTCTGCCGATCCTCCGCTGCACGCGGCGAAGACTCCGGCCATGGCGATCACTAGCCACGTCTTTTTGCTCGTCATCACATCATCTCCTGTTATTAATGAAAGGGCCGCGGCAAGCGGCTATCGCCGAATTATCCGTGATTCGGCGCAGGATGTAAAGACGATGACGCCAGAGACCGCGTTAAACTAATGCATTCAAACGAGTTTGCGTTTCGGGCTACCGTATGAGCAGTTGATAGCGCTGATTGGGATAGTCCAGAACCAGCACAAACGAAGCGAGCAACGCTGCTCCAATGTTTCCCTGCGTGTGCGGATCGTTGAAGGGTGAGAGGTCTTTCGTTGCCAGCGCAACGTCTACACTCGAAAAACTTTTTCCGCCAAACGTGAACCGCTCAATGGTATGCATCCTGAACTCGTGCGGCGGCATTGCGACAACTTCGGCGTCGTTGTCATCGTAACCGGGCAATGTGCGGGCAAAAGGTTCATGTATGATGACGTTTCCGAACGGCCCGCCGGCTGCGCCAATATCCATACGATAACGACCGCCATCTTGCCCATCCACTTGCCCGTAGATCAGTGGTATGCGGGAATTCATACTAAGCGTGCGCCAGTCGCTGTCGTTATCGCCGGCAAGTTCCTGCGAACTTTGCAAGGTAACGCTTGGTTCGGAAACACTAATTCGGGCGACGCATCGCGAGAAGAGATCGTAGCCAATGATGCCGTCGATGCGTTCGCCGAACACCTGGTCGAACGGCGAAAAATCCATCTCGAAAACAACGTGAGATTCTAGTGTGGCAGGTCCCACGTTAATCCGATCAACGCGGCGCAGTGGCGATCGGATGTACCCCATCAAGCTGGCTACGGTAAAGTTGCCAAGCTCCGGCGCGTTGGTTTCGGCCAGACGGCGTGCGTCCAGGCCGGTTGCGCCGGCACCGGTGTCGAGGATAAACCAGCCCGGCGCCAGGTCGTCGATAGAAACGCGGACCAGGATGTGGCCGGTGGTCGCGAGCTTAAGCTCAAGGTTGGGATTGCCCGCGATTGTCAGCAGGGGCGTTTTGGGCTGGGCAAAGTCGGCGTCGGTTACCAGCTCGAATTGTTCGATCTCGAGCTCGATCACGTCACCGTGTTCGGTCTCGGTACGAACGGTTCGCGGAATCCACACTCCGTGTTCTTTGGTGTAGTTGGATAGCGTCGTCGTCTCGGCGCCATTCATTCCTTTAAACTTGAACCGCGTAACTCGGTTGTCGCTATCGACCCACACGGTTGCGACGGACGTTCCGTCGGGCATTTGCAGTGCCAGTGACGCGGGCGCAGTCGCGTTGTCGGCGGGTACATTGGCTAGCGGAACGAGGCTGTGAGAGGTGTCGAGCCAGCCGCCAAACGACAGCCAATCCCGAAGTCGATTGACTTCGCGATCGCCCAACTGCGTTTGGCGCGATACTCCGTTGAAGTCCGTTTCCCAATCGCTTGTGCCGTCAAAACCGCGAGCATGGGGAAGTGGTCCATCCACGTTTAGCGTATACTGACCTCCGTCGCCGATCGTCACCACGAAGGTACTTTTCGCGGCGAACGCTGTGGCGGTCCCGGCAAGCCTGAGCGCCGTTCCGGGCGGTAACGCGCCCCGAGCCGCTTCGAGCTGGGAGACTAGGGTTTGAGCATTGGCGGCGGCCGAGTGCAAGGATAGCGCAAGTACGATCATAGTCATAAACCCTCTAACAATTGGTTTCACAGTGTGTTATCCTTATTTACGATAAGTAGGCGAATATTCACATATAGGTGAATAATAGAGGTTAATCCTCCCCCTGTCAACCCATCCTGGGAAATTTCTATGACTGATGATCAAAGTACGTCGGGGGCCGAAGAGCCGCAGGAGTGGTTCACACTTACCGACACTGCGCAGCTTCGATTGCTGACGAATGATTTACGCATGCGCATTTTGCAGGCGATGGCCGAAGAAGAGATGACACCCAAGCAAGTCGCGGAGCGTTTAGGCGAACCTCCTACCAAGCTGTATCGCCATGTCGAGATGCTCGCCGACGCGGGACTCATTACACCGACGCGTGAGGTTCGCAAACGAGGAACCATGCAGAAGTTCTACCGCGCCGTTGCCCGACGCTTCCGTGTCGATCAGCGCGCGTTTGCTGCCGAGTCTGATACAGAGGGCGGCAAGTTCGAGCTGGTCTTTGAGTTGTTGAACACGATCGGTAGCGAGTTGGCCGCCGCGTCGGCGCAAACCGAAACGCCGTACATTGCCGCAGCGCACGCATTGGCGCACCTCACACCCGACCAGGCCGAGCGATTAAGCGAGGCATTGATCAGTCAACTCACCCAAATTGCCGAAGAACACGATAACGGCGACAACACCAACGATGCGCAGCCGTATCGCATTTCGCTGGTCATTCACCCCGCGACTTCCGACTGATGCCTGGGCCCTGGGTCACTCGAAAGCAGTAGCTCCGGCAAGCAGTGGGATCTTTCGTTTGACTACGGGGTTCGGTTCGGATTATCGGCCTACTTCTAGGCGTCCCGCCATACGTGTGACCCCCTTGAAATCGGGATTCGCGATTTGGTATTTTGGTTATGGCCCGCGTCACGAGCCACATCAACCTACATGCATGGAGGCCAGTCATGGCTACAATCGACAAGCATACCCCCGGTACGTTTTGTTGGATCGAACTCAGCACCACCGACTCGCGAGCGGCGGGTGATTTCTACAGTTCTCTGTTTGGTTGGAAAGTAAATGAGATTCCCATTCCCGGCGGTACGTATCGCATGAACCAACTGGGTGGGCGAAATATTTCCGGAATGGCCGACCTGCCCGCCGAAATGAAAGGCGTCCCGCCACACTGGTTGCCGTACCTCGCAGTCAACGATGTAGAAGAAGTTGCGCGGAAGGTAGAAGCAGCGGGTGGAAAGATAACTTGTCCCCCGATGGATATTATGGAAGAGGGTCGGCTGCTGATCTTCACCGACCCGTCCGGGGCCGCGTGTGGTTGCTGGCAGCCGCGCAACCATTCTGGTGCTCAGGTAGCCGACGAAGCAGGCGCAGTGTGCTGGACAGAGTTGGCGTCTCGCGATCGCGACGCTGCCCTGAAGTTCTATGGGGAAGTGTTTGGTTGGAGCACCCAGGATATGGACATGGGGCCCGAGGGTGTTTACAAGGTCATCGAAATGGACGGCAAAGGGTTCGGGGGTGTGATGCAAATGGAAGGCCCGCAATGGGGTGATCTTCCCTCGCATTGGACCACCTATATCCTGGTTGACGACGTGGACGAGTCAGCTTCTCGAGCCACAAGTCTTGGCGGCAAAGTTGTGTTTGGTCCGCAGGATATTCCCAATGTGGGTCGTTTGGCCGCGGTGGTTGATCCCCAGGGTGCCGCGTTCTCGCTGTTTCGCGGCCAGGCTACGTAGCGTCGCTGCGGCCGATCGCTGTTAACGCAACAAAGTGCGTCGGATTTTCCGGCGCACTTTTTTGTGTTATGTTAAATCAACAACACCAGCATGAACCGCCTTACCCTCAGCATACTCTTTGCACTGTCCGCAACGCCTGTTATTGCCGCCACGCATCACGTGTCGCAGCAAGAACTCATTTACCAGTTGCGGAAGATGTCATCGGCCATGCGCTACGATGTAGCGTCGCTATGGACTGTTCTTGATCGCTACGAACTAGAAGAGTTCTTTGCATTGCGTCATGACGGCGAACGCCGCGAATGGATTGATAACTACTGGAAGCAGCGCGATCCGACTCGCACCACCGACGAAAACGAAGCACGCGACCTGCACGACGAGCGCACGTGGTACTCGGAGACGCATTTCCGAGCGCCCAAGTGGCCGGGTTTTGATCACCGCGGCGAACTTTACATTCGGTTCGGGGCGCCGGATGCGCGTGAAGTGCGCGGCGCCGAACTTCTGCCGTCGGGGCACGTCGTTCGTGCGCACGAGCTTTGGCACTACGACCGACTCAACATGACGGCAAAGTTAGAAGACGCCTATGGCGACGGCGTGTTCACGCTGTTCATGGAGCACATCGAAGCGTCGGGAAGTCCGCGTGATCGCAAGGGGAATCAGGATATCGAAGGCAACGAAATCCAACGCGGTCCTAACGACCTTATCGAAATGTCGGCCGATGAATGGCGAGCGCGCTTTAGCTTTAGCGCGATGAACGAGAATGTTCCGGTGGTTTACCCGTTCGACTTGCCCGAGTTTCGGATTCCCGTGCACTACAGTGTAGAGAGTTTTCGTGATACACCGGGCAACGACCGAGTCGACGTGTCGGTTCAGTTCCTAACCGGTCGCGACGCGTTGCCCGAAGACGCGCCCGCGCACCTGAAGCGGGAGGCCGCCAGGCCCCTACGCTACGAGGCTTCGGCGGTGTTTTGGAACACCAGCCGCGAAGAAGTAGCGCGAATGGAACGCACCCTGGACATGCCCGCCGGCGTCGACCGCCGCTGGTTTCCGCTGATGATGACCGGAACGCTGCCGCCCGACTTTTACCACGGTGCCGTAACCGTTAAGGAAATGAGCTCCGGCAAGTTTACCAGCTTTAGTTTTGATACTCAGTTTGAAGACTACGAACGACACGAGCAAATGAGCGACGTGATCATGGCCAGTAAGATCGACTCGACGGTCACCGCTTCGCCGTTTACTCGCGGCGGCATCGAAGTGGTTCCGCATCCAATGCGTCGGTATCTGGTTGGCGAAGTCATTCCGTTGTACTTCGAGATCTATCGCAACGACGACATCTGGCCGCGAATCGACTTCTCGATTGAGTATCGTGTCATTTCTAAAACGCCGCGCAAGCAAAGTTTGTGGGACCGTATCCGTGGGAAGTCGGAGAACACCGACGTTGGGTCGACGTTCGCCGAAGTGCTGGTGGGCGACCGCAAGTCCATCGACATCGGAATCGGGACCCGAACTCTGTGGCCGGGCACTTTCGAGTTGGTGGTTGCTGCCACTAACGAAAAAACCGGACTGCGTTCTGAGCGCCGGATGCAGTTTGAGTTAGAAACGCGCGCCGATCGCGAAGGCAACAACGACTAGGGTGCGGGTGGCTCCTGCGGAACGGCGACCGGCCACATCGAAAGCGGACGATACCAACCGCTCGACTGCCAGTGCCAGTCGAGCGTCGCTTGTAAGGCCGTGGACACTTCCGGTTCGGCAGCAACCGCGACGGCACTAGCAAAGCGCACCGCACGAGTTTGCAGCAAGTTTTCGGCGCGCTGTGCTCGTTGGTCGTAACCCAGCGCACCATAGAGTGTCGCTGCCCGCGCCAGGTACTCCGGCGTCGCCGGATCCACACGAGATGCCGACTCGGCCAGGCCCGCCGGAATCAATAACAGGCCGCGCTCTTCCAGCGCATCGGCGAGCGCGAACAAGTTGGTTGCGACCGCGGTCGGGCGGTTGACCAGGCCAAAGACAATCAGCACCGCCAGTAGCGCGACCGCGAGGCCGTTGGCCAGAGTCCCAGAGGCAACCGATGTGGTGGTCAGGCGCATCCCGTCCAAAGCTTGCACAATCCACGCGCCCACACCAACCGCCACCAAGGCGATGGCGGCAACCAGAACACCTTCGTAAGTCATTAAGGAAAGTCGCGTGCTGGGATCGGTAATGTTAATGCCGAACCATTGCTTACTTATTAAGACTACGCCCGCCAGCATGCCCAAACTCCACACCGCGAACGCCGCGCGAAAGCGTTGCCCGGCGACCAGCAGTCCCAAGCCGGGTAACATCAGGCCCATGGCGAACACCGTTATTGGTTTTCTTAGTAGCGACGGCCAGGTGATTGCCGTTGGACAAAGCGAAATCGCACGGGCCCACGTGGTCGAAACAAGCGTAGCCGGAACCAGAACCATCAGAAGCCAGAATACTGCTTCGCGGTCGGTGGCCATATTGGCGAAGAACTGTTTCCCGACAAAAGCAAACATCACCATCACCGCAACAGCCAACGCACCGCACGCGGCCCACATAAACTTCGCGCTACCTTTGGGCCAAAGGATTAAGTTAATCGGTCCCAGCGCGTACGTTCGCACCGCCAGCAGCCACTCGGGCACGTCGCGGTCGGGGGTGTCATCAAAACCCTTTTGACGAATGTGATCGGGTATCGCCCGATTTTTGGGCGTCGTTGCAGATTGCTTGGAAGGATCGATCACGTAGACTTTTTGCGTCGACATAACACTCCTTGGCCCGGCTAGCATGGGAAACCGCAATGCCGAAACGGATGCGGCGAGCTACTGTGGTGGATTGAGGCACGGCGGAATCTGCAAAGCGTGTGCCCGGCAGCTCTCCCCCAGACGCCGCGCCAGAGGCGTTCCCGGCGGGTCGGGAAACAAATGGATAGCATCAACAACGCCGGGAAGCCCCTGTGGAGGGCGTAGGCAGTTAGTTATACTAGGTACAATTATGCGAATCTGCAGTAACCCTGTTGGAGGGGGTGTCTGATTCACTTAAAATACCGGTGAGACGGAGGGAGACCCGTTTCCTAATGCTTTAATGGAGGTTAGAAATGAAGCGAGTTTTGACACTGGTCTTGTCGGTAGCGCTGGTCGCCAGTATCGCCGCTGTGGCGACGTCGGGCGAAAAGAGCGCCAAGGCCTGGTTTGATTTGGAAAGTTGCGGCATGTGTTCCAACCTGAGTGCCCAAGACGGATTGCTCGAACACGTCACCTGGGAACAGCACAACCTGGCGAACGGAATCGTGTCGGTTACAACGGTAGCAGATGGTTATCTGGAAAAATACCGCGCCGCCAACAAGAAGATGGAGCAGGTTGGTATGAAGATGATGCAGGGCGAAAAAATTGACCTCTGCGGAATGTGTACCAGCCTCAGCGGCATCATGATGGGCGGTAAGGTTATGCCTGACTACGTGATGACCCAGCATGGTTCGGTCATGATCCTTACGTCGCAAGACGCCGAAACGGTAAAGTCGCTTCAAAAGTGGGCTGCGACTACGAATTCGGAAATGGAAAAAATGGACGAGCACGCCGGCCATAACCACGGTTAGGCCTGGGAGGAAACCAACATGAAACGCTTAGTTACCTTGTCACTCGCCATTGCGTTGGTCGCAGGATTTTCCGCGAGTGCACTTTCCGGGGATCACGGCAGCGCAGGCGCGTGGTTTGACATGGAAAAGTGTGGCATGTGTTCGAACATGGCCAAGTATGACGGCCTGGTCGACAACATGCAGTGGGAAAGCCACGACATGGCCAAGGGCATTATGACGCTGTGCACGGTTAGCGACGGCTACTTGGAAAAGTATCGGTCGGCGACCAAGGATATGCACGCGGCCGGTGCCCGCATGATGCAGGGCGAGCAGATGGAAATGTGCGGTTCCTGCACGGCAATGGGTGGCATCATGATGTCCGGTGCGGTCGGTATGGAAAGTATCGAAATCAAGCACGGGTCGATCATGATGTTTACCTCTGACGATGCAGAGACTGTAAAGAAACTGCAGAAGTGGGCTAAACGTAACGAAACCGAAATGGCTAAGTTTACCGACAGCCAAGGTTAAACCGGCAAAGACCCGCCCTTAGGGGCGGGTCTTTTGCTTATGCAACTCGACAAGTACCTTCCAACCTTTCACGTGCGATCGCGTCACAAGCGCGACGTTTCGGCGTCGCCCGAGCGCACGTATCACGCGGCTCGCAACGCCGACTTCGGTCGGTCGCGGGTCATCGCCACGCTGTTTAAGCTCCGCGGCCTGCCCGCTAAAGCGCTCACCATGGATGGGATTCAAACGATTGGGTTTGGGCTTCTGCAAGAGCAGCCTCCCAACGAACTTGTGCTGGGTGTGATCGCAAACTTCAAGCGACTCGACGGAGAAATGCACAGCGTTTCGCCGGACGACTACCCGACGTTCGCTAAACCCGGGCACATTGTGGTTGGCTGGAATTTTCTAGTGGTTCCCGACGACAAAGGTACCTGTACACTCCGCACTGAGACCCGAATTCGATGTACTTCGCGGTATAGCCGAGTCGTTTTCGCGATCTATTGGTTTTTTATTGGGCCGTTTAGCGGATGGATTCGGCGCCGCATGCTTGCGCTCATCGCCCGTGACGCGGAGGCCCCTACCCACGAGCCTCCATCTGCGGTACGATAACAGCACTGCCTGGTTGCCGGATTCACCCAGTCTGGCCCGTCAACGCTATCGCCCTCGGAGGAAACTATGTCTCAGACGGCTCGCCGCAATCCCGTTGCTGTTGCCAATTGGAATAACCTGCCCGACCGGCAGCCAGGTTATGCACTGGTTGGCGAAGTCGATTTGGTGGTGATTCGCTACGACGACAATGTGTCGGTGTTGTTTGGACGCTGCCTTCACCGAGGGGCGTTGCTCGCCGATGGGCACATTGACGGGGAGAATCTTATTTGTGGCGTGCACGATTGGGACTACCGGTATGACACCGGGGTCAGCGAGTACGCCAACAACGAAGTGCTAAAGAAGTTCGATGCGTGGGTTGACGACAACCAGGTGTGGGTCGACCAGGCAGAAGTTGACGAATGGGCGAAGGAACATCCGCAACCGTTTCAGCGCGACCAATACCTTGGTCTCTATGCCGACATTCATGGCACTTCGGATGAGCCACACAATAAGCACATTCAATCGCTCGCCAAAAAAGGAATCGAGGGCGTCGGTCACCACGGCGAAGTATCGGCAATGGGTGTGCCGCTAACCGAGCTTCCCCGCTGGGAAGATCTGCAAATTGTCACCGCGCAGTTACACCGCTTGCCGCTCATCGACGACGCGCCGGTGGAAACGAAGACGATCATCGGACCCAATGCAAAGAAGCCGTTGGAGTTGGAGATTCCACTCTTTGTTAGCGATATGAGCTTTGGCGCGCTTTCCGAAGAGGCCAAGGTCAGCCTGTCCAAGGGCGCGGAGTTGGCCGGTACCGGGATTTGTTCCGGCGAAGGGGGCATGCTGCCCGAAGAGCAAGAGTCCAACTCGCGTTACTTTTACGAACTCGCATCCGGCCGTTTTGGTTATTCGATCGACAAAGTAAACAAGGCGCAGGCGTTTCACTTTAAGCTTGGCCAGGGTGCGAAGACCGGAACCGGAGGTCACCTGCCTGGTGATAAAGTGAAGGGAAAGATTGCAGAGGTTCGCGGACTAGAACCGGGAACCGCGGCGGTAAGCCCCAGCAAGTTCCCGGACTTTGCGTCGCTTGCAGACTTTAAGCGAGTCGCGGAAGAGGTGCGCGAGACCACCGGCGGCATCCCGGTAGGCGTTAAGCTTTCTGCGCAGCATATCGAAGCCGACATCGACGCGGCGCTGGAGTTAGGCGTCGACTACATAATACTCGACGGTCGCGGCGGCGGTACCGGGGCGGCTCCCGACATCTTCAAGAATAACATTTCGGTGCCCACCATCCCGGCGTTGGCTCGTGCGCGTCGACACCTGGATCGTTGTAACGCCGCCGGTGTGTCGTTGGTAATTACCGGCGGATTGCGTATCGACAGCGATTTTGTAAAAGCGCTTGCATTGGGTGCAGATGCGATCGCCGTTTCTAACGCGGCGATTCAGGCGATTGGGTGTTTGGGAATGCGGGCGTGTCACACCAACAACTGTCCCGTCGGCATTGCGACGCAAAAGGAACACTTGCGCAAACGCCTGGAGATTGCCAAGTCGGCCAGGCAGTTGCAAAACTTCTTTGAAGGTACGGTTGAACTGATGAAACTGCTCGCGCGCGCGTGCGGGCACGACTCGTTTGCAAAGTTTAGTCAGAGCGATTTGTCGACATGGAAGCGCGATATGGCGCACCTTACTGGCGTGCGCTACGCCGGTGTCGACGAACGCGGATTCGCGTAAAGGTACTATGGATTTTTCTTCGGCCATCACTAATTGGAAAGCTATTGACCCGTCGCGCGCGCAGCAACTTGCCGAAGCACGGCTGCGGATGCATTGGGCGGTGCAGCCGCTGGCGGCGTTCGGGCGGCAACTGGTACCGCCCAGTCCCGACGACAGTCACACCAGCCTGGACTGGGATGGTACGCACCAGTTTCTAAGTCAAGCCAGCACGACCGGCCACCGGGCCGCGTTCGATACCGATACCTTCACGCTGGCGCTGCTTGACGAAGCGGGTCGCGTGATTGCCGACATGTCCATGGCTGGTGGTACGCTCGCGGATGCGTTGACCTGGCTGGGTCGTGAAGCCAGGCTGGCAGTGGTGGGCGATGCCAACCTGGAAGTACCCGACTACGACATTCCCGACCACGGCATCGGTAGTGGCGCCGACGTTATGCTCCCCGACGCCGAAGACATTGTCCAGTTGAGTAAGTGGTATAGCAACGCCGCGAGTCTGTTCCACGAAGTTCGGCGCGTCGAAACGCGAGCTTCGGAAGTGCGAACCTGGCCGCACCACTTTGACATCGCGACGCTCATCGCGTTAGACGATCCCGGCGCGGGAGAGTCCAGCCGCAGTGTTGGCGTCGGACTTTCCCCCGGCGACGGCAGCTACGCCGAACCCTACCTTTATGTGTCGCCGTGGCCGTACCCCGACGCGGTGACCGGCCTTTCGCTTGCCGGCGGCGGAGAATGGCACACCGAAGGGTTTACCGCGGCTGTACTTCCGGCGAGCCGACTCGACGTCGGCGCCCAGGCCGTTCAGGCAGCCGAGTTTCTAACCTCCGCCATTGCCCAGTCACTGGCGGCACTGTCGTAGCGTGAGTGACTTCGTCCGCGACCCTAAGTTTCCCAAGATGGTCATCCCCGGGCCAACGGCGCGATTGCGTTTTCGCGCGTTCATAACGGCCGATGTCCAGAACGTTGTGACGGCGTTGTCCGACCGCGACGCGCGGTTGTTTTACCCCGACATCGGCAGCAAGGGGCCGCATTTCGTGCAACGACAGCACGAGCGCTACCAGCTATACGGCTACGGAATGTGGGCGATGGAACACCTGGAGACCGGCGAGTACGTGGGCGGGTGCGGGGTGATGGCACAGCAGTTGGATAGCGGCGACGTGGTTACCGAAGTTGGGTACCACATCACCAGCGCGTATCGGCGGCAGGGGCTGGCGACCGAAGCGGCCGCCGCCTGCATCGAGCACGCCTTCGCCCAGCTTAATGCCGACGAAGTTGGCTCGTTGGTCGATCCCCGCAACGTTCCTTCCATTGGCGTCGCCTCGCACCTGCACACCCGCGAGCGAACCGTTTCGTTTTACGGTAACCCCAAAACGCGCTTCTTTTTTACCTCCCGTACCGACTGGCGAAAGTCAAAACGTTAGTCGTCTATCGTTAATGATGACGCCGCGCAAAAAGTGCGCTACCATATAACGCTACGCAGCAGACGTGCTTTTCGCATCTATTAGATTGGATCTTTTACATAATGAAGAGACTTGTACTGGTCCGACACGCCAAGTCCAGTTGGGACGGCGACATCTCTAACGATCACGATCGCCCGCTCAACGAACGCGGCAAGCGCGACGCGCCCGTTATGGGCGAGCGACTGGCAGCCCGCGGCGTCGAGCCGGATCGGATTATCACCAGTTCGGCCAAACGCGCGCGCAAGACTGCGCGCAAGATTGCCAAGGAACTCGATTACCGCAAGAAAGATGTGGTTCGCGACGGGCGCCTTTACGGATGCAGTGTCGAAGATTGGATGGCGCTAATCCACGACCTCGACGACCGGTGGGATTGCGTCGTCATGGTTGGCCACAACCCGACTATTACCGAGATGGCGCACGCGGTGGCCGGTCTTCCGGTGGATAATGTTCCGACGTGCGGCGTGCTCGACATGCGGTTTGACATCACCACCTGGGCAGAGGTCGGCGCCGAGGAGCCGGAAGAGACCGACTTCGACTACCCTAAACACCCGGAAGCGAACCTAGCGTAGCGGCTGGTCGATAGCGATGACGCGTCGATTTAGTAGCGCTGAGGTGCGGGCGGTTTACGACTCCTACCCCCAAGCGCCGCGAACCAAACTGCTGACTATTCGCGACCTGGTGTTGGCAACGGCCAAAGAAATTGACGCCGGGCCGGTTGAAGAGACGCTTAAATGGGGTGAGCCCAGTTACCTGGTCAAAGGCGGCAGCACGATTCGGCTGGCCTGGAAGCCCAAAGAACCGGACGTCGTGAAAGTGCTGTTCAACTGCAACACCCTACTGGTGGAGACCTTTCGCGAGCTGTACCCACGCGGGATGGCGTTCGAAGGGAACCGGGCGATCCTGCTTCCGGTCTCCGGAAAACTCCCTACTAAGGCGCTAACACACTGTATCCACATGGGCTTACGCTACCACGAGCTCAAGCGCCTGCCGCTTTTGGGCAACTAGCTTGAATATTTTGCGCCCGTAGGGGTACTTACTCCAGGAGGTTCACCATGGAACACAAGAACTGGACCTGCGGCAAATGTAATGGTCGCACGTTCGACACCAGCGAATTCCGCGCGACGGGTGGCCTGTGGACCAAGTTGTTTGGCGTGCAGACCCGGCGCTTCACCACGGTCACTTGCAGTAAATGCAAGTTCACCGAAATCTACAAAGCCGACCAGTCGATGCTCGGCAACATCTTCGACTTGCTCACCTAGTCGGCGAAGATGACATCCAGCACTCGGATCGCTCGCCGGACCGACTTCGACCTGGCCTTTAGCGATTCAGTGCGAACCCGATCGGCACCACGACCTTAGCGGGCACGCGTTTGCTGCCTTGTTGTGCCGGTTGGAACGTCCACTTCCATGCGGCTGTGACTGCTGCATGTTCCATCGCCGGTGTAACGTCCGAACTATACACTTCGACGTCGATAACCTTGCCGTTCGCGCCCACCGTTACCAGTAAGTTCACGATCCCTTCGATGCCCGCTTCGCGCGCTAGCTCGGGGTACTCGGGCGGTTGAAACGTCTGCAACACCGGCAGTTTGTCCCATGGCTCAAACGGTGTCGACTCGGCGCGCGGTGCAACGTTGGTGTCGCGGTGGTCGAGATCGCTTTGCGGTTGCGGCAGCGGGAGGTCGTCGTCGGTGGCGATTGGATCCTTCATCGGCTCGGCGACGTCGGGTTCGGCCGGCGCGGGTTCTTCGGGAATCAGTTCGTAGTTGGGGTCGTTGTCATACTCGACATCCAGGATCGAATCCGGCGCGGTCGCAAGCGCAGGCTCGACCTGCGGCGGCGGCGGAGCAAATGCAAACACGACGATGTGCAGTACGATCGCGCCGACAAAGGCGCGGCGCATAACGGTGGGGTATTGGGCTTTGAGTTGGTCGACGCGGCGAAGCAGTTTGGTCACGATGGCCTCCAGTGCGGTGGGGAGGTTTTCGTGGGTGTTTTGGTCCGGCGGGTCGGACATGTCTAAGATAGGAAATCGCCGTCGTGAAGGCAAGGTGGGGAAGACGGCTGTAAACCCCTGCCAGGCGGGCAGTTGGTGGGATTGACAATCCCGCCGGGTGTGCTATTCTTCCCCTTCGACCGGCCGCTAGACCACGGCTGGTCTTTTGGATTCAGGCAAAAAGTTTAGGTTCCTCGGTAGCTCAATGGTAGAGCGAGCGGCTGTTAACCGCTAGGTTGTAGGTTCGAGTCCTACCCGAGGAGCCAATTTTTTTCTACCTCTGCATCTGATGCTTTTCCCAGGCTCCAGCTTCTTCTTTTCTTCGATCCCATCCGCAAGCAACTGAAAGACTTCGCGAAGTTCTAGCTGAACTTTTCCGCCCTTCAAAGTGCAGTTCGAAACCATCGAATCGAGAAGTTTGCGTTTTTCGAATGAATCCTGCGCAAGGTAAAGGAACTTGCCCGGTACATGGATCGTAGGTTGTTCTATTTGTGTCTACTTTGCGTAGCTGCTAGACTTATCGGCACCGGGAGCGCAAAATGCTGAAGTTTAGAGACCGAAACCTCAGGGAATTGGGTGAGGCGGTCGTTGGCGACAACGAGTGGTTTCCTTACCGATCAAGCAGTTTCATAACAGAATTCTTTCAAGACTGTGGTCTTCCCTTCGCGCATGACGGTTCCACGCGTAAGTATTGGGCTGCCGATCGATTGAAAGAGCTACTGCAAGACCCGCAGCCCCGTGCAAACGCATTGCCGGAAAGGTTCGTTACGGTACTGAGGGAACTGATGGCCAAGGACGACGCCGTGGAAGATGACCCGGAACGGACCCACGCCCTTGCTACGCTAAACCAACCACTACGACGTGAAGGATTTGAGGCCTTCTACGGAGAAGATGGAACACTCCACATTCGTCATATCGGCACGAGCACGGTCTCTTCGGTAACGAGTCCTCATCAGCCTTTCTCTCCGGACGACCAGCGTCGGCGCAATAAATTGGCCGACTACCTTGAATCCTGTTCCGAGGACCAGCTAATCGAGGATGTCCTACTCCCACTTTTCAGGAATCTCGGGTATCAGAGAGTTACCCCCGCAGGTCACAAGGACAAGGCACTAGAGTACGGAAAAGACATATGGATGCGATACGTTTTGCCGACACAACACGTTCTCTATTTTGGACTTCAGGCGAAGAAAGGTAAGTTGGACGCGGCCGGAAAGTCGAAGCAAGGAAACTCTAACATTTCTGAGGTTTACAATCAGTTACTGATGATGATTGGCCATGAAGTATTCGATCCTGAATTTAGCAGGAAGGTGCTCGTGGATCACGCAATCATCGTTGCCGGCGGTGAAATCACAAAACAAGCAAAGAACTGGATCGGTGAACGCTTGGACAAAACCAAGCGAAGCCAGGTGCAGTTCATGGATCGCGACGATATCCTGAACCTCTTCGCCGTCAGTACGTTGCCGTTGCCAAAGTCGGCAACTCACCACCCCGCAGAAGATGATCTGCCTTTTTGAAGCGCGCGATTACGACACATTCGCATCAAAAAGGTGACGCCGCGCCCCGATCCAATCCCTTATTTTTCCTTTAAATTCCTCACCATCCGACCAGAAAATGAATGGCAATTGTCGGATGTCGAAATGAATCTTATCCCTCCATGGCGCAACGCTGACAAATTCTGCGCAGTTGTCCACGGTGGCCATCTCCGCCTCTTGGCTAAAGTGAACCGTGTTCCAACTCTCGTTGCACGACCACAACACGGGGATCCCAAGCCCTTCGGCGAAGCCCGCTTCGTAGTACACGCCTCCACGAAGGCCTGTGAAATCCGCAATCATGAATCGGCTTTTTCGAATCTGAGACAGAATTCTATTGTCGATGCGTTCATCGTGTTGGTCTGTGCCTACCAGATACGGCGAAAAGCCTTCTTCTTCGATGGCCGGCTTGATAGCTTGATCAAAAATTTCAAACATGCGAGGATGGAACCACATTGCTACGAAGCATTGCCGTCCCGTCCCTTTTGTTTGCTTCAGTTCCCTAAGCTTTCTCCACCCTACTAATGTCAACCGGAGTTTCATCGTTCCATCTGTACCTTTTTTGCACTGCCACACAGGCTCCGATGACTCTTGGACATCAGAAACGAACTTTTGGAACAATCCAGTCTCTAGCATGTACGCCCGCGCTGCCCATACGCCTACCCCCTCGACCGGTGTCATTTGAGCGTAGTTCGGTGCCCGCGCCGCAATACATCGAATCAAAACTTCAATTTGCTCGTCGACGGTCGTTGGCGCTCCCGATGATTCCACCAATAGCTTTACGTTGTCCCGAGTTATGTACTCGCTGTACTGGTTATGCTGGCTCGCGTCGGCACCATGACGTATAATACCTGACAGTTTGCCTTTATCTATTTCAGCCAGTTTCGAGCTATAAGTTAGTTGCTGAGACATCGTGTACTGGCCACAGCGGCTGCAGTCGAAAAGCGTCCGACTCGGGTCGTTAGGATCGGGCAAGCTTGTGGGCCTTCGCAGCCGGTCTCCACAAACGGCGCAATTGTTCTCCGGCATGGTTTTTCCCCTCCAGGTCGTACTTCCCAGCAAGATGGCTTAAACGCCATCGCCAACCCCCCGCGCCAAGTCTGCTACCCGTGGGTTAGTTCTGACGCCCGACCAGTATGCCATACCTCGCTCGTACTCCGAATACTGACCACCCGGGGGAGCCAATTTTTTTGGAGCCCTTTCGCTTTGTCGCGGGAGGGCTCTCTCTTTCAAACCCTGCACCGGTATCGGCTGCTCGCCAGTTGCGCGTTCATTTCTTCGCCTGCAACGCCAAACAAACGCCGACGGGGTCTTTAATAACCGCGTACTTACCATCTGGCGACTCCTTGACGACTTCGCCGCCACCCTCGCGAACTCGTCGAAGACTTTCTTCAAAGTCATCAACAGGAAGACTCAGTATCCAAACCGGAGGAATGTGTTCCTTGTCGCCGCGGGCCTGGTTGATCTCGGCGGAAGACACACCGTTAGAGCGTTGCATTTCAAACCCGCCCTCGACGTCAGCTGGAGTCGCCGACCATCCGACGACCTGTTTATAGAAATCACGCGACGACAACACGTCCGAAACGGTAAGCGTGAGCCAGGCAATTGAACCAACATCTTCAGAGTTTGCGGTTATCAACTCGTCGGGAACGACAGGAATGCCACCAAACGCTGCGCCGATATGGTCGACGAGCACAGCCCACTGACTCTCCCCGTTATCGCCCTTGCCGTGCATGATTTCCTTGCCGCCAAGTTCAAGTGCGCGTGCCGCGCTGACGGCAACGTCAGCGACCTGGAAATGTGGCATCCATTGCAAGGGAATGGTCTCGTATTCTGGTGATCGTGCCCCCAAGCCGATTACCGGGGTGCCTTGGTTGTTCGTCAGGTCGTCGCGCCAAAGTGGTGCCTTCCCGGTTGTTAGAATCTTTGCGTAGAAAGCAAGCTCCCGCTCGTGGTCTGATACGGCGATGTCGGCACTGAGGACGCCGCCGACGCCGGTGGCAAAAGGGTTTCGCATGACTTCTCCTATTCATCCGGCTTTTGCCACCATGCTTACCAAGGTAGCCGGTGTGCATACTATCGGCTCCTCAATAACTCTTACTTACCGGCCCGCCGACTGCCCTTCTTCGACGACGAGCACTTGGCCCGACTCAACATTCGTGAGCCGATCCGCCGTTCCGCTCAGCCACTCCACCGTGATGGACTCCGCCGTCGCGTCCCCGCCAAGCCCGAAAATCAGGGCTAGTTCGCTTTGCGAGACATAACTGCCGCCGCTCTTTAGCGTCCGCGTCTGCGTGCCGCTTGCCGACACCACCGTGACTTTTGCGCCGATGCCGTTGCGGTTACTCTTGGTACCCTGCAGCTTGAGCTTGATCCAGTTGTTGTTGCTGGCGCCGTCGTTGCGCCACAGGTAGGCGCGTTCGCCGGAGGTGGAGACCAGCAGATCCCAGTCGCCGTCGTTGTCGATGTCGCCGTACGCGGCGCCGCGGCCGACGATGGGCCTGGCGAGATCGGGCCCGACACCCGCAGCCACATCTTCGAATCGACGCTTGTCGACGTTACGAAAAAGGTGAGGCGGTTGCGCGTAGGTGACACCGCTTTGCACGGCATTAATGTCGGGGTCGACATGACCGTTCGCCGCGAAGATGTCGAGTCGACCATCAAGGTCGAAGTCAAAAAAGAAGCACGCAAACGTCAGCGTCATTAGGCTCGGGCGCCCGATCTTGGCGACGGGCGCATCGTCGATAAAGAATTCATTTTCGTTGTGGTAAAGGTTCATCATCTCGTTAGAAAAGTTTCCAATGATGATGCTTTCTCTGCCGCTGCCGTCGTAGTCGCCGGCGTCAATCCCCATCGCGCCGGTGGCAACGCCGCTTTCGTTGTACGCAAACCCGCTAACAAGCCCGCGCTCGATAAACGTACCGTCACCGTTGTTGTGGTAGAGCTTGTTGGGTTGCGTGTCGTCGGCTTGAAAGATGTCGGGCCAGCCATCTTCGTTGTAGTCAAACACACACACGCCCAGCGCTTTGCCAGATTTGTTCTCGATACGAGCGCTTCGTGTTACATCCACAAAAGTGCCGTCGCCGCGGTTGCGAAAAAGCCGACTCGTCTGCCCATCGTACGACTCGGGCGTGCAGTACGACTTGTTGGTGCCATCGAGCGTGCAAAACAAATCGGTGTCGATCGTCCACTGCACATAGTTAGCAATGAACAAATCCAAATTACCGTCTTTGTCGTAATCAAGCCACGCGGCACTGGTCGCGAACGCGGGGTTGATGATGCCTGCGGATTGCGTTACATCGGAAAAGGTTCCGTTGCCGCGGTTGCGAAGCAAACGACCGTCACGATACGCGCTAAGATACACGTCGTCGTAACCGTCGTTGTCGTAGTCGGCGACGACGGCACCCATGCCGTAAATCTTCACGTTGAAACCAGCAGCCGCGGATACGTCAACAAACGTCCCGTCGCCCTGGTTGCGATACAGCGCACAGGTCTGTCGCTTACCTGTAGCGTGCCCAACCCAGTCCATCCCGTTGACCAGAATGATGTCTTGCCAGCCGTCATTGTTGTAGTCGATGAAAGCGCATCCCGAACCCATCGTCTCAGGGAGGTACTTGTTACCAAAGGCGCCGGTGTTGTGGACAAAATCAATTCCGGCCTCCTCGGCGATCTCTACAAAACGCGGAAGCTCTTGCGCGCGCACCGATGTTGCACTCAACACAACGGTTAACATGACGATCCATCGCCGCATTACTTGCCACCCCCGTGTCCGGGGTCGGCGTATCCAGCCGATTCGAGGTTGTCGACCGAAGTGTGTTCGTGGATACGCTGGCGCTCGTTGTTGGCGTTCGGGTTGACGCGTCGCGTGATACCGGTGATCGCATCCACCGACTCGTCGGCCTTAAACCGCTCGTAGAGTTTTTGTTCGTGCGCGGCCATGACGTCGTTCTTTAGTGCGCGGTAGCACAACATCATATTGTAGTGCGCGTCGAGATCTTCCGGATCAATCTCGAGTGTCTTCTGAAACTCGGCGAGAGCGGGTTTGTACTCGCGCTTCAGGTAAAGCATCCGACCAATTTCATTGCGCACCTTCCGGTCCCGAGGGAACCGTGTGGCGGCAGTGCGAAGGTGTTCCAGCGCTTCGTCGTACTCGCCGTTAGCTTTTTGAACCAAGGCATAAAAGTAGTGCACCTTGGCGCGATGCGGACTGTCGGCGGGCAGCAGTTTTTGCAACTCGAACGCTTTTGCCAGCACTTCTTCGGCGCCTGCGACGTCGCCCTCGCGAATTCGGCAGCGGGCAATGTTGACCCAGCCGTCCATGTAATTGGGGTCGATTTCGGTAACGCGTTGGAACACCGCCTGCGCGCCGCTAAGGTCTCCCTGCAAGAGCAGCCCAATTCCGTAATCGTTCCAGCGTTCGCGGTCGGTAGCCTCGGGTGTTTTGGGTTGCGACGCACCGTCGTCGGTGACTCGCAATGTGACCACATCTTCCGACATGACGATGATGGGCAAGTTGGGGATGTCCTTAATTTTGCCGCCAACGTCGGACATATCGCCGGTGAACACCCAGCGTCCGTCGTCGTAGCCCTTGTCGACCTGAAAGTCGGTGTCCTCGGGGTCCCGCACGCCAGCGTACGCCCACTGCGTATTCCACCACGCAAACTTGCGGTAGTTCAACCTGGCTTCGACACGAATCTCGTCACCGCAATCATCGGGAATCTGCAAGCGGTAGTGCACAACGTCGGCCGCGCCGGGCGGAATAGTGCGCGCGTAAAGTACCGCGCGCGTCGCCCACGCGTTGCGCTTGTTAATATGGTTACCATGTTCGTCCAGCATGAACGCACCGTAAAAGTGAGCGCTTTCGTCAACCGGTCCGTTGTTGTCGGGCGCGTCGATCTTTCCGCTCCAGAAAATTACTTTACCGTTTTCGTCAGTTGCTTTCAGTTCCAACCACACATCGTAAGCGTCGATGGTGCCGCCAGGGAAGCGGTGGCCCACGCCTCTGGTTCGCACAACTACATCGACCCGCGCCGCGTCGCCACGCTTGACCACCGCGGTTGAACCGTCAATGGGCGCTACAACCTTGTTGATATCGGTGAGACTGGTCCCGGCCGAGCCAAGATCGTCTTCGTCACGAACCATACTAAACTCGGCAGGACTCACCGGCGTGCTCTCGCTCGCCCTCTGGATGGGTACGGCGGGGGCCAGAGCGAACACGTCCACGGTCACCTGGTTCGCGCTAAGGAAATTCTTTACCGCCTCGAGTTGATCCGGGTGCTGATTCACAAATGGCAACGCAGAGTTCGCCGCCGCAAAACGGTGACTGTGAACTGCGCCGTCAATGTTGGCCGCGTCCTTCGACGGCACCAACGGCATGTGGCAGTCACTGCAGTTGCTTGGTACCGGCGGGTAGTAGAAAGACAGCGCGCCCTGGTGCGACACGCCGCTGGATTGCCACGCGTCGTACTCGTTGAAACCACGGAACCAACGGTGGTTGTTTACGGGCACGTCGAGGTGAACTTTGTGACACGGCGAGCAGAATTCGGAAGAGTCGTTGCGATGAAAAGGTTTCAAGAAACTACGGCGGTGCGGCTCGGGATCGAGGCGGATCAAATAGTTGTGAAGCTTGCGGATCACCGGGTTTTCGCTGGCGGCAATGTCGTGCAGCGGCGGGTACTTCATGACAAATCCGCTGTTGCCCATCGTATCTTTGACGCGCTCCATGGAGTGGCAACCCACACACGAGATTCCAGCTTGCGCGGCGGGCGTATGGACGTTTTCGCGAATCGGTCGGTCCATGACGCCGTTTAGCAGAATCGCGAGATCGTGGCAGCCGCCGCACCACTTGGAAGATTGGATGCCGTTGACGTCCTGCATGTACATGATCGACTTGCGATACCACTGGTTATTGAATGACGCAAAGTGGTGCGCCGATTCGTTCCACTGGTCGTAGATGTCCGGGTGACAACCGCTCTCCGCACAAGTTTCAGACGTCAAAAAGAAGTCGGTGGGAATCAAGTCTCCGGTGTGCGATTCGACCGACGCCGGAAAAAACGGTCCGTTGGTGCCGCCGCCTTCTTCGTACATGCTTGTTGGCGGAGTTTCCGGGTTGCGAACAATATAGTCGGGGTTGGGTCGGTAGTTACCCAGCAGGGCAGCGGCCCCCACAAAGAGAAAACAAAATGCCAGAACGGCCCCGGCAGCGCGCGCCGTCTGTCGCCCGGTAGCGGACGCTGCTGCGACTACAAAAAAGTGGGCAACAACGAGAACCGAGCCCAGCGACGCGGCAATGATGTGCGCCATCAACAACCAGCGATAGGGGCGAACGGCGCCAACAACCATCAGATAAACGCCGCTTACGATGCCGATCGCTAACAGAAAAACGCCAACCTTCCCCGGCAGGGAAAGCTTAGCGAAGTGCTGCGTCAGGAATCGCAAAAAGAGAAAGACCAACGCCACGCCGAGCACCACGTGAACCAGCACGTTGCCAATGTAGAACAGCGTCGGCTCGCCCGAACTAATCAGGTATGCGCTGTTGAGTAGTAGAAGTAGGAAACCGATAAACAGCAGACGAGCCCAGGAAGCCATTGGTAATACCTAATGATGGAGACAAGGTCGGAAAACGGGGTTGATAGTTGGGCGGCACGCCGTACGTGCCGCCGCACTAACAGCTTTGATTGTACCAGATCACGCCTCCGGAATCGAACCGCCTCCACCGACGCCACATCGGAGGCGGGCCTTTGCACTTCATGTTCGGCGGTCCCAACCGAAAGATAAAGATTGCGTGAAAACGTTGATCGCCTACGAGTCGGCACAGCGTCGCATGCAGAATCCTAACTATTGCTCAGTATTACTATGCACGCCGTGCTTAAGGGTGTTCTCGACGACGAATCGTCCGATGCGGCTTCCCAATCGAACCCCCTCGGTCGAGTCGTACCGAAAGTGAATACCCAGATAGACTCGCGACATCGAAGCTTCCATCGCCGCCTGGGAGAAACTTTCAAACGAGCGAGTTGGTGGTTCCATAATAAACTTCTCCGACAGCGGACCAGCGATATCTACCTGCGGAGTGCTCATCGTGAAAGCAAACTCATCGCCAAACATATTCGCCAGGACAGTCATCGCCGCAGCGCTCGCCGTGCCATGTGCCGATGGATAAGACGGAAAAGCGTAGGTGTGTCGATGGGTGTTGTTCCACAGCGTGTCGGGGGTGGTATGCGCGTTGCCGTCATTGGCCGCCCAACGAATCGCCGTGTAGGGGCGCCAATGGTTATAGTAGAACTTGTTGTCGAAAACATTAACGTACGCGTCGTAGATGCTCATGTTGAGCAACGCAAAAAGACGCGCCGTTGACCACGCATCCATGTTCTCTTTTTCGACGAGTTCTCGGGCAAGTCTATTGTGGGAGTTCTCGACAAAATCCTTCCACCACAATGCCAGATGGGTTTGATCTGCTGTGCGCGTCATACTTTGAAAGCGCCCGACACTTTTTACTTCGTTAAAAGCGTTCACATACTCGGGCGACGAAATATCTGGCGGTGGCGGCGAACGAAACTGGTCCGGACTGCTAAGAACAAACGGTTTCGACTGCGCCCAGCCCGCACCAAAAATGAAACCTTCGGGCGTCCCGCTGTGCTCGTTAAACTCCGCATACACCCCCGGGCCCATGGGGTGCCAAGTGTATTCGGCCTTTGTATCCCACCCGTCGCCTGCGCGTTCGTCGAGAATCGCCTTCGCGCAGGAATTACCTAATGCGATTCCAGCGGTCTTGCTCGACCCGTCGGGGATCGCGGCTAGTACCGTGTTGAGTTTCTGCCGAAGCTGCGGCACAAGGTTCGGATACTGAGTCGAGATGATACTGAACGCAGCTTGCGCGGCTGCCGCAAGTGCGTCTGCCTCCGCATTTCTTTCTGCGTACGCGAACGTTTCGAACTGCGGTTTGGTGGCGTTTAGCGCGTCATGGACGGCAAGATGCAGCAAGCAAGCAGTTCGCAGCCCCTTTAGTGTTAACAGTCGATCCTCTGCGATCGCCGCGACAAACACGGTTTCGTTCCAGTCGCATAACAGATCTCGGAGCGCATCGTCCCGTTCAGTCTCCGGCGCTTCGGCGGGCGCCGCCGGGATGGTGTTCAAAACAATGGCGAGTGCCGCCAGCAGCACAATTCCCAAATGTCGCATGACTCCTCCGCAGTTGCCGGGTCGTAATATTGATCGATTCTTCTCACACATTGAAGAAGCGGACTACCGTTACTTATTCGCATAAGTCCGGCGATGTCTGCCAACCTGGTTTGGAACCAAGCGATGACCGGCTTCAAGTTGGCGCGCCGCCCTACCGAGTTGACCCGCCCTGTCGATCTACCGTAATCTCATGCCTCACTTAACGTTCGGAGATTGAGTGCTCGGCAAGAAACTGGCCCACTATGACATCATCGAGATGCTCGGCAAGGGCGGCATGGGTGAGGTCTACCGTGCCAATGACACCAAGCTAGGCCGCGATGTCGCTATCAAGATCCTCCCAAGCGAACTTTCCGGTGACCCGGAGCGCGCCGCTCGATTCGAGCGCGAGGCCCGGACGCTGGCCAGTTTGCAACACGCCAACATCGCATCTATCTATGGATACGAACTCGACGGCGAGACGCGTTTTCTGGCGATGGAGTTGGCCGACGGCGAAGACCTCAGCCAGCGACTCGCGCGCGGGCCGATTCCGGTCGACGACGTTGTTGATTACGGTATCCAGTTTGCGGCCGGGTTAGACGCCGCGCATGCGATCAATGTCATTCACCGCGACATTAAACCTGCCAACATCAAGATTGCGACCGACGGAACGCTAAAGATTCTCGACTTTGGCCTGGCCCGCGCCTACTCCGGCGATGCCTCCACGCAAAGCAACCCCGAACACTCACCCACAATTACCTCGGCGATGACGCAGGCCGGTGTCATTCTAGGCACCGCCGCTTACATGTCACCCGAACAAGCCCGCGGCAAAGCGATGGACCATCGCACCGACGTCTGGGGTTTTGGCGTCGTTATGTTTGAGATGCTTAGCGGCCATCGCTTGTTTGACGGCGAAACCGTCTCCGACACGTTAGCGGGCGTACTACGCGCCGATATTCCCTGGGACAGGCTGCCCGACGACACACCACCCGCGCTGCACAAGCTACTTGAGCGGTGTTTGGAGCGCGATCCCACGCGTCGCCTGCAAGCGATCGGTGAAGCGCGCATTTTTTTAGAAAACATCAAGGCCGGCGACACGGGAGAAGTTCCCATCCAGGCCCTGGCCGAACCGACGCGGGGCTTCGGCCGCGAACGCATCGTGTGGATTGCATTGGTTGCCGCGCTCGCGCTGGGACTGATGGCTACCCAACTGCGAAGCCCGACAACACCAACTACGCTGGTAACGCAGTCCACGTTTGCACCGCCAGTGGGATGGGATTTTTCTGTGGGTGCGCCGTTTGCGGTGGCGCCCGATGGACGGCGTATTGCCTTCGTTGCAATCGCTCGTCCCGAGAACGAAGATGCTGATGCTGGCGAACGCCACATTTTTATCAAAGATCTCGCCGAGGCAGACCCGGTACGACTGGTCGAGGTTGATGGCGAAGCATACCCGTTCTGGTCGCCAGATGGTCGTTGGGTAGCGTTCTACGACAACGGCAAACTCAACAAAATTGAGGCGCGAGGCGGCCCGGTCATCCCGTTGTGTGACGCGCAAGACGGGCGCGGCGGAACCTGGAACGACGCCGGGACGATCATCTTTCAACCCGACTGGAGCGAGCACCTTGAGAAGGTTTCCTCTGGTGGAGGTCAACCCGGAGCGGTGACCCAGTTGAACAAGAAAGAGTTCGACGTCGCCCATCGTTGGCCGCAGTTCCTGCCCGACGGTCGGCGGTTTCTGTTTTACAAAGTCAACACCACCAACACAGTCAACAGCGAGTTGAGCGGCATCTACTTGGGATCGTTGGACTCCGACGAAATCAAGTTTTTGCTGCGGAGCGAATCGCGCGGCGTTTATTCCGATGGAAACATCGTCTATCGGTTTGGATCGACGTTGATGGCACGCCCATTCGACGTCGATCGCGAGGAGTTTACCGGCGATCCGCTGCCAATTGCTAACAACGTCACCGGCGGAGCCGTGTCCTGGGGCGGTGCACACTTTGGTGTGGTTGACACCGGTGTGCTGGTTTACATGCGAGGTGCCATCGCTAGTCGAAGTATTCTGCAGTGGCGTGACCGCCAGGGAACCAAATTGGAATCACTGGGAGAACCCGACAACTTTTTTGAGCCGTCCCTGTCTCATGACGGAACCCGCGTAGTGGTCAACGTAGGTCACGATGTTGGTGACCTCTGGATCTACGACGTCAAACGCGGCACGCGTACTCGGTTCACGTATGATGCCGCCGACGACCGGAGTCCGCTGTGGTCTCCCAATGACGATAGAATTGCGTTCGATTCGCCGCGCAATGGCCCCGGCGAGCTGTGGACTAAGTCGGCTAGCGGGCAAGGACAGGCGACTTTGTTGCACACCTTTAACTCGCAGATTGTTCCCAGCCAATGGACTTGGGACGGGCGTTACATCCTGGTTTCGGTTTTGTCGTTGGGCGAGAACGGCTGGGACTTGTGGGTCTACGATTTTGAAACTAACGAGGCACGCGCGTTGATAGCCAGCCAGTTCAACGATATGTCTGCGCAGCTATCGCCCAACGGCAAGTGGCTGACTTACGTGTCAGACGAGGCGGGCGCCGCAGGTGTGTACGTGCAGTCGTTTCCGGAAGGGGCGTCGCGGTGGATGATATCGTCCGGCGCTTCCTGGGAACCGATCTGGCGACCCGACGGCAAGGAAATTTGTTTTCTGGGCGGGTCCGGCAACCAACTCGTTTCGGTTCCGGTAACCACCGACGGCGAGTTTACGTTTGGCGAACCCACAAAGCTCATGGATGTACCCATCAAGAATGGCCAACGCGTCGGCTATAGCTACTCGTCGGACGGTTTGCGTTTTTTGATGAACGAACTACCGCCCGCCGACGCCAACCAGGTCGGCGCCCGCCTGATTCAAAACTGGCAAGTCATCCTGGAACGCTAGGCGATCAAAGTCCGCCAACGCCGTCATGATCAAGATTCGTTCGCTTCACACCGGCTTGTCGAATCTCCTGCGCAACATGATGACGACACAACGTTGTTAGTTGGTTGGGATCGTGTAAACGAAGATATTGAAATCGGAGAAGCGATGCGAGCCAAAAGCAACGCGGTCGGCGGTTGGCGACCAGCGCGGAGCGTATTCAGACACTCCAGAAAGGCCCAAAACCTTTTCGTGATCGGTGCCGTCGTCATCCATCATCCATATGTCCGAGTTCGGGTCGGAAGTTGTGTAGGCAATTTTTCCGTTCACCCCCCAGTCGAGATCGCCGACGATGCCGGACGGTGTCGACAGCAGTTCCCGCGACGCCGTGTTTAGAACGTCCATCTTGTAGATGTAGGGCGTCAGCACGTTGTAGTCCACGAAAGCAATCCACTGTCCGTTGGTGGGATCGAACCGCGCGTTGGTCCCGGAGGTTAGCCGCAAAATCCCCGAAGATCCGGAAACCCAGATGTTTGTTCCAGATGATTCGACACGGGTGTACGCGAGGTTTATTCCCGCCATTACCGATCGGGACCACGAAGGGGTGCGCTCAAGGTCGTCTTGCAGATTAAACGAGGGGTCAACTGGGTTGAGGTAGCCCTGCCCGGATATCCAGATGTCATAGTCGCCGCTTGTGTTTCCCGAGTTGGTTGAATTAGAAGCGAATACCAACTCACCTGACGAGAAGTTAATATCCGGCCAGTTTTCATCATAAGGGGTGTTGGTGATATTCTGTGGCAAACCGCCGGTCGCGCGAACTCGAAAAATGTCGTACTGGTTTTCGCTTTCGACATGCTGGACGTAGTAAATCCAGTTTCCATCGAGTGACCATGTCGGGGAGCTAGCACCGATACCGCCGACGGTATTGGTGAGTTGGATGACGCCAGGTTCCCAAGCGAAGAACGAACCGGCTTCTAGCTCGGCCGAGCCGATTTGTAACGTGACATCTGTAACGTTGCCTACCACGCCCGAAGGCATGACAAACACAATCTCCTCGTCAGCCCACGTTGAGATCGTTGCCGCGATTCCACCGACGAGAATCTGCGCGGCAGTACCGGAATTCCCAAAACCTTTTCCAACAATCGTTACGTCCGCACCCGGGCCGGCTCCGTAGGGAAACATGCCCGTGATTTGGGCTCCGGCGGACTTTGTGGCTGTCGGGCTACTTGCTTGATCGCACGCTGTGTGCACCAGAATCATGAGTAACAGGAGTATTCGGATCGCCACCTTTTACCTCCAAGCTAGGCTCAAAAGTGTAGCACACGAAACAGTGGTATTGGCGGCGGGCCGCACAACTGCTCCGTCCCTGCACGGAATGGCCATCGCCATAGGAGTGGTGTCGATTACGACGACTAACCCCTAGGGGTACACGTACGGCGCTTGTAGTCCCAACGGAATTCCTAGAATCCAGTAAAGCACCAGGAACGCCGTCCACAATATCAACAAGCTAATCGAGTACGGTAGCATCACCGACACCACTGTGCCGATGCCGGTTCCTTTGACGTAGCGTTGACAGAACACAACGATCAACGGGAAGTACGGCATAAGCGGTGTGATGATGTTCGTGGTGGAATCGCCGACGCGATAAGCGGCCTGCGTTAACTCCGGCGACAGTCCCAGTTGCATCAAAATGGGAACAAAGATTGGCGCAAGTAGTGCCCATTTGGCCGACGCCGAACCCACCAGCAAGTTAACGATCGCACTAAGAAAGATAATCCCGATCACCGTGACCGAACCGGGAAGGCCCAACGCCTTTAGCGCGGCAGCGCCTTTTAACGCAAGCAACGCGCCCAAGTTTGACTGCCCAAACGCGTAAGTAAACAATGCGCAGCAAAACACCATCACCATGTAGTAGGCCATGGTCTCCATGGACTTGCTGGCGCCTTTGATAATGTCCTTGTGGCTTTTGAACGTGCCGGACAGGTATCCGTACAAGATGCCGGGTACAAGAAAGAACAGAAAAATAAGCGGCACAATCGATTGCATGATCGGCGCAGAAAACGATGTGATCGACCCATCGGCCGCACGCAGCGGCGACCCACCCGGGACCAGCGCCCACACCAACAGTCCACCCAGCACTAACATTGCGACGTTGGAGATCATCAACGCGCGATCTTCTTTTTTGGAGAGCGTTGGCATTTCCGGCATGTCCTCGGCATTGCCGTCGATCTTGGTACCGCGCAAGCGCGGTTCGACAATCTTGTCGGTGATAAACCAGACCACCAGGATCACAAGGATGGAAGAAAACGATGTAAACGCCCAGTTGCACAACGGGTTCACGTTGCGCGCCGGGTCGAGAATCTGTGCGGCCGACTGGGTAAACCCTTGCAGCAACGGGTCGATGCCCGACGGGATAAAGTTGGCGCTAAACCCTCCGGAAACCCCGGCAAACGCCGCGGCGATGCCCGCCAATGGGTGTCTTCCGGCGGCGTAAAAGATGACGCCGCCCAGTGGAATTACCAACACGTAACCCGCATCGGCGGCGGTGTGACTAACGATGGCCACCAACACCAGCATCGGCGTTAGTAGCATCTTTGGGGTAAAACGCAGGAGTCCTTTCAGGCCAGCGTTAATGTAGCCCGCGTGTTCGGCCACCCCGACACCAAGAAGCGCAACCAACACCACGCCCAGGGGTGGAAAGCGAACGAACGTGTTCACCATGCCGGAGAGAAACGCGGCCAGCGCGCCGCCGCTCAACTGGTTGACCACGCGCAGTGGTTCACCGGTGCGCGGATCGATCTCCGAGAACTGCATGCCGGACATTGCCCACGACACAATCCAGGTAAGCGCCAGCGCAATCAAGAACAGCGCGGCGGGGTCGGGCAACTTGTTACCGGCGACCTCGATCCAGTTCAACATGCGGTCAACGAGACGCTTTGGACGAACGTCCTCGGCCATGGTTTTCTCCTCGGGCTTTCGCGAATCCTTGGTCGACTAACTGAGGGCCAAGCATATGGGGACGCTGTATATAATGTCAACGTGGCTTGCCCACGACGTTCCAGGCGTTTACACTGGCCAAAACAGATTTACTACGTACTCACATCTTCAGCCACAAGAGGCAACCACATGAACTTCAAGAGCATCGTAGGGATACTAATGCTGGTAGCAACGACGTCGGGGATTGCGCTCGCCGACGGCGAAGTCATCAAACGCGGCGACGATTTCGGCAAATCCCCGCTGGTGACACTTGCCGATGTTATAAGCACGCCGGACAAGTACCTGAACAAACCAGTAATCGTCGAAGGCGTTGTCGCCGAGGTCTGTGCCAAGAAGGGTTGCTGGATGGAACTGCGTCCCGAGGGCGCACAAACTGTGGTCCGGGTCACGTTTAAGGACTACGGGTTTTTTGTTCCGATGGACAGCCACGGAATGGTGGTGCGTGCAGAAGGTGTTTTTCAAACCAGTGAGTGGACCAAGGACGACGTCGCGCACCTGGAATCGGACGGCGCGACCCTGGTCAAGCGGCCCGACGGTTCTGCCAGCGAACTGGGGTTTGTTGCCAGCGCGGTCGAGCTTCGTAAGCCAAAAACCAAGGGTGCGGCAACCGAGTAGTTCTCGGCCTGGTTCGACTACGGCCGCCGGAACTTCCTTCGTCGCCCTGGCGGACGCGTGTATGTCACTGGAATTCATTCGTTTGGCATTTCGCGCAGGCGTGATTGATCAGTAAACAAAATCCAGTCTTCGGTGCTATACTCCGACTGCCAACCAAACGGGGAACTCTGTGTTCGTGGTGGCAGAGGGGAAGGACATGAACAAGCCGACGTCGGCCAGTGCCGAGGAACGCGAATTACGTAGCGCCAACAAACAACTGCGCGAACGTTTGGACCAGTTACGTGCAGCCTACGACCAGCTTGAGACCGACCATCATAAGTTGCAGCGGATGGTCACTGCACTCGAACAAGGCGAACTCCTCGCCGAAACGGGATACGTCGAACGCAATTGGGAAACGAATAAAGCGCTTTGGTCCCGCGGATTTTGGAAGCTACTCGGCCTGGAGCCTCAGGCTACCCCACCAAGTCACGAAGAGTTCTTTGAGTTCGTCCATCCAGATGATCGAGCAAAAGTCCGGAAGTACGTCGAAAACGCGTTGCACGCCCAAGCGCCGCAATCGACGCAGTTCCGAATCGTACGGCGAGACGGCTCTGTAATTGAGATTCGTGGCATCGTCGCTACCCATTTTAACGATGACGGGCAGGCGCAATACACCCACGCGACGTATCACAACATTAACGAACTGATGGACGCCGAAGAGGCCGCGCAACAACTCGCGCACCGGCTGGAGGAGGCTCAGGAAGTTGCCAAGGTCGGAAGCTGGGAGTTCGACGCCCGCACCCACACGCCGTACTGGTCCCGCGAAATGCTTCGGATCGCGGGCTTGCCTCCGGATGCCGACCCGCCGTCGTGGGAAGAACACCGGGCACTCATTCACCCAGAGGACTGGGACGAAATCGCACAAGCGTTCGAGATCGGACTTGCTGAGGGGACACCCTATGCTGGCGAGTACCGCATTCTGCAAAGTAACGGCGAATACAATTGGGTCCACTCCATTATGCGCGCCATTCGCGACAAGGATGGCAATGTTTTCAAACTGCAGGGAACGACGCAGGATATTCATGCCGAGCGTATGGTAGAAGAGGAACTGCGCAAGAGCGAGCAGCGGTTCCGGACATTGTTTGACGAAGTTCCGATAGCATTGTGGGAAGAAGATATTTCCGAGATGCTGGCTTATCTCGACAGCATTGGCTTTCGTAACATTGACGACTTTGAGTCATATCTAAACGATCACCCCGAAGTGGTGACAAAGTGTGCGGAACTGGTTCGCGTGTGCATGGTCAATCAGGCCGCGATCGACATGCACCGGGCAGGATCGGCTGATAGTCTACTGGCCGGGATCGCGTCGACGTTTACCGAACGAAGCTACGAGGTGTTTCGCGAGCAGCTTGTCGCCATCTGGCGAAATGATCACCGTGCGTACGGCGAAGCCGAACTTAGAACGTTCGATGGTGAGTTGCTGCAGGTCGTGATTAGCTGGTCGGTACCAGTCGGTAGTCGCTCGTCGCTTGCGCGAGTAATCGTCTCGATTGTTGACGTTACTGAAAAGACGCGATTGGAGAAGCAACTTCGTCAGTCGCTAAAGATGGAGTCGATCGGACGACTTGCCGGTGGTATTGCACACGACTTCAACAACCTGCTCACCGTCATTCTCAACTACTCAGATTCGCTGCTCGAGTGTTTTAACCGCGAAGATCCACGCTACGAAGACCTCGACGAAATCCGGAGGGCAGGCAAGAGGGCGGGCGAGCTGACGGCACAGTTGGTTGCGTTCAGCCGTGAGCAAGTGGTCGAGCCCAAAACGATCAGCGTCAACCGGGCGGTACAAAGTTCCGAAAAAATGCTTCGCAGGTTGATCGGCGAGCACATTCGGTTTGAACTTCAGCTTGACCCGGAACTTGGCTTTGTTCACATCGATCCGGGGCAGCTGAACCAAATTATGATCAACCTTGCGATCAACGCGAGGGATGCTATGCCCAGCGGCGGCGTGCTGCAGTTTGAAACGTCACAGGAGATGTTGGACGAGCGCTTTGTTTCGGAGCATGGCGCTTCTGCGCCCGGTCCGCATGCGGTGATTCGGGTCACCGACACCGGAATCGGTATGGACGATAAAACAGTCGCGAGTATTTTTGATCCGTTCTTCACGACCAAGCCAGTGGATAAAGGAACCGGCTTGGGATTGGCCACCGTTTATGGAATCGTCAAAAAAGCCGAAGGCACAATCACGGTGGAATCGCAGGTGAATGTTGGGTCAACCTTTAAAATCTACCTTCCTATCACACAGAAACCGCTGCACACCGAAGCGCCGTCGCGAGTTACGACGTCGAGCGTCGCCGGCCGGACGGTGCTTGTTATCGAGGACGATCGTGCGGTTCGCGGGGTGGTGACGCAAGTACTCAAGTCGAGCGGCTACCACGTTCTGGTTGCAGACGAACCTGAAGGGGCCATCGCACTTGCTGCGGAACACGCCGGTAGCATCGATGTTGTGCTTTCCGATGTGGTCATGCCTCGCATGAACGGCCTGGAGTGCTACGCAAAGCTGCGCGAAACATCACCGCAAATAAAGGTACTTTTCATGTCGGGCTACACCCCCGACACGGTAGCGGACCACGGCGTACTTTCAGACTCAAGCCACTTCATTCAAAAGCCTTTTACCCTGAGCGAAGTGTTGAGCAAGCTCGATTCGATCTTTGAAGGCTCCTAGACATCGAAATGCGAACGGTATTCTTTTACGGACTTTTTATGGATCAGTCACTGCTTATAAAAAAAGGGCTGCATCCCCAGCTGGTTGGCAGCGCAATTCTGTCCGACTACCGAATCCACATCGGAGATCGCGCCACTCTGCTGCCCTCGGTATCAAGTCGCGTCTTTGGAATCGTTATGACACTGTCCGACGACGACGTTCTAAAACTCTATTCGGATGAGAGTGTTCACGAGTATCAACCACATCCTGTTCGCGTCGAATTATTGAACACGCGCGAAGTTGTGGAGGCGGAGTGCTATAACTTACCTGCGGAACGCGGCAGTCAGGGTGCAAACCCAAACTATGCCCGCCAGCTTGCACGACTGGCAGAATCGCTATGCTTTGACGCAGCCTACGTACAAGAGGTAGCGTCCTTTGGCGAACACGGATAGCCCGCTACCAGCAAAAACGCCCCGCGAACCGTACCGATTGCGGGGCGTTTATTGACGTAGCACAGGGAAACTAATCCCTTACCATCTCGACGTTCGCTTCGATGGCCACCGGCTTCGATACGGAACTGTACACAGGTGAGAACTTAAACAGTTCTTCCAACTGTGCGGCGGTCGCATCTGCCTGGACCTTGAACGACGCGCGTATCTTCGCGAAGCCAGGGAACACGTTGTCTCCCAGGCCGAGGAAGCCTTGCAGGTCCAGGTCGCCTTCGAGACTCGATTCGATGCGCTCAATGGCAATTCCGCGTGCCGCCGCGTGGTAAACCAGAGTGGTGGTCATGCAAGCCGCAAGCGCGTGCAGCAAGTATTCGACCGGATTGGCGCCGTTGTCCTTTCCCAGCAGGATTTCCGGCTCGTCGGCGTCGTAGGTGAACGCCGCTTTCCGCGAGGTGTTTTCTTCGCCAACGCCGTAGAAACCCTGAATCTTCGAGCGGTTGTGACCGCCGTCGATCCATTCGTTGGCAGCGCGAAAGTGAAACTCGGCCAGGTTGGGCTGAGTCTTTACAGCTTCGATGGTCGCGCCAAGTCCTTCCAGGTCGACGCCGTTCAAGTAACTCTTGGATGCGGGTTGGGTGCTCATTTTCATTCTCCTTTGTATGAGACAGACCAGTCTGTCTAGTGATGGGGTAAAAAAATATACCCCGGGTTATCCGATCAGGCGACGCATCGCGGCGATGCCTTCCTTGATCGGCCAAAGGTCCTTGTAAACCGCCGCCAGCGCGACTGCGCCGGCCAGTTGGGTCACGTAGGCTTCGGCCAATTGATCGGGGTTCAAGTGTCCGTACTTTTTCTTGTCCGAGGCAATCAGGTCTTTCGCCAGCTCCTTGACGCTGTTTCGGGCCCAATCGTAATGCCGACGCGCTTCCTCCCGTAGCGGGCTGGTTTCGTCGGGTACTTCGGGAACCATGTTTAAGAACTGACAACCACGAAACTCAGTCCGAATTGCCCACGGCTCCATGAACTCGAAAACCGAAAGAAACCGAGTCAGCGGCGTGCGCTTGGTGGCGACCACGTCGAGAATCTCTTGCGCTTCTCTTTCGTTCCGTTCCTGCAAGTAGGCCAGGCAAAGCTCGTCCTTGGTGGGGAAGTGCGCGTAGAAGGTAGCCTTCGCGACACCGGCTTTTTCGATGACTTCGTTAACTCCGGTGGCTCGGTACCCCTGGCGATAAAACAGATCCGCAGCCGTGGCGAGGATCCGATCCCGCGGGGAGAGTCTGTTGTTGCTCGTGACCATGTTAGAACACTAACCTATACAGACCAGTCTGTCTAGTACTTTCTTTGACCGCTCCCAAAAAAATCTATTCACACACCGCGGCGGTCCGAGAACCTTACCACCAGTGGTACCGTTGTTTAATATATCCCACAAAACGGCCCCGTTCTCGTTAAAGGAATACATATGACTGGGTTGCGACAAGCTCTGCGTGCATGCGTCCCGGCAATCTGCCTAGTGACGCTGGGTTTAACGTCTCCTGCTGCCAGTACCGAGTCAGGATTGGCAAACCTAGCACCCGGCGGCTGGATTGGTTGGGCCTACCTTGGCGAAGGCGGCGATCTACCGCTTCGGATCTGGATTATCGACGAGGGTGATCGCACGGTCGTGCGCTTTGACGGAGTTGCCTGGAAAAAGCGCGGATGGTCCGCTCGGCTTAACGTCCAGGACGGTGTGGTCGCGCTGAACCTCGCAACTCCCAAGGGTACCCCTATACAACTCTCCGGCGCTCCAGCGGAGCGTAGCTGGTCGGGAACCATTGACTTTGGAGAACATTCCGGCGAGTTCGAACTACTCCACGCGCCGGGTCTAGCTGACATTGATCCCGACACGTATGCCGATGTCGCCGGGTACTATCGCATGTCCGACGGGGACGTGCTGGAAGCGCGCGCGCTTTCGTGGGGAGAGATCGTGCTTCGTTCTATTCGCACGGGTGAACAACGCACTCTGTTGCCCGCGGCGAAGGATCGATTCACCACCGGGCCCGCCCGTTACGTGCCTGCGCCGGTCGAGTCGCGCTACACAGTTGTTCGTAATAGCGACAGCGATGTCGTTGAGCTGGTGTGCGAAACAGCTAACGGTGAACTGACCCGCGGAACCGTGTTCCAATTGTTAACCGAACCGATCACCATTGCGCGCGAAGCAGACGTGCGGCTTGCCGGAACCATCACCAAACCCAGCGACGGTGACGTGCATAGCGGAGTTGTGGTTCTGGGCGGTTCGGCGTGGCAAACACAAGCCACGCACGACTTTGATGTGAGAAACCTCGCAGCACTTGGCTTTGCGGTGATTCACTGGGACAAGCGTGGATATGGAGAATCGGGCGGTGTCGCGGATGTTCCTTTCGCCACCACGGCAGCCGATGCAAATGCGGCGGCGTTGTTGCTGCGAAGTCGCGACGAAATCGAAAGCGTGGGTTACTTCGGGGTCAGCAGGGGAGGCTGGTTTGGGCCGCTGGCGGTGTCGAAGGACAACGACGCCGCGTTCCTCATCATGATCGTGCCGCCTGCAACAAGCCCGGCTAAACAGGAGCAAGACGCCAGGCTTCAGCGCTTGCGCAACGACGGCTATAACGACCATGACATTGCATTGGCAAAGGAACTGCTGGAAGCGACCTGGAGGTTTGTCGCTGAAGACACCGACGACAACTGGGCCACGTACCAGCGATTGTTCTCGGAAGCGTACCGCCGAGAATTCCCCGACTACGTGTTCTCGCCAAACCAGCGTCACCCGGGGTACTGGCGATGGGCTCGAATGAATATGCTCTACGATCCGCTGCCCACACTTCGCAAAGTTCATGTTCCCGTGCTAGCGATCTTTGGAGAACTCGACGTTAGCGTTTTGACATCGGTGAATCATCCGTTAATGGTTGATGCGCTGCGCGATGCCGGCAACGACGATGTTCACTCGGTCGTCATTCCCGGCGTGCCGCACAGCCTCGCGCGCGCGTGGGGATCACCCCACCATCGCACCACCGGTATCGGGCCCGAAGGGTTCGACGAGGTGCTGCTTTGGTCACGAAAACACCGTTTGATTCCGTAGGAGATACCTAGTATCGCGAGCCCGAGGTTTCCTTTGGCAGGCGATCGCGGATTTCGGCAAGCTCGTCGGCAGAAAACCCGACATCCCACGCGCCCAAGTTTTCTTTGAGCCGCTCGATGCGCCGCGTCCCTGGGATCATGAAAATGTTCTCGCCCTGCGCAAGCACCCAGGCCAGGGCGACTTGCGCGGCGGTTGCGCCTTTCTTGGAAGCAATGTCCTCGATCAACTCGACAAAGCGTGCGTTTTCCGCCAACGCTTCGTCGCTAAAGCGGGGATTCTCGCGGCGCCAGTCATTTGCATCAAGTGACTCGCGGTTGGGAATTGCGCCGGTAAGAAAGCCGCGACCGAGCGGTGAATACGCCACAAACGCGATACCCAACTCGCGGCAGGCGTCTAACACCCCGTCGCCCTCGACGTCGCGAGTCCACATCGAGTATTCGGTTTGCAGGGCGGTAATGGGATGCACAGCGTGTGCCGCACGAATCTGCGTCGCGGTAAACTCGCTGACCCCAATAAAACGGACCTTGCCAGCTTCGACGAGTTCTTTCATCGCACCAATGCTTTCTTCAACCGGAACTTCTGGATCGGGACGGTGCTGGTAGTACAAGTCGATGGTGTCGACGCCCAGTCGTTGCAGGCTCTTGTCGCAGGCTTCTTTAACATACTTTGGTTTGCCCGACAGTCCCAGAAACTCACCGTTGGGGCCGCGTTGCACGCCAAACTTGGTAGCCACAGTGACCTTGTCCCAACGATCCGAAAACGCTCTGGCCAGTAACTCTTCATTGTGACCCCACCCGTACATATCGGCGGTGTCGAAATGAGTAACCCCAAGGTCGATAGCTGCCTGGAGAGTCTTAACGTGCGCAGACTCATCACGAGTACCGCCGTAGAACTCCGACATGCCCATGCAACCGAGGCCGATGCGGCCCACCTGAAGTGTGCTATTGCCTAATGTTTGTGGCGTGTTCGCCATGATGGTATGACTCCTTGCTGGATCCCTCGTTCTTGCGATCTGCCGAGCCAAGCTGACGCGATACCTAATTGGGTGCGGGCTCTGTTTCGCTTGCTCGTTGAAACATAATAGCCGAGGCCACGAACAGTAAAACAAAGAAAGCGTTTAGAAACAGCACTCCGACCAGGCCCGCCCCGTCAAAGTCTGCGCTCTGCGGCCTCCCCACCTCAAACAAGAGCCCGGTGCCAAACAGCAGGGCGCCGCCGACGATAAAATCGAGCGGTCCCCAGTTGGTTTCGTCGGTAATCTGCACAGCACAAAAAAGGGGCCATGCGATGGATCGACACCGGAACTATCCCGTCTATTTGCGCGTAGTTAATATGTGTTTTAGACTCGCAAGACAATCTACCTCCTAAGCCGTCAGCCGTCATCAAAAGGAACGCCCATCGCAACGAACTCCCAGCCAGCCATCAACGTCATCGGCGTAAATCGCCGGTTTGGCCGTCGGCAGGCACTCGCCGACGTGGACTTGCAAGTGACCGCAGGCGAGATCGTCGGCCTAGTGGGGCCGAACGGATCGGGAAAGACGTCGTTATTGAAAATACTCGGCGGTTTGCTGAAACCACACGGTGGTCGCGTCGAGGTCTTTGGAACTGTTCCCTTTGAGCGCCCGCACCTTGTCATGCGAAAGGCTAGATTCGCTTTCGCGCCCCCGGCTTTATACGACTCACTAACCCCTCTGGAACATCTACACCATCTTTCGCGCATCGGCGGTTATCGTTCGGCCCGGGACGAACTGGTTCGCGCGCTAGCGTTGGTTGGACTGGCTGATCGCGCCAACGACCGTGTTAGCACATTGTCGTTTGGAATGCGTCAACGGTTGGTGGTTGCACTGGCATTGGTGCCGATGCCGGAACTACTGGTTCTTGACGAGCCTACCGACGGACTGGATCCCCTGGCAGTGTTAGAACTGCGCGACGTGTTGCTACGGCTTCGGGACGAACATGGTTTAGCCGTTCTGCTTTCGAGTCATTTGCTGGTGGAGATCGAACATTTAGTCAATCACATGCTGGTGCTCAACGAAGGTCGAACTCTGTTTTCGGGAAGACCGGATGAAATGATCCGGTCTACGTTACGGATCGTCGCGTCTTCGCCGGCCGACGCCCTTGCGGCGCTAAAGGGTAGCGGGTTTGCTCCGCGGCTTAAGGCCGTGGGCGGTTCCGAGCTGCTAGAACTCGATGCAGCGACGATGGAGTTGGAGCAATGTCGTGCAATCCTGCACGCGCGTGGGATCGAGCTACATTCGTTTCATGAGTATCGACCGACATTGGAAGAAGCACTACTACAACGACTCCGAGACGATCGAGGCGAGTCGCTATGACCCGGTTTGAGCTGCTGAAGACATGGCGGTCCGGTCGCCCCGCTCTCGCCGTTGCGTCGATTGTGTTCTTTCTGGTGCTAATGCTGGTGGGGTTCTACACCTACGCGCAGACCGAAACCGGCGGTGACGCCGAGTTTCGCTACACCTTTGAAAACCGCTCCTATTTTAACGGGCTTACCTTTTCGCTCTACGCGTTCTACTTTGGCTTTCTTTTAATCCTACCGATCTTTCTGATCATGGAGTGCGCCGCGCATATCGCGGGAGAGACCCATAGTGGCACCCTTTACTTACTGCTAACCAGGCCGTTGTCGCGCGTGAAACTGTTCGCCGTCAAACTTGGATTGACTGCGATGTCGGCAGCAGGTTTAACCGCAGGATTGTTGGGCTTAAGTCTGACGGTTGGCTTGATCGCAGTGGGTTGGGGAGACCTGGACGTTTATCCGGGTGTGTTGCAAATGACAGCAAGCCACCAGCATTTAGAAAGGGACGTCGCTCTATTGAGGTTCCTGCTGGCGATTCCGTTCGCGACGGTCGCTTTGATGGCAGTGGCCGGTCTGGGGTTGTTGGTTTCGACTTGGGTGCGTAGTCCGGTTAGCGCTGCGGGGACAGCGGTCGCACTTTATTTGGTGATGTACGTCGTCTCCGAAATCCACTTTTTCAAAGATCTCCGGCCGGTGTTGTTTACCAGCTATCTTCCTTTCTGGCGCGGGTTGTTTCAGGAATCGGTCGACTGGTCGGCGCTGTTTCGCGACGCCGCCCGACTCGCTGGGTTTGCCGCGCTTTTTGTGTCTGCAGCGTTGTTCCGCCTTCGTACCCGCGAGGAACGATAAATCATGCGCCGGGGCTTTGGCTGGGAACTTCTCCCGTTGGGTTTAGCGGTTCTTTGTTTTTGGTTTGGCTTCGGAACGGCGACCGACGAACGCATCGGGTTCTCGCCCGAGGCTACAGCCGATGGGGCGCTACGAGTGGTTTCATGGAACGTCGGGATTACGATGTCTCAAGGCGGCGCACCGCTACCGCGTTCCGCAGAAGCCCACGTTGTTTCGGTACTGAGTACAATCGACCCCCACCTGGTTTTGTTGCAGGAAGTGCGCGATGCCGACCAGTTGGAACGACTGCTTGATCGTTTGGGACGCGAATGGCATGGCGCGTTAGGTCCGCCCTACGAAGGACGTCGGGTTGCCGCGCTGGCGCCGTCGGGTTCGTTGCGTACGTTGCGGCAATCGCGAAGTGATGGATCAAGCATGGGGTTCCAGGTCGATTTTGGCCGTATCGGTGTCACCGGTGTCGTAATTCACGCCGACGCATTGTCGTCGCGACGGCGGAACCTTCAGGTTGGTCAGGCAATCCAGTTACTCACCGAGTTCGATGGTCCCATGATTCTGGCAGGAGACTTGAACATCGACCTGGATCTGGACAAACGTCGCGACTTGTTCACCGATGACGAATACCGCGACGTGGAGACCTACAATTATCTTAGCGAGCGCCTGACCGATACAACCGTGGGGACCGGGTCGACCGCCGAACCGGACCGCCGGTTGGACTACGTGTTTGTGTCTGGGTGGCGTGATGTGGTTACGGCTGGACCGTGGCGGCGTCAGCGGGCGGCGGGCATGGATCACGATCCCGTCGTCGTCGATCTGTACCCGCCCCAGCCCAACCGGTGACGACGACCTACCCGGGAGAGCGACGGCATTCCCGCCCGTCGCCCGCTGTGGCAGCGGCTCCCGGTTTCTTCTCAGCTACCTTTTAAAAAAAGCTGGCCGGATCCGGCCGTCGATCTCGCTATCCAGTGTGAGGCCCGCACACTGGAAATGCAGCGAAAGGATCGACCAGGATCATCATGAAACAAATCACTGTCATGGCTGCCGTTGCCGTCATGCTGGTTGCCAGCCAACTGGCGTCGGCGGCCACACCCATCCTGTACTGGGGAGACTTCCGTGGCGGCAACGGGACCGACATTGCCTACAATGCCGCGCTAGACGACGACGGAAACGTGTTCGTCACCGGCACCTTCACCAACACCGCGAACTTTGGCGGCGCCAACCTCATCAGTGCGGGGGGCAACGACGTGTTCCTTGCCAAGTTTTCCCCCACGGGCGCGCATATTTGGAGTAAACGATTCGGCAGCACGTCGAACGACCAGGGGCGCGCCGTTGCCGTTGACCACAACGGCAACGTATATGTGACCGCTTACTTCGCTGTGGCGATCAACATGGGCGGCGTTACGCTCATCAGCGCGGGAAGCAGCGACATTGTACTGGCTAAATACACAAGCGATGGAATCCACCTGTGGAGTCGTACCTTTGGCGGTACGGGGGCGGACCAACCCACCGGGTTGGTGGCAGATGGCGGCGCCAATGTGGTACTCACGGGGCTGTTCAACGGGTCGGTTGATTTTGGTGGCGGCACTCTGGTCAGCGCTGGTTCCGGTGACGTTGTTCTGGCGAAGTACGACACCAACGGGAACCACACCTGGAGCCATCGGTTTGGCAGCACCGGTAACGACATTGGTTACGATGTGGCTGTCGACCATCTATCAAGAATTGTAATCACGGGTAACTTTTCCAACACCGTGGATTTTGGCGGCGGAGGCATCACCAGTGCCGGCAGCAACGACGTGTTCGTTGCCAAGTACGGCATTTCCGGACTGCACATGTGGAGCGCGGCCTACGGCGGATCCCAAGCAGACTTCGCTGGCAAGGTTGCGGCGGGTCGCGACGGGACTATTGCGATCACTGGGAGTTTTAGAGGTAGTGCGGTGTTCGGCGGTGACACGCTGACAAGCGCAGGCGCAAATGACATCTACCTCGCTTCATTCGATCGCGACGGCGTGCCACTGTGGAGTCGGAGTTTTGGAAGCGCTACCTCTGACGATGGCGAAGGTCTGGCCGTCGACGAACTCGGCAACGTTTACTTAGCTTCCAACTTTGATGACACTGTCGACTTTGGCGGTGGTCCGTTAGGCGAAGACGGCGGCGCCGACCTGATGGTAGGTAAGTATAGCAACACGGGTGAACATCGGTGGGCCCATAGCTACGATGCGTCGAACCATGTTTACCCGCGGGCGCTGCGACTGACCCCGAATGGCGAACCGATCACGGTGGGATACGGGTCGGGGACGATAGACTTTGGCGGCGGTGTGCAGACCGCGACAGCCAATGACATCTTTCTTGTTAAGCTCGGACCGCCAGCCGAGCCCGTCATTACATCGATCTCAGACATCGGGAACGACCAGGGCGGGAAGGTTAAAATTCGTTTTGATCGTTCGGGTCATGACGCATCGGACGTTTTTCCGCGCGTGCTCACCTATGATGTTTACCGCCGGGATGGTGGTAGCCGGAGCGCGAGCGCGACCTGGACGCACATAGGCTCCGCCCCCGCTCACGGCGAGTCGGGATACGGGTTGGACGTGCCAACGCTGGGTGATTCGACGGTTGCCGGTGGTCAATTCTGGTCGGCTTACTACGTCCGTGCGACCACCAGCCTGGTTGGCGGATTCTACGAGTCCGCAGCGGATAGCGGGTACTCACTTGACAACCTGCAGCCCGGAGTTCCCGGCGGAGCTTCGTTGCTTGCTGGGATGCTCTCCTGGAGTGCACCGACCGATCCGGACGTTTCCTACTTTACGGTCTACGGAGGCAACCAGGCCGACTTTGGTCTCGCCAATGTGATCGACGCGACCACCGAGACCTCGCTCGACGTATCGGCTTCGCCATATCCATTCTATTTTGTCACTGCTATCGACATAGCTGGTAACGAAAGCGCGCCCGCTCAACTCGCGTCGCCTACGAGTGCGGGCAACACGCCGACTCGTTTCATACTGTCGCTTACCAATTACCCCAATCCGTTCAACCCAACGACATCGATCCGCTACACCGTTCCTGCCGAAGGTGTTGTGACGATCAGCGTCTATGACGCGCGCGGCACTCATGTAACCACACTGGTTAATGCCGAGCGTCACGGCGCGGGCGCGTATCGAGTGTCGTGGGGCGGGCGTAACAGTTCCGCGCGATCGGTATCCACCGGAGTCTACTTTGCGCGAATCGAACACAACGGGATTACCCAAACCCGAAAGATGCTGCTCATTAAGTAGCGCAGGGAGATAGTTGAAAATGAAAATTAGAATCTTATTAACAGGGTTAGTTGTTACTGCGCTTTGCTGTCTGGTTGGAAACGCGGTTGCTGGCCCGGCGATGGCTCCGTACTGGAGCAAAGGGTTCGGCGACTTTGGTGACGACAAAGCTTATTCGGTTGCTACCGATGGGCTCGGCAATGTTGTTGTGGTCGGGACGTTCGAAGGCACCGTTAACTTCGGTGGCAGTGATCTCAACGCGATAGCAAACGACATATTTGTGGCTAAGTTCAATCGCTTCGGCATGCATTTGTGGAGCCATAGTTTCGGCGACGTGGGCTACGACTTTGCGTACGACGTTGCGATTGATAACGTCGGAAGCATTTACGTCACGGGTACTTATGAGGGGCAGATTGAGCTTGGCGGCGCGTCGTTTTTAAGCAACGGCGGTCGTGATATTTTTCTGGTCAAGTTCAACACCAACGGCGGCCATATGTGGAGCCAAAGTTTTGGCTCGGCGTTTGGGAACGACGAAGGAAAGAGCGTTGCGATCGACACCGACGGCAACGTTGTGTTGGGTGCGGAGTTTGGCTATACGGTGAGTTTTGGTGGAGCCTCGTTGGTTAGTGCGGGCAACAGTGATGTTGCGATTGCGAAGTTTAACACGTTTGGAACTCACTTGTGGAGCCACGTGGATGGCGGTCCCGAGTGGGACTTTGTCGGATCGCTTGCGACTAGTCCGGTCAACGACTCGGTTGTCATGATCGGCTGCTTTGGCGGGTCGGCAAACTTTGGTGGAACCAACCTGGTCAGCGCCGGCGGCGATGACATCTACGTTGTGTCGTACGCGCAGAGCGGTTCCCACCAATGGAGCAAGCGCATCGGCGGTACCGCGCATGACGCGGGCGAAGGTATCGCCATTGACTCCGCCGGGCAAATAGCTATAACAGGGTCGTTTCTGGATGTCGTCGATTTTGGAAGCGGCCCCGTGCCAAGTTCGGGCGGTACGACTTCGTACCTGGTAATGCAAGACGCGAACGGTAGTTTTGAATGGCAACGCATTGTTGCGCAAAGTCACGGACTCGACTTGGCGTTTAGTCCAACCGATCAGCTTTACTTTGCTGCGTTGGTGCTGGGCACCGGCGATTTTGGAGATGGCGACCTAACCAGCGCCGGTAGTTTCGACGTCGCACTGGCGTGGTACGGCAATGACGGTACTCATCGCTGGAGCAACATTTACGGCGGGCCCGATGCCGACGCGCCCTTCGGTGTTGCCGTCGACAACTCCGGCAACCCGACGGTTGTTGGAGAATTCAAAGGCCCAATCAATTTTGGCAGTGGCAGCATCGGGAGCAACGGCGACTTTGACATCTTTATTGCCAAATGGTTCGGTGAAATCGAAATTGGTCCGTTCAACGACTGTCCCAACGACCGCGGACGCTGTGCAACGATGGTGTGGGAACGCCACGAGCTAGACGGCCCCCCAATTCCCATCGACCCGCCCGGGCCACCGGTGGTCAAGTATTCAATCTGGCGCGCCGTCGGTACGTTGCCGATGTATCCGCCGGACCCAGTTCACAGTTGTCCGATTGCGTCGGAAACCGGCCGCGATCCGATGGGCTGCGATGGTTGGGAGCTTGTCTACGAGGTCGAAGCAACGCAGAAAGAAATCTATGACGCCGTTGTGTCAACCACGCGCGACGCGTCCACAACCGATCCGGCCATGCACTACTTTGTGCTGCTTGCGGAGAACGGCGAGGGTGGGTGGCATACTTCCGACCCGGATAGTATTGCTACGACCAATGACCTCGGCGCGATGATCACTACAATCGTTGACGTTCCTGCGGACGAAGGGCGCAGCGTTCTGATTTCGTTTAATCGGGATAGCGAAGACGCTCCCGGCGCGTCAACTCCCATATTAGGGTACGAAATCTATCGCGAAGACGCATCGGCGCGAGTCTCTGCTTACGACCGCGCGCCAGAACCAGACGAACCACAAAGGATTGAAGGCTGGACGTACCTTTCGACAACTCTGGCTACGGGCGCTGCGTCGTACAATGTGGCCGCAGTGACATTGGGCGATTCAACGGTGGCGAATGGCGGTTTCGATTCGAGGTTCTTTGTTCGTGCAACCACGACGCTGCCAACCACGTTCTACGATTCGCCATCCGCCTTTGGCCACTCGCTAGACAACCTGGCCCCAATGGAGCCAACGGGGGTCGCCTATTCGAACCCGTTGTTAACCTGGGACACATCTCCCACGCCAGACTTTGACTACTTTACTGTTTACGGTGCCAGCAGCAACGACTTTGGCAGCGCAGTTGTAGTTGACTATACTGTCGCGCCGTCCGCGAACGTTTCGGCGTCGCCGTACGGTTTCTACTTTGTAACCGCAACCGATGAGTCGGGAAACGAAAGTACGCCCGCTGCTCTACAAGTTGTTACCGGGTTTGGCGACAACCCGACGCGTTTCGTCTTGTCGCTGACTAACTATCCAAACCCGTTCAACCCTGCGACTACGTTGCGGTATACCGTACCGGCCTCAGGCCACGTAGACGTTGCCGTGTATGCCGCCGATGGCCGAAAAGTCAAAACACTGGTTAGCCGATCGCACAACACAGGTGCGTTTAGCGTTCGATGGGACGGCCGCGACGAGTCCGGCCGGCCGGTCGCTTCGGGTGTGTATTTTGCACGAATCGTTCATCCCCAGGGTGTCCATGCGCGAAAACTTCTGCTGCTGAAGTAGCAACGGACGCGTCGAGTCTTGACGCAGAACAAATGCTTTTAAAGGAGTCCGATGTCCGATTCGAATCGACCCGCTAACGCACTGGTGCGTACTTCAGGTGCAGCCATGATTGTTGCCATCGGCGTGCACTTTGTACTGAACATGGTGCTGAAGCAGTTTCCCCCCGAAGGCCCAACACCCGCCGAACTGGACACATACCTGGCGGCTGAGGCTGGAACGTGGGCCATCATACACGGTTTTCGGTACTTCGCGTTTACGGGGATCCTTTTGTTCGCGGCAGGATTGTTTGTGCGTGTTGCCCGCAACCACGGGCCAAACGCTTTGGCATGGGGTGTCTTTGGGTTGCTTGGAACGGCTGTCTTTGTAACCAACGGCGTGGTTACCAACGGGATCGAGATGCTGGCGTTCATGAACCACGAACTAATGCGTAGCAATCACGATCTCTTCTGGCTGTTGTATCGAACAACGCGGGTTCTATTTACCGCCGAAGTGGTGACCTGGTCCTTGTTGATCTTCGGATTCAGCGCGGCGGCGTGGGCCGCGAGCCGCTTGCCCAAATGGATGAGCGGTTTGGGCTTTGTTAACGCTATCGCGGGATTACTGGCGGGAGGATTTGTGGTTTCCGCGTTCAACGGTGGGCAGGCGCTGTGGCTGGTGGACGTTGCAACGCTTACCGGATTGCTGTGGTTTCTATGCGTTGGGGTCTATCTTGTGGCCGTTGGTGACCGCTAGGCGTCGAGCAAAGGAGAACTAGTGAGGGCGAGAATTAGAATACACACCTGGGCTATGGCGTTACTGGTCGCGATGTGGGGAGTTGGTTGCGGAAGCAGTCCTACCGAAACGGATAAGGGTGGAGGAAACGGCGGTGGCGGTGGTGGTGGAGGCGGCGGAGGCGGCGGAACGGGCAGTCTAAACCAGTCAGGAGCCTGGATGTGGGCTAACCCCACACCGCAAGGAGACCGAGTAGTTCGCGCGCGGTTTGCTTCCGGCGATGTTGTGTACGGGGTTACCGAAGGTGGTGCAGTTGTAAAAAGTGTTGATGCCGGCGCGACGTGGGAGGTCGCATACAAGGTGCAAGCCAGCCAGGTAACTCCAGGCGGAGCGCTTTACGGACTGCACTTTATTGACGCACAGACCGGCTGGGTTGTTGGTAGTTCGGGCCAGGTGACGTTTACCAACGACGGCGGCCATACCTGGAACGATCGCTCGGTTACCACCAATGGCCAACTAAGATCAGTTTGCTTTACGAGCTCCACTAACGGCTTTGTCGTTGGATTGTCTGGTGAGTTTTACTGCACCGCAGACGGCGGATTGTCTTGGATGGCGGTTAGCCATCCCGCCGGTAGCCTTGATCTTAACGCAATCGTCTTTAGTGGCACGACCGGTTGGGTTGGCGGCGAAGACGGCGTGATCTTACGGTCGGATGACAACGGTGCGACCTGGGTGGAAGTCGCTACATTACTCTCCCAAACCATAGTTGCTGCCGATGACATGTCGGGAGGGCTGGCAGTGTTCGCCACCGTGGGCGGAGCGACACTGGTGATGAACACGGCTACGTCGGCGCAAAGTATTCATAGTGGCGAAACAACCCTGGACGTTCAGTTTGACGACAGAGACAACGGAACGGTTCTGTTTTATGAGAACAACGCGTCATACGTAGCAACGGTAGTTGCGGGTGTGTGGTCCGAGTATGCCCTTGGCCAGGCCCAGATTATGCTGACCGCCGCAACCAACGGAAACAAAATGGTGGCGGCGGGGTGGCACGGAGGAATGGCATATTCTGTTGACGGTGGAATGACGTGGACCGCTTCGTCGGGCCGCGTGAATCATCCCAATCCTGAAACCACGCAGTTAATGGACGTCGGTTTCGGCAACGCCAACAACGGCGTGGCTGTGGGTGATGATGGATTAATTCTTCGCACCACCGACGGCGGTGTAACCTGGAGCGCGGCTGCAAGCGGAACGTCGCAAGACTTGATTGAAGTGTGGCTGCACAGTTCCGGTCGAGGTTACGCCGTTGGTGAAGGCACCACTGCATTGCGTACCACCGATTTCGGGGCCACATGGTCGGCGCTAACGGTTCCGGTCACAGTCAATCGCCTTCGCGGCGTCTGCATGTGGGACGAGCTGAACGGCATCATTGTTGGCGATGCGACAGCAAGTCAGGAGACGATTCTTATAACCGGAGACGGCGGCGACACGTGGGTTAACAAGGGACCAACAGTAACCCCGATTGTATCTTTGAGCGCCTTTCCGACTGGCCCGGATACAGCGTACGTGGGGCAAGCCAATGGACTCGTGCTGCGAACGCTTGATAAGGGGGAGTCGTGGGAAGAGTTCGATAGCGGAACTAATAACGGGATTTTTCAACTCTCGTTTGTGAGCTTCACCCATGGTTGGGGAGCGGTGCGACAGCACGATATGGTGTTCACCCAAGATGCTGGCGAGACATGGACGCGCATTGGACCCGGGACGCTTCTTGGGTCGGTGTGGCAGGTTCACTTTGTGAACCAGGATGTCGGCATTGCGGTAGGCACCTCCGGCAACCTCATGCGGTCCGACGACGGCGGGGCTAGTTGGTACTGGCTGGGTGGGATCAGCTCGTTATGGTCGCATATGCGGGCTATTTGGATGACTTCGGAGACCGATGGCGTCGTCGTCGGTTCGGAGTCCAAAATTATTTACACACGGTCCGCCGGCCTGGTGCCGTAAGTAGCCACGGTCGCCGGAAACGTAGTTACTCGCCGGCGTACAGCGCTTTTATCGCACCCCAGCTGGTTTGTTTCACCGGCACCGGGGCATTGCCGAGCAGAACGAACTTGTGCAACCGGGACGTCGTGGCGGTGGCCGTCTCTGCTGTTACATCTACGACGGTCGGCAACGCAGTCCAGTTTCCGGTCGACTCGTCGAAGATCGCTACCGTGATTGCGGCGGGGTCAACATCCGGTGGAAGCGTCGCGGTGTCGAATCCAAAGCTCACGTTGGCAACGAAGGTATCCGACGTAAGATCTGAGTGCACATCCCAGTAACCGTTAATATGTTCGACGCCGCTACCCACCGGCGGGTCGTCCATCACGTGTGACACAGACACAACTCCGTCGCCACCAGTTTGTAACGCAACCACGAACTCGCTGCCCGGCATCGCGACCGGAACTCCCCCGCCAGGTACGTCCGCGGCGTTCATTGCGGCCGGAACAAAAAGCTCCCAGCTTTCGTCCGACGATCCCGAAATGCCGCACCCTCCACCCCAGTAGATGAACATGCTGCACAAGGAAATCTCGAACGGAACTTCCATCGCGTCGATCGCTGGAATTTCGATATCGGTGGTTCCGTCTCCGGTTACAGTGACTTCCGGCATCGATCCAATTTGATAAGTCACATTGGGCGGGGTGCCGCTACACGCCGGTGGAGTGAATCGGTCGAACCAATACAAGCCCGACCGAAAAAACGCGCCGCAGGGAAGCATGTCCGGGGTCAGTCGCACGCCGTCGACCATTACGAACGGACGAACCACTCCACTTGCGTGTCCGACCGTAACCAGGAATGGTGACGAAGCTCCCAAAGCCAGTATCAGACGGTTGTCGCCGGTGGTGTCTTCGTCGTTAATGCACAGGTAACAGCCAGAAGGCTGACTGGGGCACGAAACGTCGGATGTGGTGAGTTCGATGTCGCCCATGACCGGCGTCACCAGCGTCTGCGCGGGAGCGACGGCAGCGTTAGTCAACAGTAGTATTGAAGCCACAAATATTCGTAACATTGTGATCCCTTTCGGTTAGCGCGCGCCAGGTTCGTGCGCCGGTGTCTAGATTCATTCGCAAATCCGGGCTCGACCGAGACACGAGTGCGGAAAGTTTCTTACGAAATCAACCCCGTGGTACGAGCGTAAAACACTCCATCCGATCCGACGCTCAAGTCCTGCCGCGTGAGAAGGAACCGTAGGACGATTGGGCTGTACAAATAGGGCTAGATAACCTGATGAAACCATTCCTAGGGAAATTCACCGTGAATCGTAGTGCCGTCCCGTGGCGATTGAGTTTTGCGAACAGCACTCGGAAACGGGGGTTGCGAGCGGCGGTTGTTTTCGGCGCTTTCGTTGTTCTTACTCTTCCGGGGGTCTCCACCTCCATGCCGGGCTCGTTGACCCATCCCACGGAGCCAAACGGCGGTTCCGGGCCAGATGTGTATCCCGCGCCCGATGCGATCAGCGCGTTTGTGCGTCGCATCTTCGAAGACTCGCGCGGCCATCTTTGGTTTGGTACTAACGGTGACGGCGTTGTGCGCTACGACGGCAAACAACTTGATTACTTCTCTGTTGGACAGGGCTTCGCTGGGGTGGCGGTTCGCGGAATCACCGAGGACAAACACGGAAACATTTGGTTTGCGACGGATGGCGGCGTGTCCCGCTTTGATGGGGACTCGTTTACCAACTTTACCGCCGCCAACGGGCTTCCGCACAACGACACCTGGTGCGTGCAAATCGACCGTGAACACACGTTGTGGGTGGGAACCTACGGCGGTGTGGCGCGACTCAAAGGAGATCGGTTTGTTGGATTAGCCTTGCCGGCCGCGAAAAAGCGAGACGAAATGCGTGGTGTGTCCGGTCCACATATGGTTCGGGACATTATGGAAGACAGTGCCGGATATTTATGGTTCGCAACCGACGCCGGTGTGTTTAAGCGTGATGGATCAAAAATCGTGAACATGTCTGCGGCGTACGGGCTGGAGAACAACTCGGTAAACTGTATGTTAGAAGACCCGCGCGGACATATGTGGTTTGCGACACACTATAGCGGTGTTCTGCGTTTTGATGGAACGACGTTAGTTAACGTTACCAGGTCGGAGAAGCTATTCGGTTTGGAAGCGTGGGACCTCTATTTGGACAGTTATGGAAACATCTGGTTTCCCGTTGAACACGCAGGGCTTTACCGCTACGACGGAAAACACGTTACCCAGTTCCATCACCCCGAGGGCCTGGACAGCGGCGGCGTGCAGTGCACACTACAAGATCGCGCCGGTCGACTTTGGGCTGGCGGCTATCTTGGTTTGTACCGCCTTGATGGTGATGCGTTCGTCAAGGTTGGAAAGAACGGGCCGTGGTTAACCACTAAACCGCGTAACTAAAACGTGACGGTTAGCGTGATGGTGACGTCGAGAAATGCCGAACCCGGCTCATCGTCGTCCCCCAGGTTGGCTTCGAAGCCGATTCGCGTGTCGTAGCCGATCTCGGCTTCGCCGTTGCCTGGTCGGAACACAACTTCGTAGCTTCCCGGTTGCGATATATCCACCGCATCGACCGTGTACTCAACGTCAAAGAAGGTTTCCACAGTCGCAGAACTCCCCTCCGTCGCATTACTGTTGTTGCTCATCTGAAGCACGATCGTCGCCGGGAGGCCGGCGCCAAATACATCGAAGTCGATCACACCATCAAGGTTGATCACCATCGATACTTCGTCGTCACTGGAGACGCCGATCGTATGTGCGCTTCCCGAAACCGAGGTCGAAATCGTGTACGAGGTAAGCCTACCGTTGGTAAGAGTTGGCGCGCTGTGATGAACCACATCAAACTCAAGCGATCGCGATTTGCCGTTGTGGGCAAGGGTCGTGTCCATCGTCGCGGTGTAGTTGAAGGTTGCCAGGCTGTCGTGCAACGCTTCCATGTCAATGTCGATAGTCTGCAACTGGGTACCGTCGTGAAGTTCAAGAAACGCGCCTAAACTTGCGCCTCCGCGGTGACCGGTTAAACTGGCGTAGGCCTCGCAGGATTGGGTCACGCGACCGTCCCCCGCGATTAGCGCCCCGGGACATTCGGTTTCGACTTCGATTGTGAAGAGCGTGAAGCTTGGTTCCATTCCCAGAAAGTCATCGCACACTCCCGAGCGCTGCAGCAGCAGGGTAAACGAGTCGCCCGGCGCCAGACCCAGTTGGCTGAGTACGTCTGCGACGTTAACCGTATGACCACCGATTAGCTCACCAGACTCTGTGGGCGTGATGGTTGCCGCCACGTTTGAGTTGGTAAGTACCAACAGTTCGTCGGGATACGGCGATACCAGGAGACACCTGAGTGCGCGAATCAGGCCGCCAAGCTCCAGATAACCGTCATGGGGAACGGTAACAACAACTTCGTTTTCAACCTGGTAGTCGAGAACATCCTGCTGAAGCTGATACGAATCGAGCAAGAATCCACCGTTGGCGAACACGCCAATTTCTAACGTCGATGCGCAGTACTGAATATCCCGTTCCAGGTCGTCTTCGTCGAACGGAACAAAGAGAGGAAGTTTCTCACCGATAGGATGATCCATTAAAGCGCCTGCTGCTCGCAGATCGGCCAGGAATGCATGGGTCCCATCGACGCCGTAGCACATGCGGTAGGCCTTGTCCCGGAACAACGTCATCAATGGAACCATTAATTCACTTTCGATGACGGCGACGGCATCGGTAAGCGAAAAGCATCCCGCTTGCCCGGCGACTTGCAGAACCGCTTTGAGTTCTTTCCACAGTGAATCCCACGTGTCCAACTCCATCACGTATTGCGGGTCGCCATACGCGTCTTGTTTGGTTTGCACGTAAGCGTTAAACACGGGCGTTATGTCATTGAGAAATGATTCGGTTGTTCCGCAATCGGCGTCTGCTTCGAGCTTGAGCCCCTGGGCGGCCACGACGCGATCAACCTTGGCCTGAACTTCCTGCGCGGTTGCGGGCGGATCACCGCTTTGTAAGTCGTCAACAGCGCTCGTGTATTCCTCGCAAGCGAGTTGTTGCAGCGCTGTCTCGAGGGTAACTATGTCTGGTGCCTGGTCCGGACAATCTATCGAAAGGACACTGAACTCTTCAGTCATTTGCTTAAAAAGTACTTCGACGTTGTCTGCACCGTTCTGCGCGCTGGACAGCTTGTCATTGAGCGACTGTAGCACGTTAGCACAACTCAACTCGCCAGCCGACAATTGCCCCGCCGTATTTGTGCGTGCGTCCGTCGAACCGCCGGCGTAACCAAGGTAGTGTGTAGTGGCCAGCAGTTCTCGGGTGATCGGATTGAAGTCGGTGAACAGTACGCTTTGGTCTAGCGACATGATCGGTCGGGTCGCGCCACCGAGTTGGGCGGGGAGTTGAATCGTTATCGCAACCGGCTCTAGCAAAAACACGCCGGGATCGACCACGAACTTTGCCCATTCGTTTGAGTCCGGTACTAGCGCGGACACGCGAAACGCGGTGTTTACGGTTACGGCGCCAGGCGGAAAGTCGAGCGTAATGCGTGTTCCATTTTCGGCAACATGAGTGATGGCGCCGCCTGCCGGAGAAATCGACGCGGCGGTTGGGCCGTTGGTGGACGGCAGCGGTCCTGTCGTTTCGGTGCTACACCCGAAGATCAGGACGACCGTGAGCAGAATCATGGCCGCAAATATGGGCGTGCTGCGGTTGTATGAGCAGGTTTTCAATTGCGTTCTCCGCTTCACCGAACAACTTGTAACGTATTGTAATAACTACAGTTATCAGACTCCGTCGGTCCGTCGTTGGCCATCTGTCTACTCAGTACGCGACATTCTGGCACTAACGCCGACACGAGTTCCCGGCGAAACCGCGAAGTGGAATGGGGCGGCCGCGTGGGCAGCTACCGGAGGAGAGATTGCAGAGTGAGCTCGTGGCGAATCACGTGGCTCGCGCCGACGACCGCAGCGACACGTTCGCCGCGCGCCGCCAGCGTAGCAATGGCGCGCACCATGTGTTGTCCGCGAACTTCTCGCGAATCGTGTCCGATGGTGCGCATAAGTTCGACAGAGTCGACGTTGGAAAGTGTTCTCCAATCTGGTCCGTCGGGGATGTGTTCCCGCCAAACGCGATCCAAATCCGATACGTTCTTAATCGAGTCACGAAGCCCATCCGCGTCTGTGCGCTTAGCAATCAGCCCATCGGCGGAAGCCGTCGCTTTAGCGGCGTCGCCTCCCGACTCGCCGACGATAACGCGCAGCGACAAATAGCACGCCACCAACTCGGCGGGCCATTTGTCCAGCAGAGCATCAACCTCGTTCTGGTATGTCGGCTCCAACGAGTAAATTGGAATTCCATCGTTGCGCGCTAGCATGAACGCCAGCTTGGGATCGTTGATCCCTCCGATTCGTTCCGATTCCCAGCGAAAGTAGCGGCGACGTCCCTCGTTTAGGGCGATCGTTGGTTGGAACGCCTCCCAACGCTCCCGCAGCTCAGCGAACTGCGGGTTGTTGGGGTCGTTGGAATGTTGCACGCCGATGTACAAAACCGCGCCGGACTCGCCGGTCAGTTCGACGATGTAGGGGAAGCTAGTGGATTGGTAAATGGCGTCGTGTTGGTCCCAAGTACGGAACGAAGGGTGAACGCTAAGGTCAATCGGTTCAACCTCCACCGCAGGCAGTCGACCGGTGAGCGTAAGAAAGCCTAGTAACCCGATGCCCATAAAGGCCACGATGGCGAGTACAATGCGAATCAAGATTCTCACAATTATTCCTTGGGAAATGTGCCGCCCTTTCTATTTACCTACGGACGCGCCACCGCTTCGTTGCGCTAAAAGTGTCCAAATTAGCCTACCAGGGTAACAGACGCGTACCGTTAGAGGTAACTTCATCCCAGAACTTCTGCAGTCGGTCGCGCTGCGCTGCGCTCATAGACTCTTCGCTGGCGCTGACGTTTTCGCGTAACTGTTGCAAGGTTCGCATGCCTGGAATCACACAACTTACTTCGGGATAGGAAAGTGGGAACGCAAGCGCCTTAGTGGTCATTGATTTTCCATCATCGCATAGCCATTGCAACTGCGCCACCAGGTCCGCGCGGGTGGCGATTTGCTCCGTGCTCCAACGCGCGCGAACTCCAGAAAACACGTGTGCGTTGTTGAATTGACCGGTGAGCCACCCGCTATCCAGCGGAACCTTTGCGATCACGCCGGCACCGTTCTCGTTCACTTTGGCAAAGGATTTCCGAACGTCCTGGTGCAGAATGTTAAACAACACTTCACACACTGTCGAGTCGGTGTACTGCAAGCAAGTCGTCACTTCTTCGGCCAGGTCTACACTTACGCCGAAGTGGTGGATCTCTCCGCGACGTTTGGCATTATCCAAAGCATCCCAAATGGCATGTTTTCCGGCTAGAACGTCATGCGGCGGGTTATGTAGCAACAAAACGTCAAGGTAGTCGGTCTGGAGACGATGCAAACTGTCGGCAAGGCTCGTTGTAAACGCCTCGACACGGAAGTCTTTTTCGCCAGTGGGAAGGTGCCCAAACTTACTCACTATCGTAACGTTATCACGTTTGCCAGACAGCGCTTCGCCCAACAACCGCTCGCTGTGAGTGTCGGCATAGTGCGGAGCGGTGTCGAAAAGCGTGACGCCCATCTCGACGGCGGCGCTAACCAAACGATGTGCCGTGTCGTCTGACATCGGAGACCAGTCACGCGCGTTTCCCAACTGCCACGCACCAAAGCCAATCTCCGACACGACGATTCCGGTGTTTCCCAGTGTTCGCGTGTTCATCGCGATACTCTACTACTGCTTTACCGCCAGCAGGCCTTCAATTTTTTCCCTGACGTGGTTAATCTCGATCTTGCCACGCCACTCGCCCACAATCTCGCCTTTCTGATCGATCAGATACATCGCTGGTATGGCAGCAACGCCGTAGGCGTACCATGCAGGTTCGTCGCCGGAGTCTATGGCCATCGGGTAGGTAAAAGGTTTCTTCTTAAGAAATTTCTCCACTTGTTCGGGTTTTTCGTCGATCGACAGGCCCAAAACCGTCAATCCCTTGTCGCCGAACTCCTGCTGCAACGCTTCGAGTTCCGGCATTGCTTGGACGCACGGAGCGCACCAGGTTGCCCAGAAGTCGACCAACGTAACCGCGCCTGGCTTCCCCAGAACCACCTCGTCGTGGTTACGCGTGATAATCACGAACTGCGGCGCCGGGCGCGGAACAGCCCGCACCGCGTAACCAGCGGGGAAACCATCAAACGCTTCGGCGCATTGTTGCGAACAAAAGTGGTAGTCCTTGCCCTCGTAGGTACGCGAGGCCACTACATTCTCGGCGCCGTGGTCGGCGCCACGAACTTCGCAGGCCCGGCAGATGGCTTTCTCGGGAGGCTGTCCGGCGTGGGTTAGCGGCGCGGCGAGTACCACCATTACGGCAGTTAATAGGGTTACTTTCATTTTCAATATCTCCTGTTGCTAGAAACTATACGAAACTGACACCCCTGGGCGTTCCAACCACACCCACAAAAAAGACACCGTTGCGCGCGCTGCGGCGAAATGCGCCAAGAGATGAGTGCGGTTGCCGTCATACATAGGTTGAACTGCGAAGCCACGCGACAGGTCGACAGTTGCGCCGAACGGCACGTTAAACGCTTCGTCCCACTCGGAGTAGTTGAGACTAACGTACATGGAGACCGGCAACCGCGGCGCATGTTTGGCGGCGGTCAGATAGTACGACTGTTCGCCCGCGGGCGACCCGATTCGATCGGAACTTGTGCCAAAGAACAACGCCGGTCGTCGGTGACTTTCCGTGGTCAGAAACCAGGTAACCAACGGACCGATCTCATCGGCGGCCGCGTTAACTTCGACTCCGAGTTGTAGCGAAGGCAACACGCGCACATTCGCAGTGCCGCGATAACGTGCCCGATCGACATTTGTATCGACGTAGCGCAGAGAGACGACCCACCGCGAGTTCAATCCTGCGCCCCCAACTGGGGCGCCTTCTCCCGGTCAGCCAACTCATGTTGGCGCTTGCGCCATCGGCTTAGGCGGTTTTGGCTTCACCGCTTTGGTTGAGTCCGACGCGGCTTCGCTAAAACCAGCCGCGGGTGCAACCACGATCAGCGAAAGCGCCAGAGTCATTAGGACAATGCGTTTCATTTGTTCCTCTGTTTGATTGGGCGTTTGCGCGTCGAACACATCGCGACGCGCCAATCTAGCAGGTCGCCAGAATCAACAGAGGTATTGGCAGTGTCGCAAGTAAGATGGGGGTTGGTCCGGAGGGTGAAGCCAGGCGAGGATTCTCAGGCAGCACGGGGCGAGTGAAGGTTTGCAGTCCGCGACGAGCGCTGTGTGCAGTGCGGGGGCCGGGACCACTTTCTCCGATGTCGCGGTGGTGCGGAATGTGGACTCGCTGGGGTCGACCGTCTCGCAGCACGTCGATGTGGGAGACAGGGTTTGCGGCTCGTCGCTCGCGGCGCAGCAATTACTGGCTTCTGCGGATCGTGCCCGCTGGTCTTGCGCGCATGGGGTCAGCAGCAGGTTGCCTGATTCGCCGCACAGATACATCGCGCTCGCAAGCGACGGGACCAGCAGCCCTATGGCGAGCCCCAGCGCGATCCATCGGCGGGCGTTATGCGAGAGGAGTGGCAGCATGTTATTTATACGTGTACAAGCAAGGCATGTTCCGATCGGAATCGGGCCCTAGAGCCCGCCAGAGCTGCCCTGGAGGGCAGTTCGAGGCACAAAATCCGCCCCTACATGCAGGAAAATAGCAGAATTGGCCGTTTGCGCGCGAATATCTTTTGACGTTGGGGGCGGATGTGTTATCTTGCGGCGACTCGAGAATCGACCTGCCACGTTCGTCTCCGCACCTTCCACTCCTGCTGTTTCGACGGATCAGATTTCATTCAGCGAGCCTTGTTGGGTGGGCCTAAGCCTCACCAGTTGATATGCCCGCGGTGGGCAAACCGCCGCAACCACACCGGAGTGGAAAAAGGAGCAATCCTATGACCAAGAAACTTTACGTCGGCAACCTGCCGTTCTCGGCCACGACCGAAGAAATCCGCGACGCGTTTTCCGCATTTGGCGATGTGAACGACGTTTCGTTGATCACCGACCGCGAAACCGGTCGTCCCCGTGGCTTTGGCTTTGTCGAAATGGACGCCGAAGGCGCCATGAAGGCAATCGAGGGTCTCAACGACAAGGACTTTGGTGGCCGCAACATGACGGTTAACGAAGCCCGCGAGCGTAACTCGGGTGGCGGTGGCGGTCGCGGCCGTCGGTAGTTTTGCCCGCATAGTTTCCCAAGAAAGGGGCCGCAAGAGCGGCTCCTTTTTTTTGCTATACTCCGCGCGTGAATCGAGATCTAAAGCGCATTGCTATGGGAACGGCGGCCGTTTTGTTTTGGGCAGGAATCGCTGTATCCACCGTGCCCGACAGCGTCGTGACGTTCGGCACCATGCACGAGGCTCTGGGACAGGGGAAGACGCAAGCCAGAGTGAAGCTTGCCGAACTACTCGCCCGCGAGAGTTTTTACGCGATTGGCGCGGTCGCTGGCCTGGGCGGTGAAATCACGATCGTGGACTCCAAAGCCTGGGTGACCGGTGTAGACGGCGAAGGTCGACCGATTGCGTTAAGCGATACGGTGTCGGCAACGATGCTGGTGGGTCAGTCGGTGCCCAAGTGGATACAAACCTCAGTTAACAACGAAACTCGCGCAAGTCAGGTTGATACCTTGCTGGCCGATCTGGCTGCAGGTTTCCAGGGGACCGGCGATGATCCGTTCATGTTTCAGATCGACGGCGAGTTGACGGATGTTCGGCTGCACGTGATCAATGGCGCCTGTCCGGTACACGCGCATCGGCACGGACTCGAGTTGCGTAGCGATCAGCGGCCGTTCGTTTACGAAGCTTCTACGCTTGCAGGCACCGTGGTCGGCGTGTTCGCGCGCGACGCGGCCGGGCGGATGACTCATCCGCAGACCCTTGTTCATGCGCATGTCATTTTTGAACCCGCTGACGGTGGCGAGCCGCTAACCGGCCATCTGGAGCGGTTCGGCGTCTCCGCGGGAGCCGTTGTCCGGATCCCGGCAACCCGCTGACTCGTTATTATATCTTGTATAAAGTGCGATTTTGTGGTGTTATAGTATTGAGCACTCGGGCAGGCTTACCTGCCCCCGCAGCGATTCTCACATATATATTGTTGTTCACCGGACACGCCTGACGCTGCGTGGCCGTCTGCTTTCTATGCCGGACCTATGATCAAGAGGAGCGAGGAATGAGCGAAGGAAAATGTCCTGTCATGCACCGCCACACGGCGGCGGGCGCGCTGTCGAACGATGATTGGTGGCCCAACCAACTAAACCTGAAAATTCTTCATCAGCACTCACCAGCGTCTAACCCGATGGGCGAAGAGTTTGATTACGCCGCGGAGTTCAAGAAGCTCGATCTGGCTGCGGTTAAGAAGGACCTCTTCGCGCTGATGACCGATTCGCAATCATGGTGGCCGGCGGACTACGGCCACTACGGTCCGTTCTTTATTCGCATGGCCTGGCACAGCGCCGGCACCTATCGAGTTGGCGACGGGCGCGGCGGCGCTTCTTCGGGAACCCTTCGTTTTGCACCGCTCAACAGTTGGCCGGACAACGCCAACCTGGACAAAGCACGTCGTTTGTTGTGGCCGATCAAACAGAAGTACGGCAAGGCGCTTTCGTGGGCCGACTTGATGATTCTAACCGGCAATTGCGCGTTGGAATCGATGGGACTTAAGACCTTTGGTTTCGCGGGCGGGCGCGAGGACCTGTGGGAACCCGAAGGCGACACGTACTGGGGACCCGAAACCGAATGGTTGGGAGACGAGCGCTACACCGGGGATCGTCAATTGGACGACCCGCTGGGCGCCGTGCAAATGGGACTGATCTACGTGAACCCGGAAGGACCCAATGGCAACCCCGACCCGGTCGCGTCGGGACGGGATATTCGCGAGACCTTCGCGCGGATGGCGATGAACGACCACGAAACGGTTGCGTTGGTCGCCGGAGGGCACACGTTCGGCAAGTGTCACGGCGCCGCGGATGTTGGTGCGCATGTGGGTCGCGAGCCGGAAGCGGCCGCGATTGCAGAAATGGGTCTTGGCTGGACAAACACTCATGGCAGCGGAAATGCTGGCGACACCATCACCAGTGGTATCGAAGGTGCTTGGACGACAGAACCGGCAAAGTGGGACAACAACTACTTCGAAAACCTGTTTGGTTATGAGTGGGAACTAACCAAGAGTCCGGCCGGCGCTAATCAGTGGACCGCGAAAGGTGGAGAGGGAACCGTTCCTGACGCGCACGATTCGTCCAAAAAACACGCGCCCATGATGACCACCGCAGACATGGCGATGCGGTTCGATCCTATTTATGAACCGATCTCGCGCCACTTCCACGAAAACCCGGACGAGTTTGCCGACGCCTTTGCGCGCGCCTGGTACAAACTTACTCATCGCGACATGGGTCCAGTCTCGCGTTATCTGGGACCGGAAGTCCCGCAGGAAGAACTCCTGTGGCAGGATCCGGTCCCGGCGGTTGACCATGAACTGGTTAACGACAACGATGTCGCGGCGCTTAAGAAGATGATCCAACAGTCTGACTTGTCGGTGCCCCAGTTGGTTTCGGTGGCATGGGCGTCGGCCGCGACCTATCGCGACAGCGATAAACGTGGTGGCGCTAACGGCGCGCGTATTCGGTTAGCCCCGATGAAGGATTGGGAAGCCAACCAGCCCGCGCAGCTAAGTGATACGCTTGGCACGTTGCAAAAGATTCAGGACCAGTTCAACGGTTCGCAATCGGGGGGCAAGCGCGTTTCGATGGCCGACCTTATCGTTGTTGCCGGGTGCGTTGGCGTCGAGACCGCGGCGCGCGATGCTGGTCACGACGTAACGGTGCCGTTTACACCGGGTCGTACCGATGCGACGCAGGAGCAAACCGATGTGGAATCGATCGCGTTCCTGGAACCCAGAGCCGATGGTTTCCGCAACTTCGTCAAGAGCGGCGTCAAGACGCCGGCCGAAGAGCTGTTGTTGGACAAAGCAAGCTTGCTGGCCGTAAGCGCGCCCGAAATGACCGTGCTGGTTGGCGGCATGCGCGCGATGAATGCGAACGTCGGCCAATCGCAGTTGGGCGTTCTTACCGACACGCCGGGAGCGCTCACCAACGACTTCTTCGTGAACCTGTTGGACATGGGCGTCGAGTGGAAACCGACGTCGCCCTCGGAAGAGATGTTCGAAGGCCGCGACCGTGCAACGGGGAACGTCAAGTGGACGGCGAGCCGTGCCGATCTGGTTTTCGGCTCGAATTCGCAACTGCGCGCGATTGCCGAAGTCTACGGATGTGACGATGCCAAGGCGAAGTTCGTAAAAGACTTCGTGGCAGCGTGGAACAAAGTGATGAACGCCGATCGCTTTGACATCTCGTAGTCATTCTTGAACGCGATAATCAAAAAAGGCTCGGGCGTTACCGCTCGAGCCTTTTATTTTGCCGGGTGATTGGCTATGTTTTGTTGGTCACCGAGCAGGGAGATCATCATGAACCGACGCGATGTCATTAAAGCCCTTCTACTGAGTCCGATTGCAATGAAGAGTCTGACCGATCTTGAGGCCTACGCCGATACCCTGGCAAAATCCGAGCGAATGCCCGCGCTCTTTCTGGGGCACGGAAGCCCAATGAACGCGATCGAAGAAAACGAATTCGTGCGCGGCTTTCGCAAAGCAGCGCAATCTATCCCCGCGCCGAAAGCGATTCTATGCGTTTCCGCACATTGGTTTACCCGGGGAACCAGAGTCACTGCGATGAAAATGCCGCGGACCATTCACGATTTTGGTGGATTTCCGCGAGAGCTTTATGAGGTTCAGTATCCGGCTCCGGGCAGTCCGGAGCTAGCTAGTGAGGCGGCTGCGCTGCTGCACCCGACGCAAGTCGCGATGGATGACCAATGGGGGTTGGATCACGGGGCGTGGTCGGTAATTAAGCATCTTTTTCCCGACGCGGATGTTCCGGTTGTACAACTCAGTATCGATCGCACGCAGGGCCCGGAACATCACTACCAGCTTGGTAAGCAAATCGACGCACTTCGTGACCGAGGAATTCTCGTTGTGGGAAGTGGAAACATCGTGCACAACCTCGGGCTGGTTGATTTTGCCGGGATAAATCGGGACAATCATGGCTTCGACTGGGCGTTCGAAGCGCGTGACCTTTTTAACACTAGTATTCTTAGTGGTGACTACTCGACGCTCCTGCGTTATCACGAGCAGGGAAAGGCCGTCCGGTTATCGATTCCGACGCCCGACCACTTCCTTCCCCTGCTTTACGTGCTTGGAATGAAACGCAAAGACGAACAGGTTCGGCTGTTCAACGACAAGCTTGTCGGTGGAAGCATAAGCATGACTTCCGTGCAGATCGCTTAAACAGTTTTTCGATTGTCCAGTCGAGCGTAGCTCATTTCCATTCCTTCGGCCATGCCCGTGTTGATTGCATCTTCGCGCGCTTGCTTGGAGGTGTAGGTGACGAGTAGATGCATCATGGTGCCGTCGCCGTCGGCGTGAAAAGTTGTTTCGACTTCGGACGGCGTCGCGTTGGGAAACTGGAATGTCTCTTCGTGTACGCTTCGGCGCGGTGCATCGATCTCCTTAACCACGCCCTTAAGCGCGAACCGCTCGCCGCTGGAATTTTCCCATTCCATATGAATCTCGGCGCCAACCTCATCCGCAATTTTGCAAAGCGGCATGGTCCAACCGTCGGGACCGGTTAACCACTGCACAAGAATCTCCGGCTTCCAGTGCGCGTCCCAAACTTCCTGGGGAGATGCGTCGAATCGCCGCGTAAACTTAATCTGGGTATCGCCAACGAGCTCGACGGTTAACGGCTTGTTCACTTTCTCTTTCCTTTGCGTTTGGCCAGAACCTTATCCAGCCGGTCGTAGTTATCACTCATCGCTTGACGAAATCTCTCCAGCCAGGCGTCGACGTCGTCAAGCGCGCGGGGTTCGATCTGAAACACGCGTCGCTGCGCGTCGACCCTCCGGGAAATCAGGCCCGCCTGCTCTAACACTTTCAGATGTCGCGAGATCGCAGGAGCGGAGATCGGCAGTGGCTCGCCCAACTCGCCTGCCGTAGCCTCTCCGCGTCGCAGGCGCTCCAGGATGGCTAGCCGCGAGGGGTCGCCGAGGGCTGAGAAGGTCGATGCCAGGTGGCTCATGTAGCACTCCTTGTAGTTAACACATATATTAATTAACAAGTATGTCAAATGCAAGGAGGAAATTGCCGTCGGCCGATCGTGACGCCGAGTGATGGCTTTTACGCGGTAAGGGTGGTATGTTTCGGGCGATGAGAGTCCAAATGACAGCTTTGCTGGCGCTGCTCGCACTGGTCGCAGCGGCCACCGCCGATGTAGGAATGGTGCCCACCAGTCCCGAGGACGTTTGTCCAATCCTGATCGGCGCGCAAGTCCCCGACGTCAAGGTTGCATCGCTCGATGGCCGGCCAGTCGAACTGCGCTCGGTGGTTACCCAACAACCCACGATATTGGTTTACTACCGCGGCGGCTGGTGACCGTACTGCAACAAGCAACTCGGCGAGTTGCAAACCATCGAATCCGAACTCACCGACCTTGGTTATCAAATTGTTGCGATCAGCGCTGATCGTCCGTCGAAGTTGCAAGACAGTCGCAGTGGCTTAGAACTTGGCTATCAACTCTTCAGCGACAGCAGCATGACGGCGGCGGCCGAGTTTGGCATCGCCTGGCAGCTTCCGCAAAGTTTGGTGGATAAATATCTGGGATGGGGTCTGGATCTGGAAGGCTCATCGGGACAGTCGCACAAGATTTTGCCGGTCCCCGCTGTCTTTATCGTCGATCGCGACGGCATCGTTCAGTTTCGTTACGTGAACCCCAAACATAGTATTCGTCTCAAGGCAGACATTCTTCTCGCCGCTGCAAAGTCGTTTTCTTCCGCAAGCAAAGAGTAGCCGGGTAAACCCGACGTTACGCGGGTGCAACCGTCACGACGACCTTCCCACGGTGGCTTCCCGCTCCGAAGTGTCTAATCGCCGCCACGATTTCGGCGAACGGGTACGGACCGTCGACGGTCAAGTGAATGTGCCCTTGATCCCAAAGTTTATTCACGCGTTCCATTCCACGGTTGGGTTTCAACGCCAGAACTCGTAGCTTCTTGCGGGTAATGGGCTCTATCAACAATCGCGCCACCGCGGTTTGCAGCAAGTTTGCCGACGACCCACCGACCGTCGTGTACATGCCGCGCGGGCGCAGTGCCCTTAGGTGAACGCGGGGCGAACGCGTTGTTTTTGTGTCCAGAATCAGGTCGTAGCGCTGACCAGTCGTCGCAAAATCCACAGCGCGGTAGTCGATCACGTCGTCGTAGCCGAACTGTTTCATTGTATCGAACTTGTCAGCCGTATCGACGCCGGTCAGATGGACGTGGGAGCTGTGCAGTAAAGCCGGTGCAAACATGCCGACACCGCCGCCGGCCCCATTCACCAGCACGCGATAAGGCGGCTCGGCCACCGGGTCCCACTGGGCGAGCGCTTGTACCGCTAGCATCGCCGCGTGCGGAACGCAAGCCGCCTGCTCGAATGACATTCCGTTGGGAATGGTGTGCAGTTCGGACTCGGGTGCGCACACCTGTTCCGCGAACGCGCCGAATCCGCACTCCGAAAGATCGCCATAAACCGAATCGCCAACCTGGAACCGCGTCACACCGGGACCGACCGCATCCACGGTTCCGGCCACGTCGACGCCTGGGATCCGGACCTTCGGGCGGCTCATCCCCATGAACAGGCGAATGTACGGCGGCTTGCCGCGGATCAATCCCCAGTCCCAGTCATTTATTGCAGTCGCGTGTACACGAACACGAACCTGGTTGTTGGCGGGCTTGGGGTCTTCAACGTCGGCCAACCGCAGCACGTTTTCGGGATCACCGTAGCTGCTTAGCAAAAGTGCTTTCACCGGTCGGTATCCTGCGGACCGAGCATGTCGACCATTACCGCTCCCACTTTGTGACCGCTGTCCACTAACTCGTGTGCGCGCACAATGTCGTCAAACGAAAATACGTTGCCCACGACTGGACGAAGCTGGCCGGACTGCAACAACTTCAACCCATCGGTAAGGTCGGCGGCTTTTTCGTTGCCCTTGCGCAGTCCTGTGGCAGCAAACCGGACTCTCTGTCCTGATGTGCTTCGAGTTCGCAGCGTTTGCCACAAGATTGGAAAACTAATCACCGGGTTTAGGTACGCGCCGATGGGAGTAAGTTGCCCGCGCAGTTGACCAATTGTGTATGCGCCGATGGTGTCGAAGATAACGTCGTAACGTTCGGTGAGGTTGGTGATATCGGTTTTGGTGTAGTCAACAACTGCGTCCGCTCCCAACGACGTAACCAACTCGACGTTGGAGCTGCTACACACACCGGTAACGTGGGCGCCCATTATTTTGGCCAGTTGGATCGCAAAAACCCCGATTGCCCCCGACGCACCAATCACTAGAACCCGCTGCCCGGCCGACACTTTGCCGTGATCGCGCAAGAAAGGAAGAGCTGTCAGGTATCCATACGGAGTGGCGGCCGCCTCGGAAAAGGTCAGGCTGTCGGGCTTGACGATAATCCCGCAGTCCTGCGGAACCACGACGTGTTCTGCGTGAGAACCCATTTGCGGACCGCTGGGGCCAAACACGTTGTCTCCCGCTTTGAACTGCGTGACGCGACTGCCTACCGCGGTAACCGTTCCCGCAAAGTCGCTCCCCAAAATGGAATCGCGTGGACGGAACATCCCAGTCGCCATTCGAGCAAAGCCGTGTTTTCCGCTCCGAAAAATCGCATCAACCGTCGATACCGAGGTGGTCACCACTTGCACCAGGACTTCGTGGTCACCTGGCGTCGGTACCTCTACATCGGCGATCGCCACCACGGAAGGCGGCCCGTATTTGTCATAGACGGCTGCTTTCATCGGGCCATTCTAATTGCCACGACGTATAATGTCATCGCGATAGTTGAAACTTTCCAAGGAGACAGATGTTATGCAGATCGGTTTTGAGCTTAGTCTTAGTGCGTCACACGACGCCGCAATCCAACGAGTCACCGATGCCCTTCAAGCGGAGGGCTTTGGCGTGCTGACCACGATCGATGTGCGCAACACGTTGCAGGAAAAACTGGGCGAAGACTTTCGGCCGTACACAATTCTGGGCGCGTGCAACCCACAGTTGGCGCACCTCGCACTAAGCACCGACCCGAATGTTGGTTTGATGTTGCCGTGTAACGTGACGGTGGAAGCCACTGACAACGGATCGTTGGTTCGGTTTGTTAACCCCGACGCGATGCTCGCCATGTTTCAGGACTCCGGCCCCGAGATTCAGCAAGTTGCCACCGATGCAAGCGAACGACTGCAAAGGGTGCGCACTGCGCTTGCGAAGTAAGGGTTACGGAACGACAGATACGGCCGCAGAATCGCCCGCGGTAATGAACCCAGGGACCGATGCGGTGATAAACGCAAATCCTTCCGCAAGTGCGTGCCAGCGTACCGTGGGTTGAAACATTCCCGCGGCGAGGTCAAAAGTGACAGTTGCTGCTGTATCGGGCGCGAAACTAACGTGCGCTACCGACCCGTCGGTGCTGGCGACGGTCAGTTGTAGCGGCGGAACGTTGGCGGCGCTCGCGCCTTGAATGCTATTGAGCCCGCCGTTGTTGTTCGCGATACCAACCAGAACAGTGAAGGCATCGAACTGCCCTACGCTCTTGGGTGTGCCTACGCCCGTGATAAGGATCGCGGGTTCGACGACCGTAATAGTGCGAACCTCGCTGTCAAAACCCGGAGCCGCTCCTACGATCATTGCTTCGCCGCGGGCATCGCGCACGGCTTGCGCCGTAAACGTGAACTGATCTTCTCCGTCGGGGACGAACACATCGACAAACGCCATCCCCGGGGAATTGCCGTCGGGTGCAAGTAAGACTTTCGACGGATCACCACTGGTCATTCGCACAGTCACACCACCGTGGTCTGGAATCCCCAGCGCCCCGGTGCCGGTGAACTGAAGCCCCGCACCAATCGTGCGAGCAAACGGAGTAATCAAGGGAGCTGTAACTTCGACGTCGGTAGTTCCGAACGTCGTGAACCCCGGAATGGTAGCGTCAATGGTTGTCGTTCCCGATCCGACCGCAAGAAAAGTGGGGTTGGGTTGAAACTCGCCAGCGGTCATTGGTAGTACCAACGTCCCGGAAGTGTCGTCAGCAAAAGCCAGTAGAGCGGCGCCGGTGTTGGAACTGCTAATGGTGAGTTGCAACGGCGGTAGGTTACTGGCCGACATCCCTTGATGTGACTCCAGCGCGGTGCTCGTCACATCGACAGCACCGGTACGAACCACAAAGACATCGTGCACACCAACGGTTAGCGGTGTCGCCAGCGCGCTGATGCTAAGCCCGGCCGGTACTACCTCGATGGATCCCACGTCACCAGCAAACCCAGGCGCAGACACCGTTACCAGCGCAGTGCCGATAGTCCCGTGGACCGCCTGCACGTTTACACTTATTTCGTCGGTACTATCGGGAACGAAAATGTCTACCGACGACGCGCCCGGCGTCGTCGCGTCGGGCGAAACCAGCGCAACGTTTGGGTTGCTGCTTTCTACATGTATCGTGATGCCGCCGTGGTTAGCGACTTCGATACCCGCCGAACCAACAAACTGCAGGCCGGAACCTATTCGGCGGTCGAACATCGTGAGGCGTGGGAGTGTGGTGGCTTCAACCTGCACAGTTGACGGCGCGCTATTCAGCTGTCCGTCGTTCACCACTAGCTGCGCAACGTAAACGCCAACTGAATCGGTAAACAGAAGCGGAGCAACCGCTGTGGTGTCTGAAAGGGTTGCCGCAGAACCAACGGGGGCTGTGACCAGAGACCAGTGAAATCGCAGCGAATCGCCGTCGGGGTCGGACGAGGCGCTGCCATCGACCATCGCGGTGTCGCCCGCAAATATGACCTGATTGATTCCTGCTCGCGCTTGTGGGGCCTGGTTGGTCGCGATGGTGTCGGGCGTGTCAGGAGCAATCGGATCGTTTTGGGCGTCGCAGCCGGTAATGCACAGCGCGGCCGCCACCAGGAAGGACAAGCTAGCATGGACAAGTCTGAACAACATGAGACTCCTTGGACAAATGGTCGTAGCTCTAGTGGCGCTATCCCTCCTCACATCTGGACATGAATTGTGGAGCAAGTAAATGCAAGAGCTAGGGAACGAAGTGAGTCCAAATAGTGTATTCTAAGCTCCAGGAGTCCCCGAGATTGCATTAACGGAAGGTTTTACATGCCGTATCGCGCCTCACAAAACGCGCAGGCAACGTTTGTAGCTGTCGCCGCCCTGCTTGTCCTGGTGGTCGCTCCCTGGTCTACGCGGGCCGAGGACGCCCCCGGCGTGGTGGTGGCAACGGCGACGGTGGTGAGCTTCCCGGTGACGGTGGAGGGGTTGGGGACCGCACGGGCTAATGAATCGATCGAAATTCGCCCGAAGATTAGCGAAGCCGTTACGGCAATCCGGTTTGAAGAAGGACAGTTTGTAAAGACCGGCCAATTACTGGTCCAACTTGAGGATGCAGAAGCGCGAGCGTCTGTCGCCGCCGCCAAGGCGACCCTCCTGGATTCGCAGAGCAAATACGATCGGCAGAAAGAGCTGTTTGGTTCGAGCCTTATTTCGGAGTCGCAAGTCGAAACGGCGGAAGCTCGTCGCGACGCCGATCTCGCCGCATTGGCCGCAGCAGAAGCGCGTCTGGCCAACACCGTGGTCCGCGCGCCGTTTGCAGGACGGGTTGGGCTTCGGCGAATCAGTCTGGGCAGTCTGGTCTCGCCGGCAACAGTCATCACCACGCTCGATGACACCGAGACCATCAAGCTAGACTTCGATGTTCCGGAAACCTCCTTGGGTCAACTCACGCCCGGTCTCCCGGTTGTTGCGCGCAGTGCTGCCTGGCCCGACGTTACTTTTGAGGGAACCGTTAAGTCGATTGACTCGCGAGTCGACCCGGTGAGTCGTTCACTGACGGTTCGGGCCGTCGTACCCAATCAGGATCGTAAACTTCGCCCGGGAATGTTTTTAACGGTGGAGTTGCTTCGACGTGACGTAACCGCGTTGGTGGTTCCCGAACAGGCGATCGTTCCCGAACAAAGCCGTCAGTTTGTGTTGGTGGTTGGCGATGATGGCGTGGTTGTAAAACGCGAAGTTCAGGTTGGCCGTCGTCGCCCGGGACAGGTGGAATTGCTTCGCGGCGTTGCAGCCGGCGAAGTCGTCATTGTGGAGGGCACGCAAAAGGCGCGCGACGGCTCCACGGTGCGTGTCTTGAAACGCATGGAGATTAGTTAATGTTTATCTCCGACTTGTCGGTGCGCCGTCCGGTTTTTGCGACGGTTGTTTCATTAATGCTGGTGATTCTGGGGCTGGCCGCGCTGTTCACGTTGCCGGTGCGCCAGTATCCGGCAATCGACCCACCGGTCGTCTCTATCGACACCGCCTATCGCGGCGCATCGGCCGACGTAGTGGAAACCAAAATTACCCAGGTTATTGAGGACCGCATTGCGGGTCTCGAAGGTATCGTCAAACTGACGTCGTCGAGTAGTGACGAACGCAGCGATATCCGCGTCGAGTTCGGTTTGGACCGCAACATCGACGAAGCCGCCAACGATATTCGCGACCGGGTTTCGCGTGTTGTCGAAGACCTGCCGGAAGGTGCCGACCCGCCCGAGATTGCTAAAGTCGACAACGACACCCGACCGGTCATGTACCTTAACCTCACCTCCGACCAGATGTCGGGCCTGGAGATTACCGACTACGCCGAGCGGTTTCTTACCGACCGTTTTTCGACGGTCGCTGGGGTGGCGCGAGTTCGTATTTCCGGAGCGCGGCGTTACGCCATGCGGGTATGGATTGATCGCGAAGCTCTGGCCGCGCGCGGGCTGACGGTGAGCGATGTCGAGACGGCTTTGCGCGAGGAAAACGTCGAACTTCCCGCGGGTCGCCTGGAGTCCACCGAGCGCGAGTATACGCTTCGCACCGAGACCGGCTACGAAACGTCCGATGCGTTTCGGCGACTGGTGATTGGCCGCGGTGCCGATGGCCAACTGATTCGCCTCGGCGAAGTCGCCGACGTGCGGTTGGGTGCCGAAAACGAACGCAACACGGCGCGCGCGAACACAATCCCCGCGGTCTCGCTGGCGGTTGAACAACTTTCCACCGCAAACACGGTCGAAGTGTCTCGCGGTGTGCGAGCCGAAGCGGTGCGAGTGGCTGACGATCTTCCCGCCGGGATGCGCATCGAAGTCAACTACGATCGGGCGGAGTTTGTGGAAGCGTCGATGATGGAAGTGGTCAAGGCGCTGTTCATCGCCATCGCTTTGGTGCTGATCGTCATCTACCTGTTCCTGGGAACGCTACGCGCAACGTTGATTCCGGCCGTTGTGGTCCCGGTGTCGATTGTCGCGACCTTTTTTATGATGGGTATCATGGGGTATACCATCAACACGCTCACCTTATTGGGGCTGGTACTGGCGGTGGGACTGGTGGTGGATGACTCGATTATTGTTCTGGAAAACATTTATCGCCGCATTGAGGTCGGTCGTCCGCCGTTGCTGGCCGCGCTGGAGGGATCCAAAGAGATTGGGTTTGCCGTTATCGCCACTACGCTGGTGCTAATCTCGGTGTTCGTGCCGCTGTCGTTTATTCGCGGCGATGTCGGTCGATTGTTTAATGAGTTTGGTATTACGCTGGCCGCCGCAGTTGCATTCTCCAGCCTGGTCGCACTAACGCTGTCGCCAATGATGACGTCGAAACTGTTCGAAGGGCATCAAGGTAAAGGCAGGATCGCTCAGTGGCTCGATCGGTTCTTTAAACGGTTGGCCACGCAGTACCGTGGCGTTCTGGAACGAATCGTTCGCCGCCCGTGGTTGACGGTGTTCGGCGCCGCCGCGCTCACCGGTGTTGCGTTTGTGTTGATAGGGTTGCTTCCGTCAGAGTACGCGCCCAAAGAAGACCGCGGCGTGTTCTTTGTCATGATGCGTGGCCCCGAAGGCGCGAGTTTTGAATACACCGACCGTTATGCGCGACAGATGGAAGCCATCATCATGGAGGAAGTCGAAAACGGCCCGGTCCTGCGAACGCTGATTCGGGTCCCAGCCAGGTTCGGTTCCACCGGCGAAGTTAACTCGGCCCGCGCGATTGTGATTCTGAAACCGTGGCAGGAGCGCGACGAAGGCGCCGAAGAAGTGGCCGCGCGCTTGCGCACCAAATTGGGCGACCTTCCTGGCGTGCGTTGCTCAGTGGTTACACCGCAGAGTTTGGGCATTCGAAGCGATGGACGTCCGGTTGAGTTGGTGTTGGGTGGTCCCGATTACGAACAGTTGCGCGAGTGGCGCGACTTGATGCTGGCCGCGATGGGTGAGATGCCCGAGCTGACCAACATCGACAGCGATTACCAGGAACGCAAGCCGCAGATTAAGGTCCGTGTCGATCGCGACCGGGCAGCGGCGATGGGGGTTTCGCTTGCCAGTGTGGGACGCACCCTGGAAACCATGTTGGGTTCGCGAACCGTTACTACCTACGTGGATCGTGGGCGCGAATATAACGTTATTCTTCAGGGTGAGGATGCCGATCGAGCCAGTCCCGACGACCTTACCAATCTTTACGTTCGTTCCAGCACAACGTCCGAACTTATCCCACTCGCCAACCTGGTTACGCTGACCGAGCAGGCTGGGCCGAGTGAACTGAATCGTTTTGACCGCATGCGCGCCATCAAGTTAGAAGCGGCGCTTCCCGATGGGGTTAGTTTGGGAGAGGCAGTTAGCAAACTTGGTGCGACCGCGCGCGAAACATTGCCGGCTTCGGCTCGCATCGATTGGGACGGCGAGTCGCGCGAGTTCGAACGCACCGGAAGCAGCTTGTATTTTATCTTCGGGCTGGCACTGATCATTGTGTTTCTGGTGCTCGCCGCGCAGTTCGAAAGCTTTGTTCATCCGGTGGTGATTCTGGTGACCGTCCCGTTGGCCATGACCGGAGCTCTCGCCGGAATCGCGCTGTATGGGCAGAGTATTAACGTGTTCACACAGATCGGGGCCATTCTACTCATTGGTCTGGCGGCCAAGAACGGCGTGCTGATTGTTGAGTTTGCCAATCAGCTGCGCGATCAGGGCTACGAATTTGCCGACGCGCTCGTGGAGGCGTCGGTGATCCGCTTGCGTCCTATCCTAATGACCAGCGCGGCAACAACTTTTGGAGCGCTGCCGTTGCTGCTGGCTAGCGGTGCTGGCGCAGAATCCCGCCAGCCAATCGGCGTAGTGATCGTGTTTGGTGTCGCGATCTCTGCGGTGCTGACCTTGTTCGCGGTGCCTGCCGTGTACGCAGTCGTGGCCAGAAAAACGCGGTCGCCGCAATATGTGTCACGGGTAATCGCGAAGCTACGAGGCGCCGATCACGAAGCGGCAACCTCGCCGGGGGCGGAAGCCGCAGGCTTGCCCGACTCGGCGGGCTAGCCCCAACGGTCGCCGCGAGGGGAATCCGTGGCCGCAATGGGCGCGAGCCTTGACAGGCGAGACCGAATTCTTTTCACTGTCATCATGACGTTACGAAAGGAATCAAGTTGAGCCCGACCGCTAACCCCGTTGTGGGGATTATCATGGGAAGCAAGTCCGACTGGCCGACGCTTCGCCATGCTGCCGAAATCCTCGAGGAATTTGAAATTCCTCACGAATCGAAGGTGGTTTCTGCCCACCGCACTCCCGATGCAATGGCCGACTACGGCAAGACTGCCGAAGCGCGTGGACTTCACGTTATCATCGCAGGAGCCGGGGGCGCCGCGCATCTTCCCGGTATGATTGCCAGCCATACTACGGTCCCCGTTCTGGGGGTGCCCATCGAAAGTCGCGTCCTGCGCGGTGTTGATTCGTTGCTAAGTATCGTCCAGATGCCCGCCGGAATTCCCGTCGGTACTTTAGCAATTGGCGAGTCGGGAGCCCGCAACGCGGCGTTGATGGCGATCGCGATTCTTGCCACCACCGATTCGGACCTGCGATCCAAGTTGCAGGCATTCCGCAAAAAACAGGCAGATAAGTCGCTAGGTTCGGAGCTCGACTAGTGGCGCCGATTCTACCCGGTGCAACGTTGGGAGTTTTGGGGGGCGGCCAGTTGGGGCGGATGTTTTCCCTCGCGGCACGCAGCATGGGTTATCGCGTCTCCGTGTTTGCGCCGGAAGATGACACCCCTGCCGGGCAGATTGCGTACCGTGAGGTTCGCGCGCCGTACGACGATCTCGACGCGGTGCGCGAGTTTGCTTCGGATGTGTCGGTGGTTACATTCGAATTCGAAAACGTGCCGGCCGCAACTGCCGCAGCCGCGGCCGAACGCGCCCCGGTTCGACCCGCAGGTGCCTTACTTCACTCCACTCAACAGCGCCAACGCGAAAAGGAAGCCATCCGTTCGGCAGGCGTTCCCGTTGCTAACTTCGCCGTAGTTGCGTCTCAATCGGAACTCGACGACGCCCTGAAGCATGTCGGTGCGCCAGCGATTCTGAAGACAGCCGCGTGGGGTTATGACGGTAAAGGGCAGGTTCGAGTCGACCGCGCCGAAGACGCCGCCGACGCGTGGGAGAGCCTTGGCCGCTCCCTGTGTGTGTGGGAGACGGTGGTCCCTTTCCAAAAAGAGATCTCGGTTATCGGCGTTCGGGGATTGGATGGTGACATTGCGTTGTACGACGCAATCGAAAACGACCACGCCAACCATATCCTTGACGTGTCGACGTGTCCGGCAGACATCTCCAAACAAACCGCCAATGATGCCCGCGAAATTACCCGGACTCTGTTGGCGGCGTGGGACGTTGTCGGTTTGATATGCGTGGAAATGTTTGTGCTTCCCGACGGTGGTTTGGTCGTTAACGAAATTGCACCGCGCCCGCACAACTCGGGCCATCTTACGATTGATGCCCATTCTTGCAGCCAGTTCGAGCAGCAGGTGCGCTCGATTTGCGGGTTGCCACTTGGTTCGACCGAATCGACCAGGCCGTCGGCAATGGCCAACCTGTTGGGCGATTTGTGGACAAACGGCGAACCCGACTGGGCAGCGGCCTTAGCTTATCCTGGAGTCTCGCTTCACCTTTACGGAAAGGGCGAAGCGCGTCCCGGCCGAAAGATGGGTCACCTGACCGCGTTGGCCGAGACCCGCGAACGCGCGCGCGACCTGGCGCTAAACGCCCGCTCCGCGCTGGTCAGCCGAGTTCATCGATAAACGCCAATGACTACTTCCGCGCTTATCGCACGACATTTTCGCGCCGCGTACTTTGGCGGGAGTTGGTGCGAAACCAACATGCGCGATCTCCTTGCCGATATCACTTGGGAACAGGCCACCACCAGCGTTCACCGGTTTAACACCATCGCGACACTTGTGTACCATTTGACGTATTACGTTGAAGGTGTCACGCAAGTGTTGGAAGGCGGACCGCTGGAGGCTCGCGACAAGTTTAGCTTTGACTGTCCGCCGATCGGCTCACAGAAGGATTGGGACGATCTTTTGAACTGGCAGTGGCGGGTTGTGCAAAAATTCGCGACATCGGTGGAACAGTTTCCCGACAGCCGACTAGCCGACACGTTTGTGCACGAAGACTACAGCGACTACTACTACAATCTTACCGGCCTGGTCGAACACGTACACTATCATCTTGGTCAAATTGTGATGATCAAGCGGTTGCTACCCGTCGGTTAGCGCCGTTTATCAAGGACAAGAGAAACGCCGCCTCCCAAAAGGGAAGCGGCGTTTTTGCGAGTGCTGTTGCCCCTAGAAAAACTAGCGGTACAGCGACTTGATCTTGCCCCAGGAGTTTTCCTGCGTGGGGACGGTTTGTACTTCGAAGAACGCGTCGTCGAAGAACGGCGCGCCGCCTGGGCCGCCTGGCAGAAAATCGCCGGTTATCACAACGAGGCGAGCAAACGCGGCGTCAGCAGGTGCAACGCCGGTGATCGTTTGCAGCGTCCACACATCCTGTGGTGCGGCTGCGGTGAACGTGCCATTGCTGATGAACGGAACAATCGCGGACTGGGTGGTGCCGTCTGCCTGGATCCACTCGATATTGATCGCGGCAACCTGGCCGCCGCTCATCGGGTCGTTACTCCAGTTGTACATCCACACGCCACCGTTCCATGACTCGCCCGGCGTGCATGGGAATTGCTGAAACGCTCCGGAGCAGCAGCCGCCGAAAGTCTTCAGCGCTTGATTGCCGCCGTTGGGGGTAAGGCCGATAGCCGCGCCGTTAACTGTAAAGATGCCACCGCCAAAAGACGACCAGTCATCGCCAGCGCCGTAGTATTCCGGCGGTGAGGCGGGTGTTGCAGGCGACTCAAAGCCAGGGTTGCCGAGCACGTTTGCCGAGGCAACGCCAACCGAAACGGTAAGTGCTACCATCAGCACAACACAAAACGCTGATACCAGTTTGGTCATGGGTCAAACCTCCAGGAAGGGGTCAAATGCTGCGAAGCAAATGCGTGATCGACTCCCTAATGCCGCCGACCGAGCTCACGCGCTTCACTTTTTATTCAGTCTAGACTAATCGTAATTCTACCCGATCAAGCCCCTTGAATTCAAGGGAAGAAACCTCATGGCTGGTGTTGTAAGGTGCGTAGATGTAAGCAGTTACAGACGCATTGGCGCTCTCGACTGCGATATCGGCTTCCAGGCGATGTACGAGAACCGAACAGCGCATGGGCGCAGCCTTAAGGCTGCTTGATCAACGTGAAGATGATGACATCACCCTGGTCGTTTTCTGTCAGGGTCATCGTGTTGGTATCGCCGCTTAAAGTCCACGCGAGTCGTGACATGCGATTGGCGCTTCCGTCGCTGTCCATCTGTACATTCACGTCGACTTCGCTTCCGTCGATAAAGATGAACCCGGACTCGTAGTACAACTGCCCGCCTTGGGAGTTCACTTCCTCATAGACGAAGGCCCCGTCCGCACGAATCCACAGCTCGGCGCCGACAGCGTTAGGAACAAAGTCCAACACCGTTGCCAGACTCGCAGAACTTCCGTTGACGGTCACAGTCTGGTACGTCCAGTCGGCGACCATACCGGGAAGCGGTTTACCGGCGTTGCCGCCGTTGGTCCCCGTGGGGTCGTCGCCATCCTCGCCGCAACCGAACGCGAATGCCGCAACCAGAACGATCAGCCAAATGTATTTGCGTAAAAGCATAGGTCCCCCTCGTTGATGACGAGCAAGAGGATATCACATGTGCGGAGCAAAAAAGGCTAGTCGGTTAGCACGAGTGCAGAAAGTTCGTGGATTTCGAGGGTAGTAATGTGGAACGGTTGGCCGCTGGTAACGTCGAGGACAGAGAACTCGCGACGCGACTCGCTTCGCACCAGTCCGCTTTCGCCATACCAAACCGTGGTCGACACGACTGCGCCGCCCGAATCTTGCGGTTCAACTTCGATCCGCCAGGCGGTTTGTTCTGCGAAGGGAAGCACGAGCGTGTCTTTGGCCGCGACCGTAAGCAGTGGGCCGGCATCGCCAAAGAGCCGCCAACTCTTGCCGACTTCCAGCGGAAGTGCGACCCGCGCCAACTCGGCGATCTCTACGTCGTCGGGGAACGTACCGGGTGGAACGCTGAGCGGCACGTCTGCCTCCCAAAACCCGTCGTGGTCCTGACGGTAGCGGTACCACTCGGTCACACTTTGGCCTCCGTCCACAGCAATTGCGAAGGCTTGGGTAAAGTATTCGCGGCCGTCAATTTGTTCGGTCCCGATGATCACACGATTCACTTCGCCAGTACGCAGGGTGGGTGGCTCTAGCAGGGTACCGCTGTCGTCGGTCCGGGTGATCGAGAAGGTTGCGTCAAAGGTCCACACATTCCCTACGGCAAGCGGGAAGCCACCACCGGTGACGGGCGACTCGTTCGCCGGCTCTGCGGGCATCCTGGCGCACGCAGACACAATAAGAGCGAATAAGGCAACGACGCGTAGCTTCATACAGCCAGTGTGGCCTCAACTTGCCATCATTTCAAGGGGCCGGGCCCGTGTTATGATGATTCTGATGTTCCCAATTCGCTTTTTTAGCAAATCGGTCGGTCGCTGGGTGGTTATCCCGGTGATTCTGACCTGTGCATTGTGCGCAGTGCCCGACGTTATCCACGCCAGTGCGGATGATCGGGTGTTCAAGTCCAACGGCGCCGAGTTCCGGTTCACCGATGGCGTCTTGACCATTGTTGTCGGTGCGCCAGGGAATGTTCGCGAAGCAATGATTTCGTCCAAGGGCGAGATTACCATCGATGATCATCGCGTCGATCAATCCCGTCGCGACCGGTCGCTGGGGCGGCGGTTCTTTAAAGAGTCCTTTCAGCTGGCAGGCTGTGTCGATGAGATTGGCGAACTGATCGCCGCGCAAGCGGACTCTACCATGAGCGAGAAAGCTCGGAGCCAACTGGCCCGCGATCTGGCGAAACTTAGCAAGAAAGCCGACAAGCACGCACAAGCGACGACGGAATTGGGCGCGGAGTTGGCGATGCGCCTGCCTCAACTTTCCAAACTACTGGCTCCGCTCGCCGAGTAATCAAACTTCGTGTTAGAATCGCGTCCCATGAACGCAACCGGTAACACCGATCCGCATCTTCCATTACGCGAAGACATTCGCCGGCTGGGTGAACTCCTTGGCCAGGTGTTAACCGAGCAAGGCGGTGCCGAGTTGTTGGAGACTGTGGAACAGGTTCGCGCGCTATCGAAAGCCGATCGTGCCGAGCCCCGAACCAGCCACCGACTTGCCCAACTGCTGTCAGACGTTCCCATCGAGCAGGCGGTTCCGCTGGCGCGTGCGTTTTCGTTGTTTCTTGCGTTGTCTAACATTGCCGAACAGCATCACCGCGTTCGTCGGCGTCGCGATTACCAAAGCAAACCCGACGCGCTGCCACAGCGCGGCTCTTTTGCCGAATGTTTTGCGCGAGCGCTGGAATGGGGAGCAACTCCAGACGAGTTATTTGATCGTATTGCGGGCGTTCAAATCGAAATGGTGTTGACGGCACATCCAACCGAAATCAACCGTCGTACGATACTGCAGCGCTACGCCGCAATCGCGTCTTTGTTGGACGACCGTGACCGGTACCGTTCCTCTCCTGGGCATCTCCAGCGCCTGGACGAACAACTCGCCAGCGAAATCACCACGCTCTGGCTCACCGACGAATTCCACCACGAGCGTCCAACACCGCTCGACGAAGCGCGCAGCGGGCTGCTTGTGTTCGAACAAACGTTGTGGGACTCGTTGCCGCGAACAATGCGCGGGCTCGACCGTCACTTGACCGAACTCACCGGCAAGGAGTTACCCCGCGATGTTATTCCGTACCGGTTTGGGTCGTGGATGGGCGGCGACCGCGACGGCAATCCCAACGTCACCGCAAAAGTGACGCAGCAAGCGTGTTTGCTGCAGCGATGGATGGCGGCACGTCTTTACACAAAGGAAATCACTACGCTGCGGATGGAGTTGTCGCTGCGTCGTGCCAACGACGAACTTCTGGAGGCGGTGTCGACAACTCGCGAACCGTACCGGGAGCTTCTGGAAGCGTTGTTGCAACGGTTGGAGGCTACCGAACAGTGGTGCAACCAAACCTTCATCCGCCTGGACAGTGGCCGGACCGTCGAGCCTGCGGACGATGCGGTACTAACGACCACCGAGGAGTTACTTGACCCGCTGGAAATGTGTTGGCGTTCGCTTCACGAAGTGGGAGCCGGTCGGGTGGCACGGGGACGTTTACTGGACGTGATTCGGCGAGTGCACGCCTTTGGGTTGTCGCTGGTGCGACTGGATGTGCGTCAGGATTCTTCGCGGCATGCCGATGCAATTGCCGAAATCGCCTCGGCCAGGGGCGACGGCGACTACGCCGCGTGGGACGACGGGCGCCGTGCTCAGTACTTGTCGGGCGCTCTAAACGATCCTGAATCTTTCATCCCAGCCTCGTTCATGCCGTCGCCGCCGGTTGCAGAAGTATTAGCAACTTGTGATGTCATCGCCATGCAGTCTGCCGAATGGATGGGTTCGTATGTTATCTCGATGGCGCGATCGCCCGCCGATGTTCTCGCCGTGGAGTTACTGCAGCGGGCCAGCGGGGTACGCGTTCCCATGCCGGTGGTACCACTCTTCGAAACGCAATCCGACCTTGAAGGGGCGGCGCAAACCGTCGACGATTTGCTTTCCGATCGCGCGTATCGCAATCGTGTAGGAGATAGCGTCGAGGTGATGTTGGGTTACTCGGACTCTGCCAAAGATGCCGGACGACTTGCAGCCAATTGGGCTTTGTACCAGGCACAGGAGCAGCTTTGCGAGGCGTGCAGTCAGCACGGGGTTTCGTTGACGTTGTTCCACGGGCGCGGAGGTTCGATTGGACGCGGCGGCGGGCCAACGCATGCCGCAATTTTGTCGCAACCGCCCGGTACGATCGGCAATCGCATGCGGGTAACCGAGCAGGGCGAAACCATTCAAACCAAGTTTGGGTTACCCGAAGTTGCGGATCGCTCGCTGGAGCTGTACTTGACCGCATTGGTGGAAGCACGCTTTGGGCCGCGCCCGACGCCGAAACCGGAATGGCGGAATGCGATGAACAAAATGGCCGCAGCGGCCGCGGCCGACTATCGCGACCTGGTTTCCAACGAAGATTTTGTTCGATACTTTCGTCGCGTCACGCCCGAACCCGAACTGGGCGAACTCATGTTGGGTAGCCGTCCAGCCCGTCGCCCCGGTGCTGGCGGGCTGGAAAGCTTGCGTGCAATTCCGTGGGTCTTTGCCTGGATGCAGACTCGGTTTCTGTTGCCTTCTTGGCTTGGTGTCGGCGCCGGATTGTCCAACGTGCTTTCCGACGAGCACCGTGACACTGTGCTGGAGATGGCTCGCGAATGGCCGTTCTTTCGGACCACGCTGGAACTTATCGAAATGGTTCTGGCCAAAGCAGAGTTGCGAATTGGTCGTTACTACGAAGCCCGCCTTGCCCCCGACCAGTCTGAATTCGGCGATCGCATCCACGGGCGCTTTGACGAGACGGTTGCCAACCTGCTGGTTACTTTGGGAAGGAACAGTCTGCTTGCCGAGCATCCGGTACTGCGCCGATCCATCGATGTTCGAAATCCCTACGTGGATCCTATCAACCTATTGCAGGTAGAAATTCTGCATCGCCTTCGCGAAGAGCGTAGCGAAGTCAGCGCCGAGGCGTTCCGAATCACCGCAAACGGAATTGCCGCTGGTATGCGAAACACTGGCTAAGTCCAGGCGTTGCAGTCGTTTTCAACGCTGCCTGCAAAGAAGCCAGCAAATGTCGTATAGTCGAGGGGTCGCGGCGCCTCGCGCCACCCTGGCGACATCCAACCCGACCAAATCTGACAACGCCGACTGGAGTTTGCCATGCGAATTCGTTCCTTCCTGTTTGCTCGATTGCTAGCGGTGGCCGCAGTCACGCTGCTTACGGTACCGACCTACGCCGAACCACCAAGCCCGCCACCCTACTACGCCATTAAAAATGTGCGCGTCGTTACTGGCACCGGATCAAAAATCGATAACGCAACCGTGTTGCTAGCCGATGGTCTCATCGAAGCTGTGGGAAAAAACGTCAAAGTTCCCGCCGACGCGTGGGTGATTGACGGAGAGGGCATGACGGTTTACCCAGGGTTGATAGATGCCATGTCGACGTTGGGGCAGAAAAAGAAAGAGCGGGGCGAGGGGCAATCGTCGCGCGAACGTCCCGAGATTAATGGGCCGGAAGATCGGCCGGAAACCACGCCGTGGGTGAGTGCAGTGGAGGTGCTGGGTGACGACGGCAAAGTTGCGAAGTGGCGCAAAGGTGGCTTCACCGCCACAGTTACCACCCCGGAGGACGGAATCTTTGCAGGCCAGGCCGCGATGATCAACCTGGTCGATAACCCCGACCGGCAAGCGGTACTGATGACGCCAACGGCTCATCGGTTGAACTTCCGTGGTTCGGGAGGTTTCCGAACCTTCCCTGGTTCGTTAATGGGGTCGCTCGCTTACATCAAGCAGACGCTTTCCGACGTCGATCATTACGCGCAAGTGAAAGCGGCATACGCCAAGGATCCGCGCGGCCGGAATCGTCCCGAGTACGATCGAACCCTTGAGCCGCTGGAAGCAGCATTCGCGGCACGTACACCGATGCTGATGCCAGCCAATCTGGGCCGGGAAATTGATCGCGCGTTGGCGCTGCAAAAAGAGTTTGGCTTTGCCGGTATCATCTATGGTGGCCAGGGTGCGTATGCGCGCGCCGACGAACTGGCCAAAGCAAAGGTGCCGGTGCTGGTTAACTTGAATTGGCCGAAGGCAGAAAAGAACCGCGACCCCGAAGCCGACACGCCCTTTCGCACTTTGTATCACCGCAAACTTGCCCCCACTTCGCCGGCCGCGCTGCAGCAGTCGGGGGTTCCTTTTGCGTTTTATTCGGGCGGGCTTGCTTCGACCGCAGAGATTTTTGAAAAGGTTCGTGGGGCTGTCGACGCCGGGCTCAGCAACGATGCCGCCCTGGCTGCGCTTACGCGAAACCCGGCGACGATAATGGGTGTGGGCGATCGGTTGGGAACGGTGGAGAAGGGGAAGATTGCCAACCTGGTGATAGCAAGCGACTGGCCGTGGTCCGAAGACACAGAAGTGTTAGCCGTGTTTGTCGACGGCCGCAAGTATCAGGAGCGCAAGGACGATGAGGAGTTTGAGACTCCGGCCGCAGACGTTAGTGGTACCTGGGCGTTGTCAATGACCACGCCAGGAGGAAACCGCGATATGACCGCCGAGTTAAACATGGACGACGACGGCAAAGTGAAGGGAACGATCGCCTCCGATCAAGGCGAGTATCCGATGGACGACGCTCGCATGAGCGGCGATCAACTCCGGTTTAAAACCACCCGGGAGTTTAACGGTCGTTCGGTCACGGGGTCGTGGACGCTTACAGTTAACGGCGAAAGCCTTAGCGGCACCATGAGCGCCGGTCCCATGCAGATGGACATTTCCGGAGATCGGACCGGCAAGAACCCGGATACCAACGAAGAAACCGACAATGACAAGTCCGGCGGCGACGACGTCACGATTGCAGAGCTGCAAGCCGCGATGAATACCTACCACGGTATGGCTCGACCGATGGGTACATTTGCAATCACCAACGCCCAGGTGTGGACGTTGGCTGGAGAGGTCATCGACGGTGGAACGGTGATCGTAGCCGATGGAAAGATCAAGGCGGTTGGCAAGAACCTCTCCGTGCCCAAACGGGCAGAGGTGATCGACGCCAATGGCGGAGCGCTGATCCCAGGGATAATTGATTGTCACTCGCACATCGCAATCGAAGGCGGGGTCAACGAAGGCACGCTCAACGTTACGGCGATGGCCGCTGTTGGCGACGTGGTTAACCCGGACGACATTGGTATTTACCGCGCGGTTGCTGGCGGCGTGACGTCCGCGAACCTGCTTCACGGTAGTGCCAACCCAATCGGTGGGCAGAACCAGGTAGTAAAACTTCGTTGGGGAACTGACGCCGAAGGGATGAAGTTTAAGGGCGCGCCGCAAGGAATCAAATTCGCCCTGGGCGAAAACCCCAAGCGATCTAACTTTCGATCCAGCTCGATCCCGCAGCGGTATCCGCAAACACGCATGGGGGTTATGGATGTGATTCGTCAGGCGTTCACCGACGCCGAAACGTATCGCCGTGAGTGGAACGATTACAAGAAGGGCGCGCGCAACGGGATTAAGCCGTCGCTGCCCCGACGCGACTTAAAAATGGATGCGCTGGTGGAGATTCTCGAAGGCAAGCGACTGGTGCATTCCCACTGTTACCGCGCAGACGAGATCCTGCAGTTAATGCGACTAGCCGAAGACTTCGGTTTTCGCGTAGCGACATTGCAGCACGTTCTCGAAGGATACAAGATTGCCGACGAGATTGCAGCGCACGGCGCCGGAGCGTCGACCTTTTCCGACTGGTGGGGTTACAAGGTTGAAGCTTACGACGCGATTCCACACAACTCGGCCCTAATGGCCGAGCGCGGAGTCGTAGTGACAATAAACTCCGACAGCGGAGAAGAGATGCGCCACTTGAACCAGGAAGCTGCCAAAGCGGTCAAGTGGGGTGGCATGAGCGAAATCGAAGCGCTCAAGCTGGTCACACTCAACGCGGCGATTCAATTGGGTATCGATGATCGGGTCGGCTCCATCGAAGTTGGCAAAGATGCCGACTTCGTTCTGTACGATGGACACCCGTTGTCGATGCGATCGGTCGTGCAGAAGACTTTTATCGACGGAAACATTTATTTTGACCTGGACCTGGATGCGAAACGACAAGCTACGGTCGTGGCGCTAAAGGACAGACTCACGAACAAAGGCGCAGAAAAGGGCGACGGCGAAACCAAAGTGGGACTAACGCGCGACCGGGTGTCGGCGCCGTCTCCGGTGGTTCGATGGGCCGACGAGCGCTATAGCTGCCGGGAGGTACACTAATGAACCGGACGATTGTTGTTCTATCATTGTTGGCCACCGCTCTGACGTTCGCCGCCAACGGTAGTGCGCAAACCCTGGTCGTCGAGAATGGAACGATTCATTCGATGTCCACCGAACCCGTGCGCGGCACAGTCGTAGTGACCGACGGTGTGATCACCGCGGTTGGTCCGGATGTGGAGGCACCGATGAGCGCACAGCGCATCGACGCCACTGGATTGCATGTGTATCCCGGCATTTTTGACGCGTTGGGCCAACTCGGACTCACCGAAGTTGGTGCCGTGGCCTCAACCAACGACATGGCCGAGATGGGGATGTACAACGCTCACTTGATGGCGGCGACTGCGATTCATCCGGCGAGCGAGTTGATTCCGGTAGCTCGCGAGAACGGAATTACTCACGCCATTGTTGCGCCGCGCGCCGGAAGAAACGGCGTCATCTTGGGCCAGGCAGCGTTGATTAATCTCGACGGGTGGACCGTCGAAGAAATGGCGATCGACATGTCGGTGGCTATGGTTATCAACTGGCCGGAAATTGTTACGCGGCGCTGGGATTGGACAACGTTCTCGATGAAAGAGACTGCGTTTGAAGATGCCAAGGAAAAGGCAGATGAACAGGTCGGCGAGCTGCGCGACTGGATTGACGCTGCCCGGCACTACCAGATGGCCACAACGGCGCGAACGTCGCGTGCGGTTCGCGACCAGAAGTTGGCCGCGTTGTCGGCTTGCCTCAATGACGGTAAACTCGTGATTGTGCAAGCTAACGCAAAGCGCGACATAGAAGCAGCGATGAAGTTTGCCGAGGCCGAAGGGTTGCGCTTGATTATCGCCGGCGGTCGTGACGCCTGGCAGTTGAAGGAAGAACTGGCGACCAGCAACGTCTCGGTGATCTTGCGCCGTACTCAGGACACGCCGAAAGAGCAAGACGACGAGTACGACAAACCGTTCACTGCGCCCATGGAACTACACGCCGCCGGTGTGAAGATCGCGTTTGGTTCCGGAACGGGAGGCGGTTACAGCGGCGCGCATTCGGCGCGCAACCTTCCCTACGAGGCGGCGACGGCAGTGGCCTACGGATTGTCGAGCGAAGATGCGATGCGCGCATTAACGCTGTGGCCAGCAGAAATGTTCGGTGTGAGCGAAGCGCTGGGCAGTATCGATGTCGGGAAGACCGCGAACCTTATGATTACAGATGGCGACCCGTTGGAGATAACCACCCAGGTGCGACATCTGGTAATAGCGGGCGCCGAGGTCTCCACCGATAACCGCCATCGCGACTTGTACGAAAAGTATCGCGGGCGTCCGCACAAGCTCGACAAGCCGGCGGGAGCGGGAACAGCGGCCAGCCAATAGCTTCTCCGATGTCCCCACGCGAGTCTCCGTGGCGAAGCCCGGGTCCTGAAATAGGGTCCGGGTTTTTCCTGTGCGGGCCTTATATTTGACAATATACAATATACTATTTATACTAGAAGTAGTTATAAACACATCATTTAAGGAGATCCCATGTCAACGAACGCTGAGGTAATTGACGGCCTGACCAGGGCCTACTGGATGGAAATTGAGACGGTTCAGAACTACATCGCGAACTCGGTCAACCTCGACGGGGTGCGGGCAGAGGAAATCAAGTCCTCGCTAGCTGCCGATGTGGCTGAGGAGCTGACCCACGCGCAACGGTTTGCCGAGCGAATCAAAGAACTCGACGGCAAAGTCCCGGGCTCGATGGACTTTCGCGCCGAGCAGGCATCCCTACAACCGCCAGCGAAGACCACAGACGTGGTTAGCGTCATCAAAGGTGTCATCGCGGCCGAAGAAGGGGCGATTCAGCATTACAAGAAGCTCATCAAGCTTGCCGAAGCGACCGACGACTATGTTACCGCAGACTTCGTTACCACCGTGCTTGCCGACGAAGAAAAGCATCGTCGACAATTTTTAGGTTACCTGAAAGAATACCAGGACTAGTTGGCGATAACAGGAACCCGGCCTCGCGCCGGGTTCGTCGTTTAGCAGAGAGGCGTGGAAATGAAACTTGGTGCGTTTTCGGTGAGCCTGGCCGTGAAAGACATAGAAGCCTCAAAGTCGTTTTACCAGAAGCTTGGGTTTACCACTATGGGCGGGGATATTTCGCAGGGTTGGCTGATCCTTCGCAACGAAGAAAAAGTCATCGGTTTGTTTCAGGGAATGTTTGAAAAGAACACACTGACCTTCAACCCGGGATGGAATCAAAGTGCGGAGGCGGTTGACGGTGCTACGGACATTCGTGAGTTGCAAAAGGAACTAAGGGAACAAGGAGTGGAGTTCGTTATGGAAGCGGACGAAAACACAACCGGGCCGGCAAGTTTCGTTGTTACCGATCCAGACGGAAACCCAATTCTTTTCGACCAGCACGTTTAGTTTGTCGTTGCGCAAACGTCACGACAACGAAGGGAGCAGTCGATGAGCACCAGCAGGCAACCCCATCCCGGATGGGGTTGGTTCATGATTGCGCTTGGATGTTACCCAATCCTGATAGCGTTTGGTGTGGTATCTGCCGAGATGCTTGCTCCGCCATGGGTGGTTGCGGCGGCAGGTCTCGCGTTTGTGATTGGAGGTATCATGTTGTTGATGCGGGGAGATAGTCCAATGAATTCTCTGCTTGCCGGACTACTTTGCGCAGTGTTTGGTGGGTTAGGGCTGTGGGCGGCCTTCCTGGCGCCGAGTGAGTTGTTCTCGACCGGATCGCTGGACGATCCTTTCGAACCGGGAGTGGGATTGTTGTCCCAAGAACGAAACGTCAGGTTGGGCCGGTGGATGTTTGGCCTGGGAACCTTGATTACCATACCGCTGGCGGCGGTGGCGTTCCGGGACTTCGCCCGCAAGATACAGGGCCGCTAGTTGATATCGTCGGGCGCGCAAACGTTCTGATATTTAAGCGGAGACTGCGTTCGATAGTACCGAGCTTTGCTCTCTGCATCGGCGATATCGTTGTAGGCGGACGCCAGCCATGCCTTCCAGTCCCCGGTAAGTTCCGTGAAAGATTTTCCAAATACAAGCTGGTAGTGTTCGTCGGTCCCAGCACCTTCAAGCGCGGCCAGTTCAACCACATGATCTGCGCCAAACGTCGTACCCAAGTACTCAAAAAACGATGAACGCAACGTGTAAGCCTGGGCTTTACACTTCATGTTTAAGTCACTGTGTCGTTCGCGCAACACCGCCAGCGGAATCTCTTCGTTGCTTGCGAACCATTGCCCCGCAGCAATAACGGTGGGGGTTTCGAACCAAGGAAACCCGCCAAGAGACGAGTCCACGCTCAACGCCACAAACTCGGCGAACCCCTCTTCTAAGAACCAATCCATCCTGGCGTCACGACGGAATCGAAATGCGTGTACCATCTCGTGCGCCATTGCGTTGAAGTGGTTTTTGTCGTCGGGCGTGTACTTGTATAGGTGCACGCGCCCCAGGCCGTCGACGCGAGGATACCCCCAGCTTCCGTCGGGTTGCTGCGCGTTGCCGTTGAGCAAGATGCGGATTCGCGCGTCGGGATGGTGACCGAGCATATCGGCGATTGCCTGATACCACCGTTCGCCCTGTTCCTTGGCGTAGGCCAGGCCTTCCTCGCCGATGGCGCCGTCTTCGTATTCAAAGATGAGGTGTTCGGTGCGAACTTCGTGGCGCTCGGCGTGGGCAGGAATCGCCGCAAGCAGCAAGGATGCGACTAAAACATAAACGGAACCGCGAAAAAGATGGATTGTTGTCATTGGGTGCTACCAACTGTTTGAGTTTCGGTACTCGTCGAGAAGTCGAATTAGGGTTTGGGTGTTTGCGCCGACAGCGCCGGTTCCAACCGGCTTATTGTCGATGGTCACGACTGGCATGACCCCTTTGGTGGTGCCGCATAGAAACGCCTCGGTGGCTTCGGTCAGTTCGGCCGTGGCCACATCGCGAGTCTCAATCGGAAAAACGCCGTCCGCGAGTTCCAGCACGACCCTCCGGGTGATACCCAGCAAAACATCGTTGTCGGCGGTGACCAACGTGTCGCCTCTAAACAAAAAGAAATTGTTTCGCGTCAACTCCAGTACCTTGCCGTCCGCACAATAAAGAATGTCATGCGCGCCGTGCTCCCGGGCGATCGGCGCCATAAGGATCGCGTTCAAATACCCCGTGGTCTTTACCCGGGGGACATCGCGCAGGTATTCGGTGCTGATGATCTTTACACCGCTGGTCCAATGGGTATTCGGATAATTCGGAAGATTTTCGACGGAAATGATCAAATTGGGGGACGTTATCGTCATGCTGTCGGGACTGTTTCCGCCGGTGATGACCAGTCGAACCCCTGCGTCGTCGACTTCGCTCCGGGCGAGCAGGTCGGCGATGGTTTCTTCCATTTGGTGATCGCTCAACGGAAGTTTAAGTGACAGGGCCTCAGCGGAGTTGCGAAATCGGCTGAGGTGATCGGACAGACGGAACGGTCGACCCCGAATGACACGAAGGAAATCGAACGCAGCGTATGAGCGCAACAAACCTAAATCGGTCACGTGTACGCTGGCGTCAGCAATGGGTAGAATCTTGCCCGAGCAATAGCAGTAGTACGAACTCATGTGCCGATTGTAAACCTTGTGGACACCTCGACGCAAAAACAACCCGCGTCGCAACCTTTTCAGTTACACTTCGTATCACCAGGTAACCTCCCTTATCCCACAAAGAATTGAGGAACCCATGGATCACCCTGCCATTGCCGTGAAGGACTTGACTCGCTCTTTGCCGTTGGGCAGCGAGACTGTACACATATTACGTGGCATGTCGTTCACCATCGAACGCGGCGAATGGGTAGCAGTGACTGGGCCATCGGGTGCAGGTAAGTCAACACTGTTGGGAATTCTCTCCGGGTTGGACAACCCCACCGGGGGAACCATCGCGATTGACGGCATCGATATTACGTCGATGGGCGAGAACCGGCTGGCGAAACTGCGAAACGAAAAAGTGGGAATTGTCTTTCAGTCGTTTAATCTGATACCAACGCTCACCGCGCAAGAGAACGTGGCCGCGCCGCTATATGTGTCTAGCGATCGGCGCAACGCCACCCAACGCGCCAAGGAAGTGTTGGAGCGAGTCGGCTTGGGAAGCCGAATGCGCCATCGCCCGCATCAGTTGTCGGGCGGCGAGCAGCAACGGGTTGCCGTGGCCCGGGCTCTCGTTACTCGTCCACCTGTTCTGGTAGCCGACGAACCCACCGGAAATCTCGACTCCAAGACTAGCGCACAAATTCTGGACCTGTTTGCCGAACTTCACCGCGACCTGGGAATTACGCTGGTCGTAGTAACACACGACCCGACCGTCGCCAAGCGTGCTCAACGCGTGCTGCATATTGTCGACGGAGTATTGGCCGAACCCACTGCTTCCGCATGACGCTGACCTTTTATCTGACTTACGCGTGGCGTTCGATTCGACGCGGCGGACAACGTACCGCGCTCGCCGTTACTTGCGTTGCGTTTGGCGTCCTATCGTTGGTGTCTTTGCAACAGTTGGCGTTTCTAATTAACAACGCGCTGCTTGTCTCTCCCCGAGTTCAGCAAAGCGGCGACATCGTGCTGACCAGGACCGGACCGATTACCGGCGAAGACATTGCCGGACTCTCCGGACTGGGCGCAACCAAGGTCACCGCGATGGCCAACGCTGGACCGATGTTGCTAAAGACGCAACGTACGGGACGAACCACGATTGTCTTCAGCGCGTTGGGAGTCGATCCCGCGACCTATCCATTGTATGACCAACTGGCAGTAACCGATGGCGACGCGTCTACATTGCTTCGCGGTAACGCCGCTGCGATCGTCACTCGCGACCTGGCCAGTCGTTACCAACTAGCGGTTGGCGATACAGTGTCTATCTTTGGTTCGCCGGAGTCGGCGCCAGCGGTGCTGACCGTGGCCGGCATCGCGCGCCAGACGCCGTCGCGCATGGGGCTGGGTATTTACTACAGCATTGATACCGCGCGGCAGCTTGGAATAGCGCGGGTCAATCGCGTCGCAATACGCGCCGATGACCCCGCCGCGCTGGCGGGCAATCTTGAGGCCGCCGGGTGGAAAGTAGAAGTCGTTGACGTAAAACCGAACACTGCTCCCGCCGATCTGTTTCGATTCATGCTGGCGGGGACCGGAATCCTGGGCTTATTGATTGGCGGTATCGGTGTGGCCAACACCATGCAAGTTTTGTTGGCCCGCCGTCGCGAAGAAATCGCCGTGCTCAAGACGATCGGTTACGGGCAGCGACATCTGCTGGCCATGTTCGGCATGGAAACGGCCATGATCGGTCTCTTTGGCAGCGTCATAGGAGTAACCCTCGGTGTTGTTCTGGCCGGTGGGTTCATGGATCTGATTGGGCGTAGCATGCCCTTTCTGCTTACCAACGAGTTGAATGTCGGCGTCATGCTGGGCGGGATACTCGTAGGAATCTTAACGACATTGATCTTTGGAATGGCAGCAATCGTTCGTGCCGCTGGGGTACGGCCATCGCTGCTGTTGCGCGATCAACCGATCGGAATGGGAGCGGTCACGCGGCGCGCAGCCAGCGTTGGATTGTATACCGTGTTGCTTGTTCTGTTTGGTGTTCTTAGCAGCGTCGTGTTGGGATCGGCGCGCAACGGTTTCGGTGTCGTCGGCGCTGGGTTGGTTGCGTTTGCATTGTTGGGTGCAATGCTCGCCGTAGTGTTATTTTTGTTTGTGCGTGTACCGGCGCCGGGATTTCCGTTAGTCGCGATGGCGCGGCGCAACTTGCGTTATCAGCCACTTCGGTCGGTTTTTGCGTTGGTCGCACTATTTGTTGGAGTTGTGTCCATCGGCTTTGCGACCATTTCGATTTACAACGCCTCGCAGCGTCGCGGGGATCGGGCTGTCGATATGAGCGGCATAAACACCCGCGTCTACGCGCACAGCGACCATCTGCAAACGTTGCAGTCGGTAATTACCCAAGCCGAGGTCGACAGCAGCTTTAGCGAGCGTGCGATTGCCGCGAGCATATATGTTGCCCCCGACTCCATGCTGCCGTTTCGCAGCATCGTAGGTCGCGACACCGATATTCTTACCTGGGACCTTGCATTTGCCGACTCGGCGTCCGCATTTGGTTATACCGCCGGACCTATCATCGCACCCGGATGGATATCCGCCATGTGGGCGCGGCAGGGAGGCATCGCGCTGGGAGACACCCTGCAGCTGGTTCGCGACAACAACACCGTGGCCGTGCAGATCGCGGGCATCTTTCGTTACAAGGGCGGCGTGTTGACATTCGGCGGACCGCCCGACGCACTGGTTGTACCCACGTCGGTGGTCCGCGCGCTTGCCGGCGAGCAAACACCGGTGCGGATCCATGTCGCGGTTCCTCCCGATCGACTTGAGGCAGTAACCTCAGCAATTGGCCACGCGGTTCCCGAGAGTATTGTTATCGGTAAAGACGTGCTGGCCGACATCATCAACGGATTCTTCTCGGGGCTGTATGGGTTTGCCATTGCGGTCGCGGGCCTGGCGCTGCTCGCGGGCGCGGTGTTGATTGCCAACGCCGTAGGCCTGTCGATGGTCGAACGCCGTCGCGAACTGGGTGTGTTGAAGGCGATCGGTTACAGTAGTCGGCAGGTTCTCCTGACAGTCGTTCTGGAGAACGCGATGCTTGGTTTTCTCGCCAGCGCGTTTGGTATCGGCGGACTCCAACTGGTCATCGCAGTTGTGAATTGGAAAGTTCCTCAGGCCGCATTGTCGCTTACGCTTACTCAATCGCTCGCGCTTGCCGGTGTCACGATTCTCTTTGCGGTAGTCAGCGCGCTCACCGTTGCCTGGCACCCCACGCATGCGCGTCCGCTTTCGGTTCTTCGCTCGAATTGATCCCGTTTCTGGCGGCTTAGCTGTCCTGATTTGAGGACAGCGATGAACGCCTGCGGCCAGATTCTGCGAGCATCGATCGGGGAAGATGACCTGTAAGCAATTGTTATATAGTATCTTACGCCAGTTAACACACCTTCGGATTCCGGATTGCAATAGTAAGGGGCAGAGGTCGCCAATGACGGCGGCTCGCAACAGACACAGGAGGTGTGTCATGAAAAAGATGCGAATGACTTTGCTAGGCGTTAGTGCCGCAGCGTTGCTGGGTTCGATTATGGTTCCCGCGACCGTTGACGCGAAAACCCGCGTTCACGTTGCGGTCAAGACGCCCCACGTGAAGGTTGGCGTCACTAACACCTCCCGTCACTTGGATAACCGAGGTGGTTTTCATCCGGTTCGTACCTACGATGTAGGGAACCGCAACCGGGCAATCGCCCTTCGTCTTGCCTCGTACACGGGAGTGTCGCCAAAAGTTATGCTTCGACTTAAGCGTCGTGGTTTCAACTGGGTCCAGATTGGTCGCCGGATTGGGATCAGCCGCCAGGTCGTGAAGGCAGCGATGTACCCGCATACGTGGAAACGATTCCTGCGACTCGAACGTCAGCGATGTGGAACCGACTTCTACCTGAAAGGTCAAGTCTACCTGGATACGCATGACGGGTTCGAAGACAGCGGGTTCAGCGATGACTACTTCGACAAGAAAGTCATCAAATACAAAACCCGATAAGCGAATTGCTAGGGGTAACGCAACAGCGGGCCGGTTCAGACCGGCCCGCTGTTCTTTGCAAAGTGCAGAATGTCAGTCAAGACGAAGCAAAATCTCGTCGATCTCTTCGCCGCGAGCGTCGGCGAATCCACGGGCGCGGCCAGTCACCTTGAAACCACATTTTTCCAGCACACGCTTGGATCCCAAGTTGTCAAAGGCAACCGCGGCGTAAAGGGGGCGGTCGCTGACTTCGCTAAGGAGCAAGCGCAGCGCGGTTGTGGCGATACCCTGGCCCCAGAACTGGCGACCGATCCAGTACGTAACTTCGGGCTCGCCGTCGCGAAAAAACCTGGCGATGGACCCGACCACTTTTCCGTCCGCAACAATGGTGCGCGTAAGGTTGGTTTTGTCGGTAAGGATGCGCTTCCAACGTTCGTCAAACGTATCGTGGTTTGACGGCTCCGCCGGTCCAAAAGCGGCCATGTGGGAGGCTTCTGTGTCGCTTTCGAATTCGAAAAACAGGGGAAGATCGCCCGGCTCGACCGGTCGCAATGAGACGTCTACAGGCATAGGTTTCCGTCGGTTAAGGTATGCAGGAATCATGTTATAATGAATCCCCGGCCGCTCACAAGAAAGACACTTCCGTTGGCCGGGAATTTCACTTGAGAACAATGAACGCGTCTATTCGCAATGCCGTGACCGTGCTGATTTCGAGCGTCTTGCTCGTAGTCTCGGCAAGCGCGTTGCCCGCAAATCCCCGTTTGTCTCCAAGCCTCCTGTTTGACACGACCGAGCTTTCCAGCCTGCGAGCAAAGGTTCGCGATGGCGGTCCCGACGACGATGCCTACCAGTACATTCGTCAGCTGGTAACCGTTGAGTATCCGGGGCGAACGCTGACGGACCATCTGGACGTTATCTACGGGATGCAGTTCCCGCTCAACCTGGCGATTGCAGCCTACCTGGAAGATCCAATTGACGAAATGTTGCTGGAGCAGGGACGAACGCTGGTTCTCGAACTCGCCGGGACTCAAGGTCCCGATCAGAACGTATTCTTAACCGCAATCCGTTTACGTATTCTGGCCATGGGATACGACTTTTTCTTTACCAATGCCAGTCGTGCCGATCGCGAGATCGTTAAAGAAGAAATTCTGGGTTACGTCGACTACATCATCGACGACATGACCTTTCAGCGCTGGTTGTTTCGACCGTACCTCAGCAATATTTCCGCGATGACCGGTGCGGCACTGGGGTTTGCTGCGCTCGCTTTGGCTGACGAACTTGCCGACGGTGAAATGGAACGCATCTTTGCACGATCGGACGAATACATTATTGCCTGGATGACTCACCAGTTGGATCCCGACGGCGCGTACAACGAAGGCGCAATGTATGCGGGTTGGAGCTTGCGTCACCTGGCGCCGTATTTCTGGGCGCGCGAACGTTACGACGGTTACGACTACTCAAAGCTTGGCGGAATTCGTGACATTGAGGACTGGCTTGCGTTTGCGATGTTGCCTCTCCCCGGCGGACTGGTAAACAACGTTAACGACACGTCGTCTTTCAACCGGCCGCTTGCCAGATTCAATACCTATTTCGATTGGGCGCAGGCGACGTGGAACAGTGGTCTGTCACGATGGCTGTGGAACCGATACAGCGCGCCGCCCTACGGCACCGAAGCGGGCGAGTTGGCCGACCAGGCCGCGACAGTCCTGTGGCATCGGCCCATCGCACCGGTGAACCCGTCTTTGGTGTTGCCAAAGCGAATGCTGTGGAAGCATCGCGGACTTTACTACTTCCGAACCGGATGGTCGGCATCGCCGTCGCCCAACGATGTTTCGTTTTCGTTTTACTCGGGAAAGTTTCATGGCGGCCACGCCCACGAAGATCAAAACAACTTTACGCTTTATGGATACGGAGCAGGTTTCGCGGTAGACAACGGATTCGAACCCTACAATCGGGAAAACGTTGCGCACAACATGGTCTTTGTTGACGGCGTTGGCCAGCATCACGTGGGAGGCTCCATCGGAACCGACGGGATTATTAGTGAATCGCTGTTCTCTGGAGTTGCGGACTATTTGGTTGGCGATGCGACCGAAGCCTACACCACTCATAGCGAGTTTAATGAGCCCGATGTTCCGTTCCCCGGTGATGACTGGTCGTGGGGGTACCTCCACGCCAACCCGGTGGAGCGCGCGACACGCATGTGCATGGTGATTCACGGCGACCCGACGCCGCCGTATGTCCTGCTGGTTGACGACATTGCCAAGGACGCCACCACGAGAACCTACGACTGGAGAATGCACACTCCGGACACAAATACGTTGAGTGTCGACGACTGGCCGCTTCGCATTTACACCGAAGAAGCCGAGCTGACCATTCACTCGCTTTTTAGTCCACGTCCCGATGTAACGGTTACTCCTTACGACAACCAGCTAGAGGACCCAAGTACGAACATACTGACGCTGCGACGCGTTGGAACCTCTGCACAGTTTGCACTACTGATGGTTCCGCGCGAGTTGCATCGCCCGGGTGCAATCGTCGAACCGATTCCGGAGTCCTGGGGTGGCGTGTTTCGAGTGGCCTGGCGCGGAACGGTTGACTACCTGGTGGTGAACCCGGAAATGCACGATGTCAACTGGGTCGAAGACCCGTTGCGACAGGGAGTGTCCAGCCTGGCACTGCGTACGGATGCGTCTGTGCTTTTGGTGCGAACGGTGAACAGCGCCGTCGATTCGTGGATGGCGGCCAACGCCAGTTACGCGCGCGCCAACGGTCAACTGGTTGCACAGGTCGGCAACGGCCGGACCACCATGGCCATGTCGGGCGACGAGCTTCACATCTCCGACCCGGCATCCGAGTTTAACGCGTACGGCCCCCGGGTGAAGCAGGTGTGGGCAAACGACGAGCGGGTCGCATTTAGGTACCGCGGCGGATACGTCTCTTCGTTTGAGTCGTCGTCGACAATCAGCGCACCGCCGCTGCTACAGGTTCAAGCATTTCCCAACCCGTTTCAAAGTGAAGTGCGTTTGGTTGTCGAAAGCGAACGGGACGCAACAATCGACGTTAACGTCTACGACGTCGCCGGTCGGCTGGTGACGCGCGTTTTTTCGGGCATGATGGCGCCGGGTTCGAAAGTGTTTGACTGGCGCGGGGATGATGGCGACGGCGCTCGTGTAGCCAGTGGCGTGTACTACGTCGTCGTGCATTCGCAAGGCAATGTTACTTCGACGCCGGTGGTGCTTGTTCGATAGTCACACCGACAAGCCAGGATAGTGGGAGGAATAATGAAGCCAGTAAAAGTTACCTGTGACATTGACGCACCGGTGGAGCGCGTGTTTGAAACAGTCGCCGACATTTCAAACTTCAGCAACGCCATTCCGGATATCGTTAATGTCGAGTTTGTAAGCGATATCCGCCGGGGTGTGGGCGCTCGATTTAAAGAAACTCGGGTCATGAACGGACGGCGCGCAACGACCGAGCTTGAGGTTACCGAGTTTGTTGAAAACGAAAGAGTGCGTCTCGTGTCCGATACCGGCGGTGCTATCTGGGATTCGGTATTTACGGTGTCACCGGCGGGAGCAGGCACGCGGTTGGATTTGGTGATGGAGATTGAGCCGCAGAAGTTGTCGGCTCGAGTTGCGATTCCAATGATGTTGCCACTGATGCGTTCGACGCTTGCGCGCGATATGGAGTCGGTGAAGAAGTTTTGTGAGAGCAAGGATAACGCGTGAAAAGTATCCGAGACCGTTTTAGGGAAGCGCCAGACTACGCCGACTATGTTGCCAGCGTGGGCGAAGACGAACGGATGTGGCAAAACATTTATCGACGCACCGCCATCGATGACGAACTAGTCGACCGGGTCCGCGACATCTCCGGGCAATACCACTTTCTTGCCCTTACCGAAGATTGGTGCGGTGATGCGCAAAACACACTGCCGGCGGCGGCACGCCTCGCGGAAGCAACCGACCGCATCGAAATGAGGGTGCTGTTGCGGGACCAGAATCTCGATATCATGGATGCCCACTTGACCAACGGCAAGAGTCGATCAATTCCGATCGTCATCGTTTACGACGAGGACTTTAACGAACTGGGTTGGTGGGGACCACGACCAGGACCGTTGGCCGAGTGGGTCGAAGCAGCCGGACAGTTTCTTGAAAAAACCGAGAAATACGCCGAATCCCGCAAGTGGTACGTAAAGGACGCGGGCAAGACCACGGCCCGTGAACTCCTGCAGATGGTCGAGCAGTACGACGGCGCGCGCGCCTAACGACTGATGCTTTTAAGCAGCTGTTCGTTAGTCGGGTACTGGTCCATCATTTTCAACAACGCTTCGATTGCCTGGCGAGGCGGCACTTCCAACGCATGACGGCGCAGCTTGTTGATAATGTTAATCTCACCTTCGTCGTAAAGCAGCTCATCGCGACGCGTTCCGGTTCCGCGCAAGTTAATCGCGGGGAATACCCGGTTTTCGGCTAAGGACCGGTCCAGCAGAATCTCGCTGTTACCCGTTCCCTTAAACTCTTCAAAGATCATGTCGTCCATGCGCGAGCCGGTCTCGATGAGCGCAGTTGCCAGAATCGTAATCGACCCGCCGCCTTCGGCGTTGCGCGCCATCCCAAAAAACTTACGCGGCGTTTCCAGCGCGCGCGAATCAAGACCACCGCTCATGGTACGTCCGGAGTCCGACCCGTAGTTGTTGAACGCACGCCCCATGCGGGTGATCGAGTCCACCAGGACAACGACATCGCGGCCACATTCCATTTCGCAGGTCGCTTGCGCCATGCACATGTTGGTGACCCGCACGTGGTCGGCCAGCGACTGGTCGTTGGAACTGGCCAGTACCTCGGCGTCAACCTGGCGGCTAAAGTGAGTGACCTCTTCGGGGCGCTCGTCCACCAGCAACACCATGACGCGGGCGTCGGGGGCATCGGCAAGAATGGCCTTGGAAAGGTCTTCGAGCAGTTGCGTTTTACCCGTCTTGGGTGGGGCGACGATGAGGCCGCGGGTTCCGCGACCGACCGGCGCGAACAACTCGACGATGCGCATCGACGGGTTGCCACCTTCGCTAATCCGGAACCGATGTTCGGGGTTGATGGCCCGTAACTTCGAAAACGGAGTCCGCGAGCGAAACGCTTCGGGGGAAATTCCGCAAACCGAATCAATTGCCACCAGCTTTTTGCCTCGTTTGCCCTTGTCGGCCTTGCCGGTAACGGCGGCGCCGGTGGTTAAACGAAACTTGTTAATTAGCTGTTGCGGAACAAAAACGTCCGACTTGTCTAGTTGGTAGGAGCGGGCGGGATCGCGTAGAAAGCCACCTCCGCGCTGCAGGACGTCAACGACGCCGGAAACCGTATCGGCCATAGTCTCTTCCGGGTAAAGGGTCAATAGAGTGAATCGATGTCGCCAGGCCGCGGACGATTGTCGCGACGGACGACCGGCCTTGAACTTACCCCGATTTTGGGATTATCACAAGCACTAACGCACCGTTGCGAGACCGGGGGATGCTCGCTAGACTGGGCGCGCCGGCATGAACTGTGGCCCCCGGGGCCACCAGACCAGAATCCGAACCAGGGACGGAAACAGCGCCATGTTCAGTTTGGACCATATTTTTACGCTAATGATGCTCATTCTGCTTCAGGCGGTGCTGGGCTTCGACAACCTTTTATATATTGTGCTGGAGTCCAAGCGGGCGCCCGCAGAAAGCCGCCGGCTGGTTCGCCGGACGGGAATCGCCGTCGCCGTGGGGCTGCGGATCGTGCTGCTCTTTGGCCTGGTCAAGGCGATCAGCTACTTTCAGGATCCGTTCCTGACCTTAAACACATCGGCGGTGGCTGGCGAGTTTAATGTTCACAGCGTGGTGGTGCTCCTGGGTGGTATCTTTATTCTGTACACCGCGATGAAAGAGATTATCCATATGTTGGGGCTGGAGGAGGCGGGCCACGAAGAAAAGAAGTCCGGGTCGGTGACCAGCGTCGTCGTCAGCATTGTAGCCATGAACCTGATTTTTTCGTTCGACTCCATCCTAAGCGCGATCGCGTTGACCGACGTGTTGTGGGTAATGATTACCGCCATTCTCATCGGGGGCGCTCTGATGATTTGGCTCTCGGACAGTGTTGCCAACTTTCTACAGAAGAACCGACTGTACGAAGTGCTTGGCCTGTTCATTTTGTTCGTGGTGGGAATCTTACTAATTTCAGAAGGCGGCCACCTGGCGCACTTGAAACTGTTTGGCCACGCGATTACGCCGATGAGCAAAGCGACGTTCTACTTTGTCATCGCGATTCTGGTATTAACCGACGTCGTACAAAGTCGTTATCAAGCCAAACTAATGCGGCTTAAGGCCGAGCATATTGCTGCCCATGACTAGTCCGGGTATCGAATCTGCGTTTGTGGAGTGCCCTTATTGCGGCGAGTCGATCGAACTCGTGGTTGATACTTCGGCGGGCGCACAGGAGTACATCGAAGACTGCGAAGTGTGCTGCCGACCCATTTCTCTTCGGCTGCGCGTCGCCAACGACGGTACGCCAATAGTAGAGGCTCGACATGAAGATGAATAACCGCCCGATCATTGTGGAGGACTGTAAGTAACCATGGCAGCCCTTCGCGAAAAACTCTTGCGTGCGGTATCGCTTAAAGAACTAACCAACACGCTTTGCGATGCAGTGTCGATTCCCAGCGTGGCGCCCAACGAAACGGCGATGCAAATGTTCATGGCCGATCTTATGCGCGACGCTGGAATGGAACTTGACGAGTGGGAAATCGACGTCGATGCATTGCAAGATCACGACGCGTTTAGTTGCGAAGTCGATCGCGAACGTCCTCGTGGATTGGTCGGCGTTTTCGGCCAGGGCGACGGACGAACGCTGGTGCTCAACGGCCACGTCGATGTGGTACCGGCCGGTGACTTGTCGCGGTGGACGGTTCCCCCGTTTGAAGGAACAGTTCGCGACCATCGGGTCTACGGGCGCGGCGCCGTCGACATGAAGGGCGGGCTGCTGTGTGCGGTCTTCGCGGTGAAGGCCCTCGCCGAAGTTGGCGTTAAGATACCGGGCAAGATAATTATTCAAAGCGTCATCGCCGAAGAAGATGGCGGAATGGGAACATTGGCGACGGTGGCGCGTGGTCACACCGGCGACTTTGGAATAGTTCTGGAGCCCACCGAGTTGATTATTGCCCCGGCGCAAGCGGGCGCGAGCAACTTTCGCGTGACCATTCCGGGCCGCGCCGCTCACGGTGCGCTTCGCGACGAAGGTGTCGATCCGTTGGATAAGTTCGTGGTTGTGTACAGTGCGTTGCAAGAACTTGAGCGCCGCCGCAACCAGGACCAGACCGATCCACTGTTTGCCGCGTACGAAAACCCGTACGCGATTGCGTGCGGAACCATTCAGGGCGGCGATTGGGCGTCGACCGTGGCCGAGTCGGTGCGGTTTGAAGGCCGTCTTGGAGTGAGGGTTGGGGAGACGATGAAAGCCGCGCGCGCCGAACTCGTCGCTGCAATCGAGGCCGCCGCGAAATCGGACGAGTGGTTGCGCGTGACGCCCCCGGTGATCGAGTGGTGGGGCGGGCAGTTTGCCCCGGCGGCGATTCCGGTGGACCACGAAGGCGTGGTTAAACTAACCCGCGCGCTGGAGAAAGTGTCGGGTCATCCGGCAACGGTGCAAGGCATGCCCTTCGGCGCCGACATGCGCTTGCTGGTCAACAACGGCAACACGCCTAGCGTCCTGTTTGGACCAGGCAACGTGCGCCAGGCCCATGCCCCCGACGAATATGTTGAGATCGAAGAATTGGGCATCGCCACTCACACGCTGATCACGTTCATCCTTGATTATTTTGGGTTGGCTTAGTTGTAAAGACACGGCTGGATTTATTTGCTAGTCTAATCCGATGCGGGACGAACAGTTACTCCACTACAAGTTAGGCAAGAAACTCGGCCAGGGCGGCATGGGCGAAGTCTATCTGGCGCGCGACACCAAGCTGGATCGCGACGTTGCCGTTAAGCTTCTGCCACAGAGCCTCAAGACCAGCCCGGAAGCCCGCGTCCGCTTAATCCGCGAAGCCCAGGCGGCATCGCGGCTGACCCATCCCAACATTGTTGCGATTTACGCAGTGGAACAAGTCGACGATCACGACTTCATCGTGATGGAGTACGTCGATGGACTTCCGTTGTCGGACATGATTGAGGGCGGCCTCAACATAGAGCAGGCGCTCGACATCGCCGCCCAGGTTGGCGATGCACTGGCGGTAGCGCATGACTCCGGTGTCGTCCACCGCGATATCAAGCCTTCAAATATTCTGGTGACGTCGCGGGGCAACGCGAAGGTGTTGGACTTTGGTCTGGCAACGTTCTACGGCGCAACGCAGGTTACCGATGCGGGAACGACCATGGGAACGGCCTCGTATATGTCGCCCGAACAAACCGAAGGCCGCCCGATGGATCATCGCTCGGACATTTTTTCGTTCGGCGTTGTGCTTTACGAAATGATCGCGGGGCGACGTCCGTTCGACGGTGAAACCCGCAACTCGGTGGCGTATGCCATCATCAATCATCAGCAAGAACCGCTGGCGCGTTTCAAACACGGAGTTGCCCCAGCGCTAGAGCAGCTCGTCGCCAAAGCGCTTCGCAAAGATCCAACCGAGCGCTATCAAAGTGTCGCCGATTTGCTGGCCGACCTGAAGGTTGCGCGTCGCGAATCCAGCGGCGCTAGCACGGTGCAACCAGGCACGCCGCCGCCCGGTTACGCTCATCCGGCGTACCAGCACCCGCAAACACCGCCGACGTCGCATCCGTCATACGCCGGCGCGCCGCACCCCGGGCAAATGCAACCGGGCCAACCTTACACGCCTTCGCAGGGGTATTCGCCTGCGGGCCCAACGCCTTCGCAACCCTCGCCGGCATACGGTACCGAGCCGCCTAAAGGCAAGAACGACATGGTGAAGATCATCACCATCATTATGGGCGGCCTGATTGCCATCACCGCTATTGTCGCGCCGCGCATTGGACGCAATGGCGGCGACCAGGCCGAACCCATTCGCGCGGTGGCCACGCCGTCCACGCCGACGCCATCGCTGCAAGACGACCGGGTTCGCATTGCGGTTTTGCCGTTCGACAATTTAGGCGCCAAAGACGAAGACTACTTTGCCGAAGGTATTACCGACGAAGTAACCGCGCGCCTGGCGTCGGTCGGCGAACTGGCGGTAATCGGACGAGCGAGCGTCGCAAGTTATCGCGGGTCTTCGAAAGCTCCGGGAGAGATCGGGAAAGAGTTGGGCGTCGACTACATTCTCGACGGTAGTGTGCGCTGGCAAAACCGTGGCGATCAACGGGTCAAAGTAACGCCGGAGTTAGTTCGGGTTTCAGATGGCACGACGGTGTGGTCGGATGTTTACGACCAACCAGTGACGGCGGTGTTCCAACTGCAATCGAGTATTTCCAAGACGGTGGTGAGTGAGCTTGGAGTTGTTCTGTCGTCGTCCGACAGTCGGGATCTGGACATTGCTCCCACCGCAAACGTCGAAGCGTACGACGCATACCTGCGGGGAATGCAACTCCTCGGGAACTTTTCGGCGTTCGAAGAGATGCGCGTCGCCGAAGCACAATTCCAGAAGGCCGTCGATATTGACCCAGAGTTTCTGTTGGGTTGGGTGCGGCTGTCGGTTGCCAACTCCGACCTGGTGTGGTTCAAAATCGATCAAAGCCAGGCACGTGTCGATAAGGCTCGCCGCGCGGCGGAGCGTGCAATGACGTTGGCGCCGGAGTCGGCCGACGCGCTTTACAGCATGGGCTGGTACTACTATCACGGGCAGCGCGACTACGCTAAGGCGCTGGAGTACCTGGAGCCCGCGGTGGCGAAACGACCGGGCGACGCGGAGTTCCTTTCGGGAATCGCGTACGTGCAAAGACGTCAGGGAAAAATGGAAGAAGCGCTGGCCAACCTGGAGCGCTCCGCGGAACTAAACCCGAGAGACGCGACGATCTGCACCAGTATGGGCGAAACCTTGCTGTTTCTGCGGCAAGTGCCGCGCTCGCGGCCCTGGCTAGACAAAGCAATGGAACTTCGCCCGGAACGCGCGTTGGCGCGCCTCATAAAAATCGTTGGATATTGGATGGAAGGCGACGCGGCGGCCGGAGTAGCGGAAGCTCGCAACCTGACGAGCCTTTTTGGTTACGACGAGTTTGGCAGTTACGAAGCCAAGGCGTTGTACCTCGCACGTGATTATGCGGCGTCCGCAGAGGTCGCGCGTAGGTCCGGCGCGATCGCGTTTAATGCCGCCTATTATCCTGCACCCTACTTTGTTGGTTTGGCCGAGAAAGCCATGGGTAATTCGGGTAAGGCTCGCGAGGGTTTTGAGGCCGCTCGTGACCATTTGCTTAATCGGGTCGCCGCCGAACCCGACGACTTTCGTTACCACGGGACTCTGGGTATGGTTTATGCCGAACTCGGAGCCGAACGGGAGGCGAGAGCGGCCGCCGAAAAGGCCATGGAGCTGTTGCCACCTGCCAAAGATATCATGCGCTCGTTTCAACGGCGCGACGAGTACGCCGTAACCATGATGCTGTTGGGAGATTTGGACGCCGCGATTGATCAGTACGAAATTTTGATGTCGTTGCCGACGCAGATGACCACAGAGTATCTTCGCAAGAATCCTATCTACGATCCCCTGCGCGAACATCCGCGCTTTCAAGCGCTACTGGCAAGCTCTTAAGTCTGAGCGTCCCAGCTAAAAGTCAAACCCCACGCCGACGCGCTGAGCCTCGCCGTATGTGGTCAGGTTAAAGTTGCCCAACCAGGGGGTTACGTTGCGTGCGACCAGGACGCCGATCGTCGCACCAGCGGCGACGTCGGACAGGTAGTGCTTGTTCTCTTCGACGCGGCCGAGCCCGGTGAGCACCGCGAGTCCGTACGCGGGCGCGCCAATCTTCCAACCAAAGTTGCGCGCCAGCACTGTCGATGTGGTAAACGCCACCGACGTGTGGCCGGATGGAAATGAATAGTCCGCGTTGTTGGGTCGCCTGCGGTTGATTGCGGCCTTCATGGTGCCGACGACGCCGCCGGTCAGCAAGAGCGCGCTGGCCAGCTCCACGGATGCCGCCTTGAATCGTTGGTCGTCGGTGAGCAGGGCGGCGTTGGTGATGGTCGCCCATACCACCAGGGCGCCGTAGGTTGAACCGTAGGGATCGCCCAGGTCTCCGATAACGCCGATGTAGGGGTCGAGAGCCCGGGCGGCCGCTTTGGGTGCGTCGGTTTTGTAGGCCAGCCAGGTTAGGGCACCGCCCGTAACCAGCAGAAGTTGGTCCCCGGGAGTCATATCGATTGTCAGAAGGCTTGGAGCAGGCCGGGAAATTGTTTCCTGAGCGGCCGTCACCGAGGGATAGGATAGGGTCGCAAAGACGACGAGGGCGGCGAAACGCCGTAAGTACGGGCCAGACATTCGTTTGTACCTCCAGCGGGGTGCAAACAGGGGCCAGCGGTGACGCAGGACGCATCGAAGGTGGGTAGGCTGTCCTCCAATTATAGCACCCGCCGGATCGTTTTCGGTACGCGAAATGCTATTGAAATATAACCATTTGCGTTATGGAGCGGTTCCGGGTACGTTATGACGACGTTAAGTCCCCATCGTCCCGGCGATGGCCCCCGGAAAAGTTACACCCCCTCTACCGGTTAGGAGCACCTCTGTGAGCACGATCCCACCGGCCACGTTGCCGGCGCAGGAACAATCGTCGGCGCAGTCCGCCCCCAATCGCGCCCGCAGCTCCAAGAAGCCGGAATGGCGCAAGCTGGTCGAACAGTACGAAAAGCCTAGCCTGGCCCGCAGCCTCTGGCAGATCGCTAACTCGGTCGTCCCTTATCTGGGAATGCTGGTGCTGATGTACTTTTCGCTTGGGGTGTCGTATTGGCTCACGCTGGGACTGTCGGTGCTTGCGGCTGGATTCCTAGTTCGCACCTTCATCATCTGCCACGACTGCGGACACAACTCGTTCTTCAAAAACCGCCGGGCCAACAAGATAGTTGGCTTTTTTACCGGACTCATGACATTTCTACCGGCTCATTGCTGGAGTCATGAGCACGCACGTCATCACGCGACTTCGGGAGATCTGGATCGTCGTGGCTACGGGGACATTTGGACAGTTACCGTCGACGAATACGTGGCGATGTCCAAGTGGAGTCGGTTTTGCTATCGATTCTACCGCAACCCCATCGTCATGTTTGTTGTCGCGCCGCTATACATTTTCCTGCTCCATTACCGGGTGTGGAAGCCGGGCAGCAACGTTCGCGTGCGTTGGAGCACCATGCGAACCAACCTGGCCTTGGCCATTATTATGGTCGTGTCGGCACTGACGATTGGGTTTAAGGCCTACGTGATGATTCAGCTGCCGATTATTGCCATTGCCGGAACGCTGGGTATCTGGCTGTTCTATGTGCAGCACCAGTTTGAAGACACCTACTGGGAAAAACACGAAGAGTGGGATTATTTTAAGGCGGCGATCGACGGCGCGTCGTTTTACAAGCTTCCCCGAATTCTCCAGTGGTTTAGTGGCAACATTGGCTTTCATCATGTCCACCACCTCAGTCCGCGCATTCCCAACTACTACCTGGAACGGTGTCACTATTCGACGCCGGTCTTCCAGTCCGTGCGGCACATTACCATTTTCTCCAGTTTCCGTTCGTTGGGTTATCGTCTGTGGGATGAGAACCGCAAGAAGCTGGTCGGTTTTAGCTACGTGCCGGTTTACCTGAAGAAGCTCGCCGAGGCGAAACAAGCAATGGCAACGAGTGGCAAGAAACTTGCGGATGCCAAGCACGCGATGGCTTCTGGCGGCAAGAAGCTCGCCGATGCCAGTGGCAAGCGCCTGGCCGATGCCACCGGCCACATAACCGCCGCAAGAAAGAGTCTGGCACCGTCATCGCCGAGGCCGTAACGCGCTTTCTGTTAAGAGTTTAATGAGAAGGGGGTTGCTGTGCAGCCTCCTTACTTATTACATTCCTGGCGTCATCTTTGACCCAGTTCCGCCTATGAAAACACTCCTCACACTGTTTGTTCTCCTGGTTGTTCCCGCAACGCTTTGGTCGCAGGACGACGACCGTCGTGCGCCGCTCGTCACCGATGCGTTGGCTGCTTACAACACCGTTACCCGATTTCCGCTTCCCGAACTCGACGACGAAAAAATGGAGAAGCTACTGGGCGGAGATGTTGTTCGCGAGCGGTGGAAGCAGCCTCTTGTCGACCCGACAACGGGCGAAGAGAAAGAACGCAACCGGGTGGTCGCTTTCTACCTGGTGGAGAAACCGCGAGTGTTGGTGTGGATGGCGGCGCTCGATCCGCACTTTGCGGGTAACGATCGTATCACCGAGTTTCGTGTGAAGGTGGGCGACGAAGGTAACAATGTTTTGTACCAGTTCGCAAACCTGCCCTGGCCGATACGTAATCGCCATTGGATTGTAAGCGTTCGCAAAAACCGTGATGTGTTTCATGCGACCAACGGCCAGGCGTGGGAACATTGGTGGACGTTGATGGGGCACGGACAGGGGATTGCCGAAGACATGGCCAACAACGGCGAACTTGCCGAATCGGATTTGACGCCCGGCGACGTTAAAGACGCGATGTACCTGGCAGCCAACGACGGTGCCTGGACGACGTTTGAACTTGGGCCCGAGTTAACACTACTTACCTATCAGGTCACCATCGATCTTGCCGGGCGCATCCCCGACCGACTAACCACTCGCTTCGCTATGGCGGCGCTGGAAGATCTCTGTCGCAATGTCGCAATGTTCGCGGACGAAGTTGCCGAGCATTACGACGACCAGCACGTCCCGACTTTCAGCGGTGACGGTTTTCCCATCGTACCCAAAGCGCTCACCGTCCGTCGTCCAACCGCAGAAAGCGGGAGTTCGGCGGCGGGGAACCGTTAGCTCTCGAAGAATTCTTTAAAGATAGTTCCTACTGGCGACGCAGCAGCACTAGCGTCACGTCGTCAGAGCTTCCGCTTTCGCCGACAAAGCTGGCGACTTCGTGCACAATGTCGTCGCGGATTTCGGGGAGCGGGGCTGCGTGTTTGGCGCTGAGAATTTGCTCAACCGGTTCGATGCCCAAGAACTTTTCGCCAGCAACCGTCGCTTCCGGAATACCGTCCGAAAAGATCGCCATCAAATCGCCCGGTCGCAACTGTGTGGTCGCGTCGGCCAGCGGCACGCCGTCGACCATGGCAATAGGAAGCCCGGTAGACTCGAGCGGCGTCGACGTTCCATCGGCGTGGTAGATAAGTGGTGGGTCCTGCCCGGCGTTTACATACTGCATGGTGCCGTCGGCCGGGTTGATTTCGGCGACGAACAGTGTCAGAAACTGCTCCGGAGCGAGTGTTTCCATGAGTTCGTCGTGCATGTGCTGCGCGACGCTCAATACATCGTCGCCAATCTTTCCCAAAAGCGAAATCAATACAATAGACGCGGCCATGGCCAACGCGGCGGGCATGCCTTTGCCGGCGACATCGCCGAGCGCGATCATGGTGTTGCCGTTGGGACGCTGCAAACAGTGATACAAATCGCCGCCGACCGACCGGCACATTACCTGGTAGGCATCGATTTCGTAACCGCTGGGAACCGAAAGCGTCTCCGGAAGCATCGACTGCTGAATCCGCGCTGCGGTTCGCAGTTCGGACTCCAGGGTCATCGCCCGTAGCTTAACGGCGACCGCGTTGGCGGTGGCCGTCAGCACCTGCAGGTCGACGGAGTTGAACCGCTTGGTGGGGTCCTGCGTATCGACATACAGGATGCCGCGCACGCGCTCGTTGTCAAAGAGCGGCGCCGCCATTGCCGACCGCAGGTTCAAATCCATGATGCTCTTTTGCCCGGCGAGTCCGCCGTCGGCTTCGACGTCGGTAACCAATAGCGCGTCACGGCTGTTCATCACGCGGTCGATGATGGTAGAGCTAAGTTGCAGCGGTGCGTCTTCGTCGCGCGGTTGTTGCGTCCACTGCGCGATTGTTTCGATCGGTGTTGCCTCGCCGCTGTCTTCGAGCAAAACCACACGCCCGGCGACGATGGTCTTGCCCACAAACCGACACGCAGCCTGGTTGATTTCCTGCGATTGTCCGCGCGACGCCAGAAGTTCAAACAACTCGACGCTTAGACTAAGAAAACGTTCGCCAGCTTCGCTGGAGTAACCTTCGTTGGGATTGTAACGCGCAATCATGCTGACGTTTTTGTTGGTCAGCCGCGCGCCGGACGACGAACCCGCGTCGTCCGCAGTCGTCATTCGGAGGGTTGCGACGTTTGCAAAGGTAACAATGGAATCGTCGCTGACCGGCATGAACTCGGTTGTGACTTGCTCCGGTCCCAACATAGTGCCATTGGTGCTGCCGACATCGCGTACCCACAAATCGTCGCCTTCGACTTTTAGCTCCGCGTGAAACTTGCTCACCCGCGGGACACTAATACAAATATCGTTGCCGCTCGATCGACCAACCCGGTGGACGCCGTCGTCCAGTTTTAGTCGCTGATTGGTGGAGCCGTATTCCAGTCGAATTCTCATCGGCGCATCTTAACACAGGTACCCTAGGATACGTAGGCACCATGAGTTACGGGGGCTGGTGGTGTTCGGCGTAGGGAACGGCCTACCTCAAGACGGCACCAGGCGCCGCGCGCGGTGTCAAACCTGCTTTACAGGTAAGTGACATGATGGCACGGGGTTATGGACAGAAGCGGGCAACTTAGTTATTGCAATTCTGTATGCCCCTATTGCTATACTCAATACTTCCTTGGGCAAGGACCGGGATGAGGGAGACCGGCGCTCGCAGACACTTTCCTCAGGCTGGCAAGCTGCCTCGCTTGCCGGAAAAACACCAATAGCGTTACGACCTAAGGAAGGGAGACCCCATGAAACGCTGTTTGGTCTTGCTTGCCGGAATTGTTCTGGCAGCGACATTCGTCGCAAACCCTGCCCTCACCAAGGATCAACCCGAAGACGTTCAGTTTTTCGGAGCCAACGGTGAACTCATAAACGGAGAGCGTTGCGCAACCAAAGAACCAACGCCAATCGTTCAACAACAAGTCCTCGACCACGTGCAAAAGTGGTTGGCTGATAACCCCGAGTTTCAACAGAACCGTCGCGCGATTACCACCATTCCGGTGGCGTTTCATGTCGTGCGTAGTAATTCGGGTGCGTGGGACGTAACCGACACTCAGATCAACAATCAAGTAGCTGTTCTGAATGCCGCTTACTCGAACACTAACTTTCAGTTCCAGCTTGTTAGTATTGATCGCACCAACAACTCCAACTGGTCGCAACACACCAACGGTTCCGCTCAGGAAACACAGATGAAGCAAGCGCTCGCGATTTCTCCGGAAACGACGCTGAACTTCTACACGTGTAATCTGGGCGGCGGCCTGTTGGGTTATGCAACCTTCCCGTGGATGTATGCCGAAGATAGCTTCATGCACGGTGTCGTGTGTTTGTACAGTTCGTTGCCCGGCGGCAGCGCAGCTCCGTACAACCTTGGCGATACCGGTACGCACGAAGTGGGTCACTGGGTCGGCCTGTATCACACCTTCCAGGGTGGCTGTAACGGCAACGGCGACTTCGTCGACGACACGCCGGCAGAAGCCAGCCCGGCCTACGGTTGTCCGGTCGGTCGTAACACATGTTCGAGCCCGGGCAACGACCCGATCGAAAACTTCATGGACTACACCGATGACGATTGTATGAACCACTTCACGCAAGGTCAGTCGGACCGCGCCGACGTCATGATGGCGACGTATCGTCCGTCGATGTTCGGTGGCGGTTGTTCGCCAACGGCGTCGGCCGACTTCTCGGCGTCCACGACTTCTGGTATCGCTCCGCTTAGCGTTAGCTTTACCGACCAGTCGACCGGCAGCCCCAGTAGTTGGGCCTGGGACTTTGGCGATGGCGGTTCGTCGTCTTCGCAAAACCCCAGCCACACTTACACCAGCGCCGGCGTTTACACGGTGTCGCTAAGTGTGACCAACGCTTGTGGTTCCGACAGCGAAACCAAGACCAACTACATTGTGGTCAACAACCCGGGCGGCGGCTACGCATCGCTGCCGTACAGCACGGGCTTCGAGAGCGGTTCGTTTGACGCGTTCTGGACCACCAGCAACACCGGCGACGGCCGCACCCTGGTGACTAGCGCGAACGCGCCGCATTCGGGTTCGTATCACGTGACGATGGACGATCCTTCCAGCGGCGGTTACACCACCAACAGTGCCGACCTTGGCGTCGACCTGTCGGGCGGCGGTAACATCACGTTGGACTTTTGGTGGAAGGACTACGCCGACGAGTCGCAGACGCAAGACGGCGTGTTCTTTTCCAACAACGGTGGTTCGACGTTCACCAAGGTGTACGACTTCGCGCCAGCCAGCCAGTCTAACAACGTGTGGCAGAACATCGTGCTCGATGTTGACGCGCTGGCATCCGGCGCGGGCTTAAGCCTCACCAGTAACTTTGTTATCCGCTTCCAGCAGTACGACAACTATCCGATCGCAACCGACGGTATGGCGATTGACGACGTGAGTGTGTCGGCCGGTGGCGGTAGTGGCGGTTCATGGGAAACTATTACGTTTGACACGTTCGAGTCGGGCTGGGGTAGCTATGTTGATGGCGGTAGCGACTGCCTTCGCGATGGTACCGCAGCGTATGCCTGGGAAGGCACGTACTCGGCGCGTATTCGTGACAACACCAACACGTCGGTGTTCACCCATAGCTCCGGTTATAACGTTACCGGCTACAGCGATCTGGAAGTGGAGTTCTACTTTTATTCGCGCAGCATGGAAAACGGCGAAGACTTTTGGGTGCAGTACAACAGCGGCTCCGGTTGGCAAACTGTAGCAGCGTTTGCCCAAGGAACCAGCTTTAGCAACAACGCGTTCTACGTGGCGACGGTTAACATTCCGTCGAGCAGTTATGCGTACACGTCGAACGCGCGCATCCGATTCCGTAACGATGCCAGCGGCAACTCCGACTGGATCTACGTCGACGAAATCACGTTCCGCGGTTTTACCGGCGCGCGAGTTGGCGAAGGCGGAGTGAGGATCGCGAAGGTTAAGGATATGCCGATCCCGACCGAACGGGGTATGGAGGACAAGTTCTACACCAAGAGCTACCCCAACCCGTTCAACCCGGCGACCACGATTTCGTTTAACCTGGTGGATGCCGCGCAGGTTCGCCTGGATGTGTTCAACGTCCGCGGCCAGCGTGTTGCCACCCTGGTTGACGAATTCAAATCGTCTGGTCTGCACACGGTACCGTTCAACGCTACCGGCCTCAGCTCGGGCGTCTACTTTTACCGTCTCCAGGCCGGCGATCTGGTTGAACAGCGTCGCCTGGTGCTGCTGAAGTAGTCTAGCCTATCCGCATTGTCTGCCAGAAAGGGGCTCCGGTTACCGCCGGGGCCCTTTTCATTGCCTGCCCGGTTTGCCCCGGTGACCGCCGCCAATCGCCATTGCTTTTGCCCCGCCGTTTCAGTAGATTCCCTGCTTAAACCTAATAATCACCACATCGACCCGGGCCTACGCCCAGAGAAGCCATGCCTCAAATGCCACGCCGTAAGGACGTTCGTAACGTCGCCATCATTGCTCACGTCGACCATGGGAAGACCACCCTGGTGGATGCCCTGTTGCGCCAGACCGGTGCGCATAACTTTCGCGAGGGCGAAGTTGCCGTGATGGACAACAACCAGCTCGAGCGCGAACGCGGCATCACCATTTTTTCCAAGAATGCGTCGCTCACCTACAAAGACATTAACTTCAACATTGTCGACACGCCGGGTCACGCCGACTTTGGCAGCGAAGTCGAGCGCATCTTAAAGATGGTCGACGGTGTGCTTTTGTTGGTGGATGCCTTCGAAGGCCCGATGCCGCAGACCAAGTTTGTGCTAAAGAAGTCGTTGGAGTTGCACCTGAAGCCGTTGGTGGTGATCAACAAGATCGACCGACCTAACGCGCGACCGCGCGAAGTCTCCGAGATGACTTTTGATTTGTTCTGCGAACTCAACGCCACCGAAGAGCAACTCGACTTTCCGATTATTTATGCGTCGGGCAAGGATGGCTACGCCCGCCGCGAACTCGACGACACCGACACCGACATGAACGCACTGTTGGACGAGATTATCTTGCGCGTGTTGCCACCGGTGGGCGACGTGAACGACCACTTTCAGATGCTGGTCACGATGCTCGACTACGACAACTACGTCGGGCGGATCGCCGTGGGGCGTGTGTTCAACGGAAAGATTAGCGTCAATGAACCGATCATGTTGGTCAAGCGCGACGGCAAACACGAGCGCGGCAAGGTGACCAAGATTCTAAAGAACCGAGGGTTGACGAGGGTAGAAGCCAAAGAGGCGATGGCCGGAGACATTATTGCGCTGGCGGGGATGGAGAACGCTAAGGTGGGGTCGACGCTGGCCGCGCCCGAGAATCCGGAACTGCTGCCGATGGTGGCGATCGACGAGCCCACCATCTCGATGAACTTCTCGCACAACACCAGCCCACTCGCGGGTAAAGACGGCGGGCGCTTTTTGACCTCGCGACATTTAAAAGAGCGCCTGGAACACGAAGCGATGATCAACGTTGGCGTTCGGGTGGAACCCACGCCCGAAGGTGATCGGTTTAAGGTGTCGGGACGCGGCGAACTTCACTTGTCGATTCTCATCGAGACCATGCGGCGCGAGGGTTACGAGTTGGAAGTGTCGCGACCGCAGGTGATCTTGAAGAAAGTCGACGACGAGTTGCTGGAACCCGTCGAAGAAGTCGTTATCGAAGTCGACCCCGAGTTTCAGGGTGCGGTTATGCAGGCAATTGGCGAGCGCAAAGGCGATGTGACCAGCATGCAAACCAGTGCCGTGGGCACCACGCGCCTGGAACTGTACATTGCGTCGCGCGCGTTGATTGGGTTTCGCAGCGAATTCCTGATGATGACGCGCGGCACCGGCATCATGTACCAGAACTTCTATCAGTACCAAAAGTACAAAGGCGAGATGCCCAAGCGTAGTCACGGTGTCCTGGTGTCGATGAGCGGTGGGAACGCGATATCGTACGCGCTGTACGGGCTGCAGGAGCGCGGCGAGATGCTAATCCATCCGGGCGCGGACCTGTACGAAGGCATGATCATTGGCGTCAACAACAAGGGCGGCGACCTGGTCGTGAATGCGATCCGCGAAAAGAAGCTCACCAACATGCGCTCGTCGGGCGCCGACGACGCTATTCAGATGGTTCCGCCGCGGATCTTGTCGCTGGAAGCCGCGCTGGAGTTTATTGCGGACGACGAACTGGTGGAGATTACTCCGAAGAATATCCGGCTTCGGAAGATTCACTTGAAAGAGAATGAGCGGAAGTTGGCGGCGAAGAAGACGGCGTCGGCGGGGTAGCCAGCTTTTACCAACTTTGACAACCATCCCTCAGGGGTAAGTTTCGCGCGGGGCGTCAGCGCACCTGTCACTTGCGAGTCTACGGCGATGCTTCGGGGCGAACATCAATGCCGTCTTGAACTGCGAGGGCTCCATCGAGCTTCATTTTTCTTAGTTCAACATCGTCCACGACCCCCAAAAGATACAATCTGGTCACTAGACCGCGATATCCTTCGGTGCGTTTGTAAACGTATTGATCAATGTCGCGTTCATCATTGATGACGTCGGTCTTGCCAATTTGGTGAATAAGTCTGAAGTAGTCTTGAACGGACCATGCCAATCTGGGGAGTCTGTCGACCGCGGCTACTTTTGAGTAAACCGAGATATCTTCGGGTTGTGGAACGGCTGATAGAGCATCTTGGCCCCTGCGCACCATTTCAAGGCCCTCCAGTAATGTGATGTGTTTGTTTGCCAGCTTGTGAATTCCGGCAATTGCGGCAACCTCATGAAGAAGCGTTTCTAGTTGGCGGTTGTCAAATCCGGTAACCGACGCGAGTAGATACGACTCAATGGCCTTCTTGGTCGTGTCGGCCATGTTTTCGAGTCGTTCCAGTCTGTGCTCACTCCGCAAAATCGCAAGCTGTTCTCCAAGGAACCTGCCCTGCTCAGAATTAGCGCGGCGTGATTCGGCAATATCTTCGACCTGCAGATGAACAGCCCTTGCGATTAGTACCAAAGCGAGGAACGAAAGAAACGGGCCTGCAACTCCGCCTAAGAACGATCCGAACTCGGCCCACTCTTTAGAGCTGCGCGCGAGAGTGAATGTGGTGTCGTGATGGTACAGCAAGACAGCCAAGGCTAGAATGAAAACACCGCCGAGAAGTGTCCATGCCACAGTTTTCGAGTTTCTCACGGTGTAGTCCTCGACTGGTTCAGGGGAAGGGGCAACGGAATTGTACTCCATGAACGATAAACGCGAGACGGCTGCCGGCACGGCGTCTATGCATGCAGGTTACGATCTCTGCAGCCGCCATGACAACCGCGGCAGGGACAGCTGCAGCGGCGGGTTATCCAGCCAGTTGTACCCAAGGCTCACGACTTCCATAGAGAGTCGGTGAGCGCACTAGTAATGCGGTCCGCCTCGGTGCGGGCTCGCCCAAGTTCGTCTTGTGCGTTTTTGAGTTCTTTTACTATCTCGCGGTTGCCTTGATCATGAAAGGGTCTTTGGATATTGACGGAGAAAAAATCCATGTATGAGCCAGCTTCTTGTTGCCAGTACTGCCTGAAAGAGCGACACAACATCATCTGACATGTGAATCTGTCTTCGGAAGGTCTTCAGAGATGCGCCAAGGGTGCGTGCGTCCGCAACACGCCCAAACTCCAAATAGATCTCGTCCGAGAACGCCGTCGGACTGTCGCTAACAACCAAGCTGCCGCGCCTGGTTATGCCCCGCACCGCGGTGTCTAGAATGGGATGTCATCGTCGAAATCGTCCTTTGAAGCTAGCGATTTCTTTTGTGCAAACATTTCCTCGTTGGCCTCAATCCAATCCCACCCTTCCGCAGTCAATCGTGCCGCAGGGTATGTGTCGCCTTGATAATCGTCGTAGCTTTCGATCGCCTCGATGAGTCCCTTTCTCACCAAGCGCCGGAACCCGAGGCTAAACCCAAGCGATGTAAATCCTGCTCGCTCCACGTCGCTCTTCAAAGAGTAAACTCCAGTTGCGCTTTCCGGCAAAGTCGCCTCTCCAGCAAGCGTCGCCAACACAGCTAGTTCGGGCTGGCTCAGCCCTTCTCGAGGAGCAACGGGGTCACTCTCGGCGACGTTCTTGAGACGCTCTGCCTTTTTCATCAGGGCTTGGATCCGATCCCTGACCTTTTCCTTGAGCACTTCGAAGTCGCTGGCGGAATCTGACGTATAGCCGATTACAGTCCGGTGCTGAATATCGAAAGGATAGCGACCGTCCTTTCTTTCACTAGAACAAATCATAACCACCGGCTTCCCAGCTGCGAAGGCGTAGCCTAATTCATACCACACATTAGGGTTATCGGTTGTTATGTCCGCGAGGCAGACTGCAGCGTCTCGGATGCCCTCCTCGATCGCTTCAATTGGGATCTCAACGTTCGGGTCTTGATCGACGCGATACGGAACTAAGCCAGCTTTTTCTATTGCTGGCTTAAACGTATCTTCGAATCGCTTGTCGAACTTTCCGCTATCGAAGGGCTGAATGACGAAACATGTCGGCATTAGAATCCGCCTGGGCTAGGGGCATAACGACTCGGATCCGACAGCTGCAGCGGCTTGTTCGGCGGCACTTGGCAACAACCGGGACGAGTAGAATCCAAGGTACACGAACTGCGCGTCGATCTCTCGGGCGTAGGCATATCTGTACCACGAAAGAGCCGCCACGAGCGCTCCCGATGCAGCCCAGTACCAATCATGATCCCTGACGACCGCGATTGCTGCAACTATGAGCCCCACGAGAGCCAGCGATCTCGAAAGCTCGCCGTAGGCCTGCTCTTTGCGCACGAATCTTGATAGGCTCGGAGCCATGCTCACCAGATGGGTGCGACACAGTTCATAGTACAACTGCGCATCAAGGCAATCTGGTGACAGGTCGAACTCCTGTTCGATTGCCGCTCGCAACCTGTCTCGAAACCCGGCCGAGAACTTCGGCTCGAAATGTCCGAGCCGACGCCACCGCGGCCCAACATCTCCGGAGAGATAGAAGCGACGAGGTGACGGGTAGATGGCGGACGTCGCGCTGGCGACGATGAGAGTGGATGCCCCGTACAACAGATGCCCTGCTAGGTACGAGAGTAGAACGAAGAGAAGCCCACCCGTCAGATCGCTGGATCCGACCTTGTCCGGCGGGGTCAGCCCGAGCGATATGGCACCGGCTGCCAATGCCAGGCCCGGGACGAACACAGCCAGCAGGTCGTAGAATGCCTCTGGGACCACAGCAGATACTTTGGCAACAGTTTCCTGTGGCGGTTTGTACATTGCCATCCTTCGCCGAACGCCCGGCCTCAGCGGAAAAATGCGCGCGTAGCGAGCATTTTGTCCGACTGCAGGCCATTGTTAGTTACCCATACGGACTTAAGTTGCTCCTGGCCCATTTTTTTAGCTCATTTGGATCGATTCTCGGTGACAAGAATTGATTGACCGTTAAGTATCCAGCGAAATTGCCATTTAGAAAAACTTTAGGAGGGGTGGACGTATACTCGTTGAAGGGACTTTGCGAGGCATATTCTCCACCATAAGTCGAAAAGTCGTTAAATATGGAGGTAGGAGAAAATTCACTGCCATAACTTCCAAATTCATTAAATATCGAATCGGAGTCAAATTCATTAGGGTTAAGTTTCCCCAGAAACGTTCCATCTTCAGCTTCGATATATGCAGAGTAAGTTTGTTGTCTTTGCTGTTCCGTACTAACTGTAGTTTGTCCCTCTAAAAGAAGTTCCGGATTGCTCCTCAAAGTTGCTAGGAAGCTATCAGGGTCTATCCCGTTTTGTACTCTAGGGTTAGCGGTGACTCTGGCTACAACTCGGCCATTAACAATTATCTCGGGGGGGGTCACAGTTTGAGGATTGTTAATACTGTAGATGCCGTACCTACTCCCGTACTTCGAGTACTCATTGAATATACTAGTTTGAGAATACCTGCTACCGTAAGGGCCATACTTATTTAGCAAAGATTCTTTGTCATGTTTATTGGAGGATATTGTCCCAAGAAATTGACCGTCCTTGGCCTGTAGATATGCTTCACCTACCTTTTGGCTGGTCGCTTCTTGTTTAGCGTGAAGCTGAGTCAGTAGCTCTTCAAGTAAGCGGCGAGTTTCGTCTTTTGAACTCATTGTGAATTCTCGCCGTAAAGAGTTTTTAGTAGTTTCTGAATTTCAACTACAGCTTCATCTGTCGGAAGTTGCGTGATGAGCATCGGTGCCGTAGCCAATGCGATATTTTTTTGGCGTATGTCCTTTATTTCTTTGAGTGGCCAGTACAATAAACCAGTTGTGACTGCCGCTGGAGTTGACCAAGCAAAATGACCAGAAACAAGGGCGGTGATGAAACAGGCTATTCCTGTGCCAAAGAGAACGACAGTGAGTACGATATACGTCCACTCAATTCGTTTATTCTGATCAAGTACTACATCGATCCTTTCAAGTATCTGATCAGTAGTTGCCAAATTCACGCACCATAGGTTTGGGGGTAACTAACAACCAAGCTCAGGTCCGTTGCAGCGCCATGTTAGGCGTCACGCTACCAACACCTTTAGCGTCACAAGAGTAGCGAGCCCGAACAAGACTAGAGTAACTACGTCGATGCCTGCTTCTATGAGATAGTTCTCGGACAACCAGTCGGCCACCTTGTACCTCCGGGTTTTCTGGAATGCTGGTTGGAGTTCACCCACGTACAAGTACCACATGGCGCTCTTGTATATGAGTGCTCCGATGATTTGTAGAGCTACGCCAAACAGAAACAAGTAGACAACTCCTGGGCCCAAACCACTATCTCTCAGTGATGGCCACACGCTGTCACTGGAGGCAAACAGTACCGGACCACCGATGCCATATGCGATAAACCAAGTTCGCACATTCCGCGCGAAGTCGCTGTAGGCTTCGTAGAAGCCAGACTCTTGTTTTACGTCGATGTCGCCGCCTGCGACATGCACGGTTTGATCGACTTCTGTCTCGGTCGAGGAGGCGGCGGACTTATCGGTAGTCTTCGGCACCTGACATGGTCTCCGTGACGCCTAACATTTCTTATCTTATCCAACCCTCGCGCCGCCCTAGCGGCCTATCTGCTTATGCGGCCGCGGGGTGGAACTCCAATTTACCGTCGAATATACAACTACGCGTTCCCGGCCGACGCGAGCGCCGCGATATCCTGCAACAATTCGATGTATAACACTATAACAGCATCGCCTTACCGATGCGATTCGTGATCCAAGGGGCTTCGTACGCCCCGCCTGCCTCGGTTGAGCACGTGCGTGTAAATCATGGTTGTGCTCACGTCCTTGTGCCCCAAGAGTTCCTAAATGGTCCGGATATCGGCACCGGCGTCAAGTAGATGCGTTGCGAACGAATGGCGCAACGAGCGACATGTCGCCCGTTTTGAAATGCCGCTCTCGCGCAAGGCTGTCTTGGGTCGCCGTTGTGGCACCGTTTCGTGACGATGGTGTCGCCGCAACTCCCCAGTCGTCCGGTCAGCATGGTGGCGGGTGGCGGGGAACACCCACTGCCAAGCCCACTCTCGAGTGGCCGACGGGCTCTTGCGCGTCAATTTTGTGTCGGAGTTGTAGCCATGCGGACCTTTGTTCGGGACGAAATCCCGGTCAATCGATCCGTGTAGCTGATTGGAAAGAATACAATCAGGGTGGTCCACAGCGTTCTCCCTCTATTGACCCGTGCCGGAGCGATTATAGAGCGTGCTCCTGGACGAGTCAAATCCGGCCAATCGCCTGGACCATCGCTGCCCAATCTTGCGAGACTTGGTCCGCGCCACCACGATTTCGGTTCGCTCGGCCGAGGGCGCCGGTGTGCGACTGACACCACACTTGCGCATCGCCAAGCAAAAATGGTTGAGCGATTGCATCAGCGGTGTTGCGTGTTATTCGTTTTCCGGTAGCACGCTGCAATGCATTGAACGTCGACAACCCGAGACAAACAACCAATCTCGGTCGAACGATTTCGATTTGCGGGATCGCAAACTCTTTAGCTGCACGCACCAAGTCGCGGGTCTTGATCCGCGCGCTTAGCGAACCCGGCTTGATGAAAGGAAACAAGTTTGTCGCGTAAGTGTCGGAAAGCGAAACACCAAAGTGTTGGGTGAGTAGTTGGGCCAGATTGCGGTTCGTGGGAAGACTCGGTGTGTGTCCGAACTCGATGGCGTCTTGATCGATGGGGCCTTGGAGACGGTCTGACGAACTCCAATCCTGTAGCAGTACGAAGATATCAGCGTCGGTGTTGTGCGCACTTTTCGTGTAGGGCGATACAAAATCACATTCATAAATACCGTCGTGAAAGTCTTCAATGCAGTCATAGCCGGGCCAGCGGGCTGCGCGTCGCTTTTGAGCCAGTTTCTTTAACGCCTGTACTTTGCTCATATCACGTTTCGGGTATCGTGAGGAAAAGCGTGAGCGATTGGTTATACGAGCGCGGGCCTTTCTGCTGCCGAAGCCACCTATTGACCGAACAGCTGATGCATCAGAAACGCACGTGATGCCCGATACGCAGGAGGGTAGGGCATGTCATGTCCAGCTCCTTCATGCGAGTGCACTTCGAAGGGAACCGGCGATGAACCACGCGTGGTGTGTGCTCGCTGTAACGCCTCAGCGTTGGTGATCGGTACTGACCGGTCTTCTACGCCATAGTGCATCTCGGTTGCGGGCAGCGTTTCAAGGAAGTAGAGCGGCGATGAGGCAAGGATTCGGTGGCGTGTCTCTGTCAACCCTGGCGCCCCCTGCGCAATCGGTTCATGAAGATACCAATCAATGAACTGATCCGAACTCCCCCATCCGCGACCCGGCTCCCAGCGCTCCCAAAGTGCCCACTCGACCTGTTCCTGCAGCGACCAGCCGAAGGTACCCATATGACCGAACCATTCAGAAGGTCCGGCCCAATTAACCACGCAGTCGATGCGTTCATCTCTTTCTCCGACGAGCAAGGCTATTGTTCCTCCTCGGCTTTTGCCGTAGGCACAGATCCGGGTGGTGTCGGCCTCAGGGACCTGATTGAGAACAACATTCAGGAAAGCAAGAGCATCATCGGCAGCACCATCCCAGGCTCGTGTGGGCGTTCCCGCTGAAGCATAGGTGTGATCACCGATGACGAGGGTGTTACCGCGAAAGGCGGGCAGGGCTACTATCACTTTTGATAAATCTTCTTCAAGGATCTTTGGTATCCGAGCCCGCTCGATATCGAATGGAGAATAGTTCGCAGAGACGCCGTGGAGTTCTAACACCACGGGACAACTTCCGTGCGTCGCCCCCTCTGGAATTAGAACTGCGCCGTAATGACGGTCGCCATGTACAGTGTGGGATAGAATGCGGACGACAAACCGATTCTCATTAAACGTAATAGTGTGCTCTGCTACCTGTTCCACATCGGTTGCATGGAGACGTCGCGTTGCCCAATCACGACGAACAGCGGCGATTTCCGCAGGGGATGGGGATTCAAACAGGCTATCAAGACTGAAAGGCACAATCCATGCGTCGTTTGGCGGAGGTGTTGCGTTGTCAGGATCGAGGTGTCGCAGTGCCCGTTGTACAAAACGATTGTCTGGGTCGAGACGCGCAACCTTCTGAAAAGACTGGGTTGCTCGATCACGCTTTCCGGAAAGCATCCACGCATGGCCCACCGCTTCGTGCAGGTCTGCCGATTCTGGAAACCTCGCTTCGAGCCCAGAAAGAAACATCGCACCGGTCTCAGCGCGCGATGGGAAGTTCGCAATCAAGCTGAAGCCCAACGTAATCGCCCGCCGAGGATCGCTGAGTCCGCCTTCGTCCAGCTTCGCGAGTGCGTTGCTGCCATCGCCAGCAAGCAACAACTCGACAGGCAAGTACTCATCATCCGCGAGGCGACGAGCACGCCCGTTGATCTGGTCATTTCCCGACACCTCTACTGCAACAATGTTCTGGGTGCTATCTCGAACGAACTGAAACTGAAATTCGGGATGTAACAACGAAGCGAAGGTGTCGGTGGCTTTCGTATCAAGGATCAGTGCAGTTCGCCAATAGCTGGGAAGCAGTGTGAGCAGGCTGTCTTCGACCGTGACTTCGAACACAAGATCCGGGTTTAGCGCGTAACGACCGGTGTAGGGTGCCCATTGTTCCGAGTCGCTACTGCCATTCCGAGGCTGGCACCCAAGGGTGACAGCCGACAAAAGGCATGCACAAAAACAAAATGTAACAACCTGTTCTAGTTTCATATTGCGGGTGGCGTTCGACGCCATCGTCAGCTTAACGCTTCGCGCCTTAAGTTTCGACAACCTCGTCGTCCCGTTGACGTCGAAGCGCTTGCGCGTAGCGCCGGGTGCGCTCTCCTTTGGAGACCTCTCGGCTTACTTTGAAAACCGTTCCCGGAAAATCAAGCTGCCGCTGGATTTCCCAGATCTGTTCGTGCGCACTCGCGGGAAGTATCTCGGCCGGATCACCCACAGCCACCCAGCCAATGGGGACCACCGAAGACGCTGTAAGTCGGGAGTTCACATGGACGACGCCGTTAATGCGAACCTCGGTACCTTCGTGGAGAGTAGCCCCGTTAAAAACGGTCGCTCCGGTAGCAAGGAAGCAATTCGATTCGACGTGACACCCGGTAAGGTGCGCGCGAGGCCCCACCAGAACTTGATCGCCAACCACGAGCGGATGTCGCGGCGTGCCCCGTAGCACGGCGTGTTCCATGATCACACAGTCAGCGCCAATCGTGACGGGCCCGCCCTCTGCAGTGATGACGGCCCCGGCTAGTATCGCGGTGCCTTCGCCGATGGTCACCTCGCCCCGGACGACGGCCGTTGGCGCGATGTAGGCCGTGTTAGCAATGTTTGGTTTCTTGTCTTTGAAGCGAAGGATCATTGGTTTGTCTTTGTTAGCGAGTGCCACATCACGAGTCCGGGCTCGAGTTTAGCATTCCGCGATTAGCCTTCGGCCCGGCTCATCAAGCTGCTCACAAACAGGAACACGCCGACGAGTACCAGCACGATCGGAACAAGCAACTCGCGCACGCCGAAAGCGATACCAATTCCGGTAATCACTGCGGCCGCTCCGATCAGCACCCAAACGTCTTCGTAGTTAACAGCATGGCGTCGACGCGCCAGTTGTTCGACCAGCAGAATCGTACCGACACCAATCAGTCCAACTCCCCAGGTCGCGCCCGTGAACAGTGCAATGCCAATCCAAATTAACAGCGCACCCCAAGTGCAACTGGTGATTTTTTGATCCAGCGTCCGTGGGCCGTTGGTATTTTCTGAAATCGGTAGATTCATGACTCACCTTTCGTCTACTTTGCGTTGCCTTGACCTGTTAGCGACGGCACAGCTTTCGTGCATTGGAGTTGCTTGCGACTTTTACTCAGGTTCCACTTGGATCTTAGTTGTCCTCAACAGCTATCTGGGCTCTGACTCCGAAGTCCCAATATAGTCGGCTTTGACTCTTCCCAACGAAGGTTCACCGGTCACAACCGGCCCAAAACCTTCAACCTTAAACGCGAGGTCGGTTGCATCGGCAACCAACCATTCGCCATCAAGTGGTCGATACATCCCACTGGACGTTGCGACACTCGGTCCAACTTTACACCATCCGTGGTTGGAGTTTCCGATGCCGCTTAGAACCACCCAATACGTTCCTCCACCCCTTAACAGTGAAGTCCTGGTGAACACGGCCGAGTATTCGCTGTGCGAGCCTTTTGGTGCCGTGACTTGTACCGACTCAATGACATCGCCAGGCGCGCCACCGTCGTCTAGTCGAACGCTCACATTCAGCGTCTCGACAGGATTTGCCGGGCAAGGGCCGCCGTGCTGAACAAGTAGTGGCACTTTCACGGCATCAAGGAGGTAACCACTAGTGGCAGGCCCCGAAACTTCGAACCTCATTGCCTGTTCCCAGTTGGGATCGCAATAAACGGCAGGGCCAGTCACTCGCCGGTACCAAAGACCGTTGTTATAGCCAATCTGAAAACTGTCTTCGTAGTTTGCGTAGATGATCTCAGCCGTAACCGCAGGAACGACGGCGGTAAGCAGCGCCAAGAGAATCAGCAATAGTTGTTCAGCCTTGAGATTCATTTCGTTCCTTTCCGTGATGCCAACGAGTATCGTCGGATGGTTTCTTAGCCGACTTTAGGCCCCACGTGTGGGATTTCATCAATAGAGCGAAAGACGTTCAACCCCCGCTCCCGGAATCGATCGACCTCCTGGTCGGCTCCCACGGACGGCCCGCCGATTCTAAGGACCGCGTCGCATCGCTCCGCCAGGCTAAGCGACAACGGCATCATGATGTCTTCGTAGGATTCAGGTCCGACGGATTCAATAACCGGTAGCGCCATGTTGACACCGATGACCGGCACGTGACCTTTTCTAAAAACTTCGTTTGCCGCTGTGTTCATTGCGCGCAAGTTTTCCGCCCAAACTTCAGGATCCGATGAACCCGTGCGGTACGGACCGGAGACCATGATCCACAGTTGCGCGATAGCGTTTGGATCCACTACTACCACCATGGTCCTTTCCAGGCTGTATAGATACAAAGAAGCACGATAAGAACCATGTACGAGCCAAACCAGAATGTTGCCGTTCTGAACAGGCCGGGCCTTGAGAGGGAGAACGGCAAGTTGTATTTAACCTGTTGTTGCAAGCCAGGGGTCGATACGTAGGTTGATACTACATCATCGAAAGCACCGATCGTCCTCGATGTATACTTCCCAAGGTTGATAAGCAATACAAAGCATGCGGCGCCGAAAGCCGCTAGTGCTAGCGCGCAGAATTGAACGACTGTAGCCGATGCGTCTGTAGATATAAGTACGGCTACCGTCGCGGCGGAGAGAACGCAAAACCAATAGGGAACCAGCCACCGGATCTGATCCCAGTGACGAAAGTTAGCACCGGTTTCTTTTCGTAGTTCAAGGACGATACTGAGAATGTCGGTCGCGGCCGCTGGCTCATGCCCTGCAAGTAGGGTCGCGAGAACAATGGCTTTTGTCGGCTCATAGACGTTGGCATCCTCACTTGCGCGGGGACCGGCCACATTCAAGACTGAACATCTGGTTGTGTCCACCCATGCGCGGACGGATCGCACCGCTGATTCAAGAGGTTGGGTTGTAAGGTCCACATGCAGGAGCGGTTTACCAAGTCGCTTGCAAACTTCAACCGTAAATGCCGTTCCGCCTACCGGTTGGCCGTGAGTTACGACCAGGGTCGCATCAGCATCCCGAACGTTCAGTTCGGTTCTTACTCGCGGTTCGTCTGACTCTGTTTCCATCATCCCCGAATAGGGAGGCGACGGCAGTGGGCCATCCTCGGCCAGTTTCCCTTTGGGAGCCCAGCCGCCATGTGGGTAGCCGGCAAGTATGGCCGCATCAAGGGCGGCCCTATCAGCGCCTGTTTGCCCTCCTGAAACGATTTTACGAATCATGTTGTGAAGATCCTTTAAAAGTGCCCGCGCGAAGCCGCGAGGGCTTTCTTTAACATGACGATCTGGCCCGCATGATAAAGGTCGTGCTGCGGTGCGCCGCAAAACTGAATGTAGGCCGGGTACTTGGAGCCCAGTTCCTGCGCAAGACGCTCGGTAGGGAAGTCGCGCACCGCATTTGCGAGCTGTTGATTCAATTCGTTCAGCGTGTCCAGATCTTTGCGCCAGGCCTTTGCGCTAGTGTCTGTTACTGCAGGCCACGCTTCTTCGTCGGAGAGCTGCACATTCTCGCCGCGAATCCGTCCGAGTACCAGGTTGTGCCCGCCGATCAGGTGAAGAACAATTTCCCAGATGCTGTGAGCCCCTGGAATTGGATAAGCCGCCGCGTCTTCCGCCGAAACGTCCGCGAGTACTTCGAGGACCGCAGGCCCGTGCCACGACTTGCCCTGATAGGCCCGGCGAATCTGATCCGCGATGATGTCCATATCCAACATGATTGCTCTCTTTCTAACCGGTTCGGTAGTCGCACCGGCTACTTCTTTTTAAACCCCGAGTCGGGCTTTTCCTGGCGAACCAGCATGTCGATGAACTTCGAAAATCGCCGCTGTCTGGTTTCAGGCTTCTTTGCGCTCGACAAACCGTACGCGATGGCATTGTGGCCCGACTTGTTAAGCGTTTCGAAAAACTGTTTCGCCTTTGGTCTTTTCTCCAGCGCCGCCAGAAAATCCGCCGGTACTTTCATATCCTTTATCGCGTAGGCGTCCTTCCATCGGCCATCGGCCTTGGCAGCACGAACCTGCGCGAGTCCCGGTTCCATCATACGCCCTTCGCGTATCAGGCGTTCGACATGATCTCGATTCCGTTTCGACCAGTTGCTTCGCGCTTTTCGGGGAGTGATTCGTTGCAAATACGCTTCGTCATCAATCGACTTTCTAATGCCGTCGATCCATCCCCAGCACAGCGACTCAACCACGACGTCGTCCCACGTGACGCTCGGAATGCCAGTCTTTACCTTGAATATCTTCACCCACAACTCACTGGCGGTATCGTGATTGGCTTCGAGCCAGCGACCAAGGTCTCGCGGTGTGGCAAAGGTCAGGATTTCTGCTGGATCGGGTTCAGGCATGGAACTGTTTTTTCTTATCGAACTGGATGAACGAACAAAAATCCGCGAAGCAAACCTTATTTGTTCCCACGGGGCGGATAGCCCGGTACTTGCTCCTGACAAAGTTTCATGCAATCCGGTGTTGTTGGGATCCAGTTGCGTTGCGCCGAACGTAACCACGTGCCATCCCGCCGCACCATCACGACAGTGCTGCGACCATCAACGACCAGGTAAGGCGCAATGGGGATACCGGTCGCATGATATGCGTAGTCCACCACGGCCACGTCTGCGGTGATAAAGCGAACGGTGAGTATTTCCAAGCTGAGGGTTTGCTCCACATCGTCAGGCAGATCTGCGGAGAAGGCTCTTTGATACAGACCATGAATCTGTGTCTTGCCGGAACTGGTAATGCCGTGCGCGAAGGTACGGTCGGCATCCTCATCGTAGAAGGCAGCAATCGCACTAGCGTCTCCCGCGTTCCAGGCGGACTCCCACCCCTTGATTTGGTTCCGAATGTCCGTCTCGTCGGAGTTGGGTTCATTGGCAAGGGAGGCTAGCGGTGATAGTAGAATTGTTGCGAGTATAGCTAGAACGGCACCCGTGATTGATTTGTGCATGTTAACTTCTCCTCGTCGGGAAACGTTGTGGGTTCGGCGGCCTGTCTCGACTCTAGCGGCTTTGTTTCATTTCGGGAAACTTTATCGTCTGGAATGGGCCCTAGCGTTGGCCTCTTCAAAGGTAGTTAGCGGATCATCAACCCAGTGAACAACTTGCCAACGTTGCTCTCTTCTTTCGTCATTTCGGGGTCGCTGGCTCTACTTGGTTACCACGAGCTTGATCGATCGCTCCACGCCGCCCGCGGTTAGACATGCGAAGTAAACGCCGCTCGGCACACCATCCGCTTCCCAGGTTTCCTCGTACGTTCCCGCTGTCAGCACCCGGTCCACCAGGGTGGCCACGTGTCCGCCGCGTGCGTCGAAGATCTCCAACGTGACATTCACAAACGAGGGAACGGTGAACTGGATCGTCGTCGATGGATTAAACGGGTTGGGGTAATTCTGGCGCAGCGCGTACTTGCTGGCGGGAAGGTCGGGCGTGCTGCTAACGGTGTCGTTTTCGTAAATAAACAGAAGGTCGTCGATCTCGTCGATGCCGGTGATGTCGACGTCGCCGTCGTTGTCGCGGTCGTGCAAGATCACGCACGACCCGGCGCCGCTGGCAGACTTAATAATCGGCGCGCCGAACACACCGCTGCCGTTGTTCTCATAGATCTTAAAGTCCACTGCCGAGTAATTGCTGGACACCATGTCCAGGTCGCCGTCGCCGTCGATGTCGCCCAGGTCAATCGCCAAAGGAAAACCCGGCGACGAGTAGTTAACAACGTTGGCCAGACCGCCCGCGCCATCGCCCATCACCACGCCAACGTTATGCGAATACGAATTGGCCGCGACCACGTCGACGTGTCCGTCGCCGTTAACATCACCCGCAGCCAGCATCCAAGGCGTTCCTCCCGCAGAGGTTTTGGTCGCGTAGGTCAAACCGCCGGCGCCATCGCCCAACAGGAGAATGATCTCGCCGCTGTTGAACGTTCCCACGAACAGGTCCATGATGCCGTCGCCGTTGGCGTCACCGGCGGCGCACGATGTTTCGCCGACGCCACCGCCTTCCATAAACGTTGCCGTACCCAGCGCGCCACTGCCGTCGTTGTGGAACATGGCCATGTTATCGCCGGCCCGGTGAGCGGTTACCACGTCATCGTCGCCGTCGGCGTCGAGGTCGATAATCGCGACGCCGCGCACCGCAAAGCTTGCCGTGTACGGAACCTCGGCACCCAACGCGCCGGTGCCGGTGCCCATAAACACACTAAGGATGTTGTTGCCGGCGTTGCCAATCGCGATGTCGATTTGTCCGTCGCTGTTAAAGTCGGCGCCTTCGATGGGGCTGGGAAAGTTGCCGGCGGGCAACGGGTAAACGACGAACGATCCGTAGCTGCCGGTGCCGTCGTTAAGAAACACGCGCACGTCGGACGAAATTTCGTTGGGCACTGCGAGGTCGGAGTAGCCGTCGTTGTTTAAGTCACCGGCATAGGCGCCGTAGCTTTGAATGTGCGACTCGCCGGCTTGACGAATAGGAACAACGTCGACTTGCGCCTGGTCCAAAACGCCCGGTGCGGGCTTCGCCCAAAAGCCAAACTTATACCCGCCGACCAACGGTGCGCCACCGCTGTCCAGAATCCCCGCAGTCAACGACACCATCACGTACTCGCCGGCAAAGAACGGCTGGCTGGGCACAAACCGTACCTGGCCGCCGCTAACGCTATACATCCCCATCGCGGGGCCCGACCAGCGGCCACACACCCGAAACGTGCCCGCGTTCACCGAGCCCAGTTGAACCGGTGTGTCAAAGTTGACTTCGATAAAGTTAAAGCGGTCGCCGTCGATGGCGTTGGCGGTGGGGCTGGTGCTGATCACGCTGGGCGTCGCTAGCACCGGGAGCGCAAAACACATAAGAATAAGTGCGAGTAGAAACCGAGGCATGGCGTCTCCAGGGGATCGGGCGCGGGGTCTAGTTAATGATAACCGAATTGGCGCAAAAGAAAAGGGCGTGTCCGTGGACACGCCCTTTGTGGCTGCAATCTGTGCGACACAGATATACTAGTGTTTGCTTGACGCCGACGCCTAGTTGAGTCCGCGACGAACCAGCAGCGGCTCAATTTCGGGCTCGCGACCGCGGAAGCGCTTGTATAGCGTCATCGGATCTTCGGTACCACCTCGGGCAAGAATGTTGTCGCGGAAACTTTGCGCGGTTTTCTTGTCCAGAATTCCATTCTCCTTGAACGCCTGGAACGCGTCGGCGTCGACAACCTCGGCCCAAATGTAACTGTAGTAACCCGAGCTATAACCGCCCGCGAAAATGTGGCGGAAATAAGTGCTTCGGTAGCGGGGAATGATCTCGGGGATCAGGCCCATGCGGTCGAGGCTTTTCTTTTCGAAGCTCGCCGCGTCGACAGTAGTGCCGTCCTTAATGGTGTGGTAGTCCATGTCCAGAAGCGACGCCGCCAGGTATTCGACGGTAGCAAAACCCTGGTTGAACAACTTCGCGTTGTTCATCTTCTCGACCAGCGCGTCGGGAATCAGCTCGCCGGTCTTGTAGTGGCGCGCGTAGAACTTTAACACTTCCGGCTGTGTCGCCCAGTTTTCGATAACCTGCGACGGCATCTCTACAAAGTCTCGCGACACCGACGTACCCGAAAGGCTCTCGTAACGGCAGTCCGAAAACATTCCGTGTAGCGCGTGACCGAACTCGTGGAACAACGTGTTGGTCTCATCAAGGCTAAGCAACGCGGGGGTGTCGGCCGTTGGCTTGGACACGTTGGACACATTAATAACGATCGGAATAACGTTTTCGTCTTGCTTCCAGGTACGGTGCTGGCTGCGGAAAGTGGTCATCCATGCGCCGCCGCGCTTGCTCGACCGCGGGTGCGGGTCGACCATGTAGATGGCCATTAGCGATCCGTCGTTGTCGTGAACTTCGTAGGTACGAACTTCCGGGTGGTATTTGGGAATGTCGTTGCGCTCGTGGAACGTAATACCCCACAGCTCGGTGGCCATCGCGAACATACCCTTAAAGACGTTGCTGACTTCAAAGTAAGGACGCAGCGCTTCGTCGTCGAAGTCGTACTTGGCTTTCTTTACTTTCTCGCCGTAGTACCACCAGTCCCACGACTCCAGCTTGAAGTCGTTGCCTTCGGCGTAAACCATCTTCTGCATTTCTTCGCGTTCGGCCTTGGCGCGTTCCAGTGCCGGCTTCCACAGCTTGTTCAAAAGTTGGTAAACCGCATCGGGCGTTTTGGCCATGTTATCGTCCAGCACGAAGTGCGCGTGGGTGTCGTAACCCAGCAGCCGGGCGCGCGTTGCTCGCAGCGACGCCATCTCTTCGAGGATGTCTTTATTGTCGTTTTCGTCGCCGTTGTCACCCTTCATAAAGTAACCGCGGTAGAGTTTTTCGCGCAGGTCGCGTTTTGGCGAATAGGTGAGAAACGGAATCATGCTGGGCTTGTGAATGGTGAACACCCACTTGCCTTCGTGTCCGCGCTCGGTGGCGGCTTCGGCAGCGGCTTCAATAGACGCGGCGGGCAGGCCTTCCAGGTCGGCCTTGTTGTCGATGACCAACTCAAAAGCGTTGTTTTCGTTTAGCACGTGCTTGCCAAAGTCGAGCGTCAGCGTCGACAGACGTTCGTTGATTTTGCGGAACTCGGCTTTGTCGGCTTCCGAAAGGTTGGCACCACCACGCACAAAGCCTTTATAGGTTTCTTCCAAAAGGCGCATCTGTTCGGTGCTCAGGCCGAGACTCTTGCGCTGGTCGTAGATTGCTTTGACGCGCTTAAACAACTTCGGGTCCAAGTTGATGTCGTCGTTAAGCGCAGTCAGGCGCGGCGCAATCTCGGTAGCGATCGCGTCGATGTCGTCGTTGGTGTCGGAACCGCGCAGGTTAAAGAACACCGTCGCCACACTATTCAGCAGTTTGCCGGAGTACTCCATCGCTTCAATCGTGTTGGCGAAAGTCGGAGGTTCGGTGCTGTTGGCGATCGCGTCGATTTCGGCGCGTTGCTGCTTAATGCCCTCTTCCATCGCGGGCATGTAGTGGTCGGTTGAGATTTTTGCAAAGTTGGGCACTTCAAAGGGTGTGCCCCAGTCGGCAAAGAAGGGATTAGTTTGTGCCATCGCCATTGGTGCCAAAAGCAGCACCACGGTTAGGGCCGTAGCCAGCCGCAGCCTCATGGTATTCCTCCGAACGAATCAATTAGATGAGTTTAAGCATATAGAAAGGTTAAGGCAGGATTATTGTGACGCGTGATTGTAACAGATTTACGCGCTCTGCGACCAGGAATCCGGCGCCACCCACACAGTCGTATGGGGCGTGGTTGCAACGGGTTAGCACCGGCGGCGCTATTCCACGCGGCCGACTTTAATGTGCAGCGGCCAGCGTAACGCAAGCCGCCGGTCTCCCCAGGCGGTGCGAAGCTGGTCAATCACGCTGTCGGTGGGCTCGCCGCCGTTGGCGTCGCGATATGCCTGAGTTCCCGACCACGAGTCGACAAAACCCAACCAATCGTTCAGCGACCATTCATTGCGAAACACAAACTCGGGGTGGTCGATGGGCGTGAAAGGGAAGTCCAGGTTCCGATAACGGTCTAGCTGCGGCTGCATAACCTTGGGCCAGTAGTCTTTTAGAACGTCCTGGATGACGTGCATGGTTAGCTTTTCGACGGTGGCCTCCGCCTTAAAACCAAAGTATCCCCACACCGCAATCACACCACGGGGTCGCAGCACGCGTTTGACTTCTGCGTAGAACTTTGGTCGATCGAACCAGTGAACCCCGGTACCCACGGTGATCAGGTCGAAGGAGTTGTCGGGGGCGGGTAGCGATTCCGCAAGCGCGCACGCGTAGACAATGTTGTCGCGATGAAACGCATGCGCCAGTTGCGAACCGCTAGCGTCGAACGCGAGCACTTGACCGAACCTCGTTGCCAAAGCAGTCGCCGCCTGCCCGCTTCCGGTAGCGCCGTCGCAGGCACGGGTAGTTGCGGGGCTGACTCGCGCAAGAAAGTCAAACAACTCGTCGGGATACGTGGGTCGGTGACGCGCGTAACTTTGTGATTGGTTAGAAAAGTGATCGTGAAACGACATGACCCCGACAGTGTAGCGCAAAGCGCGCTACACCGTCGAGGTCGGGAATCGAGCCCAACTATTGCGTGGTCACGGTGCCGGTGCTCTCCAACAGGATGTCGGATCCCACCACCGGCGGGTTGTTTACCCAGGTGTTGCCGATAGCCATGATCGTGTTCGCTCCCTGGTGGCGAATCGCGGCTACGCCCGTTCCCGAAAAGTTGTTTCCGCCGGGACTGGCCATGGTGCCAAAGTCGATCTGGGACGAGTTACGAATGGTTACCGCGTAATCGGTATTGAAAGTGCAGTTGCGAACTTGCGGTGTACCGTAGTCGGCAACGATGGCGCCGTAGCTCATCTCGATTGGGTTCGAGCTCGGTTGGTAGTTAAACGTACAACCGGTTACGGTAGTCGGACCGTTGAACTGACACGCGCCGGAGTATCCGGTAACGTTAAACGTCGAGTTGGTCACCGTTCCAGCCCGAACCACTGCGGGAAGAGAAGCGCTGAACGTGCTATTACTGATGTTGGCCGAGCCGGTGTAAACCCCGTACGAATTGCAATCCGCCATCGAGTCTACCAGGTTACCGATGCTGCCGCTCGCGCCGGTACCAACACCGCCGTAACCTCCTGCGAACTTGCAGTTCAAGAAGTCACCGCGACCGCCACTGATGTACACCGAAAAGTAGAGAATCGTCGTTACGTCGAGTTCGACGGTCACCCCCTCCATTTCGATCCCGTCCTGCGCGTGAATCGTCGCGCCATCCCAATCGCTAGGCAGAGTGCCCGACCCGCGGATGATACAATTGGCTCCGTACTGGGTTCCGACATCGCCCACCAGCGTGGCGTATGCCGGGAACGTAATTGGAAAGGTTTCGTCGGCGCTGTAGGTACCATTCGCCAGTTGCAAGACGACCGGTTCGGTACCGGCGACCGAGACTGCGTGGGTGATCGAACGAAACGGCGACCCGCTGAGCCCAGTGTTGGTATCCGAACCGTTTACCGGGTCGATGTAGTAGCGAATTACATAGGGCGCATCGACCGTTCCGCTACCAGAAATAACAATGTCTTCGCCCAGAATCGGTTGCGCGTTGCGCCAGGTGTTTCCATGCGCGCTGATCGTACCGGAGCCAACCAGGTCGATCGCCGGTCCTGTCACTTGGGAAAAGTTGTTGTTGCCGTCTTCGGTGGGTGTTCCCGCGTCGGAACCGCCACCATTCCAGGCGAGGATCCCGGTATGAACTCCTTGAAAACTATTGTTTCGTGCAATCGAGTTTCCTTGCAGTGCGAACAGCCCAGTGGTGTTGACCGCCCCGGGAAGCGGAAAGAACTGGTTCCCGGACGCATGGGTTAACCCTTGCTGGGTGGTCAGGCCCCAGCGGCCACTCGGAATGTGAAAGACGTTATTCACCACCCACGCTGTGTTCTGATCGCCGACCGGAAGGTTGACACCGTAGTAGCTACTCGTTACTTCGTTGCCGCGAAACAGGAACTCATCGGTCGCCGGCGTCCACGCTCCGTAGCGATCGGTCGTGATGACGTTGTCGATGACATGCACGTCGTCGGCAAGGTGAGT